>DQHW01000017.1 GCA_003524305.1 Anaerolineaceae bacterium
GTGGCCTTAACCGTGGAAGAAATTCCACCACCCTCGGCCATGATTTCCATATAACTCTTGCCCTGCAGGCGCATTTCAAACTCCGCGGCGCGGTCGCCTGCCCAGACAAGGTGGGTGTGCGGGTCTACAAAACCGGGCAGCACGGCTTTGCCGTCTGCATCCAAACGTTCTTCGTCAGGGTATTTATTGAGCAAGTTAAGGGTCGTGCCGGTTTCAACGATCATGCCGTCACGCATCAATACAGCCCCGTTGGGGATGATCCCCAGGCGGCCAAGTTCGCGTCCGCGCTGCGGAGGACCGGCCAGGGTAATTAATTGTGATGCGGAGTGAATGAGCATAAAGCCTCAATGCTATTTAGCATAATATTTATTAGTATACCTGATTGAAGAGCACCAGATGCACTAGAGTCGGCTGGAGGAAAAGGTAAGATAAATTACATTTTATTATTAAATGAAAATTTCTGCCTCGGGCCGCATTAAAGGTATTTACATTAGATTAATTTGGTTTTTATTGTTTCTTTAATGCTCTGTCATCTCAGGAATGTTATAACGTGTTAGCGAATTTTCTATTAGTAGAAGACATATAAAATCAGGAGAGTGTAATGAAGGCTAAAGAAAGCAGTATTTCTACTGGTGCTATTGCGTTTCGACATTCAATGCAGGCAAAATTACTCATTATCATGATGGCGATCACGATCTTACCCCTATTGGGGTTGCAAGTGTATTCCACTTTAACGACGCTCAAAGAAACCAAAGATCAGATTGCACAACGATTTACTCAAATCTCTGAGGATGAGACCCGATATATTACTGAATGGTCTAATGAACTCATGCTCAAGGTAAAAACATTGGCAAGTTTTGAAGCGATACAAACCTTTGATGCAGATATCGCCACCCCACAATTATTCGCTTACAGAGACCTGTGGGGATATTTTGAATCTTTTGCCTTGATTGACGCAAGGGGAACCACAACAATTAACACAGATAAAAAGACGATTGATGTAAAAGACCGTGCCTATTTTGCCGAGGGTATGAAAGGTAATGATTTTGTTGCCGACCCTGCTGTTTCAAGGGGTACAGGGAATATCATCATAGTTAATGAAACTCCGGTAAAAAAGAATGGACAAATTGTTGGTGTCATGATTGGTAATGTGCCAATTTCCACCATAGGTGAAGTGCTCTCTCAGTTGCAATTGGGCGAAACAGGTGAAGCCTATTTAATCATGCAAGATGGAACAATGATCACCACTCCGAAATATGAAGAGCAGTTAATCGCTCAAGGATTGGTCGAAGAAACTGCAGCACTTAATTTTAAAATGGATACCTTTGCCAGCAAACAGATTGCAGCGGGAATCAGCGGAACTTCGGAGTATGTCAATTATGCCGGCGACAAAGTCATCGGCTCATACATATGGATTCCTTCTTTGCGTTGGGGGCTTATTATCGAACAATCTTTATCAGAGGTAATGGCGCCTGTAAACAAAGTGATTTTAACCTCCGCCCTAATGGATATTGGAATCATCTTTGCCATTGTTGTCATCATCTTTTTGGTGACGCGTTCGATTGCACGCTCCATCCGCAAAATGTCAGATGTGGCAGATAAATTGGCAGTGGGTGATCTTAAACAACAAATTGAAATTAAAGGACAAGATGAAATCGCAGTTCTCGGCAAATCTTTTGAACAGATAATCAAATATCAATCACAAATGTCTGAAACAGCCAAGCAGATCGCAACAGGAGACCTGACCGGGAACGTGATACCACTTTCTGAAAAAGATGAATTGGGAAATGCCTTTTCATTGATGATCGAAAAGTTGAATGAAACGGTTGGTCAAGTTTCTCAAAGCGCCAATAATCTTGATGAAGCAGCAAATCAATTATCCACTGCGGCAAACCAAGCAGGGCAAGCAACCGCTCAAATCTCAACCACAATCCAACAAGTGGCCAAGGGAACCACAGACCAGGCGGGTGCAATTACGAAAACCGCAAGCGCTGTAGACCAGATGTCACAAGCCATTGAAGGAGTGGCCAAGGGTGCCCAAGAACAAAGCCAGGCAGTGGCGAGAGCTTCTGAAATAACAGAACAGATCAATCAGGCAATTTTACAGGTTGCGGGCAATGCCGAGGCTGTTACCAGGGGATCTGAATTGGCATCAGAAGCAGCGAAAAAAGGTTCTGACACGGTGGAACAAACCTTAAACGGAATGCAAAGTATCAAGATAAAAGTCGGTCTATCTGCTGAAAAAGTACAAGAAATGGGCATCAGGTCACAAGAGATCGGTGCAATCGTTGAAACAATTGAAGATATCGCTTCTCAAACCAACTTGCTGGCGCTGAATGCGGCCATTGAAGCTGCCCGGGCTGGAGAACATGGCAAAGGATTTGCTGTCGTCGCAGATGAAGTACGCAAGTTGGCAGAGCGTTCGTCATTGGCAACAAAAGAAATCGGCACCTTGATCAACGGAATCCAGAATACGGTGGCCGAGGCGGTAAAAGCCATGGAAGAAGGATCAAAGGAAGTTGAAAGTGGCGTGACCAATGCAAATGCGGCAGGTATGGCATTGACTGACATTCTCAACGCAGCGGAAGCAGTCAATACCCAGGCAGCTTTGGCTTCTGAGGCCAGCGAGCGTATGAAACTTGCTTCAGAAGAATTGGTGACCGCAGTGGATTCGGTTTCTGCAGTGGTTGAAGAAAACACAGCATCTACTGAACAAATGGCTGCCAATTCAGGAGAAGTCAACCAGGCTATTGAAAGCATTGCCAGCGTGAGTGAAGAGAACAGCGCCGCGATCGAAGAAGTGAGCGCCAGCACTGAAGAAATGACCGCCCAGGTTGAAGAAGTAACGGCCTCTGCCGGAGTATTAAGCGAGATGGCTCAAGCACTCAAAGTGATCGTGTCTCAGTTTAACCTAAAGTAAAACCACCCATAAAGTACACTTTCAAAAAACACCTTCCTTTTGAATTTTCCAAGAGGGAGGTGTTTGGATTAATTTGCAATTAGGTCGACCGCCCAATCTCTGGGTGTTTAAACTTAATTCTCGACAACAGAAACAGCGCCAACAGGTTGAAAAACAAACTGACCGCACCGTTTACCAAAATACCTCCTTTGTAAAGCGGAGGAGCTGCCAAATCTCCCAGGGCGCGTCCGATCGAAAGTGCAGCGATGAACAATGCCATCATGGTGGCGCGGGAACTTGGCATGATCTCTGACATCAAGGGCAGTGCGCTGATGACCACGACCTCAAAGGATAGGTAAAACAGGAACAACCAGATGAATGCCCCCACAATGGAGCTTCCCACCAGCGGCAGGGTAATTACAGTCAGGCTGCTGAGAATGATGCCCGCAGCGATGGATCGTTCTTTGCCAATACGGTCAGCCAGAAAGGCGGCAATCCCCTCGCCTCCAAGTTCTGAGAAGCCAATCACGGCTGAGGCCGCGCCCAGGGCAGCGATCTGCAAACCGTATGCGTCTTGCATCCACACACCGAAGATCACATTGATCAATTCATTGCCCAAAATGAATGACAACCCCATCAACATCCCCATCACGGCAGGCAGATACCCCAACACTTTGCGGATATCTGCGAACACGGCGACTGGCTCTCCTTGAACTGGGAGGTCATTCGGCACGAGCCACCAGATGAGTAAAGTGGCAATTGCTCCTGTTACAGACAATGCGATGAAGGGGCCGTTCCATTGAGAATGTGTCAGGATTAATCCGGCCAGGGGCACCATGATGATGAAAGATAGCGCCCACGAAAGTTCAATGACTGCCATATAAAATCCGCGACGTGCGTATGGGGTGTGATCACCGAGATACGCCTGGATGGGCGGCAGCAGCACGTTGTTACCTAATGAACCCAACAAGATGGCGATAAAGAATGTCACAATTGAGGGGAACAAACTGGCTGACAGCATGCCGGTCAAGAAGATTCCCATGCCGATCAACATGCCGGTTTTGCGTCCGCGGCGGTCGGCGATCGGCGCCAAAAACGGACCCAATGCACTGGTGGCCATTGATACTGCCATTGCCAGTGAAATGGTGCCAATTTCGACATGTAAACCGCTGGCAAACACCGCCAGAAATGGATAGATCATCCGCGTGGCAGTGTTGACCACCAATCTGGAAAGGGTAAAAACCCCAAGTTTCAAATTCAAAGAAGATTTCATATTCGGCAGCCTTGACTTACAAAAGAACCCTCCCGTTGAGCGGGAGGGCAAAATGATGTTGCCCTGGTATTTTTAGTGAGGTATTCCGCAGATCTAAAGAGGTTTTTGCTTAAGACTAAAGGTTATGCTGCCAATTGACCAAAGCTGGTTTGTCGAAGTTTCTTAACCATATCGTCCTGGGTTTCGCACCAAATTTTATGCATGGGGCAGTCGCCAGAGAATTCGCAAATGTCTGGCGTCAGGGTGCATTCATTCAGTGAAATGGGGCCGTCAATGGCTTCAACCACTTCTAATAATGAAATGGATGCGGCTGGTCTTGAAAGCAGCACACCGCCGCGGGCTCCGCGCGATGTGTGGATCAACCCCGCTATTGAAAGTTGTGAAATGATCTTTGCCAGAAATGAAGGGGGAATCTTCTGGACTTCAGCGATTTGACTGGTCGCTGCGCGTTGGGTTGGGTCAAGCTTTGCTAAAAAGAGCATCGCCCGAACCGCATAGTCAGCTTGCCTGGTGATCTGCATCGTTATATATACCTCTTTTGGTAAAATTTGTCTCTATTGTACTTCATTTTAGTTATTTATAAGTTTAATTCATAGTGACAATTATACTTTTTTTGATATTAATTCACTATATTGAAGGCGGTGTATAATTCCGGCATGAATCCTTACCGTTTTAACACTCCAATCACAGTCCGTTATGGTGACCTTGACCCGCAGTGGCATGTTAATAACGCGCGCTTTCTCACGTTCGCAGAACAGGCGCGCTTCGCCTACCTGATGGAATTGGGTCTGTTTGATGGCAAGTCATTTTGGGATTTGCCTCTAATTGTTGGCGATATCCATTGCCGTTATTTGGTACCGATTGACCCTGGTGTGACGGTGGTTATCTCAACCGGTATTGTCAGCATCGGCAACAAGAGCCTGGTCATGGGCAGCATGATCACCAGCGATGACGGCAAAGTGGTGCATGCCGAGATTGAAACGGTAATGGTTGCCTATGACTACCGCACCAAAAAAGCTGTGCTTGTATCGGATGAACTGCGTTCCACATTTGAAACATACGAAGGTAAGCCGTTCTCCAAAGCGGAGAGGTGAGCATGGAACTTCCACAAGTGGATGAAGGTCTGCTGAACCGCTTTTTGGTTGAGCTTTTGAAAGTACCCAGCCCGACAGGCTATACACAAGAAGCGGCTGCCCTACTGCAAAGAGTCTTTCGTAGTATCTCTGATGTGACTGTCAAGGTCATGCCCAAAGGCGGACTGATGGTGACCCTGCCCGGTGAAAACGATGATGCTCCCCGCGCCCTGACCGCCCACATGGATACCCTCGGCGCAATGGTGAAGACCATCAAATCCAACGGCCGCCTGACCCTCTCGCAAATTGGCAGCTTCAGCTGGAATTCCGTGGAAGGAGAAGGCTGCACCGTTTTCACACGCAGTGGAAAGCGCGTCCGCGGTTCAATTTTGATTGACAGTCCCTCGGTGCATGTGCACCCTGCTAAAGTTAGCGAGACCAAGCGCGAACAGGAGCACATGGAACTTCGCCTGGATGAACGGGTGGGCACCTCTGAAGACATCAAAGCCCTCGGCATCAGTGTGGGAGATTTCGTGGCTTTCGATCCGCGTGTGGAACTGAACAACGGCTTTATCCGCTCGCGCCACCTGGATGACAAAGCCGGCGTTGCCTGCCTGGTGGAAGCCATCCGTTGTTTGACCTCTGAAAACCGCAAGCCCAAACAGACGGCTTGTTTTTATTTTAATAATTTTGAAGAGGTTGGACATTTCTCTGTTGATGATTTTCCGCTCAGGATCAGCGAACTGCTGGCTGTGGATATGGCCGCCGTGGGCGAAGGTCAGAATTCGGACGAATTTCACGCCACCCTGTGTGTCAAAGACTCAAGCGGCCCCTATCACCACGGCATGTGTGAACGTCTGCGCTCACTGGCTGAAGCCCAGCACATTGATTACCGCGTGGATATCTATCCCTATTATGGCTCGGACGGCTCTGCCTATTGGCGCTCCGGCGGCAGTGTGCCTGTGGCGCTGATCGGCCCCGGCATTGACGCTTCACATAATTACGAGAGAACGCATATTGATGCCTTAGTGGATACTACAAAGTGGGTGTTGGCGTATTTGTTGAGTTGAGATTATTCGAAAATAAATTATCGTAATTATACTTATTGCTTAAAGTGTAAATAAGAATACACCATAATTACACTTTATGCCTTAAGTGTAATTATGGTTGGCGCATATGAACACTTATAAAGCTTTTCAATACCAAACCCTAATTTCTAATCCCTTTCTAACATTCACCCATTACAATTGCCCGACAGTCTCGATTAAGCACTTCGAAACTGGTAAAATGAAATTGGTCTTATGGCCTATTAACGCATATAATATGAGCCCTTCACTTATTTAGTGGTAGCGGTTTGATTTTTTCAGGAGGATTACCCTGTGTCAGGAATGGAACGATTTACCCAAAGAGCACGGCGTGTATTGGCGCTGGCTCACCAGGAAGCCGAGCGTTTGCGCCACACCAATATAGATACTGAACATTTATTGGTCGGTTTAATTGACGAGGATGGCGGCATTGCCAGCCATGCCCTGAGAGATTTAGGTCTTGAACCCGATCGCGTGCGCGAGATGGTTGAAAGACTCACCGGCATGGGCTTGCAAGATACCACCACCATTGAACTTTCAAAGGGCACCCAGCAGGTGCTTGAATTCGCCATTGAAGAAGCCCGCCTGCTTGGACACCAATTCATCGGCACCGAACACCTATTAATGGCGCTGACCCGATCCACCGAAGGTATGGCCATTGAAGTGCTCAAAAAACTGGGCGTTACCCCTGAACAAGTAAGACGTCAGGTGAGACGCGCCATGGATGAAGCCACCAACTCTCCCGCCACCGCCGGGCAGGCGCCTCTCAACCGCAAGGATGATAAAAAAGACGCCAAGACCCCCCTGGTGGATCAATTGGCTGTGGATCTTACCACCCTGGCTGAAGAAGGCAAGCTCGACCCCGTGATCGGGCGCCAGAAAGAGATCGAACGCTTGATCCAGATTTTGGCGCGGCGTAACAAAAACAACCCTGCCCTGATTGGTGAACCTGGTGTCGGCAAGACCGCCATTGTTGAAGGGCTTGCCCAACGCATCGTGGATGGCGACGTGCCTGCACCTTTGATCGGCAAACGTGTGCTGCAGTTGGATGTAGGTTCGCTGGTGGCCGGCACCATGTACCGCGGACAATTCGAAGAACGTCTCAAACGTGTGATTGACGAGTTAAAAGCCTCCAAGTCCATCCTCTTTATTGATGAACTGCATATGCTGGTGGGCGCCGGTTCCGCAGGTTCCACTGTGGATGCGGCCAACATTCTCAAACCAGCCTTGTCGCGCGGCGAATTGCAAGTGGTCGGCGCCACAACCCTGGATGAGTATCGCAAACACATCGAAACGGATGCCGCCCTTGAGCGGCGCTTCCAACCCATTGTGGTCATCGAGCCCACCGTGGATGAAACCATCCAGATTCTCAAGGGTATTCGAAAAGCTTATGAAGAACATCATCGCCTGGTCATCTCAGATGAGGCGCTTGAAGCCGCAGCCCATCTCTCTTCACGCTACGTGACCGAGCGTTTCTTGCCCGACAAGGCCATTGACCTGATCGACGAAGCCTCCTCCCGNNGGACGCAACGATGACGCCCAGGAATTGACAGACAAAGAATCCGGTCTCAAGGCGCAGATCGAAAAGCTGCGCACTGGCTGGGATAGAACGAACAGCCCGGTAGTAACCCACGAAGACATCGCCGAACTGGTCTCAATGTGGACCGGTGTGCCCATCATGCAGTTGGCCACTGAAGAATCAGAACGCTTGCTGCACATGGAAGATGAAATGCGCCTGAGCATCGTTGGTCAGGATGAGGCTATTGAAACCATCTCCAAGGCTGTGCGCCGCGGACGCGCCGGTTTGAAAGATCCGCGCCGGCCGATTGGCTCATTTATGTTCCTTGGTCCCACAGGCGTGGGCAAGACCGCCCTCACCAAGACCTTGGCCATGTTCCTCTTTGGCAGCGAAGAATCGCTGGTGCAGATAGATATGTCGGAGTTTATGGAACGTCATAACGTCAGCCGCCTGGTTGGCGCGCCTCCGGGGTACGTCGGCTTTGAAGATGCCGGCCAGCTTACAGAAGCCATCCGCCGCCGGCCGTACTCCATCATCGTCTTTGATGAAATTGAAAAAGCTCACCCTGAAGTGCACAACATGCTGCTTCAGATTATGGAAGAAGGTCAGCTCACCGACGCCCGCGGGCACAAGGTGGATTTCCGCAACGCGATCATTGTCATGACCTCTAACATTGGCGCGGATATGATCAAGAAGCAGGGCAACCTGGGCTTCAACCTCAAGAAAGACCAGAAGGAAGAAGACGCCAAAAATTACGACGATATGCGCAAGAAGCTGATGGATTCACTCAAGAAGGTTTTCAGACCCGAGTTCATCAATCGGTTGGACGGCGTGATTGTCTTCCATCCGCTCAACCAGGAGCACATTCGCATGATCGTCAATGTGGAGCTCGAAAAAGTGGCCGTGCGCATGCGCGATCACAACATCGAACTCAAAGCCTCCGAAGCCGCCCTGGACTTTTTGGCCAACGAAGGTTTCAACCCTGAAATGGGTGCCCGTCCGCTGCGCCGGGTCTTGCAGGATAAAGTCGAAGACCGTCTGTCAGATGCCGTGCTCTCGCACGAATTCAACGACGGCGATACCATTCTGGTCGACCTGAACAAAGATAAAGAAGTTGTGCTCAAGCGCGAAAAGAAGAAGAAGGTGGTTAAAGAGGTAGAAAAGCCTGAGACCCCCGAACCGGTTCCGGCATAAAAGGTCCGCCTATTGTAAGGGCAATTCATGAATTGCCCTTACAATAATTGTTTCTATTCCTAAACAACCCCCGAATTCTTTTCCAGAATTCGGGGGTTTGCATTAATTGAGGTGTGGTATTCACCTATTTGTTATATTGTTATTTCCACGAGGTGACATACCCCTGCAGCGACATCACGGGGATGATCTGGCAGCTCTCCACATTGACCAGCGCAAGCGTCGGCATGTATTCAGAGAGTGATGTATCTTGTACGCTCATCATCAGCCAATGGCCATCCGGGCTCCAGTAGGGTTCGGTCACCACAATGGGGTCGGCGTTGGCGATCAGCCGGGCATTGCTCCCGTCCAGGTTGGAGATGTAAACTCCGTAACGATCTCCTGGCAGCATGGCTTCATAGGCGATTTGTTTGCCATCCGGTGAGACGGCGATGCCCGCGTTTTGATAATTTACCTGGGTCAACAGCAAAACAGCACCGGTTTCGATATTGATTGATTGAACAACAACCCCATCAGCCTGTCTTGTCGTGTAGATTAGAGTCTTTCCATCAGGCAGCCAGGCTTGAGCAGTATTGGACCCATTATTTGCGAGCAAGTAGCGTTGGTTTGATCCATCCGCATCCATGATCATCAGTTCGTAAGGTCCTGGGGCACCGATCAATCCCGAAGCCGGTCCTTTACTGAAGGCAATCAGGCTGCCATCCGGAGACCAGATAGCCCCACGGTCTCTGCGGGATGTGCCTGCCACAAGACTTATGTCACCGCTAACCATATCACGGAAGACCAATCCTTCATCGGTTGAGAAAATTAGCGTTTTTCCATCAGGTGATAACGAGCCTTCGTCACCCAACCCTAAATCAAGCGGGATGGAGCCTGACGTTGTTGTACTCATCACATGATAAAGATTATCTGATGGAAGGATATTTTCAAGGATCAGTTGTCCACCCAAATCTGCAGGGATCTGTTGTGAACCACTGTTCAGAGCGGAAGTCCAGGCCGATTGGGTCAGGCAGGCTCCTGGTAATGGCGTTGGCGCGGAGCCAACTGTGATCGCGGGCAGATCAACACTTGTCTGCCACGGGCCGGTCACCTGTACTGAATAACTGATTAAGGTGACGGTGATGACGCCCGTTGGAAAGCCGTCAAGGTAACTAAAGCCGGTGCTATCAGAACCACCACCACCGCCCAACAGCGGATGTTCGAGATCCATCATCGATACATTGGTCACATCCCCCGTGGTCTGGTAGGAGAAAGACAGCCCTTCGCCTCGTAAACTCCTGGTGATTTCCTTGATGGTAACTTCATGTCCGTCCACCTCAAGTGTCTTGTTAATCGTCCAGATTTGTCCGGGTTGGGAGTTGGAGCCAGGATCAAATGTAAAACTGACATCCGAGTTGCGATCAATCCAAACGCGGTCAATCATCAGCTTTGCCTCACCGGGGACATAACTTCCTGCGGTTCGGTAGGTCAATGGCATGTATTGTGCGCTTCGGTTTCCCACTTCAGGGTCTTGCAAGGTATAGTCTTCAAAGATCACCACATTATTGCCTAAGGCGTCTGTCAAGTGAATATCCGGCTCCTCAATCAGAGATAGAGTGAAATCTTCTGAATCCGTGGAGAGTGCGCCTATGAGGATGAGCTGCCCTTCAGCTTGAACGTATTTATTCAGAATGAGTGAAATTTGATCTACCAGGGCGAGGGGCGCCTGGGTTGTGGCTTGCGCTGTTGGGGTTGGCAGTTCCACAATGGGATAAACGGTCATGTCCACAGGGGCCTGCACAAAAGTCAGTGCAACTTCGACGGCTTTATCTTCTTTGGATTGACTCCCCTCAAAGCAAGACAGAACCAGTGTCGCGGAGTTTTCTTGAGCAGGCAGGGCTGTAAATTCAAGCTGTCGTGAGTAACCGCTGCCCCAAAAATTACCGGCGATGGTTTTTGAGTCCAACAGGGTGCCGTCAGGTAGTTTGAGTTTTGGCAGAGCATGACATAGATCCTGAGTCTGTATAGTTTCAGCATCCACGACGGGGAGGTTTTCCACCTGGTAGAAGAGACGCATATGTTCAGAATCTGTCACTGCTTGTGAAACCAAGACTTTGATTTCCTTGTGTTTGATTTCCACCGCTTCCTGCAGAATGCGCAGAGGTACGCTCTCTTCCACAAATCCCACACCGGGGATGTATCCCAACAGACGTTGGATGGCTTGCACGACGCTGGGCACCGACAATAAAATGGCAACGACCAGTGATAATACGGCTAACGAAGTAATTAATGTTCGCTTTTTCATGTTCTTGTTTTTTTCCTTTCTTACTTTGATCATCAGATCTGAAGAAAGGTTGATATCCTGCCCAAGCGATTCGCGGGCGAGTTCGTCTAATAGTTGGTTGGAAGTATGTTTATTCATGATGGGTCACTTTCCAATCCCATGAACGAGCGCAGCTTTTTCCGCGCCACATTCAAGAGCCATTTCACCGTCCCGGGAGCAACCTCATGCATCTCGGCCATTTCCTTTTCGCTCAGGTCAAGGTAATAGCGTTCAACGATCACGGCTCTTTCACGCGGAGGTAGTTTGGAAATTCCGTTTAGAATCTCTTGTTTGAGTTGGCGGTATTCCACCTGGTCTTCAGTGGAAGTCGCCCTGTTAATCAGCGACTCCACCTCGGCAGGGGCCAGTTCATCCTCCAACCCAACTTCCTTGCTCCGTTTTTCAGCCATATTGATGGCGGTATGCACCACACTGCGCAGCAGATAAGGTTCAAAAGGGCGCGACTCGTCAAAATAGCGGATGCGCTGATAGACGCGCAGAAAAGTCTCTTGCACCGCGTCTTTGGCCATCTCTTCATCCCGGGTGATCAGACAGGCGGTACGCAAGGCTTTCTCCTGGTGGATATTCACCAGTTCCTCCATACCGCCGATATCACCTTTCTTCAGGCGTCGTATTGCTTGTGCTTCAGTCATGCATGCATCCATAAGTCTGAGATCTCATACAATATATACAGCCTGAACACGAAAAGGTTGGCGGCGAAGCCGCTTTAGTTTTATCGTAATTCACACTTATAATTCTTAAAGAATCGCTTTGAGTACTATTAATCACTTGAAAATATTGTCGATGTTGAAATGTACAGCATTAGTTGTTTTTAATTTCCTATATCGGAACGATTGGGGGTAGGTGATCTAACAAATCATTGTTATTTGCAATAAGAATGTCATTAGCATAAGTTATAAGCTGATAATTAATTATTCTTATTTGATCACTATCGCTTATTGTTAGGTAAGGCAATATATTTTCTTTCTCGGACAAAAATACCATAACTTTTGGAGAAATCGGATACAAAACTCTATTTATTGTTGGACGTTTATAACGAAAACCCATTACATTTTCTTCGGAGATTTTCCAATCAACAATAAAAGGAATATCAGAAGTAATGAAACTCATTGATAAATCAGGAGATATACAAAGTAATTGAAGTTGTAATTTATCAAGTTCAATTAAGTTCGCTTTCATTCTTGAAGTTAAAGTCTGAGCTAATGGATTTTCTAATACCACATTACGAGAAAACGTATTACAAATAATCTCGCTAGAGTTCTTCATTAATGGGTGTCTTGCCATTGTAAGAGCTAAAAACGATTTTGTATAAAAAATATCATCGTTGTCGAGAATTTCTCTGTTATTTATCTTTTTAAAAGTCAAAGCACAACGGTATTCGAAATTTTTATCTGCCCAATCCTCTAAAGAATTATCATCACCTATTGAATATAAGCGATTTTCTGAACAAATATTTTTAATATGACATAATCTGGGATTAGGAATTTTACTTTCAGATATATGACGCAAATCATAAACCCATAATTTATTGTGTTGATTGGTCCAATATTTTAAATAAAACCTGGGTATAAAATGATGATTGAGCTTATCATTGATCATATGGTTTTTAGATTTATGAACTGTTTAGAAAAAAATAATCTATTCATTATACAATTTAATAGTATCCGAATAATCAATTTTTCGTGAAATCCCATTATTATGCTAAGTCATTTCTCCTTGACATTAAAATAACCCCGTCATATACTACGGTTAATTAAATATGTTCTTCGGGGCAGGGTGAGAGGCTAATCGTCTCAATTCCCGATCGGTGGTGACAACCCACGAGCGCGGATCGCGCATGAGCAGGTGAAACTCCTGAGTCGACGGTAAAGTCCGGATAAAAGAAGAATTTTTCCATTCAATCGCCACAGCGTATTGGAACTTCAGCCCCGAAAACCAACTTTTCGAGGCTTTTATTTTGAATACACAACCTGTAAAACAATTCGATTCTTCAGGCAAGCGTCACAAAACGCTTGAAACACTGATGCGTTATAACGGATGGCTGGTGGTCGTCTCCATCCTTCTCGTCTTACTCGTCTGGGCGTTGGGCGTGGGGTGGGGCAAACCGCCTGCCTTTTTACTGCCCTCCCCTCAAGCTGTGTGGGATAAATTTATCGCCACCCTGGCAGACGGATCGCTCATGAAGCACGCCTCGATTACCTTTTACGAAGTACTTGCAGGTTTATTTTTTGGCAGCCTGCTGGCCACTTGTCTAGGATATTTTCTGGCGAAATCATCCACGCTTGAAAAACTGCTTTCGCCTTACCTCGTTGCCAGCCAGGCCATTCCGCTGGTGGCGATTGCTCCGCTTTTGATCATCTGGTTTGGCCCCGGCATATCCTCCAAAATTCTGATCTGCGCGCTGATCGTGTTCTTTCCGGTGCTGGTCAATACCATCATCGGCTTTAGGGGTGTGCCCGAAAATCTGCGCGACTTGATGGTCTCCATGCGCGCCACCCGTTGGCAGAAGCTGCACCTGCTTGAAATTCCCGCTGCCCTGCCCATCCTCTTCGGCGGATTGCGCATCGGTGCAACTTTATCCGTGATTGGTGCGGTGGTGGGCGAGTTCGTCGGCTCGGATAAAGGTCTGGGTTTTCTGATCAACGTCGGCCGCGGACAGTTTGATACAGCTCTCGTCTTTGTTGCCATCTTCACGCTTATATTTATGGCCTTGAGCTTATACGGCCTGGCCATGTTGGCTGAAAAAAGTTCTACGCGCTGGAAAACCGCGCGCCATTAATTCAACTCCCCGGGAGGGAAACATGAAGAAGACATTCTTACTTATCGTTATACTTTTACTGGCATTCTCGGTCGGATGTGCTGCAAAGAACACCGAGGTTGCCGCTGATTCGCCTACCAAGGCATCATTAACCAACGTAACCCTGCCTTTGGGTTATATCCCCAATGTGCAGTTTGCCCCTTTATATGTGGCGATTGATAAAGGTTTTTATCAGGAAGCCGGAATTTTAGTGGATCTAGACTACAGCATGGAAAACGACAACGCCGTGCTGCTGGCTAACGATACCCTTCAGTTTGCCATCCTTTCTGGTGAGCAGGTCTTGTTGGGGCGCGACAAGCAATTGCCCCTGGTTTACGTCGCCGCCTGGTACCAGCAATATCCTGTCGGGATCGTCTCGAAGACCTCTGCCAACATCACTTCCATTGCGGATCTTAAGGGCAAAAAGATTGGCCTGCCCGGGCTTTACGGAGCTAACTATATTGGCGCGATCGCCATGTTGGATTCTGTGGGTTTGACAGAATCAGACGTTACTCTCGATTCCATCGGCTACAACCAGGTGGAAGTGCTGATGGCCGACCGAGAAGACGCCGTGGTGGTCTATGTAGCCAATGAACCTGTACAGCTTGAAGCCCAGGGTGAATCCATCAGCCTGCTTAAAGCATCTGATGCTCTTGACCTGGTGGCCAACGGATTGGTCACCAATGAAAAGACCCTCTCTGAAAACCCTGAACTGGTGAAGGCCATGATCGCCGCGACCTTAAAGGGCATTCAATACACCATCGACAACCCTGACGAAGCCTACGAAATCTCCAAGAAATATGTTGAGAACCTTGCCTCTACGGATCAAGCCGTGCAAAAACAGGTGCTGCTGCACTCCATCGAACAGTGGAAAGCAACCCAACTGGGCTACTCCAAGCCGGATGCCTGGACGAACATGCAGCGCATTTTGACCAAGATGAAACTGCTGACCAATGATATTGAGGTCAGCACCTGCTTTACCAACGAGCTGCTGCCGTGACCCAATTTCTTCAAGTTGATCACTTGGGTATGACCTTCAACGGCGCCGAGGGTGAACTGCAGGCGCTGCAAGACGTCTCTTTCAACCTGGCCGAACAGGAATTTTTGTGCGTGTTAGGGCCGTCAGGCAGCGGCAAGAGCACCCTGCTGCGTTTGATTGCCGGTTTGATTAAACCCACTGCCGGCTCCATCCAATTTGGCTGCCTGCCAGGCGAGCATCCGCGTATCAGCCTGGTCTTTCAGCAAGCCAACCTGATGCCCTGGCGGACGGTGATGCAGAATATTTTACTGCCGTTGGAACTGCAGGGCGTAGAACACGGCCTGGCACTTGAGCGTGCCAACGCCATGATCCATCTAGTTGGGTTGGAGGAGTTCGCCCAGGCCTGGCCGTCTGAATTGTCGGGAGGCATGGCCCAGCGTGTGGCCATTGCCCGCGCCTTCATTGCCGAGCCCGATCTGCTGTTATTGGATGAGCCCTTCGGTTCACTGGACGCACTGACCCGCGAACGCATGGGCGCCGAACTGCTCAATATCTGGCAGAGTCAACGAACCGCGGTGATCATGGTCACCCACTCCATCTCCGAGGCCTTGCTGCTTTCGGATCGCGTGATGGTCTTCTCGCCGCGCCCGGCGAGTATCGTCGCCGAAATAAAAGTAGATCTTCCGCGTCCGCGGCAGGAAGAAACGCGCTATACCCCTGAGTTTCTGAAATATGCAAAACTCATGCGCCAGGCGATTAAATGATACTTGGCTTGCTTACTAATTCCAATATTTCACAATTTAGCGACAAAAAATGACCAATACAGGTTATTTATTGAGTTTGTATATCTTAGGTTTTGCGATGTGCTGAAGTTTAGGGTTGGTGTTTGGATTAACTTTACCCCTAGACACCGGGAATCAAAAAAACAGATTCCCGGTGTTCTTAATCAGTATAGAAATTTCAAAATACCGGGAAATTGCATGTAATTCCCGGTATCTGGGGTTGAACTTTTAGGTAATTGCCTACTGACGTACTCACTCATAAAAAAGCCAAACAATAATCGGCCCAAACCTCAAATTATTAAGATATTGTTAATAGCTGATCTGGATGAACTTGTATTTATTTAATTCGGGGAATGCTTATAAGCAGATTTTCAAGCAGCAATTTCAAATTGGCGTTGGATTCAAGAATTTCAAGAGAATGATCCACCGAATTTAAGAGTTCGACCATCTGCTCCCCTGAGAGTTTCATAGCCAGAGCGCGGATGTCTTCTGCGTGGTCCTGGTTGGTCAGGTACTCTGATTGCCCGTTGGCAGCCAGCAGTAGGTCGCGGCCAATCGAGAGCCAGGTCTGCAGGGTCAACCTCAGTTGATCGCGGTTTTTAGAGAGGGGTTCAGCCGCGGCAAATCGCTCACGGATATTCAAAGGCATCAACCGCAGCAGTTCATCCACCCACGCCGCACGTTTTTCAACCAGGTCGGGGTCTGCAGCCATGCGCAGCGCCAGACCGGTGCGTCCGTTGGAGAGATGCGCCAGCAGCGCGGATTTTTCAGGGTCGCAGTGCCAGCGGGATTGCAGGTTTTCTTGCAGTTTTTCAATTGGCACCGGCCTCAGGCGTAGAATCTCACAACGTGAGGAGATGGTCGGCAGCAGGTTGTCTGGCGAATCCGCGGTGAGCAGCAAAATGACCTGTTTGGGGGCTTCTTCCAGTGTTTTGAGCAGCGCATTCTGAGCGTTTGCATTGGCACGTTGGAAATTTAATAGCAGCGCTACGCGAAATTTTGCTTCATAAGGCGAAAGCATCACACTGCGCTGCAGTGCGCGGATCTGATCCACTTTGAGCATGCCGCCTTCCGAATCCGCTTCAACGATGCTCAGATCAGGATGCTGCATTTTTTCGGTTAACTTGCAGAGGCGGCATTCTCCGCAGGGCACACCGGACGCACTTGGAGATTGACAATTTATTGCTTGTGCGAAAGCTAGCGCCAGGCTGCGCCTGCCGATGCCAGGAGCGCCGCTGAATAAATAAGCATGTCTCACATCGCCGTGGGTGATGTGCTGTTTGAGCAGCGAGGCTGCCCATTCGTGTCCTAATAAGTCCCAACTCATGTGGGGATTGTAGCCTTAAATTTGTGAGATGACAACAATATTAAGTTACTCAACGATAAGGGGGTCAAATTCGGGCAGCGGCACCCAGGCAAGCACGCTCGTGCCATGGCCTGGTTCTGAACTGATATCCACGGCGCCTCCCACGTTGCCGGCGCGTGTTTCCATGTTCGATAGACCGTGTCCGATGGTCAGTTTTACCTTGTTAAGATCAAATCCGCGACCGTCGTCTTGCACTTCCAGCAGTGCGCGATCTTGTGTCTTCCACACCACGATATCCACGCGGTGGGCTTTGGCATGTTTGGCAATGTTGGCCAGCGACTCTTGGCAGATATGAAAAAGTGCCACAGCTTGTGTTTCAGGCAGACCAAAAAGGTCTTCGTCGTGCCCTTGCACGTTGACATCAATCAGTGTGTTGGCGCGAAATTCCTGTACCAGGCGTTGGATGCCCTGCATCAGGTTCTCGTTGTTCAATTGCCTTGGGCGTAAATCCAGAATGTAAGCGCGGATGTCGCGGATGGTNNGTCAGCCCCACCGCATAAATAGATTGGATGATACCGTCGTGCAGGTCCATGCCGAAGCGATCCCGTTCTTCAAGTACTGCCAGGCGTTTGCCTGATTCATTAAGTTGAACGTTTTCAATGGCGGTTGCCATCCAGGCGCTGATGGCTTGCACGAACTGAACTTCCAGATCATCCAACGGTTGAGGATGGCAGGCGCCCACGCATAACACCCCCACCACGCCGCGCCGCCCCGTCATAGGCAGCACCGCCAGTTGGTGAATGCCCTGCACCTTGGTTTCAGGGTTGAGGTCTGTATATTCGTATTCTGAGAGATTGAGAACCACCGGAATGCCGTTCTGAGCAGTTCGGCCGACCGTGCTTTCTCCGATGGCATAGTTGGGGCGTTTCCACAAGTTCTTAACCCCCTCGCCGCGGTGTTGAGAAAGTTGCAGATTATTACTATTTTCAATTCGTAAAAAAATCTCGCCCACTTCGAGCCGCAGGTAATCCATCAATTGAGTCAGGCCGCTGTCGAGAATCTGGTTAATATCCGTGCTGGTTGCCAGGGTGGAGGCTAATTGGTCAAGAAGTGCCAGGTTTTCATTGCGCCGGGTGAGCGCCCTGTCGCGGGTCATCATTTCTTTGTAGAGTCGTGCATTAGAGATGGAAACTGCTGCGTAAGCCGCCAGCATTTCAATAATCTGTTGGTCTTCAATGGTGAATTCTTTTCCGCCGCGCTTGTCGGTGAGATAAAGCTGGCCCAACTGCTGCTGCCCCTGGTAAATGGGCACGCCGAGGAAAGAAGTCATTTTGGGATGAAAAGCGGGGAATCCGCTGCTGCGCGGGTCGGATTTAATATCTGCCACACGGATGGATTCTTTAGCGTGCATCAATTCGCCAATCAAGCCTTTTCCGACCGGGGGATGCGAGAGCTGATCCATCTCGTCGCGGCTCATACCCATCGGGATAAACTTTTCGAGCTGTCCTTCTGCATCCAGAATACCAACAGCTGCATAACTGGCACTAACCTGTTCCATGGCGATACTGGCAATTTTTTCAAGCAGAGTATCAATTGACATTTCACGAACCAGTTCAAGGCTGGCTTCATGCAAGGCCAAGAGTCTGTTTTCAAGTTGTTCAATCGTCAGGGAATTTGTGGCCATACCGGTAACCTCAATCTTTATTCTACTCGACTAGCAACCCTCAAGTCAATCAAGGGTGTGAAGAGTAAAATCCATTTTTCAGCCTTGTACAAGCTTTATTGAAAGGGTGAATTTCATGATTGAACCCTGTATAATCAGCATGAGGTGATAATTATGCAAAACTCAATTTTTCGCAGAACGGAAGAAGAACGGTTAAAGAAAGAAGGCCGTGTCCCTCCCGGTCAGGCCTTGACCCAAAAATTCCCAGTTCTGCATTATGGGCCAGTTCCACAATTTGATCCCGAAAGTTGGAAGTTCGAGGTTTGGGGTGAAGTGGAAAAACCTTTGTCGTTAAGTTGGAATGAGTTTAGCGCCCTGCCAAAAACCAGCCTGACCATGGATATCCACTGCGTCACACGTTGGAGCAAATTTGATACACACTGGCAGGGTGTGTCAGTCAAAACACTCGTAGACCTGGGGTTGATCAAGATCAAACCCTCTGCACAATATGTTTTGCAGCATGCAGAATACGGATTTTCAGCAAACCTGCCGCTTGAAATTGTAATGGCTGATAACTTTTTGATGGCCACGCATTATGACGGCGCACCCATCACACCTGACCACGGATTTCCGCTGCGCGGGGTGGTCGGGGCGATTTTAGAGAAAACAGAATTAACCGTGCCCTATTTTTGGAAGGGTGCCAAATGGCTGCGCGGACTGGAATTCCTGGCACAAGATGCACCCGGTTTCTGGGAGCAGGCTGGTTACCACAATCGCGCTGACGTCTGGAAGGAAGAACGTTTCGAGTAAATGTTTTTTATTAACGTAAGGGCAATTCATGAATTGCCCTTACAAAGTATTCCTATTTCCTGCGCAGAAACCTGACGTAAAGGGCAAGTCCGATCCCTGCCAAAATAATGAATCCGCCAACGATAGCCAGAAACACAGAAGAGTTGCCTCCATCAGTTGAAAGTGGAAGGGTTGAACTGGCCTGTGCGCTGAAATTCACTGTTGCGGTGTCGCCGGCTTTCAGGTTGATGGTGTAGTTTTGTGCGGATGTGGGGTTGTAACCGTCAGGAATGGCCACGCTGATGGTGTACTCTCCCTCGGGAACCTCTTCATAACAGACCGCTTCACCTGTGTTTATCGTGGTTCCCGTTTTTGAAAAAGTACCGTTTGAATTTGTAATGCTGATCTCACCGCCGGCCAGGCCGGTGTTGGTGATCTCATCTGTTTCAGCCATGGCATTGCCATTGACATCATCATAGAGATAGACACAAATGATGCCGTATCCCTTGATGGGTTCGGGCGTTGGCAAGTTGCTTGTGGGGGTTGGCGATGGACCGACAGTCACCTCAGGGGTTGGGACGGTTCCGAGCAGCAGTTGCTGGCCAATCTGCAAAAATCGGCACTGGTCGAGATCAAGGTTGTTAAGAGTACGCAGCGTATCGATGTTTACACCGGTCAAATATGAAATACTATCGCAAGTCTCATTCTCTCTCACCGTGTAATAGATATTACCGTTTTCCATGGCGGTCGGAGTGTAATAAAAGATTTGCGCATCTACCGGTGTGGCTAACAGTGGTGTTGCCAATAAGAAGAAAAAGCCGCTGACCAGCATTATGGACAGAATGATTTTTTGTATACGATTCATAATTTCACCTTTGGTCATTATAACATTATCCAAAACGCCTTTTAACAGACCCTCCATACGACTTGACAAACGCAATTTGATTATTAGTGTAAAATTAATCTGTAATTATTGACTTGTTTCAGAAACAGGAGGTTTTATGTATCAGAAATTGCTCATCATTGGACGTCTCGGAAAAGACCCCGAAATGCGTTTTACACCCAACGGACAGGCTGTAACCAGTTTTTCGGTCGCCACCGATCGTTCATACAGTGACCAGGCTGGAAAACTCGTCAAAGAAACAGTGTGGTTCCGTGTCTCGGCATGGGGAAAACTGGCCGAAACCTGCAACAATTTCTTGCAAAAGGGCAAAATGGTCATGGTGGAAGGCCGCTTGACAGTGGACGCCAAAACCGGCGGTCCGCGCATTTGGACCGGTCAGGACGGCACCCCACGCGCTTCGCTTGAAATGGTTGCCAACACCGTAAAATTTCTCTCCGCCAAAACGGATGGCAGCGGCCCCGGTGGTGAAGAAGACGTGGATTCCGGTCCGTCTGAGGATATTCCCTTCTAGGGTTTTTCGCTCATGACCACACAACCACAACAGAATCCGCCAAGCATGCCTCCCATTGACTTGCCGGAGAGTTTAGAGCCCATCTACAGCAACGTAACCCGCATCAGCCACACCCCTTCTGAGATGGTGCTCGATTTTAGCCGCTTACTGCCGGCGGATACGCGTTTCAAGGTTCTCTCGCGCATTATTATGTCACCGGTGGGCGCTAAATTGCTGCACCGCGCACTTGGAGAGAACCTGGCGCGATACGAAGCCAACTTTGGAGAGATTCGCATGCCTGGTGATACGCACCTGGCTGATGATCTCCTTAAAGGCATTCACCCATCCAAACCTCCGGAGACTTAATAACCGACATGCAGGAATTTACCGATCTGATTGATAAGGCCAAGGCTGTTTTTGACCAGCGCACGGCGGTGCGCGACCAGGCGCTGATCCAGGCGCGCGCACTCACCCGTTTGGCCGCCCACACCATCCGCGCCATTCACCGTGATGAAGCCGCCGCCGCCCAGGATATGCTGCTCGAAGCGCGTGTGTTGATCCTCAACATCCAACGCGACCTGGCTTCGTACCCCGATATTTATTACGCAGGCTACACACAGGATGCCATCAAGGAATATGCCGAGGCCAACCTGACGGTGGCATTGATCCTCAACCAACCCATGCCCACCCCTGACGAGCTCGGCATCGAATACGCCGCTTACTTGAATGGACTTGCCGAGACTATCGGTGAGTGTCGCCGCAAATGCCTTGATATTCTGCGCATGGGTTATTCTGAAGACGCCGAACGTCTGCTCACCACCATGGACGAGATCTATAACGTGCTCGTCACCATGGATTACCCGGATGCCATCACCAACGGCCTGCGCAGACAGACCGACCTCGTACGCGGCATCATCGAACGCACCCGCGCTGACCTTACCCTCAGCCTGCGTGAACAACACCTTCAGGAAGCCCTGCAAAAGTTTGCCGAGAAATTTCCCGGCATGGAGTAGCGCGTGAAAGAAACTCAAAAAACCAAGATCACAAAAATCCCCAACTCCGTCACACTGACCCAAATCATCATCCTTGTCATTGGCATTGTCTGGATCGGTTTCAGCCTCTACATGGCCATCGGACCTGATCCTTCCTTCGCTCAATTGGGAGCCTATCGCTGGATAATGGCGGGCATGACCTTTGCACCTGGTTTGTTTTTGGTGGTCATGTGGTTCTTGCTGCGCAAGCGCTGGAAACCCGCGTGGTACCTGGCTGTGATTGCCCTGGGGCTCATGTCCGTTGTCATTATTTTTGATCAGGTCGGTTGGGTGGATGTATTGGTGATGCTTGGCTCTGCCATCCCCTTCGTGCTTTTGATCATTGACCGCAAGTGGTATCTAAAGACAAAAAATTGAATTAAGAAACCCTGGCAAGAAGATAGTGTTTAAAGAGTGGTGGTCTTAAAAGATATCCACTCTTTTTTAATAGCAAGGCAATCTTTACGCTGCCTAGATTGCATTTTTTTTGATTCTATATTAAAACTAAAAACAACAACATTTGACGTGGAGGATGGAACCAATGAAAAAAACTTTTGGTCTAATTACTGCCCTGGGATTGATCTTCTTATTCTTCATCCAGCTTGCCGGCACCCTGGTGGAATCCATTTACCTGATGGACCTGCTGCATTCCGGCCTGGACGAAAAAATCCTTGGGGTTCTGTTCTTCTTCACACCGCTGCTGTTGATCCCTTTTTACAAAAAATTTCCACGCGGACTGCTGTGGCTGAGTTTTGGACTGCTCTTCATCATGCGCGGCATTTTACCCTACTTAAATGTGATGCCCCGTATGCTCGTCTCGGGCCTGGGAACCTTCGCCCTGATCAGCCTGTTCTTTCTGTTGTTGCAGGCTTTGCCGGAGGGTGAAGCGCGCAAACGCCTTGGTTTATGGGCAGGCGCCGGTCTTGCCCTGGCGATCAGTATGTCAGCCTTGCTGCGCACTGCCTATCATGGTTTGGAATATTCACTGACCCCGGCTGGTGGTTGGGTTGGCTGGCTGTTGGCGGTTTTACTTGGTTTGGCTTTATTCATGTTGAAACCCGGTGTCCCCCAGGTTCAAACAGAAAAGAAAACCGGCGGTGTCACTGCGGCCATCCTTGGTATGATCCTTGTTCTTGTGCTTGCGTGGTTCTCTTTTTCTGCCCCTGCCGTCATTGCCCGCTGGACCCAGGGTAATTACACGCTGATTATTGCGGCCATCAGCTTATTCTCCACCGGTTGGGTGCTTTTGTCGCTGCTTGCTCCAGGCTGGCCAGGCAAGATCAACTCGCGCCTGCTGCTGGTTTGGAATGTAGTCTTCACCCTGTGTTTAACTGCCACCCTGGTAACACAGCAGGTGGGTTCTCCACTGACGCCAGAATCCGCTCCTGTGGTGATTGCTGACCCCACCTGGGCGCAATTGCTGCCCCTGTTTTTAACCCTGCTACTCTTTCCGGTCATTTTTGTGGATATGGAGGTTTTCATCGATCAGATCAGCGATAAAGCACCCGCACCGCGCGACCTGGTGCCAGGGTTGCTGCTCGGAGCTCTTCTGCTGATTGTGTTGGTCTTTGCCAATATTTTTACCAATGTTTGGGGCTATGTAAAACCGATCAGTCTCTTCTTCCGCGGCAAGTTTTGGCTGTCTTATTTCTTGATTACAGCGCTGATCACCCTGCTGGCCTGGCTGGTGGGCCGACAAAAACTGCCTGCATTGCCTATGTTTAATCCTAAATTTCATTGGGCGTCGGCATTGGTGTTGGGCGCACTCTTCATTTCGACCTTTATTTTTGCCATTCCCGTGAAGCACATCGAGATGCCTTCTTCTGAAGAACCCCGCACCTCTATTGAAGTGATGACGTTCAATATCCAGCAAGCCAACGACGCCGAAGGTGAAAAATCGTTTGTCAAACAATTGGCTTTGATTGAAAAGGTTTCACCAGATATTTTATCCATGCAAGAGACTGATTCGACCCGCATTTCGATGAATAACAATGATTATGTGCGGTTTTATTCCGACATGCTCGGATACTACTCCTATTTCGGCCCGACCCCCGTGATGGGCACCTACGGCACTTCCATCTTGTCGAAATATCCGCTCGAAAATGTGCGCACGGCTTATATTTACAGCGACAAGGATGAAAACGGAATTGCTGAAGCGGAAGTAAATATCGGCGGTAAAACCTTCACCATCTATAACGTCCACCCCGATGGCTCACCCACGGTGGACTTAACCTTTGCCAAGACTCTGATAGAAAGATCAAAAGACAAACCTTACATGATTGCCTTGGGCGATTTTAATCTAAGAGATTATGAAGAGGCTTATCAATTGATTGACGGCGTCTACACCAATGTGTGGACGAGCATCTTCCCGACAAAGATCAGTTCTGATGGCGTGGATATGTCTGGAGAAAACCGCATTGACCACATCTTTATCTCATCTGATCTGACGGCGCGCAATCCTGTTTACATCCTGATCCCAGAATCAACCACCGATCACGCCGTGCATTGGTCGGAACTCTACTGGACAGAATGAGGTGAAACCGATAGTGACTAATCACGGCATTCAAAATGTGACATT
Organism: Anaerolineaceae bacterium; assembly: GCA_003524305.1. Lineage (GTDB taxonomy): Bacteria > Chloroflexota > Anaerolineae > Anaerolineales > Anaerolineaceae > UBA6107. Next base: position 24,683 of record DQHW01000017.1, read on the forward strand.
AAGAGCAATGTACGAATCCGATCTGCCGGTCTTTTTTGAACACCAAAACGACGAGGGTGCTGATGAAATGGTTGGGCTTCCCTCGCGTGGCCGGGATGATTTTTTTGATCACTGGCAGAAGGTCATGGCGAATTCAACCATAATTCTGCGTACCATTCTTGTAGAAAACGAAATTGCCGGTTATTTGTGCTCGTTTATAAAAGAATCTGACGAGCGAGAGGTGGGTTACCAATTGGGCAGGGCTTTCTGGGGCAAGGGCATTGCTACACGCGCCTTGCAATTATTTCTACCGTTAATTCCCTACCGTCCGCTTTACGGGGTAACCCCCTCACATAACATCGGGTCACAAAAAGTGCTCCTCCGCTGCGGATTCGTTCTTATGGAAGAAAAAGAAGGGCTGTTGAAGTACAAACTCTTATAAAAAATTAATGATTTTCACACAACCTCCCATTTAATTCTCCGTAAATATGGATATAGAATTTATAAGGAGAAAAAAATGGAAGAAAATGTGACCACAGAAGTAAAGCAAGGCGTAAAACATGTGCATCATCATCACGGCGGAAGCGCCGCGGGCGGGTTATGGTTTGCGGGCTGGTTGTTTTTCTTGGCCTATACTCAACCCTTGTTTTGGAAGGCAGTCTTGGGCTTAATCATCTGGCCTTATTACCTTGGCCTGGCACTCCGCTAAGCACTATCGACTTCGATCACGGACGAGGAAAAATCCTCGTCCGTCCTTTTTTATTACAGGGGTGATGCACGCTCTTTGATTGTTCGTTATAATAAAGGGGATATGTTAAATAAAAAGAGAATCATCAAGCGCATTGTCATTACCGTCCATCCAAAGATGTCGGGTGTTAACAACCAGGCACAGCAGGTGAGTGAATTTTTACAAAACCTGGGCGTCTTGGTGGAAATATGCAAGACGGATAATTGCGATTTACCGCAAAAGCTGGCTGCCGGTGAAATTGATCTGTTAATCGCCCTCGGCGGTGATGGCACCATGCTGCGCGCCGGGCATCTCACTTCACCTTACGGCATTCCACTGCTTGGCATCAACATGGGACGTTTTGGTTTTCTCATGCAGCTTGGCCGCGATGATTGGAAAGAGTACCTTCCCAGGCTGGTCAATGGCGACTTTATTATCGAAAACCGGATGATGCTCAAAGCTGACCATTGGCGCAAAGACAAACTGCTGGCCTCTTTTCAGGTGATGAATGAAGTCGTCGTCTGCCGCGGACAGGTCGTGCGGCCGATTCGCATTAGGGCTGAAGTTGATGGATACACACTGGCCTCTTTTGTCGCTGATGGTCTGATCGCTTCCACCCCCACCGGTTCCACTGCTTACGCCATGGCGGTAGGCGGTCCGATCATGCCGCCTGAACTGCGCAACATCCTGATTGTGCCGGTGGCGCCTCACCTCTCCATGGATCGGGCTGTTATTCTCCCTGCTGGCGCCTGTGTTAATTTCTACCCCTCAAGCGACCACCAGGCCGTCATGAGCATTGATGGGCACGCCCCGGTATCACTTAAAAATGAAGATCGTGTCTCAATTATGGCAAGTGAAGACCAGGTTAAATTCGTTGTGTTTCAGGACCCCGGCTATTTTTACCGCAACTTGAGCCATTACATGGAACAAAATCCATCCATCGGCGGTTTGAAATGAGCGACAACTCTCAGCAGCCAATGTACTGCTACAACCATCCCAAGACCGAAACCCTGCTGCGCTGCAACCAGTGCGACCGTCCCATTTGCACATCCTGCGGTGTGCGCACCCCCACCGGTTATCGCTGCAAAGAATGCGTGCGCGGACAACAAAAGATCTTTGACACTGCCCAGTGGTGGGATTTCCCCCTGGCGGTTCTAACCGCGGGAGTTTTAGCTTTCGTTAGCACATTTATTGCCAGAATGGTTGGTTTTTTTATGTTATTTCTGGCGCCTGTCGCTGGCATCATTATCGCTGAAGCCGTGCGGCGGCTCTTGAAAAAAAGGCGTTCAAAAAATTTGCCGATCATTACATCCGCAGCCGCTTTTGTGGGTGCCATGCTGCCAACCCTCGGTAATATCGTCATACTGTTGCTTTTTTCTGGAAGCGGACAGGGTGCAAATCTTTTAGCCGGATTCATTTCAATGATTTGGCCATTAATCTTTGCCTTGTTGGTTGCAAGTTCAATTTATTTTCGCCTTAAGGGCATCAGGGTTTAAGGACCGGGCACATGCTTGACGAATTGCGCATCGAAAATTTTGCCATCATCAATAAGCTCGAAATTCGTTTTAAGAGCGGTCTGGTCATTGTCACCGGCGAAACCGGCGCAGGCAAATCCATTATATTGGATGCCATCATGGCGCTGGTGGGTGGGCGTGTGGATGCCAACATGGTGCGCAGCGGTGCTGAACGCGCCTCACTTGAAGCGGTCTTTAGCATCCCTGCTGAAACCCGAAGTGAAATTATTGAAATTCTCAAACGAGAAGAACTGGATGAGGGAGAACCCTTTGTCACTTTGGGCCGCGAGATCCGCGGCGAGGGGCGATCGGTGGCTCGTGTGAATGGGCGCAGTGTCAATGTCAGTCTGCTCAAGGAATTGGGTCACTACCTGGTGGATATCCACGGCCAGTCGGAGCATCTCTCCTTGCTGGACGAGCGTTCACACCTGGGCTTGCTGGATCGTTACGCGGCCACCCAGCCTGAATTGGCTGATTATCAGACTTCATACAAAAAACTTACAGGTATCCGCAGGGAATTGAAATCTCTTCGCGAACTGGAGAATGAATCCGCTCGCCGCACCGAACTGCTCTCCTTCCAGGTGCAGGAAATTGAAGCCGCCCATTTAAAAGAAGGTGAAGAAGAAGGGTTGGATCAGGAACGCAGCCGTCTTGCCAATGCTGAAAGCCTCTCGTCTTCTGCCCAACAAGCCCTGGCGCTGCTCGATGAAGGCTCGCCTGACACCTCCTCCGCTGTTGACCTGATTGGTCAGGCTTCACAGTTGCTTGCAACCCTGGCACGTATTGATGCCAGCCAGCAGGAACTCGCCTCGCAAGTGGAAGCCATCAACGCACAGCTTTCTGAAGTTAACCTTGATTTGCGCGGTTACCTCGACGAGATTGAGTTTAATCCCCGCCGTCTTGAGCAGGTCGAAAACAGGCTCGAATTGATCCATCAAATGAAACGCAAATACGGCGGCAGCATTGAAGCGGCGATTGAATACGGCAAAAACACCCGTGAACAACTCGAAAATATAGCCAATGCAGGTGAACGCATCGTCGAACTTGAAGCTGAAGAAGCCGCTGCGGTGCAAGAGGCAAAAATTTCAGGTCAAAAACTCTCTGAAAAACGAAAAGCGGCTGCCCTGCTGCTTGCCACCGCCGTGGAACGTGAACTGGCCGATTTGAGCATGCCTGGCGCGCACTTTTCAGTCTCTTTTGACCAGGGGGATCAAACCACAAGCGCAGATGAGCACTTTACCGATAATGGCTTTGATCAGGTTGAATTCTTGATTGCACCCAACCCGGGGGAGGGATTAAAGCCGCTGGTGAAGATTGCGTCAGGCGGTGAAACGTCTCGATTAATGCTGGCATTAAAGAACGTACTGGCCAGTGTGGATTTTGTGCCAACCCTTGTATTTGACGAAATAGACCAGGGCATTGGCGGGCGGGTCGGTTTCATTGTGGGTGAAAAACTCTGGCACCTCGGCGTCAATCATCAGGTGATGTGTGTAACCCACCTTTCGCAGTTGGCTGCTTTTGGCGAGCAGCACTTCAGGGTGCGCAAACTGGTTGTGGATGACCGCACACTCACTGAAGTGGAAGAATTGGATGATACCGCCAGGATTGTTGAATTGGCGCAAATGACGGGTAGTATGAGCGAATCCAATTTAACCGCCGCCCAAGAGATGCTTTCAAAAGCTCATGAGAGACAGAAACAACTAAAAGGTTAAATCCCATGACCCCAACGGGGCAGACGGAAACACCCCAATTGAAAATATTTCTGCTCGGTCCCCCTATGGTGACCCGGGCGGGTCAAATTGTTCGCATAAACAGGCGGGAACAACGTGCTGGTCTATATTATTTGGCAGGACGTACCGAACCGGTTAGCAGAACTGAAATCTGTTACATTTTTTGGCCTGACGATCCTGAAGAAGTTGCAAGAAAGAAATTGAGAGAAGGATTGAGCAGACTTCGGTCCGCTTTGAACGCCCCCGATATTTTTATTACCCATAACGATTTTGTTTCACTGGATATTAATCGTGTTTATGTTGATGCACATGAATATAACAAGATCGTTCTTCCATTGTTGAATAGTTCTCAATTAACTGGCAATGGCATCCTTCCTGAATGGATTTACGCTCAACTTCGAAGAGCCATGGAATTATGTCGAGGGCACCAATTCTTGCAAAACGTCACCTTACACAAATCAACCGGCTTTGAAAACTGGATGTCACTTACTGATCAATCTTTTACCTTCTCACGTGAAAAGATACTTGAGCGGCTGGCAGAGCATTGCATTGCATTGGGTAATATTGATGAGGCTATTATTTGGTTGGGAAAGATAACCACTTTTGATCAATTGAATACCGATGTGAACTACCTGATTTTGAATTGCTTGCGAGAACTCAGGAGGTTTAAAGAGGCTCAAGACTATTTAACATTTTTAAACCAGTTCTATCAAGCCAATCAACTGGGGGGATTGCCAGAAATATTAAAAGAAATGAACAATCGAGTGCAAAGAGAAGCTCATGAAATCAGCGCCGATCAGCCGGATAAGTGGCTGGGCGAGAAAACTGAGAGCATCCCGTTTGTTGGCCGAAATGATCTGCTTGTTCGTTTAAATAATGCTTATCACCGAAAAGGGCTGGTTCATATTACCGGTGAATCAGGTTCAGGGAAAACCCGTTTGGTTCACGAATTTTATTCCAGACTGGAATACAGCCCAAGGTTTTTGTTCTGCTCAGGAAAACCCATGATCAGCAGCACCCCGTACGCGCCAATTGTAGACGGGTTAAACGAATTGGTCACCGAAAAGGAATGGTTATCACTTCCTGATGAAATTAAGATAAACCTGCACAGTCTTTATCCTGCCATCAAATTCAGCGAAAAGCGGCTTTCTCCAATCATTATTGAAAAACTGCCAGATAACCCCCTGGTGAGGATTCATAAAGCCTTGTATTCATTATTAAAAATAATGGCTGAAAAGAAACCCCTGGTCATGGTGCTGGATATTGCTGAATGGTGCGATGAAGCCACAATTCAATTTCTTGCCTATCTCAATGATCGTCAGTTTTTCAAAAATTTTGGATTATTGATTCTCATCTCAAGAACTGAAAGACGTAATCCCGCACTTGAAGAATATCTTGATCGCAGCTTGCTTTCATCCAATCTTGAGCGGATGGTTTTGGAACCATTTACTTTGGAAGAAACGTCACAATTGATTTCGATGACGTTGGGAAAAACGGTAAGCGCAGACTTATTAAAGAAGATCCAATCTCAAACGGGCGGAAACCCGTATTTATTGATTGAAACCCTTAAAGCGCTTGATCTTTACACAATTGATTTTTCAACCTATTCCGAGACGGATCACTTTCCGATTCCGGCATCAATCCGGGCAATAGTGAAAGAAAAAACCAGGGTGTTGGCTGTTTCGACCAGGCAAGTATTATCGTCAGCGGCCATCTTGGGGAGGCGTTTTCAATCACAAATGCTTGAAAAAATGGTGAAAATTGATTTCGAAACCATGATCTCTGCGCTTGAAGAATTGCAACAAGCCGGGATATTAACCGGCATCAGTGGTTCGCAAAAAGTTTCGTACTACGAATTTCCGCATGACCAATTTCGACAAGTTATTGTTGAAGATTTATCACCAGCGCGCAACCGCGCACTCCATCTCGCGGCAGTGCAGGCAATGCTTGAGGTCAAAGGGGAAGTCGCAGACCAGGCATCCACTTATGCCTGGCATTATGAGCAGGCGGGAGAATACGCCAAAGCATTCTCGGCATGGTGTGCTGCCGGCAGATATTCACGCACTTGCTTCTCAAAAGTGGATGCTTATGCAGCGTACCAACGCGCCCTGAATTTGCTCCATGACTTGCCGCCTGACATTTCGCCTGTGTTACTGCGCCAATTATTATTAGAGTGGGGTGATTATGTTTATGATCAATACGACGATATTACCTGTGAGAAATTGTTCAAGACGGGGCTTGAACTCGGTGAAGCTATTCACGATCCTCTTTTAATAGGCATTTCCATTAGCGGATTGGGACGCGTGGCTGAAATGCGCAACGAAGTAGACGAAGGAATTGAACTCCATAATCGAGCACTGTTTTTTCTTTCCAAAATAGAGGGCACTGCAGAAAAACTTGAAACGCATGCCCGATTAGGCATCTTGTATGAATTAAAAGATGATTACCTGCAAGCGAAAGAAACATTTTTAACGGGATTAAAAATTGACAACAACTTCAATGACCCTCAGATATTAGACGCATCAGTAAATCTAAAGTCTCAACTCGCCATTCTTAATTGCATGTTGGGCTTTCCGGCCCAGGCAGAGTCTGAGGCCAGTCAGGCGGCAAATGAAAGCAGGTTGATCAACCGTCTTTCTGGTAGAGTTCATGCAAACACATCATTGGCAATGGCTCAATATTATGGTGGAAAATACCAGAAATCGCTGCAAACGGCATTCTCTGTTTACAAATTGGCAGAAAAACTAAACCTGGATTGGTGGGTTTCTTTGTTGGATATCACCATTGCCAAGAATTACTTAGTGGTCGGTAATCTCGATGAAAGCTGGCGCCACCTTCACCACGCAATTGAGAATAAAGATCCAGGCTTGTTACACAAAATAATAATGGAGCACTATGTCATCAAAGGGGATATTCTTCGCCTGTTGGGAGATTTTGCAGCAGCAGAAGAACAATACCGTTTGGGGGCACAATCTCCGCTGACAGAACTTCAATCGCTTGAAAGTTATTTTGCCTTGGGGCTCACGCTATGTCAACGCAATCAGCTGGGTGAAGGGGTAAAGATCATTCAAGATGCAATCGACAGGGCAGAAAACCTGGGCCTTGAATCAGTATCGCTGACTGGCAAGATCCTTTTGCCGGCATTGAAAAACCCCACCATTGATGAGATTAGCTTTATAAGCGAAACCACCCCTTATGTCGATGAACTTAAAGCGCGTGGTTTTGGATCCGCAGGGTTGACAGCCGCTCTTGTTGCTGCCGGGATTACGCTGCGGAGTGGCGCGTCTGACAAGGCAAGGGGTTGTTTTATAGAAATTGTTGAAAAGAGTAAAAAGATGAACCATTGTTGGAACGAATTGTGGGCAGTAAGCGCCCTGACCAGTTTGCAGATAAATGACAAGGAGCAGATCAAGCAATACCAGGAACAAAAAAAGCAAATTCTAAGCGAAATGGCATCTCACGCAGTTAAAGCGCCGCTTTCAATTCTATTTAAAAAATTCTCAAAAACAATCTAGTGTTTGTCAACGTTTTGTCAACGGTGAGGTTGTATAAACGACAATATAACATTGCAGCCTCACGCGCAAGATTTAGGGAGCTTGCGCAAAGAAGGTTGAGAGAGATCAGGGCGTGGACTCTTTCGACCTTCTTTTATTAATTATTAGAACCCCGGGAATCTGATTCTTAAGATTCCCGGGGTCTAGGGTTAAATTAACTATTAATACCATTTTGATTATTTCAATTTACCCACCCCCAGATACCAGGGATAAAGTGCAAATCCCCGGTATTCTGAATGGGTAAATTAATATTACTCCTACAATTGCATATAAAAAAGTTGTAATTTCCTCAATATCATTCCAGATGCACAACGGTAACACCCTCACCGCCTTCTTTATCTCCGCCTTCTTCAAAACTCTTGACTTCGCCGTTCATTTTGAGCGCTTCACGGATCACCTGTCGAAGGCGGCCGGTGCCTTTGCCGTGGATGATGCGCACAAACGGCAAGCCCGCCATGCTGGCATTGGAGATGTAGCGGTCCAGGGCGTCCAGGGCATCTTCGGCGCGCTGACCGCGAAGGTCTATTTCCATCCCAGGCGAGGGTCTGAAAGGGCTGGCCGCCGGCGTTGATGTGGATTCCACCTTGCCCCTGGCCTTCTTGGGAGCAGCAATTTCTACTTTCTCTTCTTCTGCGCTTGGGGCCATAACGTCATTCATTTTGGCACGCACCCTCAGACTGCCGATTTGCACTTCCATGTCATTTTCACCAATCGAGGTGATCACACCTTCCATTTTCAAAGAGCGCAGCATCACCCGTGCGCCGGGTTTGGGAATGAATTCGGTGCGGTTTTGCTTGGGTGCGTTCTTGCGCACCACTGGTTTGGCTGCTTTTTCTTCTGCGACACTGATTTTCTCTTCAAGTGTTTTTAACGCTTCAATCGGTTGGCGGGCGCGCAGCAACTCTCGGCGCACGTCATCCATCTCCTGACGGAGCTCTGACAGTTCCGTTTCAGCTTCGCTGCGGGCATTTTCAAGCTCCTTGCGGCGTTCATCTTCAATTGCTTCCAACCGGCGGGCCAGTTCCTCTTTTTGATTGAGAATTAGTGACCGTTCACGATCTGCAGCGGAACGAGCCTTGCGCGCCACCTCACGCTGGTAGTGAATTTCCTTGAGCAGGTCTTCTGCCTTTAACTCGTTCGGGTCGATCATGGTTTTGGCGGAATCCAAAATTTCTTCCGGCAGGTTCAGGCGTTTGGCAATCAATAACGCATTTGATCTCCCCGGGATGCCAAGGGTCAGACGGTAGGTTGGGCGCAGCGTCTTGAGGTTGAATTCCATGCTGGCGTTGGTCACACCCGGGGTGGCGTGCGCCAGGGCTTTCAACTCGGGGTAGTGGGTGGCGATCAAACAAGGGATGCGCCGTTCCACCAGGTAGAGCATAATGGCGCGGGCTAAAGCCGACCCTTCCTGCGGGTCTGTGCCTGCACCCAATTCATCCAAAAGCACCAGCGTTTTGGTGCGTGCGTTATTGAGGATGCGTACGATGTTGGTAATATGACCCGAAAACGTGGAAAGTGACTGTTCTATGGATTGTTCATCGCCAATATCGGCGAAAATATCGTCAAAGAAACTGAGTTCCGAGCCTGATTGCGCCGGGATGTGCAGCCCGCATTGGGCCATCAAAATCATCAAGCCAACCGTCTTCAGGGTCACTGTCTTGCCGCCGGTGTTGGGGCCGGTGATGATCACCGCAAAGGTTTGTGGGTCAAGATCCACATCAATCGGCACAACCGTAGCCGGGTCGAGCAGCGGATGGCGCGCATGGAACAACTTAATGCAGGTGCCGGGGTGGTGTTCGTGGGCGGGAGGGCTGACCGCTTTGAGGATCGGTTCTGAGGCGTGAAGTTCATCGCCATACTTGGCGCACATAAGGGTGAAATCGAACAAGGCCAGTGCATCCACGATGCCGCAGATGGCAGAAGCCTCAGCGCCCACCTTGTTTGAAAGATCGGTCAGAATTTTTCTGATTTCATCCCGCTCGAGAAGCTGCATCTCATGCCAGCGGTTGTTGAGCTCCACCACCGCAATCGGCTCGACAAACAGCGTCGCCCCTGAGGAGGACTGGTCATGCACAATGGATTTTAGCTTGCTGCGGTATTCTGCACGCAGCGGAATCACATAGCGCCCGTTGCGCTGGGTGATGATGGCTTCCTGCAGCATGGACGTGTTGTGAGAGTCAGAGATCATGTGTTCAAGCTTGCTCATCAGGCGGGCATGCGAGATCTTGATGTCAGAGCGGATAGACCCGAGCTTGGGTGAGGCTGAATCCAGCACCTCGCCGCGGTCTGAGATACAGCGCGAGATGGATTCGATCACCCCGGGCGGGGGAGGCAGCAATCTGATGATCTCTGCCAGATGCGGAAGGTCCTTGGCTTGTTTATCAAAGCTGCGGTGCAGACTGCGCGCAGATATCAGCGTGCCCGACACTGACAGCAGGTCTGACTCGGTCAGTACCCCTCCGCGCCTCGCCATTTCGGCCAGCGGACGGATGTCGTGTGCACCGCCAACGCTCATATCCAATTTGATGCTGAGCAGGCGGCGGGCTTCGGTAGTCTTGGCCTGGCGTTCGAGTGCTTCTGCCAAACTGGCAGCCGGTCTGAGAGACCGCGCCAGTTCCGCAGAGGCGCTGAAGGCTGCGAACCCGGCCAACTTCTCAATGACCTTGTGAAATTCAAGCGTTTTTAATGTTTTCTCGTCCATGTGTGTCAGTTTATCATATTCTGTACAAAACCATTCTAACCACGAACCACACGAAATAAATTAAATTTATGCCCAAAAGAACAAAAAGAAAACCTAAATAAATATTGTAGAAAAATTCAATATTTTCAAATCATAAGAACTTTTTGGTTTTGTTTTTTGCCTTTCCTTTTTGTGTATTTCGTGGTTAAAAAATAGGTTTTACAAACTCCCTATTGACAAATCACAATTTAGTTATATAGTTAATTACATAACTAACTAACCAATATACTACATTAGGTAAACAGAATCGCTGAAAGGAGACAGCCATGCAGTTGGACGCAGAAAACGATAAACCCATATTTATCCAACTTGCGGAATCAATTGAAGACAACATCCTGAAGGGCATCTATCCTGAAGAGACGCAGATCCCTTCGACCACAGAAGTTGCAGTAATTTTGAAAATCAACCCCGCCACGGTCAACCGGGGCGTAAACCTGTTGGTGGATGATGGCATCATCTATAAGAAACGCGGTGTAGGTATGTTCGTTTGCGAGGGAGCGCATGAAAAGATCCTGGTCAAGCACAAACAGGCTTTTTACCATAATTTCTTGCTGCCCATGCTGGACGAGGCGAAAAACCTGGGCCTGTCGCGAGAAGATGTGATCGGGATGTTGAATACTTCAATACAAAATATACCCGCTGAGGGGAGGATTTCTAATGAGCCGCATTGAGATTAGACACGTAAGTAAAGCGTATGGCAAAACAACCGCTTTGAAAGATGTTACAGCTTCAATCAGTGCCGGAAAAATCTGCGGCCTGCTCGGAAGAAACGGTGCAGGTAAAACCACCTTGCTGAACATTATCACCAACCGTATATTCGCTGACCAGGGTCAAGTGTATATTAACGACGAACCTGTCATCGAAAATGACAAGATACAGGGCACAATTTTCTACATGACAGAAAATACCCTCTACCCCAAAGAGACACGAGTGGACGAGGTCTATAAAATCACCAGGGGGTTTTATCCGTGCTTCGACCTGGATTACGCCGCTTCCTTGGCTGATCGATTCAAGCTGGAGCCTCAGAAAAAGATCAACAGTCTTTCAACAGGGTACCTGACCATTTTGAAACTGATTCTGACGCTGGCTTCCAATGCGCCCATCACGATCTATGATGAACCCGTCCTCGGTCTGGACGCCAACCACCGCGATCTTTTCTACAAGGAACTGATCACTCATTACAACGAAACACCCAATACAGTCATCCTCTCTACTCACCTGATCGAAGAGGTTGCGCGTCTGCTCGAAGATGTGGTCATGCTCAAAGAAGGCTCAATACTTCTCAGTCAACCCGTTGAAAGCATCTTGCAGCAAGCATATACGGTCTCTGGAGATCAAGAAACCGTGGATCGCTACGCGGCAGAGAAGGAAGTCGTCAGCCATGAAACTTTGGGGCGTTTCAAATCCGCCACCATTTACCAAACACGCACTGCCGCAGACGAGGAATTGATGACTCAATTGGGGCTCGACCTGATGCCAGCAAAATTGCAGGATGTCTTCATCAGTCTGACCAATTAAACAGAAAGGGGCTGTGAAAATGAATAAAACACTTCAAACTATTCGCTATCTGACCAAAAGCCTTAAATGGATGATGATTATTGGGGTACTCGTTATGTTGGGGGTGGTGTTGCTGACCGACTATATTTTCTACCGCACAGGTGGGTTTGATATGAGCAAGTCATCAGTGCCTGGGACGGTTGAAATGACCGCCGGTGTATTTTCTCTGCTGATTGGATTATTGTACTTTCGTTCAAACTTCAGGGTCGCATTGGCCAATGGCATTTCGCGCAAGACTTACATGTTGGCCAACCTTCCAGTGGCAGGGTTGGTGGCATTGGTCTTTGCCATTGCCAATCAAGTGATTGTGAATGTACACAACCTGATNNCTTTTTCAATTTATGTCGAATTTCATGTTAATTGGTTTGGGCTGGTTTATTACCTTCATTTATTATCGCAGCAATACCGTTATGAAATGGGTAATCTCAATGGCTGCCTGTTTTGTGTTTTTTCTGCCAATGATCGCTCCGGAATTCTATTACATGTCTTTGGCACCCCTGATACATGATTTTCTTGTATGGAGCCTCCATGTGCCCTTAAGAGCCCCGCTCTTAATGTTGATTTTCTCGGCAATCTTGGCAGAATTCACCTTCCTCTTGATCTACCGTGCCCCGCTCAAAGATTGATCACTACCACTTAATTATTTCTAGAATAAATCCATCATCGCATTTCGCATTGATGGATTTATTTATATTAACCACGAAACACACGAAAGACACTAAATTTAAGCCCAAAAGAACAAAAAGAAAACCTAAATAATTATTGTAGAAAAATACAATATTTTCAAATCATAAGAACTGTTTGGTTTTTGTTTTTTTGCCTTTCCTTTTTGTGTATTTTGTGTATTTCGTGGTTAAATGAATTTTCTTTTAGCTATAATGTATAAAATGGATAATCCCTCCGCGCTCGACCAACTTGCCCATCCCGGCAGCCTCTTCGAAAGCCTCGACAACCAGGCCGTGCGCTGCCAGGCCTGTGCGCATCACTGCCTGATCCGCCCCGGTAAACGCGGCATTTGCGGCGTGCGTTTTAACCTTGACGGCACCCTCATGGTCCCCGGCGGATATATTGCCGGCGCACAGATGGACCCCATTGAGAAGAAACCCTTCGCTCACTTTTTGCCCGGCAGCCAGGTGCTGACCTTCGGCATGCTGGGCTGCAACTTTCACTGTGCATTCTGCCAGAACTGGCAGTCTTCACAGGTGCTGCGCGACCCCTGCGCGGACCCCTCTATCGACTTTATCCACAAGGTTTCCACAGAAAAGCTGGTGTCTCTGGCGGTCGAGGGCGGCGCATCTTCCATTGCCTCCTCCTACAACGAACCGCTGATCAGCATCGAATGGTCCGCCGAAGTCTTCAAACTCGCCAAAAAACGCGGCCTCAAAACGGCCATGGTCTCGAACGGTTTTGCCACCCCCGAAGCCCTCGCCTTCATCCTCCCCCACCTAGACGCGCTCAAAGTGGATCTCAAAAGCATGCAAGACACCGAATACCGCAAAATGGGCGGACGTCTTCAGCCTGTGCTCGATACTATTAAACTAGCCCGTGAACTGGGCTTGTGGGTCGAGGTGGTTACCCTGGTGATTCCCGGTTTGAACGATTCCAATGAAGAGCTGTGGCAGGCCGGGCGCTTTCTGACCTCCCTCTCCGCGGATATCCCCTGGCACGTCACCGGCTACCATCCCGACTACCAGATGCAAGACGCCCCGCCGACCTCTGCCGAGAGTCTGCAGCGCGCCGCTGAAATCGGCCAGGAAGCAGGGCTGCGCTACGTCTACGCCGGCAACCTGCCCGGACGCGTCGGTTCGCTCGAAGACACCCACTGCCCCAAGTGTATGAAGCTGCTCATCCAGCGCCGCGGATACCGCATCGCACAGAATTTGGTCACACCTGACGGCGCCTGTCCGTTTTGCGGCGAAAAAATTTCTGGAATATTTCAATAACCAGATTTAAGCAAAAATTAATCTCAAATCGGTTCAATTTAACGCATTTTCCATTCAATTTTCACCCCAATTCTCCGATAATCAAATTATCAAAAAACAAAATTGCCCCCCAAAACGCGGAACTTTTTTGATGCCTTTTGCGTATATCTTATATCGTTACTAAATGTTAGAACGCGTGTTTTAACATTCAAATATGTGCAACAGAAAAGCACGGAAAGTAGAAGGCAAGAATGTCAATGGTAGTGTATTTAGTAGTTGGTTTTTTTGGCGTCATGTTCGCCGCGTTTAGCTTCGTTGGTTTGGAATCCAAACCCAAATGATTAGACGTATCTCATCCTCCCTTATTTAAAAACGCGCCTTCGATACCGCAGGGCGCGTTTTTGTTTGCCTCACTAACCTTGACAAGGTNNTGCCCAATATGATCCATCTCATGCCAGGCGGCTCGCCGCAGCAGCTTCCGCGCGGACCAGTTCTCCAAATCAACCTCCCTGATCTCCGCATTCTCAACCCATAAAGGCAAGACCTCAACCGTCCGCTTTCTTACCTGCTCGAGCCGTTCAAAGACATCCTTTTCTAAATGACCTTTCAACCCATCCGCCAATCCCAGCCGGTCAAGATACCAGGTCTCGGCGTCGGCAATGTGCTTCACAATCCCGCGGATGGACAGCCGTTCACCCTCAAAGGTCTGATCCAGTTCCTGGTCTGAAAAAGAGGTGGCGATATCCAGCAGATCCATCCGCGACCAGCTCAACAGCTTGATACCTTGTTCCACTTCCATCTGGCTCAGCGGCTGCCCGTCAAACTGGAACCAATTCCGAGAGGGCGAGCCGTCTTTGGGTTTTTCAAGCGCCTCGATCAGCCTTACATCGAAATCCCCCAGGTCTGAAAGCCATGACTCCTCCGTATGCTTGCCGATCCATTCCTGGTAGGCTACCATCGCCTGAGGCACGCGCAAAATGGATTCCTTGTCATCCTCGCCATACGCAAAACATCCGGGATGGTCGAAAGCCCAGGCAATCGATTTCTCGACAAATCCGTTTTCTGATCCAATTTTGACCAACATCTGGTGCTCCTAAAATAATGGTTTTGGAGATTTTTTTCAAAGAACAAAACAATTATCGATTAACAACACTCACCGCGGCACCCCTCTCCCAAGCCTGGGAGAGGGGACGGGGGAGAGGGCAACCGCCCCGCCCCTTTGTCATCCCGAGCATTGCCATACAATTCAAACTCCCTTAAGGCAGACCCCCGCGGTTTTGAGGAATAGAGGAAAAATCGATAATCAAACTGCGGGGGTCTTGTTTTTGATCCATATACCTGATCCCCAACCCACCAAACCAGTTTTCTGTCCCAATTTTAATGTACAAGCCTTGCACCTCTTGCAGGAATGGTAAGATTATAGCATTAGCGTTATGACCACCAGGGGTTTATTGGTTATTGACAAATCTGCACAATTCTACAATTGGAACTTATAATCATTTTTTGGCGTCTATGATTAATACATGCCAAGATAGGGAGATTTATGGAAACCGCTGTTACTGAAATCAAAGAAAAAACAAAAAAGAATCCATTCCATTTCGATTGGATATTACCGGTAATCTTCCGACCGCGAAAGACAATTGAAAAGATCACCTCTCAAGAGAAGCCTGTCTGGCTCACTCCGCTCGTGGTGGTCTCTGCGCTGATCATCCTTGCCGTCCTGGTGGCGGGTCCGATTAAGCGCAATATCATCCAGATGGGATTGAACACACCCGAGAATTTTCAGTATTATTCTGAAGAGCAGCAGGCTTCGTTTATGAGCGCCCAGGCCAACCGAACCTCGCCGCTGTTCCTGTACGTGTTTCCCATCCTCACCAACCTGGCTGGATTGTGGGTTTCGTGGTTCCTGCTCAGCAGCTTGCTGCATCTCAGCCTGACCCTGGCAGGCAGCCGCGCCCAAAATGTACGTTCTTACAACCTGGCGGGATGGTCGCTGCTTCCTATTGGTGTGCGGCTGCTGGTTCAGATGGTTGCCATGCTTGTCACTCAAACAGTGGTCAGCAACCCTGGCCTTTCAGGGTTTGTCACTGGAGAAATTAAAGGTTTCGCCGCCTTTGGCGCCGCCTTGCTAGGCTTGATTGATCTTTACTTCATCTGGCAGATCATCCTGCTGTTGGTGGGCGTCAGACCTTTAAGCGGATTGAAGCGTTCCAGCGCCTGGATGGCCACCGCCGTTTCACTCGTCATCCTCATGCTGCTGCAGGCAGTGCCGGGCTTTCTCTCATCTGCCCTCAGCGGACTCACCGCGTCAACACCCTTTTATTTCTAGGGTATCATTCGATAAACAATCTTATGAAAAATCAACCTTTTGTTCGTGTGTCTGAACTGCACAAGGACTTTAAGATGGGCGAAACCACGGTGAAAGCCCTCAATGGCGTTTCAATCGGCATTGAGCGCGGATCTTTCACCGTCATCATGGGGCCGTCCGGTTCAGGCAAAAGCACCCTGCTTTATCTCATCGGCGGTCTGGATTGGCCGACCTCTGGCACCATCCACGTGGATGACCAGGAAATAGAAACCATGGACGAGAATACGCTGGCCGTGTTCCGCCGTAACAAGGTGGGCTTCATCTTCCAATCTTTCAACCTGATCGCCTCCATGGCCGCGGAAGAGAATGTTTCCTTTCCGCTGCGTTTCGCGGGCATCAATCCAGCAGAACGCAAGCTGCGTTCGCAAAAACAACTTGAACTGGTGGGCTTGAGCGACCGCATGACCCACAAACCCACCGAACTTTCAGGCGGTCAGCAGCAGCGTGTAGCCGTAGCCCGCGCCCTGATCAACGATCCGCCGCTCATACTGGCAGACGAACCCACCGGCAACCTCGACAGCTTCAGCGGATTGGCCATCATGCAACTGCTCTCTGATCTGCATAAAGCCGGCAAGACCATCATCGTGGTCACCCACGATCCCCGCATGCGCCAGTTTGCCACCAATACCGTCTTTCTGCTGGACGGCAACATCGTCACCGAAGCGGATTACAAGAACGCCACCGAATTGCTCACTCAACCTTTTGAAAAGGGATAACTTATGATGAAAAATCATTCCAAGAAAATCATTTCGATCATGCTCATGGCATCGTTAATCCTCGCGGCCGCCGCCCTGGCGCTGCCCAATACTACTGGAATAGCGGCTGCTTCACCTATCACTGCAACAGCCACCACCAGTTCGCAAACAGGCATGCCTGGAACCATTTTGCATTTTCCAGTGACTATTGTTAATGGGGATACTGCAAATGCAGCATCTCTTGAACTTGCGACCTCTTCAGTTAAAGGTTGGACAACCGCAATTGTTGGTGCTTCAAATCCTATTCCGGTGGGAGTAAGTTCAAGCGTTACGGTGATAGTGGATGTGACCATTCCAAGTACAGCATCCCTTGATCAAAATGATGTAGTAACTTTGGAAATAAAAGAGAGTGGTGTTTTTGCCACTTCTGTTTCACTGTCTATTTATGTCGGCGCGGTGACAGGTGCTTCAGACAGGCCGCAGTTGAATATCACTTCTTACAGCATCGACGCCAAATACGCCAAGGTTGGCACAGTCATCACCCTTACCGGGGTGCTTGAAAACCGCGGTCCGCTCATGGCCTATAACAACAACATCACCTTCGAGGGCGAAGGCTTCTTCCCCCAGGGCAATGGCGGTGTGCAATACATCCAAAACATCTCTCCCAGCGGCGGCAAGTGGACCTTCACCCAAAAGTTCATGGTTGGCGACGCGCTCGATTATGTTGAAACCGGTGTGATTAAAGCCACCGTTGCTTATCTTGACTCTAAGGGCACAGCCTACACAGACACCTTCAGCCTTTCCATCCCGGTCACTTCGGGGGTGAATTACTACGCCACCTCCACACCCAAGACCACCAGCAAACCGCAGTTGGTCATTACCAAGAACACGACTGATGTTGATCCGCTTCAGCCAGGCTCGATCTTCGAATTGAGCTTGAATGTAAAAAACCTTGGCACCACGGATGCCAAATCCGTGACCATGGTGTTGGGCGGCGGTGCGAATTCTGTCAATGATTTGGGCACGCCACAACCCGGTGCCGGTGCAGACCTGACCAATTTTGCCCCTCTCGGCAGCTCCAATATTGTCGTGGTTGGGGATGTAGCTCAAGGCGCCGAAGTCACCATTAATCTTAAACTCGTGGTAAACGTTACCACCGTCCCGGGGGCTTACACCCTGAAGACATCATTTGTTTATTCAGATTCAACCGCCAAGAATTTTGTAGATGACCAGGTGATCACCTTGCTGGTTTATCAATTACCCCAGGTGGAAGTCAGCTTCTACCGCGATCCTGGCATGATGACCGCCGGTATGCCCAACGTGCTGCCTTTGCAGGTGACCAACCTCGGCAAGAAATCCACCGTTTTGGGCAACATGACCGTGACTGCCGATGGCGTGGATGTCACCAATAACACTGCGCTGGTTGGCGCACTTGACCCGGGAGGCTATTTCACCCTCGATTCTGAAATCATGCCCTTTGCTGAAGGTCCGCTTGAGATTAAAGTCACCATTACCTACACGGATGATTTCAACCAGGCGCGTGAGGTTGTTCAAACTCTTAACCTTGAAGTCATGCCGGAGCCTGTTTTCACACCTGATCCAATGATGGGTGAAGGCGGCATGCCCATAGACCAACCCGTGACTGAAACTTTCTGGAGCAAAGTGGGACGCTTCTTCAAAGGCCTTTTCGGCCTGGATAGCGGCGTAAATGAACCCGCAGGCGGTGATTTTTCCACCGGCGAAAAACCGGTTGAGCCGGGCGGCGTCATCATTTCTGGCCCCAAGGGATAGG
Organism: Anaerolineaceae bacterium; assembly: GCA_003524305.1. Lineage (GTDB taxonomy): Bacteria > Chloroflexota > Anaerolineae > Anaerolineales > Anaerolineaceae > UBA6107. Next base: position 43,261 of record DQHW01000017.1, read on the forward strand.
GATCGGATCCCATTATGCGATTTTTGGATCTGGTCAGTTTAATTTTTTACAACCTCAGCCGGCGTAAAGGCAGGGTGCTGCTTACCGCCGTCGGGGTGGTTATCGGCACCTCCGCCGTGGTGGTGCTGGTGTCGCTGGCGGTTGGCTTGCGTGAAAACGCCACCCAACAGCTCTGGGGCATCAATGATCTCACCAGCATTGAGGTGTACCCCGGTTACAACATGGATAAGCAGGCTATGATGAGCGGGGGAGGTGGAGGCAGCATCAGTGTAGGTGTCGATGACATTAAATTCCTCACGCCTAAAGCCATCAAAGAGTTTGAAGCCATCCCTGGTGTAACCAAAGTGATCGTGGAAGATTATTTTCAGGGTAATTTAGATGTCGTCTACGGTAAACTGCATTCCTACGGCAACCTGATGGGCATCAGTCTGGATGACCTTGCGGATATGGGCCTTGAGGCCACCACAGGCACCACCGAACTGGTGAAAGGCACCGCTGTTGTGGGGTCCTGGATCAACCGCAACTTCTATGATCCCAAGGCCAGACCGGATGATCCGCCGCTTGATCCTCCTGATTTGATGGGACAAACCCTTAAATTTGTGGTCAGTAAATGGTCGCAAGACGGCATCGAGATCAAAAAGACTTACTCGATCAAGGTCGTGGGTGTGCTCAAAGAATCCCGCGGACAGTCAGACGGCAGCATTTACATGCGCCTGGATGATGTGACGGTATGGAATGAATGGGTTCGCGGTGCTCGCATCAATCGCAATAAAGAAGGTTACAACAATGTGATCGTTAAAGCCGAAAGCCCTGAGTTGGTCATTGATATCACCGATCAAATTAACGCATTGGGTTATATGGCTTACACTCCCCAATCCACGGTGCAGGGTATCAACTCCTTCTTCACCATCCTGCAGGTCATCTTTGGCGGGGTGGGCGCCATTGCCCTGATCGTGGCGGCCATCGGCATCGCCAACACCATGGCCATGGCCATTTTGGAGCGCACCCGCGAGATTGGTTTAATGAAAGCTATCGGCGCCACCAATAAGGATGTCATGAGCATCTTCCTTGGCGAGGCAGCCGGCATCGGCTTTATCGGCGGACTGGGCGGCGTCATCTTCGGTTGGGGCGCCAGCGCTATTCTGAACATCGTTGCTGTATCGTATTACACCAGCCAGGCCTCAGCCAACGGTGGATCGCCGCTTTCAAGCGTGGCCTCCACTCCCTTCTGGCTGCCGGCTTTTGCCCTGGTCTTTGCCACCGTCATCGGTTTGATCTCGGGGCTTTACCCCGCACTTCGCGCAGCCACTCTGGTGCCCGTCACCGCGTTGAAATATGAATAAATTGTCTCTCTGTCATCGCGAGCATTGCGAAACACACGTTCAAAGGTTATAACTTGGCGTACGCATGAAATCAAATATCCATTCTCTTTGTCAATGCGAAGCGATCTCCAACCCAATTATTGAATCGCCAGCCTTCCCCGAAGAGGGCAGAAACCAGGAAATTCACATGGAACCCATTCGCTCTGACATCCAATCTGGTTACGACAAGGTCGCTTCGGCCTACGCTCAGGCATTCATCGACGAGCAGGCCAAGAAACCCATGGACCACGAAATGCTCCAGCGTTTCGCGGATGAGACCCATGGCAAAGGCATCGTGTGTGACATGGGCTGCGGACCCGGTCAGGTGGGGGCCTGGCTCAACGAGCACTGCGGTGTCAAAGGCGTCATCGGCATTGATCTGTCGCCCCGCTTCATTGAAGAAGCGCACAAGCTTCATCCTCAGATCGGTTTTGTTCAAGGAGACATGCTTGATTTGGAACAACCTGATAACTCCTGGGCGGGGGTCGTTGCTTTTTACAGCCTTATTCACATCCCCCACGACCAGATCGTGGATGCCCTTAAAGAGATCAAGCGCGTGCTCAAACCAGGCGGTCTGCTGCTCTTAACCTTCCACATCGGCTCTGATATTGTCCACGTCGACAAATTTTTTGAACAAGATGTTTCCATGGATTTCGTCATGTTCCAGCCCGACGAAATGGAAGGCTACCTGCGGCTGGCAGGTTATGACAGCCTCGAAACCACCGTCCGCGGGCCGTATGCCCCCGAGGTTGAACATCAAAGCCACAGGGCATATATCTTTGCGAGAAAACCGGGTGAATAAATATTTGAATCTTCCAATGAAAGCAAACACCATAATCTCCTGGTGGAATTTCGCAAAAGAAATTCCTTAAACTTAGTTATCTCAAATTCGATTATTTTTTGACTAATTTAATTGTCCAGGAGTATATTTACCGTTGTAAATAGTATAAATTTCAACTTTCCTTACAATTTCATTAATCAACAAATATGTTTAAAAATAATCTCGTTTTATACTGAAAGTGCTATACTTGTGTCAACGCCGATTCCTGTAAATGACCAAAGGAGATGAGACAATGGGAGAAAATGGTGGCAAGGCCGATAAAGGCAATAGAGAACAGAAAAAGAAACCCAAGATGACCCAGAAAGAAAAAAGGAAAGAGAAAAACGAAGCCAAGAAAAAATCTGAATAATCCCACGACCAATTATGAACTGCGCCCCCCACAAGGGCGCAGTTTTCGTATAATAGATTTAAGTCTTTTCTTAGCCAGGAAATCACGAAAAAATAAAAATGCTTTATTAAGCGGGACTCATTGAAAAAATCAATAAGAATAGTGATGGTTACCTTATATTGGGTATTTGGGGTGGTGTTGTTATTGGTCATCATCACAGGTGCATCTTTTTTACTCGTAAACAAAACGAACGGTGCGCTCATCTCTTCAGGTGAAAAACGACATTACCTGCTCCATGTGCCTGACTCGTATGATCCTGACGTGCCCACGCCGCTGATCATCAGCATCCACGGATTCGCGGAGTGGCCGGCTCACCAGGCGAAAATCAGCCGTTGGAACGACCTGGCCGACGAATTGGGTTTCATCGTTGTTTATCCCTCTGGCACAGATTTTCCCTTGCGCTGGCGCACCACGGGGCTGACCAACTCCCCCCAAGACCCGGAGCTGGATGTAATGTTCATCTCGGACCTCATTGACAAACTGGCAAGTGAATACTCCATAGACCCCAATCGCATCTATGCCAACGGGTTATCAAACGGCGGCGGCATGAGCTATTTGCTGGCCTGCAAAATGGCAGACCGCATCGCGGCCATCGGCAGTGTCGCCGGCGCTTACACTTATGCACCTGAACTTTGCACTCCCTCCCGACCTGTTCCGATGATCGCGTTCCACGGCGATGCGGACCCCGTTGTGCCCTACCTCGGTGGACCTTCGCGCTCATTCGAAATCCCTTTCCCCTCCGTCCCCGGTTGGATGCAGGGCTGGGCAGACCGCAACCAGTGTCAGACTGCTTCCCTGATTCCACAAGAGGGTGAGATCAGCGGTATCGCCTGGACGGATTGCAGCCAGAACGCGGAAGTCACTTTTTATACCATTACCGGCGGCGGGCACGCCTGGCCTGGCGGCGATCCCATCCCCGCCTGGATTGTTGGCTATACCTCGCAAGCCATCAACACCACTCGGGTGATGTGGCAGTTTTTTGAGCAGCATCCTTTGCAATAACGAAACACATATAGGGTCAAACGGGAGGAATATAACTTGACGCGCAAATTAACTTTAGGCCAGGAATACCTTCGCGATATTGCGATCTTGCTGGTTGTTGCATTGGGCATATTCTTGTTCATTAAGATCAAGGCGTGGACGGCCGATATGAGCACCGTAAAACTGACCTCTTCTGGTGAAGAACGTTCTTACCTGCTTTATGTACCAAAATCTTATAATTCAAAAACGCCTGCACCACTGGTGATCAGCCTGCATGGTTATACCTCAAAACCATCAGATATTGCATACAGCAGTCGCTGGAATGATCTGGCAGATGAAGAAGGCTTGATTACAGTCTATCCCCTTGGATACAGCAGCCCTACTTACTGGCACATTTTTGAGTATGCTTATGGCGGTAGAAACGTCCAAACCGATGTGCAATTTATATCTGATCTGATTGATCAACTTGAAGAAAACTACAACATTGATCCGTCACGCATTTATGTCAACGGCATTTCGATGGGCGGCGGAATGAGTTATGTGCTGGCCTGCAGCCTGGCAGAGCGAATTGCTGCTGTTGGCAGTGTATCAGGTGCCTACAATTATCCTCTTGAAAACTGTACCCCTTCAAAGCCTGTGCCATTGATCGCATTTCATGGCACTGAAGACACAGCCGTGCCCTATGATGGGGGAGTGAACAGCGCTTATGGCATTACTTATCCTGCCGTGCCTGAATTCATACAAGCCTATGCAGAAAAAAATCAATGCATGAAGACAAATTCCATCCCACAAGAGGGCGAAATTAGGAGTGTGAAATATTCTCATTGCGCACAAAATGCAGACGTCCAGCTTTATACCATTATTGGCGGTGGTCATACCTGGCCAGGAGATACCCCTGCGGCGACACCCACCTGGGGATACACCACCCAACAAATAGATGCCGCCCGTCTCATGTGGCAGTTCTTTGAGCAGCATCCGCTGCCCGCGAATGAGTAAGTAATATGCCTCAAGCTCTACGCACAATGTGTTATGAGATATATGTTTTTGAAGATGGTAATTTGAGTCTTGAATGTTTAGGTTATTAATCTTGGTTATATTTTTTAAATAAAAGCACTCCTTTGCGATCTTGGCGACTTCGAGTGCCCGAGCGCAGCGAAGGGTAGGCGAGAGATAAGCTTTTTTCTAAGAATTCAAGGGTTCGTGGAAAGTTCAGGAGGTAACAATGAGACGATTATTGGTATTGGTCAGTTTTATCGTGCTGCTTTTAGCTTCTTGCCGGTTGTCACAGTTCAATCCGTTTAAAAGTGTTGAAGAATACCCGGCGCCCGAATTCACCGTGGATAATACCCGTTTCACTGAATTGGGCTGTTTTGAATCCCCTGATTGTCTGCCCTCCCCGCTCAAGGCCATTGAGTTCCCCGTTAATTGGATCTACCCCCTGGATAATACCTACGGCGGCCTGGATCCCAGACTGCCCATGGCTCAAGCTGGCAATATGAGTTTTGATTATGATACGGTTATACCTGCTGTTTACACCGAAGGATGCATGGGCACCTACTACGTACGTTACCTGGTTGAAATGGAAGGTGAAATGCGCCTGGTCGACTCTGCGGAAGGTGTGCAAGAACTCTTCGCCCCCATCGAATCAGAAGATGAAGCGCTGAGCTACGCTGTTGCCGTCACCGGGTTAACCGCCCTCAACGATCTGAATATGCATCCGTTCTATAAACGCTACACCCGGCCGCTGGTCGAAAGTCATTCCACCTTTGACGGCGAGCAATTTACAGTGAATCTTTACGATACCTACCTGTGCGGCTGCGGTCCGCATGTCGTTTCAATGATTACGGTTACCGTTCAACAAGACGGAACTTTCACCAAATCTGAACCGTTGAGCGCCTTCAGCGACCCCAAGACCAACGGCATGTGCATTGACTAGACTGCATTCCAGACCCTTTGAAAATGTTATAATCCCTTTATGCGAAAAAACAGAAAAAAGTTACTTTTCGGAATTTTAGCTCTGCTGGTGCTTGGGGGCATTGTCCTCGCCCTGCCGCCGGTATGGTCGCGGGTCAGTTATTACGCTAATAAAATCTATACCGAAATCTACTACAAGATTAATCCGCCGCAAGAGGTGATCTTTAACCCTTCCGAGGCCACGCCTGATGAAATGGCTACTGCGGTTAAAGCCACCATGAATGCGCTGGTCACCCCCACCACGGCCGTTAACTCGCCCACCCCAGAACCGACCCAGGCGCCCACCCCCACGCAGATGCCCCTGCCGCCTTCCATCTATTTGGCAGGTGTGCGTACTGAAGCGCAAATGTGGAACAACTGCGGTCCAGCCACTCTTTCAATGGCGCTTTCCTTCTGGCATTGGGCGGGCGGCAACCAGGAAGACACCGCCGCGGTGCTCAAGCCGAATGATCGTGACAAGAACGTCATGCCCTATGAAATGCTGGATTATGTCAATGAGAACACTGAATTCCGCGCTATTATGCGCATGGGTGGAGACCTTTACACCATTAAAGCCCTGCTCAATGCAGGCTTTCCGGTCTTGGTCGAAAAAGGGTTTGAACCCGAAAACCTGGCTGCCGAAGGCTGGATGGGTCATTACAACCTGGTGATCGGTTACGACGATGCCAAACAAGCATTCACCACCCAGGATTCTTACCTGCTGGCGCTGCTCAAACCCGCCGAAAGACCTTCCAAATACGGATTTTCTATCAGTTACGACGATATGATCAAAAACTGGCGAGCCTTCAACAATATCTTAATCGTGGTCTACCCGCCTGATATGGAAAACGATGTGCTCAACGTGCTCGGTTCACTGGCAGATGAAACCAATTCTTACCGCGTCGCTGCCGAACGTGCCGCTGCCGAAGCAGTATCTCTCACTGATGCACGCGATCAGTATTTTGCCTGGTATAACGCAGGCACCAGCCTGGTAAAACTGGCAGATTATGATGGTGCAGCGGCTGCTTATGACAAGGCTTTTGCACTCTATCCCTCCATCGATGAAGTACACCGGCCCTACCGCATGCTCTGGTACCAGACCGGACCCTATTATGCATACTACTACACGGCCCGTTACCAGGATGTCATCAGCCTGGCCACCACCACCCTGGATGCCGAGGTTGAACACATTCTTGAAGAAAGCTATCATTGGCGTGCAATGGCCGAATTGCAGTTAGGCCAGCAAGAGGCCGCTATTGTTGATTTTGAAAACGCACTCAGAGTTCATCCCGGGTTTGGCCCGAGTTATGAGCAATTGGTGCAGTTGGGCATCACCCCATAGATAACTCACGGACGGTTGGGGCAACCGATGATTAAAGTATTGCATTTTGCCGACGCGCATATTGATATCGCCAGCCACGGAAGGCATGACGCCGTTTCAGGACTGCCCCTGCGCGTTTTGGATTTTCTCAAGTCACTCGATAACATTGTCGATACAGCCATCTCTGAAAAGGTTGATTTGGTAATCTTTGCCGGGGATGCCTATAAAGATCGTTTGCCCTCTCCCACTTACCAGCGCGAATGGGGCAAACGCGTCATGAAGCTGTCCGCGGCTAAAATCCCCACCATTTTGCTCACTGGCAATCATGATGTCAGCCCGGCCAGCGGACGCGCCCACACTTTGCAAGAATTCGACACCCTCGCAGTGCCCTACGTGCGCGTGATCAACAAACCCGAATTCCTCAAACCCGTTGACCTGTGGGGCTTGCCAGTTCAGATCATCGCGCTGCCGTGGATCTTCCGTTCAGGGCTGATGGCTTCTCAACAAGATTCCGGCATCTCTGCTGAAACTGCCAATGAAGAGATTGAAAAGCGCATCGGCGATGTGGTGCATGACTGGATGAATGAACTTGACACGACATTGCCAACCATCATGACCGCCCATGCCTCCATTCAAGGCGCGCTTTACGGCAACGAGCGCACAGTCATGCTCGGCAAAGACCTGGTGCTGCCAGGTGCGCTGGTCAAAGACACCCGCCTCGATTACACCGCCCTCGGCCACATTCATAAGTTTCAAGATCTTAACCCTGGTGCCCACCCGCCCGTGATCTACCCCGGCTCGATCGAAAGGGTTGATTTCGGTGAAGCCGCAGATGATAAATTTTTCGTCATAGCGAAAATTGAAAAGGGTCATACGATTTTTAAAGCACACAAGCTTTCTGGAAGACGCTTCATTGACCTTGCGGTAAAGGTCAAAACAGGTGAAAACCTGATGGAAAAAATCTTAGCTGTGCTGCCCGCCGAAGATCAGCTTGCCGACGCCATGCTTAGGTTGGTGGTTGATTATCCGCGTGAGACAGAAGTCTTTTTGGATGAAACTGCACTGCGTGAGAAATGCATCTCGGCTTTTGAATTCCACCTGGTGCGCCGTCCGCAAGAGGAAGCCCGTTCGCGTTTCTCCATGGACGAATCCGTCGCCAACCTGACGCCTATTGAACTCTTGGGGCGTTACTGGCAGACCGTCAAGCTTGACCCTGGCAACACACAACCACTGCAAGCACTGGCTGCTTCCATTATTCAAGAAGTCTCGGGCATGGCCGAAGTCGATCTGCAATCTGGAGTAAATGAATGAACAACCTGTTTTTAGAGATCTTATTCATCATCGTTCTCATCCTCATCAACGGATTTTTCTCAATGTCAGAATTGGCACTGATCTCATCCAGAAAAGTGAGACTTGAGCAGCGTGCTGAAGACGGTGATAAAGGCTCTCAATCAGCATTGGAACTTCTAAAATCTTCAAGCCGGTTGCTTTCTGCTGTTCAAATTGGCATCACCCTGGTTGGTATTTTCACAGGTGCATTGGGCGGCGCCACACTGGCCGAGAGATTGACGCTCTGGCTGGCAAAGGTGCCCTGGTTGGTGCCTTACGCTGGCGGCATTTCAATTGTGCTGGTGGTTATCGTCACCACTTATCTTTCTTTGGTTATCGGTGAGTTAATTCCCAAACGGATCGCCATGAATAATCCCGAGAAGATCGCTTCTCAGGTGTCTGGTTTTATGAAATTCCTTTCCAAAGTCATGTCTCCGATTGTGAGGCTGCTTGCTGCTTCAACAGATTTAGGATTGAAGTTATTGGGTATGTCGCCCTCAAAAGAACCGCCCATTACCGAGGATGAGATCAAGGGTCTCATCGAGCAGGGCACCCAGGTGGGTGTTTTTGATGCAGTTGAGCAGGATATGGTTGAGGGTGTTTTCCGTTTGAACGACCGTTCGATCAACGCCATCATGACACCGCGCACCGAGATCGAATGGCTGGATGCCAACGACACCCCCGAGCAGCTTCTCAAGCAGATCATGTCCAGCAGTCATTCGCGTTTCCCGGTTGCCCAATCCTCGCTGGATAACGTGGTCGGTATCTTGAACGCCAAAGATGTGCTCGAAAAATTTGTCACCAACACCCCGTTCAACTTGTTGGATATGGTTTCAAAACCGATCTGGGTGCCTGAAAACACCCCAGCCATGCGCATGCTTGAAATGGTGCGTGAAGGCGGCACGCATGAGGTCATGATCGTGGATGAATACGGCGGCCTGCAGGGCATGGCTACCTTGTTTGACATTCTTGAATCCATTGTTGGCGAGATCCCCAGTGCTGATGAAAGCTCAGAGTCCGAGATTATCATCCGTGAAGACGGCAGTTATTTGCTTGACGGTTTGCTTCCCATTGATGAACTCAAAGAAATCCTCGATGTCGATCAACTGCCTGAAGAAGACAAAGTGGGCTATCAGACGGTTGGAGGATTTGTCATGAACCAGATCGGTTCCATCCCAACCACCGGTCAGCATTTTCACCTGTTGAACTATCGCTTTGAGGTTGTAGATATGGATGACCGCCGTGTGGATAAGGTGCTGCTTAGTAAATATGACACGCCCAAATCTCATAAGGTGGAAAAAGCATGATTCCTGTACGACTGCAAATCAAGGGCTTTCTCTCTTATTATGACTCCGTGGACCTTGATTTCACCGGGTTTGACATGGCCTGCATCTCCGGCTCAAACGGTGCGGGCAAGTCTTCGCTGTTGGATGCCATCACCTGGGTGCTTTTTGGCGAAGCCCGCCGCCGCGACGATGCGGTGATCAACCACCGCACACAAAAAGAAAACAAACCTGCCGAAGTCATTCTTGATTTTGACTACGAAAATTCACGCTATCGCGTGCAGCGCAGCAAACAGAAAGACAAGACCGCTGCCCTTGATTTCTTCATCCGCGCCGAGGATGAAAGTTGGCGGCCACTGACCGAAGCCACCCTGCGCGCCACTGAAGAACGCATCCGTCAGACCTTGCGTCTCGATTATGAAACATTTATCAATGCCTCCTTCTTTCTGCAGGGTAAAGCCGACCAATTCGCCCAACAGCGCCCGGCCGACCGCAAACGCATCCTTGCCAGCATCCTCGGTCTTGAGATTTGGGAGCAATACAAAGACGAAGCACTCAAACGCCGCCGCACCCGCGAGTTAGAACTTTCCAATTGCGAAGGCATTCTCACTGAATACGCCTCCGAGTTAAACGAAGAGCAGGAGCGTATTGCCGCACTTAAAGCCCTGCAGCAGGAACATGAAACCCAAAATGCCCTGGCCCAGGCCAGCAAACAAATTCTCGACCAGCAGCGTTTGATCGCTGATCGTCTCGAAAGCGATAAAAAATTGCTCGAAAAGCAGTCCGCCGAGATCAAGCGCCTGCAATCCGAACTGGATCAAAAACTGGATGACCTGCGTGAACGCCAGGAGGAGCAAAAAAACTTCCGCCTGCAGATCGCCAATGAAATTCAAATCCGTGCCGGGCATGCCACCTGGCTTGACCAGCAGAAAAAGCTGGCTCTACTCGATGCCCAGGCTGTAAATTTTCATCAGTATGAATCAAAACGCCAGGCACCCTTGTTAAAAATAGAAGGTGAGCGCGCCAGCCTTCAAGCCGAGTTCAATGCCTTGAGCAGCAAAGAAGCCGAGATCGCCAACTTGCAAAGCCGACTGCCTGAACTGCAGAAACAGGTTGAAGAAGCTCGCCAAGCCGTCGCCGCGGATGAAGCTCAGCTTGAAATGCGCGCCGTGCTTGAAAAAGACATGCAGGAACTGCAAGCTGAAAAAGCCCGCGCCAAAGCCGAGAACGCCGTCCTCAAAGTTGAAATGGATGAACTGGCCGCGCACCGCAGCGAACTGCAAGAAATCCACGGCGCCAACTGCCCCACCTGCGAAAAACCGCTGCAAGAAGCTGAAAAGCAGCACATCATTGATGATCTGACAATCCGCGGAACCCAAAAAGCCGAAATTTACCGCAAAAACCTCAAATTCTTTGAAGGGGTCGATGCTCAATATAAAGAAAAAGAAACCGCCCTGGCTGCTTTGCAGCGTGTGGATGCTGATCTGAAACTTCAACAGCGTCTCTTTGATTCCAAATCAGAAGAACTGACCCGCAGCCAGACCGAGATTGAGAAATGGCAGTCTGAAGGCCTCAAACGCATCGAAGTTTTGCGTGTCAGTCTCAAGAGAGAAGATTTTGCCGCGGAGGCTAGAGCTGTATTGGCTGAAATCGACAAGGAACTGAAAAAGCTGGGTTACGATGCCGAAGCACACACCCAGGCACGTGCTGCAGAAGAAGGTGGCCGCGAATTCCAGAAGCAGTTGCTGTCGCTTGAACAAGCCCGTTCTGCTCTCGTGCCTCTTGAACGCGAGATCGAAACACTTGAAAAATCTGTGGATGCTTCAGAAAAACACCTTGAGATGCTTGAAAAAGAGTATCAATCTTCCTGTCAGAAGCTGAGCGAGAGCCTTTCCGCTTCGCCTGACCTCTCTGACCTGGAGCGCAAATACCGCGATCTACAGGAGCAGGTCAACAGCCTGCTCACCAAAGTCGGTTACGCCCGTAACCGTGTAGACGTACTGGAAGACGTTAAAAAACAGCAGGCCATTAAAGAGGAAGAAAAAGGTGAAATTCTGAAGCAGATTGCCCAATTGAAAATGCTTGAAAAAGCTTTTGGCAAAGACGGAATCCCTGCCTTGTTGATTGAACAGTCCCTGCCCGAGATCGAGGAGCACGCCAACGAGGTGCTTGACCGTCTCTCCTCTGGCATGATGCGCCTGACCTTTGCCACTCAGCGAGAATACCGCGACAGCAAACGCGAAGACCGCAAAGAAACCCTGGATATCTTGATCAGCTCCTCTGCGGAGGAACGCGCCTATGAGCTATTTTCAGGTGGTGAAGCTTTCAGGATCAACTTCGCCCTGCGTCTCGCGTTGAGCCGCATGCTTGCCCACCGCGCCGGCGCACGTCTTTCCACTTTGGTGATCGATGAGGGTTTTGGCAGCCAGGATGCCGAGGGGCGNNGTTATCACCCACCTTGAAGAACTCAAAGATGCTTTTTCTGCCCGTATTGAAGTCACAAAAGAACCCAACGGGTCGCAAGTCAGGGTGGTGGCCGCATGACCGTCATCCCCGCCCGTCTCGCATTGCAGCAGCGCGTCTTCCCTGAATACCGTGCACCTTTCTTCAATTTGCTGGCACAATCCTGCTTGCAGGGGTTCAGTCTTTTTGCAGGAGAACCTCGACCTGAGGAAGCCATCCATATATCCACCGGTTTGGCGAATGGTGATTTTCAGGTTGCCCGCAACCTGCATATTTCAAGCGGCAAAACTTATGCGCTATACCAGCAAGGATTCATCAAGTGGCTAGAACGTTGGCAGCCCGGCGTGTTGATCGTCGAAGCCAATCCGCGTTACCTTTCTACCCCCGCTGCTGTGCAATGGATGCACCATCGTGGTCTGCCGGTGATCGGTTGGGGTCTTGGCGCTCCCCCTGTCGGCAAAGCGGAATCCGTCTTGCGTAACACCTTCTTGAACTCTCTTGATGCAATGATCGCCTATTCAAAGACCGGTGCGCAGCAATATGCCGACTGCGGTCTTTCTCCGCAGCGCATCTTTGTCGCAGCCAATGCAGTGGCCCACCGTCCGACCCAGGCAGCCCCTGAGAGGCCAAATTCTTATAAGGGCGGTAAACCTCATCTGCTTTTCGTCGGCCGCCTGCAAGAGCGTAAGAATCTCGCTCTTTTGCTTCAAGCCTGCGCTGACCTGCCCGACAAATTGACCCCCGGCCTGACCATCATCGGGGATGGTCCTGACCGCGCCCGGCTTGAAGGGCTGGCCAAAACCATCTTCCCCTCCGCACACTTCACAGGAGCCAAACACGGCGCTGAACTTGTCCCTTATTTCAACCAGGCCGACCTTTTTGTGCTGCCAGGCACAGGTGGTCTGGCTGTGCAGCAAGCCATGGCCCACGCCCTGCCGGTGATTGTCGGTCAGGCCGATGGCACCCAGGGTGAACTCGTGTGTCCCGAAAATGGTGTGTTGTTGCCCTCTGCCAATCTTGAAAGCCTTACCGCGGCGTTGATATCAACCTTGTCAGATACAGCCAAATTGCGGACTATGGGTTTGGCCTCTTACCGCATCGTCAGCGAGGAAGTGAACCTCGAAGCCATGCTGGATTCTTTTGCAAAAGCGATAAAATCAGTCTTATGAAACTGCTGCTGATCGCTGACGGACGTTCTCCCATCACCCGGCGCTGGATCGCCATGCTTGAGCCGCTCAATTATGAGTTGGTCTTAATCTCGTCGTATCCGTGTGAACCCATTAACGGATTGCACAAGCTCTATGTTCTGCCGCTGGCTTTTGCCTCCCAGGGCGGCAGCCAGGCCGGCACGGGGTCAAAAAATGTCGTGAAGCAGATGGTCAGCCGCTTTCGTCCGCTGGCCCAACGGGTTCGACACCTGCTCGGCCCGTGGATGATCTCACAACACGTCGGTGAATATCTAAACATACTTAATACTGAGAACCCCGACCTGGTCCACGCCTTCCGCATCCCCTTTGAGGGTATGTTGGCTGCTTCAACTCCTGCTGAGTATCCGCTCATTCTTTCCACCTGGGGCAATGACTTCACCCTGCATGCCTCCTCCACCGGACGCATGGAAAATATGACTCGCAAAGCCCTGCGCCGTGTGGACGCACTCATGTCGGATACCCAATGTGATTGCCAACGCGCCCGGCAGTGGGGTTTTGACTCGCAAAAACCCTGCCTGGTCGTGCCCGGCAATGGCGGCACAGATGTGGATGAATTAAAAACACTCACAAAAAATATTGAACACGTTGATCCGCCGCAGGTGATCAACCCGCGCGGATTGCGCTCATACGTCCGAACCGACACCTTTTTTAAGGCCATTCCGTTGGTGCTGGCTAAACAACCAGATGTACAGTTTGTCTGTGCCTCCATGGAAGGCCAGGCTGAAGCTCATAACTGGGTGAATCAGCTTGGCATCGCAAAGAACGTACGATTTCTGCCTTATGTATCACAGCCTGAATTATGGCGTGAATACGCAAAATCCCAGGTGATGGTTTCTAACAGCACCCACGACGGCAGCCCTAACTCGCTGCTTGAAGCCATGGCCATCGGTTGTTTTCCCGTTTGCGGAGACATCCAGTCCATCCGCGAATGGATCACAGACGGCGTAAACGGCCTGCTGGTTGATCCAGCCAATCCATCCGCTTTGGCAGATGCCATTCTGCACGCCCTCGATGATGCAGAATTGCGTATATCAGCCGCCAAACATAATGCGTTGATCATCCGCGAAAAGGCAGGCATTGAGGCTGCGCGCATAAAAGTCAAAGGGTTCTATGAACAACTTGTCTGACCGTTTGCAAGGCATCTCCGTTGGCGCGGCTGTAGGCGATGCGTTGGGTATGCCGCTTGAATTTAAGCCGCCCAGTTCAATCCACAGCATGCTCACCGAGATGGTCCCCGGGGCGCTGCCCGCCGGCAGTTTCACGGATGATACCGAGATGGCGCTGGCGCTGGCTGAAAGCTTGCAGCACGCCAATCCGCTTGACGGCCAGGACCTGGCGGGTCGATTCACCGGATGGTACCAGAGCCACCCCGCGGATGTAGGGATCAGTACCGCCAAAGTGCTCAGGCTGATCGCACAGGGTGTTTCATGGGAAGATGCTGCTCAAAAAGTTTACGACGACAATCCCGACAGCGCCCCCAACGGTGCACTCATGCGCTGCTGGCCCCTGGCCATTGCCAGACATCAAAACCTGGCGCTGCTGGTTGCCGAAACCAGGCTGCAATCCGAAGTTACCCATAAAAACCCGGATGCCGTTAATTCTGCCATTCTATTGAACTTGATCTTGAGAAAGTTGATCCAGCGCGAGTCTTCCACCCCGCCGGGTGCAGCCTTGCGTGCCGCTATCGTGGAATGTACAGCGCAGGTTACGCTCACCGAGGAATTTTCACTTGCCATCAGCCTGGCACCCATGCGTTCGCGAGAAGATCTTAAAAACACAGGTTGGGCTTTGCACACTTTTGAAAGCGCCCTGTGGGCAACGCTTACCACCCAATCTTTTGAAGAGGCGCTGGTGCAGGCAGTGAACCTTGGCAGTGATGCGGATACCACAGGCGCGGTCACCGGCGCGCTTGCTGGCGCCATGTATGGACTTTCAGGCATCCCCGCCCGCTGGAAGGATCTGCTGCACGGCGAATATCCGCTCAGGACTGGCCGAATCTGGGTCGCCCGGGATTTCATCAATCTGGCAGACATTTTAAGCAATCTTTCTACCGAAGCCTAAGCATCACTTCCTTCGCAGGATCACGGCGGTAGCGTCGCTGTATACTCTTTCCCACTCTGGATCCGATTTGAGCGCCTGGACGATGGCATCCCTGCTTGGCAGGATTGCCCATTCCACATGGTAGTTATTCAGAATACTCTGCCAACCCTCTGCAGCATTCATCACTTGAGCGTATTCACGTGAGAGTGCTTCGCCGTAAAAATCAGTCTGTCCGTCAATAAACACCTGTTTTTCAGGCCACAGTCTGTACAAAAGATATCCGCCCCAGGTGAATGAATTGAACATTTCCCCTTGTTGCGGATGCTCCTGCAGCCAATTCACCGCCTCCACCGGAAAAACTTGTGCATCAAAAACATTCCCGGTCTTACCGGCGTCAAACCTGACACCCGTCAAAAAACAAATCAGTGCAAACACTAAGCTGATAACTGGCCAAAAATATCCTTTAAGACTGGCATCCACCTTTTGAATGCGCGCATCCATGTCTGTCAGCCGCGCGAGGGATTTGACTCGGCTGGCGACGCCCAATATCAACTCGTCCAGATCTTGCGCCAGCAGCGGCCCAGCCGCAATCACAAAGAGCGGAATATTGCGCGCGCTGTAAAGCCCCATCACCAACCACGCAGCAGCGGTGAACAGCAAGCCAGATTCGATGCGTTTTTTGCTCAATCCAACCAGCAAGATCAATAAAGCGATAAAAATCAAAAACGGCCAAAAATTGACGTTATGAAAATTAGGCGACATGTATTCCACGGTGTGGCCAACCAGATAGTCATTGCCAATGTAGCCCAGGCTGGTTTTCCACAATCCAAGCCCGGACGGGTTGATCAGCGACACCAAAAAGGCTGCCGCTCCGCCGAGCAGGTAATAGCGCCAAAACCGCGGATGCAGCGCCTTGTCTTCAGGAATATTGCGATTCAATGAATCCCACAAGATGCCCACGCCGTAGATCAACCAGGTCGCAAACCCGGCAATGAAAGCGCCGTGCAGGTTTGCCCAAACCAGCATTAAAGCAGGCAGCACCCACCACTGCTTGACCTTCCCTCTGCGAAGTTGCTGCAGCGCCGTCATCCAGGCCGCCAGCATTAGAAAGGTAAAGAGATGCGGACGCGACAGCCAGTGCATTGATGACGCCAGCATCGCCAGCATCACGACCAATAGCGCGACCCCCAGCGTCCGGCTCGCCATCCGTGCCTGCACGAACACAAATCTGAACGCGGTGGCAATGGTCAGCGCACAAACCAGAATGACGCCGTTTAACCCCATGATCTTATCCGCCAGGGCAAAGATCACCTGGGCCAGCCATTCGTGCGGCGTCAGCGGCTGCCCTGCCATGGTGTGAGAGAACATATCCCTCAGCGGAATTTCTGCATACTCCAATATGTAGCGGCCAATGGTCAGGTGTCTGCCCAAATCGCCGTCTGCATTCATCAAGCGCGGACCGGATATTAACACAATGAAAAAAACCAACATCCAAACCAGATTGGCGAAAGTGGGCAGTAAATGCCGCAGCAGCTTAGAAGGTTGGTCTTTCATGCCATTGTCCTCACAGGTACGAAATCAATAGACTTGCGTGAAGCACCGCAGTCGCGTTATTCTTTGCTTTTCTAATTGTAGCCGAAGGCATCATTTATTGAATGGTAAAACATGGCAGAAAACAATCAGAACCAAATTTCGTTCATCCTTTACCTTTCCTCTATAATTAGTCAAACTCATTATTCCATCGGGATGTTCACGTGATCACTTATGCGCTCAGCATTTTTCTTTCAGCTTTTCTGCTTTTCCAAATTCAGCCGCTAATTTCCAAAACGCTGCTGCCCTGGTTCGGCGGTGCTTCCTCGCTGTGGACGGCGGCAATGTTGTTCTTTCAAATCTTGCTCACCGGCGGATACGCCTATGCCAACTGGTTGGTGCGCCTGCCCGGCGCCAAAAAGCAAACCCTGACCCACCTGGCCTTGCTGGCCGGGTCAGTCTGCCTGATCGCTGCCCTGTGGTTGTTTTGGCCTTCGCCCATCACCCCCGGCAGCAGCCTCAAACCCGTTGAGGTTTCTCATCCGGTGGCTTATCTTTTTTTCTTGCTGACCATCAGCGTCGGGCTTCCTTTTTTTGTCTTATCCACCAACAGCCCATTGACCCAGGCCTGGTTCAGCCGTAAGTTTCCAGGCAGGTCTCCCTACTGGTTGTATGCCCTCTCAAACACCGGCTCGCTGCTGGGATTGATCGCCTTCCCCTTCGTTTTTGAACCGCTCTTCTCCATCCGCTGGCAGGGATGGATCTGGGCCGGCTGTTACCTGCTCTTTGTGGTGCTGGCTGCAATTAATGCACTCAATAGTTTGCGTTATATCCCCGCCGCAGAACGCGCCGATGAAACAACCGCTGAAAGAAGCCATCAGAAAATCAAGAAAAGCAGCCAAACCTATTGGATCCTTTTTAGTGCCTGCGCCTCGATTTTACTGCTGGCAGTTACCAGCCAAATCACCCAGGAAGTTGCCGCGATACCCTTCCTGTGGGTCATTCCGCTGTCGCTCTATCTGCTTTCGTTTGTGCTCACTTTTTCAGACAAGGGCTGGTATAAGCGCACGCTGTTTACCGTCTTGCTGCTGGCCGCCACCATTGCATGTATCTTTGTCATCCTCAAACCTCAAACTCATTTCATTTTGCAAATCGTCATTTATAACTTCTTTTTGTTTGCGGCGGTCATGATCTGTAACGCCGAGTTGTATGCCTTGCGTCCGCAATCATCCCAGCTCACACGCTTTTACTTGTTGGGGTCTATCGGCGGTGCGCTGGGCGGACTTTTCGTAAATTTGGCCGCACCGTTGCTTTTCAAGGGATATTGGGAATTGTATGTCGGGCTGGCATTTGTATGGATTTTGCTTGCCTTCACTTGGCCTCGGACGAGTGCACCTTCCCGCTTCAAGCCCGGGTTTGTGATTGTTGCTGTTGCAGATGTGGTCGTGATCGTGTGTATTTACTTCATTATCACTTCGTCTGCCGGCAATTTGTTTGTCAAACGCAATTTTTACGGCGTGGTTACGGTTCGTCAAAACGAGGTGGGTGCCGCTCAACAGGCCGCAAATGTTTTGGTGCATGGCACCACCATGCACGGATTCCAATTCATTGACCCTGCCCTGCGTGGAATTCCCACCAGTTACTACAGCAAAAACAGCGGGGTCGGGTTGGCTATTTTGAACCATCCGTACTACACCTCAGGCATGCGTGTGGGCGTCTTGGGGCTGGGCGCCGGCACGTTGGCCGCCTACGGCCAACCCGGTGATGAATATCGCTTTTACGAGATCAACCCGGTCATGGTTGACCTTGCCAACGGTCTGAACGGTTATTTTTCATTTATTGAGGATAGTCCGGCGCAAAACACTATCGTCCCCGGGGATGCGCGCCTTTCGCTTGAAAACGAACTCAGTTCAGGCATGCAGCACAACTTTGACCTGCTGGTGCTGGATACCTTCAGCAGCGATTCCATCCCGGTGCATCTGGTAACGCGTCAGGCTTTCGAAGTCTACTTGCAGACCCTCGCCCCGGATGGACTTATCGCGGCCCACATCTCCAACAGCCGCCTGGATCTGCGGCCTGTTTTTTGGCAACTGGCTGAGTACTATAACCTCGAAATGGCCGTCATCCAAACTTCTGTGGAGGATGCCAACCCCGCCGCCGCACAATCAGTATGGGTGCTGCTCTCGCGTGATGCTGAATTATTGCAGAACCCAGCCTTCGTAAATCAAACCGACAGCCTGACCGGTTTCCGCCGCGACATCCGCTTATGGACGGACGATTACAGCAACCTGATTCAGTTGCTGCGATGAATAAATAAACGCTAAGTTGATGCTTACATGCGCAAATTCTTCAATTCAAGATAGCCGAACGAACCGAACTTGAAATGGTAAGGGCGACTTGCGGGTCGCCTATTTTGTAGATTTACCCCATTTGTTGGATACTTGGTGAGATTCTTTCTTGTCGTGCTGCTGTTATAGAAAAAGAAAATTTTCTCGCAAGGTGCGTCCACCTGCCCCAGACTTTTCGAGGTGGACGCATCTACTATTCATGTCGATTTTGAACTGGTCTGATCAACCCATAAATCCCTGTCATCAATAGAAACGCCCCGGCCAAAAAGAATAAATTTCTTGGATAAAATTGCAGAAAACGCGTTTGTATGCGAACCAGGTTAATCGCATGGCCCCAGGGCGTGGATGCAAAGATCGCTAAAAACCCCAGCCCAAGCCACACAATACTGTGGAGTTTGGTTTTATGCTTGTTATTGATGAAATAGAGCATTCCTGCAAATATCACCAGCACAAAAACAACCCGGCCCAGGCTCCACAACCACATAACTAAATCCGGTTTCCATATCCGGTAGAAATATTTTGCCGTGATGGGTTCCAGCCAATCAATCGTCAATGAAATGATTAACATCACCATCGGAATGATCACCAATAAAATGTCGGAATACTGAAATTTCTTTTTCATTTTTCCCTCATTTCACGCGCACGACCCGGAAATCTGTGGTGGTGCATCGCGGATGCACCACCCTACTCAATAGCATGAGAAATGGTCCCATACCCGCTCCATGGATTGAAGCTGCCGGTGCGTGCCGTCTTGGGTGTGTCAATCAGGATTCTGGTTTCGAGAAGGTCATCCAGCAGGGAGGGGTCAAAAAAAGTAACCCTCATAATGCGGTCGGAGCCTTTGATTTCAACCTGTTTTGAATCCCCTTCAATATCAATCACCAAGGTCGCCGCAACTCCCCTGGTTGGATAAAACAGCGAAATCTCAAGATACTCACGATTGTCGCCGTATCCAATCTCCGTCCAATATTGGTCAGGTTCGCCGAATTTCTCGATGAAATTATCCAGGTTCAATGATGGGGCGGTTAACAGACTGATGGCCGTGACGCGGTCATCTGCAAAATACACTGTTCCGCCGCCATCGGATGCAGGCCGCTGGAAGTACCAATACCACGAAAGGACTGAATCGTTTTTGTCATAATCTCCATAGATCGATTTATTNNCCGGGTTGGATGCCGTACCAGCAGGGTGCTTCACACGCCTCATTCGTGAGCACCACCGATGGACGGCTGGTGATTTGACCGAGCCCCCATATCCCCAACAATACGAGTGCCACAATCCCTAAGATGGCCGCAACAGTAATCATGAAATCTTTCATTTAATTCTTCTTTCCCCAATAGGCACAACGGCTGGAAAAACCATTTGTATTATACAGTTGGTGTTATTGTTTACCCAAGTTATACCAGGGTGAATAGGCCAACCTCCATAGTTTTGTATACCGTGTCTTACCCTTCATTGAATTCTTCGATGAAAACTTGATAGCCATGGGTAGTGCGGACACTGCGATCTTCGCACACCTGCGATTCAGGAGCGCATCTGCTCCCGAATGATTTTTCGAGGGCGAATGGATTACATGCGCAAGGTGATGACCTCGCCATTTTTCTGCGAGCGCTTTGCATCAAAAACAAATGCAAAACCGGCTACTCCGTCCAACCTGGCGTTTCACACGAGTTGATATCTCCGGATTGCAGGCCGTCGGTCAAAGCTGCCAGGCGTTGCTCGGAGGATCCGTGGGTCCACGACTCGGGCGAAACATAACCTTGTGTCTCGCGCTGGATACGGTCGTCGCCAATGGCAGAGGCGGCATCCAGGCTTTGGGCGATCTCTTCATTACTGGGAGTCGTCAGATATCCGGTTTCGGCGGCATGATAAACCCACACACCGGCCAGGCAATCAGCCTGCAGTTCGGTAAATACCGACATGCTCTGCGGGCCGGTTGAATTTCCGCCGGATTGATCGAGCAAACCGAGAAGGTCTTGTACGTGGTGCCCATATTCGTGCGCCAGCACGTAAGCTTCTGCAAAGGGTCCCCCCTGTGCGCCGAAGCGCGACGTTAGCTCTTCGAAGAAGGTGAGATCCAGGTAGACCATCTGATCACTCGGGCAATAAAACGGACCGGACGCACCTGAAGCATAGCCACAAGCTCCCTCGGTGGAGTCGCTGTATAGCACGGTCTGGGCCGGGGTATATTGGGCATTCTGGGCGTCAAATTCATCAGTCCAATAATCTTGAATACTGTTGACGTAGCCCACAATGCGGCAGTCTGCTCTGGCGTTTGCATCCGCGCCGGTCTGGCAGGCGGTCTGAAGATCGCTGGTCTCGCTGGTACCCTGAATACTGCTCGTTGAGTCGTTTGCCACCATCCCCAACAAGTCGCCAGCGTTACCGCCCAAGAGCAGTGAGACCACGAGGATGATCAGGCCAATGCCGCCGCCTCCAACCGCCAAGGTGCGGCCCTTACTACTGCCGCGGCGGTCTTGCACCTGAGATGGATCCAAACGCGTTTTATCATTAAAAGGCATTGCGGGTTTCTCCTCCCCCGAAAAGTTTATAACCGAGCTTCCAGGTCAAATTTTTTCCATCATTTCATCACCCATTAACCAACAGGGAAAAAGACTTATAAAGGGGGTTCGTTTTTCGATATTCCGGGTGAAGACAGCGCAATCAAAACCAGGATTAAAAGGACAACGCCAACTATTGTCAGTGTCATGGGGGGCTGGTTCAAAACACTGTCTTCAGCAGCCGGTTGTGAACCAGCGCGGAGATCTATGCCACCGCTCTCATTCGCGTTGGCAGAAGCCTGGATTGTAAAAGCGCTGCAGGCAGTCAATAACAATACTGCTACTGCTAAAAATGAACTTAACATGGACAGTCGTTTAAGAAGTAGTTTTTTGTTGTTCATTTCATATGCTCCTTTCACTAAATCGGCTTTTGTCACAAAATTATCCTATTCGATTATCAATACCAATGTCCCTAACAAACCCTGAATAATTAACAAACAAAAATAAGCAGGTTCACGGAACCCATTCACGCTGATATACAATCCAGTTACTACAAAGGACGATAAGTCTCTTCTCGTCCCTCTGTCATCGCGAGAATTGCTATAAAATTAAGGCAGACCCCCGCGGTTTGATTATCGAGTTTGCCTCTATTCATCAAAACCGCGGGGGTCTTGTTCTTGATCCCCAACCCACTCATTGACAAGGGTGGGTTCGATCGCTGAACCCACCTTTTATCAACTAAGACATCGTAATCACCATCCGCGAGCCATATGCTCCGATATTGAAAACTAGGACTATCAAGGACTTATCCTTGCCAGACGATTGGAAGAGAATATGGGGAGAAGAGATCGTGAGTGAATCCTCAGCTACCTACATATTTGTGTATTCTGTAACAATTCAAAAGCGTTATTGGTTGTATTTCCATGAGGCTTCACATTCACCTGCCATTCCCTGACCCTCACAAAGAGCCCACCTAAGATCGTTAATTCTTTGACTGTATTGGTTAATCAGACAATCTGCTCCATATACTCCCCTTATTGTTCCATCTATATAAAAATTTTCTTCCCAAGCACAATGATCGTTAGCTGTTTTTAACCATTCCTCATGCACTTGAAGGAGAAGGTCAAATTGCGATTTATCAAGAACACCTTTTAATTCACCTATTAATCCATCAAGCTTATTTTCAATTGCAGTAAGCTTTTGACCGGCGCACATATTCATATCATAGGTTGTCATCGCGGTTGAATAACAATCATTAGGATCAAGCGTGGCTCTTGGCGTTGGTGTTTGGGTTAACCAAAGAGTGGTGATGGAAGCAGTATCATTTTGAATTTCAATAATTCGGCCATTTGAATTGAATGTAACACTACCGTTAACAGATTTCATTACAGTTTCATCGTCATAAGAATAAATTTTGGCGTTTTGATAGAGATTGCTGAATTCCATGATTATTTCTTGGTTAAGAATTACATCAAAATCACTCAAGAATGCTTCAGGTTCAAATATTTCTAAAGTTTCAGAATAAAAATCCTCTTGATCGTCCTTAAAGTAAACTCTGAGAGGATATCCTATCATACCGGCAACAATTTCTTTGTCGCCTTTAATCAAAGACTTTGAAAAAAGGTCGACATAATACTGACTGTTCCCCTTAAAGGTGGGAGTATTTGTTGGGTTGGGTGTATTTGTTTGAGACAGCTTTGCAGAAGGCGCGATTCTAGTAATTGTAAGTAGTGCAGTAATATCATTATTACTTGGTTGAATACGGGTACATGCCCCAAGTATGAAAAATATAAACACAAGCGCTAATGAAAAGATTTTTTTCATTGCCTTTTCCCCTTCCAATGTTTTGATAATTTAATTATATGTGATTAGTTAAATCACAGATCACTTATTAGAAAATCAATTTCATTTTCAATTCTAATAATTTTCCCCTGACAAATTAGATAATACGTTCTAATATTAACAAGCACCTCACCCTCACTTCTATCATTTTCGCTTCGCCGAGTCATTTTAGTCGTACGAACTTCCATGGCACTTGCAGCCTGGTCAAGTGTGCGCCCTTGAACGAAGTGAATGGGGATTTGAATTTCGTGGTCTTTGCGCCCTCAAGCGTTTTTTGCAAGGGGGACATTGTTTTATTATTAATCGGTTAATCACTGCCTTTTTTTATGGATTCGTATTATTCATTTCCAACCAAGAAACATTTGTGAGTTTAGAAAATCTCGAATATTTCTTAGTTAAGTATTATATGATTTTCTCCGCGTCTCCGAGAGAGAATGTTTTGTATTTTCCTTTGAAATACACTTACAATATATTTCAACAAATCAATACACAAAATCAAGGTGTATAAACAAATGGAATTTCGAAGTCGCGTAGAATTATTGAATAAAATCGTGTGCGTTTTTTCGGAACAGCCCGAAGTTCGCGAAATTACACTTTTCGGCAGTTGCGCTGATGCAACAGAGGATAATTATTCAGATATCGACATTAGGGTGCACTCAAACGATCTTTTATGTACTCAAAGTAAATACCTCCAGCTTATAAACAACATTTCTCCAATATTTGAAACATTAAATATTCAATCAGATAGTGAAAACCTGGCACAAATGATAATGTTAAGGGATTACTCGCCCTATCATAAAATAGATTTTGGCATCTCTTCTGGCGATTGTATCTTTTCACCATCTCAATCGATTTATAAGAACGAACAAACGAAATTCAATGATTCGAAATTGCAGACCTTGCCGGCAACGAAAGACATAAAATATGATCTGGATTACCTCTTATTCAGAGTGCCAAGAATCACCAAATGTTTCTTTCGAAAAGATATTAAGGGATATAAAAAATGGCGAGAGACCGTTAATCTATTATTGGGTTTACTGTTTGAAAAATATCACACATATAAAAAGAGCAGTCATAAAAATGTGTTTTCTCGGCGTAAGATCAGTAACTTATACAGACGTCTAAACACGGCGGACAAAATGGCTTTTGACAAAATCCTCCCGCAATCCGGTGAATTAAATCTTGTTGATAGCTTTTTGGAAGCATTGAAATTGATAATTGCCATAAGTAAAGATAAAGCAGCTCATTTTAATATTTTCCTCAACGAAGATTTCATAACCTATATTGAGAATTTCTGTGATGACGAATGCAATAAAGTAAACGAAGAGCAACATCTAAGAAATTACTGGACGATTTCTCTTGACAAAATAGATATTATGTTCTAATATATTTAAGCAACTCAACTGCGCTGCGATCATATCCGCTTCATCCTCACCACCTCGCGATTCGTTTTACCTGTGCCCGAGCGCCTGCACCACATGTCCCTCGCTTTTTGTGGGCGAGCAAAGCGAAGGGCGTGGCGAAGGGTAGTCGAATTGATTTTTATTGATTTTATAAAACGAATAAGAAAAAAATAAGGTGCAAATATTCGTTTTCTTTGCGCGAACTTTGCGCCCCTGAGCGGAGCGAATGGGGTTTCGATTTTTTTCTGAAACAAATATGAATCATTTTTTCAACAAGAAACCTCTTTTTTGATCTCAATTTTTCTTTTTCACCCTATTTTCTCGATTCGAATTCAAAGAACGAACCATTCGTTTCCAACCAAAAAATTACTTTAGGTTTTTCTTAAAAGGTTTTTTCGTGCTTTCCGTGTTTTTCGTGGTTTAAAAAAGATTTTAAAAGGTTTTCTTTGCGGTCTTTGCGAGAGAAGTTCTTATCAATTCAGCGTATAATTACACAAAATTCTCCATCACCCGGAGGCTTAATGTCTGCTCCACGACCTGTAAGCGCCCCACGCGGCACACAACTCACCTGCAAGAACTGGCAGATTGAAGCCGCTTATCGCATGCTGCAAAACAACCTCGACCCCGCAGTGGCCGAGCGCCCCGATGACCTGGTGGTCTACGGCGGCCGCGGACAGGCCGCCCGCAGTTGGGATGCCTACGATGCCATCATTGACTGCCTCAAGAACCTCGAACCGGATGAAACCTTGCTTGTCCAATCGGGTAAACCGGTGGCCGTCTTTAAAAGCCATACCGACGCCCCGCGCGTCTTGATCGCCAACTCCAACCTGGTGCCCCACTGGGCCACGCAAGAACATTTTGACGACCTCGCCCGCAAAGGCCTCATCATGTACGGACAAATGACCGCCGGCTCATGGATCTACATCGGCACACAGGGCATTCTTCAGGGCACCTACGAAACCCTGGCTGCACTGGCCGTCAAAAAAGGCTGGCCCTCCCTGCGCGGCAAATTTGTGCTCACCGCCGGCCTGGGCGGCATGGGCGGCGCCCAACCTTTGGCCATCACCATGAACGAAGGGGTCGGCCTGGTGGTAGAAGTGGACCCCGAACGTGCCCGACGCCGTCAGCAAATCGGCTATGTGGATATCGTGGTGGATACCCTCGAAGAGGCCATGACTTTGGTTGAGGAAGCCGTCAAGAATGAAACGCCCAAATCCATCGGGCTGGTGGGCAATGCCTCGGTTATCTTCCGCGAACTGTATGACCGTGGCATCACCCCTGACGTGGTCACCGACCAGACTTCCGCACATGACGTCATGAGCTACGTCCCCGCCGGGCTCACCCTCGATCAGGCAGAAATGATGCGCAGGCGAGATCCGCAGGGCTACGTCCAAATGTCCATGGATTCCATGTCAATGCATGTCAAAGCCATGCTCGGCTTTCAGCAGCGCGGCGCGGAGGTCTTTGACTACGGCAACAACATCCGCCAGCGCGCCTTTGACAACGGCGTCACCAACGCCTTTGACTTTCCGGGTTTCGTGCCTGCCTACATTCGTCCGCTTTTCTGTGAGGGCAAGGGTCCCTTCCGTTGGGTGGCACTTTCAGGCGACCCCGAAGATATATACAAGACCGACGCGGCTGTAGCAGCCCTCTTCCCCGAAGATGAACACTTGCAGCGCTGGCTCAAGATGGCCCGCGAGCGTGTGCCCTTCCAGGGGTTGCCCTCACGCATCTGCTGGCTGGGCTACGGCGACCGCGCCAAAGCCGGTCTCAAATTCAATGAAATGGTCGCCAGCGGCGAACTCTCTGCACCCATCGTTATTGGCCGCGATCACCTGGACGCCGGCTCGGTGGCCTCTCCAAACCGCGAGACCGAAGCCATGAAAGACGGCACGGATGCGGTCAGCGATTGGCCCATCCTCAACGCCATGATCAACACCGCCAACGGCGCCACCTGGGTTTCCTTCCATCACGGCGGAGGCGTCGGCATCGGCTTCAGCCAGCATGCCGGCATGGTCATCGTCGCGGATGGCACCCCCGAGGCTGCCCGCCGCCTCGAACGCGTTTTGACCGCTGACCCCGGCATGGGCATCGTCCGCCACGTGGATGCTGGTTACCCTGAAGCTATAAGGGCTGCCAAAGAACGCGGCGTCAAGATTCCCATGCTGCCCAAGGATTAACTTATGCAGAATAAGCGCCAAATCGGATTCATGATCGCCATTTTGGTCGGGCTTTTTGCCGGATTGGTGATTGGCTGGCTGCTTATCCCTGCGCCGGTTAAAAATGCCCCCCTTGAGTCTCTGCGCGGCGATTACCAGGCGGATTACATCTTGATGGTGGCTGAGAAATTCGCCGCCGATCAAGACCTTCTCACTGCCGCAGCATTGCTGCGTGAGATTTCACCCTCTGACACTTCCTCAAGTATCAAAGAAGCGCTCATCCTCGGTCAGCAGTTGGGTTATTCACAGCACGAATTACAGTTGATCACCTTGCTTCAAACCGCAATTGGCTCTTCTTCAAACGCAGCACCGGTTACCCCAACAACGGAGGTGATACCATGACCGAAAAGCGCGGTTCATGGTATCTCTTAACCGGTGTGATCATAGGAATGATCATTGGCTTGATTCTCTCAGCGACAGTGCTCCCTGTGCATTACATCAACACCGAACCTTCCACCTTATCCGCGGAGGGCAAAGAGGCTTACCGTATCATGGTCGCACAGGCCTACCTTGCCGAAGGCGATGGCGGACGGGCCAGGGCCAGGTTGGCGCTGCTGCAAGATGTTAATCCTGCCGAGGTGGTAATCGCCCAGGCGCAAAGCATGCTGGCCGAAAGCGGAAGCGATGCAAGCGCCAGAGCGCTTGCTCTGTTGGCCGCCGCGGTCAGTGAGCCGTCGCTATCCATCACACCGCTGCCAATGCTCACCCCCATGGCTGCCGAGGTTATCCCAACGACGCCAGCCACCACCGGCACAGTTGAGATGACCCAGGGGCCAACCGGCACACCTGGCGCCACCAATACCCCCAGGCCTACCGCCACACCGCAGCCCACTCTCGGTTCGCCTTTTGTCATGTCAGGAGAGCCTGAACCCATCTGTGATCCGCTTCCCGCGGTTTCACTCTTGCAGATCATCGTCCTTGACTCAAGCGGTCAGGCTGTGCCGGGCGTGCGCATCGAAATTTCTCAAGCCACAGGCGGGGTTGAGACCTTTTATACCGGCCTTTACCCCGAAGTCAGCCTGGGTTACGCTGATTACCTGTTCATACCTGACGTTGTTTACACCGTCCGCATCGGAGAATCCGGTCAGCCGGTCACCGGTCTTTCTGCGCCTGCCTGCGGTAATAATGACGAGAACAAACCCACTTACGGCAGCCTGAGAGTCTTGTTTACCCAGCCGTAACTATTTCTAGAAATAAATATACTTATTCTCAATTGAACAAAAAATCGCTGGCAATCAGCCAGCGATTTTCTCCAATAAAAATGTTGTTGGTCGTTTACACCCAGCCTCGTAATTGCATGGCTTTGACTACGCGGTCGATGGCCACCATATAGGCGGCGTCGCGCATAAAGACCTTGCGGTTCAGGCTCATATCCAGCACACCCTGGAAGGCAATGGTCATCTTGGTGTCAAGTTTTTCGAGCACTTCTTCCTTGGTCCAGTAGTAGTTCATGTCGTTCTGAACGCCCTCGAAATAAGAAACGGTCACGCCGCCGGCGTTGCACAAGAAGTCAGGGATCACAAAGATGTTTTTGGCTTTCAAGACTTCATCCGCATCAGGGGTAGTCGGACCGTTTGCGCCTTCAGCGACGATCTTGACACGCGGGGCGATCAAGTTGACCGTCTCGTTGTTTATCTGACCTTCAAGTGCCGCAGGGATGAGTACATCCACATCCTTCTTGATCCACTCGCCGCCGTCTTCAATGGCATAGCCTGCGGCTTTTGCCTTGGCTTTGTCGATCGAGCCATATTGGTCGGTAATGGTCATCAAGAAATGCGGATCAATGCCGTCCGCTTTGCTGACGGTGTAAGAAACCTTGTCTTCACGGTCATAGAAAGAGACACAGATCACTTTACCTTTGAGGATTTCGTTGAAACCGATGGCAGCATATTGCGACACGTTGCCAAACCCCTGGATGGCTGCCGTGCATTTGGCAGGGTCCATCTTAAGGTACTTCATGGCTTCGCGTACGGTGTAGATCACGCCGTAGCCGGTGGCTTCTGTGCGTCCGAGTGACCCACCGCCGCCGAGGGGTTTGCCGGTGATCGTGCCGGGTGTGTAAGCCCCGACCAGTTTGGAATATTCGTCCATCATCCAGGCCATCATCTGCGGGGTCGTGCCTACATCCGGGGCGGGCACGTCTTGTCGCGGACCGATATTCCGCCACATCACCTGCACCCAGCCGCGCACCAGGCGCTCTTTTTCGCTGTTGGAGAGGGTGGCCGGGTCAAGAATGATGCCGCCCTTGCCGCCGCCCAGGGGGATGTCTGCCACGGCGCATTTCCATGTCATCCAGGTGGCTAAGGCGCGCACGGTGTCGATGGTTTCTGCGGGGTGAAAACGGATGCCGCCTTTATTGGGGCCGCGGGCATCGTTGTGTTGCACACGAAATCCCTGGAAAACGCGTACACTGCCGTCATCCATGCGCACCGGAATGCGGAAAGAAAACTCTCGCAGCGGCCAGCGCAGGATCTCTGATACTTGCGGATCAAGGTTCAATAATTCAGCAACATGATCAAATTGCCTTTGTGCCATTTCAAATGCATTAATTTGATTTGCCATTCACATCTCTCCTTACTGAATAGAATTTAAGATGGGTTTCCAAAATTTGCAGCGGGGGGTTAAATCATAAGCGGACACACCGGTTCCGTGTCCGCCGCATTGAGCAGTGATGTTACTTATAACCTGCAAATTTTTCCTCCGCCAATAACTGATGCAGGTTAAGAGTATCTTTTTTAAATGGGCAAGTCAATATGAGGTTTGTCGTAAAAGGGCTAATAATTGTCAGAAAAGAGGCTTATTAATCGGTTTAAACCGATTAATAAGCCTCTTTAAGTTGCCGTTTAGCGAGGATTATTTTTTGGTCTTACATTCAGGCGAGAAGACTTTCAAAAAGTTTTTCAATAAAACGATCATTCCAAAGACCAGGCTGCTCCCAATAAAAAGGATGCCGGTAAAAAACTGCAGTTTAAAAAGTGACAAAAAGTCCCCGGTTGAAATAATGGCAATTTTGGTCATTATTGCGATTATGAACAATAACAACGCAAATGCACCAACCGCGAGTCTGCGTTTTTTGGTGATAGTGTCCGCTTTGGATTCATTCAACTTGGGCAGCACGGATAATGCCTGGATATTCTGGGCGATATTTCTTTCAGATAGTAAAGCCACCCATTCTTGCCTTGGCTCTTGAAAAAGCGGCATGGATTTTTGAAAATCCTTACCCAAAACCAATCGATAAGAAGATTGATTCTCAGCCATTTCTGAGGCAACTCTTTGAAAAGAATACACAAAAGAAGATTCGGAAATTAGCTGCCAGCCTTCAGCATTCATTTGATCCAGCCATTTTCGTTTTTCTTCATCCTGACCCGAAAAGAAGATGCGGTTAACTTTTTTGATCTGTTGGTTTCTCATGTTTCGCTCTTTTTCTATATCACGTAAAAAGGGATAACTACTAAAACTGTTATTCCCGATGGTTTGTTTTCAATAGTATGAGTTTAATGCATACTCTCAAGAATGAATAGATGAATAAAAAAGCTGCCAGCAGATAAATCACCCGCAAGGCAATATCCAAACCGGAAATTGCTGTCTGGCTGCCAAAATCAAAGGCATGCGCAAAAGGGCCTACAAGACATAACAAAATGGGCGACAACCCTATTAACAACCGACGGTATTTATTGGCTTTAGCTCGGTTTGAATTATAGATCTCAGGAACAACCTCATTTTGAGGATTAATACTGAAGTAATGCCAGTTTCCAAGCGTGGTGAGCAGCGTCCATCCGGCGTCGCTGAATGTGACCAAATACTCCTGATAATCCTTATCCCATGTGCCCTTGTAGTCGAGCCGAACGATGGTTTGTTTGGGTGGTATCTTGTGAAAAGAATAAAAGAAGGGAACCGCAGACATAAGCTGCCATCCTTTTGCAGACATCATTTCCAACCACTTTTCTTCATCTTCGTCCTGCCAGGGCAGGAATACTTTTAAGACACTTTTTGAACTATTTGTTTTTTCTACGCTCATAATCATAATCCTCACATTCCCATTAACATTCGTCCATGGCGGGCGAGTTCTTCAAACCGAATGACCTCATGTTCGGCGATGAAGCGGCCAGTTTCGGTCATACAGTAAAGTTTGCGTCTTTCGCTGCCACTTTCACCAACGGCTTCGATCAACCCCAGGGTTTGCAAATTGGACAGCGCCCCATATAAGGTGCCTGGGCCTAACTGCACACGCTTTTGACTCAACTCATCCACTTTTTGCATCACCCCATAACCGTGAAGCGGATCTTTGAGCGAGATCAAAATATAGTATGATGCCTCTGTCAACGGCGTAGCCTTCTTGATCAATTCCTGCATATTATTAATATCTTCCATATTACGCCTTTCGTAGTAACGCAATACGATATATCGCGTTACGATATAATATCAAGAGAATGAAAGGATGTCAAGAGTAAGAACCACGTGTTTCGTAATGGTTCTTGCATCAAGAAAGGGCATTTTCACATCGGATGAACAGTTAAAAAAATCAGGATATTATATGTATAATATTTTTAGTGAAGTTTAATGGTTATTTCATCCAAATTTAGACGAGGAGGATATTGTGAAAATTTCAAAACCAAAAAAAGTTACATGGTGGATTGCGGTTATTGCCGGAGCAGCAGGTATTATTGGCACGTATGTTGCTATTCCAGTCATTAGTGGAATAGCGTTTTGGCTGGTTGCCGGTGCTTTTATTCTATTGGCGCTTGCCTGTATTGTTGATGGACTTTAGTTCAATAAACACCTCAAAACTGGATGAGAAATCATCCAGCTTTTTTTGTAATAAATGGTGTGAATCGGAACAGGATTATGATTTGTGCTGCTGAAGATGTTTTTCAAGTTCGCTTTTCAAGACAGCCGGGTTGGCTTTGCCGCCCGCAGCCTTCATGACCTGGCCGAAGAACCAGTTGGAAAGGGTTTCTTTGCCAGACTTATAACTTTCCAGTTCATCAGGGTAGGCCCCTATCACCTCGCTGACTAAACGGGCAATCGCATCGCCATCCGATGTTTGGGCCAACCCCTCGGCTTTGACGATTTCTCTGGCGGATTTGTCGGTCTCGAGCATTTTTACAAACACAGCTTTGGCGGTGTTCTGGTTGATCACGCCCTCTTGTACCAGATCAATTAATTCGGCCAGTCCTGAGGGAGTTACTTTAATCTCAACAAAATCCTTGCCCGAGAGGTTCAACCAGGCAAACAATTCCCCGGTGATCCAGGCTGCCACGGATTTTGGATTAGGGTTTTTTAAAGCCTCGACGCAGGATTCAAAAAAGTCGCTAACTTCGCATTCAGCTGCGATTTTAAAAGCCTCCACACGGTTGAGCCCATATTGGGTTTGCAGACGCAGGCTCTTGGCGCGCGGAAGTTCAGGTAACGTTGCCCTGATCTCTTCCACCCATTCATTATCCACCACAAGCGGCGGCAGATCGGGTTCAGGGAAGTAGCGGTAATCGTGGGCGTCTTCTTTGGAGCGCTGCGAATAAGTTTTCTGCTCGGCTTCGTTCCAGCCCAGCGTTTCTTGTGACACGAGTTGACCGCTGTCAAGCAGTTTGGCTTGACGTTCCAATTCGTAGAGGATGCCGCGTTCCATGGCGCGGAAGGAATTCAGATTTTTAATCTCGGTACGCGTACCCAGTTCCGTGCTGCCCACCGGGCGGATGGAGACATTGGCTTCAAAGCGGATGACGCCTTTTTCCATGTCACCTGAATTGACGCCGATCTCTTTCAGGATGGCGCGCAGGCTGGTGGCGTAGCCCCGTACTTCTTCAATCGAATGCATATCCGGTTCAGAGACGATCTCAAGCAGCGGCACACCTGCGCGGTTCAGGTCCACCAGCGAATAGTCCTCGCTGCCCTCGTGGATGTGGCTGAGCTTGCCGGTGTCTTCTTCAAGGTGTGCCCTCCTGACGCGGATGACGCTTTCACCTTGTGATGTATCCACAACCAGCCGGCCGTTGGTGGCCAGCGGCAGTTCATATTGCGAAATTTGGTAACCCTTGGGGATGTCGGGATAGAAGTAGTTCTTTCGCGCAAAAACCGAGACCCGCTGCACTTCGCATTCCAGCGCCAGCGCGGCGCGGATGCCAAATTCAACGGCTTTTTGGTTGAGCACCGGCAATGTGCCGGGCATACCTGCACATACAGGGCAAACGGTGGTGTTGGGTTCAGCCTGGGTTGTATCCACCACAGGGCAGCCGCAAAACATTTTGGTTGCGCTGGCCAGCTCTGCATGCACTTCAAGACCGATCACGGGTTCATACTTCATAATGCAGATGATTTTATCATTAACCTGACTTAAACAAAGCAAGGGCAATTCATCCTGCAGGTGGAGGCTTCGCGTGAATTGCCCATACTGGTATGAGCATGCATCTTCCTGCTATAATCTAATCATTCATAAAAAGCAGGAGATTTGAGATGACTGAAGAATTATCCGTTCAGAAAACACCAAAAAAACTCAACCTGTCTGCCCTGATCAGTCTGGTCAGCGGTATCTTGAGTTATGCTTTGTTATTCTTTCACTCTCTCATTGATATGAAATTGATCCTGGCTCTTTTTTTGGCGCCAATTACGGCTTTGCTTGCCATTTTTGCCGGCAGCCGTGCCAAAAGGTTGATTCGCAAAAGTGACGGGTTGATGGGCGGAAAGAAAATGGCCAACACAGGCTTGTGGCTGGGCTGGATCTACATCATCGGCATCATACTGCTTATCGTGTTGGCAGTGACCATTTTTGGCGGACTTGTGTCAGGACTCAATTCTTTATTGGGCTCGATTGGGATTGGATAATTAACTATGCTCCTGTGTATTGATATCGGTAATACCAACATCAAATTTGGCTTATATAAAGGCGAGAAACTGGTCACCCATTGGCGCATCTTTACCGATACCAGCAAATTGGCAGATGAATACGCAGTGCTGCTGTTATCTCTTTTTGCCAGTGAAAATATTCGCAAAGAGGATATTCACGGCTGTGCCTTCTCATCGGTGGTGCCTGACCTGACGATTGCTTTTCACGACCTGGTCAAACGGCACCTGGATCTTGAAGCNNTTGTATGGCACGCCGGTGATCGTGATCGGATTCGGCACTGCCACCACATTTTCTGCGGTCTCCAAAGACAAGGTATTTGAGGGAGTCGCCATTGCACCCGGTATCGGCACGGGTGCAGAAGCACTTTTCGACGCCGGCGCCATGCTCCCGGCCGTGGACCTTCACAGGCCGGATCACGTGATTGGCAAGAACACCATCCTCTCGCTTCAATCCGGGTTGATCTACGGGTTTGCCGGTCTGGTGGAAGGCATTGTAGCCCGTATGAAAGAAGAATTGGGCGGTGAGGCAAAAGTGGTTGCCACCGGCGGTCTTGCTCATCTGATTTCAAGTGAGGTTGGCTGCATTGATGCTGTGGAACCTGAACTCACCCTGCTCGGCGTGAGGATGATTTACGAACATAACAAATAAAAACTCCCCGCCGTTTGTCGGCGGGGAGTAATTTTAGAGTTTTCCCACAAACCTTTCGATGCGTTCAAGCGCCTCTTCAAGCTGGTCATAACCTGTGGCATAACAAGCCCTGGCAAAACCCTCGCCGCCTGCACCAAACGAGTTGCCGGGGATAATGGCGACGTGTTCTTCTTTCAATAAGCGGTCGCAGAAGGTTTCATCATCCAGTCCGGTTACATCCACCTTGGGGAAGGCGTAAAAAGCGCCCTTGGGTTCAAATGTCGCCAATCCGATCTGGTTGAGACCTGAGACCAGCAGCTTCCGCCGCCGATCGTATTCTGCCACCATCTTCTGAACATAGGGTTCACCATTCAACAATGCTTCAAGACCGGCATATTGAGCAACAGTAGGTGCAGACATGACCATAAATTGATGCACCCGCAGCAAGCCGTTGATCAGGTGTTCAGGTCCGGCAACATAACCAATGCGCCAGCCGGTCATGGCATAATCCTTCGAAAAGCCGCCCAATAGCAGGGTGCGGTCATACGTCCCTGGCAGGGCCGGATAACAAACATGTTCCACGCCGTAGACCAGGCGGTCATAAATTTCATCGGAAAGCACGATTAAGTCATGTTCCTCAGCCATCTTGGCAATTTCAAGTAAGTGTTCACGGCTCGAAACCGCACCTGTGGGATTGCTCGGAAAACCCACTAAAATAGCCTTGGTGCGCGGGGTGATGGCCGCGCGGATTTGATCCGGGTCAAAGTCGAAATTATTCTCAATCTTGCAGGGCACTTCCACGGCGACACCGCCAGCTAAAATCACAGCGGCCTGGTAAGACACAAAACATGGGGTCGGGATGATGACCTCATCTCCAGGGTTCAATAAAGCAATGGCAGCCAAGTTAAGCGCTTCAGACCCACCCACGGTGATCACAATCTCGGTCTCGGGATTGTAATGCACCCCATAACGTGCTTCAAGGTGTTTTGAGAGGGCGCGGCGAAGTTCAATAATCCCGTAGTTGGATGTGTAATGCGTTTGTCCGCTATTTAACGCATTGATACCAGCCTTGAGAATTGGCGGAGGCGTGGTGAAATCTGGTTCTCCAACACCCAAAGAGATCACATCCTTCATGGTGGCGGCGATGTCAAAGAATTTTCGAATACCAGAGGGTTTCATTCCGGCCACTCTTCGTGAAAGATAATGATCGCGCATTATTGCTCCTTATTAATTCTATAATGAAATTTGACTATCGTGTCATCCACGAATTGTCACCGATGTTCAAGCGTTCTGGCCGCCCTTCAAGGATGACATCGCGCCCAATTATCGAACTTTCAATCACCATATCCAGGATTTTAGTTCCAGCTTCAATGATCGAATTGCGGATAACCACGTTTTCGAGTTCGCAGCACTCACCCAGGGTCACGTGCGGACCAATCACCGCTGATTTCAATTTCACATTAGCTGGTATGGATACCGGTGGAATAATGGTTACCCCATCTTGTATTTCCCGAGGTTCATAAGCACTGCGCCCGTGATCCAAAAGGTAGCGATTGGTCTCGAGCAGCGCTTCAGGGATGCCGGCATCCAACCAGACTTCGGTTTGTTTGGCTTTGATCCTGGCGCCGTGTTCGAGCAAAATATTGATTGCATTTGTAAGGAAGTACTCACCTTTCAAACTGTCTCCACGTTTGACCTGTTCTTCAATCGCTTCGATCAGCTTTAATCCATCACGGAAATAGTAGAAACCAACGACCACCAGGTTGTTGCTAATTTCTGTTGGTTTTTCTATTAATTTTGTGGCTAATCCATTTTGATCCAACTCGACCACCCCAAAGCGGCGTGGATCTTCCATCGGTTTCACCCAGGCAATTCCATCAGCGGTTTCGGTTGCTAAAAATGCCAGGTTGGTTTCGATCAGAGTGTCTGAGAATGCCACCAATACTTTACCTGTCAACAGTTCTTTAGCCAGGTATAGCGCCTTGGATTGGCCTTCCATTTGTTCTTGAACAATGAAATGAACCTTTTTTTCAGGATGCACCGCTTGCATATGTTCCTGAATTTGTTCACCCTGGTTTGGGCTGACAATGAACACATATTCGGCATGTTCAAGGTCTGGCAGGGTTTTAAACTGGTCCAAAGAGTGATCCAACACAGTCATACCCGCCAAATATAACAGCGGTTTGGGTCGGTTCCAGGTATGCGGGCGCATGCGAGAACCTAATCCAGCCATGGGAATGACAATTTTGTATGAGGAGGTCATTTATGAGTATCCATTTCAAAGTTCAAATTTGAAGAAAGAATTTGCTGCCTAATTGTACTCCGACCTGACGAATTGCTTTAAGGTTAATTGTATAATTTTAGCAGATAAAATACCAAATTCGATTCCTGAATGAAAAACCCCCTTCGAAATGTCGAAAGGGGTTAGTGAATATTTCTAATTTTTTAATTTCTGGCCAGAGTAGTCACAGCAGGTGTACAATCGAACATCCATAATGCCAGCGGAAGACCGAAACCCAGGGTGAGCGTGGCAAATATCCAGGCCAGCAGCATCCAAACCAGGCTGAACCAGAAGCCAATTACAATGAAATATAGCGCTCTTAGCAGGAATGGCAGTTGCTTGGGTGCAAATTGTCTGATGACTGTTTGTCCGTCTTTAACTTCAACAGTGGTTTGCACGCGTGAAGGTCGAAGCGTCATGATATAGGGGATGCGATTGATCATGGCCAGCCCAAGAGGCAGCCCAATGATGGTCAAATTCAAGAACCATGCAATCAGCGTCCAGATTAATCCCAGCCACCAGCCTACAAAAGCAAGGTATAGCAAGCGTACGAGACATCCCGGACCAGCGCTTGGAACATTTACGGGGGTGGTTTGATTTGTCATTATATAATTCCTTTCCACAGTTATATACGTGATTTTGAACCAACAGTTTCAAAACCATACTTACTTTAATTATTGGAAGAAATAATTACAAGACAGGGTATTGGAGATGAAACGAGGTGGATTGCTGGAAGGTTTGAACCGCCTGGAACAAGGTTTCTTCTTCAAATCGTTTTCCCATTAACTGCATTCCAATTGGAAGATTATTTGAATCCATTCCAACGGGGAAAGCGATGCCGGGAACACCTGCCAGGTTGGCGGGCAGGGTAAATACGTCTTCGAGGTACATGGCCAAAGGATCGTCGCCGTGTTCACCAACTTTGAAAGCAGTGGTTGGCGTTACCGGGCAGGCGATTACATCCACCGATTCAAAGGCTTTTTCAAAATCCAGTTTGATCAAGGTGCGAACTTTTTGTGCCTGACCGTAGTATGCGTCATAATAACCCGCGGATAGCGCGTAAGTGCCCAGCATGATGCGTCGTTTTACCTCTTGGCCAAAACCCTGACCGCGAGTGTCAAAGAACATTTCCACCATTGAACCTGTGGAGCGGCGTGCGCCAAAACGAACGCCGTCATAACGAGCCAGGTTGGCCGAGGCTTCAGCCGGGGCAATCAAATAATATACCGGCAGTGCATATTTGGTATGAGGCAGGCTGATTTCAACAATTTTGGCGCCCAGGGAGCGATAAGTTTCGATGGCTTCTTTAATGGTGGTTTTAATCTCGGATTGGATGCCGTCAATAAAATATTCGCGCGGCACGCCGATGCGCANNGTCCATTTTATCCATGCCGGCCATGATGCCAAGCAGCAACGCAGCTTCGGCACCGGTACGTGCGAAAACACCCATTGAATCCAATGATGAGCCATAAGCAACCAACCCATAGCGTGACACACGACCGTAACTGGGTTTGATGCCGGTCACGCCGCAAAAGGCGGCTGGCTGGCGGATGGACCCGCCAGTATCCGACCCGATAGCTGCGGGCACCATATGGGCCGCCACAGCCGCGGCGCTGCCGCCGGAGGAACCACCTGGGACACGACTGGTATCCCAGGGATTAATAGTGGGTCCAAAAGCCGAGGTTTCAGTGGATGATCCCATGGCGAATTCGTCAGTATTTGTTTTCCCAACGATTATGGCGCCAGCATCAATCAAATGCTGCACCGCCGTGGCGGTGAATGGGGCGATCCAATCGCCCAACACATTTGAGCCGCAGCTGCAGCGTACATCTTTGACCGTGATCAGGTCTTTTACTGCAATGGGGATGCCCAATAAGGCAGGCAATTGATCAAGTTGATCGTTTTTTCTGGCTTCAATTAACTTGGCATCGGCTTTGTTTGCTTCAGTTCGGGCAGATTCTTCAACCAAAGTAATGAAAGCGTGAATACGCGGTTCAAAAGTGAGGATACGCTGCAAGTGTGCTTCAAGTAACTCAGAACTTGAAAAATCACCTTTGTGCAGCCCAGTCTGCATATCAAATAGTGAAAGGAGGGTCAGGTCGGCGGTCATTCAAACACCGGTGGAACTTTAAATTGATTTTTGGTGGTGGCAGGGGCATTCTTGAGCAGGTCAGCAGTAGACATTGCAGTGAGAGGGTCATCCATTCGAAGGCGACATTCTTCTGGCTGTATACCTGAAGATGCAGATATTTCAGTTGTATCCAACTCTTGCAGCATGGTCACATAATCAAGAATCGATGAGAGCTGCTCGCGATATCTTGATTTTTCCTCATCCGTAAGGTTGAGGCGGGCTAATTTGGCAATATGTTCCACTTCTGCAAGGGTTAAACTCATGCGTGCTATTATACACGAGTGCATCGAATTCGATATTGATAGTTTATTATTGCATCGAAATTAAAAAGGTTCTATACTTAAATTTGAAAAATAATTGGTAAAATGGAGGACTGAAATGCCAAGTATTATTGATGTTGAAGGAATTGGAAAAACATACAAACAGAAACTGGCTAAAGTTAACATTTTAACCACAGACGCATTATTGGAAGCAGGAGCAACCCCCAAGGGACGCAAGGATCTTGCTGAAAAGACTGGTATCGGTGACGCATTAATTTTGGAATGGGTCAATCTGGCAGATTTATACCGCATCAAGGGTGTTGGTAGTGAATATTCTGACCTGCTTGAAGAAGCCGGTGTGGATACCGTGGTGGAATTGAGCAAACGGGTTCCCAAGAATTTATATGAAAAAATGATCGAAATCAACGAAAAGAAGAAATTGGTGCGCAAGCTGCCCTCTGAAAGCCAGATTGCAGATTGGGTTGACCAAGCCAAAAAGCAGGATCGCAAGGTAAAATATTAAAACGCTTTTACGATCATCTTGTGAGGGCGACCTGCAGGTCGCCCTTAATATACTCAGATAAGGATTATTAATGAATATTATTTCTGTCGCCTCTACCAATCCGGTCAAATTACAGGCCGCTCTGGATGGTTTTCAACGAATGTTTCCACGTGAATCATTTGAAGTTCGCACATTAAAAATTCCATCCACGGTTTCAGATCAACCCATGACTGATGAGGAAACCCTCGAAGGCGCAGATGCAAGAGCACTCCGTGCACGTGAACTCATGCCTGAAGCGGATTATTGGGTGGGCATTGAAGGCGGTGTGATGGATAGGGGAACGCACCTGAGCGGGTTCGCCTGGGTGGTGGTACTTTCTGAAGGTAAAAGGGGCGTGGGACGCAGCGGCGAATTTTTTCTTCCAGAAAATTTGGCTGAATTGGTGCGTCAGGGTGTTGAGTTGGGTGAAGCCGATGATATTGTTTTTTCTAGAAATAATTCAAAACAAAACAATGGCGCTGTCGGTTTGTTGACCGGCGATGCTGTTGACCGATTGAACCTTTATATTCCGGCTGTGATCTTTGCCTTGATTCCTTTTAAGAATCCAGATCTGTATTAACAATTTTGGTTTAAGGTGTTTCAGAGGGGGGCTTTAATTGACTGTCATACCACAGCAGGTATTCTTCTATGTGTGCGTGCCAATAAGACTCATCATGGTAGCCAAGGTTATTGCTAAACTTGTGCGGCACATTAAGGTTTTGCAGGGTTTCGAGAAATAGAATTACATCAGCATGGTCCGGATCTTTGTTGCCTACATCAACATAAAAAGTAGGTAGAGCTGCAGTGGTTCCAGCGGAAGTGACTGTCATAAGAATATTGCTGATCTCACCGTAAAACAGGGGAGTGCTGTGAGCACCAACCGTGCTGAAGAGTTCAGGGTTTGAGAAGCCAAGGTGAACAGCCCAATTGCCGCCGCGAGAGAGACCACCGATGGCACGGCAGGCTTTTTCATTGCACGTATTGAACTGTTTTTCAACAAACGGGATGACTTCTTCAATGATGGCGTCACCATATTTTGATTGATCTGAATCAGCGTTTGAGCGGATTTCGTTAGGCAGCACAATCAAAAAGGGTTTTACTTTTTTATCGGCGAGTAGTTCATCCATTTTGGATAACAACCCAATACGCACCCATTGGTCTTCCATGCTTGTTTGGCCGTGAAGCATGTAGAGCACGGAATATTGGGTGTTGTTTATACTGTCGTAACATGGGGGCAGGTAAATCTTGATGTTTATGGGTTCAGCCAGTAATTTGGAGGGTACTTGCCTGTCAATCACGGTGCCTGTAGTGTCGGTGCAGGGAACGGCAGTTTGTGTGGGGGAGGGTTCTTCAGTCAGAGGATTATCTGGATTTAAATTAGTAGGTATTACAGTAGGGGTTTCAGTGGTTTTAGGTTGTGGCTCAAGAAGATTGCATGCAGAAATCCCAACCATCAAGACCAGGCTGATTTTTAGGAGGGTCAACAAATTTGAAGTTGATTGATGATCAGTCATAACGAGGCCATATTCCTTGACGTTTCGTGCTGCTACCGATTATACTCTAGAGGTTCGGGGTGTAGCGCAGTTGGCAGCGCACCGCGTTTGGGACGCGGGGGTCGGCGGTTCAAGTCCGCCCACCCCGACAAGATATAATCATCGCTGCTTCATTTCTCCCAAAACCACCTATATTTTATAGGTTTTTTTTTAGACAGTGTGGGTTATTTTTACTATGTTTAGAACGAAAATTGAATCGATTGTCTTTAAGATTTCAAGATATTCAGACAATCACCCGGTAATATTTCCACTTGCATTGCTCATGTTCGCCCTGACAACTTACGGGGTCCTCATCGCTACACTTGGTTTTTACTGGGATGATTGGCCGCCAATATTGCTATCTCACCTCTCGGATAAATCACTGGTTTGGCAGTATTTTTCATACGATAGACCTTTTCAATCCTGGACGTATTATGTGCTTTTTCCGCTTTGCCGGGACTCTGCTATTTTATGGCAGCTTTCGGCAATTCTGGTGCGTTGGACGGCAGCGTTAACGCTTTTCTACACATTCGTGAAAGTGTTTCCACGACAAAAGAACCTGCTTCAATGGGCTGCAGTGTTGTTTGTGGTTTTCCCCGGGTTTGCTGATCAAAGCGCTTCTGTATCATTCGGTTCCCATTTCATGGTGTATACCATTTTTGGGCTTTCTTTACTTTTCATGGTGATGGCCATTAAAGAACCACAAAAATTTTGGATCTTTTTCCCATTATCAGTGGTTTTTACTGTTGTCCACTTGTTCTCAATGGAATATTTTGTCGGCTTGGAATTGCTGCGCCCAATTTTGATTTATTGGCTGCTCATTGATAAAGGACAAAAGAAAGATAGAGGACTGCTAAAAACGGTGCTTTATTGGCTGCCTTTTCTTGTTATCCTTGGATTTTATATTTATTGGCGAATGGTGATCTACCCAAACCAGGTGGAGACACCTGCAGACAGTAATTATCCTTATCTTGTTATTAATTTCCTTAAATCTCCAGCCGATACCCTTGTTGTTTTTATCCAAACCATTTATAGCGATTTACGTTTCTTATTGCTGGATATTTGGACCAATCGAATTTTACCCATGACAATAGAAGTTAAAAGCGCAACCCTTTGGTTATCTTTGATGATTGGGTTGGGCGTCACATACCTCTTGCATTTTTTCTTTCGCGAAGATCAAGCACAAGCTGATTTTGTTCTCAAAAGAAAAGAAAGCTTGCGAAATATTTTCTTGTCACTTGCCATAGTCTTGTTTGGCTTGTTCCCCGCGTGGAGCACACTGCGTCAAATCACCAGGGGCAAATGGTCAGATCGGTTTGACATACCAGTGATCTTTGGAGTGGCGATTCTTATTGTGACCTTGGTCTTTATCACTTTTAAATCTTCAAAAATCCGCAATGTTTTTCTGATTGTTCTTGTGGGTCTTTCCATCAGCTATCAGATTCAAACTTCCAATGAGTATCGCAAAGATTTTAATCGACAGAAGGCTTTTTATTCTCAATTGGCTTGGCGCATTCCCAGCCTTGAACCCGGCACAACCATTTTTTCACCGGGGATTCCCTCCGGAAAAGAAGCAGATTACTCCATTTCAATGGGTATTAATTTGTTATTTGACTCGGATGAAATTACTCCTGCTCTTGA
Source organism: Anaerolineaceae bacterium (assembly GCA_003524305.1). Taxonomy (GTDB): domain Bacteria; phylum Chloroflexota; class Anaerolineae; order Anaerolineales; family Anaerolineaceae; genus UBA6107. The sequence goes on from DQHW01000017.1 coordinate 86,126, forward strand.
TTATTGGTTTACTGGTCCCAGGTATTACAACCCATCCGATTTGGTGCTTGACCCCACGACGGAAATTAAAGATGGCTTGCGAATATTTAGTTTCAATGGGACGGCCTCAAAAGTGGTCAGCGTCTACATGCCAGATGACGGGTGTCTTTGGGTAATGGATCCCTATTTTGCACTGGCGCCTGAAAAAACTACCCAAATTACTCAATATGGTGATCTAACCAACCAGGAACTCATTAGCGAATCCGGTCAGCAGACCAACCACCTTTCGAAAATCATCGATACTGGCCCTCAGACCACCTGGTGCTACTATTTTGAAAAAGGGGATCTGGCTCAAAGTAAAGGTAAATATGATGAGGCTGTTAATTATTATGAGCAAGCTGTAGCCAATCATCTCACGCCATTTAAAGCCATTGAATTTTTACCATTTGTGAAGGCTTATGCTTATTTAGGCCGTATTGAAGAGGCAGTTGAGTTGACACGCAAATCTTTCAGTTTATCTGAAGAGTCAAAACCCTCTATCTGCCAGGTTTGGCATGATGTCTTGAGAGAAAATTCCGCAATACTTCTATCCAGCGTTGAAACGGTATATAATTCTCAAAACTGTTCAATACTGGAACCTTAATGTCGCAAAAATCGCAACCATACCTTTCTATAATTCTGCCTGCTCACAACGAAGAACAGAGGCTTCCTGAGACTCTGCATCAGGTTGTTCAGTTTATCCAATCTCAAAGTTATGCGATCGAAATTGTGATCGTCGAAAATGCCAGTAAGGACCGTACTCTGGATATTGCGCGGGAGTTTGCCTCACAGCACGAGAATGTGTTGGTTTTGCATGAAGAACGTCCAGGCAAAGGTTTGGCTGTTAAAGAAGGCATGTTGGCCGCATCTGGAGAGTACAGGTTCTTTTGCGACGTGGATTTTTCCATGCCGATTATAGAAATTCCAAAATTCCTTCCTCCCTGTCAACAAAAAGTGGATATCGCCATTGCTTCAAGAGAAGCAAAAGGGGCTATCCGATATGATGAGCCTTTAACCCGCCATATCATTGGCAGAGTTTTTAATATGGTTGTATGGATTCTGGTGTTACCCGGCATTAATGATACACAGTGCGGATTCAAGTGTTTTTCGGCTGAGGTAACAGAAAAACTATTTCCCTTGCAATCCATTCATGGTTGGACTTTTGATGTTGAAATTCTGGCCATTGCCAGGCAGTTGGGATATAAGGTCGTGGAAGTTCCTGTGCCATGGTATTACCAGCCGCAAAGCAAAGTAAATGTGGTCAAAGATTTATTGCGTACTTTAAAAGAATTATTTAAGGTACGAAAAATTATCCGCACACGCTCATATGAGAAACAAGTTTGATCCATCGGAAATACCAGCGGCTCCTGATCTGAGCTTTGAAAAAAGTTTATGGTTAAATAATATTTACCATGTAGCGGGGATTGATGAAGCCGGAAGAGGGGCGTGGGCTGGCCCAGTTTTTGCGGCAGCCGTAATGCTGCCCTGCGATCCAACCCTCGAAAGCAGCCTGGCTGGTGTTCGCGATTCCAAACAACTTACCCCCCAAAAACGCACTCAACTTGCATTGATTGTCAAACAGTTTGCCCTGGCGTACGCTGTTGCACAAGCAGATGCCCGAGAAATTGACGAAATAGGCATCTTACCTGCCAATTGCCTGGCAATGATGCGGGCTGTACTTGCTTTGCATATTCAACCGGAGCACTTATTAATTGATGCCATGTTCCTGCCTGATCTCGAAATGGGTCAGACTTCGTTGATCAAAGGCGATCAGCGAAGCCTTAGTGTCGCAGCAGCATCCATCCTTGCTAAAACCGAAAGGGACGCCTGGATGGTCGCCGCCCATGAAAAATATCAGGAATATCGATTTGATTTGCATAAGGGTTATGGTACAAAAATCCACCAAACGGCATTGCGCCTTGCAGGCATCTGTGATTTGCATCGAAAAACTTATAAACCCATCAGCGACTTGATCAATAAATAAAAAAGTGATGGCCATGGCCATCACTTTTTTAGAGAAAGCAGATTACTTGCGTTTTCTTCCGTAAAGAGCCCACTTGGTAATTTCAGCCACAACTGAAGGGATGAGCAGCAAGGGCAGAATCATGGACCATTCAGTCCATCCAAGTGGAGTAGTCTGGAAGACCGGATTCAAGAATGGCACATAAACCACTGCCAGCAGAAGAACGAATGAAAGCAGCACGGCCCAGTTCATCCATTTGTTTGAGAAGACGCCAATCTTGAGCAGCGGATAGCGTTCAGATCTGGCGGTGAAGGCTCGCAGCAATTCTGAGGCAGATAAAGTCAGGAAGGCCATTGTCTCAGCATAGGGCAAACGCGTAGCCAAAGGAATATCGGTGTGCATTAATCCGCGCCAAAATGCGAACAAGGTGACGCCAGCGATGGCAAGGGTTTGTATGACAACACCGATAGCCATCTGCTTATTAATGATCGGTTCCTTCGGTGGACGAGGTTTCTGATCCATGATATCAGGATCACCTTTTTCAGTTCCAAGTGCCAGGGCAGGTGCGCCGTCTGAAATCAAATTTAACCAAAGAAGCTGCACAGGCACCAACGGAGAGAGTTGTTCAGTTGTGAGTTCAGGGAATAGTAGTTTTCCAAAGGCTGTTGGCAAGAAGATGATCAAAATCTCACCCATGTTGCATGAGATCAAATAATAAACAAACTTGCGGATGTTGGCATAGATGATGCGCCCTTGTTCAACTGCAGAAACGATACTGACATAGTTGTCGTCGGTGAGCACCATATCGGCAGTGTCTTTGGCAACATCTGTGCCGGTGATACCCATCGAAACACCGATGTCGGCTTGCTTGATTGCAGGGGCATCATTGACACCATCGCCGGTCATGGCAACCACTTCACCATTTGCCTGTAGTGCATTGACGATACGCATCTTGTGTTCAGGTGAAACCCGTGCGAACACGTCGGTTTCTTCCACTTCAATGATTAATTGCTTGTCATCAATTTCATCAAGTTGAGCGCCCGTGAGCACTTTGTGGCCGGGTCGAAGCAGCCCGATGCTTTCGGCGATGGCACGTGCAGTGTTCGGGTAATCGCCGGTGATCATCAGTGTACGGATGCCGGCTTTAGCGGCGGTCAGCAGCGCTGGTTTTACTTCAGGTCTGGCGGGATCAATCATGCCGATCAAACCGGCAAAGATCAAGTCTTTTTCAAGGTCTTTGCTGTTCAATTCAGTTGGGGTGTCGTTTACCAGTCTGTAAGCAACGCCAATCACACGCAGAGCGTCTTTGGTCATGAGGTCATTGGCATCTAATATCTGTTTACGCCCAGCCTCATCCAGGGGGGCGGCTGATTTACCATCCGTGGATTGCATCTGGTTGCAGAGTTTTAAGACCACATCAGGGGCACCCTTGACTGCAACAACTTGCATATTCTTATAGGTTGAATCCACGAAAGGCGAAATATCATCCAGTTTGGGGTTAGCAATCGTATGAATGGTAATCATGCGTTTGCGTTCTGAATCGAACGGAACTTCGTTTTTGCGCGGATAGGCATTATTAAGTGCTTTTGAACCAGCGCCTGCTTTATAAGCTGCAACTAATATGGAGCCTTCTGTTGGATCGCCGATCATACGGTATTCGGTCTCGTCATCTCCGCTGGTTTCTTCGAGAAGCGCATCATTATTGAGGGCACCTACCCATAAAGCAGATTTAACTGCTGGAAATTGATCGAGATCAACTTTTTTGCCGTCAACCTTGAATTCTCCTTTGGGGGCATAACCCTGGCCAGTCACTTCGACGAACTGTCCAGCTACCCAAATGCGGGTTACTGTCATTTCGTTTTGAGTCAGGGTGCCAGTCTTATCTGAGCAAATGATGGTTGCAGAACCGAGGGTTTCAACCGATGACAACCGGCGGATGAGTGCATGCCGTTTGATCATTTCTTGCATACCCAACGCCAGACTGATGGTTACAATGGCGGGCAGACCTTCTGGCACTGCTGCGATAGCCAGGCTGACAGCAATCATGAACAGTTCAAGTGGATTGCCGCCTTCAAGAATGCCGACACCAAAAACGATAGCACAAACGATCAGGCAGGCCCAACCGAGTGTTTTGCCAAGTTGATCCAAACGTTTCTGAAGAGGAGTTTCTTCTTCGTGAACCGACTGAAGCATATTGGCGATTAATCCCAATTGAGTGTGCATGCCTGTGCTGGTAACTACGCCGTGTCCGCGGCCGTAGGAGATCACGGTACCCATGTAGACCGTGTTTTTGCGGTCACCAAGTGAAGACTTGACTTCAAGGGTGAGTGAAGCATTCTTCTGAACTGGTACAGATTCACCAGTCAAAGCGGCTTCTTCAACCCGCATATTCACTGCTTCGAGCAACCTCAAGTCAGCCGGGACAAAATTTCCGGCTTCAAGAAAGACAATATCTCCTGGCACCAACTGATGTGAAGGAACTGAAATTCGTTTTCCATCTCTCATCACCTGGGCATCTGGTGCAGCCATCTTTTTTAAAGCAGCCAGGGCTTCTTCTGCCCGTGATTCCTGGATGACGCCGAGGACTGCGTTCAAGATGACAATTAGTAGAATCGCTCCAGAATCCACCCATTCTCCAAGGATCATGGAGATGACTGCCGCCACGATGAGCAAAATAATCACGAAAGATTTTAATTGGGCAAAAACGAGCTGCAGAAAAGTGGCTCTTGGTTTTTCTCGAAGTTGATTTAACCCGTGTATTTGCTGGCGTTTTTCTACTTCGGAGGCGGTTAACCCTTTTACCGATGTTGTATCTAGTCGGTTTAAAACCTCATCCGCACTTAGCGAATACCAGGTTACCGAAAGGTCTTCCGCAGAAGTTAAAGCGGCATCTTGTTTCTTTGCAATCATTTGTTGAACTCCTGTACAAAAATATGAAAATCACTAAGGTGCAATGACTGTGCCGGGCAAAATTTGCGAATTTTTCGGGATTACAACAATTCCATCCCGGACCACCCACTGGGCGCCATCCATCTCTGAACCACGCGGGAAAGGATGAATGATTACACCGTCACCCAGGCGTGCATTTTTATCGATGATTGCGCCTTCTATGGAGCAATCACAACCAATATGTAGAGGCAGCTTTTTTCCTTCGGCGGCCCAATCTCTTTCATAGTAGTCATTTCCCATTAAGATACAATCTTTGATCTTGACTCCGCTGCATATCTGACTACGTAGACCAATTATTGAATGTTTAATGGATGCATTTTCAATACGACAGCCTTCTGAGAGCATCGTGTCTTCCATCACACAGTTGGTCATCACAGAACCCGGCAGAAAACGAGGATGGCTGTAGATCGGGTTGGAAGGATCAAAGAAATTAAAGGGCGGATTCGGCATGGCCAGCGCCAAATTGGTATCGTAAAAAGTACGAATGGTTCCTATATCTTCCCAGAATCCCTCAAAGTCGTATCCGTAAACCGAGTGTGTGTTAATCGCAGACGGAATTACTTCACCGCCGAAATCGTCATCTGTGTTGGTCTCAAGAAGATCAATCAACACATCCGTTTTGAAGAGATAAATTCCCATTGAACCGAGATACGGTTTTTCGGGATCTTCTCGACTTACTGCATATTCAAGTGTTTTAAGATCTTTTGGTTTTTCAAAGAAATCGGTGATCTTGTTGGCAGAATCCCGTTTTAAAATTCCAAAACGGGGAGCGTCATCTTTGCTGACAGGCTGAACGGCTACGGTGATATCAGCATTTTGGCTGACGTGAAAATCTGCCATCTTCGCGAAATCCATGCGGTAAAGATGATCACCGGCCAGAATTAAAACATACTTGGCTCTTGAAGATCGAATTTCTGGTAACTGTTTGCGAACAGCATCAGCGGTTCCCTGGTACCAGGCCATATTACCCATGGTTTGTTCTGCTGCCCAAATCTGCACCCACCCTTGATGAAAGGCGTCGAAATTATAAGTGCGGACGATATGACGATGAAGAGAGATTGAATTAAATTGTGTTAGAACCCCAATTCGAAGGATGCCAGAATTAATACAATTGCTGATGGGAATGTCGATCAAACGATATTTGCCTGCCATNNCCACCGCCTAAAATGACCGCCAGGATGTCATCTACATTTGCCATTCTGCACCTTTCTCACAATCGGTAAGGGTTTTTCAGTCATTGTATTCTGCATAAAAACGATTCTCGTAAGAATACAATATTTGAAATGACTAGTCAATTCATTTTAATCGGTTCTAACAAATTTCATATAACCAATATTTGAGTTAAACCCCGGGTTATCAAGAAAAGTTGCGTTTAGAAATAAAAAACAACAGTGCACATAAAATCGCACCAAAAAGGTAAGGCGCACTGGCACCGAAGTTTTGGAATAATGCGCCGCCAACCACGGGGGCCAATGCGTTCGCCGCGCTCAACAGGGCGGCCGAGAATCCCAGCGTGCCGCCAATTTCTTCTACAGATACCTTGCGGGTCAACAGACTGTTAACTGAGGGTTGCAGCACACCCCCACCGATTGCAGCGGGGATCATGGCTAGCAGCAGCCAACCCAAGCCGAGCAATCCCTTTTTGCTTTCTGAAGGAACTTCTATTTGAAGGTTTTGGGTGGGAGGTGTCTCACCAGGCAGGTTGCGATTAACGCTCAATTCTGCTTTGATCTCCGTTTGTGAATACCAGGGTGGCGGTATCCGTGGTGTAAGTGCAGTGAGTAAAAGACCTGCTACCAGCATGGCCAACCCAAAGCGGATGAGCTTGATTTCTCCAAAACGCCGGCTCCATTTTCCAATAAAGTAGCCCTGTACCGAGACGACTAATATTCCAACCCAAACGAAGATGATTGAATTGCCAGAAGCATTTAGACCAAGACGATTGAGAGTAAACAAAGACAGTAGTTGCTGGAACCCACCAAACGCAATTTGATAAACAAAGATCATCACCAACAAAAATCCCACCATGGGTTTTCTCAAGGTTGCAAAGAAAAGTTGAAGCGAGATTTCTTTGCGGGCTGTCAAAGTGATTCGGTTCTCTGTTGGATGGGTTTCTTTAAGCAGTATAACCGTCATGATGATTGAAACAAGTGAAAAACCTGCTGCCACGAAAGCTGGCACGTGATAATTATTATTGCTGACAGCCAGCGAGAGGAAGGCAATCACTGGGCCAATCACAAAGCCCAATCCAAAGGCAGCCCCGATCAGACCGAGACCCTGTGTGCGGTTTTTTTCGGTAGTAATATCGCTGATCACAGCCTGTGCGGTTGAGATATTGGCGCCTGATAATCCATCCAGAATGCGGGCGGCAAACAGCATCCACATTGCATCGGCAAAACCCAGAAGGATGAACCCCAACATGGTGCCCACCTGGCTGATGATTAAAATGGGTTTTCTGCCAAAACGATCAGAGAGACGTCCAAGGATGGGAGCGCCAACCACCTGCATGGCGGGATAAGCCGCGCCAAGCAGGCCAATGGCGGTGGCATTGGCGCCAAACGAAGCAGCATAAAATGACATTAAGGGGATGATGATGGTCAATCCAAGCAAATCGATCAGAATGATCACAAAAACGGGCATGATCTTCTTGTAATCGAGTTTATCATTAGGGTTCTTTGCAACTGCATTGACTTTCATAATTAACTCCGGCATTTAGATGTTTCAATCATAACTTTTAGCAGAGTCAATTTCAATGCAATTAACAGGAGTTCTGTCTTAGTGTATAAGGTATTTATTTTTGGGTGGTAATGCTTGAACAAATTCCCCTCCCAGGCGGACCCAATCTGCCAGTTCTTGATCAATTCGCGTTCCAGCAGGGGTGACTTCCACCAATCCCGTCAAAGCTGTGCCAGTCAAATCAAAAGGCTTCACGTTAGGCAGAACCAGAATTTCTGCGTATCGTTCTTTGCCGACTCTCACAATCAGGTTGTCTTCATGCACACCACAGACCATATTTCCGTTGAGCAGAAAACCGATACCGCCAAACATTTTCTTTTCAACAATGTCTTCATTCTTGAGAGTAAGGTACACCCTGTTGGCCAATTTGGCATCGAAAGCCATATAAATATTCGTGATTTTCTAGAAAGAAATTCCGCGGGCTTTATTACGCATAAACAACGTAAGTACCAACCCTGCCACGAAACCACCGATGTGAGCCATGTATGCCACACCACCTGTGGCGGTTGAATCTGAAAACGTCCCCAAGCCGCTGACCAGTTGGATGACAATCCATGCACCAATCACCAACAACGCCGGCAGATTGACTATCCATGCTGCCAGCAATACGCGCACCCGCCTGCCAGGGAAGAGTACCAGGTAAGCCGCCAAAACTCCGGCGATGGCTCCAGATGCCCCAAGGGTAGGATATTCACTAAACATCGAGACCGCATATTGGGCCAAACCTGCCGCCAGCCCACTTAAGACATAAAAAACCAGGAACTTAAAATGACCGAAGCGGTCTTCTACGTTATCGCCAAAGATCAAGAGGTAAAGCATATTACCACCCAGGTGAAGCCAACCGGCATGCAAAAACATGGATGTAAATAATGTGATTAACCCTTCAATCGGGCTGGATAAAAAACGTAAAGGGATAAAAGACCACGCATAAATGAAGGCGTCCCCTCCACGAAGTTCCAGCAGGAACACTATAATATTGATTGCGATCAGTGCATAAGTCACGATCGGAAAAAGTCTGCGTTGTGAATTGTCATCGCCGATAGGCAGCATGGATACCTCCTTAAGGGTCAACAAAAATTTCAATCAAGTATAGGTGGTTTTAATCCTTACTGCAATTGGTGAATTGTTTGCGAGGCGTCAAAAAATCTGGCAAGAAATTGTCAGGTTTTTGATCAAGCAGGGTTTCAATCTTCCTTCACATCTTTGGATATGACATCAATTACATTGTCGGGGTTAATATGCGGGCTCGGATTGGCAGATTTCTTGCGAAAAATAATTGCTCCCAGCACTGCGAGAGCGAGAATTATGATCACCGCAACAACAACAAAAACGATAAAAAGCAAACTAAACATTCCATACTCCTCTAAAAAAAATTGTTTCCATGAATATTTACGTTGAATAAATACACTGGGTTGCATTATAGCTGATCTATGCAAGGGGATCTTTCGTGTCTTGTTCAAGTTAAACCAGAACGAGTGGGGTCGCGATGTGAGCACCCTGCGACTGATGCACCCCCGAGTGAAGCGAGTGGGGCAGGAGGAAGCTTCGTGTCTAGTCCAAGTTAAACCAGAACGAGTGGGGCACCGGTCCACTCGTTCTGGTCTCTCAGAAACATCACAACCTTTGAAGGAGGAGAAATACATTTACTTTATAATCCCAACCTTGCAGGGGGGTTGTAAAATTCACCCAAAAACGGTCTAAAAAACCCTTAAATTCACAAACCTAATTTTGGAAAGAAGGTTGCTGTAAGGGTTAAAACCGAAGCGATAAAGATCGCCACTGATCCAATGATCGTAAACCATTTTTGGAATGTGCTGTTGGCGTACTTACCCATCAATCCCTTATCGCTGGCCAGTTTGATCAGATAGTAAAACACCAGCGGAAGGGCGATGGCATTAATCGTCTGAGTGGCAATAGCAAGTTTAAAGAACGAAATATTAGGGAACATGACGATGATGGTGGCAATAACCAATTGCGCAATGAAGATCAGGTAGAAAGATTTACTTTGCTTGTAATTGGAGTCAAGGCTGCCTTGAAGACCAAAGAACTCGGCATAAGCATAAGCGGTTGAAAGCGACACCACAATCAATCCCATAAAGCCGGCGTTTAAGATGCCAAATGCAAACAAAGCGCCAGCCAGCTCACCCGCGAAGGGTTTGATCGCTATGGCTGCTGTTTCGCCGGAAGTTAGCGGAATTTTGTTGACAAACAGAGTGGCAGCCGTGGCAACCACCATAAAAAAGGAAAAGAAGTTGGTCAGAAATGCACCCACATAGGTTTCAAGTTGTGAATACACAATATTTTTTGCTTCGATGTTCTTGTCGTAGGCAAAGCTGCTGATAAAGAACTGTCCCCAGGGGGTAATGGTGGTGCCGATCACGCCCATGCCAATCAACAAAAAATTGCGCATATAAGTAGGGGTGAAGTCAACCCCGTGCGGCCAAAACATGTTTGAAATGGCAAGGCCCCAATCCGGTTTGGCTTTGACAGCCGAGATGATATAAGCCAGATAGAAGAGGCTGGTGATGAGCATGATCGCCTGGGTCAATTTATAATTGCCCTTGGTGACCACGATAACTGAGACCACAACAATTAAAAACACAAACGGAATAGCCGGTAAATGCAGCATGCTGCTGGTCACCTTCACGGCGGCCAATTCGGTGGTGATGGTGCCTAAATTGGCAATCAACAAGGCTAAAAAGATGAGCAGCGAAATCTTAACTCCAAACCGTTCGCGGATCAGGTCAGCCAATCCGCGGCGGGTGACAAGGGTCAAACGCATGCCCATTTCTTGCGTCACTGCCAATAAGAATGTGATGATCAATAATATGAACAGCACCGGATAGCCCAGTGTAGCGCCAGCCACTGAATAAGTGGCCACACCGCCGGCGTCGTTGTCAGCCATCGCGGTGATGGTGGCAGGACCGAAAACGCCAAGGAACAGAATGAGAGGCCTGATCATGGGCAGGCCAGCCCACCTTTTTAATGTGATACGGAGGGATCGTTTCATCATCGGTTGATCCTCCGATTATGCGCGGTTGTAATAGTAGAAGCGTGGTAATTTCTTCTTCCACGCGGTGGGGATGATCTTGTCAAGTGCATCATCTGCGGTCACCATGCCAACCAACCTGTTTTCGTGATCCACGATAGGGATGGTCAGCAGGTTGTATTTGGCAATTAATTGTGCCAATGTTTCTTGTTTGGTGAGTACATCAGCCGAAACCACCTTTTGATGCATAAAGCTTGAGACGAGGGTGCCGGGTTTTGCCAGCACCAGGTCGCTCAATGAAAACACACCCAACAAATGTGCTTGTTCATCCGTAACATAAATATAGAAAATCGATTCAGCATCCGGTTCTTGAGAGCGGATGGCTTCGATCGCTTTGGCTGCGGTCAATCCCGGCCGGATGAAGGCAAAATCCGTGGTCATGATGCCGCCTGCCGTATCTTCAGGATAAGAAAGCAGCATTCTTACATCATTGGCTTCTTCATCTTCCATCAGCTCCAACAAATCTTCACTGCGCTCGGCAGGCAGTTCTGCCAAAAGGTCGGCAGCCTCATCTGGAGACATTTCTTCGAGTACGTCTGCGACCCTCTCATCTGACATTTCTTGCACCAGGGTGGCTTGAAATTCAGGTTCCACTTCTTCAAGGGCATCAGCCAGATGCTCAATATCCATCGAGTCAAGCAGTTTACGGCTTTCTTTATGATTCATGTCGCTGAGCAGTTCAGCCAGGTCCGCGGGGTGAAGATCGCGGATCTTTTCACCGGGAACCTTCAGACGCATGAATTGATCGTGCACCAGCAGTTCAACGAAATCCCATGAAATTTTATTCTTGGATGCATTTCGCGAAAAGACCTTGTTGATCCAATCTGCCAGCCTGGTCATTCCCACCCGGCGTAAAATACCGCTGGAGCCAATATCCACGTTGGATACATAAAAATGGCCGTTGACTTTGGTGATCTCGAGATCGTTCACCCGCACCACGCGGATGCCATTGGTATCGATGATTTGTTTATCAAGCACATCATCGATCAGCTTGATCTCATTCTCGCCGATTACGTGAGTTCGAAGCAAGTTTTGAGGATGCGCCAGAGAGATTTCAGAGGCGAATAGTACGGTAACTTCACTAAATGGATAGACTTTTTTTTTGCTTTTATTGATAACCGATAAGCTAATTAACTGTGGATGCGGAAATTCAGGTTTTAAAATTGCCAGCACCTCATCAAGATGCCCAAGGGTTTTCCCTTCAGAATCTACAACAACCCTTCCAATTAATTGACTGATGAATGGCATCGTTTGCCTCCTACATTTAAACTTTTTAAATTAGGGGCCGATTAAATAAAAAACCGGCTGGTGACTTGGTACCAGCCGGCAATGTGCGAACGCCGCATAAGATCAGAATGATCTGATCAGTCTGGTACCTTATGAGAGCCGTTTGACTGGTTTAGACGTTGAAAAACGCTGCGGGTGCTGATGCAGCTGTTCCTTGTTGTATTCAGTTTTGCGACTCTGTTTGCAACGAACCTGGATAGCTCAAAAGCTTCCCGACTACTTAGGGGAGGCACGTCTTTTGAGGTACCCGTCTCTTCCAACTGCATTTTGGACCTTTCTTCTGAGATGATTTTCAGTGGAATAAATTTATTACGCTGTTATTTTAGTTTTTAAGACCGACTAAGTCAAGATAGATTTTTTCAAATTTTAAATTGTGAAATCTTGTTTGGGTAATATGTAATTTATATATTCTTCCGTCTCGGTATTTACGGTAAACCGATTATGATGAAGCACCTTCTGAGAACCCAAGTTTTTTTTCAGCACTTGTGTAGCTGTCACGACATCACAATTGGAATGGGTGAATGCCCAGGTTAACATCTCGCTAACTGCTTCACTCATATATCCATGACAACGAAATTTTTCGTCCAAACCATAACCAATTTCGACTGAACCATTTGAATCAGGAGCCCCTTTGAATCCGACCGTTCCCACTCCGATATTGTCATCTTTGATAACGATTAGCCAATAAGTGAACCAATCATGCAATTCAACGGGTTCTTTTTCCATTTTTTTAATTTTCTTCGATACGGCTCTTTGAACGTCGCCATCAAACAAAGTTGGGATGAGTGGGATTTTAATTGCGGAGCTCAGTTCATTGATTGAGCGCAGCCCAATTTTAAGGTGGTTTAAAGCCAGGGGAATAAGCATCAAGCGTTGAGTTGAAATCATAATCCTCCTACAAGTACATTATGTGTATAAGTTAGTGTAATAGAATTGCAAAAAGCCGTCCACAAGGAACCTTTTACAATTTTAATACGTCAAAAAGCTATAAATTGGAGTGTTATAATCTCAAAATGGTACATGTGAAACGTACACATCAAATATCTCCGATTCAGCAGGTTTTGATAGCATTGGGGTCGGGGCTAGCGGCTTTCTTGCTGCTCTTTATGGCATTCAATCTCGGCATATCCTTATTCTTCATCGGACGGATTATGCCAGGCGTTTCAATGAATGGTATTCCTCTTTCAGGTATGACTGTTGAAGAAGCGGCTGCGACCATCACCTCTTCTTATCGCTTTCCCGAGACTGGTAATATTCTTCTGGTTGACGGACAAAATAACTGGCCGGTCAAACCAATGCAGTTGGGCTTCTATCTTGATCCGCTGGCTTCTGCGAACTCAGCATACAATGCCGGCCGCAGGGGTGGATTGATGCAGGTCTTATTGCAGCGGGTCAATGTTTTCAAACAATCTGTTCAAGTTCAACCTTCTTTTATCTTCGACCAAAAAACAGCTGTGAATGCGCTCAATACTTTGGCTGTGCAAATCAATCAACCGGTGCAAGAAGCCAATATATCCATAGAAGGTACCCAGGTCTTGGTGCAAAGCGGACAAAGCGGCAGGGTGCTGGATGTAGCCGCAACTTTGGAAGCCATCACCAATCAGATTCAAACCATGCAAGATGGGGTCGTTCCACTTGTGGTTCGTCAATCTGACCCCATTATTCTCAGTGCAGAAGCGCAGGGTGAACTGGCTCGCGCTGCCCTCAGTGAGCCTCTAACCGTAACCCTCCCCGCGGATGCTTCTGGTCAGACTACCTCATACCAAATTCAACCCTCTGATTTGGCGCCTTTGTTGACCTTTGCAAAAGTTGAAGACGGCAGCTCTGCTCAATACCAGATTGCAGTCAGTCAGCCGCTTATGGCCGGTTGGCTAAATTCCATGAAAAGCGATTTGGAAACCGCACCAGAGAATGCCCGATTTATTTTTAACGATGACACGCATCAGCTTGATTTGAAACAGGCAGCAGTGATCGGCCGCACCCTTGAAGTGGATCAATCCGTCCAGGCGATCAACCAGGCCCTTCAAAATGGACAGCACACCGTCACTCTAAGTTTTACCTTTACCAATCCTCCCGTGACCGATCAAATGACCGGTGCCGAACTGGGAATAACTGAATTAGTGACGCAATACTCCACCTTTTTTGCGGGGTCGAGCACGGACCGCGTGCAAAACATCAAAACGGCTTCCGAAAGATTTCATGGACTTTTGGTTCCACCAGGCGGAACCCTCTCCATGTCTGACATGCTGGGCGACATCAGCCTGGATAATGGTTACGCTGAAGCGCTCATTATTCTTGGAGATCAAACCATTAAGGGGGTCGGCGGCGGTGTGTGCCAGGTGAGCACAACCTTGTTCCGCACGGCTTTATACGCGGGTTTTCAGATTGTTGAAAGACATCCGCATGCTTATCGGGTGGGCTATTATGAACAGATAAATTCTTCTGGCAGCCATGATACCGACCTGGCAGGTTTGGATGCCACCGTTTTTGTACCTTTAGTGGATTTTAAATTCAAAAACGACACTCCCTACTGGTTGTTGATGGAAACTTATGTCAGTACATCCAACCATTCATTGACCTGGAAGTTTTATTCAACCAAGGATGGCCGCGAGGTATCTGTGAATTCATCGGGTACATCCAATATTGTCGAGCCCCCTGAACCGGTTTACCGTGAAAACCCGGAGCTTCCTCAAGGAACCAAAAAGCAGGTCGATTGGGAAGTCGAAGGTGCCGATGTGACAGTAACACGCACGGTCACTCGCAATGGTGAGGTTTTATATAACGATAGTTTCTTTACCCGCTACGAACCCTGGGGTGATGTTTGGGAATACGGTCCGGGAACTGAAATTCCGACACCGACCCCGTCACCTTGACCGCTGGATGGTAAAATTAGCTGACGTTTGAATCAATGGAGATGAAATGATAAATCAAGATTTACTTGAACTTTTGAGATGCCCGGCTTGTGTAAAAGAAAAAGAGGGCCGTTTACAATTGGTAAAAGAAACCTGGCTAGTTTGCGAAGAATGCGGCCGTAAATACCCCATCGTAGAAGACATTCCGGTGATGCTGATCTCTGAAGGTGATAAGTGGATCGAGAGCAAAGCCTCCGATCTCCCTGTGCCAGCTCCACGACCTGCATAGTGTTTAACATGATGCATAGTTGACCGTTGAATTTTGAATTGATATTCTGGTTTTTAAATTAAAGAGATGGTGTGATATTGCTATGAATCAACAAACCAATCGAACAACAACACATAAACCACGATCAGGTCTGGATGCCACATCCCGGATCATATTAATTGTATTTGCGGTGGTGGGGATTGTTTTAGCCTTTTTTGGCGGCCGCTTTGTATATGGCATGGTCAAAAGCTGGTCCATGACCGATCTCCCTGGAGCACCGATTGCTCCCGTAAACACTGAAAACAATGCTTCAACTGAGACAACCCAAAGTGCACCGATTCAACCCAACACAGGGCCAGCCGCAGCCACCTGGGATGGNNGAATTTAACAGGATAAATGCCGCATATAAGCTGGGTGAAGATTACGACCTTCCAGGCGGTGGTGAAGAATTGGCTATGGAAACGGTTGAAGGGCTTGTGGGCGTTCCGGTTGACTTCTATGCTCGTGTTGATTTCAATGCTTTTAAAACCATCATTGATGAAATGGGCGGAATTCCCATTACCATTGAACAACGTATGTTGTTGGATTGGCAGGGGAATGGTAACAAGTTTTGGATTGAACCCGGAACCTACACTTTACCAGGTGCATATGCATTGGCATACGCACGCACCCGCGACAAAGCCTATGGCGATGGCGACGTGGACCGCGGCAAACGACAAATGCAGGTTATTAAAGCTATCCGTGATCGGGCGTTAAACCTTAATACCTTGCCAGCATTGATTGCCCGTGCACCCGCCATTTATGCTGAAATATCTGCCGGGGTGCAAACCAACATGTCTCTCGATCAGGCCATTCAACTGGCTTACTTGATCGCTCAGATTCCCAGTGAAAATCTGCATACTTTTAGTCCAGGCTACACTGTGGCCGAGCCTTTTCAGACACCAGATGGCATTGATGTTTTGCGGGTCATACCTGATAAACTGCGTGAGGTACGTGACCAAATGTTTATTGCACCTGGTGTGGCAGCAGCCCCCCTGACACAATAACTTTCACGGATTGACCTGGTATTTCTATTTTGAAATTACCAAGGCTGAATGATGTGATGATAACTAAATTAATTGGCCCTGATTTTTTTCGAAAATTCAGGGCTATTAAATTGATTATGTAAATCAACAAACCAACTTGTTTCAACTGCTCAATGAACATTAAAACTTGTAAAATTCGCTTGGAACCAATCTTGCAACGCTTTAATAGATACTTAATCCAATTAAAAATGATGGTGTGATAATTCTATGAATCAACAATACAATCGACCCATGACCCGTTCACCAAAAAGCCATAAACAAAACACGGATTCCACTACCCGGGTATTAGTTATTATATTTGTGGTGTTGGGTATCATTCTGGCTTTCGTAGGCGGAAGGTTAGTGTTTAATTTAATAAAAAGCGGATTTGGTAACAACCCCGCCGATTCTTCTTTAGGTTCATCAAACCCTGGCGGTGACAATGCTGCTGTCGCAGCACCAGGGGTGCCGCTTCAATCCAATAAAGGCCCGGCTGCAGCAAACTGGGATGGCAAGAGCCGTATCAATATCCTCTTGCTGGCGCTGGATGTTTCTCCGCGCCGCCAAAGTGAAGGTCAAGGTTCACCCCTTTCAGATACCATGATTTTGGTGACCGTAGATCCTGCTTCCCGTACGGTTGGCGCCATGTCCATTCGGCGTGACCTATGGGTCGCCATTCCCGGGTTTGATTACAACAAGATTAACACGGCCTATAAACTGGGCGAAGATTTTGGCATTGATGGGGGGGGCGCTCAGTTGGCCATGGATACCGTTGAGGGCTTGTTTGGTGTTCCTGTTGATTTTTACGCTCGGGTCGATTTTCAGGCTTTTGAAACAATTATTGATGAAATTGGTGGTGTGACAATCACCTTGACACAACCCATGATGCTGGATTGGATGGGGAATGGCAATAAATTTTCCATCGAACCGGGCACTTATACCATGCCCGGCAATTACACCCTGGCTTATGCGCGTACTCGCGATGCCGAGTATGGAGATGGCGATTTCGCCCGCGGCAGCCGGCAAATGGAAGTGATCAGGGCTATTCGAGACCGGGTTCTCAACCTCAACGCTTTACCCACCCTTATTGCCCGGGCACCGGCGATTTATGGACAAATATCTTCAGGGGTGCAGACCAACATGTCGCTTGATCAGGCTATTCAACTGGCTTACTTGATGGCTCAAATCCCAAGCGAGAACATGCACACTTTTAATATGGATGACACGGTCACTTATGCAACTTTTAATATAGACGGAAGCTATATCTTGCAAGTGATCCCAGACCAGATGCGCCTGATGCGTGATGAAATGTTTTCNNGTTGCTACCGGCGACCCGCTGCCGTTGGCCGTTCAGGAAGCCGCGCGCATCCAAATTCTCAATGGATCCAATACTGCGGGATTGGCTGACAGAACCAAATCCTATCTGTCATCCAATGGGCTGACCAATATCACCATCGGAAATTATGATTCAACAGAGAATACCCAAATTGTTGTCCATACACCGGTCACAAATACGTTGACTTACCTGGCTGCCGTTTTCAATGTTCCAAACGCCAGGGTTTTCAACCAGGCGGATCCCACCAACAGCTTTGATATTACTGTTATCCTTGGCAACGATTGGGCAGCGAACAACCAGATTCCATAATAAGTTCTTAAACATTGTCTAAAAAAACCGAATTCCATTTGAGAATTCGGTTTTTGTTTTTAACTTGGTCAAAACGAGATCGGATTTACCATTTGGCGTTGTGTTCTTCTGACCAGCCGACCAGATCTTTGATCACAATCTTCTTGCCTTCATCGGTTACCACCGTGCCGTTGTATTTGCCAAACATTTGATGAACTTCGCTGCTAAGCACCTTGAAGTCGGTTTTAGCCACACGTTCAAAGAAGGGAGTAAAAATCAGATCCAGACGTCCATCCGGACAGGTCATAGTCCATGGCGCTTTGAAGTCTTGATTGTTGTAGGTATAGCTGATTTTTCCTAATTTGTGCACCTTGCCTTCAAGGATGAAACAATTTTCGGTCGCCGCGGATGAATCTCCAAAGCCGAAGCCCAGGTTTAAACCGATGCTGTGTTTGTTTTCGAGAAACCCTGAGGCGCTTGACCATACCCAGAAAGACTCATATTCCCACACCCCGCGGCCCCAATCAAGGTTGCCGAGGCAGGTTTCAGGTTCTAAATCATATCTTTTACCCTGGTATTCCACCCAACCTTTGGAGGGCATGCAGTTGACCTTGCGGTTGTAGTAGAACCTTTTACCCTTGATCGGGATGACGATTACCATGGACTCGTGTTTCGCAGGGACTGTGAATTCAACATCCGCGTTAAGCGTGGTCTTGCCGAATCCCGGCCAGCGCACAAAGAGGGTGCGTTTTTCGCCTTCAACATGGAAACGCAGGGTCTTGCCGCCTCCGATGTAGGTGCTTTCACCCTCGCTGCTGTTGCGCGGAATGCTCACACCGGCAGCAAATGGAATTGTCAGTGTTTGTTCTTCATATTTGCCGGTGGCAAATTCGATGACATAGGCGAATACCATGCCCAGGTAGCCGATATCGCTCACCGTGAAAGAAAAGAAATGGGTAGGTGTAGTGACAGCGTAATAATCCCATACCTTGATACGCATGCCCTGCATGAATTTTAATTTGTAAAAATGACTGTCTTCCAGGTTGCAATCCAACACCTGTTGGGTTGCCCAACCAACCTGGGTCAAATTACCTTGGGCATCCAAAAGTTTTCCGGGACCTTTGAGCAATTGTTGTTCCATAGGGCTTATTCTCCATGAAGTTTGAAATTGATGGAAACTGCAACAAGTTGATTATACGTCAGGTTGGATTATGTTGATTAATTAAACAAAACGCCTCTTGAGAGGCGTTTTAGAGTTGGACAAAGGATGTTGTTTATATGGTTTCAAGGGCGCCGGGCAGGCTGCGTTGAGTGCGATTCCAGCGTTGTTCGCTCTCAAAAGCCATGCGGGTAATTTTTAGCATGATTTGATCGGCTGTTGCTCTTACCAGGTCGCGGTCTTCGACATCGCCGCTAAAGCGCAGCGCTTTGCCAACGGTGATGCTATATGGGCCGCGTAAATACCAGTGGCTGATCTCTTCCTTACCGCTGACGATTGATTTCAATTTGTGCAGTTTATCTTTCATTAAATGGATGCCAACCGGAAAGACCGGGGCTCCACTGGCGAGTGCCAAACGCGCCACCCCGGTGCGTGCCTTGTGAAATCCGCCGGTTAATGGGCTGATCAAGCCTTCAGGGAAGATCATCACAGTATGACCGGCTTTCAGGTGTTCCAAAGCCTCATCAATGGCTTCCTGTCCGTGGCCGGGTTTGACAGAAATGTGACCTGAACGGCGAAGATACTCGCCGAGGATGGGGACATTAAAGAGGACATCATTGATCATGATAAAAGATTGGTAACCGAGCATGGAGGCAACAAAGAAAGGGTCGCCCGTGCTTGGATGGTTTGGTGCAATGATTTTTGCTCCAGCAGGAAAGTTGCATTTGTGAAGCACGTCCATTTTTAGCATGGTGCCTGTATAGGTTTTCACCACGGGTTTTGAAACGCCATAAAGTGCTTTTTGAACAAGCTTTTTCATCGCTGTAAACTCACTTCCGATAATTGATTGGTAACAAGGTCAAGGATACAAGATTGGGGCCATATCTGGATCGGCTCCAAGACATATTCTGGTAATGAGATAGGGCATATTTATTGAACAGGTGGAGAGAGTTATGAATATGACTTCTCAGACATTAGTGATAACCCATGCTGATGGCTAAAGTTGCATAAAAATGAGTTTGCAGATTAGCAAACTCGTCTTAATGTTGCTCGAATTGTTTCTTCCAATAATTAAATTATGGGAGTTCCAACTCGCCGGTGAGAGGCGGATTGTTGCGATACCAGCGCTGTTGACTTTCTGCAGCCAGACCCATGATCTTGAGCATCACTTCGTGAGCTGTGTTTTTGACAAATTCGCGGTCTTCAACGTTTCCATAGAATTGCATGGGCGCACCCATGGTAATGGCGTACGGTCCACGCAGATACCAATTGCTATACTGGGTCTTGCCGCTGACCACTGATTTCAAAATTTGCAACCGGTCTCGCTGTAAAAAGATGCCGGTTGGGATGATTGGCGCTCCGCTGGCGATTGCCAGGCGCGCCACGCCCGTACGTTCCTTGCCAAAGCCGCCTTTAAGCGGGCTGTTGGCTCCTTCAGGAAAGATCATCACCGTATGACCTGCCTGCAGGTGCTCCATTGCGCAGTCGATGGCATACTGACCTCGCCCTGGCGCAACGGGGATGTGCCCCAGCCGTCGTAAATAAGCTCCCATGATCGGCACATGGAACATAACGTCAGTGATCAGAATGTATGATCTTTGACCTAAAATGGAGGCCATGATGAAGGGGTCAATTATACTGGGATGATTGGGCGCGATAATCCTGGCGCCTTCGGGTAGAGGTGATTTTTGGTCAACATCCATATCCAGCATGGTACCGCTGAATGCTTTGATCACCGGCACTGACGCGCCGTAGAGGATCTTTCCACCAATATCAGTCATAAAATTTGGTCATGCCTTTCGCAATCATGCGTCAAGATAAATCAAGCATATCTGATAGAGTTTCGAAATGCATTGTCCCATGGACACAATCTGTCTGTGACCATGGTCATGGTTAAGGGGTAAATTGACCATTAAGGGGTGATTATTCAGAGTATTTCGCTTGTATTGAATTATTTCTTCCGAAAATTTTCAAGATATGGGGTCAGCAATTTCACCCACAGGGCATACCCAGGGGCTAGCAGATGCAGATGATCGTTGTTGAATTCTGCTTTGAGTGCCCCGGTTTCATCCGCGAAATGTGGAAAGAGATTAATGAAGGTGCAGTCAAATTCTTCAGCCAGTTTTTCAAGATGAATATTAAGCATGCGCAGATGGTTGGCATAGCGTTTGGAGCGCGGCAAAATAGATTCCACGAACACCTTGGTGTCAGGTGATTGGTCTTTGCAGCGCTGTAAAATTTCGCGGTAGTTGGCCAGGATTTCTTTGTCGTGGCGGTAATTCCACCAATTGAGGTCGTTGGTACCGATGAGGATGAAGAGAGCGGAAGGTCCGCAGCACAAAATATCATCCAGCCGGGCAAGCGTGCCCACCGTATCATCCCCATTGATACCGCGGTTCTTGATAGCCATTCCTGGAAAGAGCTCATCCCAGCAGCCGCCGTCGGTGATGCTGTCGCCTAAAAAGACGATGTCGCCTTTTTGGATCTTTGCATAGCGATAAAGGTCGGCTCGTTGTTTGTAGTGGTTATGTTCAATCCTCTCCACCGCTAATTTTGAGAAGATGAAGAAGGTTAAGGTTACGGCCAACATGACGAGTAAAAAAGTGATCAACATGCAGTAATTATATCAGACCCGCCTTACGATTACGGTTCCAGGCAGTAGGGCATTGAGCTCATATTGGAATCGGGATCAAGATTATCTCCGTTTTCATCGTAAATCTTGATGGCAGTGATCTGCTCGAACTGCTCAAGGTTTATGTGGATTAAGTTTGCCACGGAATATGCCGCTCCGTTGTTGGCACACTTGCCCAGCATATGGAGGCGTGCGATACCGTTTTCAATGCTCAATTCGCCCACCCCGGTAAAACCGCTTGAAACCAGCACCAACCCTTGCGCCGTTTCATCCGCCGTCGGGCCGGCGAAGAAGGCATCCAGCACGGCACGGACGGGATCAACCCCTGCCGGCAGCGGACGACTCACAGCCACCTCGTAAGGTTCTGTTCCGACATTAAATTTGGCCTGGTCGGTGAAATATACTGTGATGGTTGGTATTGCAGAAGGTTCGGTCGTTGGTATTTCAACTGGTGTTGGCGTTTCGGTAAGATTGAATGATATTGAACAGGCAAGGATGGAAAGTGCTGTACAAACTAAAAAAAGCGTTTTGACTATTCGCCTCATGGTTCCTCCGATCTATTTTCATTATAGAGTGTTTTTACCGCCTTCGAGTAAAATAAAAATAACCCTTTTTCAGGAGTAATATGAAAAACACCGAAGAAATTACTGAAGCCTTAAAGAAGGTTTTTGACCCCGAACTTGGACGCAGTATTGTTGAACTCGGTATGGTGCGCGACTTACAAATTTCTGAAGCAGGCGCAGTGACCTTCACCCTGGCGTTGACCATCCCCGGCTGCCCGATGAAAGCCCAAATGGAAAGAGATGCACGTATGGCCGTTATGGCCCTGCCGGGTGTAACTGATGTTAAAGTCACCTTCGGCACCATGTCTGAGGATGAAAAAAAAGTCATCTTTGCCAAGGGTAAACCTGAACTTCCCAAGCTCAATAAATTCAACCAGGTAGAAAAAGTGATCGCCGTACTCAGCGGCAAGGGCGGCGTAGGAAAATCCTCTATCACCGCCATGTTGGCCTGTGAATTGGCGCGCTCCGGGAAAAAAGTGGGCATACTGGATGCCGACATCACCGGCCCCAGCATTCCGCGCCTGTTTGGCCTGCCTCCCGGCGGGCTGCGCGGCAGCGACCAAGGCATTTTGCCCGCCGTTACTTCTTTGGGGATCAAAGTTGTTTCGATCAACCTGATGATTCCAAATGAAGACGCTGCCGTCATCTGGCGCGGACCGATGATCTCGGGCACCATTCAACAATTTTGGTGCGACGTTTTATGGGGCAAACTGGATTATTTGCTGGTTGACCTTCCGCCTGGCACTTCTGATGCAGCCCTCACGGTCATGCAAACCATCCCCGTTAACGGCGTGGTGCTGGTCTCCACCCCTCAAGAGTTGGCCGGCATGGTGGTACGCAAGGCAGATTCCATGCTCAAGCAGCTAAAAGTACCTGTGCTTGCAGTAGTGGAAAACATGAGTTACTTCGTCTGCCCCGATTGCAGCAAGCAGCACGAGATCTACGGCCCCAGCCATATTGAAGCGCTTGCCAAATCTGTTGAAACACAAGTGTCTGTTCGATTGCCAATTGATCCAAGCCTGGCGGCTTTGGCTGACACAGGCATGATTGAGCGTTATTCTTCAGTTGAAATTGGTGAGTTGATCAAAAAATCAGGGATGTAAATTCCTTAAACCCAACTCAATAGCAAAGCCACCGCACCCACAATCAACACCATCCCCAAACCAATGGGCAGGGTAATGCGCAGAATTTCGCCTTCCTTGCCTTTGAGGCCGGTGGTGGTGGTGCCTACGGCCAGTTTAGCCGGTGCAACCATGCTGCCAAGCGATCCGCCCACGGTTTGTGCTGCCAACAAGATTAGCGGCGAGATGGCGAGCAAATCAGCCACACCTTTTTGCATGGCGCCAAAGAGGACGTTGGAATTGGTGTTGCTGCCAGTGGCGAAAGCCCCAACCATGCCCACCAAAGGTGAGAAGAGCGGATAGATCATACCCATTAGTGCAGAAAGCCCTTGCGCGATCTGCATGGTCATGCCGGTGTGCTCCATCAGAGCAGAAAGTGCGATCATGAACAGCGTGCCGATACTCGCCGGGATGGCGCCTTTGATTGTTCTTTGAAGAGCCGGTTTTACTTTACCTGTAGAAAGCCCTTTAATGCGAGGCAGCACCAAAATGGTGAAGATTGCTGTCAGAAAAATGATCACACCCGGGTGGGTGAGAAAGCGGAAGAGATAGCCGTTGGCGGCAGCGGTGGTATACCCGTTCTGACTGACAACCTCGGGGAAGGAAAGCGTCCAGGTGACGCTTGAAAGCAGTTGATTGATGGGCTTGATTGCGGTGGCTAACCCCATGACCACCACCAGAAACCCATAAGCCAGCATGCCGGTTTTGAAGGCCGGATCCGGTTTGAATGTTGCTCGCCAGCCTTTTGGCCGCTTGCACAATAACACGCCGCCGATGATGCCCACGAAAGCCGCTGCAAAAGAGGCCACCGGGATCATCCCCACCAGACCGGTTAGATATTGGGTGGCGGCCACTACTACACCCAAAATGAGAACCCGCCACCAATGGATTTGCTGTTTCAAGAGCAGCATCACGGCCAGCCCGGTGAGCATCACAATGATGCCCAAAAGCAGTGCCGTGGTGGGGAAGAGTTCGACGATATTTGAGCCAGTCACGTCAACCAGGGTGCGGAAAGCCAGCGCCATGCCGCTCATGGTGACCGCCCAGGTGTGTCCAATGGCCGAGGCAGCCACGGCTGTAATGGGCGGCACACCCAGCGCCATTAGCATGGGAGAGGCAATGGCGATTGGCAGGCCAAAGCCAGAGAGATTTTCGATCACGGCGGTCAGCATCCAGGCTTGCACCACCAACAGCCATCCGCGGTCGGGGATAACCCCTTCAAGCGCCAGTGCAATAGCGCGGATGCCGCCGGCTTGATCCACCAGATGATAAAGAAAAAGCGCAGGCCAGATCACCAGCAGTACATTCAAGGTCACCATCAGGCTTTTTACTTGTGATACCCACAGCACATCCCAGTTCAGACCAAAAAAGGAAAATGCAACCACCAGCCCCACCACCCAACCAGCCAGGCCGGCAATATGACTGCCGGCGCGGAAGGCCAGCATCAGCACAAGGACAATTAAAATGGGCAGCAGAGCGAGGAAAAAAGTCATGAAAAGCAACCACCTGAAGAAGATAATATCGCCCTATCTTACCCTGTTCGCCAGATTTATGCCAGATATCGACAAAAACAGTCCGAATAACTTATTGAATTATCCTGAGGAAGAGGGAGATATTTATATAAAAGCCCGGAGACTCGGAAATTCCAGCTCCGGGCTTTGGTCAAAACAACCTGCTCAGGCTACAGCAACAAGGGTTGCGATGTAGACGATAGTGCCAAAGATCAATGCCACCACAGACAGCATGCCAAAGAATTTGCGCAAATTGGCTTCTTGAGCAAGCATGGAACCGTAAGCAGCCAGGGCCAGGCCAACAGCGTAGATCAAGACCACAAGCTGCAGGCTGTCAGCTTTGTTGCCGGCAGAATTGGCGTCGTCGAAGGCGGTCATGGCCATGTCGTAGGTTGATTCGGCGTCAGTATACATTTCGGTGTAATACTGATCATCAAACGGACCCTCTTCGCGCTCCATGCTGGTGGAGAGATTCTCAGAGAAGCTGTCCATGTAATACTGGGCCAGTTCGTCACTTGTGCCGTCATTGATATACCAGCCGTCATACATCTGATAGTCATAGATGACAAACTGGTTGGCTTCAAGATAAAGTGAATTGGACTCGGTCAATTGTTTTTGACCTTCGACATTGAAATCCGATTCTTTTGAATCAAACAATGAGGATTGATAGGCTGCGGCAGCGATCAACACGGAGAGCATGGCAACCAAAATTCCCAGCACCCACTCGGAACTAAAAAACTTAATTAATTTGCTGTTCAAGGGAAACTCCTAAAATAAGATAGATTAAAGCAATTTTATAAAAAAATGATGCAAATTGCCATAAAAATTACATTTACAAATGTAGATTAATCGTTTGAAAGATGTATTCTATCATATTAGATAAAAAAGGTAAAAAATGATTAATTAAGAATTTCCAGGTTGGCTAAAGATGCCAGCAGCCGTTTCAAGCCGATGGATGAAAAGTGGATTTCGACCGTCTCTTCACCGTCAGACTCGACTTTGCTGTCAAGCACAATGCCTTCGCCCCAGTCAGCACGGTCGGGTTTGCGTACCTTCATGCCGGGTTTGAATTTGGGCTCCTTGAAGGATGGTGCCACCGATTGGGTTACCTTGCGGGTCACGCCTGTGGTGCTCCAGCGGAAGTCATCTTCGCGGGCGTCACGGCGGGTGGCGTTGCGTCTGCCCTGGTTGGTGACCAGGTCCTCACTGATGTCGGCCAAAAAACGCGAGGCTTCGCTGTATTCCCATGAGCCAAAGTTGGAGCGTCTTTCGGCGCGTAATAGATAAAGTTGATTTTTGGCGCGGGTCATGCCCACATAGAGCAGGCGGCGTTCTTCTGCCATTTCTTCAGGATCATCGCGCGACCGGCTGTGCGGCAAGATGCCTTCATCCAGGCCGATGATGAATACCTGGTTGTATTCCAGTCCTTTGGCGGCGTGCAGGGTCAGCAGCGTCACTGCCCCTTTAACCTTGCCGTCATCCGGGGTTTCGCCTGCATCGGGGATGGTATCCTGATCCGAGACAAGGGCCAGGTTTTGTAAAAATTCGGTCATGCCCTTTTCCTGGAAGTCGTAGGCCAGACGGCGAAGCTCAAGCACGTTCTCCCAGCGGTCGTTGTTGGCGTCGCTCTGTTCTTTAACATACTCTTCGTAACCCGTGTCGTGCACGATGCGGTCAAACAGCGCGGCAATGGAAGTTTTTTCCTTGGCTTCCTGCCACTCCACGAGCATGGCGCCGAAATCTGCCACGGGGACGACGGAGCGCCCGATCTGGCTCCAATAGGGGGAGGCGTCGCCGTTCTTTCCGAGATCCAGCAGCACTTCACCGGTGCTGACGCCGGCGATTGCAGCCGCGGATTGCAAGGCACTGATGGTCTTGTCGCCGATGCCGCGCGGTGGCACAGAGACGACGCGCAGCAAGCTGACTTCGTCAGAGGGGTTTTCCACCAGACGCAAGAAGCAGATCATGTCTTTCACTTCTTTGCGGCCGTAGAATTTCTGCGCGCCGATCAGCCGGTAAGGCAGGTTGGCATGCATGAATCCCTCTTCGATGACGCGGCTCTGCGCGTTGGTGCGGTACATCACGGCAAAATCATCGGCCACAGCCTTGCGGGTGGCCAGGTATTGTTGAATGGTATCGACCACGTAGGCGGCTTCGGCCACATCGTCGGTGGCTACATATTGGACGATCTTGTTGCCTGCACCGCGTTCGGTGAAGAGGTGTTTGGGGGTGCGGTTGCGGTTGCGGTCAATCACCTGACGGGCGGCATCCAGCACGGTCTGGGTAGAGCGGTAGTTCTGCTCCAGCAGAATCTTGTCGCACTTGGGATAATCTTTCTCGAAGCGCAGCACGTTGCGGTAATCCGCCCCACGCCAGCGGTAGATGGATTGATCTTCGTCACCCACCACAAAGACATTCTTGTGATATGCGCCCAGGTGCCTGAGCAGTTCGTATTGGGCGATGTTGGTATCTTGAAATTCATCCACCAGCACGTGTTGAAAGCGGTGGGCATATTTTTCAGAAATGGATGGGTTTTGCTGCAATAACTGGGTGGCGCACATCAGCAGGTCGTCAAAATCCACGGCGTTGTTGGAGGTCAAAAGCTCCTGGTAGCGCGTGTAAACCTTGACCACCACCTCTTCGCGGTATGATCCGCGCGGCATATCGGAGGGACGCAGCAGGTCGTTTTTGGCTGACGAGATGGAGGAGTGAATGCCGGCCGGGCGGTGGATCTTGTCATCAATGTGCAAATCGTGCATGGCGCGCTTGACCAACGTTTCTTGATCTGCGCTGTCAAAGATGACGAAGTTAGAGCTGAAGGGCAGCGCATCTGCCTCGCGGCGTAAAATGCGGGCGCACATGGCGTGGAAGGTACCCAGCCAGATGCCATCCAGGCTGCGCTGCGCCAGCGTGACCACGCGGTTTTCCATCTCTCGCGCGGCCTTGTTGGTGAAGGTGACGGCGATGATGTCGTAAGCCGGCACGGACATGCGTTCGATCAGGTAGGCCAGGCGGCGGGTCAAGACGCGCGTCTTGCCAGAGCCGGGGCCGGCCAGCACCAGCGTTTGCCCGGCGGGGGCGGTCACCGCGCGCAACTGAGCGGGATTAAGGTTGTCAAGCAAAAAATCAGTCATTAAAGTTTCGGTTCTTTCTTTTTGTGCTTTATTTTTTTAAATGCTCTTCTCCGCGGCTCCGCGGCTCCGCGTGAAAATGTTTTTAAGCATCAAGTCTAAAATCATAAATACCGTCTGTAACCGGGTAAGTGCGTTCACACTTTGGGCAGCGGATCAGCGGCGGTGTATCCTCCAGCGGTTCGCGGCAGGCAGGGCAGGCATAGCCGCTGGCGGCTTTTGCTTTTTCAGGCAAAGCTGTCGAGGTTCCATTTAGCGAAGTTGCTCTTAGAAACACACTCGGACTGAGTTGCCACAAGCCTCCGGTGAGACCGGCGAGGCTGTCAAGCCCGGCCAGCAGCCCGGTGGGGATGGTACGCTTCAGGAATGCCAGCCTGAAGTGGCTGACAGTGATGGTGCGTTCAATGCGGAATCCGGCGTCTTTCATCCATGTGCGGATGGCGGCGGGGTGAAAGTCGAAGTTCAGTTCAAGGTACTCCACCGGTTCGGCGGTGTAGGGGGACCATTTTTGCTTGCCCAACAAATAGCGCAGTATGGATTTGAGGTTGCGCTTGTTGGCGTATTCCAGAATAAAGGTGGAATCCTCAGCCAGTACGCGCCTCACCTGGGCTAGAGCGGCGGGGGCGTCTGCCATGTGGTGCAGTGTGCGGATCATGGTGGCGCCGTCAAAGGCACCTTCCACGAAGGGCAGGCGGTAGACATCCGCGGCGATGAAGCGCAGGTTGGGGTTGTCGCCTAAACGGGCGTGTGCCTGTTCTAACTGGCTGCGTGAATAGTCGAGCAGGGTGATCTTTTCGTAGCCGGTGTAGCGCGGCGTATTGCGGCCGGCGCCGGCGCCCAACTCCAGCAGATGCGCTCCGCGGAGGGGCAGGAGCTTCTTGAGGGCCAGGGCTTCGCAGGCGTCTTCGTAGGCGCGTCCGCCTTTCTCCCAGAAGGAGTTTTGATAATCTGAACCTTCATAGCTACAAACGGGGGGTGTTGAGGTCATGGGTTGTCTCTCGGGGGTATAAAGTGCGTCCGGACAGGTTTGCCGGCGGCGCCCAGAGATACCTCCTTACCGCTGCTTCCTCTCGGACCTGACGGGGTTCGCAGGGCTCTGCCGCGCCGGTCCCATCCGGGCGCGACATAAGGATACCATGAAAGTTTTGAGGGAGAAAGGTGGATTGAGAGCCGAAGATCGAGAGCCGAGAACCGAGAGTAGAGAACCGTCAAAACCGTGAGTCGTGAAACGAGAATCGTCAAAACCAGAAACCAAAAGCAGAGAGTAGAGAGTGGAGAATCGAGAGCCGTCAAAACCAGGTGAGAGCAATTTGCCAGTAATAAGTAATCAGGCGCACAGGCTGGGGAGGGCAGGGTATTTGTTTTTTTTGTTTTGGATTCGTTTTTATGCACGAATGGTAAAAAACGGCATTTTACGGGTAAAAACAAGATCAAAAATTTTTGAAAAGGATTCGTTTTTGTTTCAGAAAAAAATCGAAAACAAAGAAAACGAATACTTTAATTACTTTTTTGCTTAGTCGAATTATAAAAAAACAATACACCACTCGCAAAACCATGCTCGCCCCCTATAAAACCAATGTGGGGGCAGGTGTGCGCACAGATCGCGAAAACAATTCGACTAAACGACTCAATAGAGAACGTATAGTTCGCGTATGTATTGAATAGCAACATTACTAAGTTGTGAAAGATCGGGCGATGGAAGTGTAATGAGTGATTAATATTAGAACAATAATTCTAATATGTCAAGATGGGAATGAGTGAAAAATGCGAATATAATTAATATTGATCTAATCTATGAATGCTATTAAAAAATGGGGTATAAAATTTTCAAGATTTAATTCATTGTTGGGAAAAAAAGATGGATATTCAAAACAACCTAAAATTAGCCCAACAGGAGATATGCCAACAACATGGTGTTTCATTTTGTCCATCTCCAAAAAACCATAAAGTCGGAATATCCTTTATCACCAAGAATAATATTTATCCTATTAATGGTCTTCGATATACCCCAAATCGTGATACAACAGGATGGTTTATATGGCAAGGGGAGGAGTCTCCTGGTCTTGATGATGATTATTTTTTACCTTTGCATGTTTCCCATTTGCTTGATTGTTGTCCAGAAATTATCATATATCTTGGTCTTCCACCAGGTTGGCGATTTCTCATTGCACCAGGATATATTGATGTTTGGTTTGACAAAAACCTTTTGAAAATTTAATAATTTGGGTTTCAAGAAAGGGGAATTTATATGCAAAAAATCTCGCGGAAATCCATCACCATCATCATTATTGTGTCAATTCTCTTTGCTTTCATGCTCTCTGTCACAACCTTTTTTGAAAGGAGCGGCTCCCTCGAAAACAAGCAAGCATGGAATGACAATTTACCTGGCATCAGAATTGTTGGAATCGTTTATGCGTTGTATTGTCTACTAATCCCATTGATGTTGTACAAGAAACTGCTTTCAGTTATCAGTAAACCAGATATTACCCCTCAAAAAGTGTTATGGCGCTTGATTGCATTACGCTTCGCTCCCTTGGTTGGTCCAATCATAGGTGGACAAATACTTGTTCCTTTGGGGATGGGGTTGCCAGAATTTGTTGGCTATGTTGCGGCGTGCATTATTGGGATTTTGGTATGGGGTGCCATTACCTTACGCGGGAAATAGGCAAGAGGTGAGCGAAAAGATTCTTCATCACCGCCGTTCCATCCGTCTCGCGGATAATGATTATTCCGCGGAGGGAGGGTATTACATCACCATTGTCACCCAGGGTAGAGTGTGTTTGTTTGGTGAGCCCCTCTCGCAAAAAACGCTCGGGGGTGCAAAAACCGCTATTGTGGGTGGTGAAGTTTGTATAAATGAATTTGGGAAGATTGTGTGGGACGAATGGTTTAAAACAGCACAATTACGTCAAAATGTTGAATTGATGGAAGATGAATTTGTGGTCATGCCGAATCATATCCATGGAATAATTTGGTTGAATGATGGCGGTGTGAATCGAATGCCAACAAAATCAACGATGAATAACCGATCATCCGTAGGGGCGTATAGCCATACGCCCCTACGATCACCTTCACATACAATCGGCGCCATCGTTAGGGGGTTTAAAGGTGCGGTTACGACGAGAATTAATACACAACGCGATCAAAAAGGTGTTGCTGTTTGGCAACGTAACTACTACGAGCATATTATTTCATCGGAACGGGATTATGAAAATATTGCCAATTACATCTACACAAATCCCATCAATTGGGACGCGGATGGTGAGAATATTAGATCCTAAATCCCGGCGCCGCTCAGAATTGCGGAGATCTTGGCCACCTGTTCGGTCAGGGTGGGATGGGTGACCTCAAAATGGGTGACGGCATCTTCCAAATTCGTAAACACAGTAGGCTGCAGCGGTTCGGGGTCGTCATCTGATCGTTCCAGCAGGGCAGCGATATCGGTTTCAAGACTGCGGAGCAGTTCAATGCCCTTTTCATCAACCTCATTCGTGTTTTTTATCTCTTCGTGAAGTTTGGTTAAAAGCGATCGAAGCTCATTATTTTCCATGGGATTGATTCTCCTGGTTAAATTCTAGCACCAAGAAGAAGAGTTGCATCTATAAAAAATCATAATATTGTCATGAATGAACGGTCTTAGCCAAAGCCCATGGCATTAATTCGCAAAGATTCTTCACTTCGGCTATACTTAATGGATCACTCGTTTATTCATACAGAAAGGTTTTTACTATGGCACACTATTCACTTAAGAAATCATCAGATGGCAAATATTTTTTCAATCTCGTAGCTGACAACAACGAAACTGTGCTGACCAGCGAAATGTACAACGAAAAAGATGGCGCGCTTAATGGTATCGACTCTGTCAAAAAGAATGCACCCCTCGACGAACGTTATGAAGAAAAAGAAGCCTCCAACGGACAGCCCTATTTCGTGCTCAAGGCTGGCAATCATGAGATTATCGGCACCAGCGAGCAGTACTCTTCCAAGCAGGCGATGAAGGGCGGCATTGAAGCAGTCAAAAAGATTGCACCCAAGGCTGAGATTAAAGAGTAGTCTCTAATTTTCACCGATCATTAAAAAAACAAGCGCCCTGGTTTCAAGGGCGCTTGTCAGTTAACCAAACAGTCTATGGCATGGGGGTAACGGTGACTATCAGGATTTCAGGTTCACCGCTGGTCAAAATATTGTCAATGACAGTGAGTTTTTCGATCCAGTCTTCGGGTTCTGTATACATTGCAGTGAAGAAGGCCTGAATGGTGTTATTGGTGATGGTCGGAGAGGCCGGCGACTTAATCATTATGCCAGTTTCACCGTTGCTGATCACGTTCAAATTTGCGGTACCTGCGGTGTTGTCTACATATGAAATTCCTGTGCGGCAGGCTTCAATCGTATTGGAATCCAGCAAGGGGGCGGCATCGCCATCCAGGCTGATGGCCAAATAGAGATTTGTGAATTGGTTGCCGCGCGCTTCGCCGGATGCAGAATCTTGATACGAAATGCCAATCACGTCTTCATAGGTCGCCTGGCTGAGAATGACAATGTTATTGGTGATCATCGGCGCGGATTCGTTCTGCACGACGATGCCGATACTGGTGAAGGCTTCGATGGTATTGCCCACTGCTTCACCAGACGCATTATCCATAAATAGGATGGCTGATTTGACGCTGCTCAGATTGTTGTTGTTGATCTGGACATTTGAATTTGCTGTGATCTGGATGGCCAGCGCGTCAGGACTGTCACTAAAGGTATTATCTGAAATGGATGCCTGTGAATCATTCGCGGTAACGATGCAAGAGCCTGAGCAGTTCGAAAAAGTGCTGCCGCTGATTGAGGCGGTGGCCGTTTCAAGCAGGGTCAGCGCGGTATAGTTATTCGTCAAATGACTGTCGGTGATTGTGACCTGGGCCTGACCGTAGGCGTAAACGCCGATGTAAGAATCTGTGATGCTGGTTGACTCGAGGGTCAACTTGTTGGTGCCTGCCAAAAAGATTCCGCCGGGGATCTTCAGGGGGTTTTCGGGGTCCAGACGGTTTAAACTGCCTGCAATGTGGCTTCCGCGGATGACGGCTGCGGCGTCGTTGGCCATGCTGATGGCGCCGACTTGTTTGCCTGAAGCTGAGAGCGTGGCGCCGGTCAGTATGCAGTCTTCAAGCCATAAAGTGCCTGATTGCATATAGATCAATGCTGCAGGGTCGCTGCCGGTATATTCGATCTTGATGCCCTTGAAGGTCAGCGTGCCTGTGCCTGAAAACATCAACATGGTGGTCACATCTTGATAGGGCTTGGAGGTGGTTATGGTGGTTTGGTCATCTCCCGCGCCGATCAGGGTCAGGCTTTTGTCGAGGTTTAACCCCTGGGCAAGGCTAAAAACCCCCGGGGCCAGTGTGATCACATCCCCGTCTGCGGCAGAGGCGAGGATGGCGGTTAAATCATGGTCAGGGGTGATACCCGCCGGGGTGGGGCTGGGTTGGGGCGTGGGGGTGAATGCGGCCATGGCAGTGACCGTCTGAAAGGCAGACAATTCTTCTGGTGTCGGTCCGCAGGCTGAGGTCAACCCGATCAGAATAATGCAAAAGACGGCCGTTAAAATGTTTAGCGGTTTGGATACCCTGTTTTGGTGACGTTTATTTTTGGGGGAAAATAGTGAGCGTGAAAACATAGATTCTTCCATGGTAACCCTCCCGGTCATGGCAATGAATTGGTGCTTCAATTATATCGCCGTTAAGAAAATATGATTGCAAAAAGCGATCTTAATTCGATAAATTCTCCCTCATCCATTCTTGAATCTCCCGCGACTCTTCTTCGTCGTGCAAATAATGCTTGCTGCCTTCCAATAACTTTAGACCGGCATCAAACCGAGAAGCAAACGCCTTGACGGCATCCACTTCGCTGACCTCGTCTTCTGCCCCCATTAGAATTTTGGTGGGTGTGCCCCACTTTTTAATGGGATGAGCCTTCACATAACTGTAATACTCCCACTCGAATTTTGGACCGTACCGGTTGGCGATCACCTTTTCGGTTTTCAACTGTTCCTCGCTGATGTTGGCTGCCTTCATCATATTTCCGATCAGACGCAGCATATCTACCACCGGCGACTGAAACAGACACTGCTCAAATTCAGCATCTTGATAAGCCAGCAAACTGAAATAAGCGCCCAGGCTGCAGGCATACAGGCTGATGCGATTTGAGAGGGTGCTGGCATAATTCATAATCGTGATCAGGTCTTTGACCGCATTGGGAGGGTTGTAGGCATAAGCTTCGTTTTTTCGCTCACCGTGTTCTGGCAGGTCAAAGCTGAGTACCTGATACCCTTTTGAGACAGTCTCTTCGGCCAGCAATTCAAAATCCTCTTTGCTGCCCAGCATGCCGTGGACGGCGATGATCAGTCTATCCGCGGGTGCGCCCCACAGGAGGCCAGGGATGCCGTCAATGTAAATATTTGTTTTGAGCATATTGTTTTTCCGTTTTGATATGAGTATTGAAATTATATTTGAATTTCTGCAATCAAAGGAGGTTTGATATACAATAATCCAGTCATGACGATTTTCATGGATTAGGGGTAATCTATGAAGGAAGAAACCGATAAAAGGGTTCACCACCGCCGTTCCATTCGCCTCGCGGGGTATGATTATGCCTCCGAGGGAGGATATTTCATTACCATTGTCACCCATAAAAGAGTGTGTTTGTTTGGTGAGGTTGTTAATGGTGAAGTTCGTTTGAATGAGTTTGGGAAGATCGTTTATGAAGAGTGGTTTCGAACAGTAAGATTGCGCCATAATGTCGAAGTGTTGGAAAATGAATTTGTCGTGATGCCGAATCATATCCATGGCATTATTTGGATAAATGAAGATTATCAGGATGGTAAGGGGATCGTTTCAGTGAAGGATAATTTACCCGTAGGGGCGTATAACCATACGCCCCTACGGTCGCCATCACACACAATTGGCGCCATTGTCCGTGGTTATAAAGGTGCGATAACCACAAGCATAAATACAATTCGAAATTCAAAAGGTATCCCCGTCTGGCAGCGCAATTATTATGAACATATAATATCTTCTGAAAACGATTACGATAACATTGTCAATTACATCTATCTCAACTCATTTAATTGGGAAGAAGATGCTGAAAACACAACACTACATTATTCAGACAGGAGAATTTCATTATGCTAACCATCCCAAAACCACAACCCGGCGAATATGCGCCTTACGCCATCATATATATCGACCTGCTGCCTGATGACGGCGACCCCATGAGCCACCTGATCAAAAACCAGGTCACGGCATTCGAATTGATCAGTTCCTTGCCGGTCGAAAAACTGGATGTGCCCTGCGCCCCCGGCGAATGGACGGTTAAAGAGGTGCTTAGCCACATCATGGATACCGAACGCGCCTTCAGCTACCGCGCCTTGCGCTTCGCCCGCAATGACCCCACCGAACTCTTCCCCCTCGACCAGGACCTGTATGTTAAAAACTCGGGGGTGAACTTCCGCTCCATCGAAGACATCATGGGCGAGTACACCGCCATCCGACAAGCAACCTTGACCTTGTTCAACAGTTTTGACGACCAGGCGCTCACCCGCTCAGGGTTGGTGAAGGGCAACAACGTCAGCGTTCGCGCATTGGCGTGGTTAACCCCCGGGCATGAACTGCATCACTTGAACAGCATCAAGCAGAATTATTGTTAATTGATTGGCTCTTTAGTAGCAGGTAAAAAATTATGAATACCATTTCAAAACCCCAAGACGATGAATACCCCGCCTATGCGGAAGTGTACTTCAAATGGGTTTCAAAAGACGCACCGTTAATCGAACAGCTTCAAGACAACCTGCAAACCACTATTGATTTAATCCGTTCAATGCCGGAGGAAAAGATCACCACATCTTTCGCCCCGGGTGAATGGTCGGTCAAGGAGATTTTTGGGCACATGCTGGATCAGGAGCGGGTGTTGGTTTATCGCGCCTTGCGCTTTGCGAGGGGCGATGAAACCGAACTGGCAACTTTTGACCATGAAGTCTATGTGAAAAACTCAAGGGCCAATCAACGTCCGCTTGACGGGACGGTGAAAGAGTTTCTATCCATCAGGAAGGCGTCCATTTCCTTTTACAACTCTTTGGATGAAACAGCCATGAGGCGATGTGGTATGGTTGGCGGCAACTGCTTCAGCGTCCGCGCATTGGCGTGGTTGACCGCCGGGCATGAACAACACCATGTGGACAGCATCAAACAGAATTACATGTGAGTAGATTCAAAAAAAGCTCCGGTCAATCACCGGAGCTTTCGTTTTATCTATAAATTGCCAAAATATCTTCAATTACCGCGTAACCAGTGGGCAGTCTTCCGGCGCCAGGGCCGATCAGCGTGACCTCGCCCACGTAATCCGTGACGAAGTGGGCGGCGTTGGTGGCGCCAGACACCCCTGCCAGCGGATGGGTGATGGGCAGGCGCTGCGGTTTCACGCTGGCTGCCAATTTACCATCCACGACTTCCAGGCTGCCGATCAGTTTCCAGCGTTCGCCGGCGGCTTTGGCTGTGTTGATGTCTGCGAGGGTTAACTTCGAAATACCCGTGCGGTCCACTTCTTCCATTGAAATTGGTTCATTCATCACCAGCCGTGCCAAAATAACCACCTTGCCGGCCGCGTCAAAACCTTCCACGTCGCCGGTGGGGTCCGCTTCGGCGTAACCCAGTTTTTGGGCTTCGGCCAGCGCGTCTGCATAGTTCATGCCGCTTTCCATCTGGGTGAGGATGTAATTGGTCGTGCCGTTAAAGATGCCCATGATCTTGCGGATCTTACCTGCGGCCAGGATTTCACGCGCCAGGCGCAGGGTAGGTGTGCCACTCATCACCGTGCCTTCCACGCCAATTTGCACTCCGTTGGCTTCGGCCAGTGCATTCAGTCGTGAAAAATGCAAGGCCACCGGGCCTTTGTTTGAGGTAACCACATGTTTCTTTTGGGTTAGCGCTTCTATTACATGATCCGTGGCGGGCTGACCTGTCTTGAGGTCGGTGTAGCTCATTTCAACGATCACATCCGCGTTGCATTCGCGGATCAGGGTCAGGGCGTCCCAACCGTGTTTGGCGGCAGGGTGATGCTTCAAAGAACCATTTTTTGAAACGTGATCGAGCAGGTCACCGGCATCCAAGCCGTCTGGGTCATAAAGATTTCCAATACGCGCATCCGAAATGGCTGTGATCTTTAGATCAAGCCCGAATTTTTCTTTGTATTCCTCGCGAGATTCCTTGAGGATTTGAGCCAATCCCTGGCCCACGTTGCCAAAACCGATCAATCCAAGCCGCACTTCTCTAATCATGCTTCCCTCCAAATTTTGTTTCACGGATTATCCCCTGAAGCGCGAAAATGTGCAAGGAGAGCTGTGTGTTCCCATATTGCAATATTGGCAAAACTTGTTAAGTTCTGCCAATATTGAGAAACTGGTTATTGATATTGTTTTATCTTCCAAACGATGGACCGAAAATGTAATTCTGCAGATTGTCAATTAACAGGTCTTTATCCTCAATCATATTTTTGACGATATCCCCGATGGATATAATGCCAACCAGTTCATCGGCTTCTACCACGGGCAGGTGACGGAAGTGTTTGTTGGTCATTACGGCCATGCATTCATCAATGGTGGAGGAGGGCGTAACGCAATAGAGTTCTTTCGTCATGCATGATTCCACGGGGAGTTTGAGCAGAAAACACTGGTCTTTGGCAATCTCACGCACAAAATCGCGTTCCGAGAAGATGCCCACCGGCTTACCTTGTTCCATCACCACGATGGCGCCAATATTTTTTTCAGCCATGAGCTGAAGAGCGTCGATGACGGTAGTTCCGGGGGTCACAGTGACCACTTCACTCCCTTTGGCTTTGAGGATCATACTCACGAGGATCATGTTTTCTCCTTTTGCAATTAAGACAAATATTGTGTTAATTAGTATAGAACATTTTGATGTTTGAATCAACCCTAAACCAGTATTGATNNGAAGCGCTTTCCAAGGGGGAACGCACCCGCCAGGCTGTCATGGAGGCTGCCCACCAGCTTTTTGTAGATCAGGGTTTTGCCGCCACTTCAATGCGTCAGATCGCTGAGAAAGCCGGACTTGCCCTGGGTGGCATCTATAACCATTTTCCCACCAAAGAGTCCATTTTTGCTGAAGTCATCGTGGCTTATCATCCGTTTCACCAAGTTTTACCTTTACTCAAAGCTGCACCGGGAGACACGGTTGAAGCCTTTGTGCGCAATGCCGCAAAAAGCATGATCGCAGAACTTGGACGGCGACCTGATTTCATTAAACTGATGTTTGTAGAGTTGGTGGAATTTGAAGGTAAAAACATGCCTCATATGCTGCAAACCATCTTCCCACAGGTGCTGCCGCTGGTGGTTCGTTTCACAGACAAACAGGATGAATTGCGAGGTATTCAACCCTTTGTTCTTTTTAGATCTTTTTTAGGGTTGTTCTTTTCTTATTACATGACCGAATTCTTATTAGTCAACATGCCGGCAAATCTCTTCCCAAAGGGGTCACTGGATGATTTTGTGGATATCTACTTGCACGGCGTGCTTGCCGAGAAGGATGTGATATGAATTCACGATTAATCTCGATCATTCGCAAGGAGTTTATCCAAATTATCCGAGACAAGCGCGCCCTGGCGATTATTTTGATCATCCCGATCATGCAGCTTTTCTTGCTCGGATACGCCGCCACCAATGATGTGCGCAACATTCCGCTTGCGGTTTACGACCAGTGCCGCTGCGCCGAATCCCGCTCGTTGCTGGATGCCTATCGTGCCGCGGATTATTTCCACCTCGCCTACTTGGCCTCTTCTGAAGACGAGATTCGCACCCTGATCGAAAACGGCGAAGCACGCGCCGCAATCGTCATCCCGCCCGATTACAACATCCGCCTGGCCAAAGGGGATGCCCAGGCAGCCTTCATCCTTGACGGCTCAGACCCCACTTCAGCCTCGACCGCTTATTCTGCCGCCCTGCTGATCGGACAGGCTCACTCGACCCAACTGATGATGGAAAGCCTGCAGCGGGCCGGTGTCAACACCGCCCGCCTGCAGCAGCCGCTCGAGATTCGCACCCAGGTCTGGTACAACCCCGACCTGGTCAGCAACTACTTCATGATCCCCGGCGTCATTGGCATGATCCTGTTTGCGATTACATCCATCCTCACCGCCACCTCCGTGGTGCGCGAACGTGAACGCGGCACGATTGAGCAGTTGATCGTCACCCCCATCCGTCCGTGGGAATTGGTGGTGGGCAAGGTGACGCCGTATGTGATTCTGGCGTTGATCAACACCTTTGAGGTGCTGGCCATCGGACATTGGTGGTTTGGTGTGCCTATAAGGGGTTCGCTGACACTGATTGTGGCTACCTCGGGGCTGCTGCTGCTCTCGGGTCTCGGCATCGGGCTGTTTGCTTCCACCATGGCCAACACCCAGCAAGAAGCCATGCTGACCGTATGGATGACCCTGCTGCCCTCCATCTTTCTTTCAGGATTNNTCAGGGCTCTCATCCATCTGGATGGAAACTCTTGCACTCTTTGCTTTTGGCATGGTGATTCTGGTGGCTGCCTCTCTGCGTTTTCGCAAACGTCTTGATTAATATTGATATCGTAAATTGGAGTTGATGATGAAATCAAAACATTTTCCCAAGTTTGTTATTCCCGTCGTGATTTTGGTGCTCGCAGTGGCAATATATTTTCTGGTCACGGCGCTGTCATCGAAAGAAACTGGCTCTCTTGATGTCTCAGGCACCATCGAAGCGCAAAGTTCCGTCATTGCGCCTGAGATCGGCGGAAAAGTGACCGCAGTCAATGTTAATGAAGGTGACAGTGTCACAGCCGGGGATATTCTATTCACCATTGATGACACCCTGCTTCAGGCACAGCGCGGGGTCGCAGAAGCGGCTCTTGTGCTTGCAAAGGGCGCCGCGGCCACTGCACAGGCTGCCGCGGATGCTGCCCAGGCTAATTTCGACCTCGCACTGGCAGCGGCCAAAGCGGAATCAGCCGCCCTCCGCGCCGCAGATTGGGCAACCGGCAACCCCCAGGGTTACACGCTGGCTGGAGGTTCTTTCACCCCCGCGGATCTTATCTCTGCAGCCCAGGCAGAAGTGGATGCCGCCGCAGCCGCCAGAAGTGAAGCCGAGGCTGCCCTTTCGGTATTGCTCTCTGACACGGCCAACCGAGATTTTATCAAAGCGGAAAGCGATCTATTGGCGAGCCGGGCTGAGGCGCAGGCCGCCGTTGATGTGCTATCAAAAGCCAATACTTCAGCCAACACCGACCTCAAAGATGCCGCTCAATCAGCTTATGATGACGTGCTCACCCGGCTTGAAGATGCCCAAAAAGCCTATGACGACCTGGTGGAAACGGATACCGCAATCAAAATTCTGGAAGCCCGGCTTGACCTGGTGCTGGCGGTTGAAAGAATGCAGGCAGCCCAATCCCGGCTGGCAGCGCTGCAAACCGGAGAGAATTCTCTCAAGGTCAAGGCTGCCCAGGCTGTATTAAATCAAGCTGTTTCAGCCTCTGACCAGGCACAAGGCGCCGTTCAACAAGCCCAAGCAAACCTGGATTTGCTGGATGCCCAGCTTTCAAAACTTTTGATCGCTGCTCCTTTTGACGGCGTCGTGCTCGGACGTTCGGTTGAGATCGGCGAAGTGCTTTCGCCTGCCGCTCCGGCTTTCACGCTTGGTCAGTTGGATCCCCTCACCATCACGGTTTACGTGCCTGAAACAGAAGTTGGGCTGCTTTCGATTAATCAGATGGCACAACTCTCGGTCGATTCCTATCCGGGTGAAACCTTCTCTGCTGTCATCATCCATATCGCGGATCAGGCCGAGTTCACCCCGCGCAACGTTCAAACCGCGGAGGGCCGCAAGACCACCGTCTTTGCCGTCAAACTACAGATTTCAAACCCTGATGACAAGCTGAAACCCGGCATGCCCGCGGATGTGAGTTTCAACAAATAAATGCGGTCAAAATTTTGCACAAACATTTGAAACCCAGGTTTTAGGATCAGTATCAGAGAGGAAAGGCGAGATGAAAATTTTGGCCATCAATGGCAGCTATCGCGGAGAAAAGGGACAAACCAACGCTTTTCTTGAACTTTTGTTGTCAGGGGCGCGAGAAGAGGGAGCAGAATGTGAGATTGTGGCACTCGCAAAACACAAAATTCACCACTGTTTGAGTTGTGATACCTGTCATACGCCAAATCACTATCTCAAATGTGTTTATTCCGAAAAGGACGACGCAGCATCTATTTTCGATAAGATAGCAACTGCTGACTTGTTGGTTTATGCAACTCCAGTATATGTGTTTGGTATCTCAAGTCTGTTAAAAACCTTTATTGAGCGATTCTACAGCACGTGTGATGTGAATCAATTCCGTGTGACCAAAAGCGGTTTATTTTTCCACCATATAGATGAAAAAGTCTGTTCCAAGGATTTTGTCTCATTGATATGTTGTGATAATTTAGACAAAGAAATGCCGATCAACACGCGTGATTATTTCAGAATATACAGCCGCTTTATGGATGCAAAGCATGTCGGTGAATTGATTCGGAATGGCGGCCGACTTTTTCAACGCGGCCAGGATCAGAAAGAAGAGAATCGTTTTCCAGCAATTGCAGAGGTATATGCAGCTTATAAACAAGCTGGTCGGGAATTGGTCATCGATGGACACATTCACGCTCGAACACAAAAACGAGCGAATCAAGAGATCATCCCCGTGTCCTTCTTTGGTCAATTAAAAAAATTAAAACCTTTCAAAAAGGTGATGGTTCAGAGAGCAAAAGAATTGTTTTCTGGTAATTGAGAACAATATTTTGAAAATATGAAAAATATAAAGATGCTTCCCTGGTTGTATCTTGCACTGGGTCTCGCGCAGGCAGCCCACAGCGTGGAAGAAGTGCTCACCGGCCTGTGGATGAACCTTCCCGCTGTAACCGGTTTGCTCCACGACAGGCTGCGATTTGTGCCGGTGCTGAATTGGTCCGCGGAGGGTTTTGCTGCAGCGAACCTGGTGATTGTGGCACTGTTATTGGGATTCAGCCCATTTGTCTTTCAAAGACACGCATGGGCTTTGAAGATCGTTCGCGTGGTGGCGGTCATTGAAGTGCTCAACGCGGCGCTTCACATCATCCCGGCGATTGTCAAAGGCAGCTATAGGTCTGGTTGTATTTCAGCGGTTTTTCTACTTGGCACAGGATTAGTGATCTTAATCAAGACAGGATATTCACATGAACTCAAAAGCCTTTGATTGGCGCAAAATGAGGCCGGCACAAAATTTACACCGTTTACTTTACGCTATTGGGCTGGGACCGGTGGTTGGAAAGATCATTTTGTTGCTAACCACCACCGGTCGTAAAAGCGGATTGTCGCGGGTGACTCCATTGCAATATGAGTTGATTGACGGCAAGTACTGCCTGGGTGCGGCGCGCGGTAAAAGCGCGGATTGGGTGCGCAACATTGAGGTAAACCCTAAAGTGCAGGTCAGGGTCAAACGGCTGAAGTTCTCAGGCACAGCCAAGGTAAGCACGGATGTAAAGGAAATAGCAGATTTTCTTGAAATCAGGTTACAGCGGCATCCATTGATGATAGGGGTAATGATGGAGAAAATTCATCATTTATCCAAACGACCTACTCGTTCTCAATTGGAAGAACTGGCAAGTGAAGAGGCTTTGGTGATTATTAGCAAGGAGGAAAATTGTGAATAAACGGATGATTTTCTGGCTGCGTGCGAGTTATTGGGTTGGTGCTGTTGTAGATGTTGTGGCCGGGTTGATCATGTTGTTTCCGTCACTGTATGGCATTTTCAACCAACAAACAGGATTCTCGGCAACACCTGCTTTTCTTAATGTTGCGTGGATGGGGGCTCCGTTGATGTTTGGCTGGACAGTGCTTTTATTATGGGCAGATAGAAAACCTGTTGAACGGAGAACTGTTTTGCTTATTACCTTGATTCCAATTATCGGAAACGCCATAGATCAGGTTGTTAGTGTTTATACCGGTTTTTATCCATTAAGCGTTGCCATTCCACAATGGTTCATTCAGGCGATATTGATTACTTTGTTTACCTTTAGCTATTTCAATGTATCTAAAACAATGAGCAGCAGTAAGTCAGCGGATTTGAAAAAATGACATTAATAAACGCTGTAAATTTATCCAAATCATTCGGTCAGACACAGGCTGTCAACCGGTTAAACCTCTCAGTTGAAGCAGGCGAGATCTTTGGCCTGGTCGGCTCGGATGGCGCAGGCAAGACCACCACCCTGCGCTTGTTGGTCGGAGCGCTGCGGCCTGACGAAGGGTCGGTCAGTATCTGCGGCTTTGACATCTTCACCCAGACTGACAGTGCGCGTGAGAAGATCGGCTATCTCTCGCAGCGTTTCTCGTTGTATGAAGATTTGAGCGTGCTCGAAAATATTCGCTTCTTTGCCGAGGTGCGCGGTCTGGAACTCAAGGATTGGAAACCGCGCTGCATGGAACTGTTGAAGTTTGTGGGGCTTGAAAATTTCACCGAAAGAAGAGCCGGTCAGCTCAGCGGTGGCATGAAGCAGAAACTTGGGCTGGCCTCCGCGCTGGTCTCGCGCCCCCAGATACTGCTGCTCGATGAACCCACCACCGGTGTGGACCCAGCCACCCGCCAGGATTTCTGGCAGTTGATCATCCGCATCGTTTCCACGGAGGGTATGGCGGTCATCCTTACCACGCCTTACATGGATGAAGCCGTGCGCTGCAATCGGCTGGGATTCATGCGCTCCGGTCGCATCATCGCCGAGGGGACGCCCACGCAACTGCGTGAACGCCTGGAGGGCAGCATCATTGAACTGCAAACCAACCAACCCATTGCGCTGCGCGAACAGGTCTTGAAGATTGACGGTGTGCAAGACGCCCGCGCCTTTGGCGATAAACTGCATCTGCGCGTGTCTCCTGGTGAGGCTCAACAAGTGATCCAACAATTAAATACCCTGACCGAAACACCCAATGCAAGGCTGATCTCTGCCACCCTTGAAGATGTATTTATTTCACTGACTTTGAATGAAGAAGAAGGTTCACATGACTGAAAATGTCGTCGTCGCCACCCAACTGACCCGCCGTTTTGGCGATTTCACTGCCGTGGATCACATCAACTTTGAGGTCAAGGCCGGCGAGATCGTTGGTTACCTGGGACCCAACGGCTGCGGCAAGACCACCACCATCCGCATGCTGCTGGGACTTCTCGAACCCACTGAAGGCAGTGCCAGTGTGTTGGGTTTTGACGCCTTCAAGCAGACCGAAGAGGTGCGCGCCCGCTGCGGTTACATGTCTCAAAAATTCGCCCTCTACGACGACTTGACCGTGCTCGAAAACCTGGTCTTCTACGGCGGCGTTTATGGCATAAAAGATAAAAAACGCATTCTTGAGACCCTGGCGCTGGTGGGTCTCTCCGGCCGCGAGCGTGAATTGACCAAAGGGCTTTCAGCGGGATGGCGGCAGAGGCTGGCGCTGGCCATCGCCCTGGTGCACCAGCCCAAGCTGCTCTTTCTGGATGAACCCACTTCGGGGGTGGACCCCGTTGCCCGGCGTGAATTCTGGGAACTGATCTACCAACTGGCCGCAGGCGGTGTGACTATCTTCATCACCACCCATTACATGGATGAAGCCGAATACTGCCATCGCGTGGGTCTGATGAAAGACGGCAGGCTGCTGGCCTTTGACCAGCCTTCCGCGCTCAAGCAGACCGTCATTCACGGCGAGGCCTGGGATGTGGCCGCCGCCTCTCTCACGGTGATGGTCGAGAAGATCAACCAGATTGCGGGCGTCATCCAGACCA
Organism: Anaerolineaceae bacterium; assembly: GCA_003524305.1. GTDB lineage: Bacteria > Chloroflexota > Anaerolineae > Anaerolineales > Anaerolineaceae > UBA6107. The sequence continues at coordinate 130,882 of DQHW01000017.1, forward strand.
GTTTGCTGGGCGATTTGGTGCATGTGATCATCGACCCCAAGGTGATGACCAGAGAGCAATTGCAGGTGAAATTGTCGCAGTTGGGTCTGGGAGAAGTCTCGCTATCCGCGGGGGAGATCACGCTTGAAGATGTGTTTATGAGTCTGACGAGGTAATACGGAATGTCATTGCGAGCCCTGCCAAATATAATCATAAAATCAACCGGGAACTTACAGGGCGAAGCAATCCCCACTAAGGTTTGCCCATTATCTATAAAAGTAAACAAGGAATTGCAATACATTTTATAAATATCGGATTGAGTCCATGTTTTTTTTAAAATCGATTTCGTTAAGCGGTGACATATTTATGCATTCGTTTTCTTAATGATTTAGCAGGTAAATCTCGTGGGGATTGCTTCGCCCCGACCATATATGTTGCTTTAATTAATTTTCTTTGCGGGGCTCGCAATGACAGATTTTTGCTTTGCGGGTGGCGTCAACCATCCTTGAATTATCGCTGAACATTGCCTATTTAAGATGGATCGTTGACCCACCATTACACAATAAACCAAATTGGAGCGTCAACGTCCCTGGCATTAAGGTATTTAATGCTGGGGTGCTGCCGGGACGTTGACAGCACCCTACAATCACTCGTTCAATTCTCATCATAAGGTGGTGTCAACAATCCAAAGTCCACTGTGGAATTTTGACCAATATCCACGAATCGTTGCTCCGCTATAAAAAACAATATAAATATTAAAATTTTTTTGAGTCTTTAGTGATCAAAAGGGTCTGTCATTAAGTCTTGACAACGGTTTTATAATTGTATTACAATAGATATACAAACGAGGTATAGTTATGAATAAAACCGCCGTAGTATCAGCCAGGATTACACCTGAAGCAAAAATTAAAGCTGAAAAGGTTTTAGAAAAATTAGGGTTAACCACCACCGATGCCATCACTATGCTGTTCCAGCAGATCAATCTGCGGCAGGGCATTCCGTTTCCGGTAGAAATCCCAAATACCGAAACCATGAAAGCTATTGCCGATACGGATGCCGGCAGAGATGTTACTGTTGCGACTTCCATGGAAGAATTGCGTGCACAATTAGGCGATTAACTCAATGAAGAAAATTATTCATGCGGGGAAATTTGACAGAGACCTAAAGCGTATGGTAAGACGCGGTGCGGATATTGAAAAGTTATTTGAGGTTGTTGCCAGACTGACAAACGGACAGGCACTGGATCCGCGCCATGAAGACCATCCACTGCACGGCAAGCTGGTAGACAAACGAGATTGCCATATCAGTCCTGATTGGGTGCTTATCTACTCTGTGGATAAGGATGTTGTAGTTTTGTATCGTACGGGAACTCATGCGGAGCTTTATGGATAGTCGTAAGGCAGCCTCAACGATCCAAAAACCAACGTTGTTTACCGACCAACTTCAACGGATCATTGACCCACCATTAAATAATGACATTGGTGCGTCAACGTCCCTGACATAAAGGTATTTAATGCTGGGGTGCTGCCGGGACGTTGACAGCACCCTACAGTGCATTATTACCAATTGTTCGTAGGGTGGTGTCAACGATCCAACCATCAACCAACAATATTTCACGAAACCTGGGGATTAAACAAATCGAAAGGCGGTTATAAAGGAATCTCCAAATAAAAGGTCGACCCGACCCCAATTTGGCTTTCTGCATGCACTTTTCCCCCAAAGCGCTCCATGGTTTTCTTAACCAGAGCCAGGCCGATCCCTGTGCCCGGGTAATCTTCAGGCTCATGTAATCTTTGGAAAATATCAAATATTTTTTCGTGAAACTGCGGATCAAACCCCACTCCGTTGTCTGATATTGAAATAACGGCATTGTTTTCGTTCATTTTGCAGTCAATACTAATTTTTGGATCGGGATTGGCTTTTGTAAATTTCAACGCGTTATCCATTAAATTCCGCAAGACCAATGTAATCCCATCACGATCAATAAGCAGGTGATCACACTCCAAATTTCTAATAATCAAAATTTTTCGTTTAGATATTTCTTCAGCATATTCCAACAGAAGGAAATCAAAGAGGTTATTCAAATCAACATCAATTTTGATAATTTCATTTCTGTTGGTCTTGGTATAAGATAATAAATCCTGAATAAGAAGGTCCATGCGTTGAGCCGAATCGGTTATTTTTTGCAGATAATCCAACCCTTTTGTATCAAGCTGTTGTGCATGGTCGTTTATCAACAGGGTTGAATACCCTGAAATACCCCTCAAGGGTGATTTCAAATCATGTGAAACCGTGTAATTAAAAGTTTCCAGGTCGTGATTTTTAATTTCCAGTTCACGGGTTCTCTCAATAACCCTTTGTTCCAGTTCAATTGCATTACGACGGGTAATTTCCAGCATTTTCGCCGAGGTTTCTTCTTCTTTACGATGTTCTCTGGCGTTCAAAATACTAAGGGAATAATAGTAGGCAATGATTGAAAGAAACAAGATCAACGCTATCAGGATCGCAATGACAATTGTCTTGGTTGTTCTTCCTTGCAGGAAAAGGTCACGAGGATTATCAACTTGAAGTAAAATAATTGGCTTGTTTTTAAGATCTGATAAATAGGCATATCCGGTTATGATCGCTTCGTTTTTTGGAATAACGTAAACATCGTCCTTAAGGATTGATGACACTGGAATAGGTGGCACATCAGTTAATAGTGTTTCTGTTGAGTAAATTCCAAGGTTTCTTAATGTAATTTTTGACAAATTGGTAATTCTTTGGTTGTCCAGCACCTTGATGAAAACAATATTCCCTTGAGGTGGACCCTCCTTTATGCTGGTCAAAATTGGGTTTGATGCAACAATCATGACAAGCCCTTGATATTGGGCAAGGCCTTTATAACCCTCGGGCCTGTTCATATCGGCTAATTCTGGATACTCAATAATTAGAGATGAGAAATCAATTGGGGGTTCGCTGATGGATTGAGTCTCAGTATCAAAATATTCCCCATACACAATTTGATGTGAGGTGTTAAGAATAAGTATGGAATTGAGATCCAGGTTTTGATAGGTTTCATCAAACAGGTTGTTTTCGATGTATTCCTGGTTTTGGTCTTTGGCAAATTGATAAGTATCATTCCAGTTTGACCAATCCCCCAGGGCGAGTGAGGTTCGGTCTATTTCATTCTGAATAAGATTCTTAACTCGAATGAGTTCCAGCTCGGTGAACCTGTTTTCTCCATTTTTAACCACCTGGTTGATGCTGATGATCACCATGGGGAAGATAACGAGCGAGACAACAATTCCCAATCCGGCGGCAATAAGCGCCGAAGTGTTTTTTTGTAATACCTCTTTAATTTTGCTGTATACCATTATTATTCCGATAACACTAAATGTGTACAAAAGGTTTCCTAAATTATATGCTTTTGTATCAATAGAATTAACTACTATTATTAATAAATAGTTACGTCATCTAATATAAAAAAACATGACATTTAATCTGGTCAAGGCAGATTTGTGATGTTACCCATTTTGGATGGACCGTTGACCGACCATTAAGCAAAACAATCCGTGAATCTGCACTCGATTTTCTGAATAGCATCAACAAATTGGTACGTCAACGTCCCTGGCGTAAAGGTATTTAATGTTGGGGTGCTGCCGGGACGTTGACAGCACCCTCCAGTGCCTTATTAAATATTGTTCGTAGGGTGGCGTCAACGATCCAAAACCTAACATGGAATACCGATCAACTTCAACGGATCGTTGACCCACCATTAATCAAAACAATCCATGAATCTGCACTCGATTTTCTGAATAGCATCAACAAATTGGTGCGTCAACGTCCCTGGCATAAAGGTATTTAATGTTGGGGTGCTGCCGGGACGTTGACAGCACCCTACAGTGCCTTATTACGTATTGTTTGTAGGGTGGCTTCAATAATCCAAAACCCAACGTGGATTACCGACCAACTTCAACGGATCGTTGACCCACCATTACACTATAATTCGATAGTCAAAGACATAGTTCTGGATACGTTTTTGTAAAGAGTTAACAGGCAAATCTGGTGGGGATTGCCGCGCCGCAAGAACAGCGGCTCGCAACACTTGCACTGGCTGCAAGTGCCAGTGTGACATTTTTAGACCTGTTGCACATCATGCAAATAAGTTGACAATGGCGCATTCCTCTCTATAATCAAAGCATGTCCCCTGAAAAAACCATTGCTTTACTTGACGTCTCTTCGCTTGCCTACGGCGAACGTGTCTGTGCCGCCGCGGTGCAAGGGCTGCTCAATCGCAGCGGACCGAAGGTCTTTCTGGATTATGGCTATTATGACGACCCTTTGGCCCGCCGCACCAACGAAGTCTTCATGGATGACGATTTCTGGTACGGCAAATACCGCGCCATGCTCGGTAATCAAGATCAAAATAACCTGGATTATTACAAACGCGAACACGGATTCAAGGTTCAGCCGGTCAAAAGCCTGGATGAATTGGTCAAGCAACACCTCCCTGCCTTCAAGGGCTACGTGGTCTGGGATGACTCCCAGCCGGATAGCATAAACGTAGCCGTCATGTTGGCTGGTCTTGAAGAGCTGATTGCCGTCAGCCCCGACCGTGAAGCATGGGTCAAGCAGTTTAACCTGGCGAAAACTCATGACTTGCGCGGAAAATGGCGCAACAGAGTAGAAATTTACACCTGGGCTTTCGAGAACCTTTTTCCGCGCTGCAAAAAGGGCATGCTGGCCTGCCTCGAACCGGGCTGGGAACGGCCCGAATTTCTCGATTACACAGTGCAAAACAACATCTTCATCTACAACCTCTCGAGCACCTTCAAGGGCTTTGGCAGCACCGCCCTATTGCTGCTGGCTTTCGGTCCGCCCTGGCTGCGTGAACTGCTTTTCGCCCTGCGCCTGGATGGCGTCTTGAAGCGCCTGGCGCTCTCATGGATGGGACGCAAGTCTGCCGAGGTCAATCTCTCCAACCGAATTCAATCCGCGGTGGAGGCTTTGCCCTACCCGACCATTTTCGGCTGGCACACCAAACGCGATGATGAACTGACCTTCATGCTCCAACTTTCATCCAATGGCTTGCGACTGGTGCCCTCACATCTGGCCGGCAATTTCTCATTTCACAGCCAGGTAAAATCGCTGGGCGAGTTCAAAGCCGATCCCCTGCCCGAGGTCAAGCTTGATCCGCAGGGAGTTTACGTCACATTCACCCTCTCAGACGGCGACCAACTGATGATGATGAACACCGCAGAGTTGGGCAACTGGAACAGCCCCGCACGCGGCAGCATCCCATTTAATTGGGAGACACAACCGCTCCTGATTGAACTAGCCCCTGCCTTGCTTGAGCGTTTCTCGCGCACCAAAACCGCCATGGATTGCCTGGTGGCAGGTCCGTCTGGCGCGGGTTACGTCGTGCCGCCCCTGGCCGCTCATTTCGCGCATTACATGAAATCCACGGCGCAAACCTGCAAAAAGGCCGGCATCAACGTGGTCACCACCTATGTGGCTGATCCGCCGCGGAGGGTGCTCAAACAGCTTGTCAAACACAAAGGGCATTTGCTCGGCTTTCTCAGCGGTTACGCCATCGTGACCCGAGCCCCGCAGGAGTTTGTGCAGGGCACGCCTGTCTTCGCCAACGAAATTCCACAGGCCGCCCATATTTGGGATACCGCCGATCAACTCTTGTCGCGGTTGGAGGGGTTAATCCTTACAGCTAACGGTAAACCGCGTTTTATCGGTGTGCATCTGTTTGCCTATCGCACCAGCATTGATGACGTGGCAGATTTCATAAAGAAACACAACTCTGAACACCTTCATTTTGTACGTGCAGACGAATTTTTGCTTTTAGCCCAACAGCACCTGAATAATTCATCGAAGTAGAGGAGCAACCATGTTAGCCAAACTACCCCTGAAGACCAAAGTCGCTTATGGTATTGCAGATTTGGGAATCTCGCTGCTTACCGCGTCCATCCAGTTCTTTCTGCTGTTTTATTACACAGACATTTTGGGCATCGACCCCGGCCTGGCGGGCACTGCCCTGTTGGTGGGCAAGCTCACCTGGGATGCCATCAACGATCCCTTGTTCGGATTTATCACCGACCGCACCAAGAGCCGCTGGGGCAGGCGCAAACCCTACATGCTCTTTGGCGCCGTCCCCTTTGGCTTGACGATTTGGCTGCTCTTCTCACTGCCGCCCGGCATGACCGGCGCGACTGCTTTCCTGGCTATTTTGGGCTCCTTCCTGCTGGTGGATACCACCCAGACCCTGGTCAGTGTGCCTTACTATGCACTTTCAGCAGAATTGACCCGCGATTATGATGAACGCACTTCGCTGATCTCGATCCGTATGATCTTCACCGTGGTAGGCTACATCATGGGCGCTGCGCTCACCACATTGATTGCGGGCATCTTTATGAATATGGGCTGGTCAAAGACCGCAGCCTACAGCGGTATGGGCGCCATCTTCGGCTTTGTGGCCATAGTCACTGCCCTGGTCACCACCTTTGGGGTTAAAGAAACACCTAATCCAGACCTTGAACCGGCTAAAATGCCGGCCTTCTCTCAACTCAAACACATCTTTAAAAATCGTCCTTTTGTTCAGTATATGATCATGAGCACGATTATCAGCATCAGTTTCACCCTGCTGACGGCCTTGCTGCCTTACTTTTTGACCTATCAACTGCAAATGACGGATCAAATTCCGCTGGTCATGATGGTTATGCTGGTTACCATTGCCATCTTCCTGGTTCCGTGGCGGCTGGCTTCTAAAAAACTGAATAAGGGGCCGGCCTACGCGTTGGGTTTAGGCATCGCCAGTGTTGCCATCCTCGGTGCTTTCTTCCTGCCCCAAGGACCCACCCCCTTGATCTACGTGGTAGCTTTCGTGGCGGGAATGGGTTTCTCGGCACAATACGTCTTCCCATGGAGTATGATCCCGGATGTGATTGAAGTGGACCAGGCGCAAACCGGCGAACGGCATGAGGGAGTCTATTTTGGGGTCAACAATTTCTTGGGCAAGCTGACCGGCGCAATCGGCATTGCTGCCAGCGGTTGGGCGCTTTCGCTCTACGGATACGTTCCGAACGTGGCTCAAACCGAGCACGCCTTGTTTGGCATACGCTTCTTCTTTGCCATCGTACCGGTGATCGCTTTTATGGTGGCGCTGCCGCTCTTAATCTGGTATCCGATCACCCGGCAGAATCACGAACAAATGACAGGCAAAGTTACCAAATAGTTAATTAGTCCCCCTGGAATAAATTCCGGGGGGATTTCATGTCAAGCTGACCAAAACATAATATAGTTGATTTAATGTATCTTATAGGATACAATAATTATGATTGAGGTTCGAGAAACAGAAATTTATAAAAAGTGGTTCGGGTCGATTAAAGATCGAAAAACAAGATCCATTATCGATATCCGCATCAGAAGAATCTCACTCGGGAACTTTGGTGATGTCGAACCGGTAGGAAAAGGGATTTCTGAACTCAGAATTGATTGTGGCCCGGGTTTCAGAGTCTATTTTCTCAAGCGTGGAAATATATTGGTAATACTTTTGTGCGGCGGAGATAAATCCACACAAGAGAAAGATATTCAAAAAGCAATTGAACTCGCCCGATGGGTGATGGAGCAAGACCATGAGAAAAAATAAAACGACATTATGGGATGCAGTAGAACACCTTGAAACCACAGAGGATATGGTTGCCTATCTTGAAACGGCTTTGGAAGACGGCGATCCTGCTCTGATATCGGCAGTTCTTGGCGACTTGGCACGCGCAAAAGGGATGACCGAAATTGCCGAAAAAACGGGTCTGGGGCGCACCAGCCTTTACAAAGCCTTATCCCCTGAAGGACATCCTGAATTTGAAACAGTCTTGAGAGTGATCAACGCACTGGGTTTGAAGTTAAAAGCAGTTGAACTAAAATCGTAAATAGAATTCAAAAATTATAATTAAGACAGTTATCGGGTTTGGTTATTTGAGGTTTAACCCAAGAAACCGGGGATTTTTGAAAATCCCCGGTTTTTCTGTAATCTTAATTATTGAACATTGATGGTGACTTCAAAGGTCTCTATCGGGGGATTGTCAGGCTCAAATGTGCGCCAGTATTTCAGCTTCAGCGTGGTGGCGCCGGCGCTGACAGCGGTGAACTTAAATTTGTACGTGCCGCCAACACCGGTCATGCCGGGTCTGAGCCTAAAATCAGTCGAATAATCCGGTTCGCCTAGAAGCTGCAGGATATTCTCGTCAACCGAGTCAACCTCCCAAGTGTAGCCGGTGGTGGGGTTTCCGTCGATGCTGATGAGCAGGGTTTCGCCGGGCTTCATCGAAAGCGAACTACCATTATCATCCGCGCTGATCTTGATGGTCTTGCCTTTACAAGCTATAAGCATAAGCGCCGCCATTAACAAAGCAAAAAGGGATAAAAAATTGCGTTTCATATATCCTCCATAAATGGATTGACTAATCAACAGACGGCTTTAAGTGGATTATGGTTCCCAAGATTACTCATAGATCAGAATGAGTGAAACGCACAGGAACCAGGCGATGGTGGCAAAGAACAACATCCACTCTAGAAAAGGAGTGCGCCAAAAACGCGGACGTATTTTCTTCTCGGCAGGGTCGAGCAGGTAGTTTTCCTGGCTCTTTTTATCAGTCTTCTTGCTGACGATCACCAAAAATGCCGAATAGGATGCGATGGCGATAATGCCAAAGATATTGACCGCCAGGGGGATGACGCGTTCGCCCGGAGGCTGCACGAAGACGGCAATGGTGAAAAAGAGCACCGTCACCAACCCAGACCGGAAGAATGTCATGGCAGCTTTGCGATGCGGCTCGAGACGATCCATTGAGAAAACGCCCACCAGAATGCTGGATATCGCAGCCAAAAGCCCGGCGGCCATGCCAATGTAAGCCCACAGCGTGCCAAGGACGATCCCCAAACCGGCGATGAAGGGCAAGAACAGTGTTCCGCCGATAATCATGCCGATATTGAAAACCGCAGCCAGTTTTGAGACCCCGATCTCGCCCAATTCAGAGATGAAGTGGTTCAAGAATGAATACTTCTCGTTGCTTCGTCCGCGGTAGGGCAGCGCTGTGATCAGTGACCCAAGCAGGATAACCAGACTGCCTGCCCAGCCGAAGTGTGCGTAGAACTGAAAGAGTATTGAAATGATGAAATTCCCTTGCATGCTTCACCTGAATATCGTGTTTTACACCAGAAAATGGTGTTTAATTGTATTATCAAGGTATTACTTTTGATTTTACACCGTGTTGAGAGAAGGATGTAACCATGTATGACCAGTTTGCCACAGATTATGACCGTTTCGTCAATTGGGATAACCGCCTGGCGTTTGAAATCCCCCTCATTGAGCAAATCCTTGAAGAAGTAAAAACGCCCGCAGGTGATCCTCTCCAGATTCTGGATGCAGCTTGCGGCACGGGCATGCACGCACTGGCATTAGCCAAAGCCGGGCATCAGGTTGTTGGGGCTGATTTCAGCCGTGAAATGATCAAGAAGGCAAAGCTCAATGCTGAATCAGCTCATTTGGAACTGCCTTTAGAAACCGCCGGCTTTGGGATGCTCGCATCCATGTTTGGCGACGCCCGCTTTGACGCGGTCTTATGCCTGGGCAACTCTCTCCCCCACCTGGTTGAAGAGTCAGACCTTGAGTCCGCGCTAAAAGATTTTTTTACCTGCCTGAAACCAGGGGGATTACTGCTCATCCAAAACCGCAATTTTGATGCTGTAATGATAAAGAAAGACCGCTGGATGGAACCCCAGGCTTTTCAGGAGGGTGACGCAGAGTGGATCTTTGAGCGTTTTTATGACTTCAACTCTGACGGCACAATTGGCTTTAACATCGTCAATTTGCACCGCAAAGGCAGTGCTGCATGGACGTCTGAAGTTGTTTCAACCCTGCTCAAGCCGCAATTGAAGGACGATTTGCAAGCGAAAGTTACCGCGGCTGGTTTTAGCCAGGTGGTTTCTTATGGAAGTTTAGGCAGAGACCCCTTCGATGCGCAGATCAGCGGAAATTTGATCATTATCGCAAGAAAGTAATGAATATGTACTGGTTTTGATATTCATCCTGGTTTTGAAAAATTAAGTAACCATTTTTAATACGGAGCAATCATGGAGATCATTCAAGTCAACACCCCGCAAGAACTTAAAGCATTTATTAATCTTCCTTATGAGCATTATCACAACGACCCGGTTTGGGTGGCGCCCCTGCGGTCTGAACAGGCCGGCCAATATGTGCCTGAGAAAAATCCCATGTTGCAGCACTGCGAATATGTGCTCTATTTAGCGAAAAAAGAGGGCAAGATCGTCGGACGTATTTCTGCCTTTGTAGACCGCCTGGCTGTGGAGCACTGGAAGCAGCCCATAGGCCTTTTTGGCTCCTTTGAGAGCAGCAATGACCCTGAGGTGGCTGATGCCCTTTTAAACGCAGCCAGGGCGTGGCTGAAGCAAAGGGGCATGATCAGTATGCGCGGTCCGTGGAGCTTTGCTTCGCAGGAGTGGGGACTGGTGGTTGAAGGATATGAGCCTTCCCCTGTGATCATGGCACCTTACAATCCGCCCTATTACAATGACCTGCTTACTGGCTTTGGTTTACAGAAAGCAGAAGATTTGATGGTTTACGTGATCGATGCCAACGAGGGTTACACTTTTCCTGAACGTTATCTCACCCTGACCGAGATCGTAAAAAAACGATACGGTGTGACGGTCAGAGAAATTGACATGCATCACATTGAAAGCGATGTGATCACAATTCTAGATATGGCAAATGTTTCGATCTGTGATAACTGGGGTTTCTACCCGGTCACAAAAGACGAGGCGAAAGCCATGGCCCGGGATTTGAAACAGATCATCAACCCCAAGGGTTTATTGATTGCCGAGAATCATGAAGGCAGGCCTATTGGATTCGCCATGACCTTGCCTGATATCAACAAGGTCATCAAAGGTCTGGACGGCCGCTTACTGCCTTTTGGCTGGCTGAAGTTGTTGACCGGTCTGCCAAGGCTGCGGCAGTTCCGCATGTGGGCGCTCGGGGTTATCCCGGAATACCAGGGCAAGGCCATTGACACTCTGCTTTACCGTGCAACTTATGAAAAACTATTTTCTTCCGATCTCCGGCTTGAAATTAATTATGTACTTGAAGGTAATGACCGCATGAATAATGCCCTCTATAAACTCGGCGTGAAGAACCTGCGCCGGTACAGGGTATATGAAATACCGATAGAACTGGCATGATATACCCATATAACGGGTATGGTATACCGATAGTGCTGGCACGTAAGTACCCGTTTTGTGGGAATGGTATGCCATTTAGTCTGGCATTACTTGACTTCGAGAGACGAATTGTCTATACTGAAATTACAAAGAGCATTGCAGACAGCTCACTTCACCCCATATTAGGTAGACGCTTCAGGGCTGTCCGAATTTTTCGGGCAGCTTTTTTATCTCCGAAGGAGGATGCGATGGTACACCTTGAATTGGACGATGAGGAAACCGCACTGCTGCAACAAACGCTTGAAGATTGCTTGTCAGACCTGAGGGGAGAGATCGCCGATACATACAGCCATGATTACAAAGACATGTTGAAAAGTAAAAAGGTCTTGCTTTTGAAAATTCAAGAAGCGCTCAACCAGGCCAGCCTGGAACCCTTGCACGGGTAGGAACCAGATTATGAGGTTAGCGAAAGTCTCCTATTAATAAATCGAGCCTGCTTTTTATGCAAGCCCGAAAATTGTGAATTTGAATACGTCTAAAAATTGCTGTTCTGATTTGGAGTGGGTCAATCTTGAGTCCACGCAACACGCCGCCCATCACCCGGCAGGTTAAAAGTTTACCCTGTCAGCATTATGGCAATACCTTGAAAGAGCACCGGGCAAGGTGGCTGATGATTTCGTTCTTTTCTTTACCTTTCTAATAAATTTAGCTGAATTTGAGGATGATATGTATAAAAACTCCTCCAGGAATCACTCCTGGAGGAGTATCGATTTATGTCTGAATTAGTGTTCGCCGAGGGAGTTGACTTTGCCAAAACCGGTCATGGTTTGGGTGACCTTCGGGCTGCCGTAATACTCAAGGTTGCCACTGCCGGTGATGGTGACATCCAAATTGGAGTTGGCCCATACGGTTGCGTCACCAAAGCCAGTAATCTTGACTGAAGCGCTTTCACTCTCAAGATCCTCGCCGTGATAATTGCCAGAGCCTACGATCTGAATATCTTGATCATTGGCGGTGCCAGTGATATCTGCATTACCAAAGCCGCTGATCTTTAAGTTCATGGTGATGGCTTGCATCTGGTTTACATCGATGTCTCCTGATCCGCTGATCTCAAGCGTAGGTTGGTCAACCACCATGTTATCGACATTGATGTTGCCAAAACCACTCACGCGCAATAAAGCGTTTTCGGTTTTAAGATCGCCAAGGGTCATGTTGCCTGAACCTGAAAGCTTGATCTCAATGTCTTCGGCGTTTAATTCGGCGGCATTGATATTGCCGAAACCTGAAAGCACAATACTTGACAACGACTTTACGGTCAAAGTGTATTCGATGGCACGAGAAGGATCAATGCTGATATTGGGTTCCATACCGATTTCAAGCGCATTATTGAAGACATCGGTGGTGATGTACTCCATCAGGTTGTCATCAGCCTCAATGGTAAGTGATTCTTTATCACCTTCAATAATGGTCAGGTTGCCAATACTTTGCAGATCCACTTTGTCAAAACCGCTGACAGCGCGATCTTCAGTGACAATGGTGCCTGAGCCGTTAATGTGTTCGCTGTTTATGCTGAAAGTGCGTCCGTTTATGGAACAGGCCGACAAAGCAAGTGCTAAAACTACAAAAACTAAAGTTAATTTTTTAATCATCATATTTCTCCTGTTTGTTATGAAAAATATACGCAAAGGAATAAAAATGGTTGCAAAATTATTCTTGAGGTCAAAACGAACCGGTTGGGTTTGCGGCGGGTTCAGAAAAGCAAGAGTTTTTAAGTGAATAGGTTCTTAAAACGTCTATCAGGATTAAATGAATTATCCGCTGAACAACGGCATCATTTTGTTTGTATGTATCTTAGCCTGGCGCAGGGAACCGTGGCGTTTTTTCGCCATTCAGGGTTGGAAAAGGGTAAAATGAGGCGGAAAGAGGGCTTGTTAACGGCGAATAAACATCCGATTATGCCAATTTTCAAATTGGTCTTGATTTACCCTTGACAGTCTCAAAAGCGAGTGTATAATCTGACCTCGTTGCTTGAATGCAACCACTATCTCGCCCTCACCGGCAGATAATTGACAACCCAACACCAGAAATTACAGATGTAATCCCGGCGGCACGAATCTAATCCGATGATGAAAAACTCACCGGAATTTCCATTCGAAAAGCCCTTGACACAGAAAAAATGTGGGATTACAATAGTGCTCCCAAGTGAGTTGAAGATTTCGCTTTCAAAGGCAGATCGATAACAAACGAAAGCGTCAATGAGACAGGCCGATGACGTCCTGCAAAAAGAGTGTCATCGGTATTTTTATCGCCTCTTGACAAGGGAAGTAACAAGAAGTAGAATCTGGCCTCTGGTTGACAACAGCACCTTAACAACTGAAGAGTAATAGGAAGACGATGCCCTGTCGTTTCAAGTAATACAAGTAACTCCGTACTTTTTACACCGAAAGGTGTTTTATTGCGGAGAGTTTGATCCTGGCTCAGGATGAACNNGTAACGCGTTGGTGACCTGCCCCGAAGAGAGGGATAACAGTTCGAAAGGATTGCTAATACCCCATGTGGTTGTTTGGATTAGATGCCTTACAACTAAACGGATTTATTCGCTTCGGGAGGGGCCTGCGTCCCATCAGCTAGTTGGTAAGGTAATGGCTTACCAAGGCTATGACGGGTAGCTGGACTGAGAGGT
>DQHW01000039.1:0-720 GCA_003524305.1 Anaerolineaceae bacterium
TGCTCCGCGCCTCGCGGCTGGCTCGGCTCCGCGAGGCGCCTGGATTACCCTCGGTCTAGGGGTCGCCCCCGGGTTTCTGCACGAAGATCGCAACATAAGGCTTGCAGATCTTGTCGCCTTCCACGATCAGTGCCCACTGCATCGTGAACTGCACCTTCTCGCGTCCAGTCACCTGCGGCGNNGGGTAGCCGGCCAGTATCTTCTTCGTGCCGATGTTCTTCAGCGTCCAGACCACGTCGAACGTGTCGCCCGGCTTGTAGAGCGTCCCGTCGGCCGGCCTCTGATATACGAGCGCGCAATCGTACCGGGGCGCGCCTGCGCCACCGCTGCCGGTATCTCCGCCGGTTCCGCCGCTGCTTCCCCCGCTGCTTCCGCCGCTCGCAACCGGTGTGAATGGCGTCACGGTCGCGAAGGGTGTGAAAGTCGGGAATGGGGTGCTGCTTGCAACCAAAGTGGGCGAGGGCGCGGCGCCTTGCGGCGCCGCAGCCGCGGCAGTCGCGGCCGCCTGGGCGGCGACCGTCTCGGCCACCGACGCACGGACGCGCGCCTCAACCTCCGCCGGGCTCACCGCTGGTGCGNNCTCGGTCTGGTCCTTCGAGTCCCCATCCCCCTGGCCAATCCCGAGCGGGATCCATTTCTTCGCGTCCTTCAGGCGGTGCTGCACACCGCCCCGATCGTGCACGACGTCAAATGTCTCGGGCTTGATGAACATCTCGTCGC
>DQHW01000039.1:804-27370 GCA_003524305.1 Anaerolineaceae bacterium
AGGTCGCACTGGTACAGGTAGTACGGTCGCACGCGAAGTCGGACGAGCTTCTGCACCAGGTCGCGCTGGATGTGAACACAGTCATTGATACCAGCCAGCAGCACAGATTGGTTGCCCAGCGGGATGCCCGCACGGGAGAGTTTATCCATGGAATCCGCGAGTTCCTGCGAAATCTCGTTGGGATGGTTGACATGGATGTTAAGCCACAAGGGGTGGAACTTCTGCAACATGTCAGTCAACTCCGTGGTGACGCGCATGGGCATGAAGACTGGCACACGTGAACCAATGCGGATGATCTCGATGTGGGAAATCTCGCGCAGGCGAGTGAGCAATTCTTCAAGCACCTTGGGCGCCAGGGTGAGCGGGTCACCCCCCGAGAGGAGCACATCCCTCACCTGGGGTGTGTTTTTGAGATATTCGATCTGCGCATCAAAATCGGTGCGAGAGAAGGTTTGGGTGGGGTCACCGACAATCCGTGCGCGGGTGCAGTAGCGGCAGTAAGAGGCGCATTGGGTGGTGACCAACATCAGCACCCGGTCGGGATATCGGTGCACAAGGCCCGGCACAGGCGAATGGCGGTCTTCAGCCAGCGAATCTTCCATCATGCCTGTGAAAACATCAATCTCACCCGCAGTGGGGATGATCTGCCTGCGAATGGGATCATCCGCGTCATCGGGGTCAATCAGCGAGACATAATAGGGTGTTACATCCACCCGGAACAACCCGGGGGTCGATAACGCTTTTTCTTCACTTGGAGTAAGTTTTAGAACCTGGTTAAAATCCTCAACCGAATTCAGGCGGTTGGCCATCTGCCAACGCCAGTCGTTCCACTTTTCGTTAGGGACGTCTTTGAAAAAAGGAGCACGTTTTGATTCAAACGAAACTGGGGACATTTATTCTCCTTAAGAATTTACGTATCATCAATCACTTTCATTTTAAAAGGGAATCAGAAAGGGGTCAACGTTATAATTATAACCCTGCGAGTTTTTGACAGGATTATTGGCTAAAATCAAATAAAACATGATTTTCAGAATCAAAGGAGCTCAATATGACCGATCTGGTGGCAAACCAAGGTAAAGGCAAACGTGATATTGTCGTAACGGCGAAAGCTTCTTCGATCGAGAAATGGCGCAAACAAGTGGTGGCTGGTCAGCCTGAGACCGGCAAAGAGTTCGCCTTCATTAGCGATGAGGGAAGTTACATCCCAGGGGGAGAGGGCACCGCGCCCAGCCCGCTGACCTATTTCGTTTCAGGCATGGCGCTCTGCCTCATCTCGCATATCACCCAGGTGGCCAATAAGAAAAAGTTGGATGTGCGTAATGAAAAAGTTACCGCGACTGCACATTTTCATGAAGAAGGTTCCGTTTTAAGAGGTGACGCAGAAGGTTTTTGCGACCGCTTTGAGATTAATATCGCACTGGATTCTGATGAAGAAATAAGAGAAATTAAACAGTTGATCCGTTTGACACACCGACTGTGTTTTGCCGAAAAAGCAGTGATTGGCAGTGTACCGGTGATCATCACGCAACAACTCAACGGACAGCCCTTAATCATCGATTAAATATAAAAATTCATCTTCAAAATTGAAGCTTAACCCTGTTAGAAACCATAATTTATATATTCATAAAAGAGCCTGGTTGATAATTTACCCCAAGACACCGGGAATCTGAAAAATCAAGATTCACCGGTGTTCGATAATCAGCTACTTCTTTAGATTGCGAACAACAATATCCGCAATGGTCAGGTCATGACGGGACTGCAATTGGCTGTTCATCATTTGAATCTGTTTGCGCGGAGAGTAGAACACCTCGCTCCAGCCATAGCCGGCGCAGGCGGTATCGGCAATATCGCTGCCGGCAGCATCTTTACCCCACCAGGCGCGATAATCCTCTTCGAGGTCGGGGCAAATGTGGAATTTCGGGTCAGGAAAATGGGCGGAGTAGTAGAAATCCGGGGGCAAAGCATTGAGAAGTGTTTCAAATACATGCACACGCACTGGAATATGACTGTTGGCGTCTGACTGAGCGAGGCGGCACAATCCGCGGATGGTGGCGAGCGGTGAGATCACCTCAATCTGTTTCAAGTTTTCGAAGCGTTCGCTCACCCTGGCGACAACCTCTTTCATCACCAATCCGCTGGCAATACTGTCGGCCAAAAAAGCGACGGCAATGTTTTCTTTTTGAGTCTGGTCAAGGTCTTTATCTTTAAAGAGGGTTAATTCAACCGTCCGGTTGTAGACCGGCACGGAACTATCGAAGACATGGTGAGCATCCAGCACAATCTCGTCGCAATAATAACCATAGTTGGAATAAATCGCTTCGGCCACCTGGTATTTCAATCCCTCGCGCGCGATAGGGAAAACCGCCAGGTTTTGTTGTTTATACTGGGCGAAAGTGGAGGCTAAAGGACCTCCGCCGATAATCTCTGAAACAGCGTTGCCAATCAATTGCGCGCGGTCCGATCCAAGACAGAGCTGACCAGGGAGTTTCTGAGGTGTGGTTGGGATGGGTGTTGCAGCAGTTACCCCAATGATATCCAGCAGATTTTTATCCGGGTTGTTTTCATGTAAATAGATAAACTTGGACGTGGCGTCATTATGGTACAAAACGATCTGCAACGGATGGCAGTCATCTATCGCCAGCTTGCCAATACGGAAAAAACCGCCTCCTGATTTATGGTCACAGGGAAGCGGTTCGGTCAGCTCGAGAGAGCCTTCAATTTTTCGGTTGGCATCTTCTAAAAAGGTAAACGGATAATTGAGATGAGACATTATTTCTCCTTAATGGTGGTGTTGTTTGGTTCTTTACCAAAAAGAAGCAAGTCTCAGTTACAATTTTTAATAATGACCTGCCCAAAAGATTTTATACCTTAATCGGCTTTTTGGGAATTAATTTTAATATTTAATCTGAAAGTCGTCCTTTTTGAATACCTTCGATCTGTTTTTGGGTCTGCTCTTATACCTGGTAAGGCACTTCAAGAATAACCAAACCGGGTTTAAAGATTAAGGCAAAGCGTAGCATTAAGGCGGTTTGACTATGCAAAAGGTTTTCCCACCAATGAGAAGGGACGAACTGAGGCACAACGATGGTTAATACCTCATTTGGACCTCTGAGGGTTAACAATTTTTCTATATAATCGAGTACGGGTTCAAGCAACAACCTGTAAGGCGAATTCAGCACAACCAGGCGTGTGCCCTCGCCAAATAACTCCCACTTCTGTCTTACTTTTTCAGATTCCATTGGATCTGTTGAAACATGAATTGCAGTTACATCGGGGCTGATTGATCGAGCATAAGCTAATGCAGCAAGGGTACCACGGTGAACTCCCGCGACAAGAACCAAAATTCGATGCCGATTCACACGAATACTATTTTTATAATGGTCTAGCGATAATCTTTGCGCCAGTCTTTTATAGTGATGATGGATGCCAAAGAAAACTGTCACCATGATTGGGATTAATATTACAATCACCCATGCACCATCTTTGAATTTGGTTACTGCAAAGACAATCATGACAATGAAGGTACACAAAGCCCCAAAACCGTTGATCACCATTTTGAATTTCCAACTTTTTTCATAATGGATGGTTGATCCGGGTTCAACCAGTTCTTCGCCAGGTTTAAGATGACCTGATTTCCACCAACGTTTGGCCATACCACTTTGTGACAGAGTAAAAGACAGGAAAACCCCAATAGCATAAAGGGGGATCATCCGTGTGACATTGGCCTGAAAGACTACAATCAGCAGTGATGCCATAATCGCCAGTGTAATGATGCCTTTTGAATAGACCAAACGGCTTCCTCTGAAGGTCATCTGACGTGGAAGAAAACCATCCCCTGCGTGCAATGCACCAAGGCGTGGAAAATCAGCAAAAGCAGTATTGGCAGCCATGATTAAAATAATTGCCGTCCCTGCAATGAGTGCAAGGTAAGCCACTCCCTGTCCTCCATAAATCGTTCTGGCAAATTGCGAAATAACTGTTTCTATTTCTGAAGGTACTGCTCCAATTTTGCCCGAAATGAAAGAAATACTCAAAAATAAAGTAGCCAGAATAGATGACATCCAGATCAAGGTAATACCGGCATTCTTACTGCGCGGTTCTTTAAAAGCAGTGATACCATTTGAAATGGCTTCAATACCAGTTAAGGCTGATGTGCCACTTGAGAAAGCATGCAACAACAAAAAAGGAGTGACCACTCCAATAGTTCCAATTACCGAAAACTCGGGAGGATTAACAACCATACCGAGCGATCCTGTGAAATATCGAACGAATCCAACAATCACCGTAGCAACCATGGTGATCAGAAAGAAATAAGTCGGAATTGCAAATAAAACACCAGATTCTTTAACACCCCGTAAATTTATTGTCATGATAAATAAAACCATAATTACTGAAATGATTACACGATACGAATAAAACTCCGGGAAAGCTGACACAATTTGGGCAACACCAGCAGAAATTGATACAGCCACTGTTAAAATGTAATCAGTTAATAACGCCGCACCTGCAGTTTGAGCCGGCAATTCACCCAGATTATCTCTTGCAACTATGTAGGCTCCACCTCCGCTTGGATATGCATGAATCGTCTGTTCATATGAAATCGTTACTATTGCCATCAAAAAAACAATCGCCAAGGAAATTGGAAAAACATATTGCAGGGCACCACTTGCTGCAACAGCAAGAATGATCATAATCTCTTGAGTGGCATAAGCCGTGGAAGACAAAGCGTCTGAGGCAAAAACAGCAAGGCCAATAGCTTTGCCGATAGTTTGTTTAGGAGCATCAGCTGTTTGCAACGGACGACCAATTAACCACTGACGCCAATTTTTCTTCGGCGCATCATCTGCTAAAACGTCAAAAACTGTTGTTCCATTTTCAGATTCAGTAATCATTATTCCTCAATCGCGCTAAAATTTACTTCCAATATATTGAATCGCAACCTAGTTTTGGGATATAGAGGAAGTGTATCGGCAGACCATAAAAATCAAACAAATTTTCAGACGAATAAATAAAGGAATAATAAAGACCAGCACAGAAATGCTGGTCTTTATTGAATACTTTTTATCGTGGTTCCTTGAATAAGAAAGTTTTTTTATTCCACTTGATAGGGCACTTCAGTAATTACAATGTTTTTGCGATGTAGAAGTGTTTTTCTTAATGATTCTGCAGTACGCATGTGCAAGAAATTGGTCCACCAATGTTTTGGAATAAATTGAGGTACCACAATAGTGATCAACTCGTTTGGCAATTGAATTAAAGCAATTTTGTCGATGTACTCCAAAAGCGGTTCTAGAAACAACCTGTATGGAGAGTTGAGAACCACCAGGCGGTAACCATCACCCCAAGTTTCCCATTTTGCCCTCACTTTTGAAGTTTCAACAGGGTCAATAGAAACATGCACAATAGTTACATCCTCTGACAAAGTGCTGGCAAATTCCAAAGCAGCCAGGGTACCGCTGTGAACACCGCTGATGGGCATAATGACACGATTGCGTTTAATATGCTTCTTTATTTGGCGGTTATCCAAAGAAAGACGGCTGGCTACATGTTTGTAATGGCTATGAATAGAAAAGAAAAGGATGACAAGAACGGGAATCAGAATGATGATTAACCATGCCCCATCCTGAAACTTGGTGACACCAAAAATAATCATCACCATAAATGTACAAGCAGCACCCAAACTATTTACCACCATTTTAAAAGTCCAACCCTTATTGTATTTAACAATTGAGCCAGCCTCAACGCGTTCCTCATCCGGTTTCAGGTGACCTGACTTCCACCAGCGATGAGCCATACCGGTTTGAGAGATTGTGAAAGATAAAAACACACCAATCGCATATAAAGGAATCAATTTGGTGACACTTGCCTGGAAAATGATTACTAATAAAGAAGCCAACCCTGCCAATGCGACGATACCGCTCGAGAAAACCAACCGGCTGCCGCGGAAAGTGAGCTGACGAGGCAAGAATCCATCTGCTGCTTGAAGAGCACCCAACCGTGGAAAATCTGCAAAAGCTGTGTTGGCTGCCATGAGCAAGATAACAGTGGTGGAACTGATGCTGAGAATGTAAAGCAACCCGCGACCGTTATAAATTGTGCGGAAAAGCTGCGAAATAACAGTTTCTCCTTCGGCTGGTACAGCACCAATTCGGATACTCAAAAAGGTAATACTTAATAGTAATGTACTCATTATTAGTGCCATCCAGACCAAGGTCTTTCCAGCGTTAGAACTACGGGGTTCTTTAAAAGCAGTGATACCATTAGAAATAGCCTCAACACCGGTTATTGATGTTGTGCCATTCGCAAAAGCTTTTAAGATCAAGAAGAGCGAAATCGGCTGAAGAATACTTATTTCCATATGTGGCGGATTGATGACGGTTCCCAAATTGCCACCTATAAAACGGATAAAACCGATGATTGCAGTGGCAAACATCATCAACAAGAAAAAGTAAGTTGGAATAGCAAAGGTAATACCGGATTCCTTGACTCCTCTAAGGTTTATAGTCATGATCAGCAAGATCATTACAATGGCTATCCATACACGATAATCATGCAGAATCGGATAAGCTGAAACAAGCTGCGCCACACCGGAAGAGATAGAAACCGCGACTGTCAGAATGTAATCGGTAAGCAAAGCGGCGCCAGCCACCTGCGCAGGAAGTTCACCCAGGTTGTCACGTGCAACAATATACGCACCACCTCCTCCCGGGTAAGCATGGATAGTCTGTTCGTAAGAAAATGTGAGAATCATCAACAAGCCAACAATCGCAAATACAATTGGCAGGGCGAAGTGAACCGCACCCGCACCTGCGGCGGCCAGAATCAGCATTAACTCTTGCGGGCCATATGCTACAGATGACATTGCATCTGAAGAAAAAACCGCCAAACCAACTATTTTACCAATGGTTTGTTCAGCGGCGTCTTTCGTGGCGAGCGGGCGTCCAATTAACCAGGTTTGAATTGAAGTCTTGGGTGAATGCTCAGTAAAATCATCGAAAACATTTATTGGTTTTTCATCAGAACTCATGGGAATTTTCTACTCCAATATTTACAGTAATTTTTTTATTCTCAATTCCCACAACACAGGCAATTAATAATAAAAAGAACAATGCAATTAAATACAAAGTACTATACTTTTTTTGTATAAATTTAAAGAAAAGAAATAGAGAAATGTATAAAGAAAAAATAAAGATTTTTTTGGAGAATTTAATCGCCGGTTTTGAAGCGATATCCAATTCCGGGGTCAGTCACGAGCACTTGGGGATCGTCGGGGTCTATTTCTATTTTTTTGCGCAACTGACCGATATAAACACGCAAGTATTCGATATGTTCAGACTCTTCAAACCCCCAAACATGCACCAGTATTGCCTGGTGCGTCAATACCCGGTCAGCGTGCGCAGCAAGATAAGAAAGAAGTTTAAATTCGGTGGCAGTTAGCTTCAATTCTTCGCCATTGATGGTAGTAATATGACGGGCCAAATCGATGGATAATGAACCGGCCTTAATCACCGTTTCTTTATTGCCGATGGATTGAGAGGAGTGGCGCAACGCTACACGGATGCGCGCCATCAACTCTTCTATATTAAAAGGCTTGGTCAAATAATCATCAGCACCTTTGTCAAGGGCGGCGACCTTATCCCGCTCGCCGTCGCGAACCGAGAGAATGATGATCGGCACCGAAGACCATTCACGGATCTGTTCACATACCTGGATGCCGTCCATATCCGGCAGGGTCAGGTCAAGAATGATGACATCAGGAGACTGAGAGGCTGCCAGGGCAATGCCGTCTTCTCCATTCACCGCCGAGATGACCTTGAAGTGACCGGAGCTTAAAATCGTTTTAAGAGCGCGTAAAATTTGCGGCTCGTCATCAATTAATAAGATTAGGGGGTCTTTATCCATCCAACACATCCTTGGGAATATTTGGTAGTGATCCATCTAGGGTAACCGGAAGGCTGATCATAAAAGCAAAACCCTCCAATTGATTTTCAGCCCAAATTTTTCCGCCATGGGCATTAATAATACCTTTGCAAATTGACAATCCCAGACCAGTGCCGGTCACTTTATCAGCCTCAGTTACCCGAAAAAATTTATCAAAAATATGCTCCAAATGTTCTTCTTGAACCCGCGGGCTCTGATTAATTACTTTGATGAGCACACTGTCGCCTTGCTGTGTAGCAGAAACCCGGATAGGTGTACCGGGCGGGGCGTATTTAATGCTGTTGCTAAACAAGTTAGTGAAGACCTGGCCCATCATGACAAAATCAGTAGGCAGCAGAGGCAGATTGTTGGCAAAATCATATTTCACTTGATGCTGTACCAACAAATTTTTCATCTTTGTTGCAACGCTCTTGATGATCTCAACAATGGAATTCCATTGGGTTTTTGGATTTAAAGCGCCCGCTTCAATACGCGACATATCCAGCAGATTGCCCACCAAAAGGTTCAATTGGTCGGTTTCTTCTTCTACCGTCGCCAACAATTCCGTTCGGGCAACAGTATCCCAATCGACTGCACCGCTGCGTAAACTTGAGGCAGAAGCTTTAATTGCTGCAAGAGGTGAACGAAGTTCATGTGAAACCGAATTTAGCAATGACGTTTTAATCCGGTCGCTTTCTTCGAGCAGTTTGGCAATATTTTCACTTTGATAGAGGTAAATACGTTCAATGGCCAGGGCCCCCTGGTTGCTGAACGCCGACAACAAGCGAGTCTCTTCAAGAGAAAGCTCATTTTGAGAAAACCAAAGCCTGATCTCCCCTTCAGTATTACGAGCTGTATACATTGGCACCACCAGGTCATATGTTATTGCAGGTTCTTCTTTTTGTGGGGTCCGAAAGATCAATAACTCATTTTTTACACGTTCAGTTACCCTGACTTCAACCTGATTAAAATGGAAGGTTTCGATCAGCTTCTCGGCCAGCATATGCATAATACTGTGAAAATCTGTTAACCCGGCCAAAGCCGAAATCAACTCGTACATGCGCGTGGCTTCCCATTCGCGTTTTTTTGCCAAGCGCACCGCTTCTCTGGCCTGACCGACAAACTGACTCAATACTACTGCCACAATCAGAAAAATGATCAGGGTGAGCAAATCTTGTGTCTGGTGAACCATCAAGGTGTAATACGGCTGGATAAAGAAATAGTTAAACGTCAAAAATGCAAGCAAGCCAGCAAGGATGCCTGAAGTTAATCCCCAAAATACAGTGCAGACGAGAATGGGTAAAAGATAAATGAGGGCAATGATCTGGATCTCAAGCGCACTTTCTACGACCTTCAATAGAACGGTTACCACCGCAATAATTATCACTGTCCCCAGATAACTGAAGACCAGCCGTGAAAATCGATGAATTGGAAACCTGAGCCGTTTATCCATGGTTAACTGATTATATTGCATCGCGGACGGTTCATGCAAAATCACGAAAGGGCAAAATATCAAAATATTAATCTTTTATATGAAATCAAAACCGTCTGACGGCATTTCTTGACCTGATTTTTCAGGCAAGGTATAATTGTTGTCAATGATTTAGCACTCTCAAGCTCCGAGTGCTAAAAAATAGGAAGAAATGAGCGAATTATCTGAAAGACAACGCCTGCTGCTCTCACTCGTAATCCACGAGTATATCCGTTCGGCTACGCCGGTCGGATCGAAGCATATGGTGGATCAATATTCACTGGATATGAGCTCGGCCACGGTACGCAACGAACTCGCAGAGTTAACCGAATTAGGTTATTTACGGCAGCCCCACCTTTCAGCCGGCCGCGTGCCTACAGAAGACGGCTACCGATTATTTGTCGGCAGTATCGTGCAGGAATCTGAACTGCCAGATTCGACCCGCCGGACCATCAGCCATCAGTTCTACCAGATGCGCACCGACGTGGAACAATGGACCCGGTTGGCGGCTTCTGTGCTGGCACACCAATCCCGCGGTGCATCACTGGTGACTGCTCCGCACCCCGAACAGGCGCACTTCAAGCATCTTGAATTGATCTCTTCACGCGGACGGCAAGTGTTAATGGTGCTGGTATTGATGGGCGGAGAAATTTTGCAGCGTTTTATTACCCTGCCTGAACCGGTGTCACAAGACACATTATCAGCTACCGCCCAACGTTTGAACACCCTGATGGAAGCAAAAACCACCAAGGCCATTGACCAGATGAACCTGCAATTAAATACGCTTGAAAGCGACCTCTTTGATGTCGTGCTTGAAGAAATGAAACAGGCAGATTCGATGGTTTCAGGTGAATTGGTGCTTGACGGTTTAACCAACGTACTGGCAGAACCCGAGTTTTCAGGGTCTGAAGACGCCCGCCGCGCACTGCGCGTGCTCGAAGAAAAACCTTTGCTGCACGATATCCTGTCGAAAACCGTGCTGCACGGTTCATCCATAGGCGGGGTGCAGGTGCTGATTGGCGGAGAAGGCATATACGACGCGCTGTCTCAATGTTCAATCGTATTGGCCCGATACGGAACGCCCGGCCTGGCAACAGGCACCCTGGGTGTTTTGGGACCGATGCGCATGTCTTATGGAAGAACAATTTCGATTGTCCGGTTTCTTTCCGGTTTATTGAGTGAACTAGTAACTGAAACAATTACCGAATAAAAGCCATTGAGGTGAAGAATGGAAGAGCATCACAAGAAAGCCAATGCAAAGAAAGCTGCATCAGAATATCAGCATGCTGAAGAAAGCCACAAACCTGCCGGAACTTATCCGGTGGAGGACACTCAGTTCAAGCCGGAAGTCACCCTTGAAACCTACGAGGCCGTGAAAGCTGAACTTGAAAAGACGATCAAAGAAGCCTCCACCAACCTGGATGGTTGGCAGCGTGAACGGGCTGAATTTGTAAATTACAAAAAACGGATTGAACGAGAGAACGCCCAACTTCGCAGCAACATCACAGGTGAAGTGATCAAAAAATACCTGGTGATCATGGATGATCTCGACCTGGCCATGAATCACCGCCCCAGTTGTGATGAAGGTGCGGTCTGGGCTGAAGGAATTGAATTGATCGTACGCAAGCTGCAAACCGTGATTGACGGCGAAGGCATCGAACGCATTAACCAAAACAAGGTACCATTCGATCCAAGCCTGCACGAAGCCATTTCAAATGAAGACAATCCCGAGTTTGCCAGCGGCGAAGTTATTGAAGTCGTCCGTCAGGGCTATAAACTTGGAGAGCGAATTTTGCGCCCGGCAATGGTTCGGGTAGCCCGATAGGAGACGAAATTATGGGAAAAATCATAGGTATTGATCTCGGCACCACCAACTCTGTTGTTGCAGTCATGACCGGCGGCGAACCGGTTGTCATCCCCTCTGCGGAAGGCGAAAGACTCGTCCCTTCCGTGGTGGCAGTGAACAAGAATCACGAACGCGTGGTGGGTCGCACCGCCCGCAACCAGGCTATTGTCAACCCCGAGAACACAGTATTTTCGATCAAACGTTTCATGGGACGCAAATTCAACGATGCTGAAGTGCAGCGCACCATCAGCCGTGTGCCTTATAAAGTTGCCGCCGCCCCCAACGGCGACGTACGTGTGGTGCTGGATGGCAAGGAATACAGCCCCCCCGAAGTGAGCGCCATGATCCTCGGCAAACTCAAAACGGATGCCGAAGCCTTTTTGGGCGAGACTGTCACCCAGGCTGTCATCACCGTGCCTGCATATTTTAATGACGCCCAACGTAACGCCACCAAAGATGCCGGCCGCATTGCCGGTCTGGAAGTACTGCGCATCATCAACGAACCGACCGCATCCTCTTTGGCATACGGTCTGGACAAGAAAAAGAACGAGATCATCGCCGTGTATGACCTGGGCGGCGGTACCTTCGATATTTCCGTTTTGGATGTAGGTGAAGGCGTTTTTCAAGTGCGCTCAACCAACGGCGACACCTTCTTGGGCGGTGACGACTTCGATCAACGCATCATGGATTATTTGATCGACGAATTCAAGAAGAGCAATTCCATTGATCTGCACAGCGACCGCCAGGCTTTGCAGCGCCTCAAAGAGGCTGCCGAAAAAGCCAAGATCGAGTTGTCAACCACCCAACAAACAGAGATCAACCTGCCTTACCTCACCGCGGATGCCAGCGGTCCGAAACATCTGGTGCTGACCCTCACCCGCTCCAAATTGGAACAACTGACCGGCGACCTGATCCAAAAAACGATGGAACCGATCAGACGCGCGCTGTCAGACGCCAACCTGAAAGCTTCAGAGATCAACGAAATCGTGCTGGTAGGCGGAATGATCCGTATGCCCGCGGTGCAAGAAGCCGTGCGCAAGGAATTCGGCAAGGAACCCCACAAGGGTGTGAATCCCGATGAAGTGGTGGCCGTAGGCGCCGCCATCCAGGCCGGCGTGCTGGGCGGTGAAGTGAAAGACATTTTGCTGCTGGATGTGACCCCCCTGACCCTCTCGGTTGAGACCATGGGCTCTGTTTCAACCCCAATCATTGAGCGCAATACCACGGTGCCAACCCGCAAGAGCCAGATCTTCTCAACCGCCTCTGATTCACAGACCCAGGTTGAAATTCACGTACTGCAGGGCGAACGCCCCATGGCGGCTGATAATAAGTCATTGGGCAAGTTTGCACTGGACGGCATCCCGGCTGCACCCAGGGGCATCCCCCAGATCGAAGTGACCTTTGATATTGATGCCAATGGCATCATCAACGTCACTGCCCTGGATAAAGCCACCAACCGCAGCCAGCATATTACCATTACCGCATCAAGCGGTTTGAGCGAATCTGAAATTCAAAAGATGAAAGAAGAAGCTGAAGCTCACGCCGAAGAAGACATGAAACGCAAGGAACTGGTCGAAAACCGCAACAACGCAGACAACGCCATTTACACTGCCGAAAAATTGATCAAGGAAAACGGAGATAAAATCCCGGCCGAGATCAAGAAGGAAGTGGAAGACGGCATCAGCGAAGTGAAAGCAGTGATCAATAATGACGACAGCGAAGCCATGAAGATCGCCACTGAAAAACTACAGCAAACCATCCAAAAGGTGGGCGCCAGCATGTACCAGCAGGCGGGTACTCCTCCCCCAGGCGGACCAACTGAAGGTGGTGCCGAAGGCAGCGATGGCGCAGCCGGAGCCGCTGGCGCCGGTGATGCAGGCAGTGCACCTGGCGGAGATGCCGGTGACGTCGTAGACGGCGAATTCAAAGCTGTCTAAGTATGGTTCACGGTTCAAAATAACAAAAAATACCGGGCGTTTTGAGTCAAAAGACTCAAAACGCCCTCGGTGTTTCAAAACCACCGCCTGAAAGGTAAACATAATGGCGACTCAACGAGATTATTACGAAATCCTGGGTGTATCCCGCTCGGCATCCGCGGAAGAATTAAAATCCGCGTTTCGCACACTGGCGCGCAAGTATCATCCTGACGTCAATAAAGAAGCGGATGCAGAGGAAAAATTCAAGGAAATCAACGAAGCCTACGCCGTGCTTTCGGATGCCGACAAGCGCCGCGCCTATGACCAGTTTGGCCATGCGGGCGTAAACGGTGCTGGCGGCGTGCCCGATTGGAACAGCATGGACTTTGCCGATATCTTCGGCGAATTCTTCGGCTTTGCCACCGGCGGCGGCAGGCAGCGGCAAAATGCTCCACGCCGAGGAGTGGATTTAAGCTACACGGCCATGCTGACCTTCGAGGAATCCATCTTTGGTGTGGAAAAAGTGATCGAGATCACCCGCGACGAAGTTTGCGAAACCTGTCATGGAAGCTGCGCAGAACCCGGCTCCAACCCTGCCAAATGCACAAACTGCGGTGGCCGCGGAGAAGTGCGCCAGGTGAGACAGACCTTTTTAGGTTCCATGGTGCAGGTCACCACCTGCCCCAACTGCGCTGGCCGCGGCGAGATTATCTCGCATCCCTGCCACACCTGCAAGGGCCGCGGACTTGAGCGCAAGACGGTCAAGAAAACCGTGCCCATCCCCGGCGGCGTAGACAGCGGCACCCAGATCAGATTGGCTGGCGAAGGCCAACCCGGCGTCAACGGCGGCCCTACCGGCAACCTGTATATTGAAATCAAGGTCAAAGCCCATCAGTTCTTCAAGCGCAAGGGCAATGACATCATTCTGAACCTCGACATCAACATCGCCCAGGCCGTTTTAGGCGCTGAACTCGAAGTGCCCACCGTGGACGGCAACGCCAAGCTGGTGATCCCGGCCGGCACACAACCCGGCAAGGTATTTACCATGCGCGGCAAGGGCAGCCCGATTCTGAGGTCTTCAGGGCGCGGCGACCAGATGGTGATCGTGAACGTGGATGTACCCAAAACATTAACCGTTGATCAGCGCAAACTTTTTGAACAATTGGCAACAACTTTGGGCACGGAAGTAAGACCGCAGGAAAAAAGTTTCATGGATATTTTAAAGGATGTGCTTGGTGGATAACGCGAAATGGCTTGAAATCTCGCTAACCGTGGATGGCGAACTGGCTGAAGCTGTGGCAGAAATTCTCGACCGCTACTCAGCAAACGGCGTGGTGGTGGAGCAGAACGTGAAATACAATGACGCTGAAGACCTGGGTACGCCATACGGACCGATGAAGGTTTACGGCTATCTTGCAATAGACGATCAACTTGAAGATAAACGTGCCAAGCTGGAACAGGCCTTGTTTTATCTGAACGCCATCCGTCCGCTGCCGCAGCCGGTGATCAAAGAGATCGCCGACCAAAACTGGATGGCCGCCTGGAAGAAACACTACAACC
This sequence comes from Anaerolineaceae bacterium, assembly GCA_003524305.1. GTDB lineage: Bacteria > Chloroflexota > Anaerolineae > Anaerolineales > Anaerolineaceae > UBA6107. The sequence continues at coordinate 15,518 of DQHW01000039.1, forward strand.
CGATTGTGATTGGTAAGAAATTAATTATTCTGCCCGCGTGGATCGAACAAACTGATTTCTCACGCCTGGCGGTGAAGATCGACCCCAGCATGGCGTTTGGAACAGGCACACATCCCTCTACGCAGTTGTGCCTGGAGTTGACTGAAGACTACACGCAAGTTGGTCAACCGGTGATTGACCTGGGCTGCGGATCGGGCATCCTCTCGATTGCGGCGCTCAAGTTGAACGCCAGCCATGCCCTGGCTGTGGATATTGACGAAGAATCCGTCAGATCGACGATTGAAGCTTGCGAAGCAAATGACGTGGCAGAGCGCACTGAAGGCGGTGTGGGTTCCGTGGAGGAGATCAGGGCTGGAAAATTCAGCCTCATGCACGCGCCGGTGGTGCTGGCGAATATCTTGGCGCCGGTACTGATCCGCTTGTTTGACGGCGGCATGGCCGACCTGGTCAGCCCCGGCGGCGTGATCATCCTTGCCGGCATCCTCGAAGAACAGGGCGCGGGTGTCAGAGAATCCGCCGAGCAGCATGGGTTGACCTTCGTAGAAGAGCGTCATTCAGGTGATTGGGTGGCGTTGGTGATGAAAAAAACCGAGAACCGAGAATCGTGAATCGAGAACCGTAAAAACCAAAGATTTATAACAAGTTAATTGGATTATTGTAGATAGATGCCCGGGAGTCGGAAATGAGATTCTCGGGTTTTGTTATAATTAACTGAAAATAGTCTATAAGGGGAAACATGGATGAAGATATAGCAAATCAATTTGGTGATGAATTAAATGCTGGTGAGAGTATTGAGTGGTGCGGTAAACCAAACCAGGAAATTTTTTTTGAAAAAGAAGATATTGTTACACTCCTTCCTAATTTAGTATTTTCCAGTCTGATTGTATTTATTCTTTCAAAATTTTTCTTAAATACCATTTCCTTTTTAGGAATTGTTGTTTTCATTCTTTTAACCACCCTTTTCACGTTTAATGCAATAACTATGCTTGCCGGAAAACTAATCATCGGACCATGGAGACACAGAAAAACTGTTTATGCGGTTACCAACCAGAGAATCATCATTATTTCAGGAATCGAAAATCGAAACATCAAGTCTATTCGCTTGACTGGTTTAAAGGAAATCAATGTCAGTTATAGAAAAAATGGAAAAGGAATAATCCGTTTTGGAAATGCCATTGAGACACCCTGGGATACACGGTACACAACACATTTATATTATTTGGTTGAACGGAATGTGTACATTCCGGAATTTGAAATGATTGAAGATGTTCGGAAGGTGTACAACTTGATCAAGAAGTTACAAAATGAATAAAGGTCAATATATAGTGAAGAGAGTTCTCGAGACTCTCAAACCAGGGCATATTCCGGGAATATTGAAGATACCTGGATTTTTTGTATATAAGGTATATTTGACCCCATGAATATGGAGATTACAAAACAAACACGAATTCTTTTGATTTTATCCCTGCTCGGCATAGGTTTGGTACTGTTGACCCGTTTGGTGAGACCCAACCTGGTCGATCCGCTGCCGTGGGTGGGGTTCGCCTTCGGGGTGTTGCCCAATTTCGGCGCCGGGCTGGCGCTTCCAGGTGTGTTTTCAACTGTGATCAACGGATATGTTAAAAGCCAGGGGCGCGAGATCAGCCCGACCAATATGATCATACTGGCGACGTTCATCAGTGAGGCCGGCTTGTTTGGCTGGGAGTTTTTGCAGTATTTCTTCTGGAAATATCCGGTGGACCTTTTTGACCTGGCGGCCACCTTCATAGGCGGAGCAATTGTGCTTGGGCTGGGGTTGTGGGGGAGTAGATCAGTAACGAGTAATTAGTAATGAGTAATCAGGAAGTTCAAAATCAGAGAACAAAATCAACAGCAGAAAGCCAGACAAAAATCGGAAATCTGGAAAAAGATTTCCGATTTTTATGAAGTGCGATATAGTAGAGGGCAAAATAAACACTCAGGGAGTGAAGCATGATTCGATTTGCCACGGAAGACGATGCTGAAGCGCTGGTCAACATTTATAACTATTACATCACCGACACGGTGATCACTTTTGAAGAGCTGCCGGTGACTGCAGAAGCATTCGCCGGGCGTATCCGTCATATCCTTGAGGATGGCTATCCATACCTGGTGGCAGAAGAGGACGGCGAGATTTTGGGATATGCCTATGCCTCGCAGTTCCGCGCACGGGTGGCATACCGCTTCACCACTGAAACAACGGTCTATTTGAAGCACGGGGTTACCGGCAAGGGGCTGGGCACGGCGCTATATTCCGCGCTGCTTGAGGAACTCAAAAAGCGGAAGTTCCATGTGGCGCTGGGGGGCATCACGGTGCCGAACGCGGCATCACAAGCCTTGCACGAGAAGCTGGGCTTCAAGAAGATCGCGCATTTCAGCGAGTGCGGCTTTAAGTTCAACCAGTGGCTGGATGTGGGCTTTTGGGAGTTGAAGTTGGAATAAGTCGCTGCAGCTTAGATCAATACGTAACCTGTAAAACTAATTTTAATAAGGGCAAGATCTGAATTCTTAAAACAGAATTCAGATTCTAAACAGAAACCCCGGAAACCGGGAAACTTTAAAAAACAAGATCCCCTGTCTTTCTATGATTGAATTTCATCTCTGTTTCCGTTATAAATAAATATCGGAAGATATTTCATCAGAGGAGGATTCGCGATGAAATCAAAACCCATTTTGTTCGTTGTATCTCTTTTTTTGATCTTGTCTTTACTAGCCGCCTGCACAAAAACGACGCCAACTACCGTTATGACAGAAGCGCCTGTTGAACTCACGGAAGCCGAAATCACTCCGCCGCCAGCCGAAACTGCTGCGCCAACTGAAGAACCCACCGCTGAGCCTGCCGTAGAGGCTGTCGTTCTGCCGCCTGATCCGCAGATCGTGACCATCACCACGTCTGATAACTTTACACTGACCGGCTATTATTACCCGGCGGCGGTTGAGAATGCGCCGGTGGTGGTTTTGATGCACTGGATGGTTGGCGACCATAACGACTGGAATGAAGTGGCAGTCTGGCTGCAAAACCGGGGTTTTAAAAACCCCTTTGAAAACCCTGGCAGTGATCCGTGGTGGGACCCAACCTGGTTCCCTACTGTACCTGCCGAGAAATCATACGCGGTTCTGACTTTCTCCTTCCGCGACTGCCAACCTTATACGGCAGGCTGTCAGAGTGTGCAAAGGGAGAATTGGCTAAAAGATGCCCAGGCAGTGATGCAGTTCGCACGCGGTCTTGAGGGGGTTGATGCCAACCGGATTGCGGCCATTGGTTCGAGCATAGGTGCGGACGGCGCCGCGGACGGCTGCAAGCTACTCAACGATGAGTTCCCCGGTGCATGCCAGGGTGCATTATCCCTCTCGCCGGGTGATTTTCTGGGTGTAAGCTATGTCAATACCATCCAACAATTGGGCAGTAATGAACCCCCCACGGCAGCCTGGTGCATAACAAACCCTGCTGAATTTGGTATTTGTGAATCTGCAGAAGAAGAAGGCAATGCCGCATTTAAGGGTTTTTCGATCCCGGATGGCGATCACGGCAACATGCTTCTCAGACCGGGGCTTGATCCGCTGCCGATGCAGTTGATTTTGGATTTTCTGGATGAGACATTGAAATAAAAATCAAAAAGTGAGGGGTAGTATGAAAAAACAAAACTTGTTGTTCACAGGTATCGTCTGCCTGTCTGTGATTCTATTCACCGGATGTAACACTATTCCCACAAGCAGCGAGAACCAAGATTCCCCGACTACAGAAGCGGTTCAAACCGAACCAATAAGTACTTTCACAGAGACTTTATCTCCTCCAACCCCAACCAGTAAGGTGATCGATCCACTGTCAGCAGTGCCGCAGAAAGTATCATTCACTAATTCTGCGGGGACTGAGCTTCGCGGTTTTTACTACCCAGCCGCAGTGAACCCAGCTCCACTAGTGGTCATGATGCATTGGACCAATGGGGATATGAGCGATTGGTATGAAGTCGCCACCTGGTTGCAAAACCGCGGTCTACAAAACCCCTTCCCCAACCCTGAAATGCCCGGACAGACCGAACCCGTCAGTTGGTGGAACCCGACCTGGTTCCCCAAAATGCCTGCTGAAAAAAGTTACGGGGTGTTCATCTTTTCATTCAGCGGCAGTTATCCTTTCCCCAATATCGACAAACAAGTTGACACGTCTGGATGGCTGGATGACGCCCAATCAGCTATGGTCAAAGCACTTGAGTTGGAAGGTGTAGATACAAGCCAGATCGTGTCGATTGGCTCTGTCCATGGGGCTGATGGTGCAATTGACGCCTGCCAGTATTTAAATGAGCAGTACCCTGGTGCATGTAAAGGTTCATTAGCTCTCTCACCAGGCAGCTATTTACTTAAGGACTATCCAGTCACCGTGGATATGTTGGGAAAAACCACTCCACCCACCACAGCTTGGTGCATTGGGATGGAATACGAGATTTCAATTTGTGAATATGCCGCTACACTTGGCAATAGTACGTTTAAATACTTCACCATCCCCGGTCAAAACCAAGGAAACCTGCTGCTTAGTCCGGATCTAGATCCGCTGCCGATGCAGTTGATTTTGGATTTTCTGGATGAGACATTGAAATAAGTTATTGAAATAAACCTCAAGAAACCGGGGATAATAATTATTTCCCGGTTTTTTAATTCCATCGAAAGATAGATAGAAATCCACAGCATACGGATATAATGAAATGTAACGATTAGTGTTTTTTGGAGGACATTTCATGATAACCAAACTCTTGTTCACCTGTTTGAGCATATGTTTGGGTGTTTATGGAATGAGCGCCTGTGTCACCAAACCGGTTCAAGCTGTTGATAATTCGCGCCAAATTACTCCCATTTTGTTGATTGTGCCTGACACAAAAACCGCAACGCCCTCCCCCCAGCCAACGCAATATCACACTCCCACACCCATAGCCCAAATACTTCCTCCCGATCCAGTTCCAGTCACATTTATGGCTGAAGATGGCACTGAACTGCATGGATATTACTATCCAGCGGCAGTCAACCCGGCACCGCTGGTGGTGTTGATGCATTGGGCGGGTGATGATATGAGTGCCTGGTATGAAGTGGCGGTTTGGTTGCAAAATCGAGGAGTGAAAAATCCCTTCACCAATCCGGGCGACCCGCAAAAGTTCCGCTGGTGGGATCCAAGTTGGTTCCCGGTGATACCGGCTGATAATTCGTATGGCGTCTTCATTTTTACTTTTCGCGGCTGCAGCTCTTTCGCAACCGGATGCGTGAAGTTCGACTCAACAGGTTGGCTAAAGGATGCTAAAGCGGCCATGGTGGCTGCCCGCGGGTTGGATAGAGTGGATCCCAATAATATTGTAGCTATAGGCTCAAGCATTGGCGGTGATGGTGCGGCAGATGGCTGTTTATATCTTCATGAACTATACCCGGGTGCCTGCCGGGGTGTTTTATCGCTTTCGCCAGATAGTTATCTTGAAATTAAATATGATAAAGTCATCGATGAATTAGGCCAAGCTGATCCACCGATTTCAGCCTGGTGTTTAGCAGCACCCTTCCAATTTGATGCTTGCAAGAGAGCAGAAAAAACAGGCAATGCTGCATACGCAAGTTACGAAATTCCAAATGGACAACACGGCACCAGCATGTTGAGACCTGGTTTAAACCCGCTGCCTATGCAGTTGATTTTGGATTTTTTGGATGAGACAGTGAAGTAGAGTCGTAAGGGCAATTCATGAATTGCCCTTACGATGATCAATTACACGCCCGTTCCATTAATCCCGTTGTATCCAGGTCGTTGGCGACTAGTGCAAATTTTCCACTGGTGATGCCCAGCGGTTCAAAGGGCATGGTTGCCTGCATGCCAGGGTTGGCTAGATGCAAGGTGTAGCAACCCACAAAAATTTTGGTTGTTCCACTCATGGTTTGGACTGTTTGGGTCACAGGCACCTGGTAATAATACTGTCCGGCGCCGGCATCCGAAATGACAGTACCAAAGGTGGCAGTGATCAAATCAGTATCAGCGAAACCCGCAGCGTAATCTGCATAATTGCCAACGGCGGCTGGATCTTGCCAATAAGAGAATGCACGCACATATTCTTTTCGATTGATGGCATTAAAGAGTGAACTGACCACCTCGACGGCGCCTGAACGGTTGTCAATGTAATTATCGGGATTTTGGTTGACAAGATTTTCAAGATTATGCGACTCCGGGGGGTTTCCCGCAGCGACGGTGCCGTAATCCGTGCCGTTGCAGGCACTCGACATGGCATCGCTGTCGTTGATATCCGCTGGTACCGAGTTCAGCCCCCCCTTGGAAATGTGCAGTAAATCAATGGGAGGTTCACCAAAATTCGCAGGCTGCGGGAAGCGAAATAAAAAGCATGAAGACAATCGATATATCGTGGTGTCAGAATTGGTGAAAGTAAATATTACCGGAGCGGAATAATAAATACTTCCAGCAGCACCCTCACTGAGGATGTCACCGATATTAACCTCAACCGAAGAAGTGTTTGCGTAATTATTGGTGAATGCATCCAGAATTCCCAAATAATCCATCGGGCTGGACCAATAGGAATAAGCCCTGATGAATTCATGGCGGTTTATGGCGTTGGCAAGTGAATAGAGCAACGTGGCTGGCGTGCTGCGGTCATCCAGATAGATTGCGGCTGAATAGTCCACGGGGATGTCTAAGTTGGTTTCAGGCGTGACAACTTCAGTTTCGGCCACAGTGGGCGAGAGGGTTGGTGTACTTGCGAGCGTCGGAATTAATTCAGTCAGCTCCACCGATGGAATAAGTTCCAGCCCCTGGGTGGGGGTAGCGGTTTGTGGAGAGCACGCTGTGATCATGAAGACCATGATGATGATAGAAATCATTACCTGTTTCAAAATAATGCCTCCATACTAGATGCGTAATACCAACATATATAATTAACTCCACTTATTATAGTAGCACATTTCCTGCTTGACATAGGACGTATGTTCGTGTATTATAATAGTACAAATGACCGATAATAGGTCCAGGAGGATCAAATGGCAAAACGACATCCCGGTTTAAGTGAACGGCATCGCAAGATTATGGAATTCTTGACAAAATTTCAGGATGCCAACGGCTATTCCCCTTCGATTCGTCAAATTGGTGACAGCATTAGTGTAAAATCCACTTCGTTGGTGGATTATTATTTAAATCAACTGTTGGAGATGGGTTATATTGAACGCGAAAACCGCATTTCCCGCAGCATCCGAGTTTTGACGCCGGTACCATCCGAGAACAGTCTGCCCAACAAGGTAGCCGAAGTCATCCGCAATGCCGGTAACGCGCTTTCAGACCTGATCAGCATCCCCATCGCTGGCCGAATCGTGGCCAGTTCACCCCTGCCAATGCCCACCTCTGATCTTAATTATTATGACGCCGAATCCAGTGTGGATATTGCGCGCAGTTTGCTGCCAAGCCGCGATGTGAGCGACCTATTCGCGCTCGAAGTGGACGGCGATTCAATGATCGACGCCATGGTGAACGACGGCGATATCGTGGTGATGAAGAAAACATCCACTGCAAACAATGGTGAAATGGTGGCTGTATGGTTAGACGATAAGGATGAAACCACGCTTAAGTACTTCTATAAAGAAGCCAAACGCATCCGCTTGCAGCCTGCGAACCCGAATATGGGACCGATCTATGTGGAAGACCCCAAGAGCCTGCGCATCATGGGTAAAGTGGTGCTGGTAATCCGGCAGATTAAGTCCGTGGCGGGATAAAAACACCAAACCGTTCAACGATAAATGCAGAAATCGGAAATCCACAAACAGATTTCCGATTTTGTTTATTCTCTGACAAAGTTGTGATGGTGAACCGTCAGATCAAGGTTTACTTGAGTTATTGTAAGGGCAATTCATGAATTACCCTTACAATAAATAAACTAACAAAAAGCCTGGAATCTTGGAAGATTCCAGGCTACTTATAAAAACAACCTTGACAAGGTTTGAAACCTTGTCAAGGTTATCTTTTTGAGCTAATTCCGGCTAAACCGAAATAATATTATAAAACTAGGCGAGTTCGCAGACGCCGCCAGCTTCTTCGAGTTTCTTCTTGGCATCGGCAGCAGCTTCTTTGCCAACAGCAGAGAGCACTTTGGCACCAGCGGTTTCGGCCATGGTCTTGGCTTCAACTAAACCAAGGTTGGTCAGGGCGCGGATGACTTTGATGACTTCGATTTTCTTGGGGCCGGCGTCTTTGAGGACGACATCGAATTCGGTCTTCTCTTCTACGGGTTCAGCAGAGGCGGCAGCAGCGCCACCAGCGGCGACCATAGCAACAGGTGCAGCAGCAGAAACACCCCATTTTTCTTCGAGGGCTTTCACCAATTCAGCAGCTTCGAGAACAGAGAGTTTGCTCAACTGTTCGACAAGTTTTTCCATATCAGCCATTTCAATTACTCCTTTGATCAAATGTTTAATAATTTAGGTCCGGCACAAGTTCACCGGATTCGGTGGCAAATCAGGCAGCGGTACCCGCTTTATCTGAGTAAGCCTTGATAACAGCCGCCAGAGAGCGGGCAGGTTCAGCCAACGTACGCACCAGTTTGGTCGCAGGGGCTGAGATGGTGCCGAGTAAAGTGGCACGCATAACTGGAAGCGGCGGGAGATCAGCAAGTGCTTTGATCTGTTTGTCAGAGATCAATTCTTTGCCGAGGTAACCACCCTTCACTTTTGTGGTTTCTGAACCTTTTGTTGCGTCAGTAAAGGTTTTTGCCAGAGCAGGGGCATCATTGAATGCGAAACCAACCAACGATGTTTCTTCAAAGAATGCTGCTTCGTCAAATCCTTGTGAGGCCAGGGCGCGTTTGAACAGGGTGTTTTTTACGAGATGGACTTCGCTGTTGCTCTCACGAACTTTGGCTCGAAAGGCATCGATCTCTTTCATAGTCATGGATTTGTAAGTCAACACAATAACAGCCTGACTATCGCTTAACCACTTCTCATATTGGGCGGTAATTTCGCCCTTTTCTTTCTTTGTAAAGGCCAATGAAAAATTCCTCCTTCCCGTAAAGATAAAAAAGTCTTTGTCTGGTTTCGCCAGGCAAAGACTTTTTTCGACACCCTGATCACTCAGGAGATAAATCGAACTTTGAGTCTCCACCTCGGCGGGATTTTAAGCCCATGCGGGCACCAGCTTTCTTCGGTGAAACGCTGAAGGTCGCCCTTCAACAGTGAAGATTATACCACTAATCTTCCATGGTAATTGTGACTGCCTGCAGGGGATCGATCTTGAGGCCGGGTCCCATGGTGGCAGCAACAGTAACCTTGCGGATATAAGTACCTTTGGCGCCGGTAGGACGAGCCTTCTTGATGGCTTCCATTAAGGCGGCGAAGTTTTCGAACAATTTTTCAGCGGGAAATGAGGCTTTGCCAATGGCAACGTGAATATTTGCTGTCTTATCAAGTCTGAATTCCACACGACCGGCTTTGGCTTCGTTGATCACGCGGGGCAGGTCTTCTGCGGCGCAAACGGTGCCAGCTTTTGGGTTCGGCATCAATGAACGGGGACCCAAGACACGGCCCAACTTACCAACTTTGGCCATCATGTCGGGGGTGGCGATGGTAACATCGAAATCGGTCCAACCGGCGGCGATCTTGTTGATCATTTCGTCGGTATCGGCCACGTAATCGGCTCCGCCTTCTTGAGCTTTGGTGGCGGCTTCACCCTGGGCGAAGACCAACACACGAACAGTTTTACCCAAACCATTGGGCAGAACAACTACATCACGCACCTGTTGATCAGCCTGACGCGGGTCGAGACCCATGCGGAGGTGAACTTCAATGGATGCATCAAATTTTGCATAGGAAGTTTCTTTTGCCAGTGTAACTGCTTCTTTGGGTGAATAGACGTTGTCAACATTCACCTTGGCAAGCGCTGCCATATATTTTTTACCGTGTTTCGCCATTTTCTCTCCTTCGTGGTGTTAACGGGTGACATAATCACCCTCCCACAAACTATTTCTCGACGACCGTTATGCCCATGTTGCGGGCTGTGCCTTCAATTTGGCGCATGGCGCCATCCAAGTCAATCGCATTCATGTCTTTCATTTTTTGTTCTGCGATATCACGGATCTGGGCCCTGGTGACTTTGCCAACCTTCTCACGATTTGGGATGGCAGAACCACTCGCCACACCAGCGGCCTTCTTGAGAAGGACGGAAGCAGGGGAGGATTTCAAGACGAAGGTGAAAGATCCATCGGTGTAAACGGTAATTTCGGCAGGGATGATCTCACCAGCTTTTTGCTGCGTACGAGCGTTATACTCTTTGCAGAAAGCCATGATGTTGATGCCGTGTCCGGCCAGGGCAGGACCAATAGGGGGCGCAGGATTGGCCTTACCGGCCGTAATCTGCAGACGAACAATTGCTTTAAATTTCTTTGCCACTTTATCTCTCCTTGGTGGTTATAGCGGGTGATAGGGGAGCACCCTCCCACAAATACGCCTAAAAGGCGTTACTACGCTTTTTCGACTTGCAAGAAATCCAACTCAACGGGTGTTTCACGACCAAAGAAATTGACCATGACCCGAACTTTGGTTCTTTCCATATCAATCTCGGATACCTGTCCGCGGAAGTCGTTGAAGGGGCCGTCTACAATGCGGACGCGTTCACCCACCTTGAAGGATACCTTCACAAGCGGGGCTTCAGCTTCCATACGGCGCAGGATTTGCTGTACTTCTTCGGGACGCAGGGCAGTAGGATCATTGCCCATGCCCACAAAGCCGGTAACACCCGGAGTGTTGCGAACCACGTACCATGATTCTTCAGAGAGAATCATATTCACCAGCACATAGCCGGGGAAGACATGGCGCTCAACAGTGCGGCGTTTGCCGTCTTTGACTTCAATCTCTTCCTGGGTGGGGATGACCACATCGTAAATCTTGTCTTTCATCCCCATGGTTTCAATACGCTGCTCAAGGTTATAACGCACCTTGTTCTCGTATCCTGAATAGCAGTGAATCACAAACCACGCTCGTTCAGAACCTGCTGCAGAAACACTTTCAGGAACCTCATCTACTGAAACCGATGGGTCCTTAAACATTTCAACAGGCTCCAGTGAATCATTCAGAGGCGCGTTGATTTCACTGGGTACGTTCTCTTCTAAAGGAGAAGTCCCTTCCAGTTCGTCATTATCAAATTCGTCTCGCGCATCCATCTTTCACCAAACCTCACTGCGTTGCAGCAGAAGCTATCCGACAATCCATCCAATAAGTTTCGTAAAACCAAAATCGAGGCCACCCAACAAAGCACCCATGATCAAAATTACATAAATCACGATCTTTGTCAGACGCCAGGCTTCGTGGGGAGTAGGCCAATTTACTTTTTTAAGTTCACCAATGGTCTCGCGCCACCACTTTTTGATCTTGTTTTCTTTTGCTGTTCTCACAATTTTATCGGCCACGGCTACTCCTTGTTTTGAGTGCTAAAGCGCCGCCACGTAGACGGCGCCAACTTTCTGGCAGGCCAGGCAAGAATCGAACTCGCAACCTCCTGTTTTGGAGACAGGCACTCTGCCAAATTGAGCTACTGGCCTGTATCGGGCAAGGGGATTAATATCGCCTTGCCCGGATATCAACAGACTACTTTGTTTCGCGATGCAAGGTGTGCTTGTGGCACCGCTTGCAGTATTTCTGGATTTCCATTCGGCCAGGATCGTTGCGGCGATTCTTTTCGGAGGTGTAGTTTCTCTCCTTGCAGTCATTGCACGCAAAGGTGATAACCGGGCGAACATCTTTCTTTTTAGAGGCCATGCTAACTCCATACAGTCATTCGAGCTGACTGACGCTTCTTTACTTAGGCAATAATTTTAGTGATCACACCGG
>DQHW01000019.1 GCA_003524305.1 Anaerolineaceae bacterium
GGGCTCGGCCGCATCACTTCCATACCAAAACGCGACAAATCATACCGGCTGGCAGCCGTGCAGATCATTTCAATGGCGCAACAGGCAAGTCCGAACATCATAGGCCAAAGTGAATTGCTGCGGCTCCAATTGTAGATTCTATCCAATGTAGTGACTGCGATTTGTTGTTTTAACTCGGCAGGAACATCAATTTCGGGGTTATTCAGTTCGATTTCAGCCACAATATCCTTCCTTTTTCACGCAAAAACATCTTTATTAATTGTAGCCCGCCTTCTAGCAAAGTCAAGTATTTAATTAAGCAAGTTTTTTCTTGCTTAATAATAGGATTTTATAATAACCTATTGTAATTTGGTAAATGCATTGTTATAATTAAGCAAGCTTTTTATTGCTTATTAAAATGAAAACTTCTCAAAACATTCAAAACTACCTTGAAAATAATGGGCCGTCTACTGTGGCAGAGATATCTCGCGCCCTGGAACGCACCAAAGCGGATATACGTGAGCAAATGGACCAATTATTGGCTCAAAATCGCGTAGAAAGGCTTACAGCGGCACCAACCGAGACTGCTGGAAGGCCCGCTGCCAGGTTTGGGCTGATTCAGAAAACCCCCGAACCATTGGTCAAGGGGTTAATAGCTGGCTTGATGGGATTTTTGAAAATAAATGACCTTGACCAGGAAAAAGAAGCAGACTTCATTGAGCTGGTCAACAATGCCTTGGTAACAAACTTCCAACCGCGCGGATATTCCTGCGCGTCACGCATGAATCAGGCTGTAGCTTATCTCGAAAGCATCGGCGTCAGAACCACCTGGGTCGCAACCCGTTCAGGTCCAAAGATTACCTTGGTGCAGGAAAACATATCCATTTTATTTAAGAACCCTGGCCTCTCAAAAAAAGTGGTTAGACAGTTAATTCAAAAGATGAAAGAAAAAGCCGTTGGTCCTTGACCAACGGCTCATTTTATTATTCGACTGTGACTGATTTCGCCAAATTTCTCGGCTGATCCACATCCAGCCCTCTCAATCTCGCGATGTGATAGGCTAATATTTGCAGCGGAATGACTGTCACCACCGGGCTGAGCATCCAGGGTGCATCAGGCACCCACAGTACGCGATCCACCAGCGCTTCGACCCTCTCGTCGCCGATGGTCGCTACAGCGATCACACTGCCGCCTCGGGCTTTGGCTTGTTCAACCTGGCTGATCATTTTTTCATACCAGGGATCCTTGGTGCAGATAGCCAAAACCGGCATATCTTTATCCACGAGCGCAATTGGGCCATGTTTCATCTCTCCAGCCGGGTAGGCTTCAGCATGCATGTAAGAGATTTCTTTCATCTTCAATGCACCTTCGTAGGCAATCGGCATGTTGATGCCGCGGCCTAAATAAAGCATATCTCGTGCTTCTTTTAGGTAATTGGCAACCTCTTCCACTTCAGCTTCGCGATCAAGGCACTCGCCCACCAGTTCAGGGATCAATCTTAGATCATCCACCAGCGCTTTGCGTTCCTTTTCTGTGATGGTGCCGCGTAAATCTGCCAACAACACAGCCAGCATATACAAATCCACCAGCGGAGCGGTAAAAGCTTTGGTAGATGCCACACCAATCTCTGGGCCGGTCTGCATTGAGATAAAGCCGTCAGAAATGCGCATGGCTTGTGAGCCGATGGCATTCACAATTGACCAGGTGGTCGAACCGTGTTTGCGGGCTTCTTCCATGGCGGCAAGTGTGTCAGCAGTTTCGCCGGATTGACTGATCGAAAGCACCACTGTTTTCTCGTCCACAATCGGATCAGAATATCGGAACTCGGATGCAATCTCGCATGTTGTAGGGATGCGCGCTATGCGTTCGATGAGCAGTCGGCCAACCATGCCCGCATGTGAAGCAGTACCGCAAGCAGTTATGACGATCTTTTCTATTTTCTTAGCCTTCTCCGCAGTCAGGTTAAGCTGCGGTAAGCGCACAGTTCCATTTTCAAAATCAACCCTTCCGGCCAGTGTGTCGGTCAGCGCGCGCACTTGCTCATGAATTTCTTTTTGCATGAAATGGCGGTATTCGCCTTTTTCAGCAGATACAGGGTCCCAGGCGACGGATGAAATCTGCGGATTAATTTTCTTACCTTCAATCGTGCTGATTTCGATCCCTTCCCGCGAGACCACTGCCATTTGGCGGCTCTCTAAAAAGATTAGCCGTCTTGTGTGTTCCAAAATGGCCGGGATGTCTGACGCAATGAAATTCTCACCTTCCCCGAGACCCAGCACAACCCCGCCTGCGTTGCCGATGCGGGCGGCAATGATCTTGTCTTTTTCAAGAGTAGACATGACCACCACACCGTGAGCTCCTTTTAACCTGGATAATGTGGTTCTGACCGCTGTCTCGAGGTTTTGTCCAGATTTCATATACAAATCGATCAGGTGCACGATCGTCTCTGTGTCTGTATCAGATTGAAATTCAATACCTTTCTGAACAAGCTCTTCTTTTAATTCAATGAAGTTTTCAACAATCCCGTTATGCACCACCACCACTTCTCCTGTCGTGCTCAAGTGGGGATGCGCGTTTCGAGCGGTGGGTTCGCCGTGGGTGGCCCAACGTGTATGACCTATGCCAATTCTTCCAACAATCGGTTGATTCTGCACCAGCAATTCGAGATTCGCCAGTTTGCCTGCGTCGCGCCTGACTTCTATATGTCCATTGGTGATCACTGCAAGTCCCGCAGAATCATATCCGCGGTACTCAAGTTTTTTCAATCCAGTTAAAACAATTGGCGTGGCATTTTGATTTCCAATGTAGCCAACAATTCCGCACATGAAATCCTCCATGAGAAAATACGACTGACCCATCGGCACAACCGCCGACAAGTCACCGACAGATCAGCATATGCTGATCATCTATTCAATTATGCGTGTGTTGGAAAGTGCAGACCCGTAGGGGCCAGGAGGGCTTCCGCTGATCTTTCGATTTTCCCGGTATATGCCGGTTAACTCCACCTTGCGGTGAAGAACCCTCTTCCTCGTCAACCGGATATTGCTCCGGTCCATGCGCTTGGCTTTCCATATCTTAAAGATGCGATAAACTTATATCAACCTCCTCATGATCTGATAAGTGCATTATACCCGAAATGGCAACCGCTAATCAATTTAAAAATGGATAATCCTCAAGACCAAAATCAACCGCTTGAATCGCCACAGTCTCATAAAATTGAGGGGCTGCTCTGGATGATACTGTTCATCTTGTTAATTGCAGTTGCAGCCATTCTCCTTTATCGCAATTGGCTGCCTATAACAAAAGCCCTCGGTTTTGATGCTCCTCTTAATTTTGACCAGGTTATGTCCTCCAAAGGGCTGCATGATATCACCCTTGAAAATGGTCGCGCCTATGATATTTCATACGAAACCAGCAGCAAACGCGAATTTATCGGTCTTGTGCGCCATACTTCTGCCATCCGTGAACCCTCATTTGCCATTCTGACCTTTGACATTCTGGTTACCGGTGGCGATTTTGCCGACCCTGAAAAGGTGACTACCAGTGTTTCAAACCACCACTTCTCATGGATGCCCACATCAAATACGGAACCGAGTGGCATCATTAATTTGCTGCACACGGTTCCAATCAACGAAGAAATCAACCAGACTCTGAAATCCATCCAAAATGGAGACTCGGTCATCATTACCGGATATGATATTTACCAAATTCAGGGTTATGACGCTGAAGGTGGCTATATCGGCTTTTGGCAAGACACCGGCTGCAATACCACCCTGGTTACCAAAATTGAAATCCTGAACTAAATACCAAATAATCCTGTCTTAAAAATACTCACCGGGTTGAATAACATATATTTGTAATTTCAGATCAGAATCCTTTGGTTTGGAAGACACATTTATTTGTTTATGGCATAATAATAAACTCAATGAATTATGAGAATACTTGTATGAAAGTGAATTTTATGGAAAACGTCAATCTAAACGTCCTTGTTTTGAAACACAATTTTCGCAATCCTGTAATTCCAGCTGCAGGTCCAAATGTCGGTTCTGGCAAGATGGTGCAGCGCGCAGCACAAGGAGGTGCAGGTGGATTATTGACAAAAACCATTTCAAGTCTGGCCGCTCAAGTCCCACATCCCAATATGGCTCGTTTTGGAAAAGATAACCTTCTCAATACAGAACTTTGGAGTGAACTTTCGCCGGAAGACTGGTTTACCCATGAATACGATATTTCACTTGACATTGCTCATGAATACCAGATTCCATTAATTGCCAGTGTGGGTTATACAGCCCAGGATCTTGCCACACTGGGTCCGCGTCTGGAACAAAAAGGGATCGACATCATTGAATTCTCCATCCACTATTTGGATGAAAAGCGCGTAGTAGAGACTGCGCAAGCATTACGAAATGCAGTATCCATTCCAATTGTGGCGAAGCTTAGTCAGCACTCAGGCGATTTGGGAGAGATTGCAACGCTTCTTAACCCTTATGTGGATGGTTTTACTTGCATCAATAGTTTTGGTCCAACACTGATGATCGATATTGAAACCGGAACATCCCCGCTAGGCTCCCAAAACGGTTATGGCTGGCTTTCAGGTCCCTCCATTAAACCGTTGGCAATCCGTTCGGTATTCGAGGTCGCAAGGGTTACTGACAAACCGGTAATAGGTGTTGGCGGTGTCATTTGCGGTGAAGACGTGATTGAATTTTTTATGGCAGGTGCATCTCTGGTTGAGGTTTGTACTGCAGCGATTCTCAAGGGTCCGGATGTTTATGGAAAAATCGCTGCCGAAACAGCCCAGTGGTTGGAGTCTCACGGTTATCATGATATTGAAGAAATCAAAGGTTTATACCTCAACAAGTATCGACACGGGCAGACAGTTGTCACTGCGGTAAACCAAACTGCATATGTGGACGAAATGAAATGTAAAGCCTGTTCGCAGTGTGCAAAAGTTTGCCAATTCGATGCTCTCAGCGCTCCATTAAAGCAAATTGCCAGCGTGAACGTTAATTGTTGTTCTGCATGCGGATTGTGTGTCTCGGTGTGCCCATTTGGCGCACTCGAGCTTAGACCACGGCTTCAAGAGAATTAACACTTTGCATAGATTTTGTGCTATCTTTTTTGTAAATATGATCTAATTGTAGTAGTGGCGCTCTAAATAAAACGGATTTGCTTTTTGCAATTGGAAAATAAAAAATGCATTTTTTAGATTCAATAAAAGAGAAGCGCAAAAAAAACAAAATTACCAGGATAAAGTTATTAGCCTGGTTGATCAGTATTTTTGTACTTATTCTGGCAATTGATCTTACTCAATCTAATTGGGAAAAAATAAAGCCAATTTTTGTAAAACCGGTGGTCATCAATAATTTTGACGATGTTCAATATCTTGATAATCTCAAGCGCATCATGCACCCATCCGGTGCTTTTTGGGTCATCTCTTATGAAAGCACTAGAGAAATCAGTTTTTCCGGCCTGGTTGGATACGCCGCCCCCATTCATGAAACCAATTTTGCCCTGCTGACCGGCGACATTCTGATTACCAATGGGGATTACTCAAACCCGTTCATCGTTGAAATAAAAGTATCTGACCATCGCTATCGTTGGCTGTCCTGGCACGATCCGCGCCCTAACGGATCCATCGGCCTCTTGCATGTCATCCCATCAAACGAAGAAATCAACCTGAAACTGAATTCCATTCAACCGGGTGATGCTGTGGTCATCAAAGGCTATGATATCTACCGCATCGACAGCTTTGATAAAAACGGCAACTACCTCAGTTTTTGGCAGGATGACGGCTGCTTCACCACCCTGGTGACCGAAGTCTCCATATACCCCGGTGCGTTATCAAAATCTTCAACGAAATGAATATACACATCAATTACCAATTAGAATATGAATAATAATTTATGGATGCTTACTTCTTAAAATTTATTCAGCATATTTTCTAAATCCTATTTTCAAGAATCTCATTGGTATAATCTCTCTACACAAGAAAATGGATAACTTACTTGAAACACCCCCCGAACTCCAATCTGCTGATGTGGTGAAAGCCAACTTTCGCAATGTGCAAATTGACGCCATCGGCGTCGGTCTTGCCAATGCGGCCTCCCCATTTTTACCTGTTTATTTAACCCACCTCAACGCCACCTCTTTTCAAGTTGGTTTGTTATCTTCCATGCCGGCTTTTACAGGCTTGCTCCTCGCCCTACCGCTTGCCCGCTTTCTTCAGCGTCAGACCAACATCGTTAAATGGTTCAGTATCGCCAGGCTGATCGTCATAGCCAGCTACGCCCTCACCGGCATCATATCTTTTTTTCTTCCCCAAACATTCCTGGTCAATTCCATTTTACTCATCTGGGCATTAGCAACTTTGCCGCAAACGATTGTCGCCATCGCCTTTTCAGTGGTGATGAATGCAGTCGCCGGTCCAAACCGCCGCTTTGAATTAATGTCCAGGCGTTGGTCAACCATGGGCGTCACCACCACCCTCATGGTGATCGGTGTCGGGCAACTCCTGGATAAAGTCCTTTTTCCACTCAACTATCAGCTCATGTTTATCGGTTTATCCATTGGCGGTTTGATCAGTTATTACTATTCAAGTCATTTAAAACTGCCAGAAACCGTTCATCCACCCATGACTTCAACGAAATCCTTAATTGTTCAGTGGCGTGAACTCAAAGAACTTGTTTTCAAAGAAAAGCCTTTCCTTTCATTCATGATCAAACGATTTATTTTTATGTCAGGTGTTACACTGGCAGCTCCATTGGTACCTCTCTACTTGGTTCGTTACGTTCACGCCTCAGACCAGTGGATCTCGATCATCACCACCAGTCAAACGGCCATCCTGGTGATCGGTTACTTCTTTTGGACGCGTCTCGGTAGAAGAAAGGGCACTCGGGCCGTTCTCGTTTGGACCACACTTGGCATCTCGCTTTACCCATTTTTGCTGGCCCTCACCACTTCCACTTGGCAGATCGCTGTCGTAGCGGGCATTGCTGGCATCTTCCAGGCTGGCCTGGACCTGGTATTTTTCGATGAATTGATGAAGGTAGTGCCAATAGAATACAGCGCTATCTTCGTGGGGCTGGCGCAAAGCGTCCAATATCTGGCCGCCATAGCCTCCCCCTTGATCGGCACCTTTATTGCTGATCAGTTTAGTTTGCCTGTTGGTCTTTTCGTAGCGGCTGGTTTACGTTTCTTGGGTTTCTTCTTATTCCTCATTGGTAAGAAACCGCCAAAACGAGTTCAAATCCCTGCTTAACCCAATAATCAAGCTTATATTGATTTCAAAGAATCTTATTTTTCCCTTCCATTGACAATTTACCCGCTTCTTTATAGAATCAAGTTACAATTTATTCCAGAATGCGGAAGAGACCGTTTAATCGGCACCGAAGGGGCAAGTCTTCATCTGCAATGATGAAGTTGAAACTCTCAGGTAAAAGGACCCGTTTTGGTTTACTCTGAAACTTGTTGGTTCACCTTTGACTTATATTTATACTTCGAAGGATTCCATCAGATGTAACAGAGGACGCATTAATTAAATTTGCGTCCTCTTTTTTTTACCAAACTATCCCGAGGAGATCAAAATGAACGTACCCGAAAACTTGAAATATACACACTCTGATGAATGGCTGTCCATTGATGGTAATGTCGCCACGCTGGGAGTTACCGATTACGCCCAGGATCAGCTCTCAGATATTGTCTTTGTTGAAATCACTGTAGATAAAGGCGAAACATTCAAAAAGCTTGCACATGTGGCTACCATTGAATCTGTTAAAGCTGCCGCGGATGTCAACAGCCCCATCTCAGGCAAAATTACAGACGTCAATGAATCACTATCCAATACTCCCGAACTGGTTAACAATGATCCTTTCGGCAAAGCCTGGATGATTAAAATAGAAATCGCTGATATGGCTGAACTTTCCAGCCTGATGGATGCCAAAGCCTATGCTGATTACTGCTCAACCCGAGGACACTAATGTTCATTCCGCACACTCCGTCTGAAACGGAGGAGATGCTGAGGAGCGTAGGGGTTAAATCCATCGAGGATTTATTTAAGGATGTTCCTCACAAATTCCGCTTTCCAAAACTGAACCTTCCAGAAGGGCTGACTGAAATGGAAGCCCTTGCTGAAATGAATGAATATGCCAACTCAAACGAAACAGTCAAAGGATTATTGAGTTTTTTGGGTGCTGGCGCGTACTACCATTACATCCCCGCCGGTGTAGATGCCATCTTGCGCCGCGCCGAATTCTACACCGCCTACACCCCTTACCAACCTGAAGTCGCCCAGGGTACTTTGCAGGCGATCTTTGAATTTCAGACCCTCATCGCCAACCTCACCGGCATGGAGGTCAGCAACGCCTCGCATTATGACGGTGCAACGGCCACCGCTGAAGCCGGGGTCATGGCTTATCACAACTTTAGAGGCAAGCGACCCGGCATCATCCTTTCTTCCGCGGTCAACCCCCAATACCGCGAAGTGCTTTGCTCTTACCTGTGTGGATACGAGAACATCAATATTCAAACTCTCGGCGGTGATTTCACCATCCCCGGCAACCCTGATGATCTCGCCGCTCAGGTTGAAGATGAAACTGCTCTTGTCGTGGTTCAATATCCTGATTTCTTTGGCCGAATCTTTGATCTCACCTCCATAGCTCAAAAGGTTCACGAAAAAGGCGCTTTGCTGGCGGTTGTAACCAATCCAATCGCTCTCGGTTTTCTCAAAACACCCGGCGAAATGGGTGCTGATATTGTGGTCGGCGAAGGTCAACCTTTAGGTATTCCCCTGTCGTACGGTGGACCCTATCTTGGCTTCTTTGCCACAAAAAAGGAATTCGCCCGCAAGATCTCCGGCCGCCTGGTTGGTGAAACCACCGACGCACAGGGCCGCCGTGGATATGTGCTTACCCTCACCGCACGTGAACAACACATCCGCCGAGAAAAATCCACCTCGAATATTTGCACCAACCAGGGCTTGATGGCTCTAGCCGCCACCATTTACCTTAGTCTTGTGGGTAAATCCGGTCTAAAGCAGGTTGCCAATTTGTGTTTTCAAAAAGCCCATTATGCCGCTGATGTTCTCGGTCAGATTCCTGGCTTTAGCATCCTTTCAGATGCACAATTCTTCCATGAATTCATCCTCAAGTGTCCACGCTCGGTGGAGGCGATAAACGCCCATCTGTTGGAGCGCGATATCATCGGAGGTTATGACCTCGGCAAAGATTGTGAAGCGCTTGCCAACCATATGCTGATTTGCGTCACTGAAATGACCTCCAAGGATGATATCGACTACCTCGCTTCCGTCTTGGAGGAGGTGTCTCATGACTGAGCCCACCATCTACGAACTTTCTTCTGCAAGCCGCACCGGTGTGCGCTTCCCCGAACCGGATGTTCCGCTCACCAATCTACCCAAATCACTTATGCGTGAAGACCTTCCGCTTCCCGAGCTTTCCGAAGTGGATGTCATTCGCCATTTCACCCATCTTTCGTCACTCAATTACTGCATTGACGGCGGATTGTATCCTTTGGGATCATGCACCATGAAATATAACCCCAAGATCAATGAAGAAACCGCCCGCCTCGAAGGCTTTTCTTACACGCACCCACTGCAGCCAGAGTCGACCATCCAGGGCAACCTGGCGTTGATGTACGATCTGCAGGAAACCCTCAAAGAGATCGCCGGTTTCGCAGCTGTCACCCTCCAACCGGCTGCAGGAGCCCAGGGTGAATTCACAGGCGTCATGATCATTCGTGAATATCACCGCTCCCGCTCGGATGCCAAACGCACCAAGATTCTCATCCCCGATTCTGCCCACGGTACCAACCCCGCCACTTCTGCCATGAGTGGATTCGAGGTTGTACCCCTGCCTTCAGACGCCCGCGGTAACGTGGATCTCGTCAAACTGCGCGAGGTCTGCGATGACACCGTGGCTGGTTTGATGTTGACCAACCCCAACACACTGGGCTTATTTGATGAAAACGTGATTGAAGTGATCAACATCGTTCACCAGGCTGGCGGTTTGGTCTACGGCGACGGCGCCAACCTTAACGCACTCCTCGGCATCGTCCGCCCGGGGGATCTCGGCATCGACATTATGCACTTTAACCTGCACAAAACTTTCTCCACCCCGCACGGCGGCGGCGGACCTGGTTCAGGCCCGGTCGGTGTGGCTGCCCATTTAGCCGACTTTCTGCCGACTCCGTTGGTGGGCATCGTCGAAAGTGCCACTGAAGACTTACCTCCGCTTTACGGATTTATCAATCCACCCAAGACCATTGGCCGGGTTAAATCCTTCTTCGGTCAGTTTGGCATGTTTGTTCGCGCCTACACCTACATCCGCATGCACGGACCGGATGGCTTGCGCAAAGTGTCAGAATATGCGGTCTTAAACGCCAATTATCTGCTCTCCAGGCTGGGGGATGCCTACAATCTGCCCTACAAACGCACCTGCATGCATGAATTTGTGGTCGAAGGCTGCTGGCCTGATATCCCCGACATCCACGCCCTGGATATCGCCAAACGCTTGATGGACTACAATTTCCATCCGCCCACCAATTATTTTCCGCTCATCGTACATGAAGCGCTGATGATCGAACCCACCGAGACCGAGAGCAAACAATCCCTCGATGCTTTCGCTGAAGCATTGTTGGTGATTGCCAAAGAAGCTCGTGAGACGCCAGAATTGCTCAAAGAAGCCCCGCACGACACCCCCATCGGCCGCCTGGATGAAGTCAAAGCCGCCAAGGAACTGGTTTTGTGCTGCTGGCTGCCTGAATATAAATAATAATGTCCAAAATACCGCCATGTGAACTACATGGCGGTATTATTATGCCCTATGACAAAAACTATAAATATTAAACCTCGCAATTTTTCCAAGACAAAATACTTTCCGGGCTGCGCAGGCAATCCATTTGATCAGGTTTTGCACTCCCTGGAAAAATTGGAGAACATTCCATCCTTAGTGATGAATGTGATCCTTATCTTGCTGGCCCTCCTTGGTGGACTGCCATACTATTTGAGACATCACACTATTCCACTGATGACCGGCGTTTTAGCGTTAATCTTTTTTCTCGATTACATTTTGCTCTCGCTTTTGCCGGCCACCAAGAGTTCTTTTGGTCCGCCCAAAGTGGTCACTTTAATGCTGGCCTGTTTACGTGTGCCATTCGCCTGGCTGCCCGCCGGCTGGAACATGAGCTTTGAAATCGCCGGAACCGCATTGGTCGTATACGGCTTTTATATTGAACCTTTCTGGTTGGATGTACATCACGAAACATTTAGTTCCACAAAGCTTACTGGTGGTCAACCTCTTCGCGTTTTGCATATCAGTGATCTTCACATAGAAAGGTTCACACGTAGAGAAAAATCAATACTCGACAAAGTTAAAGAGTTATCGCCAGACCTTATCCTCTTTACCGGGGATGTGCTCAATCTTTCTTACCTTAATGACCACTCTGCACAATCTGATGCGGTTAACTTTTTCAATCAACTCTCGGCTCCGCTCGGCGTCTATGGTATCACCGGCTCTCCTGCTGTGGATTTTCCGGAGTTTTTCACTCGCCTGTCAAGATCAACTTCTTTGCGTTGGCTGAATAATGAATCCACTTTGCTTGAAACACAATCCGGTCGCATCAACCTTATGGGTATTACCTGCACCCACAATCCCGACCTGGATGAAAAAACATTGTCAGGTTTACTTGATGATCAACTGGCAACACAAGAGACCGTCAAAGTATTACTCTATCATTCACCCGATCTTGCGCCAAATGCCAGTCAACTAGGGGTTGAGCTTCAACTTTCCGGTCACACCCACGGAGGACAAGTTCGCATTCCACTTCTTGGTGCTTTGTATACCGGTTCTCTTTACGGTAAAACATTTGAAGCTGGACGCTATCTTGTCAATGGCATGACCCTTTACATCTCTCGCGGACTTGGGCTTGAAGGTGCCATCGCCCCGCGGGTAAGATTTCTCTGCCGTCCTGAATTGATCCTCTGGGACCTCATTGGAACTGGAGAAGTAGAAAATCAGAACCCAAAATCTGTCTAAAGATTTCGGGTTCCTTTTTTAAAAATTCAAGAATTATTTATTCTCACTGGACTATATCAGCCAATTAATGAAATCTTTGCAATTAGTTTAATTGTTGCTCACCCTATTTTCGGAATGGCACTAAATCCTTGTTCAGAAAAATGAGAGTCAAATGTAAAAACATGACTAATATCCATTTGCCTCATAATTTCAAAGCTTGTGCAATCCACCAAGGATAAATCACGTTGGTTTATTGTCTTAACAACACTTAACGCAGCTTCGTGTGTTTTTTCATCTATCCAGATCAAGTCAACCAACGGCTGAAAATTAGTTATAAATATCCTGACGGCTTCATTTCCAAAACGCCGCTGCAGCAATGCAATGGTTTCAACGATTATGTAATTACTGCTGAATAATGCATCTTGCGATTCAATAATTCGAATCCATTCATTTTTGGCTGGCTCGTGAAAATGATCATCACTATTAAGTATTGCCAGAATTGCTGAAGTATCAATAAAAACTTTCATGATGAATAAGTTTCTGTTAAATAATCGTCATGTTTATCAGAAAAATCAGACGGACCTTGAAATTTTCCAACCAAAGATAAAGCTTTTTGTTTAATCATTTCATCAGTAATTGGTCCGTCAGAATTGATCATCTTATCAACGCTCATTCGAATTAATTCTGCAACAGATTTGTTTTCTTTTTTTGACATTTTTTTTAACCTTTTTGCCTGTTCCAATGTCAATTGGATTTGGGTGCGAATCATCATTTTGCTCCTTTTAATACATCACTTTAATAAATATGTTATCACTTATTCAATTTTTATACAATTAATCCAATGAGAAAATAAGTCATCCTAAATAATATATAAATAGTTTAAAACAGTCGAAATTTAGGCAACTTTTTGAATCCGAAATCTGGTAGATTTCAAATTTTTGACCTACAATTAAGGTTACCTAATTTAATTAATTGCAATCCTATATTATTTTGACATTTAATATATAATATATCCGTTATAAATAATAATTTATGGGAGAGAATATGGTTGACATTGCACTAAACGCCATTGTGACATCTAAAGTTGAATTATCTCCGCGCGTGATGACGCTGCGGGTCGCCGCCAAAGGCTGGGATATGCCTGACTTTACCCCTGGACAATTTGGTGTCCTCGGATTACCCGGCTCAGCCCCCCGTGCACACTGGTCAGAAGCTGAACCCACCCCCAGCGACCCGGAAAAATTGATTCGAAGGCCTTATTCCATTACATCCTCTTCAAAAACCAGGGAATACATGGAGTTCTACATCAGCATGCTTTCTACCGGTGCCCTGACACCCCGCTTGTTCGCACTCAAGGTCGGCGATCCCATCTGGCTCGGACCCAAGACCAGCGGCATCTTCACCCTTAACCAGGTGCCCAAAGAAAAGCACATTGTCATGGTTGCCACCGGCACAGGCCTTGCGCCTTACATCAGCATGCTAACATCCGAACTGCAATGCGGAAGTGACCGCCGATTCGCTGTTCTGCACGGCGCCTATCACAGTTGGGATCTCGGCTACCGGTCTGAACTGCAAACCATGCAATATTTATGTCAAAATTTCAATTACATTTCCACCATTGATAAACCCGACGAAGAACCTGTCCCATGGGGAGGCAAGACCGGCTGGGTGCAAGATGTTTGGAAGTCTGGCGCAGTGGCAGATGCCTGGGGATTCAAACCGACACCTGAAAACACGCATGTCTTTCTGTGCGGCGTCTCAGGCATGGTCAATGCCATGCTCGAAGCCCTTTATGCGGAAGGCTTTGTCGAACATACAAAACAGCAGGAAGGCCAGATCCACATCGAACGCTTTGTGTAATTCTTAGTTCCCGAAATCTGTTTGATTTCGGGACCATGCTCTAATTCATGTCTAGTTACGAAAACCGCGGAAGTTTTGAAAACTTCCGCGGTTTGCTTTTTACTTATGAAATTACAACTTGCTTTCAACAAACGGCGCCACCTGATCCAGCGCTTCAGACAGCTTGGATGCATCCTTGCCGCCTGCTTGTGCCAGCACGGGTCGTCCTCCGCCGCTGCCGCCAATAATTGGTGCAATCGCTTTGACAATGTCGCCGGCATTCAATCCGCGTTTGACCAGGTCTTCAGTCACAGCGCAAATGATGGTGGGTTTATCATTCACCACAGATCCAAGCGCCACCACACCAGACGGAAATTTCTCTCTAAATGCATCCGTCATCAATCGCAGCGTATCGTTATCCGCGTCATTCAAAAGAATGCTCAAAACAGGTACATTCTTGATCAATTTTGTCCCAGTCAGTTGTTTTGAAAATTCGGTTTTGACCAATTGTTGCTTCACTCCAATCATTTCACGCCGCAGGTCTTCATGTGCGTCCATTAATGCAGTGATTTTTACAGGCACTTCTTCAAGGCTGGCCGTCAGAATCTTTGCAGATTTACGCAGTGTCTTGTTGCGTTCTCTGATCACTTCATAAGCTGCCCGGCCGGTCACCGCTTCAATACGTCTGACACCCGCGGCCGCGCTGCCCTCGCTGAGGATCAGGAAGGTGCCGATATCACCTGTATTTTCAACATGCGTGCCGCCGCACAATTCATAAGAAATGGGATTTTCGGCATCAATCGTCACAGTCCGCACAATTTCACCGTATTTCTCGCCAAACAAAGCCATTGCACCTTCGGCCTTGGCTTCGGCCAATGACTTGGTCTTGATTGAAAGATCGTGATCTTCGAGAATCGCTTGGTTGACGCCCGCTTCAATTTGATCCAGTTTTTCAGCAGGGATGGCTTCGTGATGAGTGAAGTCAAACCGCAGCCGGTCTGGCGCCACCAAGGAGCCTGCCTGACGTGCATGTTCACCAATCACCTTATGCAGTTGTGCATGCAGTAAATGTGTGGCAGTATGGTTTCGCATGATATCCATGCGTCTCGGTTGATCAACCATAACCACGGCTTTATCGCCTACAGACACTTTACCGCGGGTGACGGTTCCAAAATGGATGATCACTCCGGTGGCCGGTTTCTTGACTTCGGTGATTTCAACTTCCCAACTTCCATCAGCAGCCTGGATCCAGCCGGTGTCGCCCATCTGTCCGCCGCTGTCAATGTAAAATCCGGTTTGTGGAACAAGAAGTTCAACTTCTGAATCGGTCGGTGCAGAAGTGACCGCCTCTCCTTCACTGAACAATCCAATGATTTTGCCTTCTACTTTTAGCCATTCGTATGGATTATATTCAACCCCGTTGGTGCCAATTTCTTTGGATTGTTTGCATTTTTCAAGAACAGCGCTGTAGAGTTCTACGTTTTCGCCGCCCATTTTGCCCATTGCCTTGCCGCCGCCTGATTGCACTTTGTGCTCCTCCATGGCAGCCTTAAAACCGGCTTCATCCACGTTCAGGTCTTGTTCCTGGGCAACGTCCCGGGTCAGTTCAAAGGGCAAGCCGTGGGTGGCATAAAGCTCGAACGCTTTTTTGCCATCCAATACCTTACCGCCGGTTTTTTTGAGTTCATTGAGCAGTTCATCCAGGTAGCCATAACCTTCTTCAACCGTACGCGCAAAACGTTTTTCTTCTCGGGTCAGGTTATCTAAAATGGCAATACGGTTCTTCTCAAGTTCAGGATAGGCTTCACTGTAATTGTTGATCACTACTTCTGCAATTTTTGCTAAAAAGGGTTCGGTCAAACCAAGTTTGGCGCCAAACCGCGCTGCCCGGCGGATGATCATACGGCAAATATAATTGCGCCCCATGTTGCCAGGAACCACACCGTCACCAATCAAGAAAGTCACTGCCCGGGTATGGTCGGCAATCACGCGATATGGAGTGAAATTAGCATCCATCTCTTCAACCGTTTTGTTTGCCAGT
Source organism: Anaerolineaceae bacterium (assembly GCA_003524305.1). Taxonomy (GTDB): domain Bacteria; phylum Chloroflexota; class Anaerolineae; order Anaerolineales; family Anaerolineaceae; genus UBA6107. Next base: position 15,889 of record DQHW01000019.1, read on the forward strand.
GAGCGGATTCTGTCAACCAACGGATACAACAGATCCGTGCGATAGTTTGAGTTCTTGTTTTGCATGATCGAAACAATCCGATCCAGCCCCATGCCGGTATCCACATGCGTGGCTGGCAGCGGATCGAACTGGGTCAGGCTCACTCGATTGTATTGAATAAATACCAGGTTCCAAATTTCGAGATACCGTGTGCAGTCGCCATTGACAGCGCACACATGCCCGGGCACGCCTTGTTTTTCGCAAGCCGCGGGTCCGCGATCCATATGAATTTCACTGCACGGCCCGCACGGACCGGTTTCAGCCATTTCCCAGAAATTATCCTTGCGCCCAAAGTACAGCACGTGGCTGGGGTCCATGCCAGGTTGTTCTTTCCAATAATTGGTTGCATCCTCATCCGTGGGTAAATTGCCTTTATCATCCTTAAAGACTGATGTGTAAAGGAATTTTGGGTCGATGCCCCATTCTTTGGTTAACAGTTCCCATGCCCAGGCAATGGCTTCTTTTTTATAATAATCACCAAAAGACCAGTTGCCCAGCATTTCAAAAAATGTATGATGTGAATCGTCTTTACCCACATCCTCAAGATCGTTGTGTTTTCCGGCTACGCGCATGCATTTTTGTGAATTGACAGCCCGCGTATACGGTCTATCGTCAGTGCCCAGAAAAACATCCTTGAACTGCACCATGCCAGCATTTGTGAAAAGAATTGTGGCGTCTCCGCCTGGCACCAATGAAGAGGATGGAACGAAGGTATGTCCTTTTGAAATGAAGAAATCATTAAAAGATTGTCTGATCTCTGCGCCGGTCTTTGGTTTTTGCATTAATTTCACCTGGTATGTATAAGATTTTTCGACTAATACTTAATTATATTCGATAACTTCGTTAAAACAAAAAACCGCGGAGTTGATTCCGCGGTTTTGCTATTTATTCTTTCTCTATCGGCTGACGGCTACTTTCAGCACCTGGCCTTGCTGATCGAGAGTGACCTTTGCAAAATGCTTGTGGATTTTATCTGACTGGTTGACTTGTTTACTAAATGAGACCACAACCCGTTTCGGTTGACTGACGCTCTTGCCGCCGCCAGAAACCATCCGCGCCTGCTGATTCTGAATTCGCACTTCAGCATATTCAATGCCGGGTAGATAATCTTTGACCAAATCTTTAGCCGTTGAAACCATCTTCGGGGTAACAGTAGCGCTTTTCTCATCATAAGTGGTGCGGTCACAAATGGTCTTCACCACCGGGGCCGCGGCTTCACGCCCAAGATTTTTTGCCGCCCCCTGGTATGGATCGTAAGCAATAAGCGGGTCGCCGTAAAGGATGAATGAGATCAATGTTTTTTGGTCTTCACCATCCAGGTAACCCTGACGGCGGTTCATTTCGCGAACAAAATCCACTTTGGCTTTGATAAAAGCATTTCCGATTGCCAGCCCTTCAGAAAGGTTCTTCATGATCAGGTAGCCAACCAGATCAGCGCCAATCAATGGTGTGCTGATAGAGCCGTAGGCAATTGTTGATGATCCGATCATTGCCAGAACGCCAATGCCGGTCATGGTCAGAGCAATGGATTCTTCCTCTTTCTTGCCGAAAATATGTCCGCCATAACAGGCCTCACTGTAAACAATGCGTGGACTGTTAGAATTTTTAATCAACTCTGAGGGTTTAAGTGCAGTCGGGTAATCCGGTCCGCCTAATTTATCAGCCGGGTCTTTTTGTCCGTACCAATCACTACCATCTTCAACACCGTGCAAATTGAAAAAGCCGATTGGCGCTGTAGTCAGTTTTGAGCCTGAAAAAGCCGAGGTTTTTCCATTTGGTGATAAGAACAGGTTTTTGCCTTCTCCAATCGGACGAAAAGCAGCCAATGATGAACGTTTCCAGATTGAAGCGGTATAACCTATGTTTCCGTTATTCTTGATCCAGGGCATATTCCAGGCTCGGACCATATTCATGATGCGGTTCACCCAGGTCTGCATTTGAGCTTCTTCCTGGTGATATTGAACTGTGTTTCTGATTTGGGTTAACAGCAGCCCAACTTCGCTGCCGGCTTCACCAGGCAAACGCCCAACCGGCCAGTCAGATACAAAGTAGTTGGTATCAAGGGAGCCATAAGGATTGTCTGATTTAACTTCTGCGTCTGAATCTTCAGTGGGATTAGGCAGTTTGTGGAAAGGAACGATGCTTTCGCCACCCACAATCAAAACACATCCTATTCGTTCACCCTTCTTTTGCAGCGCTTTATCCAGGTCGGCCAATGCCAGTTTTATCTTCCATGGATCAATGGCGTCTATCGGAGTGATGCCGTACCTGCCGCAGATTTCAAGATCATCAGGCATAAATAAAATGGAACTCCAGGCATTTTTCTCCTGGATCGATTTCATCAATTTTTTGAGTTCATCTTGAATCACCTGGGTACTTTGAGCACCGTACTGGGTTTCAAGACCTTTTTTCATGCTCAAGATCACATAAGCCGGAAAACGGTTGTCAGAATTACTGATAACCGGCTGGTTGATGCTTTCAGCTACCTTTTTTAACTCTTCTTCCACTTCTTTAACCGTTGAACTCTTACCGGTTGGTTTTTGTTTGTTTTCTTGAAACCTGGGGTGCTCCTGAAAACCGCCGTCTTCAGTGGGCAGCACCTTGTATCCATCAAAACTGCTTACTTCTGTGCGTATGGGTTGTTCCATTTCTGGTTCAATTGTCTCAGTCTCTTCAACCGTAGAGTCATCATAAATGGTTTGTCCATTTGATTTGGGATATGACGCAAAGGTATTTACACTGGGGGTTCCCGGACCTGCATTCAAAATGTTCATCCCCAATTTACCAGCAACTTCGGCTGGTACACTGAAACTTGAAACCACTTCCATTTTTGATGGATAAAGCGGTCGATATGCAAAGTTGTTGCCCCACATTCTGGTGGGTACCTGTGCGGAAGCATCATTTGCGGCGCACAAATGCATCATTTTTACTGCTTCATCATCATTGCCGGTCTCCATCCAGGCTTTCGCCAGGATCAAGTTAATTTGCAGACATTCAGGCCATCGTTTTTGATAAAGTCGTGCCAAATTCAATACCGAGGTGGCATCAGCGATTTCAGAAGTAATCTCAAGGTGCAGCAGATCCGCCATTTCTGGATGTGTCGAATCACCCATCACCGGCATTAAAAGACCTTGGGCTTCGTCAAATCTTCGATTCGCAAGCATTTGTTTGACTTGAATAAGTTTGGCACCCCAATCTGGCAGTTCAACAAGTTGACTCGGTTGTTCACCCAATGCTTGAAGAACTCCGTTGCATTTTCTTGCCAGAACCGGATTTTCAATTGAGAAAAGTTCCACTCCGATTTTAAGTGCTTCCACATACAACGGATCATTCTTTAGTATCCGCTCAAGCACCTGTGCAGCCTGCTGGCTTCGGCCTTCGTTGAGTTGAGCGATGACATAATACAGGTTCACTTCAAGGTCACCCGGAAAAGCCGATAACCACACCAGTGCAGCCTGTCTCGTAAAACGGAAGGATTTTGCCTCCAGACCGTTTTTTAGCAGACGCAGCAGGTGTTCTCGATCGATCATCTGAACTTTTTGCGGGGTTGGTGAAATATTTGAGATCATGATTGCGAACTCGCTTCCTGTGAGTGATGTACCAGCTTCAATGCCAATAATGCGCCAAGCTGCCGTCGAATAGTGACGTCTTGCGGGTCAATTTCAACAGCTTTTTGTAGAACCTTCTCAGCCGCATTGTAATTCTTTGAGTTGCGATACAGGTTTGCCGCTGCCAGGTAGCTGCGGGTATCATTGGGCGCTGCATCCATGGCTTGTTTCAAAGCATCCAGCGCTTTGGTGAATTCACGCTGCTGTTCATAAACTTTACTCAACATCAAATAACCATCAGTACTGGCTGCTTTATGCGCAATCCCCTGGCTGAGATGATGAATAGCCTGGTCAAGCTGACCTGTTTCAACACTAATTTTACCTAAAAATAGATGCAAGTCAGGTTCATCGGGTTCAACCTGCAATGCACGTTTTACCGTCATTTCGGCATCCGCTGTATCACCGTTTTCTTCCTGTGCAGATGCCAACATTTTCATTAAATCCACATTTTCTGGATATTTTTCTGAGAACGATGAAATTAACTCTTTGGCATAAGCGCCGCCGTTTATTTCTTTAACCAGGTTGACATGTTCAACCATGGTTTGCACGGTAACATTATCACACTGGTTGGTCATTTCAAGTGCTGCCAGCGCTTGTTGCTTTTCTCCTCTTTCGTGCAGCACTTTCGCCAGGAATAAAATGGCGTTCGCGTCTTTTTTATTCTGTGTGACGGCTGTTCTAGCCATATCAAGCGCTTTATCCAGGTTGCCATTTAGCATATGGATTTTGCCGCTCATTAAATACGGTTTGATCGAGAAAGGATTGACCTGGCTTGCCTTTTTGGCAGATTCCAGGGCATGTTCCAATTGGTCGCAATTGGATTGTGATTCAGCCAGCGCCTCCCAGGCTTCATAAAAGTTGGGGTTTTGCTTCGACAGGGGTACCAATATCTCTACAGCTTTTTGTGAGTCGCCTTCTGCTTCATATGCTTTGCCTAATTCAAGCGCGGCTTCCGCATTCTCAGGACTCCTGTCAAATGCAGCTTGCAATTGAATGATGGCGTTTTTATTGTTGCCATAATTCTGCCAGAGGGAGGCAGCTTTCATGCGCCACAAGGTCTCATTAGGCCAATCGCTTATGGCTTGTTCAAGATCATTGATCGCCATATCCAACTTGCCAAGATTCTCATAGGTCAAGCCCCGCAAAGCCACCGCCGCCGGGATTAACGGGTCGTTGGCGATCAGGGTGTTCAGTGTCTCAAGTGCGGCTGCTTCATCTCCATCAGCCTGGACGCATGCCAGTTCAAACAGCACCTGTGAATCGGTTGGGAACTTTTTTGCCACCTGCAAAGCAGTGGTTTCCTGTCCGTTGGCGTGCAATGCCGCCACCATGGCAGCCGCATCTTCAGGGGTTGGCGTAACCAATGCAAAAGCCCTGATATTTTCAGAGTCGGGGGAGGCGGCCATCTTGCCACGCAGCAGCCAGCGTTCAACTTCTTTTTCTTTTTTACCGCCAGTCAAACCCGCCAAACCATCCAACTCTTCTTCAAAATTGACCTTGCTCAAGAAAGCGTCAGGGTTGTGCGCTTCAATGGAAAGTGAATTGGCAGTCTTCGTAAATTCTTTGGCCCTGGTCAGTGTGGATAAAGCTTGCATCACACAATCCAAATGCCAGCTATCATGTGCAACTGCTTCACTGCTGTATGTGAGCGCCTCATTCCAGCGCTTCAAGCTTGCTGCAGCTTTCACGAACAGTCTGACCAATCCAAGTTGAATGTGCAGCTCTTTTGCTTTAATTTCGTCTTTGGCTGAGACAACTTCATCAAGTATTGCTTCTGCATCAGCAAGATGACCGGTCATCAAGGTCAATTGAACGTCTGCCAGTTTGAGAGAAAGTGTATCCACTTTCCCTACTTTTTCAAAGATTTGCTGAGCTTCTATGGCCTGGTTATTTTCGAGCAATGAATTAATCTTTAATGCCGTTAGGTGATCGATTGTTTCGTCATCCGTTTCATTTGTCATTATGGGCAGGTAAAGATCTTCACCGGGTAGCTCACCCAATGCCAGCGTGGATTCAATCGCGAGGATTCTGGCATCCGCATTTTCGGGTTCTCCATCCAGCCATAAAGCAGTGACTTCAAGACAAGTTGCTGCTTTGCCTTGCATCAACAATATTTTTGCTTCAAGTGCCCGGTTACCATAATTGGATGCCATCAATTTCTTCCATCCATCCGGAATAAACACAAGCTCAAGTTCATCATCTTGTGTTGTATGGATAGTGTTTTGAACCAGGCTGATGGCTTTATCCAGCTCACCTGTTTTGATCAAAACATCTGCCTTAAAACATTGCACTAAATCGGATGGTTCATTCAGTTTATCCAACTGTTGACCGGCTTTTGCAAACTGCCCTTGCATATACTCATACCCGGCTAGATCCAACCCCGCGGAAAGCGATGCGTAAGATTGGGCTCGGTATTCCAAACAATTGCGCGCTGCTTCAATATCATGAATACTGTCATACAATTTGGCTGCCGATAATAACTCAGTCTCGGAGGATTCAACTGACAAATTCGTTTTGATCGCTTCCAAAAGTTCCAAAGCTTCGACTGATTTATCATTTTTAATTTTCATTTCAGCCAATTTCAAGCGCAGCAACAGATCGTCAGATTTCAACTCAATTATCGCAGCCAGTTTATCTTCAGCCGTATCACTCTTGCCTAACCCGGATGCAAAATCAGCGAACCATAATGCACTTTCCACAATCTGCGGAGCCACATCCAACACGCGTTCTGCCTGCAACAGCGCATCGGATACTTCGCCGGCCAGCCCGTAAATATTGGCCATGATCTTGCGCAATCCAACCCATTCCGGTTGAGAATCCACGGCTTGTTTGATCGCCGCCAAAGCAACTTCAAACTTGCCCATGAATGCGGCCGATTGAGCGAATCCAGCCTGGATTCTTTCCCAAAGCGATTTATCTACAGATGTTTGTTTCTCAAGCAATCGAGAATAGAGTTTAAATGCTTCTACATAATTCGCCTTGCTGACCAATAATTCGGCTTTCACCAATTGCGCATGCGTATGATCAGAATCCTGTTCCAAATAACGGTCAACAATGGATTCGACTTTTTCCATTTCCTGTGCGGATATGGATTTGGGTTCTCCTGAGTAATGCACATCCATGCCAACCACCGCTTCAGCATAAGTAAGCGCCGTGGGAGTATTGGATTGAACTTGTGACAGTTTGGCTTGCAAGACTGTTTTCGCCTCGGAGTGCTTTCCATTCTTGATTAACTGTGCTGCAAACGCCTGGGCTATTTCTTCATTTTCAGGGAACTTTGAATAAAGCGAGACGACCATCGCATCATATTCGGGCATTCCAAGTATTTTAAGTGCATCAAGTTGAAGCACACCAATGAGCGCATTTTGATCATCTTCTGCCAGATCATTCAACAAGGGCAACGCTTCAGATGCTGAACCGCTATCCATCAGTTGTTCAGCCAGTCTGCGTTTAATTTCACGATCCGCTGGCAAAGCCGCAAGACCTTGTCGTAGCGATTCAATTGCTTGTCTAAATTCTCCGCCCTTTACTTGCAACTCAGAGAGGCCAATCCATGGATCAGCATCATCAGAACCCACCTCAATGGCTTTTGAGAAAAATTCCAGCGCCTGGTCGCGGTTACCGGTCATGGCGTAAGCTTTACCGTTTATCGTTAATGCGCTTGCATTCATGGGGTCTTGTTTAATAATTTGCGAAGTGATCGGAAAAACTTCATTACACCGGCCGGCAGAAATGGCTGAATCAGCAAATTGCAGCAAATCCGGGATTACAGGAGCTTCAACCTCGACTAATTGCTTGCGCACCTTGTAGCAAGCTTCAGAGTTGCCTGTTTGCGCGTAACAATCAGCCAATTGCCGCAGCATGGGGGTTGAATTTTCGCCAGCCATCGATGCATACTCAAACATTGGCAGTGCTGCTGCATAATCTGCAGACTCATAATAAGTTTCAGCAGACGCTTGTGCAGCACTCAGGCTGGCCGGATTTTTTGCATACAAACTGGCAGCCATTTTTAATGCTTCTTTTTTTGCACCCAATTCAACCAGCGTGTTAACCATCTCGCCAGGGTTCCAATTGGGATTGAATTGCGGAACAAATTCAACTGCAGCATCATAAGTTCGATGATCAATGCTGATAAATGCTTTTTCACATTCCGATTTGGCAAGTTCAGGATTGCCGGCGGAATTTATCATTTTTGCCTGGCTTATTGCTGTGATGGGCTTGGATTGCAGTTCGTCTTGAGTCTGATCTTGGGCAACGATTCCCACACTGGCCATTTCCTGCGCCAAAGCAGGATGATTCGCTTGATCCAACTGAAATTTTCGCACTTGTTCGTTAAATTCAAGCCTGTTCGCGGTTTGTTCAAGCAGCGAAAGGTTTTGGATTTTGATGCCGGTAGAGATGGCATCAAAAATGGCGCTTGATTTTTCAAGCAGGTTTGAAGCCAAATCAGTATCACCTGCTATCTGGGCGACACTGGCAATTTGCTTGTAGAGCATGGATTGCTGCAATGAGGCTTCGAGGTTTTCCAATATATCTTTAGAACCTTTTTCTGATGCCTCTTCAATTTTGTATTTTCCGACCAATAGTTGAGCCGCGGATTGGGCTAATTCTTTCTCGTTGATCGAGATTAAGAAACTGAGTGTTTTCTCGATAATCGCAGCGGACTGGTCTTGTAAAGCATTAACCAACTTTTCAGCTTTCTCTGTTTCGGATATCGGCAAACTGATCAAAGCGAAAACGAGGCTGTCTATGCCCTGGTCAGCCGTCTGAAGTTTTAAGAGGTCATAAAGAAATTCGTCTCGATCTTTGATCAAGTTTATTGTGATCGTAAAGGCAGTTCCCCATACACTTCTAAGAGCTTTTCCATCGTTGAGATGCATACGATTGACCACTTCCAGCAATGTATGGCGCCAGGCGGGTGCAATTTTTCTTTTTTCAATCAATACCACCGCCAATTTGGCCGCTTCTTCGAGTGTTGCGGGAGCATTGTGCTGCTGAATGAAGGATTCATAATTAACCATGCATTCTTCCAACACAGAAACCTGCAAACGAGAATCAGGATAATTCGATTTTAACAACTCCTGATTAAAAGCCAACAATCCCAGTGTTCCGGGATTTAGTTTTTGACTTGCAGCAAGATCTGCTATTTGCTTGTTAATTTCACCTGTCGATTGAGTCAAAAATGTCCAGATTTTTTCATCAGCCCTGAGCGATCTTACCAGGCATGAAGCATAATCTGTCGCATCAAGACTCCCCAGGGTATTGCGCAATTCAAGCACCTGCATGGCAGCTCCCTTCCGCGATCAATACGGATAATAAAACTTAATTAATCTGTAAAACTAGTCCGTATGCTGCGGCCAACAAGATGATTCCTAGCAACAGAAGCAAAATTCCGATTCCGGCAGTGGTCTTCACCATGCTGTTGAGCGCTTCAATAAGCGTTCGCGCATTGCCCACCAGACCTGAAATTTCTTCGGTAATCCCCTTTTGCGCCAATTTAGCAGTTTGATCTGCAATGGTGCGCAATTCTTTACCCATTAATTTGCCGATCAAGGTGTAAACCCCGATACCAAGCATCACAATACCGCAGATCAATAAAGCGGTGGCCATTGAAAGTAGAAAGTCATTAACTGTCATAGAAAACATCGTGCCCTCCAGATATAATTTATCTAAAGGGCATGATGCAAGGTTTATGCCAAAGCATTTCCTAACGGGGATTCAAGATGTCGCGTGGAAGGTCGCCCAGTGCGATGGTTTCGCCATCACAGAAGATCAATGCGCGCTCAATGGCGTTGGCCAGTTCTCGGATGTTGCCCGGCCAGTCATATTTGAGCAGCGCTTCCATGGCTTGCGGAGAGACGCCGGTAATGTTGGCGCCTTGCCGGCTGTTATTTTGCCTTATGAAGTAGCCTACCATTTCGGGGATATCCACTTTGCGTTCGCGCAGCGGAGGCAGATCAAGATCTATTTTTTTCAAACGGTAATACAAGTCCTGCCTGAAGCTGCCTTCTTTGACCATGGCTTGCAGATCACGATTCGAAGCCACCACCACCTGTATATCCACATTGATCAATTGTGTGCCGCCGACGCGCATGAAAGAGTGTGTTTCAATCGCTCTCAATAATTTTGCTTGAATCTCGAGGGGCATGGATGATATTTCATCCATAAAGAGGATTCCGTTATCAGCAACCTCCATCAATCCAAGTTTCTTGCGGTCAGCACTGCTGAACGCACCAGCCTCATGCCCAAAAAGCTCAGATTCCAACACGGTGTGTTGTATGGCCGCGCAGTTGATGGCAATGAAAGGTTTACTTGCCCTGGGTCCGTTGGCATGGATGTACTGCGCCAAAATATCTTTGCCGGTGCCGTTCTCGCCTGTGATCATCACAGACACTTGTGCGTCAGCGGCTTTAAGCGCCTGTTCCACCACAATTTTCATCAATGGGGTTTGACCAATGACAAAGTTGCTGTTTTTCATTTGCTGTTCGCGATAATGTGCAATTTCACGCCGCATGGCCACAATTTCCAGGGCTTTGGCTAGTGATTTGTCAAGTTGAATGAAATCCAGAGGTTTGGTAAGAAAATCCAGTGCTCCGTTTTTCATGGCATCAACCGCTGTTTCAATATCCCCAAAACCAGTAATTACAATTATGGGTGGACGTACCGCTAACATGGCTGTTTCCATGATCAGGTTTGGACCGTACCCGTCAGGAAGTTGTACATCCAACAGGATCACGTCTCCTTCGCCCTTTTTCACCCGCTCTCGCGCATCAGCCAGGGTTCCAGCCTCAATGATTTCGTGTCCTTTGCCTTTTAGAAATTCACCAATATTTTGCCGGGCACTTTCTTCATCATCCACGATCAAGACGCAAAAACTCATGTTACTTCTCCATCTTCAGCAGGTAATCTAACGGTAAAAACCGTACCGCCTGGAAACGAGTTTACACTAATACTGCCCTTGTGTGCAGTGACTATCTGTTTTGTAAGGAATAAGCCCAATCCTGTTCCTTTTTTGCGTGTGGTCATGTAAGGCGAGAACAAATGCTCTTTCACGTCTTCAGGAATGCCTGGCCCGTTATCCGTAATGCTGATATCCACNNGATATCCACAAGCGGATGGTTGGCAATCTCCTTGTTCATTACCGCAGTCACCGCCAGGGTATCCCCTTTTTCTGCCATTGCGTCCAGCGCGTTGGTGATCAGGTTGGTAAACACTCGATCCAATGACTTTGGATCACCCATGATTTTTGGCAAGTTCGCTTCTATATTGAAAACCGGGTTGACATTAACCTTGGCAAATTTCGGACGCCAGCGGTCTACGATTTTGTGCAGATAAGCATCAAGATCAATCAATTCCAACTGGGTGTCCACCGTTCGTACAGAAGACATCAAGGATTCAAGCAAGTTGTTTAAACGGGTACAATCGTTCTGGATGCGCCCGATATTTTCCTGGTTGGGGTCATCCGGAGCCAGTTTCATGCCCAATAATTGAATACCTGTGTAAATGCTGTTGATCGGATTTCTCAAGTCATGTGCAATCGCAGCAGTGTAATCACCCAAAAGCGCCCTGTTTTCAAGCTGTTGGGTCAGAGCCTTTTGCTGTTCATTTTCACTGATATCAGCCAACAACACTTCAATGGAGTAGACTTTTTTATCCCGCATCACCGGGATGACCTTCATCTGGGTTGGAAAGGATTGTCCATTGCGCCGGTTCAGGTTGGCTTTACCTAAATTATGCGTGGTGTTCCCTTTTTTGGCATCTTCCAGGGCTGGCTGCAGTTTATCGGTGCCGATCAGCACGTTGTCATATGGCTGACCCAGCACTTCTTGCTCGGCATAATTCAACATCCATTCTGCGGCCTGGTTGATTTCAATGATTTCAAGGTCATTGTTCAACACGATAACGGCTTCTTGCATATTCTCAAAAGTCGCGTTGCGGGCAACCATCCGTTGTTGTTCAAAAATAATGCGGTCTTGCAGGTTCTTGATCAGCATTGATTTTTGCAGGAAATTTAAAATATGAATGGAAAGATATTGCATCACACTTAAACGCAGCTCGCGAGGAAGCACGCCTTTTCCGCAAACCACAATGATGCCGATGGCAGCATCATCCAGTTTAAGCGGCGCAGTGGCAACATATTCAACAGAATTCATGCGCGCATATTTGTGAATTTCAGTGATCGCCCGGTCGCCCGGGTTCCAGATTGCCGGCTCGGTAAGGCGGATCAAATCCGTTGACGGCAGTTCCGCCGGCAAATCCGTGGATCGCCCGTGCAGGCATACGCATTTCAAGCTTGGGTAGCTCGGATCAGCTTGAAAGATCGCTGCGGTTTCGACGTTCAAGATCAGGCAGATCAAGTGCATCAACTGCGGAAGGATTTGATTGACATCTGACCCCTCTGAAACTTTGGTCAGAAGGATCAACTGGTTGATTAATGCCTCAATTTCAGGTTCCACATCCGATTCACTGGTTTGATGCGCCAAAATTCGGATAACAACAAGATGTGAAGCGGTTCCAATGAAATCAAACCTCACCCTGGCATGGATGGGCGTCTGTCCGCGGCGGTTCAGGTCAATTTCTTTGGTCTCTCCTGAAGAAATAGACTTGATATCCAAATTGGGAAACAAATAACCGGTGTTTTTATCACGAAGGTCTGCTGTGGTGAAAGAAGTGGATTTTACTAGCCTGCTATTTAAAAAGATTATTTTATCGGCAGAGAGGTCAACCAGTGCGCAGGGTTCCTCTTGCAAATTCAACAACGCGAACACTTCCTCGGCGCCGGGGCCGCTCTTGCCAAGCAGGTTGGATGTGATCTGCGATGTGAATGATTTCATTTTCCCTTGGCCATGGCTTTTCTGAGATGGGCAGGTAAAATGCCTTCAATCGCGCGATATTTGGCAACGGTACGGCGTGCAACATTAAATCCATTTTCAGATAGCAGTTCCACCAGGTCAGAATCACTGTATGGTTTGGGTTCGCCTTCAATTATTTCTTTCAATACACTTCGAATATTTAGGCTGCGGTCAAAGAATTCAGACAGCGGCACAATACGTCGGTTTGGCAGTTGCACGGCTTTGTTGGCCACCGCGCGTGATATCGTGGATTCGTGTACTTCCATCTCGCGGGAAATTTGAGCCCTGGTGACAGGTTTTAGATATTTCTCGCCGTGCAAAATAAATTCTCGCTGCAAACTCACCACGCGCATCAATAGTCTTTCCATGGTGTGGTTACGCTGCTGCAGACATTTCACAAACAAAGATGCTTTTTCCAGATCCCCTTTGAGGTCAGGCTTGGTTTCAGGGCTGGCTTCTTTTATGGCTTGCTTGAACATCGGGTTGACCTGTAAAGTACCGCTGATCGGCATGATGATTTCCACGATCAAAGGTTTTGTAGGATCATCGTTGAGGTAATTGATCAAAATGTCAGGCTGGTGATAGACCTGTGTTTCTTCATGGGCAGGCTGACGCATATCTCCCCAATGCGCGCGCGCCGGAAACGGATAAAGGTTTTCGCTGATAAACTGGGCAGCCAGCGTAATCTGTTTGACAGGCACATCAAATTTGTGCGCCAGTTCGGGATACTGATGATGGCTGAGTTGATCCATGCCCTCCCGGATGCAGCGTTCGGCAGCAGCCGGAACCGTATCGTGTGTTTCTTTAAGTACTTCAAGCTGCACCAGCAGCGCTTCTTGCGGAGTGCTCGACCCCACGCCCACCGGATCTGCCAATTGGATCAAGCGCTTTACTTTTTCAACCTCAGAGATGGGCACATGCGTATATCGCGATACTTCGATCAAAGTAGTGGTCAATAGACCATCCTCATCAAGATGAGTCAGTAGATAAGCAGCCAGTGCGCGCTGGTTTGGATCAAGGTCTGGAGCTATTTGTTTTAAGACGTAAGCTGGCAGTTCCTCAACTTCAGGAGCAAACGGTTCGTCATCCATCGTATTGTCAACGTAATCTTTACGGGATATGAATTCTTCACGGGGAGAAAGGAAAACAACCGGTTCTTCAGAATTCAAGTTGGCGGGCAGACTGCAAACCGGGCATTTTCCCGGGTCAGTCAGCAGACGGTGACAGGTGGGGCATCTGCGTTCTTCAACCATTTCGAGCGCCGGGTTTGACGCCAGCTCTGAATCAATCTCTTGTTGAAGTTCTTCGGTTGTCAAGCTCAATAATGTCATCGTTTGAGCTAAATGAGCGGTGGTTAAGGGTCGCAATCCTGTCGTTTGTCTTTGTAACATGGCCATCCATCCTCTGAAAAGAGTATAGCGTATTTTTATTTTTAGTGCAACTTCTATGCCAAGCAATTTTTGTCAAGATGGTAGAATAAAAGCGCAATTGGAGGCGCTTTGGATGAATTAAGCATTATTGGTGGAGGATTAGCCGGCAGCGAAGCCGCATGGCAGGCTGCCCAATTGGGCGTCTTGGTCAAGCTTTATGAGATGCGCCCTGTTAAATCAACAGATGCCCATGTCACTGGTGATTTGGCTGAATTGGTGTGTTCCAATTCGCTTGGTTCCACCCTCCGCAACCGGCCTTCTGGATTGCTTAAAGAAGAATGCAGCTTGCTCAATTCGTTATTGGTTGCCTGTGCCGAAGAAAGCGCCATCCCGGCTGGTGACGCCCTCGCCGTGGACCGTGAAGTTTTTGCTCAAAAAATCACCCAACACATTGAATCCCATCCAAATATCACTGTCATCCGTCAGGAAGTCACTGAAATTCCAGATGGACCGGTTATTATTGCCTCTGGCCCTCTCACTTCAGATCCCCTGGTGGCGTCCATTCAGCAAGTCACCGGGGCGCGCCGTTTATTCTTTTATGATGCCATTGCACCCATTGTCAACGCCTCGACCATCGATATGTCGATTGCCTTCAGGGCTTCGCGTTATAAATATGAAACAGACCCCCACGGTGATTATGTTAACTGTCCATTTACCGAAGAACAATATTTCATCTTCCTCAACGCACTTAAAGACGCCCAACGTATTCCATTAAAAGAAAAAGAAACAATCCTCAATGAAGGGGTTCAGATCAACCAGCCTGCCTTTTTTGAAGCCTGTTTGCCGGTTGAAGTGATGGCTGCTCGGGATCCACTGGTGCTGACCTTTGGCCCCATGCGCCCGGTCGGGCTTCGTAATCCCAATGATGCGCAGCGTCCTTTCGCGGTGGTGCAGCTCCGCCAGGATGATCTGGCCGATACCCTCTATAATCTGGTCGGCTTTCAAACCAACCTGCTTCATTCAGAACAGGCCCGAGTTTTCCGTTTGGTCCCAGGTTTGGAACATGCCGAGTTTGTCCGCTTTGGACAAATGCACCGCAACACCTACATTAATTCACCCGATCTCATTGACAGCACCCTGCAATGCCGATCACGCGCTGACTTGTTCTTCGCCGGCCAAATTGCAGGGATCGAAGGCTACATCGGCAATATCGCTTCAGGCTTGCTGGCCGGGATTAATGCTGCCCGATTAATAAAAGGCCAGGCTCCGGTGCCTTTTCCGCTTGACACCATGATTGGCTCGCTGCATCATTACATTGCTGATGCCAACCCCGAGCGCTTTCAACCCATGAAAGCCAACATGGGGCTGCTGCCACCGCTTGAAATAATGCGCCGTAACAAACAGGAAAAGGGTTATATTCATGCCAAACGTGCGTTGAATTCATTAAGAGCGTTCATTGAATCAACATTGAATTAAGAGGGTTTTATGAAAAATAAAACACGCTGGATAATTGCCTTGGCAATAATGCTGCTGGTTGGTACATTATCAGTTCTCATTTTGTTTAACCTTAAGCCCGGTCCGACTCAACCCTTCAATGCAGACCGTGCCTGGCAGGATGTTCTCGCCCAAATGGATATGGGGCCGCGCACACCCGGTTCTCAAGCACACGACCAGGTGGTTATCTATATTCAAACTGAACTTGAAAAAGCCGGCTGGAAGGTGGAAATTCAGGAAACTGAACGAATGGGGCATCCCATTCGCAACGTCATTGCCAAGCTCGGCAGCGGATCTCCGTGGGTGATCTTTGGTGCCCATTATGATTCCCGTTTTGTTGCAGATCAAGACCCGGTTGCTGCTCATCAAAGCATGTCCGTCCCCGGTGCGAACGACGGCGCCTCGGGTGTTGCCGTGCTGCTCGAAATGGCCAGGGTCTTACCGAAGAACTCTGACAAACAAGTCTGGCTGGTTTTCTTCGATGCTGAAGACCAGGGCCGCATTGAAGGTTGGGATTGGATACTGGGTTCGCGTGCTTTTGCTGATTCTCTGACAGCCAAACCTGATGCCGTGGTGGTCGTGGATATGATTGGTGATGCTGATCTCAACATCTACCGCGAAAAATCCTCAGATAAAGCCATCACCGATTCGATTTGGCAAACTGCTGCTGATCTTGGTTATTCTGAGCAATTCATCAATGAAGAAAAATATAATATCCTCGATGACCATTTGCCTTTCCTGGAGTTGGGCATCCCTGCTGTCGATATTATTGACTTTGACTACCCCTACTGGCACACAACATCAGACACCCATGAGAATATCGCACAAGAAAGTTTGGTAATTGTGGGGAACACTCTGCTTGCATGGCTGCAGGTTGATATAGGGCTGAAATAATCGATATTAATTACTCATGTGTCGTAGGGTGGCGTTGGATTCCCCTAATCCGTCATAACAAATATGCATTCTCAATGGGGAATCCAACCCACCATTACATAATAAAAATATAATAATTGAGGTTTCGTTCTGATAACAATCTTGAACTGAAAAACAATCCCGTCGTAGGGTAGTGTTGGATTCACCATAACGCATCAATTTTTATGAAACTTTTTGGATGGTGAATCCAACCCACCAATACACCCTTACCTACAAATTTAAGATCCGTCAATTACCTGTCTGAATTAATTATTATGGAAATTCTTGGAATCATGAGATAATAAAACCGACAATAAAAAAACAAGGAATTATGGACTAATGAACAAAACCAACACCTTTATCCCGCCATCAGACCGTATTTCTTCCTTTGAGCCTTATTTCTTTGCCTCCCTTGGCAACAAACTGGCTGCCCTTAAAGCTTCCGGCATGGATGTCATCCGCCTGGATATGGGTGCCCCTGATTTGCCCCCCGAAGATTTCATTATTGATGCCCTGGTGAAAAATGCCCGCCGCTCTGATACACACAGTTATACCGCCACAGGCGGCAGCCTTGAATTCAAAAAAGCCGTCGCAGATTATTATATGGACCGCTTCGAAGTGTCTCTTGATCCGAAAACCGAGATCATCGGCTTGATCGGTTCAAAAGAAGGTGTATTTAATCTCAGCCAGGTCATTCTCAACCCCGGTGATGTAGCCCTCGTGCCAGATCCAGGCTATCCCGTTTACAGTGCCAGCGGCATCATTGCCGGCGCCGAAATCTACAATGTGCCGCTTGAAAGCAAAAATGACTTTTTGCCTGATCTAAACGCCATCCCCGCGGATATATTAAAACGCGCCAAACTGCTCTGGCTTAACTATCCCAACAACCCCACCGGTGCAGTCGCAAGCATGACCTTTTTTGAACAAGTGGTTCTTTTCGCGCGTGAACACCGCATACTCATCGCCCACGACGCCCCCTATACGGATGTATGTTTCGATGGCTATAACGCCCCAAGCTTGATGCAGATTCCCGGTGCGCGTGACGTGGCGATAGAGTTCAACTCGCTTTCCAAAACTTATAACATGGCCGGTTGGCGTTTGGGCATGGCCGTTGGTAACGCGGATGTGATTGACTATCTCTTCAATTACAAAAGTCAGATGGATTCATCCACCTTCGCGCCAATTTATTCAGCCGGTATTGCTGCGCTTACAGGTGATCAATCCTGGCTTGAAGGTCGAAATTTAACTTATAAAAAACGCCGTGACCTGATCGTTAAAGGTCTCAGGCAGGCTGGCTTCACCCTCGAAACCCCTAAAGCAGCCATTTATGTTTGGGCTGCCCTACCAAAAGGTGAAATAGACTCGGTTGCTTATTGCGCCAGAATGTTGGAAGAAACCGGCGTTAGCACCACCCCTGGTACTGTGTACGGTCCGCATGGTGAAGGCTATCTGCGCATCTCGCTTGGCACCGCCACGGATCGTGTCGAACAAGCCATGCAGCGTATAGTGAAATGGACTAACGGTAAATAATCATGTCAACAAAAAAATCTCAACCCACTGCACGTCCTCGCGAACGGGCTTTTATGGTGGGCGTTGAAATTCGCCAGGAACCTTCTCTCATTTCGCTGGAAGATTCTCTGAGTGAGCTTGCCCGCCTTGCGGATACCGCCGGACTCGAAATTGTCGGTGAGACCAGCCAAAAAATGGATACTCCCAACCCCAATACCTATATCGGCTCTGGCAAAGTCGAAGAAGTGGTCGCGTTGGTTGAAGAAACCCTCACCGATGTTGTCCTCTTTGACAACGAACTCTCACCCCGCCACTTGCGAGAACTCGAAGAAAAACTCGGAATCCACGTTCGTGTGGTGGATCGCACAGCCCTCATTCTCGATATTTTTGCCCAACACGCACACACCAGCGAAGGCATTTTACAGGTGGCGCTTGCCCAATACGAATATCGCCTTCCCCGACTCACCCGGGCCTGGACCCACCTTGCACGCCAGGCAGGCGGTGGCGGCGGACGCGCCGGTTCAGTAGGCGGTGTTGGCTTGCGCGGCCCCGGCGAAACCCAGCTTGAAGTGGACCGCCGCGAGATACGCAAACGCATCAAGTTTCTCAAGGATGAACTTGAAAAAGTGCGCGCCCATCGTCAGCGCTACCGCGCCCAACGTAAACGCTCTCGCATCCCCTTGATCTCACTTGTTGGCTATACGAATGCAGGTAAATCCACGCTGCTTAACCATTTGACCAAATCCGGCGTGCTTGTCGCGGATCAACTTTTCGCCACCCTCGATCCCACCACCCGCAAAATCATCCTACCCGGCGGACACGAATCCCTGCTTACCGACACCGTTGGCTTTATTCAGAAACTTCCCACCCAGTTGGTGGCTGCCTTCCAGGCGACCCTTGAAGAGATCGCCGAAGCAGATTTGCTCATCCACGTGGTGGATATCACCCATCCCAACGCCCTTGAACAGGCCAAGGCAGTAGATCAAACCCTCAAAGCCATCAAGGCGGAGCATATCCCCATGATCGTCGCACTCAACAAAATGGATAATCTCCCCTATCCCGAAGCCGCCCAGGAAGCTCTGAAATACTTTCCCCAGGCAGTTGCGGTGTCTGCGCTCAAAGGCACGGGCATTCCCGAACTGCTGCGCATGGTTGAAGGCGAGTTATACGAAAACTACGTCAAAATATCGGTGCAGATCCCTTACAATGAAGGTCAGCTTATTTCACTCTTCCACGAACAAGGCCACATCGACCAGATTGAACACAACCGCAGGGGAGAATTTATCAAAGGTCAAATTCCAGGTCGTTTGGTTGCTCGCTACGCTGCTTTTGAAGCCTCCGCTCCCCCGGTCGAAGATACTACCTTCGTTGAAGAATAGTCATTGGTTTATTTTCATGGTTCGGAATTCTGGTAAAAGAATTCCGAACCTTGCCTTTTTATGTGAGTGTAATATTGTAGGATCGTATTTAAATTTCTCTTTCATTTTTGGTTTTTTGAATTTTCTTTAGTGTCTTTCGTGTGGTTCGTGGTGAAAAGCCCTTAAAAGAAAAACGGACTTTTCAGTCCGTTTTTTCTCTCGATAAACTTTATTTTTTCTTGGTCTCTTTGCCCAGGTCGAGGACTTCTTTGCCGGCATAATGTCCGCAATTGGAGCAGACCGTATGGGGCAATCGCATCTCGCCGCAATTGCTGCATTGAACCAGATTGGCTGCCTGCAGTGCGTCTTGTGATCTGCGGCGGTCTCGGCGACCTTTTGAAAGTTTCCGTTTTGGAAGAGGAACCATCGTAATACTCCTGTCAAGAATTCCGTACCCGTCATTCTTTTGACAGGCGGATAGATTATACGCTTGACTTATGCAATCGTCAAGCTTTTCATAAATTATAAAAGGTAACTATAGTGTCAATTTTGTTTAACCACCGACATGGCTTCAAGCATCATTTGACGATCTACCAAACCAAGCGGTTTATTTTTATCATCTACTACCACTAACCATTTTCGCGAATCTTGTAACATAACTTTTAATGCCTCAATGACTGATGTTTCTTTTAATACAGTTAATGGTCCTTGCGACATTAGATCAAATGCAGGTTCTTTGCCTGCAGGAGGTTTACCTATATTGCGTAATGCGTCCAATATTCCTCTTCTTTTTTCGGGTTGAACGCGCGCAACAATATCAGAATCACTAAGTAAACCAATGGCAATTCCTTCCCCATTAACTACAATTAATCGGTTTGAATCAGATTTGGAAAATTTTTCAATAATAAGGGATAAATCATCATCCTGATTCACCATTGGAATATGAGCACTCATAATATCTGAAACGGTCTGAACTGCCCCTGTTGGAATCTTGTGAGCAGTCAATTCAAAGGTGATATTGGCAACTTGCCGCAATATATCAAGCCGTGAAATCACACCAACCAGCATTCCCGCTTCATTCACTACTGGCATACGTTTTAGACCTGACTTCACCAACCGTGAAGTTGCAACCCCAAGTGTTTCACTATCTAATACAGTGATTGCAGGGTGTGTCATGACATCTTTCACTTTGAGAGGCGATTTTTCCAGGGATTGCAGTTCCTGGTTAATCTCTTCAGCATCCATTCGCATCGCAACAGAGAGTCGTTGCTGAATACCAGCTCTTTCTAACAAGTCTTCGTCAGTAAGAATCCCAACCACTTTTCCAAAGTTGTCAATAACAGGGGTGGCCTTAACCCTGTTTTTCAACATCTGCTTCCATGCTTTTTGAATTGACATTTCTGTGTCCAACGTTACCACGTCAGTTGTCATAACTTCTGACACTAATTTATCGGCAGGAAGCGGATTAAGATAACGGTGAGTATATTTAACGATTTCAACATCTTCTATGGTTATTAACCCTTCTTGCACCATGGGATAGATGGTATCCAAAACCCCTTCGATTTTTTCAGGCGTATCAATCACTTCAATAACAAGCGGCAAATCAGCCATGAGAACTTCAATTCGGATAGTATGGATTAAAGAATGCGCGCCAAATCCAACAATTCCACGAAAAACAGTTGCACCTGCCATACCTTTCTCTCGAAGGGTATTAACTATTGCCTCATCCAATGAACTCCCCCTCCAGCGATCCTTTTCACTGATATAAATTCGTAGCCTTTTGGCTTTCTTTTGTAGGGATAAGTCAGGCATATTTACCTCCTCTTGTTCAATACAATAATTATATGGATTTTCCGAGATAAAATCCCACCCCCACAGCAATTATTCCCAGAATCGAACTGCCAAAAAGGTTAATCAGTCCCGGCAGCCATTGGCCTTTTGATATGAGGTTAAAACTTTCATAGGTGTAAGTTGAAAAAGTGGTATACGCCCCCAAAAAACCAACCGATATCAATAGCCTCCATCGTGGATCGATCATCAGTCTTTCAGTAGCCAACGTTAAAAAGAAACCCAGAAGTAGGCTACCTGAAAGATTTATTATTAGAGTTCCGAACGGAAAATTTGCGCCAAATTTATGAGCAGCCCAATCCCCAATCCAATAACGCGCATTTGCGCCTAACATTGCACCGGCAGAGATCAAAAGAAATTTTTCCATTGCATACCTTTTACTTGTTTTCAGTCTAAATTTCAATAAATTGTCGCATTTGATGAATAGTTTCAAATCTTTATCTTTATATAACAAGTCCCATTTATTGAACATAGCATGAAATTAATCATATTCAAATAGCCAACGTTTCTTACATAAGATTAATAGGGTAACTACAAAATAAATCAATTCGAGTTCTTCTACTTACCTTAACTTTACCAATAAATTCCTATCCTCAAAGAAACAAGGGCTGGGTCCATCACCCAGCCCTTGTTTTGAATATGAATCTCTATCGTACAAAAGCCTTTCTACCAGCATAGATCGCCGCATCGCCTAATTCTTCTTCGATACGCATGAGCTGGTTATATTTCTCAACACGTTCCCCGCGACACGGAGCACCTGTTTTGAGATGCCCGGTGCTCATGGCTACAGTCAAATCAGCGATGAAGCTATCCACGGTTTCACCAGACCGATGAGAAACCATTGCTCCCCAACCGGCTTTACGAGCCATCTCAATAGTAGCAATGGTCTCGCTAAGCGTACCAATTTGGTTTAACTTGATCAAGACTGCGTTGGCAACATTTTCCTTGATTCCTCTTGCCACACGTTCAACGTTAGTCACAAACAGATCGTCGCCTACCAATTCAATCTTGTCACCAATGGTCTGGTTGAGCAATTTCCATCCTTCCCAGTCATCTTCAGCCAATCCATCTTCAAGCACGACAATCGGATATTTCTTTACCCAATCGGCATACATCGCAACCATTTCTTCAGAGGTTACTTTTTTACCCTCAGTTCGCAAATTGTAAAAACCATCCTCAAAAAATCCACTTGAAGCTGGATCAAGTGCAATACAAATCTGTTCGCCAGGTTTGTATCCAGCCTTTTCAATGGCTTTGAGAATAACTTCAACTGCTTCTGCATTCGTTTTGAGTGCGGGAGCAAAACCGCCTTCATCACCAACACCGGTTGTATATCCTGCAGTTTTAAGAACACCTTTCAGAGCATGATAAACCTCGCTGCCCCAGCGCAAAGCTTCACGGAAGTTGGGGGCACCCACCGGAGCAATCATGAATTCTTGCAGATCAGTACCCTGCCAATTGGCATGCACACCTCCATTGAGGATATTGAACATCGGAACGGGTAACAATTTTGCTGTTACGCCGCCCAAATAGCGATAAAGCGGAAGTCCGACCTCATCAGCTGCGGCTCGTGCCACTGCCAGACTGACACCTAAAATGGCGTTTGCACCAAATTTACTTTTATTAGGTGTTCCGTCCAGATCAAGCATGGCTTTGTCCACCGCGGATTGATCCAGGGCTTCCATGTCTAGTAAAGCTTCAGCAATCTCATGATTCACATGAGAAACGGCTTTCAGCACACCTTTTCCACTATAACGGGATTTGTCTTCATCCCTCAGTTCGAGGGCTTCGTGAATTCCAGTGGACGCTCCGGATGGCACTGCTGCGCGACCAAAAGCCCCACTTTCCAATGTTACTTCAACTTCTACGGTTGGGTTGCCCCTTGAATCCAGAATTTCTCGAGCGTGAATTGAATCGATACAAGTCATGGCACTTTCTCCTTTTATAATGATGGCGATTTAATAAAAAAACTCCTGCCTTTGATTTTGAACAAGACAGAAGCTATCAGCCGTGGTCGGCAGTTCGATTATTCTCTAGCGAGCTTCATCGCTATTAATAATTTTATTGTAAATAGTCTGCCAGTCAAGTTAATTTTCCTTCAACTTATTTAGATTTCTTCAAGATTTATCTTTAGTCAGTTACTTGTTCTCCCCTTTTCAAATGTTGTACAATAAAATTTATGGAAATACATGTAGCTGCAGCCAAAACCAACAAATACGCCACCTCTGAAAGCGGCGACACACTCGAAATGGTCGAACGACCCAATGGCGGCATATCAATTGTTCTCGCGGATGGCCAAACCTCGGGCCGTGGTGCCAAGAACATCTCCACCATGGTGGTACGCAAAGTCATCAGCTTGCTGGCCGAAGGTGTGCGTGACGGTGCTGCAGCCCGTGCCGCCTCGGATCATCTCTTCACTGAACGCAGCGGCAAAGTCACCGCCACGCTTAACATCCTCTCCGCGGATCTGCAAAGCGGCACCATCGTCATCACCCGCAATAATCCCTGCCCGGTGTTTATTTCCCGCGGCGATAAAGTGGAATGCATTACCAGCGCCAGCGCCTCTATCGGCACATCCCGCAATGTCAGACCATCCATAACGGAGTTCGCTCTTGAAAGCGGATTAACCATTGTGTTCTACACTGATGGCATCCGTTTTGCCGGTGACCGCACCGGTGAAACTTACGATATTTGCACCACGCTAGAAGCCCTGCTAGAAGAAGAAAATCCAACTGCTCAAGAAATGGCAGACACCATCCTGGCTCACGCCATCCGCCTTGATGACAACCGCCCCAATGATGATATGAGTGTGGTGGTGCTGCGTTCCATTCCGGCTGAATCAGACCAGATTAGAAGAATGTCCTTCGAATTGCCCGTCCCTCCTTTAATGACCCCTCATTGAAACTCAGGAGTAATTACGAATAACAACATCTGATAAGTGAGAACATGGCATTCAAGCATGATCCACCCTTAATTGGTATCGTGGGGGTTTGTGCATCAGGCAAATCCACCCTGATCAGCGAATTGCAGCGCCTGGGATATTGCTGCCGTCATATTGCCCAGGAGCACTCGTATGTACAAAACATGTGGCAGCGCTTAACCAATCCTGATGTACTCGTCTATTTATCCGCTTCATATGAAACCACTCTTGCCCGTCGAAACTTGAACTGGACGCTTCACGAATACCAGGTTCAATTGGATCGCTTAAACCATGCCCGCCAAAATGCTCATCTATTGATTGACACAGATCATCTTTCTGCTCTTGAAGTTGCCCGAACTGCCATCGAACGTATAGACAAATTGATTTCTACCTAAAAATGACAACCATAAATATCTGGTAAACATCTGATTTGCGGTATAATCCTTTAGTTCCCGCCAGCGTGAGCTGGATTTTGTTTGCACCGGAGGTTACAAAACACATGGATCGTCGTTATATTAACTTCTTTTTCATTCTCGTCTTGGTGGCAGCCATTATCTGGGTGGATCTTCCCAGGGCAGAAGGCAGCGCCGGCATCAAAATTGGTACGTTTGAACGTTCGCTGAACCCGGTTCTCGGGTTGGATCTTCGCGGCGGCATGCAAGTTTTACTTGCCCCTCCTGAAGGATCAGATATTGATAAGCAGGCACTTGAAGACGCCGCCTTAACCCTTGAAAACCGTGCCAACGGTTTGGGTGTCAGCGAAGTTGTATTTCAAGTTGCCGGCGATAAATACATCCTCGGTGAATTCCCCGGCCTCACCAACACGGATGAAGTCATCGCCACCGTCAAACAAACCGGCTTGCTCGAATTTGTTGACGCAGGCACGACTTATCTACCTGACGGCACCCTCATTTCCACCGATCATGGACTCGCCGAACCGGTCACTAATGATCCTTCCATCGTACCAGTAGTGAATTCAGAAGGTGTTGTTGAACCTGCTGATTATGTTTTCCACACTGTGATGTTGGGTTCAGAAATTGAAAATGTTTCTGTCGAAGTAGACCAAACAGGCGGATTCGTTATCCCCTTTGAAGTGACTGCTGACAGTACCAAGATGTTTAGAGAATATACCTCCGCAAACATCAACAAGAATCTTGCCATCGTCCTTGATAAAAGAGTCATCTCATGCCCAACCATTCAAGGTGCATTGGATGGCGGTGGACAAATCAGCGGCAATTTCAACTCTGAAACTGCCAACAATCTGGCCGTCACCCTTCGCTACGGACGTCTGCCCGTGGCTCTTGAAGTGGTCGAAAGCCGTATTATTGGTCCGACCCTCGGTGAAGATTCCCTTTCCAAAAGTCTCCTTGCAGGAGCCATTGGCTTCGGTATCGTAATTCTTTTCATGGTCATTTATTATCGTCTGCCTGGTGCAGTGGCTGTTCTTTCAATTGCCATCTACGCAGGCTTGACTTTTACCTTGTTCAAACTCATTCCGGTGACCTTGACCCTGCCCAGCATCGCAGGTTTCTTGCTTTCAACAGGTAGTGCGCTTGACGCGAATATTCTGATCTTTGAACGTTTAAAAGAAGAACTTCGCAATGGACGCACCCTGCAGCAAGCTATTGACCTGGGTTGGAAACGCGCCTGGCCGTCCATCCGCGACTCTAACATTGCCACCATAATCACCAGCATCATCCTCTTCTGGTTTGGCTCTGCTTTTGGCGCCAGTATCGTGAAAGGTTTCGCCCTCACTCTTGCTCTGGGCGTAGGTGTCTCACTCTTTACAGCTATTCTGGTCACGCGCAACTTCTTGAGCATTGTGATCAAATTAATAAATCCTGCCCGCCATCAAAAATGGTTCGGAGCATAGGAGGATAACCAATGCTTAACATTCTTGGAAAACGTTATATCTTCTTCGCAATTTCCCTGTTGATCATCATCCCTGGATTGATCATTCTGGGTATCAATGGCATGCCCCTTTCCATCGATTTCAAAGGCGGCACTTTGCTCGAGGTTGAATTTCCTGCAAATACATTGCCTTCCACTGAACAGGTGAAAGATATCTATGATGCTCAAGGCATCAAAGATGCTCAAATCCAAACCACCGAGGATAATGTTCTCATTATTCGCTCTTCGGTATTGTCAGATGCTGTTCGACTCGACATTCTCGATCAACTGACTACGTTAGCTGGCAGTGAACTGATCATCCGTAAATCAGATACCGTGGGCCCTTCCATCGGTGAAGGCGTCACCCAACGTGCGCTTCAAGCCGTCGGCCTCGCAGCTTTGGCCATCGTGCTTTACATCACCTTCGCTTTCCGAGGTGTGCCTCACGCTTTCCGTTATGGCATTTGTGCCATTATTGCCATGATCCACGATGTATTGATCGTTTTGGCACTTACCGGCTACGGGTCCAAGCTTTTCGGCTGGCAGGTGGATTCTCTTTACTTGACTGCTGTGTTAACCGTTATCGGTTTCTCGGTGCAAGACAAAATCGTGGTCTTTGACCGCATTCGCGAAAACTCCAGCATCTTCCGCAAACTTGAGTTCGAGAAATTGGCAAACCATTCCATCGTTCAAACCTTGCAGCGCTCGATCAACACCCAATTAATGACCGTCGAGTTCTTCTTGCTTTCTTTGGCTTTGTTCGGTGGTGTCACTTTGCGTGAATTCGCCGTGATTCTTCTTGTTGGTCTGTTCAGCGGAACTTACTCTTCCATCTTTATTGCAGCCCCCCTTCTGGTGGTCTGGGAAAATCAAGAATGGAAGACCTGGTTCAGACGAACTCCAAAAGCAGCGTAATTCAACAATCAAAAAGGTTCTGGTTTTATACCGGAACCTTTTTTTATCATTATCCCAAACCAATTTAGAGGAGAGGACAAATGCGTAAAGAGATTGTATTGATCACAGGAGCAAACGGTGAAATGGGGCACGGGTTGATTGCCCACCTCGGAGCCACCAAAAAATACAGCATTGTCGCCATGGATGTGCAGCCGTTGGATGATTTTCTCAAACCTTTGTGCGAACGATTTATCCTGGGTGATATCCTTGATCTCATGCTGCTCGGACGTTTGGTCTCCGAATTTGAAATCCGCACCATCTACCATCTGGCATCCATTCTCTCCACCAAAGCTGAGTACAACCCTGAAACCGCCCACCGCGTTAACGTGGAAGGCATGCTGAATCTGCTCCGCCTCGCCGTGGAACAATCCTCCTGGCAAGGCCGCCCGGTTAAATTCATTTATCCCAGCTCAATCGCTGCCTACGGTATGCCCAATCTTGAAACCAAACAAAAAGCCGGCAAGGTAAAAGAATCCGAATGGAACATGCCCATCACCATGTACGGCTGCAACAAACTCTATTGCGAACACCTGGGCCGTTACTACACCAATAACTACCGTCAACTCGCCGCGGATCACACCAAAACTACCGTGGATTTTCGCGCCATCCGCTTCCCAGGTTTGGTCAGTTCAGTCACCGTCCCCACCGGCGGTACCAGCGATTACGGCCCTGAAATGCTTCATCACGCCGCCCAAAATCTGCCTTATGCCTGCTTCGTGCGCCCTGATACTGCGCTTCCATTCATGGTCATGCCTGACGCCATCAGGTCTTTGTTGATGCTTGAAGCCGCTCCACGCGAGAATCTAAGTCAACTTGTTTATAATGTCACCAGTTTCAGCCCCACAGCCCAGGATTTTTACGACCAGGTCAAGGGAGCCTTCCCCAAGGCGGAAATTACCTTTGAACCCGATCTTGCCCGCCAGGGCATCGTCGATAGTTGGCCAGCCGTTGTAGATGACAGCGCCGCCGCCAACGATTGGGGCTGGCAGCCAGAATACAACCAGCAGCGCGCCTTCCAGGAATATTTGATCCCCACCATCAAAGCCCGGTACGCCAACTGCAATGACTAAACAATATTAGTAATACCATGAATCTGCTCTTATGATTCCTGAAATCTGCGGTTTCAAAACAGACTCCAGGTTTCGAACTAGAATCCGAAGTCTGCTTTAGAGTTCGGATTCTTGCCCTTGATTCTATGAATCTGCGGTTTCGAATCAGAATCC
>DQHW01000025.1 GCA_003524305.1 Anaerolineaceae bacterium
CTGCCGCTCGAAACCGCGGTAGGCGGATCTATGGTATCGAAAACCTTTGGCGACTTCCCCAATGCGTTCCTGACCGGTTCAGGGTTGGATAATGTGTTGATTGAGGTTGCCCCTGCTGAGTTTGGCAACATTCAAGCCGCGGCACAATTGGCTGGCCGGCTTGGCGCCGGATTGCCCGATCACACCATCATGCAGCTCAGTACAGCTTTTTCAGATACCGTTGACCCGGTGCTCGCGGCCAATGCCAGCTTGATCCTCGTGGGTGAGCCGTTGAAGTTCACCAGTTTGAAAGATAAGTCGCAATTTCCATCTCTCGTGTTTGACAACAAAAACTTGTTGAGTGATCAGAGTGCGCTTGAATTGGTCACCCGGCCACAGTCTGGTGAAGATGCCGGCTATCTGGCGATCCGCGGATATGACGCCACCACCAGCAAAGTACTGCTGGCTGTCATGGGCAGCAGTCCCGCCGGTTTGACATACGCGGTGGGCGGTTTGACCAGTAAACAGGCAGCAAAGAATAACTTCTTGATCGTGACTGGCAAAAACGAAGAAACCGGTTGGTTGGATGCAGGCATTGCCACAGGTGAAATCGTGACCCCATCAAGTCTGCAAACCCCGGTCGCACCGGGTGTGGATGCCGTCCAAACTTTCAGAATCAGTATGCTAAAGTGGGTCGTCCCAGCCATGGTTGTGCTGCTGGCAGTAATGCTTTTGTTCCTCTATATCGAAATCAGACTGAGATTGAATAAGAAACAATAACTGATAATTTTTTACAGTCCTTCACCCTGCAACTTTCAATACACAAGAGAGCGGTAGGGTGAAGATTTATCATTGCACTTAATAAATGGCTTACAATCTTTATCATTTTTCTTAAAAGGAAATACATGATTGATTTGAATTCATTTTCTGGTCGTTTGTTGCTGCAAGATTTTCAAGAACAAAAGGTGTTTTCCAGTTTTCTACCGGGCATTGCCGGGTTGATGGGCATCCCCATGTGGGTGTTTTACGTCAACTGCGGACAGGGAATCGCCGGGTTTTGCGTGGAAAGCAAAAATCATCCCTTAATGGAATATCAATGCGCTCAGCGGGCTTATCAGGTTGCCGCCCAATTGGGCTTTCGTACTTTTCTTAAAGGAATGCGAGACAGGGAAACCTAGAGCTATGAACCTTTTGGCTCTGCTTGTGGCGAAAAAGTAAAACGAACTATGACCACCGGGTTGAATGATCTTGAGATTGAAGAGATCAACGCAAAACTCGGATTCAAAAATTAATATATAGTTTATTCTTTTACCCAATGAACCCTTTGCGGCGTTGGCCCGCAGAGTAACGATCACCAACCTCGGCAAGGGTTCACTCAAGCTTAAGATGTTGGATGGACTGCTTGTAATCTGTCCGTTCAGGATTGATGACCTGACTTTCAAAAATATGGGGAGAACCATAGAAGCCTGGATGGAAGTTGTCAACCATGTTGATGGGCTACCGTTCTTTCGCATCAAAGCCAGCGCAGATGACAAACTGCACGTCGAAGAGATCAAAGCCGGCAATTTTGCCCTGTCTTTTCATGAAGGCAAAAAACTGGCTGCTCTGGTTGCCCCGCAGGCTGTGTTTGGCATGGATACCGCCTTCAATTTTCCAAAGAACCTTGCCGCCATCGGATTAAGGTCCATGCTTTCAGATGTTCAGGGTACTTTACTGAGGAAGTCAGAAAAGCCGCCTTCACAAAAGCCAGGCTGCAATCCAATATGATCGTTGCGGATGTTGGGGCTGGAACTGGATTCATGGCTGCAGGATTAGCGCCCCTGGTAGATCAAATTGTTGTGGTGGACGGCTCTGCGGCAATGTTAGAAACTGCCAAGAAGAACCTTTCCAGCTTTAAAAACGTTTCATATCAGGTTTCCAATGGGCATATTCTTCCCATTGAAAACAAAAGTATTGACGTGGCCTTTGCCAATATGTACCCTCATCACTGCCCTGACCCGTTGGGTGCAATCCAGGAAATGGTGCGGATTCTCAAACCGGGTGGCCGCCTGGTGATCACGGATCTTGACGCTCATCCTTACACTTGGATGAAAGAAGAAATGGCTGATGAATGGATGGGATTTGACCGCTCCCAGATTAAGGACTGGTTCCAAGCAGCAGGTTTATCAGATATCGATGTGGATTGCACCGGACAGTCTTGCTGCGCTGAAACATCAAATAGTGACATAACAAATGAACAAGACAGGCAAGCGAAGATTTCAGTCTTTGTGGCAACCGGTGCGCGATAATCATATCGATATAATGGTTAATTGTGTTAATAATCACATTGTCGAAATGAGATGTGTCTATGATAAGTGACGTTCAACCAATAGATTTATCTTTTGAAGCTATTTATGAGACTTATCACGATCGTATCTATCGATATATCCATCGCATGGTCTTTCAATCAGAAATTGCTGAAGAGATTATGCAAGAAACCTTTTTGCGTGTTCACCAGCACTTGAACACGTTGCAGAATCCACAAGCAATTAGCGTCTGGTTATATAGAATTGCCACAAATCTTTGTCACGATGAATGGCGAAAACAAGGAAGTGGCAAACAAGAACATATTGAATCGGACGAAATTCTTGAATTTGCAGTTGATGACTCACACCCTTCATTGGATGTTGTCATTGATCAAAACGAAATGAGTGATTGCATCCAACGATACATCACCAGATTATCAGATGATTACAGACTTGTGATTTTGTTGCACGATCTGAATAATCTTACTTGCACTGAAATCGCAGAAATGTTGGGCTCTACTCCTGGGGCAATAAAAATCCGTCTGAACCGGGCGCGATTAAAACTACGCACTTCATTAGCAGACGCCTGCCATTTTTCAAATAACACTCAAGGTATATTCATCTGTGATCCAAAAACAAAGGAATGTTAACCAATCCTTGGAATATTGTATCCTTTAGAATAACTCCTCCGTCTTTAATAATATCAACAAATTAGTATGGAGGAAGAATGTCTGGATGTTCTAGTAATACCGATCAAGTTGATTCAAAACAAGATAATGAATACGAAGGATACAGCAGATCACTTACTATTCCCAACCCGACGTGTCTGACATGACCTTCGCCGTCCCATAGGTCATTATCGGGATGAAGTTCTTGCTCGCGGTACTTCCTCTGATCCAGATATCCCAAAGGATATAGCTAGGGCGAAGTGGTATGAAGTGCCAGGTATTTGGTGGAATACGGTTGAAAGGTTATCCTGGACGATGGTGGGTAAGCCGGCAGCGTATGGGTGTAAATATAGGCAAGTTCGGGCACAAATATACCCAGAACAGTAATTTACCCATTCTGGGTATATGATAGACGAATCATAAGCAATCAAAATTCCTGAATCAATTACGTTAAGATAAACTTCACATGAAGAATTTATGATAGATCATGAAATGGGAATTGAGAATTCTACGGAAATATACATTCGTTGCAACGAATACATCCAACTCAGAACTTTCAGAAGAAAATATTTTTATTTTTCTTTTCTTAATCGGTCAACTAGCTCGGATTCAAGTCCTAATAATGGTCGGTGTTCATAAACCTTGTACCTTCGGGTATTGCCTACCAAGTGTGTCTGTTCAATTTTACCCACCGGCCTGATATGCGATAGCGACCGTACCCGGCCCGACGTGTGAACCGACCACCGGGCTGATCTCTGACAGAATGCATTCGATTGGTGAAAATCGCGCAAGCGCGATTCCAATTAATTCTTCGGCAGTTTCATTCGCCAGTGCGTGGAAAACCGAGATGCGCACAGGGGAGCGTCCGCCAATTCCATCTTCTACCAACTGGAGCATCCTATCGATCGCTTTTTTTCGTGTTCTGATGCTAT
>DQHW01000002.1 GCA_003524305.1 Anaerolineaceae bacterium
TTCTTGACAATTAACACAGTTGCTTAGCGAGAAAAGGACTTAATAAACGCTTCAAGCACATCCGCATTCGTAAAATCGGACGAATCCAGCTTGTTATCCAACCCCACCAGCGTAAGATCAATGCCTTTCAACTGCTCATCCGTGATCGCTGCGCGCAAAGCGGACACAATCTCGCCCGCCTTGATTACCTTATACGGACGTCCGTAATAGTTGGATATAACCCGCTCCACTCTCGGCACTCCTGCGCATGCATTCTGCAGCGCCAGCACCGCCATATAAAGCTCGGCCAGTTTGCTTTCGATGGCCGCAGGTTCATTCCCGGTCACAACATCTAGCGCCTGAGCCTTGATCTCGGGCAGCCCCAGCGCATCAAAAGCGCGTGAAAACCACTTGGAATAAGGTACATAAGTTTCTTTCAACACGAAACAGATCTTCAGCATCGTGTTAACCATACGCGCCGCCAGCAACTTCAACCCCAACAGGTCGCCAAACTCAACCGCCCGGCCCGCGAACGCCTCTTCATTTGAGACACACTCCCAATAGGCCGCCAGCTTGATCAGCTTCACCTCGCACGGATAGTAGTGAAGTGCCGCCCTGATCTCATTCAGGCGCCCCAGGCCGTCGTAAAAAACGCGTCCGCGGGTCAACTCCACCAACCGCTGCTCCGGCAGGCACAACCAGTCCAGGTTGGTTAACAGGGCTGCCTCTTTGTGTAGAAATTCGTCAAAATAGCCCTCACGCTCGTATACCTCGATCAGGTGATTGACCTCGCCGCCGGTGAACGCCTCCATGTGCTGCGTACCGTCGGGTCCTTTTTGGCTGAANNAAAATCTGCATCCGCGGACCCCAGTTGTGGTCTATGCTGGTGGCGTTATCGTAGCCTAACACATCCGACCCGTAGCCGATCAGGCTGGCCGAATAGCATAGGTCTGCGTCGTACTGCTTCATCAGCGGCGCGACGATTTCGGTGTAGTAGCGGGCGTTGAGTGTGAGTCCAGGGAGAAAGGGCATACTCACTTTTTTGATTTTTATTAATATTATGATTTTTTCTTTAAAAATTTATTACAAAATGTCGTATCACAAACCATATTGACGCTTAATGTCATTAATAACTTCATCAAATTTTTCCTGATTCGATAAAGTTAGGACTAATGTGAATTCCAAAGTTCGAGGTTTTGACAATTTCGGCAATAAAAGAGTTTCTTCAATAAGAGAAAGAGATTTACTTGGAAAATCCTCGAATTGTGAAACAATATCATCAGCAAATAATGCAGCCTCAGGTGCGACCTGGTCAAAAGGCGGTTCATATCTTCCACAACGAATTCTATTTGCCCATATAATAGTTTGGTCAAGAATTCTCCCGATCATATGTGATACCCAAACGATTTTTTCAGAATCTCCTGGTTGGCCCGGTTCCCCAAAAGCCATAACTATATAATCATTCATTAAATGGTTTGCTGAATCAACATATCCAGATAACTCATGAATTTGAGTTTGAAACCATTCAGGTGCCTCTGTTGCAGGTACATAAACTGCTGGTTCTAATTGCAATCTTTCTCTATATTCTCTGATCTTATCAGCATGTTTTTCGACCTCATCAAGCCATACTTGAAAGAATAGTCTATATTCCCAAGCATCAGGTTTTTCAAGTGCCAATCGCAGAGATTTTGGTCGAAGGATTTCCATAAAATG
Source organism: Anaerolineaceae bacterium (assembly GCA_003524305.1). Lineage (GTDB taxonomy): Bacteria > Chloroflexota > Anaerolineae > Anaerolineales > Anaerolineaceae > UBA6107. The sequence continues at coordinate 1,693 of DQHW01000002.1, forward strand.
TGGCATACCTGAACCGACTAATAAACGTTTAACTTTTAATGAGTCGGAAAAAAGGTAGGAAAATTGTGTTCGAAGAATAGTAATGATGTCTTGTGCGTTTTCAAATTCAAAGGTCCAAACATGCTCTTCATTACGAACGTTTTCAATAAATTCAAAAACTTTCGTTGTATCAACAAATGGTAAATAGTTCCCTTCTGGATTTTCTTTCCAAACAGGTAGAATACTAAGAATCGATTTATCAATAAACACGTAAATTGGAATACCTTTTGCTCTTGCAGCAAGGAATTCTAAATTAGTAATTGATTTTAATGATTTAGAATCAATGCTTCCATACCTTCCACCAATTACTAGAACCATAATATCTGCATCTTCTTTTACTCTTTTACGACAATTTTCAATCGTATCAATATCTGGATCAACAGGAAATGAAGGGTGTTCAGAAAGTAAAGGAATATATCCAAGATCATTAGAAATAAAAAAATACAGATCAGACCTAATTTGGTGGAGATCATAAAATGTTGAACTAACCATAATTGTAGGGGCGGTCACAATAATCTCCTTAGAAAATAGTTATTTTTATATATTGAGTAAACATATTGCACGAGAAACAGAAATCAGAAATTTTTATTGATGAATTTTGATAAAACTATCTTCAAATATTCCTTCATTAGGTGGTAAACGATTTCTAATAACTTTTACGCATTTTCTCACAAGTCTTCAAAATACATAATTTTATTAATATTGTAATCGGGTTCAACAACCTTACTACTGAATAATTCTTCATATTCTTTCGGAATTATGTAAAATTCAGCATCATTTCCATGAGAAATAGGTAGATAGTTTTTACAATAAGTAATTTCGCAACCATTTTTTTCTTCAGTTATTTGCCAAGGAATGATTGATTTTTGTAATACATCATTTTGAGGATCATCAATTATTCGCCATTCGTTTTCATATTTATATTTTATTAATTCGGTGATCGCTTGAAAATGGTTTGAAATGCCCGCAATAGATAATGAAATTTGGTTAATCCGAGTATCCTTTGATTCTTGGAATAAATTATAGGAATTAGTTATCAGTTGATTAAGGTTATTTAGAATTATTTCATTAATTGAACCCTCAAGAGTATAAAGTACAGGTTGACCAGAAAATTTTTCAACCCACTCTTTTTTCATGCATATACCGAACTTACCAAATTTGTCTCTGTTTTTTTTAATGTCATATTTGTTTGCTTCAGTTAGGCAAATCATACCAATATCTAATTTAATCCCACGTCTTCCATTTAGTTCAGTTGGAGTATAAGTATGTTGTCTATTAAATCTGAAACCATTTTCAATGATTCCCAAGAGATTATTAAACCCGATATCATCTCTATTTTGGTCTTTTTTATAATTTGTGAAAAAAGATGTAAAGTGGATTAAATACATATCCTCGTTCATTGAGCTCCAAATAAGTGTTAGGAAAATAGTTATTCAATTTACAGTAGAAAAAAAACTACAATCATTGACAAATATATGCCAATAAAAACAAATGTAATACAACCACCTTTTGTGTAGAATCTACCAGATCGACTACGACCACGCATATACCCACCAGATTTATTTTTATAAGAATGATATTTTGGCATTTTTCTCCTCCCAAAAATTACTTAAATACTTCGTGTTATTACCTACATAACTAATACCTTTTGGAACTCAAGGCTAATTTGTAATTTACCATGGTAATAACTTAACAGTCCTTATTACCATATTAATAGAAAAACCACTGCAATCTCCAACTAAATACACAATCGCGAAATAAAACGATCAATTAGTAGTTCAGATACAAAAAATAAGGGTAGTAGTTTATAACTAACCTTGAATTATTGAGTAAATGTAAATTTATCTAGTATGGCAATCAGGTATACAAAAATAACATCCATCTACATTGGTATAAATTGTTTTAGCTTTTGCGATTGCTTCTTTACAATTAGAAAAAGTCCCAACATAGGTTTTATTTTTTGGTAAATAAGAACACGACTCTCTATGAACTTCATGTTCTCCTTTGGTCTGAGCATCATCATTAACATAATATTGATCCATTTTTCCTCCTGATGATTAAATATCCCAATCCAAATTGTTGATTTTCTTTAACCTGTAAAAAAAATTATTACTCTCCCCAATGTAATAATTATACGATTTAAATAACAGCATTACAATAATATGTTGTTTTCCTGTAGTAAAATGTTGTTTTCCTGTAGTAAAAGTGAGTTTCTCAATCGGTTAATTCGATAAAAATCCCTCAATGTTAGAAAATCTTATTATAAAGACCCCAATCTTTTCAGATTTTACAAATAATTTATCGGCCAATTTGTACTGTTATTAAGCCCTTGACATATATATTATAATTAAATTGTAGAACAATAGTTCTTACTGGTGGTGTTCTTTAACAACTGAATCCCCATAATCCCCCGGCAAAGTGGTTTGAGTCGTGTGGCTAATTTGCTCTGTCTATGCCCGGTTTTTGGTGCCTGTAATGTGAATTCCGAGTCGTTTTAGTCGAATTGTTATTAATTTTTTTTTTTCTTGATTCGGTTCTTTCAAGCAAGAGCTGAATTCAATTTGAGATGTTTTGAATTGAATTTAATTGTTTTTGATTTCGCGTAAAAAAACAATTAATTTAACATCTGCGGTTTTTTACTCAAAAGGTTTTCTTTGCGTGCTTGGCGTCTTTGCGAGAGAAGGTTTTACCTGATTACTTTCTTTGACCTGTCTATCATAATCAACATCACAAAACCAGCCAACGAAACCCCCAGACCCACTGTCAGCATGAAGGGCACACCGCCGCGCGAATCCAGCATCAGCCCGCCCAAAATATTGCCGAGTAATCCGCTGATGCCCATCACCATGCCCATCAACGCCTGGCCCTTGTTTTGGTCCGCGCCGCTGATCACCTCGTTCACATAAAACACCGACGCCGGGATGAACATGGCATAGGCGAAAAACTGCAAACTCATGGCTGCATCCACCCAAAACACACTGGGAGCCACCAGAGTGACCGCCGTCTTGATCAAAAAAGCCACCCCCGAAACCTTCATCAAAAGCCCTGCATTGTGAAACTTCTTGTAAAGCAGCGGAAAGAGCGCCATGGCCGGCAGTTCAACAATGGCTGCCACTGAATTCGCCATCCCCATATCGGCACTGCTGCCGCCCACGGTTTCAATGATCTGGATCATAAATGTACTGATGGTTACATGCGAGAAAAACAATATGGAAATGCTGGCCACCACCAGCATAAAGCGCTTGTTGTTTTTGGCGAACTCCAGCAGCCCCGTGGGTTTAACCTCATCTTCAACGCCGTCATCCCCGCTTCTTTTGGCCTTCTGAAAACTTAACACCAAGGCTATCCCCAACAACCCAAGCGCAATGTTGACCAGCATGATCACACCCGCGCCGAAATCGTCCACCAGGTAGCCCAACCCGATTGAGAGGATTGCGTAGGCAAACGAGCCGATGCCGCGCGCCAGGCTGAAGTTGATCGGCACACCGTTGTTGATGTGATCCATTGACATGGTGGTCACCAGCGGAACCTGGGTGGCGAAAAAGGTCAGCAGAATCATGTAAAGAATACCCACCCCCAACACTGGCCGGGGGATAATGAACAACAGCAGCGCGAAGAAGATCATGCCAAGCAACATCACCGCCACGATCGAACGCAGTGAGAACTTTTTGGTCTTGTCGGCAAAACTTGCCACAATCGGCTGCACCAGCAACCCCATCACACTTGAGAGTGTGAGCGTTAGTCCGACCTGTGAATTAGTGAATCCGCGCGCCAACAGAAACACCGCGGCGTATGAATAGATGGAACAATACCCCATGATGTAGATCGCCTGGATCATCGAGAAATGGCGAGTCAGTTTCTTGCCCAGTAGTTTGTTGGCATCCATGGCGTTCATCCTTATCGGCATAATTATAGTAGCTTTGCTCTTGTTCAGAGTCATATCTCCTTACATGTCAGGTCTTGACGATGGGTCCGAAAGGAGTAAACTATACTCATAGTTGAACAACAATTCAACTGATTGGAGATTATTGATGACTCCTTCCATCCTCCCCTTGGATACCGCCTACGAACTGGCCGAACTCTTCGACTCGCTCAGCGATCCCACCCGCATTCAGATCATCTCGCTGCTTTCAGAAGAAGACGAAGTCGGCGTTTCTGACCTGGTGGCCAAACTTAACCTGAGCAAATCGGCTGTCTCTCATCAACTGCGCGGATTGCGCGACAAGCGTATCATCCGCACCCGCAAACAGGGACGCAACGTCTTCGTCTGCCTTGATGACCGCGCCATGTTGCCGAACTCTTTCAACGGGGCCTTGAGCACATCCAGCATTAGCTTGCTCATATATTAAACGCCCTCTGCCTAAGAGGGCGTTTATTTCGAAAGATAAAATCAATTTCTGTTGGACTCTCTTTTATTTGTATTGGAATCCGCTGGTAAAAGGAACTTTGACCTATTCAGCAGAAACCAACTTCCATAGTTGACCGGTGGTGGGGCTGGCGCAATCATTCATAAATGCTGCACCGCCAAGAACTGAGTCATCTGCCAATTGATTTCCTTCAAGACATTTGTTTTCAGCTTCGAGGAACATCGTTTGAAGCGTGAAATAGCCTTCGTCAGTAGGAACCAACTTCCATAGTTGACCGGTGGTGGGGCTGGCGCAATCATTTATAAATGCTGCACCGCCAAGAACTGAGTCATCTGCCAATTGATTTCCTTCAAGGCATTTGTTTTCTGCTTCGAAAAACTTCGTTTGAAGTGTGTAATAACCTTCATCAGCAGGAACCATTTTCCAAAGCTGACCAGTTGTGGGGCTGGTACAATCATTCATAAATGCCGCACCACTAAGAACAGAATCATCTGCCAATCGATTTCCTTCAAGACACTTGTTTTCTGCTTCAAGGAACATTGTTTGTAATGTATAGTATCCACTGAATTCTGGAGCAACTTCTGTTTCGGTAATTGATGTAGAACTTGGTAATGGTTCCTGGGTCTGAGAATCAGGCACTTCGCTTGGAACAATGGCTGTTGATTCAGCAGCGCAACCGCTTAATCCAAACACAAACACTAGAACTAATACTAATAAATCGAATTTTTTCACTATCTTCTCCTGTTTAATATAAATATATCTGAAAACAAATTGAAATTAATCAAAACATGCCGTTATTATGCCATAAAAAAATTTCTGCAATTCCATAAGCAATTTCCATTCTTTCTTTATATCGAACAAGAAATGTATTTGAATCAGAGTGGACCTGCCTATTCAGCAAAAAGATTCTGCATCTCCAGCTTTTCAACCATGGCCTGCATTACCCCGTCCGCGGGTTTGGAGCTAAAGCGGTTGGCAGCATCCAGCACCAGCGGCAAAATGTGGATGTCTCCCGCCGAATTTAAGAACAACCCCTCGTTACCCAGTACCCAATGCACGGCCAGGTCGATATCCGCCTGTGCTTCAAGTGGACGGTACCATGTGTTGCGTGTTTGTTCACGTTGACCCCAGGGTGTGTGGACCAAAGATTTGATGGTCTGCACGGCCACGTTCCGCTTCTGGCAGATGGTGAGCAAATTCAAGAAATCGCTGCGGTACTGTTTGTTGATCCACATCAGGTAGCTATACGGCAGCAGCACGGAATCAAAATCAAAACGTTCGAGCGCTTTGGTGTGCTGAGCCGCGGCGGTCAATCCGTGGCCGGTAACACCGATGAAGCGCACCAGACCTTCTTCGCGCGCACGGATGGCCGCTTCGAGCGCGCCGCCTGGACCCATCGCCGTTTGCCACTCGTTGGGCTCAATCAGGTTATGCAACTGAATCAGGTCCACGTAATCCACATGCAGGCGTTCAAGTGACTGGCGAATCGAGTCATAGGCTTTATCGGTTTTGCGTTCTTCGGTTTTCGTCGCCAAAAAGGAGGGTCTGCCGTGCCGGCTGATCCAGCTTCCAACATAAATCTCGGCATTGCCATAACTTGCGGCAACATCAAAGTGGTTAACACCGCTAGCTAACGCCAATTCAATCGAAGCATCCGCATCAGCCTGGGGCAAATCCCAAAATGCAGCTGCCCCCAACAGAATGCGTGAACTCATGTGACCGGTTCTTCCAAAAGGATGTTTTGCAATCATCAAAAACCTCCACCGCAGTCAAATTTTATCAATAAACACACCTTGATTATGCCATAAACCTCAGCAGTTATTTCAGGTTCCGAATTTTGGAAATTCGGAACCTTGTCCTTATCACATTATTACTGCACCGCGCGGGTTTTTATTAACCACTGGAGTATAGATCGAAATGTGTTTTTATTTGTTTGTTCCAAGGATATGGTTCAGCCAATTGTATTCAAGTTGATTGAGTTCCAATCCATAAACCTCTCTATAATTTGGCTGGTAAACAATTCTCTGGTTATTAACAGTTTCTGGTTGCCGCATCTCGAATAACAGGAATAATTTATCTAACCCATATTCATTAATGAGGTAATCCAAAAAAGAAGTAAATTCAGTTAACAATGTATCCCTATTGGCAATACAAGCAGGGTTCTTCTCATCAAAAGCTTTCTCCATTTCAAAGTTTTGAAATAAAGAGAAATATGCTTTTTGACTCACAAGTTCTTTAACGCTTGAATCGAAATCAATACCCTTCCATTCTTCCCAATAATCACCAGACATCCATGTTGCCATTCCTTCGATTAATGCCACATCACTAAGATTTTTATAATGTTTGTTGATGAAAACATGTCCCAATTCATGAGCAAGCACAGCAAGGATTTGTTCTTTGCTCGTAGTATTATCTGCATATAACAATATAATTGGTTCTAGTTCATGCAATGTCGTACCTCGAGGGCTGCAATTCTCCTTGATCGGTTTTACAATAACGACAACCACTTTCTCATCAAGACTTACATCCAATTTTTGGCTGACATATTCAAATACCTTTTTGGATTCCTGTTGCCACCATTGTGGGTCAATTATGAGTTTTTCATCTTCAATATATAGTTCAAAAAAATCATTCTCAAGCATCTTATAAGAATTATGAATAATCACTGATGGATCAGTAATACCATTCTTTTTCCCGAACAATTGTCTCCACAAAGTGGTCACTAATGATGATGTGTTATATCTCTGTTCTGGCAACGGATGTGGAGTAGGGGTTAAATTTATTGAAACTAATAATTCGGCGTTTTTTACTAAAACACTATTTCGTTGAGAAGAAGTTGAGAGATTAATATCAAGTAACAACATAAGGGCAACAGAAATGAAAATGACAAGAATCAAAAATTGGCGTTTTGAAATACTCCTCATTCATCCTCCCTGTCAAATGAAATTAATTCTTATATCGAAATAATAATTCACAACTTATTTGCAATTATGCCACCAATTCTTGTCAGCTAAAGGAGTTTTTCATGACATTCCAGCCCCTTACAGAGTTGCAATCAATGTAAAATTGTTGCCCGTTTAACAATCGTCCTTTTACTTCTCCTATTTCGAATCTTCTCATGTGCGCAATCTTTGCAACCCACCTGTCCCCAGTTTATTGAGGCTAATGAATTGAGTGGGTTTGTGGTTATGCACTTTTCAACGCTTCAGGCTCTCTCACCATGCACCAGATGTCCAGATCGAAATGCGGGAATTTCTCATTGCTGATCAGCTTGAACCCCTTACCTTCGTAATAGGCCACATTCTTCTCGTCGTGTGTTTCAAGATACATCGGCATCCCCGCTGCATCCGCGATCTCCAGCGCCTTCTTCAACAGTGCGGACCCTATGCCCATGCCTTTCACTTTCGGGTCAACTGTCAATCCCCACAAGTAATAATGCAGACGGGAATTCATCAGTCGTTCATGTGTTTCTGCTACGAACGCTTCACACTCCTGTGAACGCGCAAAATCCTTCAACCCTAACACAATTGGGGTTAACAAAAATCCGTTTTGCATATATTCCCACTGCGAAATTTTGGTGTGCCCGGGCGGGAGGGTAAATATGACGCCAGAGCATTCGGGGTTAGTATAAACTTCACCGTAGCTCAACGCGCACTTGAGCACCTGTTCCATGTACCATGGTAATTCCTTGGCTCGCCTTTTTTCATCGGGAAAGTAAAATGTAAACATGGGGTAATTGAAAAAAGCAGACGCCACCACTGCAGCGGCTTTTTTCTTGTTATCGGGATTAAGTTTTATGATTTCCACAATGACCCTCTTTATAGATTGATTTCCTCATATTATTCATCTATTTTGCAGATGAAGCATCCCCCTTAAGTAACAGTCTGAATTGGCTGCATAGCTACCTTTCCAGGTAAAAATTAGGAAAAAAGTATAGGCAATTTTTTTTGGAAAAGTAATGGATGGTTTACATGTGAAAACAATCACTTTTGATTATGTATTTTTGGATTTGGGACTATACTTGTTTTATGCAGGGTGGCGATTGGCCACCTCACTCATTATGATTGATCCATACACTAAAAAGGAGATATTCAATGGGAGACAAAGGCGGCAAGAAGGATAAAAACAAGGCAGACAAGCAAAAGAAAGAACATCTGCAAAAAGAAAAAGAGATAAAAAAGAGCAAAGATCCTATCAAAAAAGCATAGCATTTTTTAACGACGTTTTGTGTAGTTTGGGTAGGTAAGCGAAATGGGAATCGCACGATAATCAGGTTTCCTTATTCTGCCATCCAAATTTCACAGCCAGTTTTTGGTCAACTGAAAGACACCCCGGCATTTTCGATGCGGAGGTGTCTTTTTTTGAAGATTAAGAGGGCGATAATTTACAAATTGATTATGTTCTTGTGGATGCGCTATAAAGCGAAATTACGGTTTGGAAGTGGGGTTTTTTATCGAAAAACTAATCGGCCTTAGTCATTGTCCAGTTTGAAAAAAATGTTGGGTTTTGTTAGAAAATGAAATCTTACTTGCATTTTGAGTATTAATGAAGTTTTTACTTGCAATATTAGTTAAAAAACGTATAAATTATATGCATCATGAAGATGATGATTCGTAGTTGGGTACTTTTTATTGGTAATAAATCATGTTGGATTCTTTCCAGCATTTTGTATTTATTTTGCTCAAAAACCACATGATTGGTCACTTTCGTTTTTTTTGACATTCCTGGTTTTCAAGAAATGCCACTGTGTAATTATGTTTAATTATTAGGTAAGTTTTTTATTTTGACTTTTTTCGAAGGCCTCAAAAATTGCAGAAACATCGGAGGATGTAAAAGCTTATGAAAGCTCTCAATAATATCAAAACTGGTGTGAAAATAATTGGCGGGTTTATTTTTGTTGCATTGATAACCCTGGCAGTTTCCGTGATCAATTTTTTTAGTTTGCGGTCAACCGATGCTGCTCTAAATTCATTATTTAATGATAACCTGATGCCCATCAGTTCACTCATGTCAATCAGCGAAGACCTTCATCGAATTAAAGTGGATATTTATAAACTCATGTTGACACCTTCTGAAAGAGGAGGGAGCATTTCGGAGATCAGTGAACTGGAAATTGATATTAATACAAGGATTGATGACTACATCAATAGTAATCCTCCTGAAGATGTACTTAAAAAAGTTAACGAGTTTAGTTTGGCCTGGGAAGAATATGAAGGCGCAATCAATGAGATTGTAGCCTGGAGTAAACAAAGTAAACATAAAGAAATTGAAGCCAGCATGAAAGGAACAGGAAGGGCGGCTAACGCACAGAAAGCTGCCAGCGCATCAATCAGCGCGATTAATTCATTGATCAAACATAATGCCGAAATAGCCAACCTGGAATCGGCTAGTGAAAATAAAAAAGCGATTACGATTTCATTTATATTTGCAGGTGTATGCTTTGTTTTGGCGATTATGATTGGCTTGATTATCAGCAATTCGATCACAAAACCACTATCTCAATTAACCAAGATTACAACAGCGGTATCAACAGGCGATTTGGTGCGCACCCTGGATAGTAAAACGCGAGATGTATTAACCAATCGAAGAGATGAAATCGGAATCATCTCAAAATCGATGGACAACCTCATTCAATATCTTCAAGGCATCGGTGACGCGGCAATGACAATTGCTGCAAACGATCTATCTGCATCCGTCACGACGATAAATGAAAAAGATGAATTAGGAAATGCATTTGCAAAAATGGTTTACAGTCTGCGAGAGACTGTAGGGCAGGTGGCTGAAAGCGCCACAAATCTAAGCGAAGCATCTGACCAACTCGCCAACGCTGCCAACCAGGCAGGTATAGCTACAAGTCAAATTGCAGTGACTGTGCAGCAAGTAGCCAAGGGAACCACGGAACAAGCTACTGCAGTTTCAAAAACCGCTACCGCCGTGGAACAGATGAGTTATGCGATTGATGGAGTAGCCAAAGGCGCTCAGGAACAAAGTTACTCAGTGGCAAAGGTTTCAAATGCCACCAATCAAATCAATGAGGCTATTCAACAAGTTGCAGGAACAGCAATCGCAGTAAGCACCGATTCTGCTTTGGCGTCTGAAGCGGCTCGAAAAGGAACGATCACCGTTGAGCAGACCCTTAATGAAATGCAGGGGATCAAATCGAAAGTGGGAGTTTCTGCTGACAAAGTGCATGAAATGGGATTGCGATCAGAAGAGATCGGCAAGATCGTAGAAACCATAGAAGACATTGCTTCACAAACCAACCTGCTGGCACTAAATGCTGCCATAGAGGCAGCCAGGGCAGGCGAACACGGTAAGGGTTTTGCAGTCGTGGCAGATGAAGTGAGAAAGCTGGCAGAACGTTCATCGCTGGCTACGAAAGAGATCGGAGCGTTGATCAATGGCATCCTTGCTTCAGTGGCAGAAGCAGTAAAGGCGATGGAAGAAGGCTCGAAAGAAGTAGAAAAAGGTGTTCTGAGTGCCAATCAAGCCGGAACTGCCTTAAATGACATCCTGGTTGCTTCTGAAGCAGTTCAAAAACAGGCTGATATGGCAGGTGAAGCCAGTGCCAGGATGAAATTGGCTTCTGAAGAATTAGTGTCTGCCGTTGAGTCAGTTTCAGCGATTGTTGAAGAAAACACGGCATCTACAGAACAAATGGCCGCCAATTCCAGCGAAGTTACCCAGGCGATTGAGAGTATAGCCAGTGTGAGTGAAGAAAACAGCGCTGCCATTGAAGAAGTGAGCGCCAGTGCAGAAGAGATGAGCACCCAGGTGGATGAGGTCACTGACTCTGCGGCGTCGCTGGCTGTTATGGCACAAAAGCTTCAGGATATTGTTAAAACTTTCAAACTGACCGAAAAAACCAGCGCGGATAAGATTGCTGAGATTAATAGCTTTATTTTTGAGCACGTAAATTTTGTTAACAATGCGGAAGAGATGCAAAAGGGCGGCACGAAGATAAAATTAAGCGATCTGCCAAACCACCGAAATTGTTCATTGGGTCGTTGGTATTACGGCGTGGGCGGCAGAGATTTTGGCCAGGATAAGAATTTCCATGCTTTGAAAGTTGATCACAAGCAATTTCATGAAAATTTGCGCCTGTTTATTGAATCCTTATCCGCTCAAAACCCGGACGAATCACAGGCATTAATGGAGCTATTGTGTTCTACCCATCAGCAGGTGGATACCAGTTTGAAGAATCTGATCAAATCTGTCAAGGAAGAAAACCGGGAGGGCTAGAAATATTTGTAATCTATTAAATACCCTTGGGATATGTCACATTCCAAGGGTTTTTTATAAGACTGCATTGGTTGCCATAAAACATTTGTACTAATATAATTAGAAAATAATGACACTCTATAAATCAACAAAAAATGAACTTTCTTATACCGAATTCGGTAACTCGAATGGATATCCCATTCTTGTGCAGCATGGTCTGATTGCAAGCATCAAGGATGGATATCTGTTTGATCGGCTGACGGAGGCTGGCGCTCGGGTGATCTGCATTGCCCGACCAGGTTATGGAGAGTCATCTGCTAATGTAATGTACTCCATCGGCGAGTGGGGAAGGATGATCAATGAGTTGGTCAGTCAACTAAAGCTTAACCAATTTGATGTGCTGGGCATTTCTTCTGGCGCACCCTACAGCTACGCGATAGGGTACGCATTGCCAGAATCAACCCGTAATATTTACATCTTTAGCGGCATACCGGCCATGTATGATGACAAAGTCATTGCCCATTGGCCGTTTCCCGTTCAAAAAAATGCATCCGTTCTAGAGATGAAGAAGCTGGCAAATGAACTTTTCTTCTCAAACTTGGCGGCAGAAGACTTATTAAGGAATGATTCCCGCGACTCAATGGCCAACGAGGGATTTGGCATCGCGCTTGATTTTCGCCTGCGCTGTATGGATTGGGGATTCACACTGGCAGAGGTCAAACAAAAAGTCATCATGAGGCACGCAGGTTTCGATGTAAATGTTCCGCTGGTCTGCGCTGAACTGACAGCCGCGATGCTGCAGAACGCCGTGTTAAAGGTGGAAGAGAATGACATTCACTTTTCGCAGGAAACATTGGATGATTTTATTGGGTCCGAGATCATTCCGCGGTTGCAAGAGAGGATGTGAGTATGACAAATCCTCCCATTTTAATCACCAATGAACCGGGGGCGTCTGAAGCTGACACGGCTTTTGTGCGCAAGGGATTGCGCCAATTCAATAACCAATTTATCAAAGATGACGGCTTTCAAGCGCTCAACTTGTTCATGCGCCGTGAAGACGGATCCATCATGGGAGGGCTGTTGGGGGATATATATTGGGGATGGCTATCCATCAATATTTTGTGGATTGATGATCGTTTGCGCCGGCAGGGATATGGTGAACGATTGATCAAGATGGCAGAAGAAGAAGCGTTCAAAAAGGGATGCAAGGCCGTACATCTTGATACGATGAGTTTTCAAGCCAAACCATTTTATGAAAAACTTGGATATGTCGTTTTTGGTGTACTGGATGATCTTCCGGTTGGGCATCAGCGCATTTTTATGTGGAAGAAATTGATCTGAAGAGCAATATTCATCAAACACGTTAATGATTGTTTGAATTTTCAGCAATAATCATCAGAACAACCTGCTGCCATTTTGGTATGCTTTGATTGCCGGCAAAAAAATTTATGGAGGCAACCACTATGGTTCAAGTAAAAGCAGAAACAAAACCCGTTATCATCAATCCTATAGGAGTTGTGCAGGCATCTGACGAGCTGGGGAATTACTGCATCGAGGTGTTCCCGGAGTATAGAGAAGCGCTGACTTTATTGGAAACCTTCAGCCATGTGATGATCATATGGTGGGCAAACAAGCACGACAATGATAAAGACCGCAGCTTACTCTCGACACAACTGCCCTATGCGCCGGGTGTGACAGCCGGGGTGTTTGCCTGCCGCAGTGAGTACCGTCCCAACCCGGTTGGCATCACCACGATGCCCATTCTGGCGATTGATCACGCGCAAGGCATTGTCAGGCTGCCGTGGATTGATGCTTTTGACGGCACACCGGTGATTGATCTTAAACCATATATGCCCACTTCGGATCGAATCCGCGATGTGAAGGTTGCGGGCTGGTTGTCTGACTGGCCGTTATGGATGGAAGAAGCAGGGGACTACTTTGCCTCGCATCAAACCAATTTTGGGTGCTAGAAGTTTCATACTCCCTTTTTGTGGATATCACCGAGAGGGAGTATGATATTTAAAAATCCAACTCAGAGAGAAAACTGTGCAGCCAAAAATAATTGAATCCAAACCAATCACCCTTGTGGGGATGTCGTTTTATGGGGATCCGTTTGATACCCATGCCGGCTGGGACGAAGATAATCAAATTGGACTTCTTTGGAAACGTTTATTCGCTTTCTTGAAAAAGGATGCCGTTTTCTCATCCCTCTCGCAATCCAGCGCGTGGTATGAGGTGCACATCCACTCTGAAGAAACGCAATCAAAGGGACTATTTGAAGTTTTTGTCGGAGTGGATATCGATCTGGCGAGATTGACAGAGTTACCAGCACAATTATTAGTAAAAAATCTTCCGGGCACACAATATGCCATTTTTACTTTTGAAGGCGAAGAGATCAGTTCCGATTGGGAGAAAATCCTTGAAACCTGGATGTCTGAATCGGGCTACCAGAGTGCCGGAACTTATAATTTTCAATATTACGATGAGCGCTTTAAAGGGTTGGATCGAATCAGTGAATCGGTGTTGGATGTATATATCCCAATTAAAAAGAAATTTGACTGATGGTCGATCAAGTCGTTGTGATCTTTCAGGCGATTGAGTTTATCGAAAGCCATCTCAAAGAGGATATTGACGTTGCACAGATTGCTGATGCGGCGGGATATTCACTTTTCCATTTTATGCGTAAGTTCAACCAGGTCGTTCACCACACCCCCTATGATTATCTGATGCGGAGGAGATTGACCGAAGCCGCCAAGGCATTAATCCGCAGTGATCTGAGGATTATCGATATAGCCCAGGATTTTGGTTTTAATGACCAGGAGACTTTCTCAAGGGTTTTTCGCAAGATGTTTCAAATGACGCCGAGCCAATGTAGAAAAGAGAATGGTATTCCCTTTCAATTTTTATTGCAGCCTAAAACATTGGCGGAACTTAAATTTATCAACAGCGATCACTTCTGCACGCCGTTGGTGACTGAGGCAGAAGACTTGACCTTGTTGGGATTAATGACTTTGCTTGATGAAAATGATAAAAGAGCAGCGAATTTAAAAAGGCATGTTTGCCTTGATTTTTTATCTTTGGGCAGTTTTCAAGATCATGCAACCGTCTACGAAATAGAATTTAACATGAATCAAGAGACGAGAAGACGGTATTTTTTTGTGGGTGCTGAAAAGAATCAAATTCACCAGCCATCTCCGCTTTTAGTCAGTCAAACTGTTCATAGAGGCCGTTTTGTGAAAATGGAAGTTCCAGAATCGGAATTATCGCTTGCGTTGGCTTATCTTCATACGACCTGGATTCCGCGGGTGGGGTTGGTTGAAAATATGGGGATGACAATTTTGTGTTGGCATAATGAGAAAAGTTTGATGGATCGAACAATGATTATCCTGATTCCTGTAAAATAGAGAAGGATTAAGATTACCGGAGGTAAATGCATGGATTATTCCAAACCTGAAACGGTCAGCCTGGATGATTTGCGAAACCGAATTAAGTCGACCGACTTGGTTCCGAGCCGTGCGGTTTTGTTGGAAGACCTTGACGCCGTTTTTGAAAAGCTCGCACAACACGGAATAGAAACCTGGCTTGATTTGCAAAAAGCCATCAAAAATCCCAAGCGTATGGAGTTTTTTTCAAAATCATCCGCGATTGATCTGCAATACCTGGTGCTCTTGAGAAGAGAAGTAGAAGGCTATGCCCCGAAACCCTTTGACCTGAAGGCTATTGATTGGGTTCCTCAAGAAGTGATTAAAAAGCTGCTTGATGGTGGAATCACTACTTCTGACCAGCTTTTTTCAAAGTTCAACGATATAAACTCGCGTAACAATTTTGCCGATAAAACTGGAATTGACCGCGGAATGATAGTTTATTTAGTGAACTTGGCGACTCTTTGCAGGGTGCAATGGGTAAGCCCTACTGCCGGCCGAATGTTGATGGAAGCCGGGTATGATAACTGTCAGAAGCTTTCGGCAGCAGATGGTAATGAATTGTTCGAAGCCATGGATCGCGTCAATGAAAATGGAAAATATTTCAAAGGGACGATTGGTCTGCGGGATATTAAAAGGCTGATTGAAGCCGCCAAATACTGCCTTTAGGAAGGTGATTGCGATGGGCTACATAGATTTAACTAAGAAAAATATTGGTCCAGAACACATTTGCTGCGGGTTTTCAGACAAAAAATGTACTGAAGGAACCCAGCTCAAAAAGCAGTGGTTAACCAGCGAATTTGACCACGGATACGTTTTTCGCAGGTTGGATGAACGCGCGAAAGTGTTTGTAGAATACGGTCCTTCAGAATCCGCGTGGGTGCCGGTAAGCGCCCCCAACACTTTGATGCTGGGTTGTTTCTGGGTTTCAGGCAGTTATAAGGGCAAAGGTCACGGCAAGGCATTGCTAAATTCAGTGATCGAAGATGCCAAAAGACAGGGCAAAGACGGGGTGGTTACAGTGGCCGGCACGAAGAAGTTTCACTTCATGAGTGACACCAAATGGCTGCTGGATCAGGGATTTGAAGTTTGCGACTCTACCGCCAATGGTTTTAGTCTGCTGGCTTACAATATCGGTATATCAGATAACAAACCTGCATTCAAAGATTGTGTGAAGAGCGGAGAATGCCCCGATAAGAACGGACTCGTGGTTTACTATACCAACCGCTGTCCGTTTTGCGAGTATTATGTCAACGAAGTGCTGGTGAAAACTGCCTCCAGACGTAATCTATCTTTGAAGATCATTAAGCTGGAAAGCATGGAAGAAGCTCATTCCGCGCCAACGCCGGCAACCCTCTTCAGCCTGTTCAAAGACGGCAAATTTGTGACCACTGACCTGAGCGTCTGCCTGGATAATCGTTTTGACAAGGTGGTGACCCACTAAGAAACAGAATCCACCCCTTATTATTAGGTAAAAAATTTGCTATAGTGTGATGGATTGCACTTATTCTTTTTATTGTAATAAGGAGGGATTTTTGTGATGAAAACTAAAAAAGTGTTTATCTATAACTATCGCACGATGATTATCGTTGCGCTCATCAGTGGATTCATGAGCGTCGGGTTTCAACTATTTGAAGGATTTGAATTGCTGGGTTTCATGTTGGCAGTGGTTGGAATCGGCGCATTAATCGGCAGCAGCAAAATCACGACAGCTTCTGAACCCCGTTTGTCAGAAAAGAGCTACAAGACAGCCTTTGAATGGCTCTTACTGATCATGATGTTGGCAATGGTATTCTTGATGATTTCCAACGGATTCAGGGTGTTTCCAAGTGTTAATGATTTTCTTAGCACCCATTGGCCCGGGTTGATGCTCTCCGTGATGTGCATCGTTTTGGGAATGTCAGGACTGAAGCAATCCAATCAGATACACAGCGTTTGATTTTTTACTTACGAAAAGGCTGCCTTAAACTTGCCCATTACTGATCTCGACCAACTGATAAAAAGAATGCAACCGGTTTTAAACCCCGGTGTGTTTGCGTTTGTCTCGGTAAATAGTGCTGAGGCATTAAAATCCGTGAAGGTGATCGCCTCGATCTGGGAAGATGAGGGGTATTCTGCTGTGATTGAAGAAAGAGATGCGCTGTCGCTCGGACTGAAGATCATGTTCCGCGCGGGGTGGATCACGCTCAACGTCAACTCTGATTTGCAGGCAGTGGGGCTGACCGCGGCTTTCGCAGGCGCATTGGGCAAGGCCGGCATAAGCTGCAACGTGGTGGCGGGTGCCTGGCATGACCACATATTTGTCCCCATTGAACGGGCATCCGCGGCAATGGATGTGCTCAAAAACTTGCAGAAATCAGTCAATGTATAAACCTATAAAACGAAAGTCAGATAAATGATCAAGTTAAGAACAGAGTTCCTTAAACTGGATGACATCAAGATGGCCTTTACTCAACACGGAGAAGGTTCAAATTTGCTGCTGCTGCATGGCAACTCGGGCAGTAAGGCAATATTTAAAAAATATCAACTTGATTATTTCTCAAAATATCACACAATCGCCCTCGACAGCCGCGGTCACGGCCAGAGTCGATCTAAAGACCACAGTTTATCTTATGAGCAGCAAAGCATGGATGTTATAAACTTTTGTAAAAGCAAAGGAATCACACAAGCCAATGTGATTGGCTACAGCGACGGCGGAAATCTGGCATTATGGCTGGCAGTTAAATCGCCAGAAATTTTCACCAAGGTTATTGCGATTTCTCCAAATACCCTGGCTAGCGGCAATAAAGATGGGGTGATTGCCGCCATCAATCGTTATCTTCTTACCATGAAGCGGCTGCGAAGATTTGGTCTTCCCACCAGAAAGCAAATCATGCGTTTTGAACTCATGCTGACCGATACCGGAATCACCGAGGATGATCTGCAAAATATCAAGACCGAGGTGAATATCCTGTATGCTGAAAAGGATATGGTCAAAGATGACCATATTTTGTATATGGCTGATAAAATTCCAGGATGTCAACTTCATAAAGTGATGAACTGCCATCATATAAGTATCCCATTTCAAGAGGAAACGATCAAAATTTTGCAGGAATTTTTGAAGTAATCTAAAGAACACATTTCCCGCATCTTGCTTGAAAAGGGTATGTAATTTTTGCTTCGCCCCAAACCTCTCCAACTCCACAAGAAGGAGAGACGCGAACTCTGTTAATTCGAGCGAAACAAGTGGCAGCAGGAGAGGGGCTGGGGTTTATGAGTGGATTTATTACTCAAGAACGACAAACCAACTTAATTCCCGTTAGCTTGTTACGGGGAAGATTCATTTAGAAATTTGGAACTATTTTAGAAAGGAAATTGATAGATGATAAACTCTGAGTTTCTGTTGGCTTCACTCGTTGTTATATTAATCCCAGGTACTGGAGCTGTCTATACCATCAGTACTGCACTTTCTCAAAATTGGCGGGCAAGTATCGCTGCAGCCATCGGTTGTACTCTTGGTATTGTTCCGCATATTGTGGCGAGTGTGTTGGGGTTGTCTGCCATCATGAATATGAGCGCCCAGGTTTTTTCTGCAATAAAAATAGTTGGCGCGGTTTACTTGTTCTACCTGGCCTGGAAAATGTGGCGTGAGGCTGGTTCCATGGAAATGGGAGGCAAAACATTTGAATCAAAGCCGTTTAAGATTATTTTAAAAGCAATCGCCTTAAACTTGTTGAATCCAAAATTGACCATTTTTTTCTTTGCCTTTTTACCTCTGTTTATTTCAAAGAGCACAGTTACTCCCACCTTTGAAATGATTAAACTAAGTATTTTGTTTATGGTGATTACATTGGTCGTTTTCGCCATTTATGGGTTATTAGCAAGCGCTATAAGTTCATCCATAAAGAATTCGCCCAAAATAATGAAATGGATCCAACGGACTTTTGCGGTTATTCTGGCAGGTTTTGCAGTGAAGCTGGCGTTCACTGAGAAATAATCAGCCTAATAAAAAACCTCGAGCATCACTCGAGGTTTTTTTGGTTGTGCAATGAATCGTACTAGACAGCAGAAAGTGAATTGTTAATCTTGCTGAAGACACCGCCAATTTGAGGTCCGAGCAAGCGCAAGACAACAATTACGACCACAGCGATGAGCACGAGGATCAGTGCATATTCGATCAAACCTTGACCTTTTTCTTTCGGGGCAAATAACATATTATTTCTCCTTGTTCAATAAATGAATGTTAATTCAATTATAACCATAATAGTTATGAATACAACGGTTTGACATTACAGCGACATTACAATAAAATTCCTATTTACCGATTTTGACGGATTTTCCAAAAAAGATATCGAAATATCGGCGCTTGTAGAAATATATTTTAGAATTTGAAGCAACCTGACCTATAATTACGTGATACGTACATTTTTATGTCGGGAGAATATCGAACATGTCATTGATGAACAAATTCAGGTTGAATATTATTTTGTTTTTGATCTTTGTGCTATTGGTTGGATGTTCCCAACCGGCAGCGGTGATTCCAATTGCCACCCAAAATGTTAAAGATGAGGCGACCGAAACCGTAACTGAATCATCAACGCCTGTCTGGCAGGTTACGGATGCAGGTCCGCTGCAATTTAGTGCAGGAGCCACTTTCATGCAAACACCTGGCGATTTGCATCCATATTCCGCCATCCGCTTTACCGTCACAGCCTTACAGGGGCAGCAGGTTTCGATGTGGTTGACCACTGAACCGGCATCCGTAGAATCAGACCTGGCAACATTGACCATTATGGATGCGGCAGGAACCATTTTAACCAGCGAGCCGCTGACTTATTGGAGTCAGGTTTTACCGGTCGATCAAACTTATACTGTTGAAATCAAGTCATTGGCGAAAGAAGATATCCTGTATTCATATAAAATTGAAATCCCTGCTGAGACAATTGATCCGGCTTTTGGTGCTGTTTACGAACCCATTGAAATTAGTTTATGTCAATTGCTGCAACAAGAAATGCTCACTGCATTAAATAAAGAGGTTTACTTTGAATCTTATGCACCATTTTTGGATGCAGTCGGCGGCGAAGCCGGGCAAGGCTGCCGTCTGACGGCCACTGGCACTGGTGCGGATTTCTCAGATGCGGGCAGCGTGGTCCACACACTGATCAGTACTGTAGGGGCTGGTTGGACGCAGGCACAGAACTATTCAGCAGACGGTGTTACCGGTTCTGCTGCGGGTTTGTATCGAGATATGGGTCTGATGTTGATCAAAGTCAACTGGAAACCAGAAATGGGAGTGGAATGCCCCGCTGACCAGCCGTTGGATGTCTGTGGTTTGACCCCGGAACAGAAAATTTATTCAATTGAGGTTGATGTGGCTCAAAACACGACCGGCTTTTCAATGGATGGTCACTGGGTGGATGCCAGCACAGGATTCACCCTTGATCTCTATCAAGATTGGAAACAAATTTATGGTCAGCACGTGTTTGTAATTCAAGATGGCAGCAAGATTGATTCTCTTGAAGCTTCGATTAACGGTTGGTTGAAAGGCACGGTTGCCACAGTGCAGTTCCAAAGTTCGTTTACTGATCAACCAGGCACGGCCGAGATCACCTATATTGATGTCAACACCATCCAATGGAAGATTATCGCGGCGCCAGCCGGAGAGTATTATTTACCCATGGAAGCCAGGCTTACGCGCACAGCACAATAACAACTTTCAAAGCTATAAACGCTATAATTATTTACAGTGTCAGGTAAAGCGAGAAAAAATGAATCTGAGCGATATTGTTAATCGAAGTGAGAAGGCGATTCCATGGAGGGAAGGCGAAAAAATCCCGTGGGATGAACCAGCGTTCAGTCAACGCATGCTGCGCGAGCACCTATCGCAAGAGCATGATGCAGCCAGCCGCAGGTTTGAAATCATTGACCAGCATGTCAACTGGATCCATCATGCTTTGTTGAAAGAACAACCTTCCAGGCTTCTTGATCTGGGGTGCGGGCCAGGATTTTATGTGTCGAGGTTGGCTAAATTGGGTCACTCTTGCACCGGGGTTGATTTTTCGCCAGCCTCCATCGAATATGCCAAAAAGCAGAATGAGGTGCAGCACACCGGATGCACTTTTATTCAACACGATTTGCGCTCCCTTGATTTTGGCAGTGGTTACGATCTGGTGATGCTGATTTATGGTGAATTTAACACCTTCCGCAAGCCAGACGCCCGAAATATTCTTATAAAAACACACGAGGCTTTAAAGCCTGACGGACGATTGTTGATTGAATTAAATTCATATTCCTGTCTGCATGGTTTTGGGTTGGCAGCATCTGGCTGGCACGCCAGCCAGGGCGGATTGTTCTCTGATCATCCTTATCTCCTAATGGAAGAAAGTTTTTGGAATGAAGAGATGAAAGCTGCCACGCGTAGAATGTTTGTGATTGACGCGGCCAGCGGCGATGTTCAGCAGATGGCAGATAATCACCAGGCTTACAGCGAAGATGATTTACGAATTTTGACTCGCGAGTGTGGTTTTTCCAGGGTAGAGTTTCATGCCAATTGGCCAGGATTGTGTGATGATTCTGGTGATTACCTTTTGATGGTTTGCGAGAAATGAACAGTCAGGAAGGATTGGAATACATCCGCGGGTATTTTGATGATTTATTTGTCAAACGAAATATCGATACATTGGATGATTATCTAGATAAGTCTTATTTTGATGACGATATCGGCGATCCATCTGTGGATCACATTCAAAATTCAAAAGAATTTTTACAGAACCTTTTTTCTTGCGAACCCGCCATCAACGTAGAAGTCTTGGATGCCAAGGTGTATGACGCTGTGATTACCGCTTACCTAGAATGGTACAAAATGAATTCAAACAACAGAGAAACAATACGTAAAGGGGTGGCAATTTTTGTCATGAATGGCAAGCAGATTGTCAAGCGGCACACATTTATCTATCAATCAAGCGAAAAGGTAAACTGAAGATATCCTGAAAATTAAATTTGAGTGATAATTAAGGCATTAAAAAATAAGAGGTTGAATGGGCAAACAAACCATATTGGTCACCGGCGGCGCCGGGCATGTAGGTTCGCATCTTGTTGAGCTTTTAAACGAAAACCCCAATAATAGGGTGATCTCGCTGGATAACTATTTCAATGGCAGTGAGAAAAATCACGTCCCCGGAGCGGAGTATCGGCACGGACACACCAAGGATATTGAGACTCTGGTGCCTGAAACGCCTGACCTGCTTTATCACCTTGGGGAGTACGCACGCATCACACCGTCGCGTGAAGAACCGGCTTTAGTTTATGACATGAACATTACGGGCACCTTTGCGGTCGTGGAATATTGCCGCCTGCACAAGGTGAAAAAACTGGTGTATGCAGCCTCCAGCACGCGCTTTGCGGTTGAGGGCAACGGGCGTCATCAAAACCCTTATTCCTTCACCAAGTCAGTTAATGTGGATTTGATCAACGATTACGGCAAATGGTACGACCTTCCTTACGCGATTTGCTATTTTTACAACGGCTTTGGTCCACGTGAAAGGGGAGAGGGCAAGTACGCCACGTTAATTGCCAGGTATGAGCAGCTTTACCTCGAAGGGCAGCCGTTGACTGTGGTCAAACCTGGGACGCAGAAACGCGCTTTTACCTATGTAAAAGATCTTGCACGTGGCATCATGTTGACCGGCGAAAAAGGCTGGGGAGACGGTTACGCCCTGGGTGCAGATCAAAGCCACTCAGTGCTTGAAATTGCCGAGGCCTTTGGCGGCCAAATCGAGTTTGTTGACGGCTACCCTGGCCGTGAAGAATCGGCGAACGATACCTCCAAGGTGAGAGAAGAGTTGGGCTGGCATACAACAGTGGATATCATGGACTACATCCAGGCGTTTGTGAAGGAACATAAACGAGATAAGTGATTTTCGGCAGGTTTTAATTATAAGGAGGGGTGATGAATCCATTATTTCAAGCAACTGAAATGTTAATATTTGAAAGACAAACTTCAAATAGATTATGTTATTTTGATAATTTTATTTTGAATGCCATAAATGCGTACAAAATGAAAGGATCAAAAGCAAATAAAAATAAAAGATTTATTGAGGAATTATCACCTATCTGGAATGAATATGAAAAAGGTGAATATGAAAAGGTATTTCTTGAATTTATGAAACTTGAAACAGAACTTGAGGCGGTTACTAATGATCATTCTGAACATATCAGTCATGTAATTCAAGAATTTCTATTTGGGTATAACATACTAACTAGTTGTAAGTGGATCTTAAAAGAATACCATTATATTAGTGGGTTAGCAGATTCTCGAAGCGATTATTGTAAATTATTATTTTCTTGGTTATCAGCTTCATTATTTCATGATATTGGATATGATATTGAGGAGGCTTCAACAGAAGAGGAAAACCGAATAAGTAAAAATAAATTTTGGGATTTCTTGTCGGCAAGAGTTACAAATGTAGATCAAATTGATTTTATTGATAATTCAGCTCAAGATTTAATTACAAATATCATTATTCCTGAAGTCAATAATAATACGAATAATAATTATATATTTGAAAATTTTATTAAATTGTTTAAAAGAAAAGATGATAAATTTCCTTATTGGTATAAATATGATCATGGCCTAATTAGCGCTATTAAGTATCTATCTGAGCTTCAAAAACTCGAAAATAATCTTGGCCCAAGATTTTTAAACTGGGGACCAAATATTAACGCAGCACTTGCAATGGCATTTCATAATATTCGATATAAAGAAATAAAAATGAAAATTAGTTGTAGTAATCCAAAAACTCTAATTCTATATCTAATCATTATTTGTGATGAAATACAAGAATGGGAGAGAGAAAGAATTGATTTTGATATTGTAAATATAAAAAACCCTAAGAAAAATATTAAGACCGAGCTTGATGGGATATATTTTAAGGACGATAAAGCATTCCTCATAATCAATCATATTTGTGAACTTGAAGATAAAGAAAAAGAATATACTAACGAACTAATAAAGGACGTAATTAATCAAAAAAAGTCATACCCAATTGATGTATTATTTCCAGATTTACCACGTTCTTTGGATTTTAATGAGGATGAATTTATTCAAAAAACAAAATTTGATATAAGCGAATCTTTAGTTTATCCAAGGGATATTATTACAAGTGCAAGTTTTGTTGATCTTTCGAATATTGGCTTTTCAATAGGTGAAATTCGCGAAAATCCAAAATTTCAAGCGATTATAGAACGAAATCAAAAGATATTTGGAACAAAATGTGAAAAAGATATTTTGTTACCTACAAAACCACATCCAATTTATAGGATTTATCTTGAACACAGAATAAATAATGTACCTTTATTAACAGTTGTATTTCCATTTTAAGTTGTTACTGAAATTCATTTTCGGTCTTAACCTTTTCACTGTTAATGCAAAGGTAAGCATAGATGTTTTCACTATCAATGAAGACATTGATTTTTTTGATACAAATTCAAAACAGCTATTGGGTATAATGAATCCATTAAATCTAAATTCATCAGGTAAAGTCATGACTAGCCAATCCATAGAATACATCATTTCCATCACCTCGCGGGACCGCATCGGCATCGTCTACGAGATTTCAGGTGCGTTGGCTGAACTGACAGGCAATATTGCAGATTCACGTCAGAGCGTGATGTGCGGTTATTACACCATGATCATGCGGGCGAGCTTCCCCGCAGCGGTCACAAGGCAGACCATCGAAGCCAAACTGATTGAGGTGGATCAAAAGAGCCCAACTCCGCTCAACATCCTGGTCAATCCAATTGAAGAACCTCTGCCTACTCAAAACAACCCCGAGAATCGCTATGTGCTCACCGCCAGCGGCGCAGACCAGATTGGTTTTGTGGCAGGGGTTGCCGGTTTCTGTGTGAAGCACCAAATCAACATCCTTGACCTATCCACCACACTCTCACAAGGTGAGTTTGTGATGATGCTTGAAGTTGATTTAAACCGTTGCGAATCCATCAGCGCAGTACGAGAGGCTTTGGTTGACTTTGGCAAGGAACATGGATTGAGAGTGGTGCTTCAACACTTTGACATATTCAAAGCGGTCAACGAGATCAGCCTTCCCATCCGCCCCAAAAGGGAGCATTAATCATGCGTTCAGAAGATATCCTCAAAACTGTTGAAATGATCCAGAAAGAAAACCTGGATGTGCGCGCCGTGACCATGGGCATCAGTTTGCTGGATTGCCACCGTGCGGATGCAAAACAGACTTGTCAGGCGATCATTGAAAAGATCACCCGTCATGCAGGCAAGCTCGTGAAAACCTGTGAGCAGATCAGCAGCGAATATGCCGTACCGGTGGTCAATAAACGTATTTCCGTGACTCCCATTGCGCATGTCGGCGCAGGGTTTGAAAGAGACGGTTTCATCCAGATTGCACACGCCCTCGACGAAGCTGCTTCCTTGGTTGGCATCGACATCTTGGGTGGCTACTCCGCGGATGTTGCCAACGGTGTTACTTCAGGGGATACGGAGCTGATCAATTCCATCCCTGAAGCGCTCAGCACCACCCAAAAGATCTGCTCATCGGTCAATGTGGGTTCCACGCGGGCGGGCATCAATATGGATGCCGTGGCGCGGCTGGGTTACGTGATCAAAGAGCTGTCAGAACGCAGCGCGGATTCAGGCGGTTTTGCAGCGGCCAAGTTCGTAGTGTTTACCAACCAACCGGGTGACAACCCCTTTATGGCAGGCGCCATTCACGGTCTCGACCAACATGAAGTGGTAATCAACGTAGGCGTCAGCGGACCTGGTGTGATTGCTCGCGCGCTTGAACGGCGCATTACCAATGACGGCGCGGAAAATTTAGGATTGCACGACTTGGCTGAAGAGATCAAAGAGACTGCCTTTCGCGTGACGCGCTGCGGCGAGTTGATTGGCCGCCGCGTTGCCGCCGAATTGAAGATTCCCTTTGGGGTGGTGGATCTGTCCTTGGCGCCGACTCCAAACGTGGGTGACAGCGTGGGCGAGATCATGAAGATTCTGGGCGTAGATGCCATTGGCGCACCCGGCACAACAGCAATCGTGGCCATGCTTAATGACGCGGTCAAAAAGGGCGGCACTTTTGCCAGCCAAAGCGTGGGTGGTTTGAGCGGCGCTTTCATCCCTGTGTGTGAAGACCGCTATCTTGCGGATGCCGTACGTGACGGAACGCTTGGGCTTGAAAAGCTTGAAGCCATGACCAGCGTATGTTCGGTCGGCCTGGATATGATCGCCATCCCCGGTTCGGTGGATGCAGCCACGATCTCAGCCATCATCGCGGATGAAATGGCGATTGGCATGATCAACGGAAAGACCACCGCGGTAAGGCTCATCCCCGTGCCGGGCAAGGAAGCCGGCGAGTTTGTGGCCTTTGGCGGGCTGTTTGGTGAGAGCACCATCGCACCGGTGCGCAGCGTGGGCAAGTCGGGGCGGTTTATCGCCTTCGGCGGAAAGATCCCCGCACCGATTCACAGCTTGAAGAATTAGCATATTTGCAACGAATCAGTAAAGCAGTTTTTTTTCATGAATCTTGCTTTTTTTTATTAAGCAGGGGTAATTGAGCATAACTAACCGATTTGTCAGGGTTAATTAACCTAACAAGTGACATATTTGTTTGGTTAATCCATGGTGTGAAAGGGTTATGTTTGATGGATTCTTATGATTTCATTGTGATTGGATCAGGCTTTGGTGGCGCGGTTTCTGCATTAAGGCTGGCGCAAAAAGGTTATAAGGTGGCTGTGCTCGAAAAAGGGCTGCGCTACCGAAATGAAGATTTTCCAAAGACCAATTGGAATTTGCGAAAGTCCATTTGGATGCCAAAACTGGGACTGCTAGGTATTCAATCACTCACGCTGCTGCGGCATGTTTTAGTCTTGAATGGTGTGGGCGTCGGCGGCGGCAGCCTGGTGTATGCCAATCAGTTGATCGTACCCAATGACGATATTTTTAAGAAACCTGAATGGGGCGGCAGCGGATGGAAGCAAAAGTTGCTCCCCCATTATCAAGAAGCCAGCCGCATGTTGGGCGCAGTTACCTGTCCCAGCATAGGCAATGCAGATTCCATCTTGCGTGAAGTGGGGATAGAGCTGCGCGGTGAAGATACCTTTCATATCAACCCGGTGGGTGTATTCTTCGGAGAACCGGATAAAACGGTCGCTGATCCCTATTTTGATGGTGACGGACCGGAGCGCGCAGGTTGCAAATTTTGCGGCGCCTGCATGATCGGATGCCCAAACGGTGCAAAAAATACACTGGATAAAAACTACCTCTACCTGGCCGAAAAACTGGGTGTCAAAATCATCTCTGAAACCGAAGTAAGCGGAGTAAGGTTAGTTGGCAATCACGGCTATCAGGTTATGGCAGAAGCTTCACATGGTTTAAGCAAGAAAAAACTCACCTTTGACTGTAAAAACGTTGTATTCAGCGGCGGCGTGTTGGGTACGGTGAAATTATTGCTCGATTGCAAAGAAAAAGGTTTATTACCCAATCTCTCTGATAAACTGGGTGATTTCACCCGCACCAATTCTGAAGCCATATTGGGGGTTGATTCTCGCGACCAAAGTAAAGATTGGAACGATCATATTGCCATTACTTCTGGCATCTACCCCGATGGAAACACCCATATTGAAGTGGTCAGGTATAACAAGGGGTCAGATGTGATGTATGCCCTGGCAACCGTGTTGACCAACGGCGGCGGAAAAATTCCACGCGTGCTGCGGTTTTTCGGCAACATTCTTCGCCATCCGCTGCAATTCCTGCGAGGATTATGGATCCCCGGGCAAAGTGCGCGGTCATCTGTGATATTGGTCATGCAATCAACAGAAAACTATCTTCGGTTGAAAAGAACCCGTTTTGGATTGAATTCGAAATTACCAGTAGACGGTCAGCGCATCCCGACTTACATTCCCATTGCCAACGAGGTGACACGCAAGATGGCTGAGAAAATGAAGGGTTTTGCCAAAGGCAGTTGGTTTGAAGTGCTGTTGGATGCCCCCACGACTGCTCATATTTTGGGTGGATGTATTATGGGAAATTCTGCATCCGAGGGTGTGGTTGACCGCGAAGGCAAGATTTTTGGTTATCAGGGACTGTATGTGGCTGACGGTTCAGTGGTGCCCGTCAATCTTAACGCCAACCCGGCTTTGACCATCACCGCGCTGGCAGAATACATCATGGCGGAAATTCCGGTCAAGTCAAAGAATTAATATTTTCGAATTTGCTGCTATTTACCTTCTTCAATGGCTTTAGCCGCGATCTGATCGACCAGACCTGGAGCAATTAGTTTTATCCATTGGCCGAGCTTGCCGCGAAAGGTCATGACTTCTTCACGGCGTCGGTTTGCAATCGCTTTGATGCACAGACGCGCACATTCAGGTGCGGTCATGATCTTGTTCAACTGCAGCGGATTGACACCCAGGGGTTTGCCATCTGCACCAAAGCCGCGTTCCTGCACGCCGGTATCGACGAACCCGGGATAAATCATGGTGACACTGACGCCTGATCCGCGCAACTCGACGCGAAGTGAATCGAAGAAGCCAACCATGGCATGTTTGCTGGCGGCATAGCCTGTGCGGGTGGGTACGCCGGCCTTGCCGGTTAAACTGGAGACGGCGGCCAGATACCCTTTTGAGGCTTTCAGGTAAGGCAGGGCATAATAGGTGCAATAAACACTGCCCAGGTAATTCACTTGCATGATCTTTTCAAAAATAGTCAGATCGGTGATTTCATCAAGCCGCGCCCACATGGTGGCGCCTGCATTGTTGATCAAGAAGTCAATGTTTCCAAATGCTTTGACCGCCGCCTCGATTAATGAATTGCATTGCTTAGGATCAGTAACGTCTGTGGGGACGGCCATAGCCTTGCCTCCCAATCTATAACAAAGGCTGGCTAGTTCAATCAGTTTATCGTTATTCCGGGCAGCCAGAACGAGATTTGCGCCTTGTTCTGCCATTTGTTTAGCCATTTCCCAGCCGATGCCGCTGGAGGCTCCGGTAATGATCACGGTCTTGTTTTTAAAAATATTATCACTCATAAATGACTCCTCCTGATACCCATTAAAACAAAGAGAAGCATTAAAAGGTACGATTAATAATTTGACAAATAATGATAATAAGCGGGATAATAAGACAAATATTATCCGCTTATTAGGTTGAGTATCAGGAGTAAGAATGGAAAAATCAAGTGCAATCGCTGCATCCATTGATCAATATATCGCAGAAGCCCCTCCGGGAGTTCAAGAAAAATTACAGAATTTGAGAGCTGTTATCAAGTCTGAAGTTCCAGATGCAGAAGAACGCATTGCCTATGCCATGCCCACCTTCAGTCAGAATGGCAATCTGGTGCATTTCGCGTATTTTAAGCATCACATTGGGTTCTTCCCGGCACCATCGGGGATTGAGAATTTCAAGGAAGAATTGGCAAAATACAAGACCTCCAAAGGGACGGTGCAATTTCCGCTAGATGAGGAAATTCCGATGGATTTGGTACGTGAAATTGTGAGATTTCGCTTGAAAGAGAACCTGGCAAAAGTGGTATCCAAGCGCAAGAAAAAATAGTAATTGCATTGAAAATCCACTTTAATAGGGGAGTGGATTTTTAATGAAACCGAAAGAACTATTTGCTATAATCCCATTTGAGCATGGGGGCATGACGGCATACGTTAACTTAATGGTACAAAACATCCCCGAAGTTCATTGAGGTAAACACCAGGGTGCTTTTTTTGTTTTAGAAACAGGAGGGTAAAATGCGCCAATTGGTAAAGAATTCAAATGATGATTTCAGAGTAAAAGGGTATGCCGGCACAAATTCAGTGTTGCTGGCAATTGATCTTGATCAATCCCGTAAAAAAGACTTGATCGGTTTTGCCATTGAAAAGAAGGAAGGCAACTTTAAGTGGCAGTGGCTTTTAAATTCACTTACATTTCCGGGCAAGCAGCATACCCTCCAGGCATGGGCAGCGACACCGAGCAACCTTGCGCCGCTGCAAAAGTTCCGCTGGGCAGATTACAGCGTGGAACCGGGTATGACCTGCAAGTATAAAGTGCATCTGGTGTATGGGTCAGGGTTAACCCGGGAGGAGATGCTTGAGGTTGAACTGAAGACTGATGACGGCAAACCCAAAGATCAACATGTCAATTTCAACCGGGCTGTGGCGGCCAGCCAGGCATTCGGAAGAAAATTCACTGACCTTGATGCACAATTGAGTTTGGAAAAGAATCTTGCAATTGAACAATGGCCGGTTGAAGCCAGGTCGTGGCTTGAAAATGGATTGCTGGAGGCCATCCTTAATTTTATCTCTCAGGCCAAAGATGAAAAGTGGGCGTTGGATGTAGCTATTTATGAATATGAACTTCAGGCAATCGTTGATGCGGTTAACGCTGCCTTTGATCGAAAAGTTAACATCCGCTTGCTTTATCACGGCAAGAAGAATGATGAACAAACCGAAATCAATGAGAGCAATCTGGCCAAATTACCGGATGGCTGCAAAAAACCGCGTAAAACACACAGGATATTCCATGACAAGTTTATTGTGCTAAGCAAATTGGATGCTGCAGGTGAGAGAAACCCACAGGCAGTAATGTGCGGTAGCACCAATTTCACTGAAAATGGGGTCTATCGTCAAGCCAACGTGGTGCACGTCTCAGAAAACAAGGCATTGGCCGAGACTTATGAAACGATTTTCAATCTGTTGTGGGATCATCCCGATGATGTGGGATTCACCAGAAAATGGCTCACCAAAAACAATGCCATTGCTGATGATCTATCCCTGTTCGCGGGTTTTTCTCCACGCAGCAAACAAACCGACCTGGATACCTTCGTAGCGCTCATTCAAGCTGCACAAAAGGATCTTCTATTTGCGACGGCTTTTAAATTGCCCGAAAGAATTCTGGACGCACTGTTGGGATTGCCTAACGATCCTGTGCTGCGATATGGCATTCAAAACACGGCCAGCCGCATCACCGGTTTTCATGCAGACCGCACCGCGGAATTCGCCACACCTGCCTTGCTGAAAAGCGGTCTGGAAGGCTGGGTGAAAGAAGGACTGCATGGACAGAAGGGGAACCTTCTGGTGCACACTAAAGCGGTCGTTACGGATTTCACCACCGACCATCCCGTGGTGCTCAGCGGCAGTCACAATTTCAGCGTGCCTGCCAGCAATGGCAAC
This sequence comes from Anaerolineaceae bacterium, assembly GCA_003524305.1. GTDB lineage: Bacteria > Chloroflexota > Anaerolineae > Anaerolineales > Anaerolineaceae > UBA6107. The sequence continues at coordinate 32,908 of DQHW01000002.1, forward strand.
GATGAAAACTATCTAATCTTCCGCGGCGATACGGATGTGGCAGACCGTTACGGGCTTGAGATTCTGCGGTTCTATGAACATTACCGTTTCAGATACTATGCAAAACTGCTGAAATTAAAACAAGCCAATCCATTGACTGTTGACGATTCGTGGACCGAGCGTTATTATACGCCGGGGAACATGAAGGCGCTTTCCAGAATCCGTTTTGCTGGAAGGTAAAAGTGTGTAGATCTAAATAGTCCGTGAGAGTCTGTCCTCTCTCACGGACCTTTTGTTAAAAAATGGTAAGATATTTCATTGATACTGAATAGAGGAGTACAAACGGGTAATCCAATGAAAAAGCGCACTATCATGATTATTCTGGCTATTCTATTATTGGGGATTCTATTTCCGTTTGCGGCATTAACACAGATTTTTAGCGGTTATGCAGTTGTTTTTAATTTCGTTTTCAATTCACTGGTATCACACATTTTGATGCACATGGCCTTATTTGGCAGCTTTTCATGGATTGTGATGACCTTTTACTCCAATCGGCCAATGAAACAGCTTATTTTGATCTGCTTGGGTTGTTTCCTTGGGGTGGGCGTGATTCAAGAAAGCATACAAATGCTTAGTGTTGGTGTTTTCAACGTTGGCGCATCGTTATTTGATCTGGGCATAGACCTGGCGGGAGGAACGATTCCGTTGCTGATTAATTTTTTGCTCATAAAGCCTTCAAAGAAAAAGTTGGTTTAATCCATGCCAATCAAAGCCATTTGTTTCGATGCTGACGGGGTGGTAGTTTATCCACAAATGCAATTCTCGCGACTGTTGGGATCAAACTATAAGATAACCCCTCAGATGACCAAACCATTTTTCGACGGCATATTTAATGAATGCCTGGTCGGGAAGGCTGATTTGTTTGATGTGCTGCCACCTTTTCTGCGAGAGTGGAATTGGAAAGGTTCTGTAGAAGAATTCGTTGAACTCTGGCTGAAAACAGATCATGTGATTGACACAAAAATATTCAATGCAATTATCGAGTTACACCTAAAAGGATTTATTTGTTGTTTGGCTACCAGCCAGGAGAGATATCGGGCAGATTACATGAAAAAGGAAATGGGTTTTCTAGAATTGTTTGATCACTTGTTCTTTTCTTGTGAAATGGGCACTCAGAAACCTGAAGGGGCTTATTTTCGTTATATTGAAACACATCTGCAGCTTCCAGGTGAACACATCCTCTTTTGGGATGATCATCTTCGTAATGTGAATGCAGCCAAAGCTTTCGGTTGGAATGCGGAAGTCTATGTCAATTATGAACAATTCCTCAAAATACTAGCAATTCATATTCCTTGACCAACCTAAAACCAGATAATTCCACCATTCTTTTTTGCGATTCATTTATAATTTTATCTTGTCAATTTTCTATTCCGTTGTGGGAGGATGATTATGTACGATGCTTTCATTGATTTATTCATCGAAGATCTTCAAAATATATCTTATTCCATCACCAGGAACCCGATCATCCCCGGCGTGCGTTGTATGCTTCAGGCGGTGTCACCCAAGATCACCAGTGTCGGCACCATCAAATTTGTCAATTATTATCTATTTCTTGATTGGGAGAATGATCTGTTTGGCCGGTTGGATGCCCTGATCGCTGCTCATAAAAGTTTTCGAGAAGTGGTGAATGAGGATTTTCATGTTCCGCACGGTTGGCGTATGACCTTGCCAAATATTGTTGTGGCCGCGATATCATCAAATCCGTTTTCACCAGAGGCGATAACCTTTGTGCAATCAAAGTATCAAATTCCGTGGCAGGGTGGCGAGGTAGGACAAATGATGTTGTTTGATCTGCAAGCTCACAAGCAGTATTGCCATTATAAAAAGGCTTACAAACAGACTGGTTCAATCCCGCTTGGTTTTGCAGTGGATGAACTATTTGGAATATATAAAAGCATTTATTCTGACGCCAGGCTGTTGATGCATGGAGAGAAGTAATTTGTTATTAATTAAATAGGGAGTCTAACATGGCAACACAAAGAAATATGCAAGCCAGCATGTTTAAACTGGCTAAGGATCACACGATTTTTGAACAAGTCAAAGATTATGCTCTTGATTATCTGGGCGGCGTTTTCGAGCGAGAAGTTTACCCCAATGAGCAAGCGCTGGAAAATTTGAAACATTTCGATGAGCCCATGCCGCTTGAGGCGAATGATCCAGTAAAAATGTTAAAGCTGCTGCATGACTACGGATCCCCGGCAACGGTGGCGACCACAGGCGGCAGGTACTTTGGCCTGGTAGTGGGTGGTTCTTTTGCGCCCGTGATGGCTGTAAAATGGCTGGCGGATGTGTGGGACCAACTGGCCCCATTGTATGTTACCTCGCCGATCATGGGCAAACTGGAATCCGTGTGCGAACAGTGGATGAACGAACTTCTCGGCTTGCCCAAGAATTGCGCCATGGGGCTGGTCAGCGGAACTTCCATGGCGACGATGGCAGGTTTTGCCGCCGCACGCTACGAATTGCTGCGCCGCGTCGGTTGGGATGTCAACACCAACGGCCTCTTTGGTGCGCCACCCATCCGCGTTGTGGTGGGGGCTGAAGCGCACAGTTCTGTGTTCAAAGCACTGGCGATATTAGGTCTGGGTAAAGACCGGGTGGAACTTGTGCCCGTGGATGAACAAGGGCGCATGCGCGCTGACTTGGTTCCGCCGCTGGATGGCAACACATTGTTGATCTTGCAAGCGGGTAACGTGAACTCAGGCTCGTTTGACCCGATTGACGAATTGTGCGAACTGGCGAACAAAGCCAATGCCTGGGTGCATGTGGATGGAGCTTTTGGTTTATGGGCTGCTGCTTCAGAGAATAAACGCCATCTAACCAATGGTATGGAAAAGGCTGATTCGTGGTCAGTGGATGGGCACAAGACCCTCAACACGCCCTACGACTGCGGTATTGTGATCTGCAGAGACCGCAACGCCATGATCACGGCCATGCAGGCTAGCGGAGATTACATCCTCTACAGCGACCAGCGCGACGGGATGTTGTATTCGCCAGACATGTCCCGCCGGGGACGGGCGGTGGAGTTGTGGGCAACACTCAAGCTATTGGGCAAGCGTGGGGTTCAAGAGCTGGTGGATGGGTTGTGCGAGCGGGCAAGCCAATTTGCCGAAGAGATCAAGGCTGAGGGATTTATTATCTTGAATGATGTGGTGTTTAATCAGGTGTTGGTGACCTGCGACTCTCCTGAAGAGACGGCGACCACTTTGCGTAATTTACAGCGCTCCGGAGAGTGCTGGTGCGGCAGCGGCAAGTGGCATAACACGCCGGTCATCCGTGTGAGCGTGTGTTCGTGGGCGACCACAGCAGAAGATATTAGCCGGACGGTGAGAGCTTTTGTGAAGGCGAGAAAAGCTTTTAGTAAGGGCAATTCATGAATTGCCCTTACGACTATGCGCGGTGAATGGTCCCGCGGCCGTGGCGCCCGTCAACCTTGACATGCAGAGGTTCAGACAATCTGACGTGGCGACTGAAGTGCATGGCGTTTGCCACGGGCTGTTGCAGTAGCCAACCCCAATCTACACGGTGGGGGCTGGTGAAGGGCATGGAAAAGTGTTTGACGCCCAGGTTAATAATGTTGTGGAAGTAGTGCGACCCCTGACTTAATTCCACTTTGACGTTTTGCTGGGTCGCTTCGATGATCACACTGGCGCCGCAAATCTGCCCCCAGGTGACCGGGATACCCAACCAGGAGTCTTCAGTGCCCAGACGGCCAAAAACGATCAGAAGGTATTTGCGGTTTTCTTCCAGCAGCCTGCGGTTGTGTGCTTCCAGTTCCTCAGCCATCGGACGGGTGTTCTTCAGATCAAATAAGTCCGGAATAACGTAAACGATATCTGTGATCTCGTCATCCACACCGTTGCCCAGAACCACTTCTGAAGACGCCAGCGCTTTGGGGTTTTGCATTTCACCCGGCGAGAGTTCAAGATTGCCTTCGGGCACCACCATGGGGCGCACCTGCAGAAAACCAAAACGGGGCGGATCAAAGGTCATAGCAAATTCAACTTCCACTGGGCAGCCTAGTTTGGCTTCGCAGCTTGCCAGCATGCGTTTGATCAGTGAATTGACCGGCATATCCTTTTTGACCAGCAGAGGCGAAAACGTGAGCGCGCGTGTGCCTTTGGCGGCAGTGCCTGCGTCGAGGCATTTGGTTTCTGGGTCGTAAGTCGAAGCAAGATGGTCGAGCGTTCCATCTATTTCTGCGGTCTTCAGGTTTTCGACTTGCAGAAACTCGGTCTCTTTGATTGGGTTGAACTCGGGCGGTTCACCCATGTTGATCATCCAAAAATCGGTCTGGGTTTCTTTAAGCAACTCTTCGGTGGAATCGTAAGGCGGGGGCATTTCAGGGTAGGCCGGGGAGTAGATCCAGCAGCGGCCGCCATCAACGATGGTTTTGCCAAGCCCCAGCGCCAGGTTGACCACACCGTCTTCAGGTTTGGCAGGCTTGAGCGGATAGAAGTTATAAGAACGGGCAACACCTGAAAGCTCAGGGTAAAAGCGATTCTGATGCCTGCAGCCGATGACTTCCTGCAATATGACGGCCATTTTTTCCTGACAGATATCCAACCCCGTCGCCTGGCAATAATCCCGTGCTATTTTGAAGAAAGTTGAGGCCCAAACGAACTTAACTGCTTCAAGCATTTTAGCAAAACGTGTATTGGGGTCGGGCTGATTATTCGGGATCATCTTGGTAAGGTAAACACCGGCAAAGGGTCGCTGGGTCTGGTCTTCAAGCAAGCCTGAGGAACGGACGGCCAGTGGGGTCGTCCAGGCGTCTGAATGGGCGCGCAGTTCGCCAAGCACTTCGAAAGGCATGTCGGCGCGTTGAAAGGCATTGGCAATGCGTGTATCTGATAACCCGGAATGCGCAATATCTTCAAGGTTGTTACGTTGAATAAAGGCTTCAAAGATGCTGGTGCCCAACACCGTCAGCCTGGGAATATCCAGTTTTATCTCCGGGAAGGAAGATTGATCAAGTTCGGTCAGCGTTTGATGAACGGAGAGTAAACCCTGTGCTTTACCGCCCAGTTCTTCACGACCGTCACCGGCTGCCATCCGCTCCAACTCGGATGTACGGCGCATGGATAATAATTGAAAATGGTCGGCAATCTTAATCATAGGTGAGAGACTGACGCTAGATCAGACCGCGATCGAGGCAGGCACGCGCCACCCGATCCACGGCGAGCATGTAGACCGCATCTCTGGTGGTGGTACTGTTCTTTTTGGCAAAGGTCGAGACGTCAATATAAGCCGAGGTCATGAGCGAATCGAGTTTGCTCAAGACTTCATCTTTGCTCCAAAAATAGTTCATGTTGCTCTGCACCTGTTCGAAGTAGCTGCAAACGACGCCGCCAGAATTGGCGAGGATATCGGGGATGATAAGAATGCCGCGTTTGGTCAGTTCGGGGTCCACTATTGGATTGGTGGGGCCGTTGGCGGCCTCAGCTATGATCTTTACTTTAGAATTGATCAGGTTGACGTTATCGCTGCGGATCTGGTTTTCGAGTGCCGCAGGGACGAGAATATCAACATCCTGCTGAATCCAGGCGTCGCCAGGCAGGCATTCGATGCCGAGTGAGAGGGCTTTGAGTTTGTCAATCTCGCCAAATCGATCTGTGATTGAAACGAGTTGGTCAAAATCGATACCTTCCTTCTTGCAGAAGGTGTAGGTGGTGCGGTCGGTTTGATTCCAACAGGCCACGCACCTGATGGTGCCGCCCATCTGGTGATAAAGTTGGGCTGCATGCATACCCACCAGACCGAAACCTTGAAAGCTGGCGCTGGTCTTTTCTACCGCAATGCCCATGTCTTTGAGGGCTTCACGCACGGCGATCATAACGCCGTAACCAGGAGCTTCTTTGCGCCCTTGAGAACCGGCGTGATGGAGAGGTTTGCCAGTGACAAAACCAGGGCTTTTGTGGCCTACAATGGTTTCATATTCGTCCAGCATCCACAACATGTGTTGGGGGCCGGTCATGATGTCAGGGCCGAGAACATCCCAATCGGGACCGGAGTGATGCGCAACCTTGCGCACAAATCCGCGGCAGATGCGTTCCATCTCGTTGGGGCTGAGACTGTGGGGATCACAAGCCACGCCGCTGGCGCTGCCGCCCAGGGGCAGGTTGACGATGGCGGTTTCCCAGGTCATCCACATGCCCAGGGCGCGGATGGTGTCGAGGGTTTGGGCAGGGTGAAAACGCACACCGCCTTTGCCCGGTCCGCGGCTGTCATTGAATTGAACGTGAAAACCGCGCAAGACTTTAGACTCTCCATTATCCAGTTTGATGGGCAGGCTGAACTGGGTTTCGCGCATGGGCAGACGCAGGAACTCACGCACGGGCTGCTCAAGATCAAGCAGGTCTGCGCAGCGGTCAAACTGCTTTTGTGCCATTTCAAAAAGATTAAAGGAGCCGTCGCTTTCCATTTCTATTTACCTTTGGGTTTGGTTGGAGGGGTTGAAACCAGCTTGTAGCCAATGCCCGAAAGGCTGACGATCAAAGCGGGTTGGGAGGGTGTTTTTTCAAGTTTCTTGCGCAAAATGTGAACGTATGAGCGCAGATAATCGAGTTCGTGACGGTATTCAGGCCCCCACACTTCACGCAGCAGTTGTTCGTGCAGCATGACCTGGTCTGGATGTTTGGCTAGTTCCAGCAGTAGGTTATATTCGGTTTCTGTGAGGTAAACAGGTACTTCATCAACACTGACCTGGCGTGAAACCTGGTTGATGGTGAGTGATCCGCACTGGATGATCTCAGGTGCAGCTGGGGCGTTCTTGCTGCGTCGAAGGATTGATTTCACACGTGCCACGAGGATGCGTGAATCAAAGGGTTTGGCAATGTAGTCATCCGCCCCATTTTCAAGTGCACGCAGTTCATCGTCTGTTGTTGGTCTTTCAGACAGCATGATTAAAGGAATGTTGGATAATTCTCGAATATCGTGGAGCAGTCCAAAACCGTCCAGGGTGCCATCCAACCTGGTTTCGGTGATGACCAAAACGGGTATCTCCTCGGTCACCAACTGTACAGCCCGTTCGGGCTTGTTGGCGCTGATGACTTCAAACCCGGCAGAAGATAAAACCTGGCGTAAAAGTGATGTGGATCTTGAATCAATATCCACGATGAGAATTTTTTCTGGTGACATAAAAGAAGGCCGCTCCTCTGAAATAATATCAATGTTTAATTATCGCACAATCCGTGATGATTAATGGGTGATCTTTTTCGTAATTGCAAAATCGTAGGGTAATCGTTGATTAAAATTATTGACAAATGGGTAAGGAAGTTATACTATATACCCAATATAGGAGATGCATTTACTATGCGAGTTACAGAAGCACTGATAATTGAGGTAAGTAATTAAGGCACGCGGTATTTCCGCGTGCCTTTTGTTTTAACATCTTCCTTAACAAACAAAGGAGAACTACATCACATGGATTACAGCATGATCGGCAAAATTGAAAAAGCAAAACGTTATGCGCAAGAAAGAGATCGTTTTGAATTTCATACGTTCTCTGTGACCGTGAAGGGTGATAATAATTCACACCAGGTAAGCTACACAGATGGAAAATGGGTATGCGACTGCGAATTCTTCATCACGCATAGCCGCTGTGTACATACCATGTCGCTTGAATCCATTTTAAGCGGGATGACCCAACCCATTGATGTGGCTGTAGCCAATTAATTTTTTGAAGGCAAAGATTAAGCCCTGAATGCAAAATGCTTCAGGGCTTTATTGATTAAAATGCATTTTTAAAACCATTTACCACGAAATACACGGAAAACACGAAAAAAAACAAAAATCCTAAAAACGAAAAACCTTTACATCAGGAAATTGTTTGGAGAAGAAGTTATTCCTTATCAGGCTCGCGATTCTTTTTATGCCATACGAATATGAGAATGGCAGCGAGAATTGCCCAAAGTATATATTCATGAATTTGCCAATTAGCGTACCCGCGAATGGCTGGAAGAATTGCGAAAAGTACAACAATGAACAGGTCGCCGGCTACTAATTTCACCTTTTTTTGATTCATAATTAATCCCCATTTTTACTTAACTTGCTTATTACTTTACTTCAAAAATTATAAGATTTCAATCAGCGGAAATATATCTACTACTAATTAGACAAGAAGCCCAGTCGTAACCAGGAATCTTGTCTAATTTCTCTTCTTAAATCGTGTATAAGTCAGCGCACCTATGAAGCCGGTGAACATGCCTGACACCGAGAGTGAGTAGGTGAGAAAACATAACCAAAAAGAGGCAGGAATCAGTTTGAGCACCATCAGCAAGGGAAACAAGATACCTAATAACATTAGAGCTGAGCCGATCAGGATCATATGCAGAGGTGTAAGTTTTTTCATTTGAACAACCAGCATTTCACCAGGTGACCGGTCAGAGGTTCAAATTCGGGTGGTTCCTCTACGTCGCATAAGCCGTTGATCATTTTGGCGCAGCGCGGATTGAAGCGGCAGCCCTTGGGCGGGTTCACCAGACTGGGAGGTTCGCCGGGGGGCACTTCTTTGAAGGTGGCGGCATTATCCGCATCGGGCACGGAAGTGCCGTTCAACAAAGCCAACGTATAGGGGTGGCAGGCATGATTGATCAGGCGATCCACCGGGGCTTTTTCAACAATCTGACCTGCATACATTACGAATATACGTTCAGCGAAATAGCTTACGGTCGAAAGGTCGTGAGTGATGTAAATGACCGAGAGGTTGTGCTTTTGCTGCAGGTTTCTGAGCAGTTTGAGTATTTCAACCCGTACTGAGGCATCCAGCATCGAGACGGGTTCATCGGCCACCAAGAGTTTGGGTTCCATGATCATGGCGCGGGCGATGACCACGCGCTGCTGCTGACCGCCAGAAAGCATGTGGGGATATTTTTCGAGAAAATCGTTGACCGGATGAAGTTTAACTTCTTCCATGACTTTTTGAATACGTTCACTGCGTTCAGCTTTGTTTTTGACTCCGCCGATGATCAGCGGTTCTTCAAGGATGCGTTTTACGGTCATAAACGAAGCCAGCGCGCCGTAAGGGTCTTGCTGCACATAGCCGACATGTCCATGGTACCAGCGTAGCCTGGAATCGGCCATTTTGGCCAGGTCCTGGTCGATGAACGAGATACTGCCAGCGGTGGGCTTGTAGAGGGCCAGGATCGTCTTCATCAAGCTGGATTTACCGCAGCCGCTTTCGCCGACAATCGCAATTGCTTCACCTTTGGATAGATCGAAGCTTACATCATCCACAGCGCGGACGTGACCCGCACGGCCAAATCCGAAGCGGCGCAGTTCAAACCATACCCGCAAATCCCTGATGGATAAGAGCGGTCCACCTGATGAAAAATCTTCCTCTTCGTTGATGAGAGATAACGGAAGGTTGTTGGTGTTCATTGTTTCTCCTGTGAAGATTGGTAAAGCCAGCACTTTACGCTGCGGCCATCCACTTGATATGTGGGGGGTTCCTGAGAGCAACGATTAATTTTCTTTGTGCAGCGTTCCATAAAGCGGCAACCCTCAGGCAGGTTCACCAGGCTGGGGGGCTGTCCGCCGATGTGTTCCAGTTCATCCTTGCTTCCCAAGTGGGGAACACTGGCCATCAATTTTTGTGAATAAGGGTGTAAGGGTGCACGAAAAAAGTTGCGGGCAGGACCGGTTTCGATTAACTGACCTGCATACATCACCGCCACTTCATCTGCCAGCTCGCTGGATGTGGCTATATCGTGGGTGATGAGGATGAAGCTGGTGCCCAACTCTTTTTTGATCCTTTTGAGTACATTAAAGATATTCGCCTGGGTGAGCACATCCAGGGCGGAGGTAGGTTCATCCAGGATGATCAAACTGGGAGAGGTGATCAGCGCCATTGCGATAGCCACGCGTTGACGCATACCTCCTGAAAGCTCAAAGGGATAACGCGTCAGGAAATCCGAGGGTACACCCACGTGTTTGAACATCTTTAAAGCCATATTGATGGCTTCATCTTTGCTTACATCCAGGTGGATCATGGCGGGTTCGTAAACCTGTTCACCAACGCGGATGACAGGGTTCAGAGAGTTCATGGCGGCTTGCGGCACCATAGACAGATTGATCCAGCGTACCTGCTGCCTGAATTCCTCATCACTTAAGGACATTATATTCTTGCCGTTAAGCAGCACCTCACCTTGGTAGGTCACCACATTGCGCGGCAAGAGCCTCAAGATGGCGCGGGCAAGGGAGCTTTTTCCGCAGCCGGATTCACCCAGCACGACCACGGCTCGGTGCTGTTGTAATTCGAGATTGACACCATCCACGGCTTGCACGGCTCCGCGTGTGGTGCGAAAATGAAGTTTCAGATCTTTAACTTGCAGCAATGTTGGGTTATTCATATCAAGCCTCTCTCAAGCGAGGGTTAAAGATGCGGTCAAGCGCGAATCCAAGCAAAGCGAAAGCCAGACCTGTAAACATCAAGAGTACAGCCGGTTCAAGGATCCAGTAATACTGCCCCTTGTAGAGAGCGCCGTTGACGAAAGCGTCGTTGATCAACTTACCCCAGGTGGGCAGGGTGGGGTCGCCCAACCCGAGAACTGCCAGCGAAGCTTCAAGAAAAACGAAGGTTGGCACAGATGAGACCAGGCCGGGTATTAAAGTGGGAATCATCCGCGGGATCAAATACATCAAGATCAAACGGCGGTTGCTGGCGCCATAAGCCTTGGCCGCTTCGATGTAGGTGGATTCCTTTACCTGCATGAAGGCAGCTCGCAGTGACTTGATCTGACCGGTGAAAATGCTTAGCAGAACAGAAACACCCAATATGACCCAAATGCTGCGGCTGTAGAAGGTGCCAACCATTACCAGAATGGAAAGAAAAGGCAGCACCAGGTTTACTTCGGTGATCCGCTGGATCAGACCGTCAATCCAACCGCCATACCAGGCGCCGATCGCAGCAAACACCATGGTAAAGACGGATGTTCCAAGCGCAGCCAGAAGACCGAAAGCGAGCGCCACGGGCACACCCCACAATAGGGCAACCTTCAAATCTCGCCGGTAGATATCTGTGCCGGCGATGCCGTAAACCTGCCCGTGCATGACAAACTCCGCATTGACGGTGGATTCGGGTTCCCAGGCGACAGCAGAAAGGATCACCTGGTATGTGCCCTTTAACGGAACCGCGTTATTTTTATCTTCACCTAAAAAGAGTGCGACCTGGGGATCTTCACCCAATAATTTCAATTTCAGTTTTTCATCTTGAGAAAAACGGTAAGTCGAGGATGAATCCAGGATCATATCGCCGACCCGAACTTGCTGATCTTCAGGCGTCATCCATGTTATCGAGAGAAAAGGTTTCTTAGATTGATATGATGAATTGATATATAGCATCATATCCTGCGGAAAGTCGTCATATTGATAATCGAAGGAGTAGGTCATGGTGATAACGCTGCTGCCGTCGCTTTTTGTATCCACGGTGCGTTGGTACTCGCCAGCCGTTTCGTTGATTACAAAAGACACAGGTTTCTTTTCTTTGGAGAACCAGTTGAACCATGAAGGAGGCACGACCTTTGGATTTTGGTACCAGACGTCTTCTCCTCCGCGCCACAATGCAATAGCTTGTGTGTATGGGATGGTGATCATGGTATAGGCAGCAACCATCAACAAAATAAAAATCATTACCATGCCGATAACTGCCGATGGATATCGCAGTATTTCTTTGAGGGTGCGTTTTGCGGTTTTCATCAAGACTACCCTCCCACTTTCACGCGCGGATCAATCAAAACATAGACGATATCGAGCACAAACACTGTAATTGCCAGCAAATACGCGAAGATGATCGTGCTTCCGACAATGACAGGCACATCATAAAGGCCTATGGCGGTATAGAGTGTACGTCCGAGACCAGGCCAAATAAAAACGGTTTCGGTGATGGTTGCGCCTGTCCAGAGACCTATTAGGGTGAGGGCAAATGAAGTGACGATGTTAGGCAGGGTTGGCCGCAGGATATAACGGCGCTCAATGTCGCGATCCACGACACCCTTGGCCTTGGCCATTTCAACATAATCTTCACTGGAGTAAATTAAAAAGAATGTGCGCCAGGTGTAAATGCTCAAGAAAAATCCACTGATGATCAATGACCCGGCAGGCAGGATGAGATGCTTCAAAAGGCTCAAGGTATAAAGCCATTTATTGTCAGGGGGAGGAGAATCAACCAAGCCACTAAAAGGAAGTACACGCAATACCGCCGCGAAAATGAGAATTAGAAAAATTCCATAAAACCAGGGCGGCGCAGAGGATGTAGGAGACAGGGCTATGGTAACTTTATCCCAAAAACCTCCATACTTGCGCGAGAGATTCAGGGCGATAAAAACACTCAAGAAAAATAAGCAGAATTGAGATACTCCCATCAACAACAAAGTCGAAGGCAGCCGTTCCATTAGAATGAGGCGAACCTGTCTCGACCCGCTATCTGCTGTCATAAACAAGGCATTACCAAGGTCCAGCTTGAGTGCATTTCCCAGGTAACGGAATGAGCGGATGACAAAAGGGGTATTTAAACCAATCCGTTGTTCTTCAATTGCCACTGCCTCATCAACCATTGCCTTGCGATCATCTGTTCCCATTAACTTATACCCAACATTACTTACCAATTGAGTTAGCACTTGTTCTCGTATCTTAGCACGCATGATGTTATCTACATATCCACCCATATTAGCAATCATGATGGTGAGAAAAATGCCTACTATAACGGTTAGAAACAAAGATACCAAACGAGTACCAACATATGTGAGCACTCGAGTAAGGGTGTTCATGTTTTTTCGTTTTTTGAGTTCGTTAGGTGTGTCCTGAGATTCGACAGTCATTTGCTTCCCTCAATAGGATGTCCAGGCAGGGAATAACTCCCTGCCTGGAATCAGTTAAAAGTTGATTATGGGGCTAATGTAACGAAGTTTAGACTGGAGAAGGTCGGGATGGCCACGACCGTAGGAACCACAGCCACTGTTAGTTTATTCGAGCCGGTGACCAATTTTTCAGTCATCTCGCTGGTGAGAACAACCTTGTATTGACCTTCGGTTACCAACTCGGCAGGGTTCACAGCCACAATGTTATTGTTGGCGTCAAACACCAGGAATTTAACAGATTTTATATCCGCAGTTGGGTAAGGAACGTCATTCAATGTTATAGATACCGAGAATTCTGCTTCTTCACCTAATGTGACTTGGGCTGGACCGTCAAGCGCAACAGTAGCGATCTTGGGCGAACCAAAGCCAGACCATCTGTCAGACATGTCAGCATATTCATCAAAATGTTTGAGTGTCAGGGTCTTTTCGGTCATGTAGGCACGGTCAATGTAATAAGGACCGGTGCCTATCCAGTAACTGTTGTGCTCTGCAACCCAAGCTTTAAGGTTGTTATAGCGCTCGACTGCTTCTTCTGGAGTGATGTATTGACCCAGGGTTGCTGCATATGGAACGTATTCATCAGCAATTGCCTGGTCAAGGTATTTGTTCAAGATTTCGAGACTCGGACCGCCAATAAAATTGGTCCACTCTACTTCGTTTTCAGTAGATTTATTGGTTGTATAAGCAAGTTCGCCGGCAGCTTCTGCCAAATTAGCTACAGTCAAAACATGCCAGGCTCCTTCACCGAAAGCATAGGGTTGATAAGAAACAGCGGTTGGTCCAGGCCAAAGGGCATAAACATTCAATTCGGCGTCTGCAGCCACTGCATCGGTGTACCATTCAACGGTTAATGGATCGGTTGAGGTGATACGGAAGCCTTTGAAGACAGTCATGAAGGCTTCATGGTTGGGCACGGCTTGTGAATCATAGATGGCACTGTCAGGATTAATACGATCATATTGCATGATCATGCTCATCAAGAGGTCAGCAACGCTGATGTTATTACCATCATGCCATTTGACAGTATCGGTGAAATCTGAAGCATAGGTGGTTACACTGCGAACCTTGGAAGTTAGGCCTTCAGGGTATTTTTCGCCTACTGTGATGAAGGTCTGGCTATTGGCATCCCAATCAACGAAGGCATCTTCAGGGACGGCGATTTCAGGGGTGAAATCGAGGGTTACCCAATCGTGAGTCTTGCTGACCGGTATTCCTTCTTGAACGGTTACTGTAGATTTTTCGATTTGGAAAGGCCAACTCAAACCTGTGTATGGATCGTTCATCGTACCGCCTGTATTGGTGGCGCGGATGGCCATTTGATCAAACGCCCAGTTTGTTCCACCAATCGGATTGTATGGTTGACCAAACATATCCTGTTGTCCGACTTTTAGAACACCGCCTTCTTCATCTTTCAGACGAATAGTAAACGGCCATACCTGCGCGCCTTGAACACCGGCAGCCAGGTCATAGCTAACTTGCAGTTCAGGTTTGAAGGGGATGAAGACTTTTCCGTCAATCAGCCAAACTTGAAGCGAATCTTTCAGCGCCATTTCCATGCCGTCGGCGATCATTTGATCACGTTCTTCAAGCGTACTGTAATTGCCGTTTGCCAAATCATTGGCAAGAACGCGGAAATCTTCAGCCGGCACGGCGGAAATGATGGGTTCAATGCCTTGTGAAGTTTCTGCGGTGTAGTACTGTTGGTAAAGTGTTTTTTCTTCGCGGTCGATGATGGTCGCACTCCAAGCAGAAGTGTATAAATGCCACTCGCAATTCGTGGGAGTGCCGGTTTGCCAGATGGGGCCAGCTTCAGTAGCCGTTTTATATTGGCGATTTACGGTAAAACCGATGCTCTCAAGTTGATTAGATACATAATCACCGATTGGAAGTCTTGTTCCGTCGCTATCGCTTCGGATCAAAAAGTTGAGGGTAACAAGTTTTCCTTTGAACTCCCATTTACCATCAGCATTTTTCTCCGCACCCATGGCAATCATTTCTTCAGAGATTATTTGTTCCGCTTTATCGGGGTTGTAAGCATAGATGGTTTCCAAACGAGCGGCAACATCGGCTAAGTTGGCATACATTGGAAATTCAGTTGTGATGGGGAACCATTTGAGAAGATTGGCACCGGCATATACTTCCTGATTGATGTAATCTCGATCGAATAACCAGTTGGTGGCCTCACGGATTTTTGGATCTGAGAATGGGTTTATCTGCGTCGAATCTGTGCAGACACCGTGATTATAAAGAATGTCATACTGAAGACCATTATTCTGTACGTAGGGTAATCCTGCATCAACGATGGTTGGATAGTCAGCAGCAGCCAAGCCATCGGCATAGATATCAATAGCGCCGGCCTGGATTTGGGTTATGGCTGAATCATTATCCACGACTGAGAAGTCAATCTCATCAAACCATCCGCCCTTGCGGGTAGTGGCAACAGCAACTTCTGTCGGAGCTGCCGTAGGCGCCTCCGTCAATGCAGCTGTCTCTTCTGCTTCAGTAGCTGCCGGCGTTACAGCAGGCGTCTGTGTGCAAGAAGACAGGAGCAGACACAATACAAGCATTAAACCAAATGCAACTGTCAAGCGATTTCTTAACATTTCAATTACCTCCATTTAGTTTTGAATTTGATTTTGGATGTGTTTCTATGAGGGAGTACTCAAATGACTGGATCACCTCCTTGATGGGTCCATGACGAAGAATTACCAAACAGGTGTCCCGGATCAATTTACTTCGGGAAAATTCAGCACCCTGTGCCGTTAGGTGGCAAGAATTTTCCAAGCCAGGCGAATACTTTTTCTCACTTCACTGCAGTTGAATGAGATTCAATTATTAATGCGATCGCGCTGACTCATGATTTGCCTATCGATCGAGTAAAACGCTCCGATTTAAGGAGGAAAAGCAAAAGAAATATCGGAGTCTCCGAGACACCTCTTTGATATTCAGATTTCGTCATTTTGGACGAGCGATGATCTCGTTGTGATGAAACAAGAGTAACAATTTTGAAAAATACTTTCACGAATCCAAAGACGGGTTTTATATCCCCCTGCAGGAGGGTGTTCTGGCGGCTTGAACAGTTCTCCAGACCCGGAAAAACGCCCATTGAAGCGCTCCATAGGAGGGTAATAAGTTCGTTCTCAAGGTTTGTATGGAATTGCGAGTGTAAGGTTATACTGGATGAATAAATACTGAGCGATAATAAATTGTTTCCATCAAACCGCTGGATGCTGATTCATGAGCTTAAAAAGAACTCTTCAGGGTCATCATTTATATAAGTTTGGCTTATCCTTTTGGATGACCTTAGTGTGTTTATTGCTGCTGACTGCCGGCTGCTCAGATAGAACCAATCAAAAATCACAACAGACTCCAGACCCCACCACAGTTGTTGATCCCGAATCAATTGAGCCGACTGAAATGCCCCAATCCCAAGAGGTTCCGCTGAGTTTGCGTTTTTCGAAAATTGATAGTGATGATGGTTTAACGCAGAGCACGACCTATGCGATTGTGCAAGATGAACCGGGTTTTATGTGGTTTGGCACAGAAGATGGACTAATTCGTTATGATGGGTATGAGTTTGAAAAATTCAATATTCAATCGCACAACCCTGAAGCGCAAGCAGATCAATGGATTACATCACTAATTTCTGCCGGGAATGGGGATCTCTGGATTGGTACCCGTCAAGGTGGGTTGAGCTATTACCACGCTGAAACCGGTCTTTTTGACGTCTTTATTCATAATGATCATGATTCCACCAGTTTGGTTAGCAACCATGTTACTGTGTTGTTCAAAGACCGTGTCGACAGGTTGTGGGTTGGAACAACCTCGGGATTGGATATGTTAAATAACCAGGCTGGAATATTTGACCATTACTCAATAGGTCTCTCGGAAGAAACAGATTCAGAGAGCATAGTTATAAGTGGAATCTGTGATGATAAAGAAGGTAATATTTGGATTGGAACAGGTTCAGATGGATTGTTTAAACTTAACCCCAAAACAGCCGATGTAGTCCATTTTTCGTTTGATCGATCTGATGCAAGTTCTTTAATCAGCAATAATATTAGAGGTATTTCACCAGCAGATGAGGGGTCGTTTTGGATTGCTACAACTTCAGGACTCAATTATTTCACTCCATCCAAGGGGTCATTTATCCGGTATCAACACTCGGCTGTTGATCCACATACTCTTGCCGATAATCGCATCCGATATATGACACTTGATCCTTATGGCAATTTGTGGCTTGGAACAATGGCAGGGTTGGATTATTTCGACACTAAAACTCGGGTATTTACCCACTTTGCCCATGACTCACAAGATCCAAAAAGCCTAAGCAATAACAACATCCTGGCGATTTATGAAAGCAGCGACGGCGTTCTGTGGATCAGTACTTTTGGCGGTTACTTGAACAAGTATTACCGGGGAATGGATCAATTCGCTTATTTTCATCACAGTTCAAAAGATGAGCGTTCAATAGGTGGAAATATCATTTTTAAAATTGATGTTGATCCTGATGGTTCGATCTGGGCAGCCTCATTGGATGGGGGATTGAGCCGCTTTGACCCTGGATCTGGAGAATTCGAAGTTTTTCAGCATGATTCAGAATTCTTGGGGAGTCTTTCGAGCGACGAGATCTGGTCGGTCTTTAAAGACAGCCGCGGAATTTTGTGGGTGGGCACAAAACTTGGTTTGGACCGTCTTGACCCTGGAAGTGTAGAATTTATACATAATTCTTTCGCTGCTAAAACTTCGATTGATTCTATCAGCGGGTTGGTTTATGACATTGCAGAAAGCAAAGATGGCGACCTGTGGTTTGGAACAACCAATGGCCTTGACCGTTTTGATTTTGTTAATAACACTTTTACTCATTACCGCTACAACGAAAATAACCCGGGCGGAATCAGCGGTGATGAAATCACGAAAGTTTATTTCGACCAAAATGACAACCTTTGGGTCGGTACCTTTTCAGGCGGACTTGACCGTTATGATCCAGTTAAAAACATCTTCCTTCATTACCGCAATGACCCTGATGACGCACACAGCCTTAGTAATAATTCTATTCTTTCGGTTTATCAAGATACAAAAGGCAAGATATGGGTGGGTACCGATGGCGGTGGATTAAACTTGTTAAATGACAAGGATGACGGTTTCACCATTTATTCTGAAGAGGATGGTCTGGCCAGTAATGTTGTCTATGGAATTCTGGAAGATAGCCAGGGGAACCTTTGGTTAAGCACAAACAACGGACTTTCTCGCTTCACTCCTGAATCAGGCGAATTCAAAAATTACAGCGAGTCTGATGGATTGCAGAGTAATGAATTTAATATGAATGCCTATGCTCAAGATGCAAATGGAATGATGTACTTTGGAGGGATTAACGGGTTGACCAGTTTTGACCCTTCAAAGATCACGGCGAATCCATATATACCTCCTGTATTGTTGTTATCAGTCACTCAAAATGGAACAGAGCTAATTCCCGAGAAAAATGCAAATCAACAGGATCAGATTATTCTACGATGGCCGCAAAACAGTTTTGAATTTGGGTTCGCCACATTAAGTTATGTAGACCCCAAGAAAAATCAACACTCCTATAAACTGGAAAATTTTGACCAGGATTGGATAGATGCGGGTTCGTGGCGCGAGGGGCGCTATACAAATCTTCAAGGTGGCACATATACTTTGCGGATAAAAGGGTCAAATGAAGATGGAGTATGGAATGAGAGTGCAAAACCTTTGGTTGTGAAAGTCATTCCGGCATTCTGGCAGACGTTGTGGTTTCAGGTCAGCGCTGTGCTGCTGGTGTTCGGATCTGTTTTTACGATTTATAGTTTGAGAAATGCAAGTGTGAAGGCTAATACACGCGAACTGGAGCGGCAAGTGGGTGCAAGAACGAAAGAAATCGAACGGCTGTTTGAAAAGACAAAAGAACTGGCTGTGGTGGAAGAAAGAAACAGGCTGGCACGTGAACTTCACGACAGCGCCAAGCAAAAAGCGTTTGCCGCTCTGGCACAGTTGGGTACAGCCAATGGGGTACTGCCAGAAAACCCGCAGTCTGCACGAGCTCATTTGCAAGAGGCCGAGAACTTAGTTTACGAAGTGATAGAAGAACTCACCTTCCTGATTCAGGAAATGTATCCTCTGGCGCTAAAAGAAAAGGGATTGGCGACCAGTATCCGTGAGTATGTCTTTGATTGGGAGGGACGTACTGATATCCAGGTTCAAGTTATGATTGAACATGAAAGAAGACTTGGGCTGAATATTGAACAGGCAATTTATCGTTCGATACAAGAGGCGCTTTCAAATATAGCTAGACACAGCAAAGCCACGTCTGTAAAGATAAAGCTCGAATTCCTGGATCTAAAAGTTACAGCAGAAATTTCAGATAACGGCTGCGGATTTGATATGAAAACCAGGCAAAATGGTATGGGGTTAAGAACAATCCGCGAACGAATTGAATCTATTGGCGGTAGTTTGTATATTGAAAGTGTACCTGAATGCGGCACTTGTCTCTCGTTCAGTGCTCCATTACAATCACCTCAGGTCCATGAAGGAGACGATAATGACGAATCCCATCTCAATCATTCTGGTGGATGATCACGAAGTGGTAAGAAATGGTGTGCGAGCCTACCTCGAAACACTCAAGGAATTTCAAGTGGTGGGTGAGGCGGCCTGCGGAGATGATGCGATTCGATTGATCTCTGAAAAAGTGCCAGATGTCGTCTTGTTGGATCTTATTATGCCAGGCATGGATGGTGTGGATACCATCCGCGGGATCAAACAAGTCAGTCCGCGCACCCAGGTGGTAGTGCTCACTTCTTATCACGAAGACGCCAATATTTTCCCTGCCTTAAAAGCCGGAGCCATCTCGTATATATTAAAGGATATGAAGATGGATAAACTGGTGGAAGCCTTGAATCGGGCGGTTCAGGGGGAGGTAACACTGCATCCGCGGGTGGCGGTAAGAGTGCTGCAAAATATTCGCGGCGAAAACCCGGAGGCTGAACCCTTGTTCACCGAACTGACCGATCGTGAAACAGATGTATTGAAGTTGATTGCAAGCGGATTGACTAATTGTCAAATTGCTGAAAAATTGGTTATTAGTGAGAATACGGTCAAAGGGCATGTGAGCAATATTTTGAGCAAATTACATATGGCAGACCGTACGCAGGCAGCAGTTTACGCCTGGCAAAGGGGTATTGTCCACCGGGAAGGATTCTCGTAGAGGAAGGATTAAATTACAAATCCCGCGAATTTCGCGGGATTTGTTTAGGAGAAGTTTGCGCTCAGTTTTTTAAACTTTTGAAAACACAATATCAATAGGTTATCCCTTCAAAGAACCGGCCATCATTCCTCGAAGGAAGTAGCGCCCCAGGAAGATGTATACCAATAGAGTTGGTAAAGCAGCAAGAACAGCAGCAGCCATTTGCAAGTTCCATGGAACGATCTGGCCTCCGGATATGTTGTTCAATGCCACTGTAACCGTCCAGTTTTTGGGGCTGGTCAGCACCACAGAGAAAAGGAAGTCATTCCAGGCTTGTGTAAATTGCCAGATCAATACAACCACAAAACTCGGAATCGAAATAGGCAGCAGAATATTCCAATAGATGCCAAGCATTCCTGCCCCATCGATTTTTGCCGCTTCAACCAGTTCATTGGGAATGCTTGCATAGTAATTTCTAAAAGTTAACGTAGTGATAGGGATGCCATAAATGATGTGAACCAAAACCAGACCAGGCAAACCCCCGTAAAGGCCGAGCTTATCCATTACCTGAACCAATGGAATGAGAATGGATTGATAAGGGATGAACATACCGAAAAGGATCAAAGGAAATATAATATCGGCGCCTTTGAATTTCCATTTTGCCAAAACGTATCCATTCAATGACCCTAGAATTGACGATAGAACTGCTGCAGGGAGTACAACATTTAAGCTGTTCCAAAGATTAGGAGCAAGTTTTTCAAAAGCTAATTTATAGTTTGAAAAATCAAAGGAATTAGGCAGATTCCACATTTCTTTGATGCTGATCTCATCACCGCCTTTAAATCCCGTCATGACCATGACATAAACAGGGATCAGGTAGAAAATGGCCAGAAAAACAAGTGGTATATAACTCCAGTAGCGACTGCGGCTGCGATTCATTATTGTTGTCCCTCCTTCCGCAGGGAGAAGAAGAGATAAGGAATGATTAATACAGCGGTGCTGATCAATAACAATATGCTAATTGCTGCACCGCTTCCATATAGATGGGCGTCAAAAGTTGTTTGCCACATGTTGATCGACGGCATGTCGAGTGGAAGTTGTTTGCCTGCAACCGCAATGACCAAATCGAATGTTTTTAGAGACATATGGCCCAAAATAATCATGGCAGATAAAGTCACCGGTCTGAGTAAAGGTAAGACAATATACCTGAAAATTTCAAATTCATTAGCACCATCGACACGTGCTGCTTCACGAAGTTCGTCTGGTATGGCTCTCAAGCCAGCCAGGTACATGGCCATTGTATAGCCTGAAAGCTGCCAGATAGCCGGTATTGCAATAAATGCCATTCCCCATTCTGGAGTTGCTGTATACAAGCTGTTTAGAAAATCAAGATGTAACGTGTGAAACAACAGGTTCAATCCACTTAAGCGAGAACCTTGAGCAGGGTTCATCAACCAACGCCAAACAACACCCGTAACGATGTAAGAAATTGCCATCGGAAAGATAAAAAGACTTCGGAATAACCCTTCGCCCTTCAAACCTTGATCCAATAAAAGGGCAGATGCCAGACCCAGCAATAAGGTGCCAAATACAAAAATTAAGGTAAAAATTAGAGTATTACGAATATCTATCTGAAATCGCAAGTTATTGGTAAATAAATCAATATAATTCTGCAATTTCACAAACGTATAATCCGGGATCATCCCTTTCCAGGCAGTTAAAGAGACTCTCGTTGTCCATCCGATAAAACCATAGACAAAGACTGCAACAGCCAGGATGGATGGAGAGACCAATAAAAAGGCCAGCCATTTCTCTTTTTTATTGCGCATGGAAATTCCTCAAAATTATTGATAAAAAAATAATTATAGCAAAAATAGAAAGTCTATTAGAACGGTCATCGGGGAGTGGCTCTCCCCGATGACCTCAAAAGTGTAAATCAGAAATTAATTATTGTGCGCAAGGTCCGTATTGTGCGCATGAAGCCACAATAGAAGCCTGGAATTTCGCTGCATCTTTATCAAGGATAAAGGCGCCGAAATCTGTGGATATCTGGTTCTTCCAGGTATCATTGGCAACAACACCATGCACGAGTGAGCCAACCACAACATCTTTTGCCCAGTCAGCAATTGCAGACTGCAGGTAAACGCCGTAAAGTGATTGATCTGAGTCATTGCGGGCAGAGATTGAACCCTTTACAGGGTTGAATGCATCCTGACCTTCTTTGGATCCGCAAAGGGTTAGCCATTTGATGGCTGCATCACGGTCCTTGGCGCCAACGGGCAGGTTGAAGCTGTCAGACAGGAAATCGTAATTGCCTTGAGTTCCAGGAACAGGCATCCAGGCATAGTCAGTGTTGGGGGTTAAGCCAAGGTTACCACCTTCAACAGTACCAGAGAAGTAGCCGTCGGCCCAGTCGCCCATTACATTGAAGGCGGCATCGCCGTCAGCAACAAGTTTCGAGGCATCTTGCCATGACAGGGTTGCGTAGTCTGAGTTCACATATCCCATCAGTTTATTGTAGTCTTCATTGGCTTTCAAGACAGCTGCATCGTTCCAATCTGCTTCACCATTCCAAAGTTTGGTGTAGAGATCAGGGCCAGCATCAGCCAACAGAACAGTTTCCCACATATGAAGTTCAGTCCAGGCTTCGCCAAGGGCCAGGGGAGATTCCATTCCAGCAGCCTTGAGGGTTTCAAGAGCGGTTAACCAGCTGGCGAAATCGGTTGGGGCGGCAACATTGTATTCGGCCAAGACTTTGGGGTTATACCACAACACATTGGCGCGGTGAATGTTTACGGGCACTGAATAGGGGTGACCATCCTTGGAGATCAAGGGGATCAATGTGGCGGGGAAGACATCATACCAACCGTTGGCTTCATAGAGATCATCCAATGGTTCAAGTTGATCGGCGGCCACGTAGGTACCAATCATTTCCTGACCTGCATGTCCCTGGAAGGAATCAGGGGGATCGCCAGCAGCTAACCGTGTAGCAAGAACAGCTTTGGCATTGGAGCCAGCGCCGCCAGCAACAGCGGCATTGATGAATTCGATATCAGGATTTTGTGTATTCCAAATAGCGATCATGGCTTCCAAACCGGCAGCCTCACCACCACCAGTCCACCAAGAGAAGACCTCGAGCTGTTGTGCGGCAGCAACGGGTGCTTCAGTTGCAACAGGTGCTTCAGTCGCAGCAGGGGCTTCGGTGGCTGCAGGTGCTTCGGTGGCAACGGGGGTTTTTGCACAGGCGGCTAAAACCATCGCTGCTACTAACACTACTGCAAATACTACATAAAGTTTCTTGGGCATTTTTCTCTCTCCTTTTAGAATCTGAAAAATGAATAGATGTTTGGCAGTATCTACCAAACTCAATACTCTTGATTATAATGATTGCGTCCTCTCAAACAATCATCTTTCGGTCATAAAGCGGACATTAATGGGACATATTTTACAGCAGAGGAGGTTGCTCTCATGGTTACTCGTCTTTTTTTTAATGAAGTAATCAAGGATGTACTCGATAATATTTACGACATCGCTTCACTTGAGACACATCCCGCTCTCTTTTCTGTAATCAAATTGCCTAACGGGTTCACCGGAAGTAAAGGTGAATACGTGCGTCAATTTATGATTGATGCAATTGAGCAGCTTCGTCCGCCGCGCAAAGAACTGTCGCTCACAGCACCTGAATGGCGGCCTTATATCATTCTCAATAAGCGTTATATTGAAGGCTTGGGAAGTCAAGAATTGGCTGACTTGCTGGCAATAAGTCAGAGGCAGATGCGGCGAGATCACCATAAAGCCCTGACAGCCATTACAGAGATCGTTTGGGCTATTTGTTACCCAAACGAGAAGCCTGATAGTGATGCTGATCTAAATCCGATCATTGAAGTTCACAATGAAATGATAGATCCCATCGAAACTACTCGCGGCGTGTACGGCATGCTTAAAAAGCAGTTTGATCTAAAAAACATCAATGTGGAATTTCTTCAGTCAGAAGGGTTTACGCCGGTCATAACTGATCGTGTTATTTTGCGGCAAGTGCTTATAAGTCTTTTTAATGATATTTTGCACAATCAGTCTGGTGACACGCTTCAAATTCGATGCGATTCTTCATTAAATCAAGTATTGATCGAGTTTACCAGTATTATCAACTGCAATTTTATTGATTGTGAACCTGTTCCAGATGAAACAATCGCCGATGAATTCACTGCTGTAAACTACTGGTGTGAAAGAATTCATTCTCATGTTGAAGAAATTTGCATTAACGAAAAATCAACCCGCATCGTGAAGCGGACCTTATGGCTACCTCATTCTGATCAAAAAATTATGCTGGTGATTGACGATCAAGAACCCGTAGTGAATCTTTTTAAACGATATTTATCACAAACAGATATCTTGATTGTCGGCGTCAGTCATCCTGAAGAGGCAATTCCACTTGCGCGCCACTTGCGACCGGCACTTATAACATTGGATGTGATGATGCCCCAGATGGATGGTTGGGAACTTTTGCAGTTGATCAAACTGGATGAGATGCTCAAGTCAATTCCGGTAATTATTTGTTCTGCCTGGGATGACCCTGATTTATCTCGTTCACTGGGAGCCCAGATTTACCTAAAAAAACCTGTTACACAAAAAATGCTTCTCGAAGCGGTGAATATTTTAATTGCTGCTTGATGAATCATCTGCAACCTGTTATTCCAACGTTTAAGTTTCAGTTGTCGAATAATTATTATTGTCAGAATTCGGTTTTCCATACACAGGGTTGATCTCATGTACGGCTGCACTGACCAATTCTGCAAGCTCATTTCGATCAAATGGCCGATTTACCAACACGCTGAATAAGCCTTTTTGCTGAGGGCTAAATGTTGCAGGCGGGTCACTTGCCGAGATAATGACGGCGGGTATTTTTTGTAATTCTTTATCTTGCAGCATTTGATTCAAAAGAGTCAGTCCGTTCATGTCTGTTAAATCAAGATCGAGAAAAACAACACCCACTGGCAGGGATTGCAAGAAACGCAATGCTTCTTGTCCATCGAGGGCAGTCAGGATCTTATAGCTTTCCGTTATCAGACTATCCTCATCCAAAATTGGTCGAAGCGCCTGGGTTACAAAACGGGCCATACTAGGGTCATCATCCACAACGAGTATTGTTTTTACTTTCAAGTCCAATTTTGTTACTGTTTCAATCAATACCTGACGTGGAACTGGTTTAACCAAATAATCCAGAACACCTTCGGGTAAATTGGAACTTCGACTTTGACGACTGACCGGCAGCGAAAAAGTCACCATTGGGACGTCGTAAGGTGGATTAGCTGAAAAGGAAAGCACGTCTGGATGGTTGGCAAGGTTTTCATCCACGATTACCGCCCGGGGATAGGTTTTTTCTACCACCGAGATAAGCTGGCCTGGATCAGTGAGAATTGTAACTTTGTAACCTTTAATTGATTTGATAAACACCCTGGCTGAAAAAGCGTCGTTTGCCAGCATTAATAGAAGAGGCACATTTTCCGGGGCAATTTCAGGTGGGCTCTCTGAGGATTCGTAGGTTGTATCTTTATCAATCACATGGATATCATCAATCTGTTGATGAAACGGTACCGTGAAATGAAAAACTGAACCGTGTCCTGGTTCACTTTCCACCCCCATCTCACCGCTGTGCAATCGAACAAATCGTCTTCCAATAGAAAGACCCAGACCGCTTCCTTCTCCTGAATGCAGGTTATCATCACCAACCTGTCGAAATTCATGAAAAACATTGTGAAGATCTTCTTTGGCAATACCGGTTCCCGTGTCGATCACTTCCACTCTGAGAAGCTCAGGTGTAGACCGGAATGCCCTGATGGTTATGCCGCCTTGATGGGTAAACCGAAGTGAATTTGTCACCAAGTTAAGCAGTACCTGGCGAATACGTGTTCGATCAACAAACACAGGCGGGAGATTAGGGTCAATATCAATCTTAAGCGCTAACCCCTTGTTTATTACCGAAGTATGAACCATTTCACGTACATCTTCAGCAATTTCAGAAAAATTTATTTTTTCCCTGAAGACAGTAAACTGTTTTGCATCCATCTTACCCATATCAAGAATATCATTTATAAGCTGCATCAAATGTGTGCTGCTTTTATAGATTTCTTTGATATCTTCATAGAGACCTGAAGGCCATGATTTTAATTCATCATAAGTTTCTGGAGAATTTACCATCAGGTCGCTGAAACCAATGATGAAATTCAAAGGGCTGCGTAATTCGTGGCTGACAGCCAATGCAAAACGATCCCTCTCTTCACGCGCTTTATCCGCTTGACCGCGGGCATAGGTGAGCATTAGGTTCATGCGGTCCAATTGATAATTTGCGTTATTTACATCTTTTAAGAGTACGCTGATCTCGGCACGATGTTCACGAGCCTCATTTAGTCGTTTCATGGCTTCACGATAATGAAGCGAAGAGGCCTCGATGGAAGCGACCAAATTATAGGATATTCCCCAACCCAAGGCTGTTGAAGCCAAAGTGGAAAGTATGACAACCACCTGGTAATTATCAATAACGGGATTGGCTGTCCAAATTTGATTCCAACTTAGGAAAAATATTATGATTACAGCCTCAAGTAGGAGAGCAGGTTTTAATCCCATCATCACTTCAGCCATCATGGGTAAAAAACAGAATAACAACAAGATCTGAGGCTGGTCATACATAAAGAATGCCACTACCAGCAATGCTGATAAGCCAACATTCCAGGTGATTTGAGCTAAAAGGTAAAAATGGCTGAGTAATCGAAAGACACTAATACCGATAATTGCCATCCCCAGGGTGAGCAAG
This sequence comes from Anaerolineaceae bacterium, assembly GCA_003524305.1. Taxonomy (GTDB): domain Bacteria; phylum Chloroflexota; class Anaerolineae; order Anaerolineales; family Anaerolineaceae; genus UBA6107. The sequence continues at coordinate 59,813 of DQHW01000002.1, forward strand.
TAGATACTAGGACTAAATAATTGCGGCCATCCAAGTGTAGCCACAATATGCCAAACCATGTAAACCCCCAGCGTCGTACCCATGACTTTTTTTGCGACAGATTGAAGTAATTCGCGATCTTCCGTCTCCCAACGGATAATCGCGAGAAGTTTTCGAAAAGTCCATTTCAATTTATAAGTCATGTGATTAATGTTATCACAATGAAAAAATTACATAAAACAAAGAGGGTCTGAGCATGGTGATTTTGATTGGATAACGGATAGGTACGCACTTTGCCCTGAAAAATCCCGATAACATGGTACCTGAATGGGGTATTTGTTCCCTACCCAATATATCAAAATTCCATAAAAAACGAATTTTTCATCTTGAAAAAGTGGTATAAACAATCCATTATATTGATATCGAACGGTGATAGTTTAACTTTCACTGAGAATTATTGCACTGTTCGGCTTGCAACGCAACTCCAGCCCAATTTAGAGCTAAAACGTTCTAAACATTGACGCCTGCCAGCAGGTCTTTTTTGTCATATCAAAATGCACCATTAAGGACTCACCATGATGAATGAAAGCGGTCTTCCCCAATTAATCCCTCCCCGAAAACAAGGTCTATACGACCCTATGTTTGAACATGATGCCTGCGGCACGGGGTTTGTGGTGAATATTAAGGGGACTGTTTCGCATGACATCATTGGTCAGGGTCTGACTATTCTTGATAATTTAGCTCATCGCGGCGCCACTGGCTCAGAAACGGATACAGGCGACGGCGCTGGTATTTTGATCCAGGTACCGCACAAATTCTTCCAGCGCGAAAGCACAAGGTTGGGTTTCAACCTTCCGGGTGAGCGTTATTTTGGCGTGGGGATGTTGTACCTTCCACAAGATGAGACGCTGCGCCATCAGTTTGAAGGTATCGTTGAAACGATCTGTGAAGAAGAAGGGCAGCATGTGTTGGGTTGGCGCACCGTTCCAACGGATGACAGCACACTTGGCCCCACTGCCAGGGCAGCCCAGCCGGTGATCCGACAGCTTTTTGTCGAACGCAACAAGACCATCAAAGACCGCATGTCATTTGAACGCAAATTGTATGTCATCCGCAAACGCGCCGAGCACACCATTCGCTACTCAGAGATGACCGGCGGCGATCAGTTTTATGTATGCAGCATGTCATACAAAACTTTGGTTTATAAAGGCATGTTAACCTCCCGACAGGTGGGGGCATACTTCCCCGATTTGTCTGACCCTGATATTGAAACCGCCATGGTGATGGTGCATTCACGTTTTTCTACCAACACCTTCCCCTCATGGGATCGGGCACATCCCAATCGCATGCTGGCGCACAACGGTGAGATCAACACACTGCGCGGCAATGTAAACTGGTTGAATTCACAGCAAACCAAATTCCACTCTGACCGCTTTGGCAATGACCTGCAAAAAGTGCTGCCCGTGATCAACCCGGATGGATCAGACTCTGGCATTTTCGACAATGTGCTTGAACTGCTGGTGCTGGCAGGCAGAACCTTGCCTGAAGCCATGATGATGATGATCCCCGAACCGTGGTCAAAACATGAGAGCATAAGCGAAGAGAAGAAGGCTTTCTACGAGTATCACAGTTCGCTGATGGAACCCTGGGACGGACCCGCCTCAATGGTCTTTACCGATGGCATTGGCATTGGGGCATGTCTTGATCGCAATGGATTGAGGCCTTCACGTTATTATGTCACCAGTGATGACCGCGTGATCCTAGCTTCTGAAGTGGGTGTGCTGGATGTGCCCACAGAAAATGTGATTAAAAAAGGTCGTCTTGAACCCGGGCGCATGCTGTGGGTGGATACTGAAGCAGGCCGCATCGTCAGCGATGAAGAGATCAAACACAATATTTCAATAGCCAGACCTTACCGAAAATGGCTGAACGAATTTTTGATCAACCTCGAAGACCTGCCTGACCCGGTAAACCTTGAAGTGGAACGTAAAAAAGAGGGCTACGAACGCAGCCAGGATGTGCTCAAACGTCAACGCGCCTTTGGATACACTTATGAAGATTTACGCGTCATCATCGCACCAATGGCCAAAAATGGCGTGGAACCGATCGGTTCGATGGGTAATGACACGCCGCTGGCAGTGCTCTCTGACAAAGCGGTGCTATTGTTTGATTATTTTAAACAATTGTTCGCCCAGGTGACCAATCCGCCGATTGACGCTAACCGCGAAGAGATCGTCACCGCCACCGAGATCATGATTGGCTCAGAGCAGAATTTATTGGAACCGCGGCCTGAAAACTGCCGACAGATCAAACTTAAAAACCCCATTCTGACCAATGAAAAGCTTGAGAAACTGCGCCACCTCAATCGCCTGCACTTCCATACCATGACTGTTCCGATTTTGTTCAACCCGGCAGAGGGCGGGGCAGGGCTTGAAGCAGGTTTGGAGAGGTTGTTTGCCCGCGCGGATGAGATCATTGCCAACGACGAAGCTAATATTCTGATCCTCTCTGACCGCGGTGTGGATGCCGAACATGCAGCCATCCCCGTGCTGTTGGCGGTGGCAGGGTTGCACCATCATCTCATCCGCAAGGGAACACGCACCCACATCGGATTGGTGGTGGAGTCTGCCGAGCCGCGTGAAGTGCATCACTTTGCCACGCTGGTGGGCTATGGCGCTGTGGCCATCAATCCATATCTGGCCTTTGACACCATCCGCGAAATGATCGACCAGGGATTTTTGACAGACATTGATTACCGCACGGCCTCACAAAAGTACCGCAAAGCCGTGGTCAAGGGCATTATTAAAGTGTGTTCGAAGATGGGTATTTCAACCATCCAGAGTTACTGTGGTGCCCAAATTTATGAAGCCGTCGGCCTGAACCAGGAATTTGTAGATAAATATTTCAACGGCACCCCTTCACGCATTGGCGGCGCAGGCATTGATGTCATTGCCCGTGAAGCGGTCATGCGTCATGAGCAGGCATTCCCCAAACGCCCCGGCGATTTGGAACCATTGGATGCCGGAGGCAAGTATCAATGGCGTGAAGACGGTGAACACCATCTCTTCAATCCGGAATCCATTTATTATTTACAACAGGCTACCCGTAACAATGACTATGCTTTGTTTAAAAAATATTCAGCATTAGTCAATGACCAATCTACTCAACTCACCACCCTGCGTGGTCTGCTTGATTTCAAATTAGCCGAGACGCCCATCCCGTTGGATGAAGTGGAACCGGTTGAAGCCATTGTCAAACGCTTCAAGACCGGCGCCATGTCTTACGGNNGCCATGAACCGCATCGGCGGCAAGAGTAACACCGGCGAGGGTGGTGAAGACCCGGCCCGCTATGAGAAAGATGCCAACGGCGATTCACGCAATAGTGCCATCAAACAGGTGGCCTCGGCACGTTTTGGCGTGACCAGCTATTACCTGGTGAATGCACGCGAACTGCAGATCAAGATGGCGCAGGGCGCCAAACCTGGCGAAGGCGGGCAGCTCCCGGGGCGCAAAGTTTATCCTGAAATTGCCAAGACCAGACATTCCACGCCGGGGGTGGGTTTGATCTCGCCTCCGCCGCATCATGATATTTACTCGATTGAAGATTTGGCGCAGTTGATTAATGACCTGAAGAATGTCAACCCCCAGGCGCGCATCAACGTCAAACTGGTGTCGGAGGTTGGTGTGGGCACGGTGGCTGCGGGTGTGGCCAAGGCGCGCGCCGATGTAGTCTTAATCAGCGGACACGACGGCGGCACGGGCGCCTCACCGCAGACCAGCATCAAACATGCCGGCTTGCCGTGGGAACTCGGCCTGGCGGAGACCCATCAAACGCTGGTGCTCAACAACCTGCGCAGCCGCATTTCAGTTGAAACCGATGGGCAACTCAAGACCGGCAGGGATGTGATCGTGGCCGCCCTGCTTGGAGCCGAAGAATATGGCTTTGCCACAGCGCCATTGGTGACATTGGGCTGTGTGATGATGCGTGTATGCCATCAAGATACTTGTCCGACTGGGATCGCCACGCAAAACCCGGAACTGCGTAAGAATTATTCAGGCGACCCGGCTTATGTGGTCAACTTTATGACCTTTATTGCTCAAGAAATGCGCGAATGGATGTCAATTCTCGGTTTTCGCACCATTGACGAAATGATCGGACGCACCGACAAACTTGAAGCAAAACAAGCAGTGGACCACTGGAAGGCCAGTGGCGTGGATCTTTCCGCTTTGCTTTACCGCCCCGAAGTGGATGCATCAGTAGGGCTGCGTTATACCACCCCGCAGCAGCACAACCTGCAGAAATCGCTTGATCAAAAGATATTGCTTGAAAAATGTGCACCTGCCATCGAACACGGCGAACGTGTGGCGGTGGATATCGCGGTGCGCAACGTGCACCGCGTGATCGGTTCACAGGTGGGCAGCGCCGTGACACGACGCTACGGGTTGGAAGGACTGCCCGACGACACTGTTCACATCCACTGCCTGGGCTCGGCAGGCTTGAGCTTTGGCGCTTTCATTCCGCGCGGCGTGACCATGGAGCTTGAAGGGGATTCCAATGATTACATTGGCAAGGGGCTCTCCGGCGGCAGGATTATCGTCTATCCGCCTAAGGGGTCGCCGTTTGCACCGGATGAGAACATTATTATCGGCAACGTAGCATTTTACGGCGCAACTTCAGGTGAAATTTTCATCAGCGGTCTGGCAGGTGAGCGTTTCTGCGTGCGCAACAGCGGCGCCAAAGCTGTGGTGGAAGGCGTGGGAGATCACGGCTGCGAATACATGACCGGCGGCAGCGTGGTGATCTTGGGCAAGACTGGCCGAAACTTCGCGGCGGGCATGTCTGGCGGTATTGCTTACGTGATCGATTGGGACGGCGCTTTCAAGTCACGCTGCAACCTTGAAATGGTCAATCTTGAACCACTGCAGGATGTATTTGAGATCAACGATGTTAAATCTTTGATCGAAAAACACCAAACCCTGACCGGCAGTCCGCTGGCAGGACGCATCTTAAAAGACTGGACGCGTTACATCTCCATGTTTGTGAAGGTTATTCCGCAAGATTATCAACGCATGTTGAAAGCGTTTGAAGAAGTAAAAGCCGCTGGTTTAAGCGGAGACGAGGCAGTCAAAGCTGCGTTTGAACTCAACAGCAAAGAACTCGCGCGCGTGAGCGGGAATTAAGAGGCAGTCATGGCGAAACCAACCGGATTCATGGATTACAATCGCGAAACCCAGACGGATTTTCCGCCGCAGGAACGTATTTTGCATTGGAAAGAATTTCACCAGCCCTTTAGCGAAGAGTCGCTCACCCGGCAAGCGGCGCGCTGTATGGATTGCGGTACCCCCTTCTGCCACACTGGCAACTTGATCAATGGCATGGCATCGGGATGTCCCATTCACAACTTGATCCCCGAGTGGAATGAACTGGTCTACCGTGGATTATGGAAGCAGGCGCTTGATCGTTTGATGAAAACCAATAACTTCCCCGAGTTCACCGGGAGGGTCTGCCCCGCGCCATGCGAAGGCTCGTGCACGGCCGCATTGGTAACTGCGCCAGTGGCGATCAAATCCATCGAACATGCCATCATCGAAAAAGGATTTGAAGAAGGCTGGATCCACCCCCAACCGCCGCTCAAACGGACGGGTAAGACGGTGGCGGTGGTGGGCTCCGGACCGGCCGGGCTGGCCTGTGCTGATCTGCTCAACCACGCCGGACACAGCGTAACCGTCTTTGAACGAGCTGATCGCATTGGCGGATTGTTGATGTACGGCATCCCCAACATGAAGCTGGATAAAAGTGTGGTCGAACGGCGCGTAAACCTGCTGGCGGATGAAGGCATCGTTTTTGTGACCAAGACTGAAGTGGGCAAAGACATCCCGGCTGATATGTTGGTGAAAGATTACGACGCCGTGGTTTTGTGCGGCGGTGCGACCAAGCCGCGCGACCTGCAAGTGGAAGGCCGTGAGTTAAATGGCATCCACTTCGCCATGGACTTTCTGCAAGCCAACACGCGCAACCTGATGGGCGGTTTGAACCGCGAGGCAGACGCTGTCACCATTTCCGCACGCAATAAGGATGTGTTGGTGATCGGCGGCGGCGACACAGGCACGGATTGCATTGGTACTTCGCTGAGACACGGCTGCCGCAGCGTGACACAACTTGAAATTTTGCCGGAACCTCCGCATGCGCGCCAGACGGATAATCCGTGGCCGGAATGGCCTAAAGTATTAAAAGTGGATTATGGTCAGGAAGAAGCCATGGCGTTCTACGGGCGGGATCCGCGTGAATTCAGCCTCACCACCAAACGCTTCGTGGGCGATGAAAACGGCAATGTCAAAGAAGCTCACACGGTTCAGGTGGAGTGGGTCAGAGACGCCAATGGACGCATGGGACCGAAAGAAATCACTGGAACCGAGAAAGTTTGGCCGGTGCAGGAAGTTTTGTTGGCCATGGGCTTTTTGGGACCTGAAGACCAAATGCTTGAACAGTTGGGTGTGGCGCGTGATGCGCGCTCCAATGTGTTGGCAGATGCCGAGCACTACGGCACCAGCATCCCCGGTGTGTTCTCGGCTGGCGACATGCGCAGAGGCCAAAGCCTGGTGGTCTGGGCCATTCGCGAAGGGCGCGGCGCTGCTAGAGAAGTGGATCGCTTCTTGATGGGATCTACTGAAATCAAAGGATAAAATCTTTTGTTGATGTGCATGGGGCGTATGGCCATACGCCCCATGCACATAATGGAGTTTGCCTTTTCGCTTTTCCCTGATTCTCAGAAAATTTATTTCAACAATGACTTCATCTGGTCAAAAATGAGTTTGGCGGCTCTCTTTGGCGCCAGACGGACGAGAAAATCCATCATCTTGGAATCGCTGCCGACAAACACATGGTAAGCGTTTCTTTCGATGCCGGATACGATCATTTGTGCCGCTTGGTCTGGTTCAGTCATTTTAAACTGACCTGTGTCTTGTTTGTTGGCTTGTTCCTGGGTCATGATGCCAGAGTTAACGGTGATATTGGTTTTGATCGCGCCGGGGAAGACCAAAGTAACATGCACGTTGGTTTCAAGCAGTTCAGAATGCAGCCCTTCGGTAAACAACTTGACGGCCGCTTTTGATGAACCGTAAATGGTCTGGCCGGGTACAGGCAGGAATCCGCCCATGCTCGAAAGGTTGATGATGTGTGCTTCAGGGCGTTTGAGCAAGTAGGGCAAAAATGCTTTAGTCATGTACATTAAGCCGGTGAAATTGACATCAAAGACCTTGCTTATCTGGGGGAAGGTTAAATCAGCCACTTTAACAAAAGGTTGGATGATGCCGGCGTTATTGATCAAACCATCCACACTTCCATGAGCAGCGATCACTTTTTCGGGCAGCGCTTCGACTGCAACAGCGTTAGTAATATCCACAACATGTGTGGATATCTTGTCTCCCTGACTTCCTGCCAATTTTACAGTTTCTTGCATGCCTGTTTCACTGATATCCACGGCAGCCACTCGGGCGCCGCCGTTGACCAATTGAAGCACCAACTCCCGGCCAATGCCGTTTCCGCCGCCTGTAACCACAAAAACTTTTTCTGCTATTTTCATATTACCTCTATATTTGTTCCTTGTATAAAAGAGTATCTTTTCCTCAATCAACAGCATACAGGATAATTATAAGAAATATGATAAAAAATATCCAAATATTTACACCAATAATCTCACTTCATAATTTATTTGTGAAATAACAAATCAAAATATGCTCAACATTTTGGCAAGGCTTAATGGTTTTATTGCCTTCATTTCATGTATATTGATATTTGTAACCTAGAGTTTAACCATGAAGGCTGTAAAATACATGATCGCCAAACCCAGAGTGAAACCTGACAGGTTGATCCACGATATCCATGAGGAGTTTTCATGTTCAGCATAACGGCGGAGAAGTCTGGTTACTTCTACAATCACCTGCCAAATGGCTCCCAACCCAATTCCCAAAAAAATGGTACTTAATAGAGGAGAAAACGCGAATCCGCCTATCCAGGTTCCAAGCACAGCTGGAAAACCGGCTAAAAGCGCCAGACCAGAAAATAAGAGGATGGAAGGTGTTTTCACAATGTTGTTATCAACACCCTGACGGTTTGATACCAAAGGTGCGGCGATACCAATTCCTTCGGTGATGTTGTGAAGGATAAACCCAAGCACCAAGAAAGACCCCAGTGCCGCTTCCGCTTGTGCAAAAGCAGCCCCAACGGCTAATCCTTCACCAAAATTGTGTAATCCGATCGACAGGGCAATCAAGGTGGCAAGGTAGGTACCTTCGGTCTTGATCACACTTGACTTTTCAAAACGGCGGTTTTGCATGGCACTTACTGCCATAATTGCCAACCAGGTCAACAGTGCGGCAAACAATGCCAGTGGAATACCCTGAAACACTCCCGGCAGTTCTGCCCCAACTTCCAACACTTCGAGGAAAGTATCCACCAGCAAAAAAACCAGCAAACCCACCGTTAATGCGAGGATAAAACCCAGCCATTTTCGTCCCATGCGTTTCAAAGTCGGATACCACAACAATCCAAGGGTGACCGGTATTACACCCACATAAATACCCAACAATCCATACCCTGCAAATTCGCGGAGCCCTGGATGCGGGGTGAGGGTCGCCACTGGTACGATCCCTTCAAAAGTAGCGCCGGTATTTGAGACTAAAACAATGTGGTGAGGTTCACCTTCGATCCATTGATAGGGAATATGGATGGTTGCTTTTCCAAGTCGGGGGAGTTCACCTTTTGGCTCTATATCGAACAGCCAATAAGCATCATCCACCATGACTTGCGCGATCTGAACTGGAACAGGCCCGCTGTTTAGCACACTGACATTAAATCCGGTATCGATTACTCGAATGCGTTCAATTGCTAGGTTTTCGATTGGCGGCAGGTTGTTGTTAAACATGGCTAGCGGGTTAACAGCGGTGAAGAGAAATATCATCAGACCGATGGCAATAACGGGAATAATCCCCGTAAACAAGGGTGTCAGCCGGGGTTTATTTGATTTAATTACAATATTTGGTTCCATTCTGAGAACTCCTTTTTAGCCATAGTTCAAAGTACTGCTTCAAAAAACCCCATCCAACCCAGTTCTGCGAATTCACTTTGGTGAGCGTGGAACATGTAGTGGCCAGGATCGTTGAGCGTGAATTCGAGTATGGCACGTTCACCCTGTCCCATGATCACAGTATCTGTCAATTCAAAATGATCCAGGCTGGTGCCAGTACGGTAAAGTTGGAACATACTTGCGTGGAGGTGAAAGGAGTTGATAAGGTCAAATTCAGTCATATTGGTTAAATAGACCCTGACCAATTGACCAACTTTCACTTGTATTGGATGCCTTGCGTAATGGAAAGCAACTGTATTAACTGCGTAAACCTCGTTGGCATTATCGAAGTTTGAATCAAATGCGTTCATAACCATGACCATTTCGTGCGCCGGCTTGCGACCCTGGGGTGGATCAATGATCAATGTTCCGTACAACCCTTTGTGAATGTGCTTCTTTAAAGACATGACATGACAATGGTATGGATGAACGCCAAAGGGACGGGCCTTGAATTCATACGTAAAGGATTCGCCCGGTTGTACCATTGGTGCTATTCCATCCATCGATGGTGGATGGAATCCATGGAAATGCATGGTATGTGGGTGAGCACTGCCATTAGTAAAAATAAAGCGTAAAATATCCCCTTCATGGCATCTGAATGTTGGTCCTGGAACCTGACCATTAAAGGTCCATGCCGGGAAGAATACCCCGGGGGCGATTTCTATTTCTTTATCAACTGCGACCACATCCCATTCCCTGATCGTGTTTCCGTCAGGTGCGATTGACTCTTTTCCATAATCAAAAAAGGTTAAAAAATGAGTTGGGTCAAATGACAAAAGATCAATTTCTCCAACGGTTCCACTAAAGTCATCATGTGTCATACCGTCATGTTGTAGTATTGTTCGAGAAGAATTATTTTGTAACGATTTTGCGGCTGCTTCTACGGTTAGAGATTGGCCAGCCGTAAGCACTCCCACAGCAGCTGCAGCAACGGCGACTTTGAGAAGATCTCGCCGGCTGATTTCTTTTTTATTAGGTTCTGATTCATTGTTCATACGATACCTCCAAGACAGTATTTGCTTTTGGCATAACGAATATTTTGTCTGCAATTTCACGGCTTAAAGCAATTTGAGGTTCTTGTGACCCCATCAAACGAATCGTGATCGGTCCAGAAAATGGGGCTTTAATGGTCACAATGATCTGGGATGAGAGAATTAACCCAGACTCAGCTAAATAACGGAGTAAATCAGGTTCTTGACCGATTACACGACAGATTTCAACAGGATGTCCGACTGGTATTTCGGAGAGCAATACAAATGTAGGTTGATGAAAATTTCCTTCACGATCGGGGATGGGGTCACCATGCGGATCTACAATTGGGTTTCCCAAGGAATTCGCAATGCGCTCTTCCATTTCTTCAGAAATTACATGTTCAAGGCGGTCTGCTTCATCATGCACTTCATCCCAAGAATATCCCAATTTTTCACTTAAGTATGTTTCCAGCAATCGGTGATGGCGAATAATTTCCAACGCTATTTTTTCACCAGTTTTGGTAAGAATTACACCTCTATATGGCTCATAGTTAATCAATTTGGGGTCTTCTGATGCAATTTTTTTTAACATGCCTGTCACTGAGGCATTCGCAATTCCCAAGTGAGCTGCAAGACTGGAGGTTGAAACTGAATGACCCTGTTGATTTTCTTGAATTAGATAAATAGTTTTAATAAAATCTTCGTTCGATTGTGATCTCATTTATTCCTTTCAATAATTAGGCATGCCTAAATTTAAATTTATTGTAAGATAATAATTATAATAAGTCAATAAAGATAAAAATTATCCAAATAAGTTGCCGTAATAAAACCGGATTTTATGAGGATGTGATATTTCATCCAAATCTTTAAGCGGTTTAGCGTGGATTCATGTGTTGCCGGTTGTGATTGGTTTAAAAAAAAGAACTTTAAGTAATAACAAAAGGAGACCAACAATATCGTTAGTCTCCTTTTGTTAGATGGTTGAATTATTTTACGCTACTGATTCCACAAAGGGTTGACCATGACCCAAGACGCTATCAATTACGGGCATCCAGGTGCTTATGGCAATCTGCTGAGGACATTTGGAGAGGCATTCGTCGCATTGAATGCACTCTGAGGCTTTTTCTGGATCAGATATCCACATTTTGTAATCCATGCGGCTGTCGTTTATGTCATTGTACATGGCCGCGTTATTGTATGACTCAAAGTTGCGCGGAATGTTGACCCCGTTCGGACAGGGCAGGCAGTATTCACAGGCTGTGCAGGGGATCGGACTGCGGGCGGTCAATTCTTTATTGACCTTTTCAACCAATTCCAGTTCTTGCGTGGTAAGCAATCCAATACTCGAAGCGGCCGCGGAGGCCGTGTTTTCTTTAACCTGGTCGAGAGTGCTCATACCGCTCAACACAACAGAGACTTCAGGTTGATTCCAGAGCCATTGCAAGGCCCAATCAGCAGGCTTACGTTTGATATCCGCGGATTCCCACAGCGGACGGGCGGCAGGAATATCTGCGGCTAGTTTGCCGCCGCGCAGGGGTTCCATAATAACCACAGCCAGACCCTTTGAAGCTGCATACTGCAATCCCTCTTTGCCAGCCTGAAAATTAGTATCCATGAAGTTATATTGGATCTGGCAGAAGGTCCATTTATTGTAGCCATCCACAATCTGTTTAAAAGTTTCAAGTTTGTCATGGAAGGAAAAGCCAAGGTGGCGGATGCGTCCGTCGGCGAGGGCCTTTTCGGCTTCCTTGATTAATTGCAAATCCAGGATTTTGTTCCAGGACCACTTGTTTAAGGCATGTAGCAAATAAAAATCAATGTGATCTGTTTGTAAACGTTCAAGCTGTTCATTGAGCATTCGGTCAAAATCACTGGTTGTTTTTACCATCCAGATGGGCAGTTTGGTTGCAATTTTGATGCGCTCGCGGTAGCCGTCTTTCAAGGCAATGCCTACGGCACCTTCGCTTTTTTGATCGTGATAGACATAGGCTGTATCAAAATAGTTCACACCGTTATCAATGGCAAAACGGATCATTTCGGTGGTTTTCGCCTGGTCAATGTTATTGCTTTTCCCATCTACCACAGGCAGGCGCATGGCGCCAAAGCCAAGGGCAGAGACTTTCCAATCCAGTTTTCCAAATTGTCTATATTGCATGTTTTTGTTCCTCCTAGATGGTCTATTAAAGCTTATTCTATTTTCAAGTGATGATTGACGGTTTGGTAAATCTCGAGCAGACTGACCTGGTTCTCTTTTGCCAGACGCACGCAGTCATCGTATTCAGGTGTAGCGTGAATCACTTTCCCATCCATAATTTTAGCCTTGATGGTGACCTTTCCAAAAGGTGTATCCAACTGGCGGAATTCGCGACTGGCTTCGTAACGGCCAATGGGCTGTACGCGCAATCCGAGGGTTGTGGTTTCGCGCAGAAGCAGTTCTGCAAGAGCGGCCTCATCCTTGCGCAGGGCGATCACACCCAGCAAAATCCCGGGACGGTTCTTTTTCATGTGGATGGAGGTCATGAAGACATCACGTGCACCGGAGGCAAATAGTTTGTCCATGAGATAACCGAAGAACTGCGGATTCATGTCGTCGATGTTGGTTTCAAGCTGCACCATCTCGGTTTGTTCTGCTTCAGGAACCACACCGATCATCATACGCAGGATATTTGGCCATTCAAGGTCGCGTTTGCCAGCACCAATTCCGATATGGGTCATCACCAGATTGGGTCGTTTGAATTCGGCCAGGCAGCCCAAAATGGCAGCACCTGTGGGAGTGACGAGTTCCACCTCCGCCGAGGATGGGGTGAGGGGGGCGTTAATCAGGCGCAGCACTTCGAGGGTGGCCGGCGCCGGCAGCGGCAGCAATCCATGATCGCTGTTGATAGTGCCTGAACCGTACGGCAGGGGTGAAGCATACAATTGTTCAATGCCCAAATAATCCAGTCCAATAGCGGCGCCCACGATATCCACGATTGAATCAAGGGCCCCGACTTCGTGAAAATGAACGTGATCCACCGGTTCGCCATGCACATGTGATTCCGCTTCGGCCAGGAGTTGGAAGATTTTTGAAGCCGTGATTTTCACTTTATCCGAGAGAGCGCTGGTGTTAATCATCTCCAGAATATCCGCAAGATGGCGGTGGTTGTGGCTGTGCGGAACGATGACTTCAAGGCTTGCGGCACGTAAGGCACCTTTATGTGTTTCGGTCAGTTTCAATTCCACTTTTTCGGGCAGATTTAGTTTGTCGATGTTTTGCTGTAAAACGTCGAGCGGCAAGCCGGCATCCAGCAGGGCGGCCAGGAACATATCGCCGCTGATGCCTGAGAAACAATCCGCATAGGCTATTTTCATTTCAACACCTCATTTAAGCTTCCCCGGCGGTAGCCAGCCAGGTCGGCAGTAATATACTGAAAACCCAAAGTGGTAAAGAACTCCAAAATCTGTCGGCGGTGTGTAATGTATCCTTCAAATTGAGCGGGATCCACCTCCAGTTTAACCGTATCGCCGAGATGGCGTACACGGACGGCGTCAAAACCTAAATCACGCATGAACGCCTCACCTGAGCTTATCTGCAAAAGCCCTTCCCGGGTGACCGGTGATCCGTATGGAAAACGGGTGGCAAAACACGGTGCACTTGGACGGTTCCAGATGGACAGCCCTAATCCTTTCAAAAGTTCTCGGATTTCGGTTTTAGTGAATCCTAAATCTAAAAGCGGACTTTGAATACCGAGTTCGAGCACGGCCTTGCGGCCTGGGCGGTAATCATCTTCGTCGTCAGCGTTGGTGCCTTCGACCAGGGTCACAAAGCCTTCGTGTTTGCCATAATCAATTAGTTTTTCAAAGCGCCCTTTCTTACATATATAGCAGCGCTCCGGCGGGTTGGCCACGAAGCGAGGATTATCCAGGTCGTTATATTCGATTACCTGGTGAGGAAAACCAATTTGAGCAGCATGCGCCTTGGCGACTTCAATGCTCTCAGTGGATTCCACTGGTGAATGGATGGTCAAAGCCAGCATTCGGTTTCCGAGGGCGGCAAAGGCGGCGGCGCACAGCAGGGCGCTGTCTACTCCACCAGAAAAAGCGACCAGTACGGATCGTTGTTTTTCAAAATAATTCAACAGGAGGTTCCAGCGCGCAAGCAGGTCTTGCGGCAGGGTTAGTGCCTTTTCAGGAAGATTCATGAGTCTCACTTAAGCTGATTGATTGAACTGGCAAGCACACCTGCGCCAAAACCGTTGTCGATATTGACCACACCCACACCTGTGGAGCAGGAATTAAGCATGGTGAGCAAGGCGGCAAGCCCGTTGAAACTGGCGCCGTATCCCACGCTGGTAGGGACGGCGATGACAGGCACCGAAACCAACCCGCCGATCACACTGGGCAGGGCGCCATCCATGCCGGCGGCCACGATAATTACGCGAGCTTCCCAGAGCTGATCCACTTTATCAAGCAAACGGTGGATGCCTGCAACGCCAACATCATAGATGCGATCCACTTTATTGTTCATCAACTCGGCGGTCATGGCGGCTTCTTCGGCCACGGACATATCCGAGGTGCCGGCGGAGCACACCAGAATGCCCGGCTTTTTTTCTGTAGCGGTGGAACGATCAAGAATCATCAGCCTTGGAATTGGATGATAGATCATTTCTGGTATGGCAGACAGCACCACTTCAGCGGCGCTTTGATCGATCCGCGTAATCAACACTTTGTCGCTGCGTTCGGCTAATTTTTGGGCAATCAGAATCACCTGGCTGGGCGTTTTACCCTGGGCGAAGATCACCTCAGGAAAACCATTGCGCATGTTGCGGTGATGATCGAGCATGGCGAAGTTATCCACGTTTTCGTAGGGCAGATGGCGCAATTTATCCATCGCGGCGTCCACGTCCATAGCGCCGGATTTGATTTGTTCCAGGAGGAGTTTAATAGATTCTGTCTGCATAATTTTCTTTGGTGAACAATGGATTGATTATAGGAGTTTGAGTTAACTCCAGGCATAGTGACAAATGTCACCCTGGTATGGTGCAGTTTGTCATATGAATTGTTTATACAACAGAAAAATACAATTTTGGATCAAATGCTGGACAAAATGGTAAATTATGGCGAAGAGGGCTGCGGGGTTTGCGCCCTAGGAGCCATGGTTTTGTTGGAGAGGGCTGCGGTGTTAGCGCCCTCGGAGCCATGCTTTTGGCGGAGAGGGTGGGATTTGAACCCACGGTGACCCGGAAGGCCACAACGGTTTTCGAGACCGCCCCATTCAGCCACTCTGGCACCTCTCCGAATGGCAAGATTATAACCGAAAAACTTAAATTTCCACTTCCTGTCGATAGATTGGATATTCGACCGGACCGATGCCTGCTTCTCTGAGTTTATCCTGGAAGACGTTGGCGGCTTCTGGTTCGCCGTGTACGAGAAAGATCTTTTTTACACGGCCTTTGACTGCGGCCGCGTATTGAAGCAAGAAATCCTGGCCGGCATGGGCAGAGAGACCATTGATGGTGACCACCTCTGCGCGTAAGGCATATTCCTCGCCAAAAATTTTAATCTTGTGTTCTTTATCCACAAGGCGGCGTCCCAGGGTATTGGGTGCCTGCCAACCGACGATCAATACAGTATTCATTTTGTCTTCGATATTGTTCTTGAGATGGTGCAAAATACGTCCGGCTTCTGCCATTCCAGAAGCGGAAATGATTACTGCAGAACCTCTCTTTTCGTTTAGCGCTTTGGATTCGTCCACCGTGCTGATGTAATGAAGTCCTTGGAAATCGAGGGCGGGGTGTTTTTCTTTGCGAATGAAATCGTTGGTTTCTTCATCAAAATATTCAGGATAACCTCTAAAGATTTTTGATGCTGCAACAGCGAGAGGACTATCCACGAAAATGGGCAATGAATTAATCAATTTTTCAGAAGCCATCATATTGAGGAAATAAACAATCTCCTGGGTGCGGCCAACCGCAAATGCGGGGATGATGACCTTTCCGCCGCGTTTTACGGTTTTGATAACAATTGCCTTGAATTTCTCATAGGCGAAATCCACACTGTCGTGATTCTCGTCACCGTAAGTACATTCCATCAGAAGGTAGTCCACATCCGATGGGAAGACAGGTTCAGGCAGCAGGGGTAAATCTTTGCGTCCAATGTCGCCAGAGAACCACAGGCTCTTGTGCTGCCCGTCCTCCTCCACATCAAGACGGATGGCGGCGGAACCTAAAATATGACCCGCATTGAAGAAGCGTACAGTCACCCCGGGAATTGGTGAGAAAGCCTCTTCATATTTGACCGGATAATATTGTTCGATGGCTTTAAGTGCGTCTTTCAATGTGAAAAGTGGTTCGAGGGGAGGTTCACCATGTGATAAACGTTTGTAATTTACCCAGAGCGTATCTTGTTCCTGGATGTGTGCAGCGTCTTGCAGCATAATGTCTCCCAAGGTGACGGTTGGCGGTGTGGCGTAAATCGGACCCGTGAAACCATTTTTAACCAGGTTGGGCAGGTTTCCGCTGTGATCAATATGAGCGTGAGAGAGGATGACTGCATCGATTGATTTGGGATCAAATTCAAAGTTTTGGTTCTTTAAGTAGTTCTCGGCGCGCTTGCCTTGAAACAGACCGCAATCCAGCAATATCTTGTGTCCATTGACTTCGATCAAGTGTCTTGAGCCGGTTACAGTTTGCGCTGCACCTTCAAAGGTTATTTTCATGAGATCTCCGTTTTCTTCAACTCTTTCAAGATAGACGCGCCAAATTTTTTATAGCGGATAGGTGAATTACACATGGCTGTTTTAAGTTCTGATTTTGTAGCAGGGTTGACCGATGCGATATGTTCCATCATTTCCCTTGGCAATACCACGTCAGATTCTACTTCAAGTTTTTTGGCTGCGTTTTTACGCCAGTTTTTGAGGCAATCAATCCTGGCCAAAAAAGCATCGTCAGGCCTTGGGTTTTTTGTGCGTGTGACCAGAGGGGCATTTTCACCCCTGCCAACGGCTTTTAACAGTCCGCTGCCGTGACGTTTGACCAGTTTTTCAGAAAAATGAGGCACCAGGCTTAGTTCATCGAGGGTGGCAGGGCGGTGAAGACTGACTTCTACCAGCATGTCGTTGGAAAGAACTTTGAAATGTGGTAAATCGGCTTTTCTGGCCTGCTCATCACGGTAAGTACATAATTCTTTGAGAATGGTGACCTGGCGGGGATCGGCGTGACCTGAGCCTGCAAGCTTCCAATGAGCCTCCTGGTTATTGCCGTTGGAATGACCGGCGGCTTTGCATGCATTAACGAAATCTTCCTGGGCTAGATCAAGCAATTCATGATTGGATAATTCCGATTCGAGCCTATCGCGTAGTTTAAATAAATAATATGTATCAAGGCGTGCATAATCGAGCATTTCAGGAGGCAGGGGACGCAACCCCCAATTGGCGCGTTGGTATTTTTTATCCAGATTGATATCGAAATAGTTTTGTAAAAGAGAACCCAATCCTACTTGTGGGGCACCCAGGATGCGAGAGGCAATCATCGTGTCAAAAATATTGATAAACTTGAAGTGGTAATCCCTTTTAAGGCAGATCAGGTCGTATTCCGAGGCGTGAAAAATTTTTTCCTGTTTTGGGTTTTGAAAAAGGCTACCGAGCAAAGAGAGATCGCTAAATTCAAAAGGATCGAATACAAAATCGGTTTCGGGGGATGATATTTGAATCAGGCAGACTTTCTCTTGATAAGAAAAAAGGCTGTTTGATTCAGTATCAACAGCAATACGAGATTGTGAATCAAGGGCTTGGAAGGCTTCAGTCAAGCCTTGTGAAGTATTCACCCAAACAGCGGGTTTACAGGGTGCAATGTCCATGGGCAAATTATAACGCCTTGGTTGGGTTTCTTTGGATTGAGTTATCAGGATTGATGGTTTATTAATATGACAAAGTGTGCAATAATTAGATAATTATTAGTAGCGTTTTTGAGCAAATGGAGGGAAAATGAGTTCCAAAATTTTACTTATAGACGATGATGATCGATTCGCGGGATTGGTCAAAAGGGCATTGTTAGCTGAAGGTTACCAGGTGGATATTGCTGAAGATGGATTGAGCGGGTTGGCACAATTCACCGAGAATTCACCTGACTTGGTTGTTCTAGATTGGATACTTCCGGGGATGGACGGTCTTGAGGTCTGCAGGCGAATTCGACAGGTCGGAACGCAGCCCATTCTAATGTTGACTGGCAAGGAATCCACCAAAGACAGGGTATTAGGGTTGGATGCCGGGGCAGATGATTACATGGTCAAACCATACGAGACTGAAGAGCTAATGGCCCGAATCAGGGCTTTGCTGCGCAGAACTCAACTTGATCAGTCGATAATTTACACTTTTGGAGACTTGACCCTGGATACATCAACAAGACAGGCTTTACGTAACGGGCGTGTGATCCATCTGACCGCAAAGGAATATGATCTGCTTGAAATCTTTATCCGCAATCCGCGCAAGGTGATGACGCGCGAAGTCATTTTTGACCGTGTATGGGGTTATGATTTTGGCGGCGAGAGCAACGTGCTGGATGTTTATATCCGCTATTTGCGGCAAAAACTGGAATCCAACAAGGAGTCCAAGTTGATTTACACAGTCAGGGGTGTGGGATACGTGCTGAAGGAAAAGGAATAATAAATGGTAAAACTCCCGCAGACTTAAAGTCTGCGGGAGTTTTTTTGTAGGGCAGTCCCCAGTGGTTTATTTGTGAAACCGTGGGGGTTTGTGTTTACCCCTAGAAACCGGGGATTCTTGAAAATCCCCGGTTTAATCAGGTTATAAACTTCTGGATGAGTGGTCGCTGGAATCAAATTTGTGATAAGTAGGTTCCATACGGGGGGCGCTGGCGGCTACAGAACCTGAAGGGCGCTGCTGCGTGGGAACGATGCGGTGCAGGTTGGCAGCAGGGCGCTCCTGGTTGGGATTGAAGCGCTGCGGGGTGCTGGTGTTGACCGGCCTGGCGGCAGATTGTGCCCGGCGGTTGGCGTTCTGTGTTTTTTCCAACGCGCTTGAGAGAGATCCAATGATTAGAATGCGGATGATCCACACCATGACGGCGACCATGACTGGGACGATCGTGGTAAGAGATTGAGTGCTCGCCAAGGCGGCGCTGACGGTGGTGTGAGAAGAGATGGCTATTGAGACACCCCACCAGGTGAGGATGGCGTTGAAGGTGCCGGCGATCAGCCAGGCGCCGAAGAGATACCAGCTTGCCCTGGGGTTTTCTTCACGGCCGTTGGTTGTGATCAGACGGGCAATACCTGCGAAATCCAGACCGCAGAAGGCTAATGCCATCAGCGTCGCCCATGGGATACCAGCGAAGCGCAAATCGCCCAAAAGGTCCTTCAAGGCGTAATTGGTAGTGCCAAAATTGAAGGCTTCAAATGCGATCATGGCAAGGATGATGATCATACCGTAAACGGTGTTTGAACGGACACGGGATTTTGCTAGTGTTTGTAGTGGATTACGAAAGAAAGAGCGGGTATTGGTTAGGTTCATGACTGTGCCTCCTGAACGATAGCTTCCGATTAGAACGAACAGTCACATTATAGAACAAGAATTCTAAAAAGTCAATAGGTTTAGGAGACTTGTTCTAATATTGGTTATAACTATCATTTACTTCTTTATAGGAAATTATTATGATTCTCCCCACACAATTTGCATGGGAACGGCGTTATCCGGGATGTGACGATACACTTCGGCGAGTGAAATCTGGTTGGCGTGACAGAATAAGGTGGCAACGGCCAGCCCGTGCGAGACAAGCAGAATGCGTTCACCGGAATGACGTGCGGCGATCTCGTCCGCGGCGGCCCGCATGCGTGCTGCCACTTCGGCCACCGTTTCAGCCCCCGGTGTGCGCGAATTGATCGGGTCGTCATGGTCACGCTGTAGTTCAAGCGGGTATTTTTCTTTTACTTCGTCATACACCATGCCTTCAAAAACACCCTTGCAAATCTCTCGCAGGCGGGCGTCTTTGGTGAAGGGCAGACCAAAGGATTGTGAAATAATATCGGCAGTTTGTGAAGCGCGGCTGAGGTCGCTGGCATAAATGGCATTAAAATGGTCTTCAGCAAGTATCAAAGCCAGTTTGTTGGCTTGTTCGATGCCGGTTTGGTTCAAGGGGATATCCGTCTGCCCCTGAAAACGGCGTTCGGCGTTCCAATCGGTTTGACCGTGTCTGACGAGGGTGATTTCTACCATAAGGGCCTTTTGAATCCTTTATTCATAATCAATGGGGACTTAAAATTTTTTTCATTTGCCAATATTTTTGATTATAACTCCAGCCAATATTACTTCTTTTTTTCATATTTTCTTAATCTTCTTTCTTCAGATTCTAAAAACACTGATGTATAATTATTTCATTAATCCGTTGGGTCTTCGTATCACTCAAACGGTTAAACCCAATAACAAAGATTAATTAAATAGTTATGATTGATAAACATCGCTCCCCAAAAGAGTTTACAATATTGGAGCGTGTGGAGGCATATTAGTGAAAATAAAGACCACAACCATTCAAAAGAACACTTTGGTGATGAAGTTTGGCGGAACTAGTGTGGGCACACCTGATGCCATGCGCCAGGCAGTGTCCATCGTCAAAAATGAAAAAGCGCAGTGGAAAAACGTGGTCGTGATCACTTCTGCATTGAGCGGTGTTACCGATACACTCCTCAAAATGGCTTCTTCTGAAGCCATCTCAAACCCCAAGGCACTGGATAAGTACGCCATCGATTTGATCCATAAGCACGACGAAATCGCCAACGCATTGATCCATGAACCTGTCCTCTTTCAACAAACCATCCAGGCAATCAATGAAGTCATCAGCCAGGTGGTTAATCTTTGCAAAGCGATTGCTGTTTTGGGTGAGTCCACTCCGCGCGTGATGGATACGATCGCCTCGGCAGGTGAACGCATGTGCATCCACCTGCTGGCAGCAGCAATTCAATCTGCCGGCGTGCCGGCCACCGCCATTGAAGCCACCCGCTTGATCGTCACGGATGATCATTATGGCGATGCGCATCCTGATTTCGCGCATACCAAAAAGAACACCTGTAAGGTGCTCAACCCAATTTTGGAAGCTGGAAAAGTTCCTGTCATCACCGGCTTCATGGCGGCCAGCGAATCTGGCACCATCACCACCCTTGGACGAGGCGGCAGCGACTACTCCGCCGCAATCATCGGCGCGGCCCTGCCTGCGGACGATGTATGGATTTACACAGATGTTAACGGCGTAATGACCGCCGATCCTCGCCTGGTGCCGGATGCCTCAACGGTGCCCGTGTGTTCCTTTAGAGAGATTGCTGAACTTGCTTACTACGGCGCCAAGGTACTGCACCCCAAAACCATCCGTCCCGTAATTGAAGCCGGTATTGGCTTGCGCGTGTGCAACACCTTCCAACCCGAACACCCCGGCACTCGTCTTGTGTCTGAACTGGATGCCCAACACGATGTCATTAAAGCCATCACCACTGTGCGCGGACTCAAACTGATTACACTTGAAGGACGCGGTATGTTGGGTGTTCCGGGTGTGGCCGCCAAGACTTTTGAAACCGTCGCCAGATTGGGCACGAGTGTGCCCCTGATCACCCAGGCTTCTTCCGAGCAGAGCATCTGTTTTGCAGTGCCAAGTGAAAAAGCCGACCAGGTGGTTGCCATGCTGTCAAAATCTTTCTCGCGCGAAATCGAAAGCCGAGATATTGATCGTATTTGGGCGACCGATGAAGTTGGCATCGTCACCGTTGTCGGTGAAGGCATGCGTTCCACCCCTGGTGTCGCTGGTCGGGTTTGCACAGCGCTTGGCACCAATAAAGTCAACATAGTTGCCATCGCCCAGGGTTCTTCTGAAGTAGCCATCTCTGTGATGGTCAGCGCCGTAGACCTGCAGCCTGCTCTCAAGGTGCTGCACAAATTAATCAATCATTCTGATGCCGCTGCATAGTCGGCGCACCAGTGAAACCGAGGGAAATTATGTCTGATCGAATTCCAGTCGCCGTATTGGCTGCCACGGGCAGCGTCGGCCAGCGTTTCATCCAATTGCTGGATGGACACCCCATGTTTGAAGTGGTGGCGCTCACCGCTTCTGACCGCAGCGTCGGTCTGCCCTTCTCACAAGCCTGCCATTGGATCATTTCCAGCGATATGCCCGAGTGGGCGCGCAATATGGTTGTCAAACCCACAGACCCCGAATCCGCCGCCGTGCCGCTTGTCTTTTCTGCATTGCCCGCGGATGCCGCCAAAGACGTTGAACCTGTCTTTGCACGTGCCGGCAGTATGGTTTGCTCAAACGCCTCCACCTACCGCATGGAACCGGATGTCTCGATACTCTTCCCCGAGGTCAACCCGGATCAGGCACACATCATCCCCATTCAGCGCCGTCTGCGTGGATGGTCCGGCGGCATTATCACCAACTCCAACTGCACCAGCACCGGTCTGACTGTGGCACTTAAACCTCTTTTTGATGCCTTCGGTATCAAAAAGGTTTTTGCCGTCTCCATGCAGGCGCTCTCCGGCGCCGGTTACCCGGGGGTGCCCTCGCTCGATATCATTGATAATGTCGTTCCGTTTATCAAGGGTGAAGAAGAAAAAGTAGAGATTGAGCCGCGCAAGATGCTCGGAAGTATCTTAGGCGATGCCATTGTTAATGCAGATTTTGCCGTTTCAGCACACACCAATCGTGTTTCCGTTGTGGATGGGCATACGGTAGTCTTTTCGATAGAACTGGATCAAAAAGCCACGCTTGACCAGGTCAAGGATGCTCTGCGTTCTTACCAGGCACCCGAAGTCAGCCGCGACTTGCCTTCCGCGCCAAAACCCGTGATTATACTGCGTGACGAACCTGACCGCCCTCAACCCCGCTTGGATCGCATGGCAGGCAACGGAATGGCTACAGTCGTCGGCCGTGTGCGTCCCGATTCAATTTTTGACTATAAAATGGTGACCTTATCGCACAATACCATCCGCGGTGCGGCTGGCGGCTCGGTTTACAACGCCGAATTGCTGGTCAAACTCGGTTATGTGAAATAACAGAGGAACACAATGACATCATACACAGGCGTTCTTGAAACCTACCGACCATTTTTGGATATCCCCGCTCACACGCGCACTGTTACGCTATTGGAAGGCAACACCCCGCTCATCCCCATGCCGAAACTGGTAGAAACCCTTGGCGGTGGATTTGAACTCTACGTTAAATTTGAAGGCATGAACCCCACCGGTTCTTTCAAAGATCGAGGCATGACCGTGGCCATCAGCGAAGCCTACGGACGCGGTGCTAAAGCCGTGATTTGCGCTTCCACCGGCAACACGGCTGCCTCTGCTGCTGCTTATGCCTCAAGAGCAGGTATGCGCTGCATCGTCATCATCCCCGCTGGCAAAGTCGCTACAGGCAAACTGGCCGGTGCCGTCGCTTACGGCGCTGAAGTCATCCAAATTGACGGCTCGTTTGACGACGCCCTCAATCTGGTGGTGGCGATTTCTGAACGCAACCCCATAGCCTTGGTCAATTCACTCAACCCCTACCGTCTTGAAGGCCAAAAGACTGCTGCTTTCGAAATTTGCGAAGCATTAGGAAGAGCCCCCGATTGGCTGGCGCTGCCGGTCGGCAATGCAGGCAACATCTCGGCTTACTGGATGGGTTTTAAACAACTTCATGAACGCAAAAATACCTCGTTACCCCAGGTGTTGGGTGTTCAAGCTGAGGGTTCTGCACCGCTCGTGCTTGGCCACCCCGTGGAACATCCCGAAACGATCGCTACTGCCATTCGCATTGGCAAACCCGCCCGGGCGGAACAAGCCCTCGAAGCTGCCGAAGAATCTGGAGGACGTATCATCGCGGTCAGCGACGATGAGATTCTCAAAATGCAGAAACTATTGGCTGCCAATGGTGTGTGGGTTGAACCTGCATCCGCGGCAGGGGTGGCCGGTTTGGCACACGAATTGGAAAGAGGCAAAATTGACCTCAAAGATAAAGTCGTTGCCGCCGTGTGCACTGGTCACGGCTTGAAAGACCCCGATATCATCACTAAGGACATGCCCAAACCCGCCATCCTGAGCGCGGAAATGAGTGCCCTGGAAGATTATTTAGCCAGAGAGAAATAAGATGCGCTATCTCATTCGCGTACCTGCCACCACTGCAAACCTCGGACCCGGCTTTGATTGCCTCGGATTGGCGCTTGACTTATGGAACGATGTTGAAGTTGAAGCTGCAGGCGATTCTTTGATCATAACGGTGGAAGGTGAAGGGGCTGGCAAAATCCCCCTTGACCGCTCCAATACGATTTTCAAAACCATGCAGTTATATGCAAAAAGGCATCATAAAACCTTGCCGAACGGCATCAAACTTCACTGCCGCAACCGCATCCCTGTTGGTTCGGGGCTGGGGTCAAGTTCAGCCGCCATCGTTTCTGGCATTCTGGCAGCCTCCGTTTTGTTGAATATTCCACAAGATACAGCAGATCAACTGGATTGTGCTGCACAAATCGAAGGACACCCCGATAATGTCGGCCCAT
Organism: Anaerolineaceae bacterium; assembly: GCA_003524305.1. Taxonomy (GTDB): domain Bacteria; phylum Chloroflexota; class Anaerolineae; order Anaerolineales; family Anaerolineaceae; genus UBA6107. The sequence continues at coordinate 84,399 of DQHW01000002.1, forward strand.
GTTTGTTGGGTGGATTGGTCACTGCCATTTTAAGCGACCACAAAGTTATTGCCCGTAAATTGGAAGTTGCTTCTCTTTCACTCATGATCGTGCTGCCAGACTATCACTTCCCCACTGAGACTGCCCGCGCAGCCCTGCCCAAAGAACTCCCGCGTCAGGATGCCATATTCAACCTTGGTCATCTTGGCCTGCTTATTTATGCCATGGGCAGAGGGGATCTTGATCTGCTTGCATCCGCCATGCAAGATAAACTGCACCAACCCTACCGCATCCCCGTCATCCCCGGTGCAGCACAAGCTATCACCGCCGCAATCCAAAACGGAGCAGCATCCGTGGCGCTTTCTGGCGCTGGTCCCAGCCTTTTAATTGTTTTACATAGCGATTCTTACCGGTCTCAAGTTGGGCAAGCGGTAACTGAGGTATACAAAGCTGCCGGGTTGACCTCACGTGTTTTCACCCCCGAGATCGCCTTATCAGGCGCGTCAATATCCATCATATAACCAGACTCCCGCGGTTTCAAAAAAAACAGCGGGAGTCTTTGACTACTTTTTAATTGTTAGGGCGACCGGCTGTGTCTCTGCCATAAATTACTTCTTCAACCCCTTCAAAACTCTCTCCGGGGTCAGCGGCAATTCGCGGATCCAGACGCCAGTGGCGTTATGCAGCGCGTTGGCCATTGCCGGGGCAACGCCGTCAATCGCAATTTCCGAAACAGATTTGGCGCCGTAAGGTCCGCTGGGTTCGTCAGTCTGGACGAAGATGACATCCATGATTGGCATTTCGGCCGCCTTGGGTACATGATACTTCACCAGGCTCGGATTGAGCGGCTGGCCTTTTTCATCAAACAACATTTCTTCTGTCAACGCAAAACCAAGCCCTTGAGACATGCCGCCTTCGACCTGTCCGGCTGCCGTGATCGGGTTGATCACCCGACCGCAATCCACCAGCATGAGCAAACGTTCGACTTTGATCTCGCCGGTCTCGATATTGACTTCAATCTCGGCAAATTGTGCCGAAGTCGGCGGCGGGCTCATCGGGCTGGTGTGGGATGCCGAGGCAATGATCTGGTGCTGGTTCTGCATATGCAGACTGCTCAAACCAATATCGTTCAAGCTTACACTTCTTCCGTCTGCGGCTGTCACCTTGCGATCTTTGACCGTAAATTGAGTACCCTTGGGCAGTTCGAGCATCAGGGCAGCCTGTTCCTGCAGTTGTTCTTTGATTAGTTTGGCCGCTTTAAGCACGGCGTATCCGCTGATGTAGGTGGTGCTGCTGGCATAAGCGCCTTTATCAAATGGCGTGAAATCTGTGTCAGAAGAGTAAACGATAATATCATCCAATGGTATGCCCAACTCTTCAGCAGCGATCTGTCCGAGGATGGTGTCTGAACCGGTGCCCAAATCTGTGGCGCCGATCATAAGGTTGAACGAGCCGTCATCGTTCATTTTGAGCGTGGCGGCGGCCATATCCAGGTCGGCGATGCCGCTGCCGTGCATCGAGATGGCAAAACCAATGCCTTTACGGATTGGTCCGCTCTGGTTCTTGTATTTCTCACGCTTGGCTCGGTAATCAGTGGCCTTGGCGCCGATATCTACGCATTCGGCAAAGCCGCTGGTGGTCAGGGTCTGTTCAACACCTTCGCGACCCTCTCCCAATTTCTTGGAGAGGTTCATAGCGTCGCCTACTTTGATCCAATTTTTACGTTTGAATTCCAGCACATCCAGGCCAAGTTTTTCAGCGATCTCTTCCATCAGCACTTCAATGGCATATTCGCACTGCATCGCACCGTATCCGCGGAAGGCGCCTGCGGGTGGCGTGTTGGTGTAGACCACGTCACAGTTGAAACGGATGTTATCCGGGTTATAAAGGGTTAAACCTTTGAAGCCGCCGACCATGTTAACGGTTAAAGCATGGCAGCCGTAAGCGCCTGTATCTCCAATTAAATTCAATTCGGCTGTGCTGACCCGCTCATCCTTGATGCCTATCTTATAGCGGATGACCATGGCGTGTCGGCTGCGGGAGCTGATAAATTCCTGCGTACGGGTATATTCCATTTGAACCGGTCGCTTGGTCTTCAGTGTCAAATGAGCACAAAGGTCTTCGAGAATCATTTCCTGTTTGTTGCCAAAGCCACCGCCGATGCGCGGCTTGATCACGCGAATCTTCTTGACTGGTAGACCGATTAGCGGCGCCACCATACGGCGCACATGGAAAGGCACCTGCGTGCTGGTACGCAGCACCAGGCGGTCATCTTCATCCAGGTACGAGATGCACACATGCGGTTCAAGGTGCACATGTTGCTGCTTGGGAGTGTGATATTCTCCTTCAAAGATGTGATCCGCTTCTTTGAATCCTTTTTCTATGTTGCCGTAATCTGCTTCAATGTGGTTGACTATATTGCGTTTGGCGTCAAAAATGCCTTCGGTATCAATCTCGGCATGCACCATTGGTGCACCGGGTTTCAAAGCTTCTTCAGGATCAATGATCGCCGGCAGCACTTCATAATCCACTTCGATCAGGCTTAAAGCCAGTTCGGCAATTTCAATCGTTTCGGCAGCCACAACGGCTACCCGGTCACCCACGTGCCGCACCACGTTATCCAGGCTGACCTGGTCGTAAGGCAGCGGTTGTGGATAGCTCTGTCCGCCGGTAGCATACTTGATGCGTGGAAGGTCCTTATAAGTCAACACCGCATGCACACCAGGCAGGGCGCGCGCCTTGCTGGCATCAATATCGCGGATGTTGGCATTAGCATGCGGGCTGGTCAACAATGCGCCGTAAAGCATGCCTTCCATGTGGATGTCGCCAGTAAAGACAGGTTTTCCCTGTGCCAGCTTCTTGCCGTCCACTTTGGTTTCAGCCTGGCCGACCACTGCTTTAAGAGTCATTTCGGCTGGCGTCAACACCAATGGAGGAAGGGGAAGGTGTTCTGCTTCCCTGCGATAAAAGGCTTTAGGGAGGTTAACCTGAGTTCCGTCCTTTGGCAAGACACCCTCGAGATGCACATAAGGTTCGGGCGTTTCACCGCGAAGGTAAGCTGCCGCACGTTTTACAGCTGCGACTCCGCGTACGTAACCTGTGCAACGGCAGATTACATTATTAATCGCTTTGCGGATCTCGTCTTCGTTGGGATCCGGATTGCGGTCGAGAAATGCTTTGACGGTTAAGATTTGCGCGGGGGTGCAGAATCCGCATTGGATGGCGCCGGTTTCAAGGAAGGCGCGTTGGATGGGATGCATCTCGCCGTCTTTGCTCAACCCCTCCACCGTGGTGATCTCCGCGCCTTTGACATCCAGGGCTCTGGTGTGGCAGCTTTTAATCGGCTTACCATTCACTAGCACCGTGCATATGCCGCATGACTTGGTATCGCAGCCTGATTTAACGCTAAAGTAAGATGCCTCTCGCAACGCATCCAACAGACTTTCATCCTGCCCCACCATCAACGTCTTGGCTTCCTGATTGATCGTGACCTTTAGTTCGGATTTTGAGTCTGACATGAGATTCAGTTCTCCTGGTAAATTGAAATGGATATCCGGGGTTTTAGAGTTCAGTAATATTTAACAAACAAACTAATTACACCTCAATTATACCGGGAATTGCCTTCAAGACAATAGTTGTCTGACAAATAGGAAAAGCTTGACAAGTTGATGTAAAATGAAATTCTTGAATGCACTTGTATTCCAGAAAGAGGTATTCGAATGCGAGAAATTGCCGAAGACATCAAAAAATGGAAAAATCAAAATAAGGCTGTAGCCATTGCCACCATCGTCAAAGCGAATGGCTCCCCCATGCGCCCGATCGGATCTAAGATGGCCGTTACCACTGATCAACAGATCACCGGTTCTGTCACCGGTGGCTGCATTGAAGGCGCGGTCTATGAAGAAGCACAAGAAGTATTGAGCAATGGAAAACCAAAGACAGTTCGGTACGGCGTTGCCAACGATCAAACCCCTTGGGAGATTGGGTTGAGCTGCGGCAGTTCTTTGGACGTGTTTATTGAATCTCTGCAAAGTTCAACCTGGCAGACCCATTATTCAACGCTTCAACAAAACCTGGTTGAAAACCAATTACTCGCAGTGGTGACACTTTTAAATGGAGAAGACACTGGCGCCAAACTGCTTGTCTGGCCAGACGGCCGTACCCAGGGCAGTCTCGGCAGCCCAGAGCTTGAAAAGTCAGGACTCAAAGCCGCCATACAGCAACTCAACACTCGCGATCCGAAGGCTGTAAAATTATCTGAAGAGGCTGAGGCTTTCATTGACATTTTCCTCCCACCCTCCCGGTTGATTATCGTCGGTGCTGTACATATCGCGATCCCCATGGTGGGGTTAGCCAGGGCATTGGGTTTTCGCACCCTGGTGGTGGATCCGCGCAAGGCATATGCAAACCGTGAACGCTTCCCTGATGCGGATGAATTAATCATTGAATGGCCTTCTGATGCCATTGAAAAGCTGAATCCTGACCAGGGCACTTTCATTGCGGTGGTCAGTCATGATGACAAGTTGGATAACCCCGCGCTGGCCGAAGCGCTGAAAAGCCAGGCGGCTTATGTAGGGGTGCTTGGCACCAAACGCAACGTGCCCAAACGCCTCGATGCCCTGCGTGAATTGGGCGTTAGTGAAGACCAACTCAAACGGCTGCATGCGCCCATCGGGCTTGAGATCGGCGCCGTTCAACCTGAAGAAATTGCCCTCTCTGTGCTGGCCGATATCGTCGCGGTGCATCACGGTTTGGAACGCCAGGGTGAAATTAGGCAAAAATCAATCGTTTAGTATCTATATAATGAACCTGAAAGGCTAAAAATGACAGATTTACTACCCGTTCGTGAAGCTCAGGAGAATATCCTGGCAACCTTCAAACCCCGGAGCCCGGAAACCTGCAAGGTGGAATGCGCCTTACACCGCGTTTTAGCCGAAACCATTATTTCACCCATCGCACTGCCCCCATTCAATAACTCCTCCATGGATGGATACGCCGTACGCAGTTCAGAAGTGGGGAGCGCCTCGCCGTCCACTCCTGTAACTCTTCCTGTAAGTCTGGATATCCCGGCGGGATTTACGCAACAAGGTGTTTTGGCTGATGGAACGGCTGCACGTATTCTGACCGGGGCTCCCGTCCCCGATGGTGCGGATGCGGTCATCCCAATTGAAAACACCGACCAGTACCAGCGTCCACAGGCTGCACCCATGCAAAAAACGGTCAGCTTCTCTAAACCGGCCAAAGTTGGTGATAACATCCGCCTTGCCGGTGAGGATGTTCAAATGAAACAGGTTGTGCTCGAAAAAGGCAAGCGTCTGCTGCCTCAGGATATCGGTTTGTTAGTCTCACTCGGCATTCGCGAAGTGCAAGTTATGCAAAAAGCTCGCATCGCCCTCTTCTCTTCAGGTGACGAACTTCTGCTGCCCGGTCAGCCCATGACACCCGGCAAGATTTATGATGCCAACACATTCGTGCTGACCGGTCTGCTTGAAGACGCCGGCGCGGAGGTCATCCACCTCGGTATTGCCCAGGATAACCCGGAGAGTGTCAAAAACACACTTGATCAGGTGCTGCAAAATTCGCCAGACTTGATCGTCGGCTCGGCAGGTGTCAGCGTGGGCGCTTTCGATTATGTACGTGAAGTGATTGAAGCCAACGGCAGCCTCTCGTTTTGGCGAGTCAATATGCGCCCCGGTAAACCCGTTGCCTTCGGCAATTATAGAAACATACCCTTTATCGGTTTGCCCGGCAACCCGGTTTCAGCCTATACTGGCGCCCTGGTTTTTGTGTTGCCCATAATCCGCAAATTGCACGGATTGCAGCCTTTCGCGCGGCAAGCCCTCCAGGTGGTGTTGGAAGAACCCCTCAGCTCACCCGACGGACGGGAGAGCTACTTTCGCGGCATTATCCGCAAAGAGGACGGTGTCTACAAAGCACGCCTGACCGGACATCAAGGCTCAGGCAACCTCTTTTCGCTCGTTCAGGCTAATGTGCTGCTGATCGTTCCCTCCGGGGTCACTCATATCGCCGCTGGCGAGACCATTTCAGCCTGGTCACTCGACCCCAACCTTTATTAATCTTCAAAGCCTGGTATCCAGAAGATGCCGGGGGATCTTCTATTGAAAAAAACGTTATCCCTTAAACATGCGTCTGCTTAATGAATTCTGCCCAATTTATCGCTTGCAAGCCGATTTAAACTGATACCTGCTTCATGTGCCTCTAGTGCCAACTCTTTGTGTAATTCAGGCGGAATCCGCACCATAAATCGTCCGCTGTATTTTTTTGTGGCAAGGGGTTCAGGTATTTCTTCCCCATTTGTCAGCATATCTTCAACCACTTCAGACACAACCTGTCTAATACCAGTTAAGGCGGCATCCTGATTTGAGGCCAACCAGCTCAAACTTGGAAACTCTGAACATAACCCTACATATTCGTTATCTTCAACAGACCATGTCACACGGTAAGTATAGTAATCATTTTTCAACATTTTTTTTCTCCTTCAACCGCTTAATTGCCAATAAGACTCGATTCACCTGATAATATTTAGCCATGCTTTTATTATTTTGAATATTAATACGCGGATCCCCACGCCAAGGAGTTTTATAGATTCTATGGCTGCTTGCTGTCTGTTTTGGTTCCCCGAAAAAATGGTCACATACCTTGCATAAATCAGCAAAACTGATTCCTTTAGGATTGCGCTCCATCGCTTCGATAATTTCATTTATCTTCGGCATGTTATAATGATACTACTATTGATACCATATTTCAATATTTTTCGTAAAATTGACAGCCAAACATGGTAAGCCTTTTTCCCTTTTTCACATCCAGTCCTTGATGAAACCAGTTGCTTTTTGTGATCAGTAGTGATATGATTTGCATACTCAATTATTGAATAGTCAAATATTGAGTTGTAACTCACCCTTAAGGAGAATTTCATGAACAGTAAAAGAATCCTGATTGTCGCCTTGCTTATTGCCATGCTGGCCATCAGTGCCTGCACCCAACAGACGCCGGTCGCAACAATGGAACCCACAACTGCACCCGCCGCTGAGACGGCTGATCCAACTGCCGCCCCCACCGAAGCGCCCGCCGTCGGTTTCACCGTTACGGACGCTCTCGAGCGATCGGTCACTTTTGATAAAGCACCCGAACGGATCATTCTGGTCGGCAAATCCCTCTTTATGGTCGCAGATGCCATCTACCTCTTCCCTGAAGCAGGAGAAAGCATCGTGGCATTAGGCGCCACCAACCAGGGAACAGGCAACTTCATCCCTTTGATTGACGCGACCTACGATACCAAGACCATGCTGGATAGCAGCGCCGGTGCCGAACAGATCGCCGCCGAACAACCCGACCTGGTCATCATGAAATCGATGAACGCCGAGAAACTGGGCGCTCCCATCGAAGCCCTAGGCATCCCCGTGCTTTACCTGGATTTCGAAACCGCGGACCAATATCAGCGCGATTTGGTCACCCTCGGTCAACTTTTCCAAAACCGGGCCAAAGCTGAAGAACTGGCCGCCTGGTACCAGGGTCAAGTCACCGCCATCACCAACGCCCTTTCAGGCTTGACCGACGAACAGAAACCCCGCACCTTGCTGCTGTATTACTCTGACAAAGACGGCACCATTGCCTTCAACGTGCCACCCATAGGCTGGATGCAAACTTATTTGATTGAGACCGCCGGCGGCACCCCGGTTTGGGAAGACGCCAACCCCGGCAGCGGATGGACCACCGTCAACCTCGAACAGATCGCTGCCTGGAACCCAGAAGTTGTCTTCCTTGTGTCTTACTTTGTGCCGGTCAACGATGTGGTTGCTCAGATGAAAGCTGATCCCCAGTGGATGCTGCTGGACGCCGTCAAAAATGACAAGCTTTACGCGTTTGCCACCGATGTCTACAGCTGGGACCAGCCAGATACCCGTTGGGCGCTCGGCCTGGGCTGGGTCGCCGCCAAGCTGCACCCTGACCTCTTCCCTGATTATGACGCCACCGCCAAAGCCAAAGAATTCTACAAGAACCTCTACGGCATGGACGATGCCGCCTTTGAGAGCAACATCCTGCCCCTCTTCACAGGCGATATTCAGTAAGACGTAACGGTCTCATTACGAGGCCGCCTGGATGCGTTATGTCAGCCGTACCTTTTCTCGAAGTCAGGTGCGGCTGACGTTTTAAGCAGGCGTTTATTCATCCATGGCGTATAATTCAAGCTGATCAAACCCCGAGGAGAATCACCCATGACGCTGTCTACTGACATTTTTTCATCCCTGCTGCCCGGCAAGATTATTGACATCCATGTGGGCTATTCACGCACGGCGGTGCTGGCTGAAACCGAGCGCGGATTGTCTTGCGGATTGGCCGCCACACTGGCCAACCCGGCTTTCATGCACCGCTGCAATCCCTCCGTGGCCAACGCTGGCCGCCTGCTCGAGATGAGCACCGCAGAGCTGGTCAACCTGGCCGAATCAGAAAGCTACACTGAAGTCTCCATCGGGCTGGCGGCCATCAATGCGCTTGTGCCGATTGACCCCGCTGCCTGCACGGAACTGAATGCCGAAGTCTATCTGCGCGAACATGCCTTGCATAAAAACGTGGCCCTGGTGGGTCACTTCCCATTCGTTGAAAGGCTGAAACCCGACCTGAACAACCTGTGGGTTTTGGAGCTAGACCCCCGCGACGGGGATATCCCCTCCGAGCAGGCGCCGGAATACATCCCCAAGGCGGATGTGGTCGCGATCACTGCCACCACGTTGATCAATCATACTTTTGAAGGGCTGCTGGCCTTGTGCAAGCCCGGCACGCGCGTGATGCTCGTTGGCCCCAGCACACCCCTTTCGCCGGTGCTTTTTGACAAAGGTGTGGATCTGCTCTGCGGCACCATCGTGGTGGATCCGAGAGCTGCGATGCTGGGCATCAGCCAGGGCGCCAGTTCGCATCAACTTCATAAAGCAGGCGCCACCATGCAGGTCACCCTGCAGAAAAAATTGCCGATCCCGGTTACCTGATCATGCCGGTGAAGGGTGTGAACCCAAAAACCCACAGCACACTCACCGCAATCACGCCCGAAAGCGCTGCACCCACCACCGTCTGCCAAAAGTTGTGTCCTTTGGCCGCTAATCGCGCCCAGGTGACGAGCGGAAGCAGCAGCAGCAAGGGCGCGGCGATCACTCCATAGAGGAAGATCATTGAAGCCACAGGACCGCTGACGCCGGCGGCATGGCCGCTGGCCTTGTAGCGCAGCAGCAGGTTGAACACTATCAACCCCAACGTCACAAATGTATAGGTCGCCGCAATGGCCGTGAAGATGCGCGGGGCGTTGATCTGCGCCAACACCAGCCATCCAAGCGGATAGCTGACCATCATCATGACGAAACTGGCCACCCGCTGGCGGTGAAGGGTGATCTTGGTCTCTTCATTGTGCACCGGGATGTAGAAGAAGAGGCTGCTCAACGGGATGAGACTGACGAACACCAGCGTCCAGATCAGGCCTTTGAGCGCATTGGGCTCACCTGCGGGCAGGTTGAAGTAAAGAAAAGTGATCAATAAACCGGAAAGCACCGGCACATTTAAGAGTTGGGAGAGAACCTCTCCGACGACACTGCGAAACTTGCTTTGTTCTGGCATGCTGCACCTCTATCAGTAAACTTTTATTTGTCACAGTTTAGTTTGATTGGGTGCGTTTTGCATGTGAGGATAGTGACAGGCGAAGTGTGGTTTTTGTGAGGGGGTCACAGTGACTTGTTAAGATCTATCTCTCGCAAAGAAATTCTTTTTAACCACGAAACACACGAAATACACTAAAAGATAAATCAAAAGAACAAAAACCTATTCTTTAAAATAATAAAAGTAAGCCAAACCTCAAAAAAGCGTTGTACCAATTATTTAATTAGATCGGTTAATTATGAACAGTACCACCACATTTTATTGAAACGCATTGTTTTTTTGTTTTTTGCACTTTTTATTTAGTGTATTTCGTGTTTTTCGTGGTTAACAAAGGTTTTACCAATAACTCTCTAGCGAATCGGGGGCGTGTTTGACGCCGCCCACGATGATGCGATCATACCCCCCGGCGAGCAGATCGGGGACGATGTATTCGATGATGCCGCGGGTGACGGGGTCTTCAGCCTGGTTGAAAAGGACGGCTTTCTGCGCGCCCGAGGGGATGTTTTTCAGCCCGCCCAGCGGATGCAGGAGCATGTCGCGCACGCTCTCGATGGTGATGGTCTCGCCCTCAAGCAGGCTCGTGAGTTCGGCGTATCGCCCGGCGCGGAAGACGGTTTGCTCGTTGAGCGGACTGCCCAGCGCGGAGGCTCCCACGACGACGATGACCTGGCGCGCCCAGGCGGGGATGGGGGGTTCGTGGTCGCCCGGCGCCTTGAGCGGGATGGAGCGCGAGCCGTCTGCCTCGAAGATGAGGTGCACGGCGCTGCGTTCGGCGGCCTGGCGGATGACTTCAAGCAGATCTGCCGCGGGACTGTGCAGGCGGTTGTCTTGCGTTATGGCGCCGGTGAGCAGGGTGACTTTTTGCTGCAGCCAAAGAGGTGGATTGATGTCTTTTTCGGTCTCAAGCACACAATGCATGTCGGCGATGTTGGTTTGGTCGGTGCCGAGGTGGGCCGTGGTGGTGACCCAGGCCGCGCCCTCAACCTGCCGCGCCAATGCAGCCATGGCGGAGGTTTTGCCCCCTGCCCCGACGATGGCGGTGCAGAGAGGGAATTTGGCATTAAGCGCTTGTAACAGGTTCATAAGGTTAATTATATAGGATGTCTGATTTAAGGTTTTTGATTGGCAAGCTTCTTTTGTTGTTGGCCGGTTTTTCTTAAGATGATTCGTTTTTTGTTTCAGAAGAAAATCGGAAACAAAAAAAACGAATCGGATTCAGCTTTGAAATGGCAATAAACTCCTTTCTTTGTTTATTCGTTTTGGCTTTGTTTTTATGCACGAATCAAAGTGACTTGGCGAGATATTTTTAAGATTGAATAACATATAAGACCTGCCTGAAGGACGATAGAATATTTATTCTATATTAAGTATAAGTCAGTTGTCAAGAGGTTTATTTGTGTTTTTTTATTGGAGAACCTTGCCGATGGGAAGGTGTAATATAAATCTTCTGCTTATTAATTACAATGACTAATAACAAAAATAATATAATTCTTGAAGATTTTTTGCAGTATATCGTTTATAGTAAAATAATCTTTTTTATCGATAAAGGTTACAAGATATTCATTAAATATCAAATTAGAATTTCCATTTGTACTCCTACCTAGTTTTCGCTATAATTTGGTAGACAATAGTATGTATGAATTACAATAACAAATACATTTTTTAACTTTGATTGGATATTCTAAAATCACTTACTGAAAATTCTAATTAAGATATTTGGCATTTGTTCTGAAAAATGATTTTCCAAAAGACGGGGTTCAATGGATAATTTAAAACTTGCATATTATGATTCAAAATTTGAGAGTCAATTTTTACGATCAACTGGAATGAGTTTTCAAGATTTCTTTAGTGAAATAATGGAAAAACGTTACCCAGAAGATTTTACTAGAATTCGTCCATGGGGAAATGTTGGCGACAGGAAGTGTGATGGATATTTATCTTCAAAGAAAACTCTGTTTCAAGTATATGCACCAAACGAAATGACTATGGCAGAAGCAATAGCCAAAATTGATGTTGATTTTCACGATGCACTTCCTTTTTGGAATAATTACATATCTTCCTGGATTTTTGTTCACAATTCCAGGCAAGGACTTAGTGCTGATGTAAAAAAGAAGCTTGAGTCACTTAAAACCGAAGAGCCAATAATGAATATTGTAGAATGGGGATATGGGGAAATTCGCAATGAAGTGCTTCAATTATCTGAATTCGAATTAGGTAGCTTATTAGGCGCTGCCCCATCAAATCGAATAATGACTCAATTGCGATATGAAGATATTAGATCTGTGTTAATAAATGTTGCAAGGCAAGAATCATCAATAGAAGGGGTAATAAAACCAGTACCAGGTAATAAAATTAATCACAATTCATTATCTAAAAATGTAGAAACAATGTTAAGCTCTGGTATGCGAAAATCAAATCAAGTGAGGAATTTTTTCAAAGAACATAAAGATCCAAGATATGGTGATAGAATCACGGCTGCTTATAATAAAAAATATAATGAATTAAAAGAGCAAATATTAGACCCAGATCTAATTTTTTATGAACTACAAAACTTTACTGCCGGTGAAACTAGATCAACTCCTGAAATTGAATGTGCAATATTAGCAATATTGGCTTACTTTTTTGAAGAGTGCGAAATATTTGAAGAACCACCTATCAAAGAAAATCTACTAAGATGATACTCCCCACAAAAAACCTTGACCAAAGTCGCGCAATTATTATAGTTGGAGGAGAAATCTTAGCATTGCTTCAATCTCCAAAGACAAACTCAAAACTTTGGGATGATTATAAAGAATTTAGATTAAAACAAGAATATTCCTCTGTAAGTTATGACTGGTTTGTATTGGCATTAGATTTTTTATTCCTCATCGGAACAATTTTATATGATGATGGAAAAATAATAAGGGTGAAAAAAAGATGATTCATAGAATCTATAGCAACCTAAATTCCTTTAAAGAACTTCAATTCAAACGAGGTTTAAACTTAGTTTTAGCCCAAAAAAGCCCTGGAGCCACTGATAGGCAAACTAGAAACGGTGCGGGCAAATCAAGCATAATTGATATCATAAATTTTCTCTTAGGATCGAATGTTCCAGCTGACTCTATATTTAGATCAAAAAAGTTAGAATTATTTACTTTTGGTCTAGAAATTGATATTAAAGAGACTAAGTATACTGTTGAACGATGTGGTATCAGACCAAATAAAATCGTTTTATCCTCTGATGAAAATATTTCGTCAAATTTCTCATTCGTAAAAAACAGTTTTTTTAAAGAACAAACAATAACTAATGATAACTGGAAAGAATTTTTAGGTGTTGTCCTATTCTCCTTGAATCAAAAAAGTGGAATTTCTGAGAGGTATACACCTAAATACCGTTCCTTAATTTCGTATTTTGCCAGACGTGAAAAAGAAGGTGGTTTTTTTAATCCGACAAGACACTCAAATTTTCAATCGCTCGGAGACGAGCAAATAAACATTTCCTTCCTTTTGGGAATAGACTGGACAATATCTCAAAAGTGGCAAATTGTCAGAACAAGAGAAAAAACTCTAGATGAATTGAAAAAAGCATTAAAAGAAGGGGCGCTCGGCGATGTTATTGGATCTGTAGCAGAACTACGGACTCAGGTTGCGTTGTCAGACAGCAATATAAACAGGATTAATAATAATCTAGCTGATTATAAAATTCTTCCCGAATACGAACAATTAGATATTGAGGCATCATTATTAACTAGAGAAATTGGTGAATTGCTTGATGCAAACTCAGTCGATAAAGATATGTTATTCGATTTAACTGATGCAATGAATTATGAGGACCATAGTATTAAAGCAAATGATATCAATCAACTTTATACTGAAGCAGGTGTAAATCTTCCCAATCTAGTCCAAAAACGCATTGATGAAGTAATTGCTTTTCACGAATCAATCATACAAAACAGAAAGGAATACTTACAATTTGAAGTCCTTGCAGCGGAACAGCGAATAAAAAAAAGAACTGATATTGTTAATAAAAAAGAAAAACGTAAATCTGAGCTTTTAAAGATACTACTTTCTCATGGCGCAATTGAACAATATCTTAATTTGCAATCTGAATTAAACAAAAAAGAAGCTGAAAATGAGTTCTTACATCAAAAACTGCATTCCGCTGAACAAATTTCAGGTGAAAAAGCCGAATTAGATATTGAACGACGTCAGTTATTATTGCGTTTACAACAAGATTTTCGTGAACAATCTTCGTTAGTTAACGAAGCGATTATTACTTTTGAAAAGATTTCAAGATCATTATATGAAAATGCAGGGAATTTAACGATAAGCGAATCTATGAATGGTCCGCAAATTGATATATTTATTCCCGGTCAAAAAAGTACCGGTATAAACAAGATGCAAATATTTTGTTTTGACATGATGCTAATGGTTCTAAATAATGAACGAAATATTGGCCCAGGTTTTTTAATTCATGATAGCCATTTATTTGATGGGGTTGATAGCCGACAAATAGCCAAAGCAATTCAATTAGGCGAAAAATTGTCAAGAGAATTTAATTTTCAATATATTATTACTATGAACGATGATGATTTTCCAAGAGAATATTTATCAGATTTCAAGTTTAATGATTATTTAGTTCCAGTAGAACTAACTGATGCTACAGAAGATGGTGGACTTTTCGGGTTTAGATTCGAATAAATCCATACANNGGCGGTTCGTGAACCGCCCCTACGTAAAATTTTCGTGTTTTCCGTGTTTCGCGAACTTTGCGCCAGCGCTTTTTAGGGGTTCGTGGTTAAATAGAATTTCCCCATTTTCCCCTTGACATCCTCCTCACTCCGCGTTATATTGTGTATATACGATATACACAGTTCAAGGAGTAAGGCGTTATGGAAATTCTATCGGTTCAGCATCTCGGCAAGCACTATCCCAAGTTCGATCTTAAAGATGTCTCTTTCAGCCTCGAACAAGGCTTTATTATGGGCTTCATTGGAAGCAACGGCGCCGGCAAGACGACGACGTTAAAATCGATGCTCGGCATGGTGCACAAAGACGGCGGCACGGTGAGCATGCTCGGTATGGATTTCGACCAGCATGAGTTGGAGATCAAGCAGCATCTTGGTTTTATGTTTGGCGGAGTGGATTATTACGCCAAGACGAAGATCCGCACGATCACAGAAGTGGTACGCAGGTTCTACCGCGAGTGGGATGATTCAATCTATCAAAAGTACATGAAGCGCTTCGCACTGGACGAAAGCAAACGTCCGTCTGAGCTTTCAAGCGGCATGCGCATTAAATATTCGCTGGTGCTGGCGCTTTCGCACCGCGCCAAACTGCTGCTGCTGGATGAACCCACCAGCGGATTGGACCCCGTGGCGCGCGACAACCTGCTGGAACTCTTTCAAGAGTTCATCGAAGACGGCGAACGGAGCATCCTCTTTTCGACGCACATTACCAGCGATCTCGAAAAATGCGCTGATTTTATCACTTACATCGAAAACGGGCGCATCATCGAAAGCCGCACCAAGGATGATCTGCTGCAAGCCTATCGCCTGGTCAAGGGCACGAGCGAACAACTCGCCCCGCTGCAAGCGCGGCTGATCGCCAGTAAATCACACGCTTATGGTTTCAGCGGATTGATCAAAACCGCTGACCTTGAATCCGCAGACCATCTTGAGATCGAGGAACCCACGCTTGAAGACATTATGATCTATTATGCCAAGAAAGAAGGCTTAAATGAATAACCTGCTCTATAAAGAACTCCGGCTGGTGATCCATCCGTTCTATTACCTCACCTCCCTATTTGCCGCGCTGATCTTGATCCCCTATTGGGTTTATTTCGTGGCGTTAATGTACTTTTTGTTCATCGCCATCCCCAATATTTTTACGAATGCCAAAGCGCAGAACGACACCGGTTTTTCGGTGCTGCTGCCCGTGAGAAAAAGCGACGTGGTGAAGGCGCGCGTCTTATCGATGGCAGCCCTCGAAGTTTTACAAATGGCCGTTGCCGCCATCTTTGTGGCCATCAGCGTTGCGATCAGTCCGAAAGGCAATGTCTTGATCGACGCCAACATTGCTTATCTCGGATGCGGGCTGGTGTTATACGGTCTTTTCAACCTGTTCTTTTTTCCGATGTTCTACAAGACCGCGCACAAGATCGGTATTCCCCTGATGGTGGGGTTAACCGTGTTCACTGTCGTTGGCGGCATCATCGAAGTACTGGTGGTGTCGGTGCCAGCCGTGGCCAATGTGCTGGACGGGAATACGCCAGCGGCCCTGGTCAGCCAGATTCCGGTTTTGGCAGCGGGGATCGTGCTCTTTGCCGGGCTGACCTGGCTGGCTTACCGCAAGTCCGCGGCCAACTTTGAGAAAGTGGATCTCTAACCCGACATGGATATCGTCATCTCCAACACTTCAGGTGACCCGATCTACCAGCAGATCTTTGAGCAGATCAGCGCTCAGATCATCAAGGGGGTGCTGACAAGCGAGTATTGCCTGCCGCCCATCCGCTCGGTGGCGAAGGAGCTGCGCATCAGCGTGATCACGGTGAAACGCGCCTGGGAAGAACTGGAACATGCCGGCCTGATCTACACGATGGCCGGCAAAGGCTGTTTTGTATCCCCGCTGCAGGCGAACGCGTTGGATGAAAAACGCAGCCAGTTGGCGGGCGAGAAGATGGCTAAAGACATGGAGTATTACAAGACGTTAGGGCTTTCGTTGGAGGAGATCCTCGCGATGGTTAAGAAGGATTATGAGAAATGATGATTAAGTTCTTTTAACCACAAACGACACGAAATCTTACTAAAAATAACGAGCAAAAACCAAAAACCACGAAACTTACGAAATACACGAAAAAAGATCATTAAGAAAATCTTCAAAAATTACGGTGGGGCAACGACCCTTCTGAGAAGTGGGTAATTGGAAATTGGTAGATGGGTCGTTGACCGCACCCTACAAAAGCTGGAGATCATCGCGATAGTTAAGAAGGATTATGAGAAGTAAGTCAAATTCTTTTTACCACGAACGACTCAAAATCTTTCTTAAATAAAGAGCAAAAAAGGAACCCCTAAAAAGCCGGGGCGCACAGTTCGCGACACACTAAATTATCTAAAAGCGAAAAGCAAAAACCAAAAACCACGAAATTTACGAAATACACGAAAAAGATCATTAAGAAAACCTTCTAGAAAAACGGTGGGGCAACGACCCCTCCACAATATGGGTTGTTTGGAATTGGTAAATGGGTCGTTGACCGCACCCTACAAAAGCTGGAGAACATCGCGATTGTTAAGAAGGATTATGAGAAGTAAGTCAAATTCTTTTAACCACGAACGACTCAAAATCTTTCTAAAAATAAAGAGCAAAAAAAGAACCCCTAAAAAGCCGGGGCGCACAGTTCGCGACACACTAAATTATCTAAAAGCGAAAAGCAAAAAACCACGAAATTTACAAAATACAAAAAAAAGAATTTTTAGAAAATCTTCGAGAAAAACGGTGGGGCAACGACCCCTCTGCGACGAGGGTAATTGGAAATTGGTAGATGGGTCGTTGACCGTACCCTACAAAAGCTGAGGGAGATTATCGCGATGATTACGAAGGATTATGAGAAGTAAATTCTTTGGACCACGAAAAACACAAACACAATAAAAAAGAAGTGCAAAAAATTCAAAAACAATTATTTATTAAGTTCCTATAAGAATAATTTATGATTTTGGGTTGATATTTTGTTTTTTTAATAATATTTTTGTGTGTTTCGTGGTTAATAGCCCTTTCCACCACCATTAGAAAAAATTAATGTAGAATTAATTCCACTTATTGCTAAAGGCAACCGATAATAAACGTGGGGCATTTATCGGTATTCCCCTTAATTTGCAATCCGGTTATCATTGAGACTACACATTATTGTTGAGGAGCCGGTATGGAAAAGATCGTCAAAGAAATTTACGACGCCGTGGTCAACGGCAACGCCAGCGGGGTAAAAACCAAGGTTCAAGCCGCGCTGGATGCAGGCGTTAATATCGAGTCTCTTCTGAATGAGGGCATGATTGCCCCGATGAAAGAGGTTGGCGATCTCTTTGAATCAGGTGAATATTTTGTACCCGAGATGTTGATTGCCGCACGCGCCATGCAGGCCGGCATGACCCTCATCCGCCCTGTGCTGCTCGCCCAGGATATCAAGCCCGTCGGCAAGGTAGTGATCGGCACCGTCAAAGGGGATCTGCACGACATCGGCAAAAACCTGGTCAGTATGATGCTCGAAGGCGCCGGTTTTGAAATGATCGACCTCGGCACGGATGTATCACCCGAAAAATTCCTTGAAGCTATTCAGGCACACCAGCCTGATATCGTGGGCATCTCAGCCCTGCTCACCACCACCATGACCAACATGGATGCCACCTTGCGCTATTTTGAAGAAAAAAAGGTGCGCGACCAGGTGAAGGTGATCATTGGCGGCGCCCCCGTGACCCAGGCTTATGCCAACACCATCGGTGCGGACGGTTATGCCCCCGATGCCAACCAGGCCGCCGCGCTTGCGCGTCAATTGATGGCTGCCTAAAGAAAGGGAGTAGTTGAGCCGGTATTTGTGTATCGCCTGTGAAGTCTTCGCGCGGCCGCTATATTCACTGGCCGCAACTTCGCCGAATGTCATCGACATTCAGTTGGTTCAGCGCAGCCTGCACGACGAACCCAACAAAATGCGGCCCAAACTGCAAAAGAAAATTGACATGATGGAAGAGCGCGGCTACGACGCCGTGGTGCTGGGTTACGGATTGTGCGGTAACGGCACTCTCGGGCTGCAGGCGCGTTCCGTCCCGCTCGTCATCCCCCGCGTGCATGACTGCATAGGCATGCTGCTCGGCGACGCCAAACGCTACTCTGATGAATTTGACAAAACACCCGGCACCTATTGGTTCACCCAGGATTTCGCCGAACGCTCTGATGAAGAAGGCAAGTTCCGCAGCCTGGGACCCATCCCCGATGAAGCGCTTGCCAAACAATATGATGTCTTTGTCACCCAATACGGCAAGGATAACGCCGAATACCTGATCGAAACTTTAGGAAACTGGCAGAGACGCTACAAGCGGGCTGCCTTCCTCGACATGGGCGTGCTCTCCCCAGACGGCTACAAAACCAAACTTGAAGCGGATTCAGAACGTTTCGACTGGGCTTTTGAGACCATCACCGGCGATCTCAAAATACTGCGAGGATTGCTCGACGGCGACTGGGCCAAAAAAGATACCAAAAACTTTATCGTCATCCCCCCTGGCAGCAGCGTGGATATCACCTACGACAAGCATGTCTTTAGATGCACGCCAGGATGAACATTCCACAACAAATTGAGTTAACCATTGAACCCTCTGGCCGCAGGCTCACGCTTTCGGCCGGCGCCAACCTGCTGCAAGCCGCGCGCGAAGCCGGCCTGGCGGTTAATGCCGTGTGCGGGGGCAATGGCACCTGCGGGTCTTGCAAGGTCAAGCTGATCAGCGGTGATTTTTCATCCATCACCCCCAAAGAATCTGCGATGCGCCAAAACGGCAGCCTGCCCGCGGATGAGCGTCTGGCCTGCCTCACGGCCGCCCTCTCGAATGGCAAAGTGCACTTTCCTGCTGAATCACTGGCTTCTGCACAGCGCCTGCAGCTTGAAGGCGAGCTCAACCCCATCCCGCTCAACCCCGCGGTCAAACGTTTTGACATTGACCTTTCAATGAATTTGTCAGGCGAGAAACTCTCGGCGGCTGAATCCGTGCGAGAGAGCCTTAAGGTCAGCGGCTACCTGCACACTGATCTGCCTGATGCTTTGCTGCCCAGGCTCAACAGTCTTTTGGAGGAACACGGCCAGAAGGCTTCGCTGGTGTTGAACGGCCAGCAGATCATCACCGCCCTGCCACCAGAACAGCACATGCTCGGCCTGGCCGTGGATCTCGGCACCACCAAGCTGGCCGCTTTTCTGGTGGACCTTGAAAGCGGTCAAACGCTGGCCTCTGGCGGCGCGCTCAATCCGCAAGTGGCTTACGGCGAAGACGTGATCAGCCGCATCCAGTTTACGGATGAGCATAAAGAAGGCGCCGCCACGCTGCAAAAAGCCGTGGTGGAGGGGCTAAATATCCTCGCCGCGGAATTGACGGCCAAGGTTGGTTTGACCCCCGCCGCCATCGTGGACGGCGTGATTGCGGGCAATACTGCCATGCATCACCTGCTGGCAGGCTTGCCTGTACATAACCTGGGCACCGCGCCTTACCATCCTTCGCAGGTGGATGCAATGACCTTTGCCGCCAGCACGATCGGGCTGAATTTGGCCGAAAATGCGGCTGTTTACCTGCCGCCCAACATTGCCGGCTTTGTCGGCGGGGATCACATTGCCATGCTGCTGGCCACCCGCGCCAGGCATACACTCAAGACCGTGTTGGCGCTGGATATCGGCACCAACACCGAGATCAGCCTGCTGCACAAGGGCAGACACCTGGCCTGCTCCTGCGCCTCGGGGCCAGCTTTTGAAGGCGCTCACATCCGCAGCGGATTGCGCGCCGTCCCCGGTGCGATTGAACGGGTGTTCATTGACGGCAAGGATGTAAAAGTTCAGACCATCGCAGACCAACCGGCAGTCGGCATCTGCGGTTCGGGCATTCTGGATGCCGTAGCCGAGCTGCACCGCAACAACCTGATTGACCACCGCGGCGCTTTCAATAAACAAGATCCGCGTTTGGTAATGCGTGATGGCCAGCCGGAATTCATCCTCGTGCCAGCGGAGCTCAGCGCCACTCAGCAAGCCATAACCCTCAACCGCCAGGACGTACAGGAAATCCAGCTTGCCAAGGCTGCCATCCGCTCGGGGATTGAGGTGCTGCTGCGTGAAGCAGATTGCAGCGCCGAAGAAATCGACCTCTTTTTGGTGGCCGGCGCCTTCGGCACCTATCTGGATCTTGCCAACTGCCAGCGCATCGGCATGTTCCCGCGGCTCGAGCTCAAGCGCTTCAGGCAGGTGGGCAACGCCGCCGGCAGCGGTGCACGCGAGTTGCTGCTCTCAATGGATAAGCGCAACGAAGCAGGAAAAATGCTGGGGCATATCGAATACATCGAGCTGACCACCGTCAAGGACTATGTTGAGTTCTACATGGACGCCATCGGCTTGTAACATAAACCCTCTCTATACCAAATCTATACCCGTTACCTTTCCGCTTTTCTTACAATTCGAACATCAAATCGCCGTAACAGATTACGGCCAATTCTATTGTTTGAAATTAGGAGAACGGAATGAAAAAAATATTTACCGCATTTATCACCCTGTTGCTCATCCTCACCATGGCAGCCTGTTCAAGCACTGCCAGCGTGGCAACCACATCCGCAGCAGCGGTTCAAACGAATGAAACCGCTGTGAATTCTTCAACTCAATCCACCACTGTGGAAGCGGCTGCGGCAGTTACTGCCGCCGACTTGAGCGCTACACACGAATCCGCGGAGGACTACACCTGGGATTCCGCATCTGAAGTTGCGATCGCCCTCAACAATGACAGCATCACCGTGAGCGGCGAAGGCGCTGCTGCAATCGGAAGTATCGCCACGATCACATCCGCGGGCAGCTATCGCATCAGCGGCACCCTCGCGGACGGCCAAATTGTGGTGGATACCGCTGATGTAGGCACGGTCAGACTGATCCTCGACAGTGTGGACATCAGCAACTCCACCAGCGCGGCCATCAACGTGGTCAACGCCAAAAAAGTGGTGATCGTGCTGGCAGACAACAGCCAGAATCTCATTTCTGACGCATCCACTTATGTGTATGCGAGCGCGGAAGAAGATGAACCCAACGCGGCCATTTTCAGCACCGCCGATCTCACTTTTTATGGCAACGGATCGCTGACCGTCAACGGCAACTCAAATGACGGCATCGCCAGCAAAGACGGACTGCTTATCGAAACCGGAAACATCACCGTCAACGCAGCGGATGACGGCATCCGCGGCAAGGATTACCTGGTTGTGAAAAGCGGCAGCTTGACTGTTAACGCAGGCGGCGACGGCCTGAAATCAGACAACGATGAAGACGCCTCCAAGGGCTACATCCTGGTGGAAAGCGGCACGCTCAATATCACAGCCGGCGCAGATGGTCTGGATGCCGTAAGCAACGTGCTGCTCAATAACGGCGACTTCACCATCAATACAGGCGGAGGAAGTAATGCAACTTTGGCCGCGGATGCATCCGCCAAGGGCATTAAATCTGACACGGCAGTCACCATTAACAACGGCACTTACCGCATCGACTCCGCGGATGACGCAGTGCACGCCAATGTGAGCCTGGTGGTCAATGGCGGCAGCTTTGTCATCGCCACCGGTGATGACGGCATGCACTCAGATGCCACGCTTACCATCAACTCGGGCGACATCCAGATCACCCAATCTTACGAAGGCATTGAAAGCGCCTCCATCACCATCAACGACGGTAACATCCACATCATCTCAAGTGATGACGGCATCAACGGCGCCGGCGGTGTGGATGGCTCCGGCACGATGCAGGGCTTTGGCGGCGGCATGGGCGGCGGTGGAACGCGCCCCGGCAATAGACCCGGCGGTCAGGAACAGGGAACCCCACCTGATGGGGCACCTGCAGCCAACACTGACGGCACTCCAATTCAGTCCCCGGCTGCCCAAGACGGCACGACCGCTGATCAAATGACCTTGCCAGATGCAGCCGCCGGCGCCAACATGGATACCTTTGCGGCATCCGGCAGCATCTCTCTCACCATCAACGGCGGCACTATTGTGATAGACGCCAATGGTGACGGCATTGATGTGAACGGCAGTATCGAAATGACTGACGGTTTGGTATTGGTCAACGGCCCCACCAATGACGGCAACTCTGCACTGGATTTTGATTCAGGCTTCAATATCTCGGGTGGTCTGCTTGTGGCAGTGGGCAGCTCAGGTATGGCACATTCACTGAGCGCCACCTCAACCCAGAATTCTGTGCTGGTGAACCTGAGTTCCGCGCAATCGGCCTCAACGCTGATCAATGTGCAGAACAGCGCCGGTGAATCCATCTTGACCTTCTCACCGACCAAGAATTATCAATCGCTGATGTTTTCTTCGCCCAGCCTGGTGACAGGCAGCGAATACACTGTCTCAGTCGGCGGCTCATCCACGGGTGACGCAGTGGACAACCTCTACACTGGTGGAGCCTATTCAGGCGGAACAATTGTTGGCAATTTCACCATCTCAAGTGTTGTCACTCTTCTCGGATCTGAGGGAAGGAGATAACGCCACCCTTCCGAGATAACAGATCCATAAAGATGCCGCCGGTTCTGGCGGCATCTTTAGAATTATTTGGATACTAAATTGCAAATCATTGGTTATCGTCATATATATTTCATAATTTGGCAGTTGAAGGACATTCCTTCATTGATATTGCACCCTCACCCCCGTCCCTTCTCCCAGGCTTGGGAGAGGGGACGGGGGTGAGGGATATCTAAATTCGTGTTTTTAACAAGTGTCGGTGAATTGCCATTTTAAAGGTATTGACCCTATACGAGATATATACCACTCGCTAACTCTTAAAAAGTATCATGGTCACATTGAAATACACATCATTGGAGAACATTATGTTGACACATGTTTCAGTAAATCAGATCATCACCAGACCGCAACCCTGGGCTGCACCACAGACAGGAATAGTCCACCTCAACCATAAAAACACCCTTGCCGGTTCAATAGAGCAGTTCGAGCCCATCAGCCTGGCAGAGATGGTTGCCGTGGCGCTGCTAAACCGCGTGGATCAAAAATTTCTCATCAGCCGAGATCAGTTGATCAGTATTCTGCAATCCGTTCAAGGCGACTACCGCGTGCTGACGATCAACAACAAATCACTTAACGCCTATCGTACGCTTTACTTTGATACTTCAGACTACAAATTATACAAACTGCACGTGAACCAATCTGCAGAACGCTACAAGGTAAGGCTGCGCGAGTATCTGAATGGTCATGAATCCTATTTGGAGGTCAAACACAAGACCCGTAAGGACCGCACGATTAAAGACCGCATTTCTGCTAATGGACTTACAGATTACCTGAGAGCCGACACCGTAAAATGGATCAAGAAATATTATCCATTCGACGCCCGTGAGCTTGAACCAAAAATCTGGAACACATTCACCCGTCTCACGCTGGTTAACAGGCTGAACCCTGAAAGGATTACCATCGATACCAACCTCTTTTTCTCTACCAACGAAAAATATGTCAACCTGGCAGGGTTGGTGGTCGTTGAGGTAAAAACGGATTCCAAATTCAAAACCTCACCCTTTTTGGCAGAGATGGAGAGAAGACGGATTCACCCCCAGGGATTCAGTAAATACTGCATCGGCATTTCGATGCTGTGCGATAACGTAAAGCGAAATGAATTGAAAGAAAAAATTTTGAAGGTAGAAAAAATAACTAAAGGAGTAGAGATTCATGGATGAGCTGGCTGCATTTTTGTTGGGTTTTGGTTTGAACTTTTTGACTGCATTGATCCTGGTGAGGTTTATCTATTATCCATCCACGCACGATAAACGCTATGTGTTCACATTTCTCGCCTTTAACACCATTATCTTTTTGGTGGTGAGCATGCTTTCCAAACTGGAAGTGGGCATCGGTGTCGGGTTCGGACTGTTCGCCGTGTTTTCCATTCTGCGTTACCGTACCGATCCCATCCCCGTGCGAGAAATGACCTACCTGTTTGTCATTGCCGCTTTACCGGTAATGAATTCGGCTGCTTTGTCTGGCGGCATCTGGCCACAAATTATCATCGCCAACATCGCTGTTTTGATCTTGTTGATGGTGCTTGAAAGAGGCTGGGGATTCCGCTACGAGGGCTACAAACGGATTACATACGAAAAAATCGAACTGATCCACCCCGATCACCGCGCTGAATTGATCTCTGACCTGGAAAACCGCACCGGCATCAAGATCAAGCGTATCAACATTGGCAAGATCAATTTCTTGCGCGATACCGTGGATTTGAAAATCTATTATGAAGATGCCCGCCAGGAAAACTGGATAAGCGCCGCAGACGCTGATATCGTATCCATGGTCAAGTTTGATGACGATTAGATTGTAGAAAGAAAACAGGTGCAAAATGGACACAACCATTCTTCAAACAAAACTTCAGGTTGGTTATAATCAAATGATGGTACGAAAAATATTGGTTGTGGATGACACCCGAAATGTACAGATGCTGCTGAGTGATTTCCTTGTCAGCCAAAATTACGAGGTCTTACTGGCCTCGGATGGCGAAGAGGCACTGGAAGTCACCAGGGCATCTGACCCTGATCTCATACTGTTGGACATTATGATGCCCAACATGGATGGCTACCAATTTATTACGCAATTGCGGCGCGAATCGAGCACGCCGGTGATCATGATTACTGCCAAACAATTGGAGGCCGACATCATCCACGGGTTCGACCTCGGCGCGGATGATTACATCACCAAACCGTTTCGCATGCGCGAACTGCTCGTCCGCATTAGAGCCGTGCTGCGCCGGGCCGGACAAAAAGAGTCCGAAACCGCCGCCATCAAAATTGGCGACATCACGCTTGATCCACAGAAACATGAAGTGTTCAAAGGTGATAGTCTAGTTGATCTTACTCCACTTGAATTTTTGATTCTGATGATGTTGATGCAGTCCCCGGATAAGGTGATCAGGCGGGCGGAATTGTGCATGCGTCTGATGGAAAACGGCTATGCCGGTTCTGAATCCACGCTGAAGATCCATATTTGCAGCCTGCGCCAAAAATTAAGTGACGACCTCAACGAACCTAAATATATTGAAACCATTTTCGGCATTGGATATCAATTCGTGGAGATAAGTGAATGAACAAATCACTAAGGAACAAATTGATCTTCTCTTATCTTGCGGTCGCATTGATAACCGTTCTGATCATTTCGGTTTTTATCAGAATCAATACAAACTTATCTTTACTTAACCTGGTGACCGATCAACAGACAGCCATTTTGGAAGAAGAAGTTCAAGCCTATTATCAATCACAAAATACACTGGAGGGTTTCTATGAATACTACCTTCAAGTTGGACAATTTTACACAACACAATCCCTATCCGAACCGAATGGTCCACCTCCTTTGTCACATGAGTTCCGCGGTATAGACGGGGTTGTGGATACCAGCTACAAAGCACTGATACCCATTTTTGGATATGAAGTAGGGCAAACGCTTCCTGAACAAAGACTGAAAGATGCAATACCGGTAAAGGTAGACGGCGAGACTATTGCCTGGATATTGCCGGACAAGAAACATGAATTTAACTTAAACCCGCAGGAAGAACTATTTTTAAGGCGTTTAACTTTGGCAATAGGTTTAGCCGCACTTGCGGGTGTGGTTGTAGCTGTCGCCATGGGTATATTGCTTGCCAATGGCATTGTCAAACCCATTCGGAGGTTGACCAAAGCTTCCAAATCGCTGGCCAGGGGTGAACTCAGGCAGCAGGTTCCAGTTACTTCCAAAGATGAGCTGGGGCAGCTCACCACAACATTCAATCAAATGAGTGATGACCTGGCCAAAGCGGATGAACAGCGTAAACGGCTCACCGCGGATATTACCCATGATTTAAGCACTCCACTGCAGGTTATCTCAGGCTATATTGAAATGCTGGAAGATGGCGAAGTGACGCTCTCGCCAGATCGTATTGAAGTCATCAAAGCCGAGATCGATCATCTGCGCCGACTGGTGGGGGATCTGACCACTCTCACCCAGGTGGAAGCTCAAACGCTTGAGATGCAATTTCAAACGATCTCACCGGTTGAATTACTTAACCGTGTGCACCAGATTTATGAACCGATTGCTCTCCGCAAAGGGGTTTCATTGGTGATGCAATCCACTGGAGATGTGCCAGAGATTAATGCGGATGAAGGCCGGATGCTGCAAGTGTTAAAAAACCTGGTTGAAAATGCCCTCCGCTATACCTCATCAGGCGGCAAGATAATATTAAATTCGATAAGCAATATCGGACTTGTTGAAATAACCGTAGCGGATAACGGGGCTGGCATTGAAGCAGAAGATTTACCTTTTGTTTTCGACCGCTTTTACCAGGCCGATAAATCACGCGGCACCAATCGCGGCAAAATGGGGTTAGGTCTTGCAATCTGCAAAGCACTGGTACTCTCTCAAAACGGAAAGATCGCTGCTGAATCTGAAGGTAAAGGAAAAGGCACGACCATTCGTATCACGTTTGCACAAGTTTAAATCATCAAAGGTTTTTCAGCAGGAGCAGTTTAAATTTAACCCTAGATACAGGGATATCGAGTGTGAATTTGCATACGCTTCCCGGTATCATGGAGTTAGGGTAAAGTTTTGAGATTGGTTTGAGTGTCATTATTTACTTTAACCCCAGACCCCGGGAATCTTTAAGTGCAGATTCCCGGGGTTCTTAATCAGTTCTCTTGCGTTCAAATGGCACAATATTCGAAAAAGACACCTGATAAAGTTTCAGGTGTCTTTTTCGAATGAATCAGGTTATTTTCTTCGGATCATCCGCAAGAGCAGCAGCAAGATGACGGCACCAATGAAGGCAGTGACCACATCACCAAGAAAGCCTGAGAACAGGCTGATTCCCAACACTCCAAACAACCAGCCGCCCAGCAAACCGCCAACGATACCCACGAGGATCTTGCCGATCAACCCAAGGTTGATGCCTTTAATCACAGCATCCGCAAGAAAACCGGCGATGGCGCCAACAATTATCCAGATTAAGATGTTCATTTTATTCTCCCGTTTTGGTTCATAATTTATTGGTTTTTGATCAATAATTCTATTGGATTATGCCGGCTTGAATTTTTTTGTAATAACCTTTCAAAAGGAATAATCTTTTTTGCTATTATTATTAACACCATAAATGAAAAATCGCTTCGTAAAGGGTTAGTGCAAAGTAATTGAATTCGCTATAATTAAATTCTACAGGTCATATATGGACTCAAGGAGAGGATGGAGATGGCCTTCGTTGACCGCAAGAGACTTCAAAATGCGCTTCAAACAGAGATTTCCCTTTTTTCGCAAGAGCATCCTGAGTGTTTCAAATTGTATCAACGCGCCAAGGGGTGTTTATTAGATGGCGTTCCAATGAATTGGATGGTTCGTTGGGCAGGAGGTTTTCCACTCTTTGTAAGAGAAGCAAAAGGGGCGACTTTTAAGTGTGCTGACGGAAAACACTTTATAGACTTCTGTCTCGGCGATACAGGGGCGATGGTGGGGCACTCGCCTGAAAAACCCATGAAGTTGATCAGCGAACAATTAAAAAAAGGCATTACGTTTATGCTGCCCACTGAAGATGCCATTTGGGTGGGTGAAGAATTGCAACGACGTTTTGGGTTGAAATACTGGCAGACCACCCTCACCGCCACGGATGCCAATCGCTTTGTGCTGCGTATTGCGCGTCACATAACTAAAAGACCCTATGTGCTGGTATTTGATTATTGTTATCATGGCAGCGTGGATGAAACTATCATCACCATCAATGACGGCATCCCTGGTCCGCGACCCGGTGCGATTGGACCGCAGGTAAATCCGGTGATTACGACCCGGGTTGTACCGTGGAATAATATTCAAGCACTTGAACAAGCACTTGCTCCTGGTGACGTGGCATGTGTATTGGCTGAACCAGTGATGACCAATATTGGCATCATCCACCCAAACCCTGGTTACCATGATGCACTGCGAGAGCTCACAAAAAAATTTGGCACCTTGCTCGTTATTGATGAAACCCATACCATGTGCACAGGTCCAGGCGGATATACAGCAGCTAATAGTTTAAAACCGGATATCCTTACCGTTGGAAAAACCATCGGCAGCGGCATCCCTGCGGCGGTATACGGATTTACCGAAGAAGTCGGAAAGATGGTTTCAAAAAGTATCAAAGTGGATGAATCTGATGTAGGCGGCATTGGTGGTACCCTGGCCGGCAATGCGCTTTCTCTTGCAGCCATGCGCGCTACACTTGAGAATGCGTTGGATCAGAAAACTTTTGATCATACGATTCCCCTTGCAATGCGTTTTACCGATGGCGTTAAGACAGTCATCGATGATCTTAATCTTCCATGGGTGATCAATCGCTTGGGCTGCCGGGCTGAATACTGGTTCTGCAGTCAGCTCCCCCAGAATGGCAGCGAAGCAGAAGCAGCCGTAGATTCAGAATTAGATCGCTACATGCATTTGGCAGCACTCAATCGCGGAATTTTATTGACGCCTTTCCACAACATGGCATTAATTGCACCAGATATCACAGAAAAAGAAATAGATACTCACACACAGGTTTTCAGAGAAGCAGTTACCCAAATTATTAATAGGTAAAGAAGGAGAAGTTAATGGAAAAAACCTTAGGCAAACTGATGTTGTTATTCACCATAATTACACTTATTACTGCCTGCTATCCGCTCAACCCTTCACAAAATTCAGCGAATAAACGTACAACGCCAATTGCCTACATGGTTGGGCAGGACGGCAACAACGCATCCGGCTCGGGGGATGAAAAAACTTTTCACATTAATTTCAATATGGATGAAATTGTGGTCTGTTCGACTGATGTTAAATGTGACGCTCCATATGTTCCCAAGTCTAGCGCTTATCTAAGGGGAATGCTCACCACGGCAAAAAATGGTTCTGTGGATGGCGAAGGTCAAATCATTTTCACAGATGCTGAAGGCTGCCGGACACTGGATGCTGCCAACTCTTCATGCGAAGTAAAAGATGTGACCGACGGAACATTCAAGATCAGCGGCCAAGTGGAAGGATCTACAATGGCATTAACCCTGACCATGGTTGAAACCCCTGCCTTACAGGTTATTTGGACGACTAAATTCCCGACAGGCGATATTGTTCAGGATTTTTCAACCACATATCAAGAAGAAATCAAACAATTATTTATCAATGCGGGCATAATCGAAAAGGAATTCATCATTGATGTATCAAATTTAGGCTCAACCAGCTCAATCAATTTTGAGGGTTCCTATACTTTTGGCGGCAGAAGAACTTTGCACGGGTTTGGTGGATTGATTTTTATACCCAATGACACAGCCATGCCCGCGGTATTTCAACCATAAGCAAAGCTTATAAAAATGCCCGGAAAATTTTCCGGGTATTTTTTTAGTTCTTCATATTTTCCCAAATGGGTTTAAGTACAAAATAAAGCAGCACCAAAGGGAACAGGTGGATTAATGCATTAATCTTGAAACCCTTTATCGACATAAACAAAATAATGGGAGCAATGGTAAATCCAAAATATAAGAACACCATGGATTTTGTTCGCAAACGCCAGATAAACACACCTGCCGCCGCTGCAGCAAGACTGAAACCCGCATCAACCCAATAGACCCACGCCACATTGGGGATGGATGTGAGCGCAGCTTTGGCTGCCATGTAAACCATGTAGAGACTGCCTGCAGAAGCCAACAGCAATAAATACGACAGGTTTTTCCATGACTTATCAAACTGCTCTTCGGTCAATTTTGGTTTTTGCGGAATTTCTTTGGTTTTCAGCGGTTTATCGCCGGTTTCCTGAAGCTTTCTAGCTTTTTTCAGACCCTGACGCACACCCAGCACAATCAACAGGATGATTCCAAAAACGAGGGCAACGAATTTTAAATCGGGCATGAGGCTTCCTGTTTTCCGAAGAATGAGTTAATGGAATTTTGAGGCGTCCAAGGGATGAACCGTTGGACGCCTTCATTATACATGTACTCTACAGGATGAAATTTCAAATCCTGTACTTCAATATCTTATGTGGTTTCTTTCTCTTTATCCGTAATCTTGCGGAAGGCATCTCTGATCGGCAGCAAACCAAGATTCAGTTTCAAGCTGGGATCAAGAGGTTCGCCATAGTAATCCACAAGTGTTCTTGGAGGAGAAACTTTTTGGGTCGCCAGCGACACCACGATCATGAGGATCAAGGCGGAGAAGAAAGCCACAAATGAGGCGATGTAAACTGCATCCCAGAATCCGCACCACCAGCCGTCACTGTAAACGCCCATATCGGCCGTATATTCGCAAACTGCCGCGGTGGATTGTCCGCCAAGGCCGGTGTTGAAGAAGAAGATTGTAGCCAAAATCCAGACTGCAAATCCACCGATAAAAGCAGTGACAGCACCCGGAGAATTGGCTTTCTTCCAATACATGCCTAACGCAAATGGCACAAACAAGCCCACCAAGAGCAGCGTCCAGGCTACCACAGAAAGTTCATAGATGGTTTGCGCCCAAAGGGCAATCGAAAGACCGACAGCGGCATTGACCAACACCATGATACGGGTTGCCCATAACGCTTTTTTGCCTTCCATTTTCTTGCCGGTGATCAAGGGTATCAAGTTCTCGGTCACAGCAGAGGCGCCTGCCAGCAGCGAACTGTCTGATGTACTCATCAAAGCGGAGGTTAATGCCGCAATGAAGATGGCTGTCAGGAGAGCCGGCAAATGGGTCATGGCGGCTGATACCAACAGGTAGCTGGTGTCTTCCAATCCCGGGCTGAGTTTGTAGACCATGATGCCGATCAATGGAGACATGATACCAAAGAAGAGGTAAAGCACGCCTGCACCATAAGAGCCGTAAACAGAAGTGGCCTGGTTTCGGGCAGCCATTGAACGCTGCATCAAATCTTGTGTGGCAACAGAGCCCAAACCGATGGCCATCCAGGCCGCCATCCAGTACATCCAGCCTGTTAAGCCGGTATATCCCAGGTAGCCCTCAGTTACGGATGGCACCAACTTGAACGGTTCAGCGACATAAGTAGATCCCGCTCCCTCGAACAAACCGGGGAATCCGCCGACAGCCTTAAGCATAAAGAGGAATACCAAAGTGATGCCGCCCGCGGTCAGGAACATTTGGAAGAAGTCAAGCAGTGTATCTGCCATCATACCTCCCATCATGGTATATCCCGCGACTACGGTAATAATAATGACCATGCCCCAAATGGGGTTGATGCCAAACAGACCCTCAACAATTGCGCCGCCTGCCACAATCTGTGCAGCCGTCCAGGAGAAATATGTTAAACATTCTGCTACGACGGTTAAAACGATCATGGTTTTATTAAAACGGCGTTCAAAGAAGTCAACAATGGTGAGGTATTTAGCCCGCCGCATCAAACGCACAAAAAAGAGGCCCGATAGGAACAGACAGACCGAAGCGCCAAATGGGTCGAAAATAACGCCTGAGAAACCATAATCGTAAGCGGTTTCTGACGCCCCCATCAACGTTTCAGCGGCGAACCAGGTCGCCATAATGGAAGCCGCCGCCATATGAATGGGCAGCCTGCGACCTGCGACAACATAGTCCTCATTATTCTGAACTTTTCTTCCAGCCCAAATGCCCACACCAATACGGACTGCGAAAAAAATTGCTATAAATAGCACAACCAACCAAGCGTAATCATATCCTTCTAGTATCATAGGTTCCCTTCCCTTTTACTAAAAATGATCAGGCTAAATGAAAAGCCTTAATGGTTATACGGTTTGATTTACTTCCTTTAATGTGTCTTCAAGCCTGTTAAGTACTTCATCAATCTGCTCATACGAGATGACGATTGGCGGTTCAATGCGAATGGTATGGGCGCTGGTCAAGGTGCCGGCTACCAGAACACCACGTTTAAAGAGACCCGCGGCTACTTTATAACCAATTTCGGGATCCTTAAAGTGCTGCCCTATTAATAGGCCTTTACCGCAGACATAATCATAGATGTTTGAATATTGCTTTACCAGAGCTTGCAACTTGGGCATGATGTAATCGCCCTTTTCGGCAGCCTGTTTGGGGAAGTCTTCTTTGATCGCCACGTTGATTGAAGCAATGGCTGCTGAACATGCCAGGGCGCCGCCGCCAGTGGTGGTGGTGTGAATGAAAGGATTTGGATACATCATGCACTGCCAAATTTCTGGTGTAGAGCAGAAAGCGCTAATCGGCATAACACCGCCGCCCAGTGATTTGGCAACCGCGATAATATCGGGCTTGACGTCCCAATGTTCCACACCCCACATCTTGCCGGTACGGCCAAGACCTGTTTGAACTTCGTCTGCAATCAGTAGCACACCATGTTTTTTCGTGGCGGCACGGATGCGCGGCCAGAAGTCATCAGGAGGAACAATCGCGCCGGCTTCTCCCTGGATGGGTTCCATCAAAACAGCCGCAATACCAATGCCCACTTTAATGCAGATTTCAAGCTGCTTTTCAACAGCTCCGGCATCTCCGTAAGGAACATGGTAAACCGGTCCGGCATAAAGCAAACCAGGTGGTTCACGGTAATCAGCCTTGCCCATCATAGACAACGACCCCATGGTTTTTCCGTGGAAAGCGTTGGTGGCAACAATGAAACCGGGTTTCTTCGTATACATCTTGGCCAATTTAATGGCGCCTTCAATGGCTTCGGTGCCGCTGGCACAGAAGAAGGAATATTGAATATCGCCGGGGGTAATATCCGCCATCATGTGAGCCAAGACGCCGCGCAGGGGATCTATCAATTCCTGGCTGGGCATAGGCGTACGCTGCAATTGAGAGGCGACTGCTGCCACCACGTCTGGGTGACTCCAGCCATGATCCATCATGCCGTATCCGCCGAGACAGTCAATATATTCACGGCCCAAAACATCTTTGAACATGGCTCCCCGGCCGTTCCATTCGACGCAAGCCCAATCGCCTGCCTCGGTGACCGATTTGCGATATTCCAGCCAGTTTTTATTGAAGTAATCTGAAAAATTAGCCTTGCTTTCTTCAATAATTAACTTCCCCTCTTCCTGGCTGACTTCAGGTTTTTTGATTAATTCCAACCATTTTTCCGAATACTTAAGTGCATTCTGAATATTTTGTGGCATATAGGCTCCTTATGAATAGCGATCGGCTTATGGTGAGAAAATTAGCTTGAATCAAATATTGCGGATTTTGCTTCCGATATTCCCTTAATAACACAATAAATTTACCGATATTTCACAAAAGCAATTGGAATGACGCCTGTTTTCCCTCGCACTTTAATTATGGCAAAAAATTTTTGGAAGTCAAGTACCCATATGAGTTATTAAAGAATTTTTTGTTTTTTTGTGGTGATCAAAAATATTGATATTGAATTAATGATTGTAATATCGGAAAAAATATCTATAATAAATGTAAATCTCGGAAATAAAATGGTGTATCCATGACAAAAATAGACGTAATTGATAAAAAAATCTCAGATCTACTAATTGAAGACGGTCGAATGAGTTGTTCAAAAATTGCCCAACGAATTGGCAAGATATCAGAACGGGCAGTGCGTTATCGAATTGAGAGANNACCGGACAAAACGACATCAGCATCCAGGTTTTTGCCCATGATAATAACGAGTTATTTTCATTTGTTACCGACATCATCGGAAAAATCCCCGGTGTGAGAAAAACACACATTTCATTTGTACCTTTAAAAATTAAAGACGACCATATCTGGCATATCCCCTCTTTTTGCATACAAGACGATTAATTTGTTACTTAAACAGCGACTCTCTTAGTGGTTTAGATTTAATTTTTGTGAGCACGTGGCAGGTTCCACGTTTTCGATCAATATATTACTAAGGAGGCAATTGTGGCAACCGTAATCGAAAAAGAAGGTTTCACATCAACTGAGAAGAATAAGCTCAAAAGGGAGTTAACCTTACTCCCCCTCTTTG
This sequence comes from Anaerolineaceae bacterium, assembly GCA_003524305.1. Taxonomy (GTDB): domain Bacteria; phylum Chloroflexota; class Anaerolineae; order Anaerolineales; family Anaerolineaceae; genus UBA6107. The sequence continues at coordinate 118,663 of DQHW01000002.1, forward strand.
GCTTGATCTACTTTACGGTTTGTGGAGGGGCATTTGGAGCCGAGCCCATGGTCGGCTTATCTGGCCCCGGTCTCGCACTCTTATTGATGGTCGTAACCCCATTGATTTTTAGCATCCCTAACATGCTGATGGTGCGCGAAATGCAATCCATGATGCCGGTTGAAGGCGGTTATTATCATTGGACAAAACAAGCCTTTGGTCCCTTTGTTGGCTTCATGGCTGGATGGATGAACTGGGTGGTGTCATGGGTGGATGTTTCAATTTATCCCGTTTGGACTGCCTGGTATCTGAGCTACTTCATCCCCCAACTCTCGGATGGCGCCACAATATTTGGCATTGATTTCACAGGCGGCTTCCTTTCATGGCTGGTCGCTGCAACCTTAATCATTTTAATTTCATTGTTGAACGTGCGAGGCGCCAGACTTTCAGGCCTCACCACCAACTGGCTGGGCCTTTTGATGATCATTCCGCTGATCATCATGTCTGGTTTCGGCATCTATGCCGGAATTTCATCAGGTACACCCCTGCGTTTTGATTTCCTGGCCGGAGGAGCAGAAGTAAACAGCCCCAACCTGCTGGCAGCATTGAGCGTTGGCGTTTACGTAGCCATGTGGAATTTCATGGGTTGGGAATTACCCGCCGCGGCCGGCGACGAAATAAAAGAACCCAAGAAAACTTATCCAAAAGCCATGGTGTTGGTATTGTTCGCCGCCATCCTTTCTTATTCTATCCCCACCATCGCGGGGTTGTGGGGCGGAGCCGACATCAATGGGTCACACCAGATGTGGGGCATTGAAGAATACAATGAGGGCGAAGGTATTGGCGCGGTATTGGCAGAAAATGGTGTTACTGAAGAACAAATTGTCGCTTGGGGTGCAGACCCTGCCACCGACGCCGGTTGGGAATTCCCGACCATTGCCCACAAGATCGGCGATAACATCGCCGGCAAAGACAGTGGTCTCTCGTACTTCCTGGGAGCAATTGTGGGTATTTCAGCCATTCTCTCGATGATCGGTCTCTTCATCGGAAACGGTCTTGGCGGCACGCGTGTGCCCTATGCCATGGCGCAAGATGGCATGATGCCCAAATGGCTCAACAAGGTGCATCCCAAATATGGAACACCCTGGATTTCAATCTTGATCTGCGGAGCCTTTTTCCTGGTATTTTCCACTTCGGCATTCCAAAACCTGGTCGTGATTGATGTATTCCTCAATATGTTGGTCTTGATGGCAGAAATATTCGCTCTTGTTGCACTGCGTATTAAAAGACCTGAATTACCACGCAACAGAGTACCTGGCGGTGTTTTTGGATTAATCTATATTGTGATTGCCCCGCTCTCCATCATCGTTTTAGCCATTGTCAGCCAAATTGTTGATTACGGCTGGCAGGGCGCCATTGGTTGGGGATTAATCGCAATGGCTGTTGGTGCACTCCTCTATATCCCGATTCGGAAGTTCGTAAAGAAGGGTATTCCCGACGTCGATCCATATGTATTGAACGAACCTGAAAAATAATCATCCATTCAAAAGCTCTAAGGAGAAGACCATGAAGGTACTGTTAGTTGGAGTTGGTGGTGTTGGTGAAGCAATTGCGGTGATGGCCTCTAAACGACCCTGGCTTGAAATGATGGTGCTGGCAGATTACAACAAAGCCCGCACAGAAGAAGTACAAGCCAAACTCAAAGATGCCAAGAAATTCCCGGCCGAATTCATCGATGCCAGCAAAAAAGAGATGATCGTCGCCATGGCAAAAAAATACGGCGTAGACCTGATCATGAATGCCTGCGATCCGAGTTTCAATATCCCCATTTTTGACGCCGCTTACGAAGCCGGTTGCAATTATATGGATATGGCCATGACACTCTCTGAACCTCATGCCAGAGACCCTTATCATAAAACAGGTGTTAAACTTGGCGACTACCAGTTTGAACGCGCCAAACAATGGAAGGATAAAGGCATTCTGGCTTTACTCGGTTTGGGTGTGGAACCCGGAATGGCTGATATCTTTGCCAAATACGCCGAGCTTTACCTCTTTGATGAAATCGACGAAATCGGCATCCGCGACGGCGCCAACCTGATTGTTAAAGGTTATGATTTTGCCCCCAATTTCTCAATCTGGACAACCATTGAAGAGTGCCTGAATCCACCTGTCGTGTGGGAAAAGGGCAAAAAATGGTTCACCACCGAACCCTTCTCTGAACCCGAAACTTTTGATTTCCCCGGCGGCATCGGACCAGTGGAATGTGTCAACGTGGAACACGAAGAAGTGCTGCTGGTTCCGCGCTATGTAAAATGCAACCGCGTCACCTTCAAATACGGCCTGGGAGATGAATTTATCGGCATTCTCAAAACCCTGCACATGCTGGGTCTCGACAACAAGGAAACCATCAAGGTCAAGGGTGTTGAAGTTGCGCCGCGTGACGTGGTGGCTGCCTGCCTGCCCGACCCCGCGCACATCGGTCACCTGATGGAAGGCTCCACCTGTGCCGGCACGTGGATCAAAGGCACGAAAGACGGCAAAGAGAAACAGGTTTATCTCTATCAAGTCGCCGACAATAAAGAAAGTATGAAGAAATTCAAATGCCAGGTCGTTGTCACACAAACCGGTTTCAACGCTGTCATCGGCATGGAACTGCTCGCCACCAAGAAGTGGGTGGGCACCGGCGTGGATGGACCGGAAGCTTTCGACCCAATCCCCTTCATGGACCTGATGGGCGAGTACGGATTCCCTTGGGGCATCAAAGAGTGGTAAAAGGCTTTTAACAGTTTAGACAAGATCAATGAGTTCTCCAGTTTTCTCTTCACAAAAGCTGGAGAACTCAATTTCTGACAAGAAGGAATGCAAGTAATACTTTACCCGGGCAAATTCGCCGTCTATAATAAAAAGAGGGCATTTCCCCGCAGCTTGCTGCGAATAAATGTTTTGAAATCTTACCTCACCCCAATACCACTCGCTTTGCTCGGGTACACAGAGTTCGCGCCCCTCTCCATCCCGCGGATGGAGAGGGGCAGGGGAGAGGTCGGAGTTAAAGTGAAGAATATTTGTTCATTAATAAAAAATATAACTTGATACTCCGTCGCTTGCTACGGGAAGGGTTCATTTAGCTTATCCCAAAGCAAACATCACCTTAACAGACAGGTTGCAAAAGCAATAATATTCGAAAGTCTGGACGCAAAAATGACAAATTACAAAGAAAACTTTGAACACCTCTCTCCGGTTTGGACGCACCATACGGATATCATCGTTGACCATGCAGAAGGCTGCTACATCTATGCCACAGACGGACGCAAGATCCTTGATTTCGCGTGCGGCATTGGTGTTACCAACACCGGCCACTGCCATCCAAAGGTGGTGGAGGCTATTCGTGAGCAGGCCGGATTATTACTTCACGGCCAGGCTAACCTTGTTACTCACAAACCCATGCTTGAACTAGTGGACGAACTGCGCACCATTGTACCGAAGAGCATGGATGGGTTCTTCTTCAGCAACTCAGGCGCTGAAGCCGTGGAGGGCGCGCTTAAATTAGCCCGTCATGCCACAGGCCGACCGAATGTGATCGTGTTTCAAGGCAGTTTTCACGGACGCACCGTGGCCACCATGAGCATGACCACTTCGAAAACCATATATAAGAACGGTTACCAGCCTCTTATGCCAGGCGTGTTTGTTGCACCCTACCCCTATGCCATGAAGTACGGCTGGGATGAAGAGAAAACCAGTCAATGGTGCCTGGATGAACTTGAAACCTTGCTGGCTTCTCAAACTGCTCCTTCTGAGACCGCTGCAATCTTTATTGAACCAGTGCTTGGCGAAGGCGGATACGTGGTTCCTCCTGCTTCTTTCATGAAAGGGCTGCGTGAGATCTGCACCAAACACGGCATCCTTTTAGTGGCGGATGAAATTCAGTCAGGCTTTGGACGCACCGGCAAGTGGTTTGCAAACCAATACTTTGATCTCGAACCGGATATCATGACAGTGGCCAAAGGGCTTGCTTCAGGCATGCCTATTTCAGGTGTCATCAGCCGCCTCGGTTTAATGAAAAAATGGATCCCCGGTTCTCACGGCGGCACCTATGGCGGAAATGCCGTGGCGGCTGCAGCCGGTGTGGCGACCATCCGCGCGATGAAAGATGAAAAGATGCTCGAAAACACCCTGGCGCGCGGCTCACAATTGATGGCCGGCTTGTCACACCTGCGTGAAAAATATCCGCAGATCGCTGATGTGCGCGGACTTGGTCTTATGGTTGGCACGGAGTTCCGAGATGCAAAAGGTAAACCTGATAAACCCACTGCCAAGGGTGTAGTTGCTGAATGTGCCAAACGCAACATGATGCTGCTCACCGCCGGCACCTGGGATAACACCATCCGTTGGATTCCACCCTTGATCGTCACCCAGGAACAAATGAATGACGCGCTTGGCATCTTTGAAGAATCCCTGGCGGTTGTTACCAAGTAACGTTAATTATTTCATGTAGTTGGAACCGTTCAAACAAGAAGATATAAACGGAGAGATACAATGACTGACAATTTAAAAGAGATGTTAGAAAAAGCCCGTGCCGCACAGCAGATCGTTGAATTTTGGCCGCAAGAAAAAGTAGATGAGATGGTCCTCGCCGTGGGTTGGGAATGCTACAAACGCGATACCGCTGAAAAAGCCGCCCGAATGGCTGTGGACGAAACCGGGCTTGGCGTCTATGAAGACAAAGTGGCAAAACATATGAAGAAAACCCTGGGGGTGGTCCGCGACCTTCAAGGTGTCAAAACTGTGGGTGTAATTGAAGATGACCCAAAACTGGGTTTGAAGAAAATTGCCAAACCCGTGGGAGTTATCGGCGCCATCACCCCCATGACCAATTCTTCATCCACCATGCCGTGCAACGGACTGCCCATCCTCAAGACACGTAATGCTGTGATCTTTGCTCCCCACCCCAAGGCCAAGAATACCTGCGAATTCATCTGCAATGAAATGCGCAAGGGGTTGAAAAAGGTTGGCGCGCCAGAAGACCTGGTGCAAAACATCAAAGATCCCAGCATGGAAGCCTCTCAGGAATTAATGGGGATGGTGGATCTGGTCTTGGCCACCGGCGGGGCGGGTGTGGTTAAGGTCGCTTACAGTAGCGGTAAACCTGCCTATGGCGTTGGTGCGGGCAATGCCACCATCATCGTGGATGAATCTGCCAACATCGAAGAAACCGCAGTCAAGATTTACAAAGGCAAAGTGTTTGACAACGCCACATCCTGTTCGGCAGAGAACAATGTCATCATTCATGAGAGCATCTATGAAGCTTTGCTAACAGGTCTTAAAGGTCAGGGCGGCTACCTGGTGACAGGTGAAGACCGCGCCAAACTCAAACAAGCCATGTGGCCTGATGGTTCTCACTTAAGCGGCAAGATTGTCTGCAAGAGTGTCAAAGTTATCGCCGCTGAGGCTGGCATTTCCGTCCCAGACGGTACAACTTTCTTGATGGTACCGGGTGAACATATCGGCCCCGAAGACATGTTCTCAGCCGAAAAACTTTCACCGGTGGTCACCCTTTGGAAGTATCAAGATTTCAGCAAGGCTGTTCAAATGGTGATCGACATCACCGCCTTCAGTGGATACGGCCACTCCTGCGGCATCCACTCAACCAACGAAGCCCACATTATGGAACTTGCCACTAAAGCCAAAGTAAGCCGCATGATGGTGAGACAATCTCAAAGCTACGGCAACAGCGGCGATTGGGTGAACGGCATGCCCTTCACGATGACCCTCGGCTGCGGTTCATGGGGCGGCAACATCACCACCGAGAACGTGACCTGGAAGCATTTCCTCAATGTGACCTGGGTTTCTTATCCCATACCAGCGGTGATACCAGACCCCGAAGTTTTATTTGCTGATCACTTCAAAAAATACGGCAAGTAGGAATGAAATACCAGACCCCCGCGGCACATAAAAAACCGCGGGGGTCATGTCATTAACTTGTGTTGAATAACTAGGCTGTCTCTACGTCCTCATCCAATTTAAAGCGGGTTACCAAATCACGAAGTAATTCCGCCAGAGAAGCAAGCTCCAATGCTGAATTGGTCACTTCCTGAACCTGAGCGGTCATCTCCTCAGTAGATGCAGATACCTCCTGGATGGAGGCGCTGGTCTCTTCACTATTGGCTGCTATCACTTCCATGGCTGAATTCACTTCACTCGAACTGGCAGACATCTCTTCAGTGGCGGCTGTATTTTCTTCAACCACCGCAGACACACTGCCCATCGAGTTATCCAATTCGACTGCGGAATTATTGATGCTTTGAGCTGCCTCAGCAATGCTGGAGACCTGTGAATTCACGCTGGCCACTGCATTAAGAATACTTTCAAGCGCCACACCCGATTGCCCGGCACGTTTCACGCCGGTTTCCACTTCCAGGGCGCCGTCATTCATGGCTGAAACTGCTTCTTCCACGCTGAGTTGAATGCCGCCGATCAAATCGCTGATCTCGCGGGTCGCCATGGATGATCTTTCGGCCAATTTTCGCACTTCGTCAGCCACCACCGCGAAGCCTTTGCCGTGTTCTCCAGCCCGGGCAGCTTCAATGGCTGCGTTAAGTGCCAACAGGTTGGTTTGGGATGAGATTTCTTCGATGGTCTGGACGATTGATCCAATCTGACTTGACCGTTCACCCATTTCTTGAACTTTGACCACCGAAATGCCCACTTTCGATTTTATCGAATTCATGCCGTTGATGGTTTCTTCAACAGTTTGGGCGCCTGTCCGCGCTGTATCTGCCGCTTCACTGGCTGCCTTGGCGCTGGATTGTGCATTATCTGCAATTTCATGAATCGTGTTGCTGATTTGGGCGGCAATGGTGGTTGCCATGCCCACTGCCTGTGCCTGGTCTTGTGCACCATTTGCGACACCATCTATCGCCATTGCCATTTGTTCCACAGATTGTGTCGTGTGCGTCACCGTATTGGCAAATTCGTTCGTTCCGGTTGCCATTTGTTGAATGGTGGCTGAAATTTGCTCAGTGGCTCGAGATGCCTGGGATGCTGCATTCGCCAAACCGCCCGAAGCAATTTCAACCTTTTTCGCGCTGTCAGTCACTTGTGAAACCAATTCTTTTAATTGGGCTGTCATATCTGAAAAAGCTGTTCCCAATTGGTCTTTAGCTGACCTGGCATTCACTTTTACAGAGAGGTCTCCCTTGGCAACTTTTTCTGCAACCTGAACCATCTCTTCCAAATAATCAATCAATGAAGAACCGGCGCGCGACATTTCGCCAATTTCGTCTTTTTGCGTTTTGATTTTTTCAAGGTACCCCAGGTTCAACCCGGACAAACTTAAATCACCTGTAGCCAATTGATAAAAGCTGTCGGTGATTGTTTTCATCGGCTTGGTGACAAAACGCACGGCGATCAAGGTAAAGAACATACCCAAAATGATCACCGCAAGAGCAGCCACAAAACTCATCACCAGACTGGTGATGATGGTCTTGTTGACTTCCGCTTGATCTTGAACCATCAAGATATTCCAGTGCAATTTTTGACCGGTGTCTCCGCTTAATTGACTGTAGGCTAAAATTGCCGGATCGCCTTGAAGATCAAGACCCTTTGTCCATCCGCTTTGACCTGCCGCAAATAATGCCATGATCTCTTCATTGGCCGGTTTCATGGTCAAAGCGGCGTCTTGGTTGTAAAGAATATTGCCACTGGCATCAATCAGGGTGGCATTTCCGGTTTCACCGACCTTTACATTGCCCAATGTTTTGATTAAAGAGGATACATCCAAAGTTCCCCTCAATATACCGACCACTCTATGAGACTGATCGTATATCGGTACACCAATATTCATGGCATAGGCTTTGGTACTTTCATCATATTCAACATCTGCAATGAAGGGGGTGCCTTTACCCTCTGCATATGCAGATTGCCACCATCCCTCATCCGCTTGCCAGAAATCGCTGGTGCGGTCGGTCATGGCAATATTTAAACCTTTTACATCAGTAACAAAAACTTCTACTTCTTCAGGGTTCAGCTTAATGAAATCTTTTAAGAATCTAGAAATCGAATTATTAGACACTTTTGACACTTCAAGGGTAATGCTGGAGGCTTCATCTTTCCAAGCCTGGTCAAGCGCAGTGATGTCTTTGTCAGTAAGATCCGCACGATCAAGGTTGGCTTGCACAACAGCATCTATAATTGAGGGAGTTCGTGAAAGTGTTTCAAGCACCTTCACTTCGTTTAAAACCTGATCTGCAGCCCTCAATATCACTTCGTCGCCCAGGACCAAGAGTTGATTTCCGACCGTCTTATTGGTTTCTCGTACATTGGTGAGGTAATTAACAAATAACAACACGACGACGCTAATTAAAGAAATCACCAGAACAACGCTGATGACTTTTCCCCCGATTTTCCAATCTGTCCAAAACCGCGTTCCTGTCCTTTTTTTGATGCTCATATTCACACTCCCAACGACTAATCTAATAATATCCCACCAATTAATTGGAGGGTAACCCGTTTGCTGATAAATGGATTGAAATGTATTACAAGTTGTGGTAATCGCTATTTACCATCTTTATTGTATTTTCTTTGTTGGCGCCATCCAATAAAGAATTATTAAAAACGGATAAATTCGATGTAAATAATCTTCCATAATAAAAAAATGCCGGATATTTTTCTCCATCTCGAAGAACAACATCCGGCCAGGCTGATAATTGCGCAGCTTTAAACTTGTTGATTCACCTGTAGAATGGTTAACTGCTGGGTGATGGTTTGGTTGTATGTGAATTCAATGACGCTTGAAGGTCTGCCGGTGACAATTGGCCCAGAGGTATAGCCCCAGATCAAGTTCTTTGCGGCATCAAACCAATCGTTGCCATCTCCACCGGCATACACCGTATCACCGACCGGTATCAAACTCAGGGCTGAATAGGCATCATAGGTGACTGTTTGTGCAAACAGTCCATTTTTATCATCCCAATTTGTGGAACCGGCACCTAATCCTTTAAGGTGTTGACTTCCACGGAAAATATCCACCTCTTCAATTACCCCATTGTCACGAGCAGTGAAGGTGATGCGCGTATTGTCAGAAAGCATGAAGGTTGTATATTTATCGCTTCTCTGCAAGTCTTTGAAATCACCGTTTTGGTCACCCTCCTGATCTGAAGTATCCACATGCGGATCACCCCAAATTGTAGTGCTTTTGGCACTCCATTTATCAGTGATCTTCAATGTAGAACCGTCGCTAAATTCAAACCGGTAGCGATCAGTTTCAGCCAGGTTGGCATTTTTGACCACCAACCCGTCGACATATTCAAGGTTTGCATAGGTCAAAGAGGCTTCCGTCTCGATCTGTTGGAAAAATTCAATTACCAGGGCTTGAGGGGTTTGTTGGGGTTGTTCCTTGGGGCCGTATATCTTTTTATAAAGATCCGCCAGGCGAATATTGATGTTTAGATCTCCAACTCCGCCGGGGGCAGATACATTTCCAGATTGGGCAGATTTTGCGGCTTCGCTGATCAGAACATCATCTTTTTCCAGGTCAGAGGAGGCGGCTTTTTCGGCTGTCTTATCCCCTTTTTGTCTGGCTTCAGAAATTTTGGAATGAAGCATCAAACGATAAGCCATACGAATATCTGTGATATTACGTTCAATCGTATCACTCATTTTGTTCATCCTTGAACATTTTTGGCGTTCATCCTTGAACTGCCAATTCAATTGTAATTACATTCATTGTCGTCATTATATTAATAAACTAAAATCCGTCATGTTTTATCAAAAATATGCAATTCATCCTTACTTTACAGATACGTGACACCTATCCATGTTTTTGGACCCTTAATAGTTGTATCATCTAGTTATAAAAGACAAAACAAACGCTTAAAACCATCCTCGTTACTGCATGTAGCGGGATGCGTGTTTTAAAGTCACTATAGGAGAAAAAAATGGATTGGTCATTCGTGGTTATTATCATTCAATTGATATTCCTTGAAGGAATTTTATCAATAGACAACGCAGCCGTCTTAGGAGCCATGGTGCTTCCACTATCGGATACAGAACCAATCCCCTGGCCAAAAGCCCTAATGAAGTTTGGCCACACCTTGGATAAGATGCTGGGTTCTCAAAGAGTTGCCGCCCTAAAAGTAGGCCTGATTGGAGCATATGCGGGCAGAGGCATCATGTTGGTTTTGGCCAGTTTCATTGTCGCCAATCCATGGTTGAAATTGATCGGTGCAGCTTATCTCATCAAATTAGCATTGGATGACCTCAGTGCACACGGCTATTCAGGCGGCGGTGATGAAGACATGAAACCGATACAAGTGCGCACTTTCTGGATGACCGTATTAAGTGTTGAACTCATGGATCTGGCATTCAGCCTGGATAACGTTGTTGCAGCAGTATCTCTTTCTGACAAATTATGGGTAGTCATGTTAGGGGTTGGTATTGGCATTTTGTTGATGCGGTTTGCGGCCGGCGCATTCAGTTATGTGGTCAAAAAAGAACCGATTCTAAAAACCGCGGCGTATATTTTGGTGTTAAATATTGGTATTGAGCTGCTGCTCGAAGACCTGGCTCACGTCGAAATTGGTGATTGGCTTCGATTTGGAATTTCAGGCGCAACCATTGTTTTATCACTGGCGTATGCTCACATACCCTTCTTGAGAAAAATCAGACCCGTCTTGATTTGGCTCAGCCAGGGATTTGGCATCATCAACAATTTGATCAGTTGGGTACTTGCCCCAGTCTCAGGATTGTTTAATGGTCTTATTGGCTTATTCAAACGAAAACCCGTTCCCGCCGAATAATAAATTTTGAGTGCAGTACACATGTGCTGCACTCTTTTTTTATGATGAATAATTAATATTTCATGCTTCACCCACCCTGGGGTAATAAAGACTTTCGCATTTGTTATCAATATACAATCAAAAATTCTTTGGGTTTTTGGCAAAATAATATTGGTCGTGCTCATTCGCCTCGCGAGATGCAAACAGGTGAGATAATTCATTAGTAGATAAGATCGATATTTTGTACTCGCGTTATGGAAGGTTTAAAATGACCAAGAATTCTGATACTGTAATTGCTTTTTATTACCAACCGGGAGTAACCACCCGTGAAGCCTCTCTACTCTCCAACAACCTGATACGCTTCAGCGGCCATTTCAATGAATGCCTGCATTGGATTTTCGAATTGCCCGCAACCCAACCAGGTGCAGAGATTATTCCCTCCAACCCGAACTTTATCCGTTTTACTCCCACAATTCCTGCAGAAGCTGACGAATTTCCATTTGCCAATAAGGTGTTTATTGCGGCTGAAGCTGAATTGCTTGCGGATGAAGCCCTTGCTCCTCAACTGGTCTGGATGGACACCGACACACTGGTGATAAAAGAACCACAGGCGTTGATCCTCAAAGAAGGGGTAAAAATTGCGATTCCACCGGTTCACATCCAAAACATCAGCTCTCGAATGGATCAGGCGGCAGACGCTTATTGGCAGTTGATCTATTCGCAATGCCATGTTTCAAAGAGCCATGTTTTTCAGATGACCACTGTTGTTGATAAAGTACAAATTCGTCCGCATTTTAATGCAGGCTTGTTTTCGGTTAACCCACAAGCAGGTATCTTGCGTCGATGGCGAGATAACTTCGCAGCGTTGTATCAAGACCCGCGCATGCTGGAATTCTACCAATTAGACAACCGTTACAAGGTTTACCTGCATCAAGCCGTCCTGGCTGCCACGATTCTGAACATATGCAAACGCGGCGAGATCAAGCTTCTGCCCAATGAGTACAATTTTCCGCTTCACCTCATCAGCCGTATGGACGAGCAGAACAAACCGGCTTACCTCAATGAATTGGTGACTGCCCGTTATGATAATTTGGATGAATCAGGTTGGCATGAAATGCTGCCTATTAAGGAACCTTTTAAATCCTGGTTAATCGACGCTCTTCAAAAGACCAAATCGATTTAATTCATCGTCATCAACTCTTCAACCAGTCTAACTGCAACAGCCACACCATTTTCTGCCCGGATTTTTATGCCGATCTCTCGGGCATTTTCTTGATATTTCAAATTTGTGGTTAAATCGGTAAGTGCTTCACTAAATGTTTCCACCGACATTTTGGTACGGGGCAAGGGTTTTGGCCCTACTCCAAGATCAAATAATTTTTGTCCCCAGATGAATTGGTCAATAATATGAGGCACTGCCATGGATGGAATGCCCGCTTTCAACCCTGCCGAGGTGGTGCCAAATCCGCCGTGGTGTACGATCGCTGCGGAACGCTCAAGGAGCCAATCATGGGGGATTGAACCGCCGTGATAAACATTTTCTGAGGTCTTTATCTGCCGCATGGGTTCATCCCAACCCTGGATGACAGCACGTACCCCGGCTTCTTCAACTGCTTTGACCGCGATTAATGCTGCCTGCATGGCATCATCCCCTGAAATGGCCATGGCGCCTAAACTAATAACCACGGGAGGTTGCCCTTTTTGCAAAAAATCAGCCAGGTCAGCAGGAGGCTGCCAATTCTGAGGAGCGGGGGCAAACCAAAACCCGGTCATTTGATGTCGGGCTTCCCAATATGGATTGGAGGGAATCACCACCGGACTGATGGGAATGAGATTCAACTTCGGCGATGTAATGCCATATTGCCCCATTTTTGGCAGTCCCACCCGTTTGCGGATATGATCCAGAGGACGGGTCATCACCAATCCCATTAAGCCTCCAGCAAGCTTTCCAATTGCCTTGGCAAATGCAGAAGTATTCGGGTCGTTCACCGGGATAGCCATAGGCATTAAAGTGGCGCTGACTGTTGGGATATTCAACTGATCCGCTTCGATGGAGCCTGCCGCGGAATGAGATACCACGACCAGGTCTTGATCTTTACACAACTCAAGTAATTCTGCATGTGATTCTTCCAACATTCGAAATGAGAATTTCATCACCCGCAAAAAACCCATCACAAAATTCTTTGATTTACCACGAATAAGTGCTGCTTCCTTGCCCAAGTCTACATCCGGTCCCATCGGAGAAAAGGAGACCCCATAAGATTCAACCAATTGCCTCAACGAAGGATGAGAGGCAACGACCACTTGATGTCCGGCGGTTTGTAGACCAAGCGCCAGGGCGATATAGGGTTGAATGTCTCCACGTGTTCCAATCGTGGGGATAATTATGCGCATAGATTTTCTCCTCAGTAATTATTTAAGATAATGATATACGATTCTACCAGGGTTGGGGATTCCCCATACGGGGACTTCGCGCTTCGCATTGATGATAGGAATTTCTCAAGATCAACAACAAGACCCCCGCGGTTTTGACGAATAGAAGAAAACTCGATAATCAAACCGCGGGGGTCACCCTTAAGATTATGCGGCAATGCTCGCGATGACAGAGGGGGGCTGCCATTAGGGAGTTTTAATTAGTAGTGTTATATCAATCGGTCGCCGTCATTTTCCAATGCATCTTCGCGGTAATGACACCCCCTGCTCTGACGATTATGAAGTGCTGACCTTGCGATGATCAACGACACTTCAACCGCATTTCGCAGGCCAATCAAACCGTCGCTTAAGCGTGTGGTGCGATAGAAAGTCTCAATCTCGCTCCACATGTGCCGCAGTTCGCGGATGGCGCGTGAAAGTCTTTCTGTATTGCGCTCAAGACCAACATAATGCCACATGATATTGCGGATGGTTTGTATGTCACCCTGGATTAATGCGGCGTCAGGATCTGCTGTCAACCCACTTTCGTCCCAAGAAGGAACTTCGGACGCATGCTTGAATTCAAAGGAGGGGTGACCCGCCAAGCTTTCGATAATATTTTTACCTGCGCGGTATCCCCAGGTTAGACCCTCAAGCAGCGAAGTGGACGCCAAACGGTTTGCGCCGTGCAGCCCCGTGCAACTGCATTCACCCAGAGCATACAGGTTTTGGATGCTGCTTCTGCCCCAGCCATCCACCAGCACGCCGCCGCAGAAATAATGTTCCGCGGGCACCACGGGGATGGGCTCTTTTGTGATGTCAATGCCATGCTCCAGGCATTTTTTATAGATATTTGGAAAGCGGTGCTTGATGGCCTTGGTTTCCATATGCGTGGCCAGATCGAGCAGCACAAAATTATAACCATTGGTTTCCATCTGGTGATGTATGGCACGCGCCACCACATCGCGGGGAGCCAGATCCTTCCACTGCGGTGAATAATCCGCCATGAACGGATGACCATCAGGGGTTAACAGAATTGCGCCTTCACCGCGTACCGATTCGCTGATCAAGAATCCTTCGGCGCCAGGTGTTGAAAGCGAGGTGGGATGAAACTGAACATATTCGGCATTTTCAATGCGGGCACCTGCACGGTGAGCCATGGCCAGGCCGTCACCGCGTGCCCCTGCAGGGTTGGTGGTGTTCATGTAAATTCGACCTATTCCGCCGGTGGCCAAAATGGTAACTGCCGAGAAATAACGGTGAACGGTGCGTTCTTTGCGATCAAATGCATAAACGCCATGACAGGTCACAGGTTCATAAGATTTCAGCGGATCGCGGGAATGGTGAGGAAAGGTAATCAAATCTACAGCGGTAAGGTTATTAAGCACGGTTATGTTTGGGTATTTCTTGATCGCTTCAAGCAGACCTGTGATGATCGCCTGGCCTGTGCCGTCACCCACATGCAGAATGCGTCTGCACGAGTGGGCGGCTTCAAGCGTATACTCCGGTCCGCCGTCTGACCGGGTATCAAATTGGATGCCTGCCAGGTTGACCAACAAATCCTGAATAATCGCAGGCCCTTCTTCAGCCAGGATGCGTGCGGCTTCAGGCGAAGCTGCACCTGCCCCGGCTGCAACAATGTCGTTGGCCAGAATTTCAGCGCTGTCGTTCTCGCCGCGTCCGATGATGCCACCCTGTGCGTAGCGCGTATTGGATTCCTGAGGGTCTTTTTCTCGGGTAAGGATGGTGATCTTTAGATCAGGGTTCTTTGCCAGTGTTAGAGCTGCCGAAGCGCCTGCAATGCCGCAGCCAATGATGAGTACATCAGAATTCTGCATGGTTTTTTCTATCCTATATGGAGCATGCGTTCAACTGCCTGGTAGGCGCGCACGCGGATATCTTCTGGCACTTCGATGATATACCGGTTAAGTTGCAGCGATTCCAGCGTGTTTTCCATGGTGATCTGGTTCATATGCGGACAGCGCACACTGCACATCCGCAGCAAGTTTTTGTCCGGGTTCATTGCTGCCACATTATCACCCATGGAGCATTCAGTAAGCAGCAAGTACTTGGGAGCATTGGTTTGCTTAATGTACTTGATCATGGCTGAAGTGCTGCCAGAAAAATCAGAGGCTGCCACCACCTCCGGGCTGCATTCAGGGTGTGCCATGATCAACACATCGGGGTATTGTTCACGTACATTGGCAATGTCTTGCACTGTATATTTCTCATGCACTTCGCATCGTCCGCGCCAGCCGATCATTTGCACATCAAGTAAAGATTCATTAGCAGGTTGAACTTCATTTAAACTAGGAAAGATGATGTGTTTGCCGGTTTCCCTGGCAACATTACTGGCCAGGTATTCGTCTGGCAGAAAGATGACCGTGTCAGAGTGCAGCGACTCTACAACTGCCACGGCATTACCAGAGGTGCAGCAGATATCGGTTTCGGCTTTTACATCCGCGTAGGTATTGATATAAGTCACCACGGGAACCCCAGGGTAACGCTTTTTTAAGGCTCTGACATCTTCGGCAGTGATGCTGGCGGCCAGCGAACAACCTGCTAAAGAAGGAATCAGAACTGTTTTGGTGGGGTTCAATATTTTGGCCGTCTCGGCCATGAATTTCACCCCGCAAAAGAGGATTATGGCCTTGTCTGTTTCAGCAGCCTTGCGGCTCAATTCAAGAGAATCGCCCTTGATATCCGTCACTGCGTGAAACAAAACCGGATCCATGTAATTGTGGCCCAAAATAACGGCGTCTTTTTGCTTTTTCAATTCGTTGATTTTGACGGCCAATTCTGCTTTGTAACGCAATTCCACATCTGGCACAATATCTGCCAGTTTCTCTTTTAAACTCAGATACATTTCTTCATTTGTCATTCGTGCCTGCCTGGTTTCTCCAGATAATCAAAACTTACATCGAATACTAATACCGAATGGGTCAATGCGCCAATCGAGATGAAATCCACTCCAGTTTGCGCTGCGTCATGCACATTCTCAAGGGTGATGTTGCCCGATGCTTCAAGTTTTGCCCGGCCTTGATTCATTTCAACAGCCCGGCGCATCATGTCACAACTCATGTTATCAAGCAAGATACGTTCCACACCAAGATCGAGGGCGCTGGCGACGTCTGCCAGTGTGCGTGCTTCCACTTCAATTTCCAGGCCGGATTTGGCAGCCCGTGCGCTTTGGACGGCCTTTTCAATTGATCCAGCGAAATCAATGTGGTTGTCTTTGATCAGGATCATGTCATAAAGCCCGATGCGGTGGTTTGTACCGCCACCCAGTTTCACGGCCAGCTTATCGAACTCGCGCAAACCGGGAACCGTTTTACGTGTATCCAAAATTTTGGCACTCGTATCTTTTACAGCATCTACATAACGCCTGGTTAAGGTGCTGATGCCAGACATGCGGCCCGTGAAGTTTAAAGCAGTGCGTTCAGCCGTGAGC
Organism: Anaerolineaceae bacterium; assembly: GCA_003524305.1. Taxonomy (GTDB): domain Bacteria; phylum Chloroflexota; class Anaerolineae; order Anaerolineales; family Anaerolineaceae; genus UBA6107. The sequence continues at coordinate 135,277 of DQHW01000002.1, forward strand.
AGTGAACGCGCTGAACCAGCCAAAAGCATAAGCTCCTGGCCTTTGCTAACGGGCTGACCTTCTTCAGCAGTCAGGATGCATTCGATTTCCGCATTACAGGCAAGGTAAACCGCTTGCGCCACCAATAATCCGGATATGATGCCATCCTGTTTGGCGATGATATGCCCCTTGAGTTTTTCATTAATCGGAATAATTGCATTCGCAGTTACATCCCCGGAGCCATTGTCTTCAGCCAGGGCTTGTTGAATCGTTCTGAGCATATTTGGAGAAATTTGATAATTTATCATCATGCATCCCATATACCACACATCCGCAGAATCGGATCGCTCACCAATTATAAAGGCTGCCGGGGTGAATAATGGGAGTAATTTAGGTAACCAAAATAGATCTATCTGGAACTGCCGGTTAAAATGCCAGTACCCAGAGAAAAATCCACCACCTTGGGGTCAAGGTGAGTTCCTGATAACGAACGGATATGGTCAATAACCTTTTCGTGCGACCAGGCTTTGCGATAAGGGCGATCGCTGCTTAGAGCATCCCAAATATCAACCACGGCAAAGATCCTGGCCGAAAGCGGAATTTGTTCACCCTTCAAACCGCGAGGATATCCCGTACCATCCCATTTTTCATGATGGCAGTATGGAATATCAATAGCCTGGGCGAGGTAGCCGATGGGAGCCAGCATTTCGAATGCATATTTCGGATGCATGCGCATCACCACCCATTCTGCATCCGTCAGCGGACCGGGCTTTAACAATATTCCGTCTGGAACGCCCATTTTTCCGATGTCGTGCAGCAAGGCTCCCCAACGGATGTATTTGATCTGATTTTCAGGCAAGTTAAATTCTCTTGCCAATCTTTCAGTTGCCTCAGTCACACGTAATGTATGACCTTCAGTTTCTTTATCCCTTAAATCCAGGGCACGCGACCAACCCTCAATCGTTGCATTATAGGCCATGCCCAACTCCATATTGGAGCGCCGAAGGTTCTCAAACATTTCGGTATTGTCAATGGCGATGGCTGCCTGCTCTGCCAGAGATTTCAAGAAGTTAATCCAATCATCGTCAGGGGTATGCTGTGTTCGGCTGAACACTTCAAGAACACCTCTGAGCTCTCCCTTTGCAACCAGGGGCACGCCGTAATAACTGATAAAATCTTCATCATGTAATTGCAGATTGGCAAATGAAATATTCGATTCAACAAGGTTTTTTACAATAACCATTTCTCGGGTAACGGCAGCCTTGCCAGCCAAACTTTCGCCCAAGCGCAGACTTCCTGATTCTATCGCGTTGGTCCTGAATCCCTGACCGGTTGAGTACTCCAATAATTGTGAATGTGGATTAAAGAGAAGTACATCCGCAGCATCCATTTTAAGTTGGGTAATCACATTACTGACCAAAATTTCAAAACTCACCATCATATCAAAACTTGAAGAAATCGCCCTATCGATGGAACTCAAGGCTGATAACCTCATCAGCCGCTGCTCGGTCTGCTCTTTCAATGAAATTGTTTGGATGGCATTGCCAGCTATTTCACACAAAGTCATCAACAGCTTAACATCTTCTTCGGTAAACATTCGCTTTGTGTCAGTACTGATGTTGATTACACCAATCACGCTATTGGTGGTGCGTAACGGTAAAGTAACGCCGCCCATTTGCGTGCGCTTGCTGCCTATCTTATGCTCAGTGAACCAGGGGTCTTCATCGTAGTTTTGGCTGATATGCGGTTCCTGGGTTAAAAACACCAACCCTGGAATTCCTTTGCCGGGTTTAAGCGATCCTTCCACCAGAATTTGGTTATCTTGACCACCTTCCAAAAAATATACAGGGTCCAATTCTTCCCGTTCAGGTCTGTATAACCAGATACTCCCCACGGCGGCGCCAACAGTTTCAAGAAAAATATCAAGCAAAACCGGAAGCATCTCATCCAGAGATGCTGGCGATTGCATCCGCGTTGTCAACTTGCTTATAGCCTCAAGTTTATCAAGATGAGCCTTCGCTTCCATCTCAAGTTGAATCTGATCGGTTATATCTTCAGAGATACTCAAGATAAAACTCGGTTTACCCTGGGCATCAAACATGGGTATTTTTTTCTCATGAAAAAATTTTATTTTTTTATCTTGTGATAATCCATTTTCGATCGGAATGTCAACAATATGTTTCTTTTTTATGGTGATCTCATCTTGTTCTGTAAAAAACCTGGCTTCACCTGGTGAAAAAAGATCATGAACTGTTTTCCCAAGGATTTCTTTGTTTGATTTTCCCAGGTAGACTTCCACCGGCCGGTTAACCTTGGAATATTTCAGTGTTGCCGCTTCTTTTACAGTGATCATGGATGGAATATTATCCAGGATGTTGTTTAAAAATGCTTCGCTCTCTTTTAATTTTATTTGTGATTCTCTTAATTCCGAAATGTCGTTGCAGAGGATCATAATCGATTGATCAGGCAGTTCAACAGCTTTTGAAAAAAGTAAAATTTTCTCACCGTTTTTGGTTAAGGTTTGCATTTCGGCAGATGTTTGACCCTTATCTTTTAATTTTTTTAGGAGATCAGCCGTTTTTTCTTGCTCTTCGGCTGGAATCAATTGTACGATGTTCATTTTAAGGAATTCTTCTTCAGAAAAACCCAGCTTTAGGATTGCCTGAGGATTTACATCCAGGAAATCCCCTTTTTGACTTATCACCATTGCAATGACTGGTGAATAGTTTACATAAGTATGAAACCTGTGCTCTGAAAGTTGTTGAGCCTTCTTTGAATTTGTGATTTCGGTAACATCGTGGTTAATGCTGCAAGCCAGGAATCCATGATTGTGCTTGATCGGAAAAACCACACTCTCAATTGTTACCTCAGTGCCATCTGGTTTAACTATTTTGGCTTCATTGGGTTTTCCTGCCCACGGAGAAGTGCCTTTTTCAAGCAATTCCAGAATACTTGTCTTCATCCGCTCGAGGAATTTTGGTGAAGATTTATCGGCTCGTGATTCATCTTGAACTTCCCACATATATTTACCAATGGTCTCTTCACGTGAACGACCGGTGATTATTTCTTCGGCTTTATTCCATTCAATTATTTTTCCGTTTTCATCAATGATCACAACCCCTTCTGACGATTGTTCAATGACTTTTTTAAAAAGATTTTCACTTTCAAATAATTTTTCTGCTATAGCTTTATTTTTGGAATTGTTGCTATGTACCAAAATGATGGATTTTTCTTGTGTTTCGAATTTGGCTATCTTTACCTTAAACCACCGCTTTTCGTTGGGGCTGTGGCATTGATATTCTACAAATTCTTCTCTTGCTTCTCCGGCAAGGACTTTGCGTATCCCCTCTGCCACCTGGTGTGCCTCTTTGGCGCCAATGCCCATGATTGAATCACATATGGCTAAATAGTTTTGTCCGACTCCTGATTTTTTATCTTTGTAACCATTTTCTTTGCCAAAATCTCTCCAGGCCTGGTTAACAAGAACTATCGTGCCATCTTCGTTTAAAATCGCGATATTGGAACTAAAGGAATCCAACAAAGGTTGAATAGTTTGATCAGTAAAAATTGAGGGTTTGGATTTCATAAACCTGATGCCTCATTTGTTTAAATTTGTTCAAAATAAAAAACCACACTGAGACTACCATCTTCTCTGCGCGGTTATTATGGCTTCGAATACTGCGAAATTGAGAAGCTGGTTGTGTGTACTAACAATAGACATTGTACCCCTCTTGCAACTAAAACAAAACATAAAAATTGAAGCTTCGATTGTCTTTACTTTATTCATAATCAGGTATTAAATTAATATATGCGTTGCTAAATTCCTCAAGAATTTTGATTGTCCGAAAAAATTGATCAGCTAACCTCGTTTTGATAAAACCAAAAAAAGGAAGTAAGAATTTCCTTTTGCTTTTTAAGTGAGACATTATTTAATGTACTTAATGGTATTTTTTGGAGTGTTTTTAAAATGAATACTGTCCATCGGAGCAAACAAATAAAAAAAATTATTCACCACTCACATAATGCACAATAATAAATTAATTTCCTTTCCATGTTGGTATTTTGTAATACTTATTGGTAAAAAAATAAACATTTTCCAGTATTTACTTATTTTTAAAAATAGTGAAATCGGATCACACGTTATTGTAAGTGATCAATTATTCAACGAGGGATGGTATGCATAAAAAACGTCGATATTATTTCTTCATCCTGACCGGGTTGCTGGTCGTATTGTTGCTTTCCTCCATTCAAAGCCCTGCAGTCGGTGAAAGTTCAATAAATGCAGGGTCGAAAAATATTGTGGCAAGTAAATCGCTGAATGTGGTTTATCAATTGGATAACAGTTTTGACTGTCTTGCACTTCTTCGGGAGGCAGCCGCTAACGCAGGCCTGAAAGGACATGAATCATCGGCCACAGATTATACGGATATCGATCAGAATTTTATTAATTGCGGTCTTTTCCTGGAAGAAGAAATTGACAATAGCCCTGCTGATTACTACTCCTGGTATCAAGTACATCTAATTATTTTTAGTAGAGCAGAAGATCCAGAAACAATGGTTGGCGGAGACTCATTTGTTCCCACAAAAATGACCTTTCATGGTTTCCCCGCACTTTTAGAATCGTTCGAAGAACAAAAAATGTATTATTTTCATTGGTACGTCCCTGATCATCAACTTGTTTTCAGTCTATTCGTACTTTCATTTGAAACTATTGGGAACGAAACCACTTATAACACTCCGGACTGGATGCAGGTTGCTGAGACTTTTTATGCTGTCACCTACAACCGATATCCTGAATTAAAACTTCCGCCTCCTGATCAAGGAGAAATCCTGCCCGTTGAAACTGATCAAGCTATCGTCGAGGAACACCCTGAAGTGGTGGTTGTGCCTTACGGTGGTGAAACTGAACCGCCCAGCGAAGCAGAACAAGAAGTGGTCGTCGTGCCGTATGGAGAGACCTCGCCGGAAGATACTATTGCCGAGTCAGGCAGCTTTGATGAAACCTGGCAATCACCACAGGCAAAGGCTGTTCGTTCACCCCTTATACCCATCGCAGGCGGCATAATTGGAGCGGGGTTGGCCTGGCTGCTTGCTCAAGGTTCCTCTCTGGCAGCCAGTACTGCAGTGCCTATAGCAGCCCCGGTATATGCACCTCCTCAAACAGTACCACCTGTGCTTGCTCAAACACCCCCGATACTAACAACGGAACCGCCAAAACTGGTTACTGAACCGCCCGCTTTGCAAACTGAAGCTCTGCCAGCAAAACCAGTTAAACCGCCGCCAGAC
>DQHW01000031.1:0-48961 GCA_003524305.1 Anaerolineaceae bacterium
AGGCTGATTCATATTCAGAGCGTTTTGCGGCAGGCGAAGAACCCGAAAATTTCGACAAGGAATTCATCCGCCGTCATTATGCCGCGCTCGGCTACCGCGGTGAAGGCGAACTGCCTGTCGTGGATACCAGCCTGTGGGTGCAGGCTTCACAGCGTTACATTCAGATTTACGAACTGCTCACCGGTCTCACGTTTGATCCTGCTGAGTACCCGGTCAATCCGCGTCTGATTTCAAATCTGAAAATATCCGGAGTTTTCTCATGATGCCTTTATTGATCATTTTAATGGGTTCCAAAGCCGACCTGGCTCACGCCCAAAAAATCGCGGAAGCAGCCAAGCCTTTTGGTTTTGAAGTCGAAATCCGCATAGGCTCCGCACATAAAACCGCTTCGCACGTGCTTGACCTTCTCAATAAGTACGAATTGGATCCCCGCCCCAAGGTTTATGTCACCATCGCTGGTCGCAGCAACGCGCTTTCGGGTTTCACAGACGGCTGCGTCAGCACCCCGGTCATCACCTGCCCGCCGCCTTCAGAAGCCTTTGGCGGCGCGGATATTTATTCCTCGCTGCGCATGCCTTCGGGTATCGCCCCTGCACTGGTACTGGAACCCGCCAACGCGGCGCTGCTGGCGGCCAAAATGATCGGCATCTATGATCCGGCCATGCGTGAGCGAGTCAAAGCCCATCAAGCAGCCAACCAACAAACCCTCTTGACGGACGATCTAGAAATTCAGCAATCAAAATAATCAAGGTATAAACACTTATCGGAAGTAGGCAGTATGGAATTACAAAAGGATTCTCCAAAAGAAGAATGCGGCGTTCTGGGGATTTTCGCCCCGGGCGAGGATGTGGCACGGATGGCTTTTTTCGGTCTTTTCGCCCTTCAGCATCGCGGACAGGAAGCCGCCGGTCTCGCTGTTTCAGATGGCCAAGTGATTCGTCTGCAAAAAGACGTCGGGCTGGTTTCGCAGGTTTTCGATCCCCAAACCATTTCCAAGATGGAAGGCAACTACGCCATTGGGCATACGCGTTATTCCACCACCGGTTCTCCCTCGGCTCGCAATGCCCAGCCTTTTATGATCGACACTCAATACGGAACCATTTCACTGGCTCACAACGGCAACCTGCTCAACGCCGCGGAACTGCGTACGCAGTTGATGCAACAAGGGGTCGGAATGTCCTCCACCTCTGACACTGAAGTGATGATTATGACCCTGGCTTGCTCAAAGGGTGACACCTGGTTTGACCGCATTCGCGATGCCATTCAGCATTGGGTGGGCGCTTATTCACTGGTGCTGCTGACACGCGATCAGGTCTTTGCCGTGCGCGATCCGTGGGGCTTCAGACCCCTCAGTGTGGGTATGCTGCCAAACGGCGGCGGCCACGTTGCCGCCTCGGAATTTGGCGCGCTACGAACACTTGGTTGTGTTGCCTGCCGCGAAGTGCTGCCTGGCGAAATTGTATCCCTGAGTGATAAAGCGCTCACCGTCTACCAGGCGCTTAAACCCCAATCCGAGACGGCCCTGTGCACCTTTGAACACATTTATTTCTCCCGGCCTGATAACACCTGGGGCGGCAGAAACATCCATCAAGTGCGCCAGCAGTTAGGCTCAAACCTTGCCAAGGAATGGCCGGTGGAGGCTGATGTGGTCATCCCCATTCCTGACTCTTCCATCCCGGCGGCCATCGGTTACGCCAACGAATCAGGCATCCCCTATAATGACGGCTTTATCAAAAATCGCTACATCGGACGTACCTTCATTGAGCCCACGGATTCTTTGCGTAAACAGGGTGTGGCTTTAAAATACAACGTCATCATGGAAAACGTACAGAATAAACGTGTGGTCATGGTGGATGATTCCATCGTGCGCGGCAACACCACCGGTCCGCTGATTCAATTACTTAAGCAGGCGGGTGCCAAAGAAGTGCATGTGCGCATCACCTGCCCTCCCATTATGTATCCCTGCTACATGGGTGTGGATATGGGCACACGGGAAGAGTTAATCGCCGCCAAGAGCACCACCCCGGAAATCTGCCAATTGGTAAGTGCGGATTCGCTGGCTTTTCTGTCGCTCCAAAATATGATGGCTGCCATCGGTACAGATAAGGGTTATTGCAACGCCTGCTTCACCGGCAGGTATCCGCTGCCGGTACCGGTTGGTATTACCAAAAACGGTTTCGAATTGCCCATTGAAACGCAGCAAGGAGCCGCCAAATTATGAAAGTTTTACTCATCGGATCTGGCGGGCGTGAACATGCCATCGCCTGGAAGCTTAATCAATCTCCCTTGTTGACCCAGCTTTACATCGCTCCAGGCAATGTTGGCATGCTGCCGCTAGGCATTCTGGTTCCCCTCAATGTTGAAGACAGTGCTGGTCTACTGTCATTTGCACAAAACACGGGTATCGACCTGGTTGTTATAGGACCTGAAGCTGCCCTGGCTGCCGGAGTAAGTGACGTTTTTCGCTCGCACGGCATTCCCGTTTTTGGTCCATCTCAAGACGCTGCCCGCATGGAAACCTCGAAGCGCTTTTCAAAAGAATTTATGCAACGCCATCAACTGCCAACAGCTCACTTTGCATCTTTTTCGGATTATTCAAAAGCTTGTGAATACCTAAAAAAAGTCAAATATCCGGTAGTGATCAAAGCCTCCGGCCTGGCAGCTGGAAAAGGCGTCATACTGCCCGACACGCTCGATGAAGGTCTGAATGCCTTGAAAATGATGATGGTGGATTCCTACTTTGGCAGCGCCGGGAATGAAGTCATCATCGAGGAACGCCTAAAAGGCGAGGAGGTTTCGGTTCTGGCCTTCTGCGACGGCAAACATGTTTCAGTCATGCCTCCCGCACAAGACCACAAGCGCTTGTTGGACGGCGACAAAGGACCCAACACCGGCGGCATGGGTGCATTTGCCCCTGCTCCCTGCCTATTAGCCAATGACATTCAAGAAATCACCAAGTCCATACTCCAACCTACATTGGATGGACTCTATCAAATGGGTTTGCCTTTTATTGGAGTTCTCTATGCAGGGTTAATGCTCACAGAAGACGGCCCTCGCATTCTTGAATTCAATGCCCGTTTTGGCGACCCTGAAACCCAGGCGGTTTTGCCGTTACTTGAAAGCGACCTGTTGGAAATATTCGTAGCGTGCACCCAGGAAAAACTGGATCAAGTGGACATTCTCTGGCGAGAAGGCGCTGCGGTTTGCGTGGTAGTGGCTTCTGCAGGTTACCCAGAGAAACCTCTTACGGGTTACCCCATTAGTGGATCGGACCTACCCATTGAACACGGAGAAGTCTTTCATGCCGGCACAAAACTAAACGGCACCCAGTTGGTCAATGCTGGCGGACGTGTGCTCGGCGTCACCTGTTGGGATACTTCATTGAGAACTGCCATCGAACGCGTTTATCGCGCTGTGACCAATATATCATTTAACGGCATCCAATATCGCAAAGACATTGCTCAAAAAGGGCTCAAATCATTGAATAACGCCACTTATCAAAGTGCAGGTGTTAATATTGAGGCTGGCAATCGTGCGGTATCACTAATGAAAGAAGCTGTGCACTCCACCTACAATGATCGGGTGTTGGCAGGTCTGGGTTCTTTTGGCGGGTTGTTTGATATTTCAAATTTAGGCGAGTCGCCGGTTTTGGTAGCCTCCACAGATGGCGTCGGCACCAAGGTTGAACTGGCTGCCCGCATGAACCGATTGGACGGCGTTGGCAAAGACATTGTCAACCACTGTATCAATGACATCCTCGTGCAGGGTGCCCGCCCCCTTTTCTTTCTGGATTACTACGCCACGGCCAAACTCAAACCCGAACTTGCAGCCGAAATTGTCTCTGGCATGGCCGCAGCCTGCCGTGATGCAGGCTGCGCCTTATTGGGCGGCGAAACTGCCGAAATGCCCGGCGTCTACCATGAGCATGCCTTTGATGTAGCAGGTACCATTGTGGGTGTGGTTGAACGCAGCAAGATTCTACCTCTCAAAAATGCCATGCAGGCTGGTGATCTGTTGATTGGGTTCGCCTCAAACGGCCCACACACCAACGGCTATTCATTGATTCGCAAGATTTGCCAGAACCAGGATCTCAATACCTGGAAATCCGAATTGAAATCCACTCTGGTTGATGCGCTGCTCGTGCCGCATCGCTCATATTTACGCGTGATCCAACCAGCGCTGCATTTGATCAAGGGACTGGCGCACATTACCGGCGGCGGATTTATTGAAAACATACCCCGCGCCTTGCCAGAGGATCTACAGCCCATGATTGATCTATCCTCATGGCCAATTCCGCCGCTCTTTCAGTGGCTGCAAGCCCAGGGCGGCATTGATCTGGATGAAATGTTCCATGTCTTTAATATGGGCATCGGCATGGTGCTGGCCGNNCTTTAATATGGGCATCGGCATGGTGGCGATTATTGATCCCAATGACCTGCCAGCCCTACGCAACCTGGTCCCCGAGACAATTTGGGTGATCGGCCAACTTCAGTCCGGTCCACGTGCGGAGGTGCTGCTGCAATGAAGAAAGCCTCCCTAGTGGTCATGATCTCGGGCAATGGCAGCAACCTGCAGGCAATTATTGATGCCATTCAGGCTGAAAGCCTGCCCGCCGAGATCAAGGCAGTCATCTCAAACACCAGAGAGGCATACGGTGTGGAGCGCGCCAAACGGGCAGGGATTCCAACCTTCATCAAGGTAAAACGAAAAGATCAAGACCGTGAGCAATACGACGCCGAATTAGCTGAAATAGTCAAAATGTATCGACCCGATTTCGTCATCCTCGCAGGATGGATGCGCATTCTCAGTATGGAATTTATCGGGGCTTTTCCAAACCGCATCATTAACCTTCACCCTGCTCTGCCTGGTACTTTCCCCGGTGTGAATGCCATTGAGCGTGCCTGGCAGGCTTTTCAGAATAAAGAGATCAGTCACACCGGAATCATGGTGCATCTTGTGCCAGACGAAGGAGTGGATTTGGGACCAGTCCTCACCCAAAAAATTATTGAAATCAAGCCGCAGGATACGCTTGAAGATCTTGAAAAACGCGTTCACCAATGTGAACATGAACTGCTCGTTGAAACCATTCACAAAACCATACTTCAATCGGAGGAAAGTCATGCCTAAAGCACTTATGTCTGTATATGATAAAAACGGTCTGGTCGAGTTAGCAAAAGGGTTGATTAGTCTTGGCTGGGAACTTCTGGCATCAGGTGGTACAGCCAAACTATTACAAAAAAACAACCTGCAGGTCACCGAAGTCGCCGAATATACAGGTTCACCCGAGATTTTAGGCGGACGTGTCAAGACACTTCACCCCGCAATCCACGGTGGGATATTAGCCCGCAACACACAGGAAGATTTTGATCAGCTTAAGTCAAAGGGCTGGGCGCCGATCGACCTGGTCGTGGTCAACCTTTATCCCTTTGAATCCACCATCGCCCAACCCAACGTCGCTCTCGCGGATGCAATTGAGCAAATCGATATCGGCGGTGTCGCCTTGATCCGCGCTGCAGCTAAAAATAATGACCGCGTCACACTGGTCTGCGACCCCGAGGATTATTCTTCAATTTTGCAAGCCTTAACCAAAGGCACCCTGGATCAGGCTCTTCGTAATAAACTTGCCTTAAAAGGTTTCCGCCTGACCTCAAATTATGATCAGGCTATTGCCAATTATCTTGAGGGCGATGAAGTTGAAACCCTCACGCTTCATCCGATTCAATCCCTGCGTTATGGTGAGAATCCGCACCAATCTGCTATCTTATTGGGCTATCGCCATAACGACACACCCCTTGGCGGACAGGTCCTGCAGGGGAAAGAACTCTCCTACAACAACCTGTTGGACCTGGATGCCGCCTGGCGCGCCGTGGTGAGCTTCAAGAAGAACAGCATTGTGATTGTCAAACACCTCTCTCCATGCGGTATGGCTTCTGCAGATGACCAGCTAACATCTTACAAGGCGGCATTGGCAAGCGATCCTGTCTCTGCATTCGGAGGTATTATCGCCGCCAATCGAACACTTGAAAAGAACACGGCAGAAGCCATCAGCGACCTGTTTGTGGAATGTATCATTGCACCGGGTTTTGATCCTGAAGCGCTGCCTGTACTTGCCAAAAAGAAAAACCTGCGACTAATTGTCATGCCAAATCTTGAGGTTGAACCCAGGGTGGAGTACCGGTCTATCACACGCGGCATTCTACGCCAGGATGTTGATTTTGGCGACAAGACCCAGGCTGACTGGAAGGTTGTCACCGAGATTCAACCAACTGAAGCCCAGATGAGCGCCTTGAAATTCGCCTGGACAGCCTGTCAGCACGTCAAATCCAATTCGATTGTCTTTGCCCAGGGTGAATCTACAGTGGGGATTGGCGGGGGGCAGCCAAATCGCGTAGATTGCGTTAGAATTGCCAGACAGCGTGCCGGTGAAAAATCAGAAGGTGCCGTGATGGCATCCGATGCGTTTTTCCCCTTTGCTGATTCAGTAGAAGAAGCCGCACGTTTTGGCATCAAAGCTATTGTGCAGCCGGGCGGTTCCATCCGAGATCAGGAATCCATTGATTTCTGCAACAGTAAGGGTATTTGCATGGTATTCACCGGCTATCGACACTTCCGACATTAGAGGAGAATAAATGAACCAGGCTTTATTTGAGCAGAACGATGCATTAACTTTTGATGATGTTTTAATTGAACCGGGTTACAGCGAAGTATTGCCCTCTGAAGTGGATGTGCATGCTCAATTGACCCGCGATATCCGTCTCAATATCCCTCTGCTCTCGGCCGCCATGGATACCGTGACCGATTCACGCCTGGCGATTGCCCTTGCCCGCGAGGGCGGTATCGGCATCATTCACCGCAACTTGTCTCCAGAAGCTCAGGCGCGTGAGGTGGAGATTGTAAAGCGTTCAGAATCAGGTATGATCTCTGACCCAATCACCCTGCCCCCTACAGCCACGCTTGCAGAAGCTGAAGAGATCATGGCACGTTTTCACATCAGCGGATTGCCTGTAGTGGATCCTTCAACAAAAAAATTAGTGGGAATCCTCACCAACCGTGACACCCGCTTTACCGAGCCTGAAGATATGGGCAAGTTGGTCTCCGAGTTTATGACCTCGTCAAAATTGATCACGGCTAAACTCGGCACCACTCTTGAACAAGCCAAAGAAATTCTTAAGACACACCGCATCGAAAAATTGCCGCTCGTAGACGAAAGTGGTTACCTTAAAGGGCTTATAACGGTCAAAGACATTCAGAAAAAACTGCAGTATCCTCAAGCCGCCAAAGACAACCGCGGACGCCTTTTGGTTGGTGCAGCCGTCGGGGTTGGCGGAGACGTGGATGACCGCATCAACCGGCTGATCGAAATGGATGTGGACGTGGTGGTGATTGACACCGCCCACGGTCACACTGCCGGAGTGATTAAGACCATCCGCCGCATTAAATCCATCCATCCCGAATTGCCGATCATAGCAGGCAACGTGGTTACAGAAGATGGCGCCAGCGCATTAATTGAAGCTGGCGCGGATGCCATCAAGGTTGGTGTAGGCGCGGGTTCCATTTGCACCACCCGTATCATTTCTGGCACGGGTATGCCGCAGTTATCCGCCATTTACCGCTGCGCCAAGATCGCCCGTCCGAAAGGCATTCCTGTGATCGCAGACGGCGGCATCAAATACAGCGGTGATATCGTAAAAGCCATGGTCGCCGGTGCAGATACCGTCATGCTCGGAAGCTTGCTTGCCGGACTTAAGGAATCTCCTGGTGAGGAAATTCTTTATGAAGGCCGTCAATACAAAACCTACAGGGGTATGGGTTCCATGGGTGCGCTGCAAGGCTATGGCAAAGACCGTTATGGTACAAACCAGGGCGGACCAGGCAAACTGGTACCCGAAGGCGTCGAAGGCATGATCCCGCTCAAGGGATCACTGGATGATTATGTGTTTCAACTCATCGGCGGCCTGCGCTCAGGTATGGGCTATGCCGGTGCCGCACAACTCGAAGAACTTCGTACCAAAACTCGATTGATCCGCATTACCGGGGCAGGCTTGATCGAAAGTCATCCGCATGACATCACCATTACGCGTGAAGCACCCAACTATCAACGAGGAAATTGATCTCATCAGACCCGGCTTTTTGACCGGGTCTTTTATTGTCACAATTTTTGTAACTTTTTTGATATTTCTCCATCTAATTATTCAAACAAACAAATATGGAGATAAAAAATGAATGCACCCCAGCACATTACTGACGCAGAATTTGAAAAAGTAGTCTTACAATCAAAATTACCCGTAGTGGTTGATTTTTGGGCGCCATGGTGCGGACCCTGTAAAATGGTCGGCCCCATTCTGGATAAGATTGCTATCGAACAGGACGGAAAGCTTCTTATCGCCAAAGTCAATACAGATGAAAACCCCCAATGGGCGCAGCATTACGGCGTTCAGGGTATTCCTACCATGTTGTTCGTGGCAAACGGTAAAATCGTTCATACCCAGGTAGGCGCTTTACCCGAACCTGTTCTAAAAGACATTCTTGGGCAGTTTATGGATATTGTTGCAAACCCTAACTAAACGCTAATAAATATTGATACTTATAAATTTGATCAAAAATAAAGAGTATCAATGAAAACAATTGAATCCGATTGGGATAGTGTGATCAAGATCGCTCTTGGCGTTACTCTTGTGCCCCATAAAAGAATACCGCAGCCGGTGGGTCGGGTAAAACCTGCGCCCTCCTTGAAGGAAATACTAACACTACTCAAAAATGAGGACCTCGTCAAATTCGTGACGAGGTCCTCATTTTTTTTTGGGTAAAGATCGAAAAAATTATTTGGGTGAATCTACTGTGCTCAAATAGTCTTTTATTTCCAGCTTGGCAAACAATCGTTCCTTAACCTCGCCGGGTAATTCCACATTGTCAGAACAGTGCTCATAGAGTTCAATGGTCTTGCGAAGCGTATCCACCACCACCCGGCAGTTATCGCAAGTCTTCATGTGTTCTTCAATTTGTGCGCAAATCTCAGCCTGAAGATTTCCATCAATGTAATCAGATAAATCCCCCAGCATAGTGCTGCATTTTTCGGTATGCACATGTTCACTCATTTGGATTTCTCCTTTTCGACTTTCTCAGCATAATAAACTGCCAATTCCTGGCGTAGTCGAAGTCTTGCTCTCAATAACCTGGTTTTTACATTATTTTCAGTAATCTGCAGAGCTTCAGCAGTCTCTTGAATAGACAAACCTTCTAAATCACGTAAAACAAATACGGTTTTTAAGGTTTCGGGCAGTCTCTGAATAGCTTGGTCCATAAATTTACGAGATTCCGACGACAACAACTCCTTTTCAGGCAGGCAGCAGAAATCAACAATTTCAATTCCACTGCTTTCTTCATCCGACTCAAAAGGCAGGGTATCATCCACTGAAACCATGGGTGTCTTTCGCTTGCGGATCATCATTAAGGCTTCATTTACAGCAATCCGGTGCAGCCAGGTCGAAATACTGGATCGTCCCTCGAAAGTAGGAAGTGCCTTAAACGCCTTCATGTATGTTTCTTGCAACACGTCTTCTGCGTCTTGTTCATCTCCAAGTATTTGTCTTGCAGTTCTATAGATTTGAGTAGACGTCTCCTCTACTAATTTTGCAAACGCCTGTCGGTCTCCGCTTTGTAAAGCAGTGAGAAATTCAGATTTTTCGTTGTTACTCATTTTGATGCATTCCTGTCAAAAAAGTTGCTGCCACTATGGTTTCCATTCTATTTGGATTATTCAATTTACAAATAACATTGTAGACATTTGATTAGATTTTCATATCTTCATCAATTGTAACAAAAGTGTGTTTGAATCGTATCCATTTTGCAAAATTGCCGTCATAATAAGTAGATAATGAAATTAGCTAATGAACATGAACTGCTTAATAATGCCAAACGCTTTGACCAAGACTCCCTTGGAATTATCTATGATTCCTACAGTCCTGGATTGTATCGGTATGCTTCAAGGCTTCTCGGAGATAGCAATATGGCAGAAGAATGTGTTGCTGACACCTTTTCAAGATTTCTTGGAGCTTTGCGCGTTGGTCATGGGCCAGATAATCATCTTCAAGCGTATCTCTACAGGATCGCTCATAACTGGATTACTGATTTTTACCGTCGACATAGTCCAGTATTGGTTGAGTTGGATGAGACTTTAGAAATGGATGATCACGACAATCCAGAAAAACGCATTTCTGAATCAATTCAGAAGCAACAAATTCAAGTTGCCCTCCGCGCACTTACTCCAGATCAACGGCAAGTGATTGTATTGCGATTTATTGAAGATTGGTCAATTGAAGAGGTTGCCCTGACCTTACAAAAACCTGTTGGTGCAATTAAAGCCTTGCAGCATCGCGCGTTAATCTCGATGCGAAGTTTCTTCCCGTCAGAAATGAAAGTGAGTTTCAATGAAAACTGATTATGAAGATAATCTTGAAATAATAAAGAAATTGGAAGTACTAAAATCAATTCCTGATCGTAATCCTGATAAAACTTTGTCAGGCAAAACTGCGTTTCTTAATGAAGCATCAAAAATTTCTGCAGGCGTATCTCCAGAGGCAAATCGGCGTCATAACAATTGGAATCAGAAAAATCCAATCAACTTGTTTGAACGCCGAAAGGAGCGTGCTCCCATGTTATCCACTTTTGCTTCAATTGTTTTAGCGATTTCACTTCTACTCGGGGGAAGCGGTGTTACGGTTGCCGCTGCACAAGCCAGTGATCCAGGTGATTTACTCTACAACATAAAATTGCTTAGCGAAAATGCTGTGCTGGATTTGACTTCAGATCCAGAATCGCAATTTGATATCGCCCTGGATTTAGTCGATCGCAGGTCAGATGAGATCGTGACTCTCTTATCTGATGGAGATTTAATCACTGATGAAATTCAAACCCGGTATCGTGATCAGATAGAACAAACCATCCTTTTAGCCATGAGTCTGCCAGAGGATAAAATTGTTCAAGCTTTTGAGAAAATTCAAGATCGGCTATATACACAACAGCAAACGCTTTCTCAAACAAAAACCAATGGGTCGGCTGAAGCAGTGGCAGCTTTAATCCAAACCCGGGATATGCTACAGGTCAGGCTTCACATCCTTGAAACCAGCCAGATGAATTTGTTGCAAATTATGGAACAACTGCGAATTCAAGATCAAATCAATAACCCTGAAGTAGGCAATTCCCCAACCAATTTTGGTGAAGATGCTCAAAACACCCCAAATCCAGGTAATGGAAATACTGACTCTCCTTCAATGAATAATGGAGATGGTCAGGAAGGTAACAGTCCCTGGTTCACTGAAACACCATCACCGGTTGAAACAGATATGATTGATAATGGTCAGAACAATCCTTCTGGATCGAGTTCACCACAAGGCAACCAGGAATATTCATCAACCAGAACAGTTACGCCAAACCCGGATTCAAATGGCGGTTCGGGTTCTCAAAACGGAAATCACTGATTTTATCTAACCCCTAGATTGACAAGCCGGCTGAGAAAAAGCCGGCTTGTCTTCATAAATCACATAATTTGTTCATGCCACCTTCATCAGTTCTTCATAACTTTCTTTTAAACTAATAATCGTTCAACACAAATTACAAATAAGGAGTAAAAATGAAAAAAGCATTAGTGTTGTCAATCGTTCTCGTCGCTGCGGTATTTACCCTTGGTTCTGTCAACAAGGTATACGCATCATCAGGTAATCCCTCAACCACTGCTGCCTCAGATAATTATGGTTTCGGTGGACAAGGTGGAATGATGGGCGGCACCCAACAAGGGTTGTTGCATGATGAGATGGTAATAGTGGTTGCCGAAAAATTGGGCATCACCGTGGAAGATTTGAATGCCAGGCTTGCCGATGGTGAGACCATGTATTCAGTCGCCATTGCTGAAGGATTATCCAATGATGAAGCCATTGCACTTATGGCGGATGCACGCAGCCAGGCTATTGACCAGGCTGTTGCCAACGGAGATCTCACCCAGGCACAGGCTGACTGGATGAAAACTCGCAGCCAATTCATGGGTGCGAACGGCGCGAACGGTGCAACTGGTACACGCGGCATGATGGGCGGAGCCCGGGGTGCCAATGGTACAGGAACCGGTACGTGCATCGGTGTTTACACCAACAATTAGTTTCCAGAAATGATAACGAAGGCACCATAACCTGGTGCCTTCGTTATTCTTGTATGTCAAGAAGCAGATGTTTTTTTTCTTCAATTCCAATATAATAAAATTATGACTGACTCAACCCACAAAATCCTTGTTGTAGATGACGAACCTCAAATCTTGAAAGTCCTGCAGGCTTACCTCGAAAAAGAGGGATACCAGGTGGTTTCAGCCACGGATGGAAGATCGGCGCTGGACGTTTTCACACATGAAAACCCCACTTTTGTGATTCTCGATTTGAACCTGCCCGGTCTTGATGGACTTGAAGTCTGTCGTGAAATTCGCCGAAATTCCACAGTTCCCATTTTGATGCTTACAGCACGCGTAGAAGAAGTGGATAAATTGATCGGCTTGGAATTGGGTGCTGATGATTATGTTGTTAAACCTTTCAGCCCTCGAGAAGTGGTCGCCAGGGTTAAAACCATTTTGAAACGTGTCAATGCCGGCACAATTAAAGGTGAGATCATCCACGCCGGCAACCTGACCATCGACCTTGGACAACATACCGTAATTCTTGACGGACGCTTAATTGAGCTCACGCCAACTGAATTTCAAATATTGGTAACTCTGGCAAGCAACCCTAAACGGGTTTATTCAAGATTGCAAATCATGGAACATGCCCAGGGAGACGCTTTCGAAGGATACGAGAGAACCATAGATGCTCATGTCAAGAATCTGCGCATTAAACTCGAACCTGATCCTAAGAACCCGGTCTATATTCAGACAGTTTTTGGTCTGGGTTATAAATTCGAGTTGGTTGAATAGCGATGAAAAATAGCTGGCTCTTCAAATTGATAGGCGCCTTTCTGGTAATCATAGCCATTGGTGGATTGGTAACTTCAATCTTAACCTCCCGTGCTACACTAAGAGCTTTTAATCTTTACACGACCCGCAGCGGACAAATCCTTGCCCGACGCCTTGCGCCTGATCTTGCTGAATTTTATAAACTCAACGATAGTTGGTTGGGTGTAGATATTTTTCTGCAAGAGTCCTCAATGACACAGCAGCACCAGGGCATGATGGGCCAAGGAAATGGCATGGGCAATGCACAAGGCTTATCATCTGACAACTCGATGATGGAAGCCCTTGGTCAAAGGTTGTTCCTGGCAGACGATCAAGGAGTGGTAATTTATGATTCTTTGGATGAATTCACAGGGAATCAACTTACGCCGATTGAAATTGTTAAAGGGATTCCTGTTTTATTGGAAAAGAAGATCATTGGTACCCTGTTGATCACACCTGGAAGCCAATCAGCGACAACTACCCTTGCCAATGAATTTCAAGCATCAGTTCGTCGTGCTGTTATCAGCTCAGCCATCATCGCCGGAATAACCGCACTTGCCCTTGGTATCATCCTCTTCTTTCAAATTACTGCTCCCATGCGAAAACTGCGCAAAGCCGCTTCAGCGATTGCTGAAGGAGACCTGACTCAACGAGTCGAAATCCAAGGCGAGGATGAATTTGCCCAACTTGGTGAAACTTTTAATCAGATGGCATCCAATCTCTCTCACGCCGAAATTCACCGCCAGCATTTAATGGCAGATGTGGCACATGAGCTGAGAACACCTCTCACCGCCATCCAGGGCACCGTGGAAGGTATGCAGGATGGAGTCTTGCCCTGTGACGCTGAACAGTTAAGTACGCTGCTTGCAGAGACTACTTTGCTCAATCGTTTAATCGAAGACTTACGCTTGCTGTCACTTGCTGAAACCAATCAGCTTAAACTTGTGCGTCAACCTGTTGATATTAATGGTTTGATCAAGCAAATCACAGAAAGAATTCAACCCCAGGCACACTCAAAAGAAATTCACCTTGATCAATCCCTTCAGGAGGGTCTTCCTGCCCTTCAAGTAGATTCTGATCGCATCACTCAGATATTGTCTAACTTGATTAACAACGCTTTGAGATACACCCCCAAAGATGGATCTATACAAGTCACAACATCCCAACCCAATCCAACCGTGGCCGTAACGATCTCGGTGACGGATACCGGCACAGGTATATCCCCTGAAGATATACCTCATATTTTTGACCGTTTTTACAGGGCAGATAAATCCCGTTCACGTGCCAGTGGAGGATCCGGCCTGGGTTTAGCTATTGTTAAAGAATTAGTAGAAGCCCATGGAGGTACTATTAGAGTTGAAAGCCCCGCGCTTGAAACAGATGATCATCAAGGATATGGCACCAGTTTCATCATGGAATTTCCATCTTTATAACGAATGATTAATTATAAGAAAAGTCGCTTGAAAATTTCTATTTCAAGCGGCTTTTCTTTTGATAAGTAATCGTTATGCTGAACGTTGCTCTGCTTCAAGAATTGCCTGGTCAGAAGACCAGAAAAAATTATCCTTGCCAATTTTGTCTACCAGACCGGCACGGTCAAGCATATGAAACGCATTATCATGCGTTCCAGCAAACATCATCTCGCCGCCGTTAGCATGGAACTTTTCATACAACTTCTCTATTGCTTCCACCCCTGCGGTGTCAATCAATGAAACGCCGCGCATCGAAAGGATCAGAGTGCCTTCCCCTTCCAGTTTGGCAAATGCTTCGTTGAAAAAACCGATAGCGGCGAAGAAAAGCGGCCCTGTAATATAAGCAACTTTAACATGTTCACACTTGTTCTTGAGGTCAATGCCTTTGTCGTGAAGCTTGCCGTGATCAATATCCTTTATGACAATATCAATTTGGGCAATCTGGTTGATAAAGAGCATCACTGCAATCACTGATCCGATCAAAATTGCCTGGGTCAGATCAAGCGCCACAGTTGCGAGCATAGTAATGCTGAAGGCAATGATTGCAGTCTTGAAGCTTTTCTTAAACATGAAACGAATCGATTCCCATTCGTTCATACGGTATGCAGTGACCATCAATACCCCTGCCAGTGCAGCAAGAGGAATTTTAGCCATTACTGGTGCCAACAGAAACATCGAAAGCAGAAGTCCGAGAGCATGGAAAACACTTACCAAACGGGTTTGCCCGCCTGATTTGATGCCCACACTGGATCTGGCAATGGCAGCCGTGGCCGGTACACCACCAAAAAAAGGTATGACCATATTACCTATACCCTGACCTATCAATTCCTGATTCGCTTGCAAGCGAGTGCCGGTCATATTTGAGGCCACAGTTCCACACAACAGGGATTCAATTGCACCAAGTGCCGTGATGGTAAGTGCCGGACCCAGGAATTGCCCAAGGTCAGCCCATGGAATATCGGCTATATGTAGACGTTCAGCCAACATTAACGATTGTGGTATTTCTCCTATCACATTCACTGGCCATTTAACCAATAAATTCAAACCGGTGGCGAGGATTATACCCAACAAGGAGGAAGGGAATCTTGCATTCCATTTTTTTGGCCAGAAGATCATGGTGGCAATTACAATCCCGGCCAATATTATGGCATGCCAGTCTACTACAAGACCACCTTTGAAATAATTAACAACTTTCAGCACGGATGATTCTGCGGCTGCGGTTTTTACACCCAGGAAATTATCAATTTGTCCGATAAAAATGATCAGCGCAATCCCCGAAGTAAAACCGGTAATCACTGGAGACGGAATAAAGGCGATAAATCGACCCAACCTCAATATGCCTATAATGGTCAGGAACAAGCCAGACATTAATCCGGCCACCCAGATGCCGTTCAACCCGTATTTTTGCGCCAATACGATCAACACCGCACTCATCGCTCCGGTAGGTCCACTAATTTGAAACGGGGCACCAGAAAGAGCGCCAATAAAGAACCCTGCGATGACAGCCGTCACCAGTCCGGCTGAGGCTGTGGCTCCGGAAACAACACCGAAAGCCAGGGCGAGCGGCAGTGCAACAGCAGCCACAGTTAACCCGGCCATCAGATCCTGCTGAAGCTTGTGCAGGTTGTATCCTGAAAACTCACTTACATATAATTGCTTTAAACTTCGTCTTGGCATTTCAAACTCCAATAAAAAATGATTACATAAAAATATTCAAATTATTCTGAATTAAGCCGCTTCAGCTGATTTGACACTCATTGGTGTCACTCTGGTTCAGGCTGTAAACGCGTTTTATGAGCCAAGGTCTGGCTCATAAATTGTGGCGGTAATTTTCAATACATACTGAGAGTCGGTTCAAGGAGACAATAAATCATTAACCTGATCTTTGACCATCAGGCTTGTCAAGCTTTTGGACCAAAACCAACCACGAACCTCAATTCTACACCCATAAAAAGGAAAAATCCGACCAATTAATGATAAATTATTTTTTTTAAAACAACACCTTCTATGGGAACTTATACATTTTTAGAGCGCGTTCTTCAGCTTCTTCATCTTTTTCCTGTTTCATATCCGTCCAAAAGTTCTTCTTTACCTTTTCTTGTTTAGGCTTTTCTTCAAGTTTCAGTTCATCCACCTTTGAAGCCTCTACAGGCTGAATTACATTATTGGCATCGTACGGAATCGCATCATTGATTTGTGGTGCGAACTCATTCATCAACATGCGCACGGTTCCCAGTGTCGCATTGGATGAAACCACAACCACCCAGTAATAAAGCCCATCACCGAGAAAGCGAGAGATGATGTATGTGGTATCTGTGGTCACGAGATTATCATCAACCTTACCAATATCAATCTTTGTACTGATCTTTACTGCAAGTTTCATGACTTCTGCAAATCGTGCAGAAATATCCGCTGCATCAAAATTTGGATTTGACGAACCGCCGCCAATCGAAATCCCATCCATGCCAACGACATCAGTTGAGATAAAATCGCTGCCCAGCTCATTGCGGAACTGGAATATTACCTGTTCAAGTTTATTCATGGCATTCTCCGTTTTCTACAAGCAGCATTTAGATCAGTGAGGCATCGCTTTCGCCAAACGCTCGGTATAAAGTTTGCTCATCAGTCTCATGTTTCCAAGGTTGCCTGATTTTCGTTCAGCCGAAATACCCAAAAAATATTGTTTACCAGGCAAAAACCGCATCAGAATAAAAGCCTTCTCGGTTGTGGTCAAGTTATCTTCCAGGTTTCCGGCGCCTAATTTGTCGGTGGAACCACTTACCAATTTGAGCAGCATCGCCATTTGAGCGCTGGCAAGTTCAGGATCAACTTCACCAATGAATTTAGAGGCAAGGTTGATTCCATCAATGCCTACCAGAAAACCTCCTCTAAAACCAGATACTTCTCCGGAGAGTTCTGTTAAAATCTCTTCAAATTTTTGTGCCATTCTTTTCTCCTTCGATTCAGGTTCCTGTTCAGGGTTAACTGCGGTCTGATTTAAAATGCTTTCGTCCAAACGACGGGCGCCTTCAAGCAGAAGACTCGGCCAACTTCGGTTAATCGTAATTTCAGGGGATTTGATATTGTTTTCAAGGCTGAAATCACCCTCATTCCATCCCAGAATTTCATACACTGCTTCATCACCCTTTTGATCACCAGAAACAGCATGGACGATTTGTCCGTCTGAGAAAAAAATTTCGGCTTTATGATCCATATGGTTGATCTGCAAACGGGCAACTTTTTGATCCACACAATTAAGTTGAATCAAATCAGCCGCTGCTAAACCAGTTAAATTTCCAGTCATACCCATATTTAATCTGCCTGTATCAATTCCAAATATTGCGAATCTCAGATAATGCACGATTCGTGATACGCCTGTAGCTCTGTTCGCGATCTGAAACAATGAATGCCAAAATCAAACGGTTCGAATCAATGTTAAAAGGACGGCAGATTAAATGCTGCCCATCCACATAGCTGAAAGAAATCTCATCAATTTCATCCATACCTAATTGTTTGCTTACTTGCACAGCCGTTTTTTGCAAAAAAGCCACCACCGCGGATTGTTTCTCGGGGTCTGCCCCATTTGAAAAAGCAGAGGCAATAGGCAAGCCTTCTTTGTCTGTTAGCACCGACATCGGAAAATTTGCTTCCTGGTTCATTTGATTTAATATGCCTAAAAGAATATCTGCTCCGGATTTAGTTTCATTTACCATTATTGATCCTTTACCTATTGCAGTTCTTTTTGAACCTGGAAAATCACATCATTAATGATGCTCTTAAGGGTATTGAAAACCCCTTCACCATTGAAGGCCACTGCCTCAAATTCGGGAAATTGCCCGACACCCAGGCTTTGATGCATACTTTGTACTGAAACCGCATCAGCCAAATCTCGTTTGTTGTACTGAACCACGAGGGGAATTTTCCCGATCGGTTGGTTCATCTCTGTCAACGCTGTGCCCATATCCAACCAGGATTCAAGGTTGTCATTGATCCGCGCTGCAGAAGAATCAGCCACGAAAACAACACCATCAGCGCCGCGCAGCACCAGTTTTCTGCTGGCCTTGTAGTACTCCTGTCCCGGCACCGTGTACAATTGGATGCATGGGGCCATGCCGCAAATTTTACCAAGTTCAAATTGCATAAAATCAAAAAATAAGGTGCGGTCTTCATTTGTTTTTAATGAAACCAGGTTGCTGCGATTATTGGGATCAATCCGTTTGTGAATTTGCTCAATGTTGGTCGTCTTGCCGCTCATCGCAGGTCCGTAATACACTATTTTCAATCTCAATTGGCGCAATTGCCAGTTGATATTCATGCTTGCTATTCCTTCCAAACTTGATCAAGTGCACTGTTAATCAGTTCATGCAGGTTCTTGTCACCAGGTTCAAACAACCTGTCATCTTCAGATTTTTGAATTTTTGAAAGAGCCTCTTTGATTTGTGTTGAAGACTCTCTAACCAGGTAACAAACCCATCCAAGCGGCACGGTGGCTGGCACAATATAAAGCAGGATTAAGTTGCGATTGACATCAAAGACAATCGTATTCATCTTGGAACCCTGGCGAATTACCATTTGGTTCTCTTGGTAAAGATTTGAAATTCTGGCAATTTCTGCACTGGCAGCCAGATCGCTGGCAGTTAACGCACCCAGTGCTATTAAATCAATGCTTCCCCGTTCACCATGAAAAGAGATGACTTGTCCGCTCGTGTCAATCAGCAGAATGAGTTTGGCTTGAGATTTCTCAAGTTGACTAGAAAGGATGTTGTCAATCAGCTCTTCTTGCGACGGAATTATAGACATCCCACCTGTTAAACGCATTGGATTCTTCATCATTTATGTGCCTCTACCTGGTTTATAGAAACAACTAACAAAAACTGGAACACAATATTCGGAATAATAACTATTTACAGATAAATCATTTTGAAAATGAAAGATATAATCCTTCGCTAAGTATACGCCGAGAAGGTTTACCAAAACATTACAATCTTGCAAAGGGCAGCTCTAATTCCATATAAACATATTGATATTTCGTCATTCAATTAAATTGGCAAAGTTTTTGCACCATAAGAGATGTTGTTTGTGCGTGTAAATGGTAAACTTACATCATCATTAATGGATATCAGAGGAAAAATGTCGCCTAACACAGCCACGGCCATTGCCCACCCCAATATTGCATTCATTAAATATTGGGGAAACCGCGATCAAACACTGCGCCTGCCTGAAAACGGTTCTATTTCGATGAATCTTGAAGAATTAACCACTCGTACGCGTATAACCTTTGATCAAGCTTTCTCTTCAGATATATTTGACTTAAACGGACTGAGACAATCTGGTCCGGCATTGCAACGCGTTGTGACTCACTTGAATGTAATCCGTGGCATCCGCGGAATCGCCACCCGGGCACATGTGATGAGTGAAAACAACTTTCCAATTGGCGCCGGAATTGCCTCCTCTGCATCGGCATTTGCAGCCCTCACTGTTGCAGCCGTAAATGCCATGGGGCTTGAAATGAGCGAAAAGGACCTTTCGCGTCTTGCCCGCCGTGGATCGGGTTCTGCCTGCCGCTCCATTCCCACCGGTTTTACAGAGTGGTACCGCGGTAATTCGGATATGGATTCTTTTGCCGTCAGCATAGCCAAACCTAACCACTGGGACCTGGTGGATTGCATTGCCGTGGTTGCAGCCGCTCACAAGAAAACCGGGTCGAGCGAAGGCCACAAAATAGCCTCCTCAAGCCTTTTCCAGGCTGTCCGTGTCGCGGATGCTGATCGCCGAATTGACCGCTGCCGAGATGCCCTACTTGCCCGAGATTTTGATGCTCTCGCGGAAATTATTGAGGAAGACAGCAACATGATGCACACCGTCATGATGACTTCACGTCCCGCCTTGTTTTATTGGGAGCCGGCCACTATCGAGATCATGAAAGCCGTTCAAACATGGCGCAAAACGGGTATTCCTGCTGCGTATACTATTGATGCAGGGCCAAACGTGCATATTTTTTGTGAATCGAAAGCCCTCGAAAACGTCAAGCATCGGTTAGCCTCCATCCCGGGGGTAAAAGAGGTGCTGGTTGCACATCCTGGCAGTGGTGCAAAAATCGTCTAATTTATTTTTGATATAAAGCGTTAATGAATTTCAAATAAACCGGTCAGTGAATTCCTTCTCCAAACCGGATATAATATTGGGCGTAAACCGATACGGTTTTGGAGACTGAATGACAACAATTTGGAGTACCATTTTAAGCATCCTGGAATTTATACTCGCCTTTGGCGCGTTGGTTTTCGTGCACGAACTCGGACATTTCATCGCAGCACGCTCAAATAAAATAGAAGTGGAAGAGTTTGGCTTTGGATATCCCCCAAAAATCTTCAGATTATTCCGTGCCGGCGGAACGGATTTCACCATTAATTGGATCCCATTTGGTGGATTCTGCCGCATGAAGGGTGAAGCCGGAGATACCATGGAAGTAGGCAGTTTTGCGGCTGCCAATCCATGGCGTCGACTGGCCACACTGCTGGGCGGACCAATTACCAACTTGCTTATTGGCATGCTGCTAATCGCCTTTCTATTCGCCCGCGTAGGCGCTCCTGACCTGACCAAGGTGGAAATCATTGATATCGCGCCCAACTCACCCGCCTCCTCCGAGTTATTGGTTGGAGATATCATTTCACAACTTGACGGTCAACCTGTTGACAGTATAGACAAATTAACCCAATTAGTAAAACCAAATCTTGGCAGTGAAGTAACCTTAACTATCTTACGTGACGGAAAACCACTTGAGATTAAAATCACGCCCCGCGTGAAATCACCAGAAGGCGAAGGTGCGATGGGGGTTGCGATTTCCAATCCGGTCAACAAAATAACCTATCTTCAGGCAATTCCCATGGCGTTTATCTCAACCATGGATCAAGGCTACCAAATGATGATGCTTCCCGTCCGCCTCATTAGCGGACAGATCGCCGCTTCTGATGCCAGAATGGTCAGCGTAAAGGGTATCTACGACATCTTCTCACAGGTTCAAACCATCGATAAAGAAGAAGCTGCCATTGATCCAAGTGTCAAGGGGCTTACAGTTCTGAACTTTCTGGCCATGATTTCAATTGCCCTGGGGTTCACCAACCTTCTGCCCATCCCTGCACTGGATGGTGGTCATATCCTGTTCCTGATTCCCGAAATCCTTTTCAAAAAACGGGTCAAACCCGAACTGGAAGGCCGCGTTCATTTTATCGGATACGTTATACTCATGGGGCTTATGGTCGTCATGGTCATTAATGACATCATCAATCCCATCATTCTAAAATAGGAACGATTACATGGAAGAAGAGCTCGAAAGAATTAAATTTTCAGAAGTCGCCGCGGCATTAAAAGATACTGACCATCCTTTTCCTCCACGCTTATTAAGAGGGTTTTCCGATCTTTTCCCCCGGGATATAAAAGAGTTTATCCCCATCTGGCAGGATGCCACCATAACCCGCAAGATTTCACTGCTTGAAGACCTTGAAGAGATCACCGAAAAAGATACCCTTGTTTGCTTTGATGAAGTCGCCAAAGCCGTAATTAATGATCTAGATCCCAGAGTTCGCGTACTTTCCATTCGTTTATTATGGGAATGTGAGGACCCCAAACTTGTGCCCACCCTCATCGAACTGATGCTGGAAGATATCGATGAAGGCGTCAGATCAACTGCCGCCTCGCTTTTGGGTCATTTCGTCTATCTCGGTGAATTGGAAGAAATACCCGATGTGGTTAAGATTTCAGCCGTTAAAAATCTTTTAGATGTTGTGCTGAGTGAAGAAGTCTCTCAAGTGCGGATGCGCGCTCTTGAATCATTGGGCTATTCAAGCCACCCGAAAGTTCCAGCTCTGATCAAAGCGGCATACGATTCCAAAGAAAACCTGTGGGTAGCCTGCGCTTTGTGCGCCATGGGCCGATCTGCAGATGACCAATGGTCTGAATTTGTCCAGGAGAAATTGGATTCCAACGATTCTGACATCAAATTTGAAGCTGCTCGTGCAGCGGGTGAATTAGAAATCGCCACTGCACTCGATCAACTTTTCACCATGGTTGAAGAAGAGGATTTCGATAGTGAAATCCGTCTGGCAGCCATCTGGTCGCTTTCACAAATAGGCGGCCGTGAAGTAAAAGACAAGCTTCAGGAACTGTTAAAAGATTCTGATAGTGAAGAAGAAATTGAATGGCTTGAAAAAGCCCTTGAAAATCTGGAAATAAGCAGTTCATCAGACGGTTTGAATTTCTTGAACTTTAGTCCCAAGGGGGATGTGGATGAAGAGGACGACCTGGATGATCTCGATGAATTGGATGAGGACGATGAATTCGGTGATGTCGACTTCGATAGTCTGGAAGAAGATGACGATGATGATGACGATGAAGAAGATGAATAAACCGGGATTCTGATCATGTATCGGTTGATTCGATTCCTCCTTTGTTCACTGATGCTGCTGCCTGTCAGCAATGTCAGGGCACTAAGCCTGGAATTTGTCAAAGATGTTCAGTTGGATTATAAATTCGGATCATCTATTAACCTCACAGCTAATATTCCAGAAGCATCTCAATTTTCTTGGATCATATTAATCCTGCAGCCGGAAGGCCAATCTTCAAGGCAGATCGAAATTTTGCCGTCCTTGGATGGCAGTGTTTCCATCAATTATGACCTAACCATTGATCCACTTCAACCGTTTGCCCGAGTCTATTACTGGTTCGAATTAACAGACATGCTTGGTGTAAGGTTTACCACCCCCTCTTATTGGTTTGATTATCTCGACAACCGCTATGAGTGGTTGTCTTCTGAAACCGAACTCTTTCATATCCATTGGGTGGATGGCGCGGATGTCTTTGGTCAAAAAGTACAGGAAATTGCCACTGAAGGGCTTAAGGCAGCCACAGGATTTCTTCCAATAACTCCTGATTTTCCGATCTCTATTTATATCTATCCTAACGTGGATGCCCTGCAGCAGGCACTCGCCCTCACCGGCCAGCCCTGGACTGCCGGTCACGCCTCGCCCGATATTGGTGTACTTCTTGTTTCAAATGGCAGCCAATCCTCCGAAATGATCGAGATGGAGCGCCAGATACCTCATGAACTGATGCATGTGCTTGAATATCAACTAGCCGGGGCATCTTATTCTGCCATCCCGGCCTGGTTGAACGAAGGTCTCGCTACTTCTGTAGAACTCTACCCCGATCCCGATCTTCAGCGTGTTTTGGTAGACGCTCAAACCAGCGGATCGCTGCTCTCAATTTCTTCATTATGCGACGGTTTTCCACAAGATGCCAAAACAGCTCAACTTGCCTACGCGCAGTCTGCTTCTTTTGTAAATTATCTTAATGGGCGTTTCGGTACACAGATTTTTACGAAATTAATAGAAAATTCCGCTTCGGGGCAGAACTGTGCCAGCGCGGTCAACGCTGCTGCTGATGTTTCGCTCGAGCAACTTGAAAAAGATTGGATCGTTGCCACCTTTACACCCCAGACCCCGGTCAATTATGGCATTCTAGCTGTGATCATTTCACTGGGAGTTCTTTTGATTGTGTTGATGATACTATTGATGCGCAAGCGCCATTCTGTCGCAAGGAAATTGGATGACTGACAATGCTGCGCTTCAATTCGTCCAGATTCACATCCGCGTGGATGGGCATGTGCAGGGCGTTGGTTTTCGCTACTTTGTCTATGACTTCGCCCAATCCAGAGCGCTTACCGGTTGGGTGCGCAACCGCCATAATGGTGAGGTTGAAATACTGGCTGAAGGCAGCCGTTCTGACCTTGAAGACCTGCTCACCCACGTCCAACGTGGACCGAGCCGCTCGATGGTCACAGACGTCAAATTTGATTGGTCTGAAGCGTCAAATCTTTATGACAAATTTTCATTGTTACCCACTGATTAAAATGAATACTGCCAAATTGTAAATGACATAATTTAAAAACACCTTGACAAGGTTTCTACTAACCTTGTCAAGGTGTACTAATTACAATTTTTTCATTAAACTAATCCACTTCACCGGCCAGCAGTTTGGCCTTCTTCCACGGCGGCAAATCGGATTCTTCCGCCAGAAGGCGGCGCATATCAATGATCTGATCCCTGAAGGCCGCGGCCTGCTCGAACGCCAGATCCTTCGCGGATTGCTTCATCTGTGATTCCAGTTCTGCAATAACCCTTTTTATCTCTTTAACTGGCATGCCTGAGGTTTCCTTGCCTGCCTTGTAGTGTCCGCGGTTCTCGGCCACCATCGGGCTATCGGCAGAAAGCCGCTCGGTGATGTCGTGCACCGCTTTGATAATCGTAAAGGGTTCAATATGGTGGGCAGTGTTGTAGTCCACCTGTTTCTTGCGTCTGCGGTTCGTTTCGTCAATTGCCTGCGCCATGGCATCTGTGATCTTGTCAGCATACATGATGACTTTGCCGTTGACGTTACGCGCAGCACGGCCCACAGTCTGGATCAGCGCTGTCGCAGAACGCAGAAAGCCCTGTTTGTCGGCATCCAAAATCGCCACCATGGATACCTCTGGCAGGTCCAACCCTTCGCGCAGCAGGTTGATGCCCACCAACACATCAAACACACCCATGCGCAGGTCGCGCAAAATGCCCACGCGTTCCAATGTTTCAACCTCTGAATGCAGGTAGCTGACTTTGACGCCCAACTCCAGCAGGTAATCGGCAAGGTCTTCTGACATGCGTTTGGTCAGTGTCGTCACCAGCACACGTTCATGCTTCTCAGTGCGAATTTTGATCTCCGCGTAAAGGTCATCCACCTGGCCTTTGGTGGGTCTGACTTCAATCTGCGGATCCACCAACCCGGTCGGACGAATGATCTGCTCAACCACCTGATTGGCGCGCTTCATTTCAAAATCAGCCGGTGTGGCAGACGTATAGATGGTGTAACCCATTTTGTGTTCAAATTCAGCAAAGGTCAGCGGACGGTTATCCATGGCACTGGGCAGCCTGAAGCCGTATTCCACCAGGGTGCTCTTGCGCGCCTGGTCGCCGTTGTACATGCCTCGGATTTGCGGCACAGTCATGTGCGACTCATCCAGAAACAGCAGATACTCGGATGGCAAGTAGTCCATCAAGGTCCACGGCGCAGAACCAGCCGGACGTTGATCCAGATGGCGTGAATAATTTTCGATGCCTGAACAATAACCAACTTCTTTCAACATTTCCAGATCATAGCGGCAGCGCTGTTCGATACGCTGAGCTTCGAGCAGGCGTTGATTTGAATTGAAGTATTTCATCTGATCGCCCAATTCAGTTTCAATATCCTCAATCGCCTGTTTCAAACGGGTTTCGTTGGCAATGTAATGCTTGGCGGGATAGATCTCAATGTGCTGCGGTTCTGCATAAATCTCTCCAGTCAGCGGACTGTACTCGACGATCTTTTCAACCTCATCCCCAAAGAAACTGAGGCGGAAAGCCCTCTTTTCTTCATAAGCCGGGAAGATTTCAATTGTGTCGCCTCTCACCCTGAACGCACCCGGTTTGAGTTCCATGTCGTTGCGCTGGTACTGGCTCTCAATCAACTGCCTGAGCAGCGCATTGCGCCGGTAGAGTCCTCCGGTATCCAAATTCACCACCACGTTGCCGTAGTTCTCTGGGTTGCCCAAACCATAGATACAAGACACCGAAGCCACAATGATCACGTCCTTGCGGGACATTAACGACATGGTCGCCGCCAGGCGCATACGGTCAATCTCTTCGTTGATATCGGTTTCTTTTTCGATAAATAAATCGTGCCGCGGAACGTACGCCTCAGGTTGGTAGTAATCGTAATAAGAGACAAAATATTCCACTGCGTTATCGGGGAAGAATTCTTTGAACTCGGCGTAAAGCTGCGCGGCCAGGGTCTTGTTGTGCGCCATGATCAGCGCCGGCATCTGAGTGTTTTGGATGATGTTTGCCATGGTGAAGGTCTTGCCGGTGCCTGTGGCGCCCAGCAGCACCTGGTCACGATAACCCTTGTTAACGCCTTCCACCAGTTGTTTGATAGCTTCTGGCTGGTCGCCAGTGGGAATGTAAGGAGCTTGAAGTTTGAAATCCATAGTAAATCCTAGTTAATGAACAAGACTAATTAATACAAATATTATAGCACATCTGTTCTCTCAAAAAAAGTGGCTGCTAACCCTTGAGCTCAAGAATTCGTTTCTATATTTACCAACCACCAGAGTGCAATACAAGGTTCCTGCAGGGGGAATCCCCACATAAATCAAATTATTATTCTTTTAGTGGATTTTGGAATTTTCGGGAATTTCGTGGTTAAGAACTTCTAACTACGTTTCGCGATCTTCCCCAATACCTCAATCAAATCTTCCCGCCAGGCTTCAGTAGACACATCCACCCTCATCCAATAGGCGTTCTTGCCAGCGCGCAGCCGCACATCCGGGGTGTTCAACTCTCTGTTGGGCACACCTTCAGGCAGCGCCGGGAAGCGCAGCACAAGCTGTTCGCCCTCAATGGTAATTGAGGTCAGCCCGGCTTTTTCGCCCATCAGCTTGACACGTATCTGATAGAGCAAGTTCTGCACAGGTTCCACCAGAGCGCCAAAACGGTCGACAAACTCTTCAGAGAGCTCATCCAGCTCGGATTCAAGCGTGATGGAGGCCATGCGCCGGTAAAGCTGCAAGCGCAGCGCCTGGTCTTGCACATATTCGGCGGGCAGACCGACCGCCAGCGGGAGATCCACACTCACGGGGATATACGCGCCTGTGATGCCAAACAATTTCTCCACATCCTTGGTATTGGGCATGGTCTTGCGCAATTCGTGCACCGCATCCGAAAGCATGCGCGTATAAAGGTGAAAACCGACATTGGCGATATAACCCGATTGGCGCATACCCAGCATTTCGCCCGCTCCGCGCATCTCAAGATCGCGCATGGCGATGGAATAGCCAGCCCCCAGTTGGGTGTTCTCGGCAATCGTCTCAAGCCGCTCCTGCCCTTCAATGGTGGGCGGTTTCTTGCGGTGTCTGAAAAAGTAGGCATAAGCGCGCTGTGTGCCCCTGCCGACCCTTCCGCGCAGTTGATAAAGCTGCGCCAGACCGAAGGTATCGCCGCGGTCTACAATCAATGTATTAGCGTTGGGAATGTCGAGGCCTGATTCAATAATGGAAGTGCAAAGCAGCACATCAATTTCGTTATGTGTGAACCTGTGCATCACTTTCGAGAGTTCATCTTCCTTGAGTTGTCCGTGGCCGATGCCGATGCGCGCTTCAGGTACCAGGTTGCGTAAATGCGCCTGCATGGCGTGGATGGTCGTCACGCGGTTGTGCACAAAGAAGACCTGCCCGCCCCTGTCCATCTCGCGGACGATAGCCTGACGCACGATGCGCGGCGAGTACGGTCCTATGTGGGTGATGATCGGCAGCCGTTCTGCCGGAGGCGTGTTAATGATCGAAATATCTCGCGCACCGGTTAGCGCCATATAAAGCGTGCGTGGGATGGGTGTGGCAGTCAACGTCAGAACATCCACCTCGGTGCGCAATTTCTTGAAATGTTCCTTGTGGGTGACGCCAAAGCGCTGCTCTTCGTCAATGATCACCAGCCCCAAATCTTTAAAGGTCACATCCGAGGTTAGCAGACGGTGGGTGCCGATGACAATATCCATCTCACCCAGAGCCAGTTTGAGCACGATCTCGTCTTGTTCCTTTGGACTTCTGAAGCGCGAAAGCATCTCGACCGCCACCGGAAAAGCCGACAAGCGCTGCCTGAATGTTTCAAAATGCTGCTGCGCTAAAACCGTGGTCGGTACCAAAATTGCCACCTGCTTGCCATCCATGACGGCTTTAAATGCCGCGCGCAGCGCAACTTCGGTCTTGCCGTAGCCCACGTCGCCGCAAAGCAACCGATCCATCGGACGGGCCGTCATCATATCCGCTTTGACTTCGTTTATCGCCTGGAGTTGATCGGGTGTCTCAACAAATGGGAAGCTGGCCTCGAGTTCACGCTGCCAGGGATGATCTGGGTTAAAGGCGTAGCCAATGGAGGTCAGACGCTTGGCATACAATTCAAGCAAGTCTTGAGCAACCTTGACCACTTCTTCGCGAACGGTTTGTTTAGTCTGGTTCCAGTCGGTACTGCCCAACCGCGAAGGTCGCGGAGGATCCCCGCCGGGACCAACGTAGCGGCTTAAACGATCCGCCTGATGGATGGGCACATAAAGCTGATCGCCGCCCTCATACTCCACGAGCAAGAACTCGCGTTCGGTACCTTCAAGCGTGCGCCGCACCAGACCGGCAAAGCGGCCTATGCCGTAATCGACATGCACTACCCAATCGCCGGTTTTGAGGTCCGCGAAGGTGGATTCAGGCGCCATGTGGGTGACCTTCACCCTGGCGCGCGGAATGGGTCTCACCCAGCCGAAAATTTCACTATCGGTGATCAGGTGCAGCGTTGTTCCGTCATCAAGTGCCATATCCCAACCTTCGGTCAGGGTGGCTTCTTTAAATATCGGGGGATTTCCGGGGCAGTCCAGGCGTTTCTCGTCCCAGATTTCCTGAAGGCGTGAAAGCTGGCGGGTTACAATCACCGTTTGGTCGCCCTTGCTGCAGGTATTGTTTAAATGATCAATAAACGGCTTGAGTTGACCGCCAAACCGTTCGCCTGGTTGAAAGATGCCACCAATGGTGGCCTCTTCTTCATCCAACGCACGTCCTAGCTCAACCCAACGCCGATTCTGGATATTATCAATCAGTTCCGACCATGTCACATAAGGAATCGGAAAGGATTCATCAAGTGTGCCTTCTGTGATGCTTTCTTTACGCATCTTGAGCGCCTGTTCTTCAATTTCTTCATCAAAGCTCTGAATGTTCGCCAGGTTGTCAATCACCACCAGTCCGTTTTTGGGCAGATAATCCAAGATCGTGGATGGCGCCGGATGCATCACCGGTATCAGGAATTCATCAGACAGATCGCCCCGTTCAAATCCACCGGGCAACCTATTGATCAAATACTCTCGTGCCGGGGTAATGGTGAGTTGCTCTATTCCGCGGACAGTACGCTGCGTGGTAGGGTCGAACTGTCTGAGCGTGTCAATTTCATCGCCGAAGAATTCCAGCCGGGCCGGAAACGCTTCGGAGGGCGTCCAGACATCCAGAATACCGCCGCGCTGCGAGAATTGTCCGTGGTCCAACACGGTATCCACTGCTTCATAACCAATTTCAACCCAGCCGCGTTTTAATTCCATCGGGTTGATCTGCTGATTCACGCGGATCGTCTTGCTGGCGATGATAAAATCCCGGCGCGGCAGGGTGCGCGTCATCACGGCTCTTAACGAAGCCACAACGACAGCCGCTTTATCCGGTTTCTGGGTACCTGGCAGGTGGTACTGTGCCAGGGCACTCAAGGCGGATAACCGGTCGCGCCGCGTCATGGCTCCCCAGGCGGCTTGCTCGTAAAACATCGGGTTGGGTTCTGGAAAGTGAAAACGTGGGTTGTCTGGCAGCCAGAACGCCAACTCATCAAACATCATCAAGGCGCGATCCACCTTGTCGGTCAACAACAAGATGGGCACATTCAAATCAAGAGATAGCGAAGACAAAACAGGCAGCCGGGCAGGCCGGGAGAGTCCAAGCCCTTGTTGGGCTTTTCCCGCCATTTCAGCTTCAAGTGTTTTCACATAAACGGAATGGCTCCGCAGTCTATCCAACATGCCTGCCCCTAAAGTTTGGGATTGAATTTATTCATGGCGTTATCAATGCCTTCAACAACAAAACTCTTCAGGCCTTCAGCGCCGCGGTTGACAAACTCGGGTAAAAATTCCATATCGGTCTTACTGAAACCTTTCAGCACATAATCCGCGGCTTCACGCTGGCCTGGGGGACGTCCAACACCCATGCGCAGCCGGGCAAAATCCGGGCTTCCGAGCTTCTCAATGATTGAGCCAATCCCTTTCTGACCAGCCGATCCGCCGCCCGGGCGCATGCGAATTTGTCCAAAGGGCAGATCAACATCATCGTGGGCTACGATCAATTTTGAAGGGTCGATCTTGTAGAAATGCAGCAAGCTAACAACTGCCTGTCCTGACAGGTTCATGAAAGTTTGCGGCTTGGCGAGGATCACTTTTTGATCACCGATCTTGCCAATGCCGATGATCGCCTTACTTTGCACTTTGATCAACTTGCATTCAATCACCTCACTCAACCGGTCAATCACCATAAATCCGATGTTGTGCCGCGTTTCGCGGTAATCACGACCGGGATTGCCCAGACCCACAATAAGGTAAGGTTCAAAAGTATCGAGGGTATCTTGTTTTTTGTGAAATAAAAAGGTCATGGGTCCTCAAAATGGTCTCACCCCCTCACCTCTGCCAATTTTTGAAAGAGGGGTGCAGGAGAGAAGGGATGTATAAATTATTTTCGTGCCACCCTTCGGAAGAGCACATAAACCCCTATTACCAACAATATCAATCCAGCCAGCGTAACTCCGCTGATTAAACTTAACTTAAAATCATCTTCGCCAATCGCAGCGGGATTTTTCGGCAAGTCAGTGGGCAGTGATTTCATTACAAGGGTTGGTTCAATTGTTTCACCCGCGGATGGCGTTTCAGCAATGACTGCAGCACTGGTAACGGTTGCCGAAGGAACATCATAATGGGTGTAATTTCCGACACGGATATCCTCAACGATTAATTCGATAATCGATCCATTCTTACGATAGACACTCACCTTCAACCAGTAGGTTCCGTCTGTAATGGTTGTCGTATCCCACAATGCCAGTGTCTCGTCATGCACGGTTTGGTCCAACCTTGAGATTAGAAACCAGTTTGAGGTTGTTTCATCACTGAAAGCATAGGATACTTCGGCATAATTAAAATCATCATCCGGTACAGACCCCTTCACTTCCACTGTACCGGCTACAATTTGTCCGGCTGAAGGATTTAACACATACAACCCAGGCGTGATCTGATTCACGGATGGGAAAACAATTAATACAGGTAATAAAAGTCGCAGTAAGATAATCTTTATCATGGCAACCGTTAAGTTTAACACACGCCGCCAAAAGATACAAACACATATCTTGACACAAAGATTTAGAGTTGCTTCGAGTATTCATTACCAAAGGATTCTATTTATCAGAGGTATGTTAGAAATAATTGTCACTTGACATTTTTCAATTTTCACTATGTTATAATTCTTATAATGGAAAATACGAGAACACCTCTGTTGGAAGCACCACAAGACCCACCGGAAGTTGAAAATACTTCTCAGTCTCCATCACGGGTTTGGATAGTCATCTTAATTGCCGCCATCATCATCGGTTTGATCGTTACGGCCATATTCTTCCTTTCCAGAGCTGACATAGCCACCACCTCCCGCATCCGCGACATTTTTATCATCTTCATGGCTTTCGAGTCCATTGTTATCGGGGTTGCTTTGACCGTGCTCGTGGTTCAGGTTTCAACTCTGATCAACCTGCTGCAAAACGAAGTCAAACCCATTCTCAAATCTACAAAAGAAACGGTGGATACCCTCAAAGGCACCACCGAGTTCCTCAGTTCAAATGTGGTTGAGCCGGTTATCAAGCTGAATGGCTACTTGGCTGGCATGAAACAACTGTTTGATCTGTTTAAAATAAGAAGAAAATAGCGCAAGCCTCATATAGTTAAAAGGAGAATATTATGGCTGAAAAAGATAATTTTGGCTCTTTCTTAATCGGTTTTTTGGTCGGCGGACTCGCCGGCGCAGTGGTTGCCTTGCTTTATGCACCCGCATCCGGTGAAGAAACTCGTACAGTCATCAAAGATAAAACCATCGAATTGAAAGACAAAACGGTGGAGACCCTTGATGAAACCTACAAAAAAGCCACTCTCGCAGCGAACGATGCTGTCAGCAAAGCTCAAGACTTGATCAAACAGGCCAAGGCAAAAGAGCAAGAACTTGCCCACAAGGGACAGGTTGTTCTTGAAGCAGTTAAAGAAACAGCCAAACCCACAAAACCTGCTGCAGAATAATTAATCGTAATCGAAAATCAACCTTGACAAGGTCGCGAACTTCGCGCCCCCGAGCGAATGCGAGAGGGGTCACCTTGTCAAGGTTTTTTAATTAATTTAGGTCTGAAAAACCGCTGGGGATGGCGTCAATCAGATCTCCAGCCAACAGACTGGATTGTGTTCCCTGGGCTTTCACCACCTCATACGCCGCGCGGGCATGCAGCCAAACCCCGGCTATTGCTGCTTCAAACGGTTTCACTCCCTGGGCGATCAATCCTGCTATCATCCCTGCCAGCACATCGCCGGTGCCTGCTTTTGCCAACGCTGAATTGGCGAATGGCAGCACAACCGCATTTCCATCCGCGGATGCTACCACCGTCAGAGCACCTTTCAACACCACCACTTGCCCCCATTTTTGCGCGAAACGCTTTGCAACTTCCAAACGATCTTGTTGAATCTCATCGATCGACAAGCCTGTCAGCGCGGACATTTCGCCTGGATGCGGAGTCAAAACTGCCTCCGTCTTCAGTTTTTCATACCACATGTCAATATCAGCCAGCAGCCTCAATGC
Organism: Anaerolineaceae bacterium; assembly: GCA_003524305.1. GTDB lineage: Bacteria > Chloroflexota > Anaerolineae > Anaerolineales > Anaerolineaceae > UBA6107. Next base: position 32,945 of record DQHW01000031.1, read on the forward strand.
GTCTGCATCTATCACCATGGGCGGATACGTTTCAGCATCATCGGCTTTGGTTTTTACAGCACTCGGCACAAACCCGGTGCCAGCAGTTTGATTGCGGCTGTTCATTCCAAATAACAGGCGTTTAATAAAACGCTGGGTTGTTTCCTCTCGTCCTATACCAGGCCCAATCAACAAGCCATCCACATACTTCAATTTGGGGGTTAACACTGCTGCTGCATTTTCGGCGATCACACCGTCCTGGTCTTCCAAGAGGGTGAAGATACTCTCGATGTTATTAGCCACCGCTGCAACATAGACACGTTCGGGGATGGCGCATTCGACCAAACCTGCGCCCGTCCGATAGGCGCTTTTAGCCGCCAACATTGGGGCGCCGGGGTAGTTGACGCTGCCTCCGCACACCAGCAAATGCCCGAATGATCCCTTGTGGCTGTTGTTTTCTCTTTTAGGCAACACGGCGCTAACCATTTCAACATCTACCACTGCGTCGCCGGAATCAAATTGTTTAAGCGTTTTCGCCGGAATGCCCAGGTCAACAGTCACAATTTCGCCGCAAAACGCGTAAGCCGGGAACTTCAACATGCCTTCCTTGACCGCTTCCATGCTGACGGTCAAGTCAGCGTGCAGGGTTTCGGCGCAGGCTTCACCAGTGATGCAGTCCACCCCGGAGGGGCAGTCCACGGCGACAATGATCTTGCCTTGGCTCAATTTATTGAATTTCTTCATAAAATCAACAAAAGGTTCGCGCATGGGCATCTTAAAACCAGTGCCCATCACCCCATCCAACACCAATTGGGTGTGCGAGAGTTCTTCTTCAAATCGTTCGCGGTCCACAACCCTACCGCCGTTGGAATGCAGTTCGATGATAAGGGTTTGCCACTGCGGATCCTCTTTAAGCAAAAACGCGGAACAAGTCCAGCCCAATTTTTGCAGCGCCGTCAAGGCGATGATCGTGTCCCCTCCGTTGCTCCCCCCGCCTACCAACCCCATTACGCGTGTGATACCTTTATCATGGTAACGTTCATGAACCACCTGGGCCAGGTTCTGGCCGGCTTTGATCATCATTTTTTCATAACTGTATCCGCCCTCGTTTGCCGCGGATTCAAGTGCTTTCATTTTTTGAACGCTGATCAATTTCATAACTTGCCTCCATGTTCCATTTCATTATATACCCCCGAGGTTTACTGCAAGGGTACGATCCTATCGGTATACTCCTTCATAATAATGAAACTTGATTACGGTATAATTACCCAATGCGTAAATTCCTCTATGTGATCGTTTTCGTGTCCGGACTGGTCTCATTGGCCGTTGAATTTGCCGCCTCGCGTTTGCTGGGTAACTACTTCGGCACCAGCAACCTGGTGTGGGCCAGCATCGTTGGACTCATTCTCATCTACCTGACCGCAGGTTACTTCATCGGCGGCGCCTGGGCAGATAAATCTCCCAAGCACGAAACCCTCTATAAAATTCTCTCCTGGGCTGCCCTGGCGGTTGGGCTTATTCCCCTGGCATCCCGCCCCATTTTAAGATTGGCAAGCAATGCGTTTGACGAGCTTCAACTGGGCGCCTTGTTAGGTTCCTTTGTCGTGGTCATGGTGCTCTTCGTCATTCCTGTCACCCTGATCGGCACAGCTTCACCCTTCGCCATCCGTCTGGCTATCACCGACACCCAGCAAGCAGGCAAAATCTCCGGCCGCATCTACGCCATTTCAACGCTTGGGTCTTTTCTCGGCACCTTCGTGCCGACCTTGCTGCTCATCCCCACGATTGGCACCTACCGCACTTTCTTGGTGCTTGCCTCCCTGCTCATGCTCTTTTCATTCATTGGCTTAACCCTCACCAGCGGTTGGCGCAAGTTAATACCCTACCTGTGGATGCCATTAGTCATCGTCGCATTATTCATCTGGGGCGTCCCCGGCACGGATAAGACCACCAAAGGACTGGTCTACGAAACCGAATCCAGCTACAACTACATTCAAGTGCTCGAAGAAAACGACCTTTTCATGCTGCGCCTGAATGAGGGACAGGGGGCGCATTCGGTTTACAAAGCCGACCAACTATACTTCAACGGCCCATGGGAGCAAGTGGTAGCAGCTCCCTTTTTTAATTCCGCCCCCGTTGTACCTGACCAAATCACCGACATCGCCATCATCGGTCTGGCTGCCGGCACTACAGCTCGCGACGCGGCACTGGTTTTCCCAAACGCGGTCATTGACGGCATCGAGATTGACCCCAAGATCGTGGAAGTCGGACGCGAATACTTTGATATGAATGATCCCAACCTGAACGTCATCATTCAGGACGGACGTTGGGGCATTAAAAACAGCACCAAGAAATATGACATCATTAGTGTGGATGCCTATCGTCCGCCATATATCCCCTGGCACTTGACCACACAAGAGTTTTTCCAGATCCTCAAGGATCATTTAAAAGAAGATGGCGTGATGGTTATCAACATCGGACGTGTTATTGAAGACCGTCGTTTGATTGATTCACTGTATGCCACAATCCACACCGTATTCCCCACCCTTTATGTTACAGACCTTTCAGGTTCCTTTAATTCGATCCTCTTTGCCACCAACACTGAAACCAATTTGCAGAATTTCTTGGATAATTACGTTATGTTGAATGAAGATCAAGAATCCAACCAATACGTTTTAGGTGTCATGGCTACCACGTATGCTGGGTTGCAAGACGCCCCCGCAACCGGGATAGTCTTTACCGATGATCTCGCTCCAATTGAAGGCATAACCAATTCTATGATCATGCAATTCATTTTTTCAGGAGAAGTGGAGACGCTTGAATGAGGGCGAATATACGCATTTTTTCGGTTCTGATATCCATCATCGTACCCTTGTTATTAATGATGACCTCCATTCGAGTCCTACTTAATCCATTTTTTCTCGATTACGAATACAACCAGCCAAATTTCCCCGCGGACGAATTCGGCTTTTCCAAAGCGGATCGCCTTAACTGGGGCAAGTTATCCTTGGTATACCTCACCAACAACGCCGGTCCAGAATTTTTAGCCGAATTGAAATTTGAGAACGGAGATCCTATCTACAACGAACGTGAACTCAGCCACATGGTGGATGTCAAGAATCTTGTTCAATTAATGGTCAAAATCATGCTCCCCATGGCCGCCTTTTTGGTACTTGCCTGGATTCTTGCCTGGCGTCTGGGTTGGATTCCTCAATTTTGGAAATCCGTCTCACTGGGGGGCTGGATGACGCTGGGTATGATAGGTTTGATCCTGGTCGGGACGGTAATCAATTTTGACGCTCTCTTCACCGGATTTCACCACCTCTTTTTCACCGGCAGTACCTGGCTCTTTTACACCAATGACACCTTGATCAGATTGTTCCCCGAAAAACTTTGGTCTGATGCCTTCACCTTTATGGGGGTCTTCACCCTTGCTGGAGGCGTCATTTGCACATTCCTCGGTGCACGATTAGCCCATAAAAGCAAATAATCATTTTAAAAAATCGCGGGAGTCTTGGAGATTGCAGCGGTTTGTTATTTAGAAATGAATCTATTCTTTGGTTTTCTTTATTACTCTACTCCGAAAGTATCGCATATAGACCACCTTGACAAGGCTGGTAAGAGCCTTGTCAAGGTGGTCTTAATTTGGATTGTTTTTTTCGAATACTTAAAAATCATCGGGAGCCAATTGACTCCCGATCGAAGAACTAAGTATATAGAATAAGATTTTGAAATCGAGAAATTCATTTACGGTTCATAGTTCTCGATTCTCGAATATTTATTTCGCCTTGCCCTGGTTGGCGACTGCTTCAGCCTTGCGTTTGGCTTCTTCAGGGTCGCCCAGGTAGTAATGCTTGATAGGTTTCAAATCCGCATCCAGTTCGTACACCAGCGGCACTCCAGTGGGGATGTTCAACTCCACGATTTCATCCTCCGGGATGTTATCGAGATATTTCACCAGCGCACGCAAACTGTTGCCATGCGCGGCAATTATGATCTTCTTGCCAGATTTTATAGCCGGGGCTACGGTTTCGTGCCAGAAAGGAAGAAAGCGTGCCACCGTGTCTTTAAGGCATTCCGCCAGAGGCAGTTGATCCTTGGAAAGATCGGCATAACGTCTATCCTTGCCCGGGAAGCGCTCATCATCCGCGGTCAAAGCAGGCGGTTGTATATCGTAACTTCGCCGCCAGATAAGTACCTGTTCATCACCATATTTCTTGGCAGTCTCAGCTTTGTTCAATCCTTGCAGTGCGCCGTAATGACGTTCATTCAACCGCCAGGTCTTTACCACAGGAATCCATAAGAGATCCATTTGTTCCAACGCCAGGTTTAGCGTGCGAATGGCGCGTTTGAGCACCGATGTATAAGCCAGGTCAAATTCGAATCCCGCTTCTTTCATCAACAAGCCGCCGGCAGCAGCCTCGGCTACACCTTTTTCTGACAGATCTACATCCGTCCATCCGGTAAAGCGATTTTCCTTGTTCCAATCACTCTCACCATGTCGCAATAATACGATTTTATACATGAGCACTCCTTGTTATCCTAGGCTTAATAATGTAGCGCAAGAAAATTCTTGCGCTACATTTAGTTCGTAAACGGCAGGACCAATTACCTTACAGCGACTGGGTTTTCTGCATCCTGCGTGGGATCAAAGAAGTGGCAGTTATCCATGTTGAAGAGTAATTGAGTTTTATCGCCAAAACTGTATTTTGAACGCGGATCAACACGGGCAACGAATTGACCGCCATTGGCGAGAGCCAGGTAGATTAAAATCTCGTTACCCATCAATTCGGTAACTTCAATCTTGGCGTCCACTTTTTCACCGTGGATGTTGTTCGGCGCATAATCAGGGTTGTGGATGTCATCCGGGCGGATACCCATGATGACTTCTTTGCCAACCAATTTCGAAAGCGATTCAGCTTTATTATTTGGAATTTTGATCTTGACTTCACCGTTGGTGACGTAAAGGCTGTCACCTTCTTTAGTCAATTTTACATTGAAGAAGTTCATTGCAGGTGTACCAATGAAACCTGCCACAAATAAATTGTTGGGTTTATCATAGAGATTCTGGGGGCTGTCAAGCTGCTGCAGCACGCCCTTGTTCATGACGGCGATACGGCTGGCCATGGTCATGGCTTCTGTCTGATCGTGGGTCACGTATACGAAGGTGGTACCCAGGTTGTGGTGCAGTTTGGTGATTTCGGCACGTGTCTGAACACGTAATTTGGCGTCCAGGTTGGAGAGCGGCTCATCCAGAAGGAATACTTTTGGCTCACGGACGATGGCACGGCCAAGGGCAACACGTTGTCGTTGTCCACCTGATAGTTCACGTGGTTTACGTTTGAGAAGTGCTTCAATACCAAGAATCTTTGCGGAATTTTCAACCCGTTTTTGAATCTCGGCTTTAGGCAGACGGCGTAATTTTAAACCGAAAGCCATGTTGTCAAAAACGCTCATATGAGGGTACAGAGCGTAGGATTGGAAAACCATGGCTATATCGCGATCTTTCGGAGCGACATCATTAACCACCCGGTCACCAATCATAACTTTGCCGCCAGTGACTTCTTCAAGTCCAGCCAGACAGCGCAGTGCAGTGGTTTTTCCACAGCCAGAGGGGCCGACGAGCACCAAAAACTCTTTGTCCTCAATCTCGATGTTTAAATCCTGGATTGCTGTGAAATCGCCGAACTTCTTATTGACATGTTCAAATGTTACACTTGCCATTGTGTTGCCTCCTTCCGGAACGAGTATAGTGATTCAATTATAAGACGCTCTTCTAAAAAAGCAAGAAAAATCAAGTCATATCTTTGAAATCTGTCCCATTTAATGATAGAATATTTGTACCAAATAAGGATGGGAATATGCCCGAAACACCAGAAATCACCTCACGCGCAAATGAAATGAACAAAGAATTGACCGGAAAAACAATCCAGGCATTTGAAGTATTGCAACCAAAATGCTTGAATGTCACCCCTGATGAACTCAATCACTTCCTTATTCATTCCATCATTGAATCCGTTTCTCACCACGGAAAGTGGATCATGGTGCGTACCACGCAAGGCTGGCTTCTGACCAACCTGGGCATGGGCGGCGAAATTCTGCTGGTCAACCGAAACCAAATGCCGACCAAGTACCGCTTGGTGATCGATTTCACAGACCAGACTTGCCTGGCCATCAACTTCTGGTGGTTTGGATATGTTCATTTCTGCGCATTGGATGGACTAAAAAATCACCCCATGATCGCCAAACTGGGACCGAATGTACTTGATCTTACTGAAGAAGATTTCACCAACCTGATCAAGAACCAAAGAGGAAAACTCAAGACTGTCCTGTTGGATCAAAGCCGCCTGGCAGGCATCGGCAACGCCTATATTCACGACATCCTCTTTTTGGCGAAGTTGCACCCCAATCGGGTGATTTCTGGTCTTTCAGAAATCGAGATCAGCTCACTTTTCAAGGGCATTCAGGATGGCTTGCGACCCAGTCTTGTCAAGGGCGGGGCGTTTTATGAGATGAACCTCTACGGACAGAAAGGCGGTTTTCAGATGGAAGACATCATCATCGGCTATCGTGAGAACTCACCCTGCCCGCAGTGCGGAACCCCGATCTTGAAGATCAAAACAGGATCAACCAGTTCATTCATCTGTCCGACCTGCCAACCCGAGAGTTGACCCTCCTATTTCTTTACGACTGTTTTTTTAGAGGTTGAGATTCGATCCTTTTTCGAACTCGCCTGTTCGTTTCCGCTTTATCAAGGATATTCCATTGAACACGATACAATTTGAAATTGATTTGCAGAAAACGATTGCGAAAAATCGCCTGGTGGGAATCTGGCGCTTAATGCAAGGCTTCCGCTTGAAATATTCGGCAGCAGTGATCAGTTTGGGTGTTTCCGCACTTGCCAAAACCCTGACTTATCTATTGCTGCGCTACTTTATTGACAGCTATTTCGTTGCTGAAGTCCGCACCATAACCCTGCCCCTCCTGGCGTTTGGCTTTCTGGCTTTAGCCATCGCTGAAGGCGGATTCACCTTCCTGAGCGGATTGCTGTCATCTCAGACTGCCGAAGGTGTAACCAGACGTTTGCGTAACTTCCTTTATAACCACATTCAGCATCTTACCTTCACCTATCATTCAAAGATGAAGACAGGTGAACTGATCGAACGCTCCACTTCAGATGTGGACGCACTAAAAAGATTCTTTGCAGATCAGGCAATCAGTGTCGGCCGTATCATTTTGTTGTTCCTTATCAACTTCATTGCCCTGCTCAATTTGAACGTCAAACTAGCCTTGATCTCGGTGATTGTCGTTCCACTCGTACTGCTTGTTTCCATCGTCCTGTTTAAAAAAGTCTCAAATGCCTACGAGTCTTATCAAGAGCAAGAAGCGGTGCTATCTACTACTTTGCAAGAAAATCTTGCCGGGGTGCGTGTGGTTAAAGCTTTCTCCCGCCAGGAATACGAAATGACCAAATTCGAAAAGGATAATTGGGAAAAATTCGTCCGCGGAAAAAAGCTGCTCATCATGCACTCCTTGTTTTGGCCGCTTTCTGACATATTATGCGGCGCCCAGCTTCTGGTCGGTTATATGGTTGGCGCAATAATGGCCATCAATGGCGACATTACCGTCGGTACCTACCTTGCATATTCGGGTATGGTCATCTACATTATCTTTCCGCTGCGCAACCTTGGCAGGATCATTGTTCAAACTTCCACGGGCCTGGTTTCGTATGGCCGTGTCATGGATATCATTAAAGAAAATCGCGAACCATTGGATGCTGGCGACCACCTGCCCAAAGCAAACGTCAAAGGCAGTATCGAATTCGAAAATGTGAAATTCGAGTATGAACCAGATGATCACACCCTCGAAGACATCACCTTCGGGGTCAAACCTGGGCAAGCCATCGCTCTGCTTGGGTCTACCGGTTCAGGTAAATCCACACTCGTCAACCTGCTGCCCCGCTTTTTTGAATACACCGGCGGCCGTATTATGCTCGATGGCGTGGAACTCAACCGCTATCCGCGCAAATATCTTCGCCAGCAAATGGGCATCGTCGAACAGGAGCCTTTCCTCTTCTCGCGCTCCATCCGCGAAAATATCACCTACGGCGTTGGCCGCGACGTTACAGACTCTGAAGTGGAAGCTGCCGCCCGTGCAGCAGCAATACATGATGTCATCCTCACATTCAAAGATGGTTACAAGACTTTGGTTGGTGAAAGGGGTGTCACCCTCTCTGGCGGTCAGAAACAACGTGTCACCATCGCCCGTACCATCCTAAAGAATCCGCGTATCCTGATTCTCGACGATTCCACCTCATCGGTGGATACGGAGACTGAAGCAGAGATCAGGGAAGCATTGAACAATTTGATGAAGGATCGTACTACCTTTATCATCGCCCACCGCATCCAGAGCATCACTGAAGCAGATCTGATCCTGGTTATGGATAAAGGGCGTATTATACAACGCGGTAAGCATGCAGAGCTGGTCAAACAAGACGGCATCTACCAACAGATATTCAATATTCAAACTCGCATTGAAGTCGAATTGGAAAAGGAGCTTTCCAATGTCGGATAGCTATTACGAAGAAGAAGAATTTCAGACAAAATTTAATCAAAAGACCTTTAGCCGCATCCTGGGTCTCACCCGTCCTCACCTCAAATGGGTCATCGGCTTTCTGGTGACCATTGCCGTGGTCGCCGGTTTGGATGCCGTCTCGACCTGGATCGGTAAAAGCATCATTGATGATGGCATCGTCGCAAAAAACGTTTCAGCGCTTACCAATCTGCTGATAGGTTACGGTGCATTGGTTCTAATTCAAGCAGGCAGTGTATTTCTCTTCATCTACCTGGCAGGCATCCTGGGTGAACGCATCCGCTACGATTTGCGCAAAAAAATGTTCAATCATCTTCAGGCGTTATCTCTCAATTACTATAGCAAGACCCCAGTAGGCTGGATCATGGCCCGCGTCACCTCCGATACCGAACGTGTCGCAGATTTAGTAACCTGGGGTTTTGTGGATTCCACCTGGGGTGTAATGAGCATAATCACATCCATGATTTTCATGTTTGTGATCAACTGGAAGCTGGCTTTGATCGTTCTAGCAATTCTGCCAATCTTGCTTTACATCGCCATCCAGTTCCGCAAACGCATTCTCGGCGAGTATCGCAACGTGCGGAAATTGAATTCCAAAATCGTTGGTGCGTACAATGAAAACATCACCGGCGTGCGTGTGATCAAAGCCCTTGGACGTGAGAAAGAGAACCTGGATGAATTCAAGGTTCTTACTGGAAGCATGTACAAATCATCCTTCAGGGCCGCCTGGTTGAGTGCGCTCTTCTTGCCCACTGTTCAGATCGTTTCCGCGCTGGCTGTTGGCGCTGTTGTCTGGTTCGGCGGATCTCAGGCCGAAACCGGTAGAATGACCATCGGCGGCATTCAGGCTTTTGTTTCCTACATCACTTTCATGATGTGGCCTATCCAGGATATTGCCCGCGTTTTCGCAGACATGCAACAAGCCATCGCCTCTGCGGAACGTATGTTCTCGCTCATCGATTCCAAACCGCAGATCGAGAACCGTCCCAAATCGATTGATCCCGGTACCATTAGCGGAGATATCATCTTCGATCATGTTACTTTCCGTTACGAAGAAGGTGAAGAACCTGTTTTGGCCGATTTCAATGTGCATGTCAAACGCGGGGAGACTATTGCATTGGTCGGTCCTACTGGCGGCGGAAAATCAACCATCGTCAATCTGCTATGCCGCTTCTATGAGCCCAACGAAGGCCGCATTTATATCGGCGGCCGTGATTACACCAGTCTATCACTTCAAGCCATTCAGTCGCGTATCGGTGTGGTACTGCAAACACCCCACCTCTTCTCTGGCAGCATTCGTGAAAACCTGCGTTATGGACGTCTTGACGCCACGGATACCGATGTTGAAGAATCAACCAAGGTGGTGGGTGCTTACGACTTTATCATGCGCTTTGATAAGGGTTTTGATACCGAAGTCGGTGAAGGCGGTAATCTGCTCTCTGTGGGTCAAAAACAGTTGATCAGCCTAGCCCGCGCCGTCCTCGCCAAACCCGAAGTCTTTGTCATGGATGAAGCCACCAGTTCAGTAGATACCATGACCGAAGTCCTCATTCAAAAAGGTATGGAAACCCTGCTCAACAACTGTACCAGTTTTGTGATTGCCCACCGTCTTTCGACCATTAAGAAAGCCAACCGCATTCTGGTGATCGAAGGCGGACGCATCGCAGAGATCGGCAGCCATTCAGATCTGCTTAAACTGCGCGGCAAGTATTACCAGCTTTACACCAACCAGTTCCGCCACCAGATGGAAACGGAATTGAACATTTTCAAAGAACCGGCTACAGATACTACAAATGCTGTGATATAAATAACAAAACGGCGTCTAATTAAATTGGGCGCCGTTTCCTTTTTTTCAGATCCGCTTATTGTTCTGTGGACCTTATTTCTCTCAAGACACCTGTTGCAGTAAATAATGTTCGTTCGCAGATATTTGTCACCCGATCTGCCATGCGTTCGAGGTTATGAGCCGTCCAAATTAACCAGTTTGTCTTTTGCATTGTAGCGGGGTCTTGAATGATGATTTGCATCAACTCCGTATAGATCTCTTCATAATACTTGTCCACCACATCATCCTCGTCTGGGATGTTCCTGGCTTCTTCGACATCTTCATTGACAAAGGCCTTCAGCGAACGGTGCAGCATCTCTACTGCTTTTTCTGCCATCGGGGGGATCTTGTTATAGGGTTTTAGCAACGTCTCTTCACCCATGCGGATGTTAATGGTGGCAATACCCTTGGCATAATCGCCAATGCGTTCAAGTTCACCGGCGATCTCGAGGATGGATGCCAGCAGGCGCAGATCATGTGCCAGCGGCTGCTGAGTAGCTATCGAAACCAGCACCCTTTCTTCAATACCAAAACGGATTTTGTTCACTTGATTATCAATGTGTTTAATTGACCTGGAACCTTCAACATCCCGTTTCATTAATGCCGAGACTGCGTTTAGAATTTGCTGTTCAACGATACTGCTTAAGGTAAGCAATTCATCCTTGAGTTCTTGTATCTCGGTTTCGAAGTTTGATCTGACACTCATACGTAGATCTCCTTTTTATTTAACGAAACAAGGTTGTTTAAATTCGCATAAAAATGATTATTTTTTATTGCAGTATTTCATCTTGACCCCATGGTTTCAGATGGGTCCAATAAATTGCCTTTCAACTTACTGACTAATCAAATAATTATAATCCGAACCTTGTAAGTTCGGGTTACCTTGTTATCTCAATTGAAGAAATCACACTGAATTAATGCCAGCTTTTGACTCTGATATAATCACAATCGTAATCATTATCCCAATAAAAATTCGCTTGTTTCGATCTTCATTGATGAAAAATATTTTTAAAAAACTAGAACTCCTTTGGGTATTTCTCGGTTTCAGCGCCGGCTCGGTTCTCATAACATGGCCGCTCTGCCTCCACTTAAAGACTTCGGTGATCGGCGGCATGGGAGACAATATTTACTTTGTCTGGTTGATACGCTGGTACCAGAAGGTTTTCCTTGAAGGCCAGGGACACCCCTTTTTCAATCCCATGATGAACTATCCGCAGGGATGGAATCTTTCGACCACCGAAACCGCACTGGCTTCTGCGCTGCCTGGCGTGCCCTTCAGTTGGTTGTTTGGACCCATTGCCGGCTACAATATCGCCATGCTGATCACTTTTGTATTGGCCGGGTTCTTCATGTACCTTTGGGTGCGTGACCTGACCAGTTCGAAACCCGCCGCCTTGTTGGCTGGGATGTTATTCGCGTTCTCACCTTACCATATCGCCCACTTTGTCACCGGCCACCTCAACTTGGCTGGCATTCAATGGTTTCCGCTCTTTTTTTGGGGATTAACCAAACTACTTGGCACAGACCGCAAACTGGATTGGAAATTCACACTTCTGACAGGTCTTTCACTCGGATTGATTGCCTTCACCTCGATGTATTACCTTTATATGACTGTAATTTTCACCTTGCTATTTGTCATCTTTTATCTCTGCTTTTTACATTTTAAACCGCTGCGCAGCAAGTATTTTTGGCTCAACCTGGTGCTTGCCGCCATCATCAGCCTGCCATTTTTGTATTTTTCTTTGCGTCCCTTTGTCAACCTCTCCACCGCGGGAGTGCTATCAAGCCGTTCATTGGAATACGCCTCCATGTATTCCGCCAGCCCCACCGATTTCTTCCTGCCTTCAACGGATCACTTTCTGCTGGGGCACTTTTTCAGCCAGGGGTTTGACCGCTCATTATGGGGTGAAGGCTCACTCTATATCGGGTTTACCGCCCTTATACTTGCGGTGTTTGCCATTATCAAACGCAAGCAATCAGACCTTAAAACATTTGTGCTTACAGCAGCAGTCATTGTCGTAGTCTCTTTCATCCTCGGACTCGGCATTAACTTGCACTGGAATAATCAAAGTGTCGTCTGGCAGATTCCAGATTTCTTGCAGCCACTCTTGCATAAGACAGAAACGCTGATCTACCTGCCGGCGGCCTGGTTGTTTAATCACCTGCCCTTCTTTGACAAGATGCGTACGATCATGCGCTTTGGATTTTATGTTTTGCTATTTATCCCTGTCCTTGCGGGCATCGGCTTTTCGCAAATCTTCGCCAGGTTCACCTCCAATCGCAGAATCGTCTTGACTGGCATCGTTTTTCTGGTGGTCCTTTTCGAGATCTATCCTGGCAATTATGATAAGTACCTGTCAGAGCCTCAACCGCGACAGGTGGATATGTGGCTTGCAAACCAACCTGATGACGGCGCCATGGTGCAAATGCCATTCAGTCAATCGGTAGATCAGTCCTTTATCTATTATTCCCTTTTCAACAAAAAACCCTTCGTAGGTGGTTTCTTCAATGCCAACCAGCCTATCCAGTACCTTGAAATTCAACCCATACTCGCGCAGTTCCCTGATGAACATTCAGTGGATCTATTGAAAGAGTTAGGCGTGTACTATATTGTTGTGGATTCCGCCGCCTACCCTGACCTTTCGTTATTAAAACAGCAGGCATCTTCTCTTGGGTTGGTGCAATTGACCAATCAAGAGGGTCAAATTGTGTATACTTTTTCTCAACCATAAATTTATTTTGGAAGATTAATGACCGGTTATTTGCAAAAATATCAGAAAGCGATCCTCCTGTCTCTGCTTGCTCTAATTTCGGCAGGCGCTGGTTGGTATATTGCTGCCTGTACCCAATATGCGCCCTGGGGTTTCAGTGACTCGGCCGCCTACCTCTCTGCAGCCCGCAATTTTGCAACTGGCCGCGGATTAGGAATTCTCAATCCCGATGGCAGTTTTGCCCCACTGCTCATCTTTGCTCCTTTCTATTCTTTCGTTCTAAGCCTCTTTGCATTTTTAAAAGCCGACCTGATCACTACAGTTCGCACCATGGATATTGCCTTCTTTGCCATCCTCATCGCCGCCAGCGGATGGCTTTTCTATCTGATCACACGCTCTTTCTGGGGGTCATTGTGCTTTGCCATCATGATCACCACCACCCCGGCCTTGGGTAACATCTTTACCAGTATCATGTCAGAACCTCTGGCTATCGTCTTGGGCATCCCTGGTTTTTTGCTCCTGGTCTATGCTCTGCGTCAAAACTCAACAAGGTGGCTTGTCATCTCTGCCGTCCTTGCTGCACTTGCCCTGCTCACCCGCTATGCTTTTGCGGCCTTCCCTGCTGCCGGAGTGATTTGCGTGCTGCTGCTTTCTAACCAGCGCCCTTCTAAACGCATCAGGGATACGCTGAAGTACGGCGTCATCAGCTTTACACCCATGTTGGTATGGATCGCTTTGCAGTTGCTTTCAAAAAATAGCATCGGCGCGAGAACCTATTCCACGGATTTCTCCATTACAGAGAAATTCTCACAATTCATTGCTCAAGTGTTTGCCGTTCTCAAATATTGGCTGCCTTACCGTTCAGATATGATTCCCGGTGTGACAGCGGATATTTTTCGCCCCATTTTGCTGGTTTTGTTTGCCGTAATCATCTTGCTGGGACTCTTCTTTGGCTTCAAGAAATATAACTCACCAGAACACAAGTTGAACGGATTGTTGAGCATCTCATCGTCATTTTTGATCGTCATCTATTTGCTGGTGCTCTTTGTCACATATATGGTATCGACTGAAACCATCTCCATTGACGACCGTATGTTATCTCCCGTCATCCCCATTTTTTATACCCTGATCCTTTCGTGTGCCCTAACCATGGGTCAAGCCATCCACCCCAAGATATCCTTCCAATTTGTTGCTGTTATTGTCGCGCTTTTCTTTGTGGCTTATAACTTCCAACCCTTCAAGACTTATCCAATTGTGATCGGCAATATCCCCAACGGATATACCTCGCCGGTCTGGAAGGAAAACCCGATCCTCAACGGTGAAATTACTTTGCCGCAGGATCGCCCGCTCATCACCAATGCACCGGATATCCTCCTGTTTTATACCAACCGCAGCGCTTACACGCTATCGATCGATTCAGCGTTAAATCTTAACATCGGCGGAGCCACAAGCCTGGAGGATATGCTTCACCGGCAATGCGCAATGCTGGTGCTTTTTGATTCCGGCGATACGCAGCGCTTTGAAAAGCTGCCCGGCGCTGTCACCTCCGCGGATATTGATGCCCTACAAAGCCGACTGGATACGCTTTATTCCAGTTCACACGGTATAATTCTCGCCGATAATAATTGCATCCGTTGATCAAACATGACCCCCGTCATCTGCTTGACAAGAAACCTCAAATCACTAAAATGAAGGGAGACCATGGGAGGAATATGAAACGATTTGCGATAATTCTTGTTGTCTTGTTGTTCACGCTGGCCTGTGCTCCCCTCGAAGTTGCCAAATCCACAATGGATGTAATAACTTCTTCAATCCCGGTCTCAACGTCATCACCTGAACCGACTACCGCATCCACCTCCACATCCACCGCTGCCCCCACAGCTACTCTTGACGCGGTCAAACAATCCATCCTCTACAAAGATGATTTTTCAGAAGATTCAGGCAGTTGGACGCCTCCCGATGACGGCGAAAGCCGTTTTTATATCTCCGATGGCGAATATTTTGTTCAGGTGGTAAAAAGCGATTACAGCTTCTATAACCTTTCATTCGCAGCCTACGGTAATTTCGTGCTTTCTGTCGATCTGCGCCACATCATCGGGGACGATGAGACCACCGGCGGCATGGTCATCTGGCGTTACAAGGATAATGACAATTTCTACGCCCTCACCGTCATGGATAACGGCACCTACTACATTCACCGTTTCGTGAAGGGCACCTACGGCATGCTCAAGCTGCCCACCGCTTCACCCTGGCTAAATACCACCGGTAAGCCCAACACTGTCACCCTGGTGGCTCACGGAGACACCAACGAGCTCTATTTTAATGGGCATTATGAATACAGCTTCCAGGATGCCTCCATCCCCAAGGGATACTTCGGCATGGGCGCACAACCTGCCCTCGACAGCGAAGTGGAAGTTGCCTTCGACAATCTAAACGTCTATCAATACGATCCCGGCAACGGGTTCACCCCGGACAACCCCGAGATCACCCCCACTCCCGAATATCAAAACATCTCGTGGCAGCAGCTCACCCGGTTCCTCTCGGAGGATCACACCAACTGGCATGAATACCATCTTGAGGATTACAATTGCATGGATTTCGCCATTGACCTGGTCGCCAACGCGCGCTATGCCAACATCAGCGCCAAGATCGTCACGGTTCAGTTCGTGGGGCAGCCAACCGGCCATGCCTTTGTGGCGTTTGAAACTTTAGACCGCGGCACCGTCTTTGTCGAGCCCCAGGGCGATAATACTTACTCCAATGTAGATATTGGTAATAATCTTTGCGATGACTGGGGCGAATTCGAGTGCATGGGCACCATCGAAAGCGTCGAATACTTCGGTGAGTGCGACCACGCACAGAATTGTACGGTGTTGCCGTGATTTGTGATTAGGGATTAGTGATTAGGGA
>DQHW01000031.1:49133-49584 GCA_003524305.1 Anaerolineaceae bacterium
AAAGCGAGGGACATGTGGTGCAGGCACTCTGGCACAGGTAAAACGACTCAAAGTGGTTGTATCGGCTTAGACTGCAATGGTGGAGTATCAGTTGTAAAAAGCAAAAACCAATAATTCTAGAACAATATATTAGAACTTTTATTCTATTTTGTCAAGAGGGAAATGGAGGTTTTGTTAAACCAAATATAAATTGGATGACCTAAATAATACTGCACCGTACTGGAAAACCGACTTGTCGTAGGGTGGCGTCCGCCGCGGAGTGCTGACCTACAATATTAAACAATTGCCTGCGGCCATTTTGGTTTCGGAACGCGAACTGGACCCACCGTAGAAAGCGTCGGTAATAAATATTAACAAAAAACACCGACCTGTAAATGTCGATGTCCTTGAAAAAAGAGTGGCGAGGGTGGAACGTGTACCCCCTAGGGGTATTTGCGAAGTGCCAGTTTCA
>DQHW01000009.1 GCA_003524305.1 Anaerolineaceae bacterium
CCAAAATAAAGAGCATTAATGGTGGAGCAACGACCCCGCCACAAACCGGGCGGGTGGAAGTTGGTTAATGGGTCGTTGACCGCACCCTACGATGTGTTTTGTCAACGAAATCGGGTTTGATAACCGCTTTATAAAAAAATTGGAGGTGGGTTCAGCAACCGCACTCGGGCGCAAAATAGTGTCCTCGCCCTCAAAAGACGAGGGTCATGAGGAGCGCACACTTGCAATGGCAGCACACTTGCANNAGCAAGTGCCAGGGAGTGCCAGGGAGTGCCAGAGAAGGGTGCGTCGAACCCACCTGCTTCTTGTAAACTTTTTTAAGTTCTATTCATTTGTGTCGGACCACCTGAAGGCGGTTTCGCGGTGGGTTTGGGTGTCGGCGTTTTCGTGGGGGTGGCGGTAGGAGGCAGCGTGGCAGTTGGATTGGCGGATGCGGTGTAAACCCCAAACAAAGCGTAGATGCCGCCAGCTTTTGCATAAGTGCATGCCATAAATGTGCCTTCTGCATCAGGGTACCAGATAAAATAAGTAGTTACCCTGTTCCATTTGCCGCCGATGAGTTGGTAAATGCTCGCCGTCCAGCCGAACACTCCCCCGCGGAATGGATGACAGATTCTACCTGAAGTAGAAACTGTTACGCCATCACCCAAAAGTTGCAAGTAGCTCTTTGGCGCTTTGTTTTTACTCAGATCTACCGTGATGACATTTCCACTTGACCAATCTCCATCTGCAATACCATCTTCAACCGCTGCTGGTGTTGCAGTCGGCCCAGGGTTACTCTCCGCAGTGACACTTTGAAGGATACCCGACAAAAGCAGCACTGAAACTAAGATGAAAGCGATCAGATAAAATGGATACTTTTTCATTTCCCCTCCCAGGTTGAGAAAGAACTAGATTAATTTATTTTAACATTTTCATTTTAATTAGAAAAGGGATTTTCAATAAATATCGCTTTTACTTTCTTTTGCCATTAATCCTTGTTGAACATTTTCCGGGAATAAGAACACCCGAACTTCCTGATCAAGACGATCTTTTAACCGCGATTTTTCAACATCCAAATCATATCGGGTTTGAATGTTAAGCCAGTACCGTTCGGATAAACCAAAATACTTTGACAATCTCAAGGCAGTATCAGGTGAGACGGCTCTGATGCCGTGAACAATTTCGTTGATTCTTCTGGCAGGTACGTTGATATCTTTCGCTAAACGATATTGGCTAATTTTTAGGGGTTTTAGGAATTCTTCCAGAAGAATTTCTCCTGGATGTATGGGGTGTAATTGATCGACCATTTTTCTCCTAGTGATAATCCACAATTTCCACCTGGTAAGCATTATCATCTTTCCAAACAAAGCAGATTCGCCATTGATCGTTGATTCGGATGCTATATTGCCCTTCGCGATTTCCACCCAGTTTTTCAAGTTGATTACCTGGAGGAAAACGTAAATCAAAAAGACAATCAGCGACATCAAGCATAATCAACTTTCTTCTTGCAATTGCTTGTATGCTGCCTGGTATTTTTCTTGATAATTCAAGCCTGAAAATCCGTTCAGTTTCCCGATCAGAAAAAGACTTGATCATCTTATACGATAATAACGCGTTGCGTTATTAATGTCAAGTAAGAAAAATCTATCATTAGCTTTTTTCATCCAAACCCCAGCCCCTTCTCTTTCATGGAGACAAAATTATTATGCCCGATCACCAGATGGTCGAGCACTTCCACATCCAACAGTTTGCCGGCCTGGATGGCTGCACGTGTGAGGGTAACATCTTCGGGACTGGGCGCCGGGTCGCCGCTGGGATGGTTGTGCGCCATGATGATGCCCGCCGCATTTCTTTGCAGCGCGCCTCTGAACAGCTCACCCACCCTGACCATGGAGGCATTCAGCGAGCCCACGTAGACCTTTTCGACGCCGATCTTGCGGTTGCGGGTATCGAGCAAGACCACCCATAGATTCTCCTGCACCAGACCCTGCATATCATACATCACCAGCTCCGCGGCGTCTTCAGGGCTGTTGACCGCCGTGCTCAGCTCAGGGTTTTCTTTCTTAAGCCTAATGCCCAGTTCGATGGCCGCCTTGATCTGGGCCGCTTTGGCCGGCCCCACCCCGTGGATGTTGCACACCTGCGCAAAACTGGCTTTCTGAATGCCCGCCAACCCACCCAGATCATCCAGAATCTTTTGTGCAAGCTGCACCGAGTTCAAGCCTGTAACTCCTACGCGAAGCAAAATAGCAAGCAATTCGGCCTTGCTCAAGGCTTCCGGTCCGCTTTTTTCCAACCTCTCGCGCGGACGCTCGTCCGCAGACAGGTCGGTAATTCGATATGCCGCCGGGGATTCTCTCACCATTTCACCCTCCTGATTTGGTAAATTAGGTATAAATTGTAGTAACTTAATTTTATACCAGTTTTTACTACAAGCTTCGCAGAGTAGGGGGAAAACATATCTCTCGCACACTTGCCCAGGCTGCAAGTGCCAGGGAAGGCGCAAAAGACGCAAAGTAGGTCTACTAAGAAAAACTGAATAAATATTAGAAGTTAAATCAAGGCACCCCAATTTAATCGATTTAGGCCCAGGAATGCGCCTGCAACTGAAAAAAAATAACTGCTTACAGCCGCGGCTTTGCATCATCCACGGGCAACCATGCTATAATTTCTCCAACGGAGATTTATATGACTCTTGATCCGGCAGTGCTCAAGCAAATCACCCTTATCTGCACCGGCTTCGCGGTCGCCTTTTTGGCAGCCCTTTGGCTGAGCCTCATCTTCTGGGCATTTCGCGACATCCGCACCCGCACCCGCGACAACTTTATGCGTGTGCTGGCCGTGGTGGTGGTTGCGCTGCTCTTTCTGCCAGGCATCTTGATCTACATGATCTTGAGACCTGCCAAGACGCTTGAAGAAGAATATCAGCACTCCCTTGAAGAAGAAGCACTGCTCCAATCCATTGAAGATTCGGCCATTTGTCCGGGCTGCAGCCGCCGCGTGGACTCAGAATGGCTGGCCTGTCCAAGCTGCCACACCCGTCTCAAGAAGAAATGCGAACACTGCGGCAAGACGATTGACCTGCCCTGGAATCTCTGCCCCTGGTGCGAAACCCCTGTCACCGGCATGCGCAAAGAAGCCCCCGTGGTTTTGCAATCGGAAGAACCCGAACCGCAGCCGCGCCAGAAAACCCTTCTTGATGACGACGAATTCTACTCTCACCCATAAAGCGGGATCAACTCATTCATGCCAGATTTACTCAACTTACAACCTATTGATTACCTTATGATCGGCCACATCACCCAGGATCTCACCCCGCAGGGGCCGGCCCTGGGCGGTACCGCCTCATATGCTGCTTTTACTGCCAGATCTTTCGGTCTGCGCGTGGGCATTGTCACCTCTTGCCGTTCAGACCTTAACCTGGATATTTTTACCGGCATTACCGTCTTGCGTAAAGATGCTGAACAGAATTCAACCTTCATCAACACCCATACCCCCACTGGACGCATTCAGCACATCAGGGGGGTTGCCGAAACCATCAACCTTGCGGATATTCCCGCAGCCTGGCGCGACGCGCCCATCGTCCACCTGGGACCGATCGTGCATGAGATTTCAAATGACATTGCAGATGCCTTCCCCCATGCGATTATCGGCGTCACCCCCCAGGGTTGGCTGCGCATTTGGGATCAGGACGGACTTGTATCTTACAAGCGCTGGGAAGATGCCTCCAAGGTGCTCAACCATGCGAATGTTGTGATCATGAGCATCGAAGATGTGCAGGGTGATGAAGAAGTGGTCACTGAATTTGCCGGGCTGGTGCCCGTGTTGGTGGTCACTGAAGGCGCCGCCGGCTGCCGTGTTTACTGGAACGGCGACCTGCGCAACTTCCGTCCGCCGCACGTCATTGAAGTGGATCCCGTTGGTGCAGGAGATGTCTTTGCCACTTCCTTCTTTATCCGTTACCAGACCACCCGCGATCCGTGGGAGTCTGCACGCTTTGCCACTTTGCTGGCAGCCAATTCTGTCACCCGCAAGACCCTTGCCGGTGTGCCAACCAAAGAGGAAGTTAATCAATTTATGACTGAAATTGTCGAGATGAAAGCCCTATGACCAAAATTTATACGCTGGTAAATCAAAAAGGCGGGGTTGGAAAAACCACCACCGCCATCAACCTGGGAGCTTATCTCGGCCAATTCGGTCAACGTGTGCTCTTAATAGACCTGGATGCCCAGGCGAATGCCACCTCTTCTCTCGGTATTGACAAGTACACTGTCAAGAAAGGCACTTACGAGGTTTTGATCGGCGCTGAACCCATCCTGCCTCATATTCTTCATAATCCAAAACTGAAAATATCTTTGCTGCCTTCGTCACCTTCGCTTGCTGGCGCCGAAGTGGAGCTGATTGACCTGCCCAAACGTGAATTCAAGCTGCGTGAGGCCATTGTTCCGGCAATTGACCGCTACGATTACATCCTGATTGACTGCCCGCCATCTTTGAGCCTGCTGACCGTAAATGGTCTGATGGCCGCCCGCGACGGAGTCATCATCCCCGTGCAGTGTGAATACCTGGCGCTTGAAGGCATCGGACAGCTCACCCAGACCCTAAACCGAATCCGCGCCTCACTTTACCCCGAGATGAAGATCAGGGGTGTTGTGCTCACCATGTATGACAGCCGCACCAACTTATCCACGGATGTGGTCAAAGAAGTTAAAAAATTCTTCCCCAACCAGGTCATGACATCAATCATCCCGAGGTCCATCAGGCTGGCAGAAGCGCCTTCCTACGGTCTGCCGATTGCCAATTATGCCCCCGAGGCTGCTTCAGCAAAATCCTACGCCGCGTTGGCTCGTGAACTTCTCCATCAAGATGGTGTTAAAGTAATTACAGATCAAGAATAGGCAGGTACTTATGGCAGCACGCAAAGGTGGTTTAGGAAAAGGTTTGGATGCACTCATCCCCGGAGATTTTTCGTACTCAGAGGCAACCGCCGCGGATTCAATGGTCTCAACTGAAAATATCATCCCCAATCCGCGCCAACCCCGCGATTCAATGAACCCCGATGATCTGCAAGACCTGGCGAATTCCATTCGCGAACACGGCATCATTCAGCCTTTGATCGTGACACACGAACCCATGTCTGACACGTATGTGCTCATCGCTGGTGAACGGCGCTTGCAGGCAGCCAGGTTGGTAGGTCTTGATAAAGTCCCCGTCGTCATCCGCACCGCCACCGACCAGCAACGACTTGAACTGGCCCTGATCGAAAACGTGCAGCGTGCTGACCTCTCTCCGCTTGAAACCGCTGAAGCCTATCGAAAACTGGCTGATGAATTCAATTTGTCTCACGAAGAAATTGCCATCAGAGTCGGCAAAGGCCGTGTGGCAGTGACCAACACTATGCGTTTGTTGAAACTGCCTGACCAAGCCAAGAAAGCACTCATCGAAGGCAAAATCAGTGAAGGTCACGGCCGCGCCCTTTTAGGCTTGCCCACCATGCAAGCACAGCTTAATGCCCTGCAGACCATTCTCAATCAAGATCTCACCGTCCGCCAAACGGAAGAACTCATTCGCAAACTGGGCGGACAAAAACCCCCTGCGATTCCGGCCAAAGAAGTTGACCCCAGCGTCAAAGAAATTGAAGAACGCCTGTGTGAAAAACTTGGCACGCGCGTCACGTTGAAACACGGTCAAAAAGGCGGAACGGTCACCATCCACTATTATTCCGAAGAAGAACTGAGCGGTCTCTTGTCTCGTTTGATTCCTGGATAATTTTCGGAAAATTATTGGCTGATTGCAAGTTAATAATGGAAAATTCCCGACCAATTTATTGATTTTTAATGGTTACGACCATACAATTAACAATATCGTTTGTTTAATCTCACGCTCATTTTAGGATGGCTTGATATTAAGCCTGGTATAGAAATGCAATAAAATAAGGGTATTGAGGTCTGCCATTAATCTGACACCTGAAATTCTGGTTCCACGCCTTGGAGACGCACTGGTTGAGGAAGGACTTCTCACCAGCGAACAACTGCTGTCAGCGCTCGAAACCCAAAAGCAATTCCGCATCAAAGGTGAATCTCCCCTGCTCGGACAGATCCTTGTGGAAAAGGGTTTTATTGATCGGGTTACACTTGATCGGGCAGTTACCAATCAAATTCTTAAATTACAAACCGCCTTACAGCAATCCAATCAAACGCTTGAACTGCGGGTTCAACAACGCACTGCCGAACTTGAAAAAGCATATCAAAAACTTTCTGAACTGGATAAACTTAAAAACAATTTCATCTCGAACATCTCGCATGAATTGCGCACCCCCATGACGCATGTCAAAGGTTATATTGATCTTTTGCTGGCGGATGATTTTGGAGCTTTAAGCACTGACCAACATCAGGCGGTTGAAGTACTGAAACGCGCTTCTGAACGGCTTGCACGGCTGATAGACGATCTCATTCTTTTTTCAACTGCTGAAACCAGCACCATCCAGATCACGAAAAAAGACATTGATTTGCATTTACTGGCAAAAGAAGTCATTGATCGCAGCCTCCCCCTGGCCGGGCAGAAAAACATCCGCCTGTGGCTTGATTGTCCGCAGCAGACCCTCCGCGCTTATGCTGACCCAGAACGTGTGCAATGGGTCATTAACCAACTTATAGATAATGCCATCAAATACACCCAGCCTGACGGCGAGGTCTTTTTGAGAGTTATCCCCTCAAATGGCGATATTACTGTCTCGGTTATAGATACCGGAATTGGCATCGATCCTGCACGGATTGAAGAGATGTTTGAACCCTTTCACCAGTTGGATGGTTCTTCAACGCGAAAACAAGGGGGCACCGGTTTGGGGCTCACCTTGGCAAAGAAGATTGTTGAAGCTCATGGATCTCACCTGGTGGTCTCTTCTATCCCGGGCAAAGGCAGCAAATTTGACTTTATGTTGCAAACCCGGCCAAATTAGGTAAACTAATGTCATATCTTATGGTCAATAAGAGTAAAACCTCAAGTTCATCGAGTGAACGGTTGAATCAATATTTCAGCCTGCTCTCAAGTACTGCCTCGTGGAAAGAAACGCTTGAAGAATTGTTTCTTGTATCTCGCGATGACTTCATTTTCGACAACCTGGTCATGTACCAGACAGATTTTGAAACCGGTACTCTCGAGGTGTTGTTTGCTAAATCCACTGGCCGCGGAAAGTCAGCCGAAGCAGATGCTTCATGGGGAGAATCGCTTGCCAATCGGGTAATCCACGAGAACCGCATGATTTGCGAAGAACCCGAAGAAAAAGGTCATCGTGACCGACTTGCCCAGCCTTACCTTTTAGGTCTACCCATCAATACCGAAGATAAATTGCCGGGTGTTCTGATTTTTATCCGGTTTGGCGGACCCACATTTTGCGAAGAAGATTGCCGTTACGCACAGTGGACGGCCAACCTGACCACCTCCATCGTCCGCAAAAAACTTTTAGACGAATTCATGTCCAAAATTGAAGATATCCAGTCGGTCACAAGGCTTCAGTCCGATTTTATCAGTACGATTTCGCATGAGTTGCGCAGTCCATTGGGCTTTATCAAGGGATACACCACCACCCTGCTGAGAACCGACACCAATTGGGATCGTGAAACTCAAAAAGATTTTCTTGAAATTATCGAACGCGAAACCAACAACCTCACTGATTTAATTGAAGATTTACTAGACTCATCCCGTCTGCAAAGCGGACAGATGAAGTTTGCTTTTCACCTGGTACGCATTGATTCTCTAATCAGAGACGAAGTCAACAGGGTGCATCTTACCAATCCCGAACAAAAAATCGAACTTGATTTTGAATCAGACATCCCAGCCATTGAAGGAGATCCGCGCAAGTTGGCCCAGGTGTTTGACAACTTGTTATCAAATGCGCGAAAGTATGCCCCTGATTCTTTGCTGAAAATTAAACTTCGTAAAGAAAAGCAACACCTGACGATAGAGTTCAATGATAATGGACCGGGTATCCCGGATGTATATCAGTCTCGTATTTTTACACGCTTCTTTAGAGTTCCTGAACAATCCATGAAAGCACATGGCACAGGTTTGGGATTGTTCATATGTAAACAGATTATCGAAAATCATGAGGGGACCATTTTTGTTTCCTCCTCTCAATCAGGAACCAGTTTTAAAATTTCGTTACCGTTTGCGTTGGTAAACAAAAAGATTACCGCGGAGGAAAGTGTATGACCATCAAAATTCTGGTTGTCGATGATGAGCCTCTTTACCTTCGATTACTTAAAGTCAACCTGGAATCAGAAGGGTACGAAATTTCTACAGCCAAAAATGGTGAAGAAGCGCTGGAGCAGCTAACGCAGGCCATGCCAAACTTGATCATCATGGATGTGATGATGCCAAAAATGGACGGCATTGCAGCCTGTGAAAGGATCAGACAATTCTCCAACGTGCCGATCATTTTGTTGACTGCCCGCACTGAAGAACAAGATCGCGTCAATGGTTTGAATATCGGTGCAGATGATTACGTTTCTAAACCATTTTCTGCCACTGAATTGGTCGCCAGGGTACGTGCCATTCTTCGGCGCACCCAAGACCGTACCGACACAAGGGAAACCAAGATCTTCATCCATGGCAATCTACGCATTGATATCGCCAAAGCAGAAGTTTGGAGAGGTGATCATCAGGTTTATCTTTCGGCAACTGAATATAAGCTGCTGCTCCATTTTGCGCACGAATACGGCAAAGTATTAACCGCTGAAGAATTACTAGTCGCCACATGGGGACCTTCATATAAAGAAGAAAAAGAGATCTTATGGGTCAGCATCGCCAGATTACGCCAAAAATTGGAAGATGACCCGCATATTCCCGTTCACATTGTCACCAGGACGGGTCTAGGCTATCAAATGCCGCTTTGGGAAGAATAAGTCGAAAGGTTGCACATGGTTACTCAATTTGATGAAAAAGGTAAAATTTTTACCACGATTGTTTCGAAAAGTCCGGTAAAAGTATTAATTCAATTGCCCACCAACCAGGTTCAGGGTGAAATTCACGTCAGGCGTGATGGACGATTAAAAGATGAATTGGATAGTGCAACCAAATATATAGCAGTAACCAATGCCACAATTTTCTCTCAAGATGGTACAAAATTGATCACGCAGTGTAAATTTCTGTCGATCAACAATAGTCAAATAATATGGATCATACCTGAGGCCGAGATAATTGGCGAAGAGCTTCAAAAATGACTGACACACAGCTTCCTCATGAAAAAGAACTGATCAAGTTAAAATCCTATCTGACTGGTCTGATCCTCTCGGAGATGGAAAACAACCCGGTTTCCACTGAGAACAGACGGCAAGCGATTATTGACTGCATGCTTCAGAACTATCAAAATTTGAATTTAAAACTGCCCCAACCTATTCGCGATCAACTGTTCAAAGAAATCATGGATGATATCCTGGGTTATGGTCCGCTTCAATCTTTGCTGGATAACCCCGAAATTTCTGAGATCATGGTGAATGGTAAAGATAACGTCTTTGTTGAAAAAGGCGGCATGCTGACCAAATCGGATGTCACTTTTGACAGCGATGAACAAATTTTGCGCATCATCGACCGCATCATTCTGCCCCTTGGCAGAAGAGTTGACGCTGATTCTCCCACCGTGGATGCACGCCTGCCAGACGGTTCGCGTGTCAATGCAGTTATTCCTCCTGTTGCCATCGACGGCCCTTCGCTCACCATTCGTAAATTCGGCAAAAACCGTATGGAAATGGCCCAACTAATCGAAAAGGGCTCTCTGACTCAAAACATGGCTGCCTTCATCGAAGCATGTGTCGTCTCGAAATTGAATATCATCGTCTCTGGCGGCACAGGTTCAGGAAAGACCACCCTTTTGAATGCCATTTCCAAATATATCCCGGCTGGCAACCGCATCGTCACAATTGAAGATTCCGCAGAGCTTAAACTGCAGCAGCCGCATGTCGTACGTATGGAAACAAAACCGGCCAACATCGAAGGCAGGCACGCTGTATCCATTCGCGACCTGGTTCGCAATGCCCTGCGTATGCGTCCAGACCGGATTGTTGTAGGCGAAGTGAGAGGCGGCGAATGCCTCGATATGCTGCAGGCTATGAATACCGGGCATGACGGCTCTCTAACAACCTTGCACGCCAACTCGCCCCGTGATGCCATTTCCAGGATGGAAACAATGACCTTAATGGCTGGCATGGAATTGCCACTCAGAGTGGTTCGTGAACAAATCGCCTCAGCCGTGGATTTGGTAGTACAACTCTCAAGGCTGAAAGACGGCAGCCGGAGGGTAACCTACATCACCGAAGTGTCGGGTATGGAAGGTGACACGGTTGTGATGACAGATATTTTCAAATTTGAACAAACCGGAATCACAGAAGACGGCAAGATTATTGGCGAACTCAAACCTTCAGGCATCCGACCATTATTCACGCCCCGACTCGAAGCCAACGGTTTCAGGCTTGGGCCGGAAGTATTCGGTGTCAATTACAGCAATATGATCCGTGACGGCCAGCATCTTCGAGGATAGAATCCTAACCTTTTAATAAATGCTATAATCTTTTTATGCTGGTTACCTTTTTGCAGCAAGGGAATAGTGAATGAACACTCAATTATTGTCCATCAAAGCCAAGAAATTCGGTGTCAGGTTGGCCGCCTTTAGACAGAAGAAGGGGCTATCTACTGAAGTATTGAGTCTATGGACTGGCATCTCAAATGAAAAATTACAAGACATCGAACATGGAGATTCCACCGTCACCCTGCCGGAAATAGAATTGATCGCCATGAAATTAGGCTTCTCCACTGAAACGCTTATCGCCGGAGATTTGCAAGACCTAATAGCGACAAAAATGGACGAGGGTGCGGTAAAGCAATATGCTGGTCTGCGCGACCGTATGATTGCGTTGAACTTGCGAAAAACACGTTTAGATCAGAACAAGTCACTTGAATCCATCTCAGCTCAATGTGGTTTGGAACCTAATGAACTGGATCAATTTGAATCAGGCAGCAAGCCCGTTCCGGTGCCCATTCTGGAACTTCTTTGCACTGAATATCAAATTCCTTTGCTATCACTCATCCCTCAAAAACCTGAATCGGATCCTTCTTCAACNNAGTGAATCTTATGAAAATCTGCCTGAAGAAGTTGCTGAATTCGTAAACAATCCCGCCAACCTGCCCTATCTTGAATTGGCACGCAAGTTAAGCGAATTGGATGCAGCAAAATTACGCAGTATTGCCGAAGGGCTGCTGGAGATAACTTATTAATCTTATGGATCAACAATCCACTTTACTCAAAGATCAAGGCTTTGAAGCTTATAAGAAAAAGAATTTCAAAGCAGCTTCAAAAGCCTTTACCGAATGCATCAGCTTGCTTGATGAAGCGCAAGATTTCCTTTCTGCTGCAGAAATGCGTAACAACCTTAGCGTGGTATTGCTTGAACTCAAAAAACCTGAAAAAGCTCTGGATGTGTTAAAAAACACGGACCAGATTTTTGCCGAAGCTAAAGATATAAAACGACAAGCCATGGCACTTGGAAATACAGCCGCGGCTCTACAGGTCTTGGGCAAACTTCCTGAAGCATTATCCACTTACGAAACTTCTGCTGATCTTTTCAAAGAAATTGATGAAAAAGAAATGCGTGCATTAACTTTAAAAAAGATATCTGACCTTCAATTAAAAACTGGAAAGCAATTCCAGGCGCTCGCCTCTCTTGAAGCTTCGTACGATCAAAACGAGCAGAAATCAGCGAAGGAAAAAGTCTTAAAAGGGTTTCTTGGTTCTTTGATCAATAAAATCACACATCGATCCTGAAACGCATGAATTCATCCATCACCATTCGCCAGGCACAGAAACCAGATTCTCCATTGATTGCCGATTTCCTATCCCGGGCGACTAGCATCCACAGGCATCTTGATTGGCAAGGTGTATTGGATTGGATTCCATTTGATCCATTTCTGATGATGCAGGATGAATATCGGTTGAAGGCAATACTATCCTGCCCGCCAGACCTCGAGAAGATCGCCTGGATCAGGTGTTTTGCATGCGATAAGAAATTCGACTTAGGTCAGACCTGGGAAGCTTTATTTAACGAAATCCTAACCCTGCCTAATATGGCAGGAACGTCGCTTTACTCTGTGGGACTTAATAATTGGTTTGCTGATCTATTGGTAAGCTCTGGTTTTGTGAATTTTCAAAACATTGTGGTTTTACAGTGGAATGAAAAAATGCCGGCCTTTGCACCAGTTAACCAGCCCTGGTTTATACGCCCAATGGAAAATACCGATCTCGACCAAGTGGCCGAATTGGATCATTCTGCTTTTGAACCCATATGGGTTAACCCGCCAGACAAGGTTAAATTAGCCTATGGCCAGGCAGAACATGCATCTGTGGTCGAGTTGGATAGTCGGATTATCGGATATGAAATGACCACCGCAAACCACATATCTGCCCACCTGGCGCGAATCGCCACACATCCAGATTTTCAACATCAGCACATTGGCGCAAGTCTGATTACTGATATGGTTGGTTATTTTGTTCATAAGGGGATTACACAAATATCAGTGAATACACAAAGTACCAATATTGCCTCACTGGCACTCTATAAAAGTCAGGGGTTTGAGCTGACAGGTGAATCTTTTCCGGTTTTTAAATATCAAATTTAGACAAATCAATCTGCACTTGTCTGATTACTGGACATTCTTCATCCTTTATGAGACAATTCTTGAAATTTTGGAGGACTAAATGGCTAATCGAGATGAATTAAAACGTCGAAAAAGTAAAAAGAAACGCAAAGATATCACTCCATTTATCATTATCGGAGTACTGGCTGTAGTCATTTTAGGTGTTGTGATTCTTTCCAACCCTGCGCTAAAACCCATTGCCGAAGTAATTGATCCAACCTTCCATACCGCCACGGTTACTGACGGTTTGACCATGGGTGATCCGAATGCACCCATTAAATTGGTAGAGTTTGCTGATTTTCAGTGTCCGGGGTGCGGCTCTTACTGGTCAGGCACAGAACCCACAGTCATACAAAATTATGTTGAGACGGGTAAAGTATTCTATACTTTTTCACCCTTCTCATTTGTGGGCAGTTTTGTAAATAATAACCCCTATGATGAATCCATTAAAGCGGCAGAAGCTGCTTATTGTGCCAATGACCAGGGAAAATTCTGGGAATACCGTGATTATCTCTTTGCAAATCAAATTGGTGAAAACCAGGGCGCGTTCAGTGAAAAAAGACTGTTGGCCTTTGCCGAGAACCTTTCATTGGATATGGACACTTTCACCCCATGTCTTAAAACCGCACAACACTATCAAGATGTAATGGATGCCAACGATTTTGCTACCAATTCAGGCATCAATCAAACCCCATCATTTACGATTGATGGCGTCCTGGTGGAAGGTGATTTAATTACCGCGCTCGAAGCAGCTTTAAGTAAATAATTATTTACACAAAAAAAGTCTGGCTTTCGCCAGACTTTTTTTATTTAATCAATGAGATGATCCATACGATCAACGGTGCCACAATTAATGCTGGCAACAAACTGGCCGTTCTAATTTTGCGAAGTTCTAATAAACTGCTGACTGCGATGGCAACCAAAAGCACGCCACCAGTAGCTGTTAACTCGGTCATCATGACAGGTGTTGCAAAACTCTGCACTTGCGACGCCAGTAAGCTGATCGAGCCCTGGTAGATTAATACCATGAAAGCAGAAAACAACACTCCTACTCCCAGGCTGGATGCGAATGCCATGGCAGCGAACCCATCCAAAATAGATTTCACAACCAGCGTATTGATATTGCCGGTTAACCCGTTGTCAATTGAGCCCAAAATGGCCATCGGACCGATGCAAAACACCAGTGTGGCGGTGAGGAATCCCTTGATAAATTTCTCTTTGCCGTCAGATTGGCCGCTTTTATTAAACCTGGATTCAAGCCAGGCTGCCAGGTGTTCCAATCCTTCTTCAATCTTCCACCATTCCCCCAAAAGGATCCCAATTAAAACACTGCCTAAAACGATCAGAGAGTTTGACGTTTCGATAAATAATGAAATTCCATAGACCATGGTAAACAGACCTAAACCGCTGACTACAGTCTTCTTTACCCGTTCAGCCAGGCGCGAACCCAAAAGCAACCCAACCATCCCGCCAATCAGGATGGTTCCAAAATTAATTAATGTTCCACTCATTTTTCCTTCTTTTTTGCCAGTGAAAGGTCCCCGCCAGCCTGACCTTGCAAGACATGGAGTTCTAGAATGTAAAGGAAAGAAGAAAGTCGGTTGAGATATTGCACCAAAATTCCTCTAAAATCTTTCTCGCGTTTTCCGAGTTCCACCAGGCGTCTTTCAGCCCTGCGTGCTATCGTCCGAGCAACTGAGATTGCCGCACTCGATGAAGTGTCGCCCGGCAGTATAAACTCGTTTGGGATTTTTGTGATCTCTGTATAGCGCTCGATTAAATCTTCGAGAGACATCAAACAGGCATCGTTTATTTTTGAAAAACGATCAATATTTTCAGGTGTTGCGGCGACTTCAGACATGATCTCATAAATTCTTACCTGAATGGTTTTAATGTCTTCTTTTTCAGGACTGATACATAAACTGCGCGCCATCCCCAATGACGCAGAAAGTTCATCAAGTGTTCCAAGCACCTCAATCTGCAAGTCTGATTTTTCAACCCGGCGATTACCGAGCAAACCAGTGGTGCCGTCATCTCCTGTTTTCGTATAAAAAGGACTCATAACAAACCCTTCTACTAATCGCAACCTCACTTGAATGTGTGATTTTTCTAAAATTATAGAACCATTCACAAAACATCACAAATTAATATTTTAATAAATTGTCTTTGAAAGACAGGTGCTTCTCAGCACCTGTTCATTTGATTATGGTTGATTTTTTAATTCCAGACAAGAATCCCCGCCATCACTGCTGGAAAATAAATTAGACTAAAACGCATTTTTATGGAGCCGCGGTTTCTGTTCCCTGTGAACGGCGGGCAGTCATATACCATTGACTCACCGAGGCAAAGCGGTCGCAGGTATCCATTAATGGCCCCAGAGATACACCTTGAATTACAGAATCCACTCCATAATTGTAGACAGGATAATACAATGGCAGTGAAGGCAGTTCTGCTTCAAAGATAGCCTGGAAATTGTGATAAAGACGGATACGTTCCGCAAAATCCATGGTGACCCTGGCTTGTTCAATAGAATCGCTGGCTAATCGATTGCTCCACTGCGAATAATTTTGTCCTGTTGCGGCCTGACCTGAATCCCAAAACGGATAAGGGTCTGGATCTGGTGTTCGACTTAAATTCAGATCTACCAACGCGGCTTGAAACGCCCGCGGAGCAAGTTTAGTGCTGAGGAATATATCTGCTGGCACAGGTTCAAGAAGCACATCAATTGAAAGCTTCTTCCAGTCATTTTGAATTGATTCNNAGCAATCTCTTCTTTCATGCGTACCGGATTTTCATCGCCCGTAATCACGTAACCGGCTTCTTTAAGCAGCATGCCAGCCTTTTCAAGATCATATTCAACAGTAGCCATGCTATCCAAATAAGCCCAACTGTCAGGAAATATCACGCCGTTTGCAACGATCGCCTGACCATTAAATATTTCGTTAACCATCCGCTGCCGGTTCAATCCAAGGAGAAGTGCTTTTCTGATGCTGGCATCCTGGAAGAATGGCAAGGCAGCATCGTTTAAATT
The DNA here is from genome assembly GCA_003524305.1 of Anaerolineaceae bacterium. GTDB lineage: Bacteria > Chloroflexota > Anaerolineae > Anaerolineales > Anaerolineaceae > UBA6107. Next base: position 15,698 of record DQHW01000009.1, read on the forward strand.
GAACATTACAAGGCTGATTTGCGGCAATCTACCGGTATAAACTGAAAGTTCCTGGGTGGTCAATGCAGAACCAAGCATTTCATCTGGAATTTCGCTGATGCCTTGAACATATTTATCTATATAAGCCTGATAAGCACTTTGGGCATCTGGGTAATATCTAAAGTGGATTTCTTCTAAAAATGGACCATCCGTTGAATTATTGGTGAATGCTTTCAAGGTTAAGCCGGTGATCACATCATTTTCAACAGTGAGTTCAGAAAACTGGTAAGGTCCAGTGCCGACAGGTTCAAGGTTAAAACTGGAATCAGCAATTTCTTTAATGGTTTTTCCACCCAATAAATGGTTTGGCAACACTCCAAAAGCCAGGTAATCCTGGAAAGGTGCAAAAGCTTCTGGCAGGATGAATTGCATATTCATATCATCAAGCACAACAATTTTGATTTCTTTCCAAAAAGCCACCAGGTCAGAAGAGAGATATTCATCTCCAGTCTGGAGTAAATTCACTGTGAATGTGATATCAGCAGTTGTTACAGGTTCACCATCATGCCAGATGAGATTATCTCGTAATGTAATATTATAGATAATTCCGTCTTGAGATGGGCGGATAGACTCAGCCAGGTCGGGTTCGGGCATGCTGCGAGAATCAAACTTCACTAAGCCGGAAAAGATTAATCGATCAACATCTCTATCCACCTGGTTTGAAGCATCCAATAATGGATTTAGCCGTGAAAGGCTGCCAATCAAAGCCTCGGTGTACACACCTCCTGAAACTGGTTGAGGAGTACCCAACTGGCCGATGCCGCCCCGTTTTTCAAGAATGAGTAAAGTTCCGACCACCAAACCGGTCAGAAATAAAATGAGTAATTGCCATCGATATTTTTTCATAATCTTTATATGATAAAAGGCGACTATCCGATCCTGTTAAAGGTCGAGCCGCCCAATAAGTTTTCGGAATGGATAAGCACAAAGCAAAAGAACCAGAGTTAAGCTTTCACCAATACCGATGTCATCGTGAGAATGAAAAACAACCCACTCAAAACGATAGTGACCCAGAAGAGGGTTTTTTCAATGCCGCGTCGGGCTGAAAAAACGCCACCGCTGTCTCCTCCGGTAAAACCGCCCAAACCTACTCCCTTGTTTTGCAGGATTACGCTGGTGATAAGTGCCAAAGAAGTTATAATTAAGGCGATGTCAATATAGGTTTTCAAAATAAGCCTCCTGAAAATACAAGCACCGAAAATTATACCGTTTATAACCGGAAAAAGTCAACCTAATGAAAGAACTCATTTGTAATTTACACATGCATTCCACCTACTCTGATGGCTCCGGAGATTACGGCACCATTATTCAAGCCGCCCTCAAAACCGAAGTGGATGTCATCATTCTGACCGACCATAACATCCTGGTTAAAGGTCATGAAGGTTATCATCGCAGCCAGGGCCGCACGGTATTGGTGCTTACCGGTGAAGAAGTTCATGATCAAAACCGGGATCCTCAAAAGAACCACACCCTGGTGATTGGTGCTGAAAAAGAAATGGCGACCTTTGCTTATGATCCGCAAACACTCATTAATGAAGTGCAAAAAGCTGGAGGTTTAACCTTCCTCGCCCATCCGTATGAGTTCGATTTGCCCATGATCCACGAACCTGATATCTCATGGGTCAGTTGGGAAGTCGAAGGATTTACGGGTCTGGAATTATGGAACGGCTTAAGCGAATTTAAAACAGTTGTTCGCTCATTACGCGATGGCATCAAGTATCTATTCCTGCCCGAAATGATGGCACACGGCCCGCTTAAACCCGCCCTTGCCAAATGGGATGAACTTCTGAATTCTGGTAAAAAAGTTAATGCAGTGGGCGGCTCTGATGCGCATGCGATCAAGTTTCAAAAAGCTTTTTTCAAGAAAACAGTTTTCCCTTATGAATTTCATTTCTCAGCCATTAACAACCATTTAATCGTGGATGAAGGTCTTTCAGGCAGCAAGAATGTGGATAAAACGGTGATTTACGAAGCACTTCGCAAAGGCTCTTCCTTTATTGGATATGATCTGCCGGCACCCACCCGCGGCTTCCGATTCGTCATTGACGATGACGAAAACGAATATCATCTTGGAGACTCGTTTAGCCTAAAAGATGGCGCCACGGCCAGGATTAGTCTTCCAGAAGCAGCTAATATTCGGCTCATTCATAACGGAAAGGTCATTTCTGAACAAAAGAATGCCAGCCGCATGACATATTCCATTTCACAGCCTGGTTTTTACAGAGTGGAGTGCTCACTCTATTTTCTGGGTGAAGAACGTGGATGGATATATTCCAATCCAATTTACTTGAAACCCGGCAGCAGGAGATTGACATTTTGATTTCCAATAATGTCACCCGGCTGCTGGATTCAAAAAAGATCCATTACACGGCGATTGAATTACCTGCTGAAAAACTGGGTGCAGAAGTGACTGCCTCTTTGCTCAACCTTCCGCCAGAAGTTGTTTTTAAAACCATTGTTGTCATCAGACCAAAAGGCAAACCTTTGCTTTGTGTTATTTCAGGAGCCAATATTGTCAATGTGAAAGCCGTGGCAGAACTCACCGGTGAAAAAAAGGTAAGCATCCCAACACAATCAGAAGCTGAAAGTCTTACCGGATTGCAGGCTGGCGGTATTTCACCACTGGCATTGATTAATAAAGGATTCACCGTCTACATTGACTCGTCTGCCCTAAATTACCCTGAAATTCATATATCCGGCGGCCAAAGGGGTTTAAATTTACGCTTGAATCCGCGTGATATACAACAATTAACCAATGCACGTTTTGCAGAAATATCTTCGCCTCTTGGTTAAAAACCATAAATCTGCACCATTCTTGCATGGTTTATCATTGTTTCATTGGTTATAATTCCTGTTATGAATCAATTGGATCAGATCGAAAATCGAATTAAAGAGATCATTGAAAAAAGCAGTGATCTCCTCCCCTGGACAGATCACACTGCATTCCTGGTCAGGCATTTTTGTGAATCGCTGCGTCAATTCTTGCTTGAAAACCCAGATTGCTTAAAACCTTCTCCATCCGTTATCAGAGTGTACAGTTCGCTTGAAGAAATGAAACAATGGCATCTTCTGCCGGTCTGGCAAAAGATTATGTTGGACGCCTTCACAGAAACTGTTGTTGAATTGAACAGCAAACCCGACCTTCTGCCGGAACTGATTTTAATGTCGAGAAACTCTTTGCAAAATGGTCAGCTCATCTTTAGTATTGAAGAAGGCTCATCCGATCAGGAAAAAACCGGAGCGGTCAGTCTATCAAGACCTATTGACCTTCAAAAACCAAAAGTCAATCCTGATTCCGGTTGGTTATTGATCCACCAGGACAAAGCGATCCATGTGGAAAAAGCAGTCATTAACCTTGGAAGGAAAAGTGCAAACGATGTTGTGATCAGTGATTTGCGGGTTTCAAGATTTCATGCCCAAATTCGCAAGACCAGAGATGGATATATGGTTTTTGATGTAGGATCTTCAGGTGGAACATTTGTGAACTCAAAACGCGTCACCAATCACCTTTTGAAATCAGGAGATGTAATCTCACTTGCCGGTTATTGTTTGATTTTTAGTAATGAAAATGACCACGATCCAATACCCGGTCGAGAAATAATCACTTCAGACCTGACAAATCAAGGTGGAGTGAAATCATGAATAATCTTCTGCCCGTTGCAGTGTTAATCTTACGAATTCTCATGGTTGTTGCCTTATATGCGTTTTTGATTTGGGTGATGGTGACCATTTGGAGTGATTTAAAATTTCGAAGTCAAATTCTTGGTCAGAAAAAGATCCCGCAGATACTCATATCCACAGATGGTGATCCTGAAGCGGTGAAATATACCTTTACCCAAAATGAAGTCATCATCGGGCGTGAAGAAACATGTGATATTTTTATCCCTGATCCAGTGATCTCTGCAAGACACGCCAGGTTGGTTTTTCGCAATACACATTGGTGGATCGAAGACCTTATGTCTACAAATGGCACCTATTTGAATGATGAACGCGTTGAATCCCCTGCCATCTTGATCAATGGTGACGAACTTCGTGTTGGTAAAAACATACTTTTGGTTGAGATTCAATTGCTTATTTGAGAAACTGGAGAAGAAAATGGACAAGAAACCTGTTTTAGCTGTAATTGGCGGGTCTGGACTTTACGATTTTGCTGGTTTGACCGATGTTGAAAAAGTGGAACCCGAAACTCCCTTTGGTAAACCCAGCGCCCCCATCATGGTGGGTACCCTGGCAGGCAAACGGGTAGCCTTTCTTGCAAGACATGGCATTGGACACACCCTCTCACCCACCGAGGTGAATTATAGAGCCAATATTTACGCTTTAAAATCATTGGGAGTGGATCGCATTATCAGTGTCAGTGCCTGTGGTTCATTGCGCGAAGACTTCGCCCCTGGTCACATCGTCATCCCGTCGCAGCTTTTTGACTACACCAACCAGCGTAAACGAACTTTCTTTGGAGAAGGTCTGGTAGTGCATGTGAGTGTTGCCGATCCTTTCTGCCCAAATCTTTCAAGCACTCTTTATAATGTGGTATCTTCAACCGGCACTATTACTCACATGGGCGGCTCAATGATCACCATCGAGGGGCCGCGTTTTTCAACCAAGGCAGAATCCAACACCTACCAAACCTGGGGCATGTCGCTGGTTGGCATGACCACTTCACCTGAAGCCTTTCTCGCCCGCGAGGCAGAAATTTGTTATGCCGTGATGGCGCATGTCACCGATTATGATGTTTGGCACCAGAGCGAAGAAGCAGTGAGTGTGGATATGGTCATTAAGACTTTACACAAGAACACTGAAATAGCACAAAAAACCATCACCACTTTAGTGGCGCAACTAGGTGATTCTGAACCATGCTCCTGCCAAAATGCTCTCGAAACAGCCATAATCACCCGCCGGGAGGCCATCCCTGCCGAGACTAAAAAGAAATTGCAATTGTTGGTAAAGAAGTATCTCGAGTGAAATTTTCGAATTCTGCTGTCCGTTTACCACAAGAGATGATTCAAAGACGCTTGATGCTGCTTGCGGCTTTATTCTTGTTATCAGCAAATATCGCACTTACATTGGCACCGGCAATCAGAATTCATACTTCTGTGGTTGAACTTCGTTGGCAGCATTGGATCGGTTATGCAGTATGGTTGGTCGGCTTTGGAGCGGTTTACCGCCAGGCTGACAAATGGATTACTGATCGCGATCCTTACCTCCTTCCCATCATCAGTTTGATGTCGGGTTGGGGGCTTTTGACACTTTTCAGGCTCTCTCCAGCTTATGGTTATAGACAGACATTGTGGCTGGCGGTTTGTTTTATTGGCTTGCTGGTCGGTTTACGCATGCACACGCTGCTGCCGATTTTACGGCGTTATAAATATATCTGGCTGACACTGGCACTGACGCTTGCATTATTAACTTTCTTTTTCGGCACCAGTCCTTCAGGTTCAGGCCCTGCTTTATGGCTGAAAATCGGAGGCATTTATTTGCAGCCAAGCGAAATTCTCAAAATTGTGCTGATCATTTACCTGGCGGCATATCTTGCAGATAGTGTGCCTGCTAAGTTCAGACTGATGCAGCTTTTGACACCCACGCTATTGGTAGCCGGTGCTGCGTTAATGATTCTGGTGGTTCAGCGCGACCTGGGTACGGCTTCACTTTTTATTGCCATGTATACCGTGATCATTTTCCTTGCTTCTGGCAAGCGGCGCTTTCTGCTAATGAGCTTTCTGGTCATCCTCGGGGCGCTGATTGCCGGATATTTCATTTTTGATGTCATCCAGGTCAGGGTGGAGGGCTGGTTAAACCCCTGGCTGGATCCCAATGGCCGCTCATATCAAATTGTGCAATCCATTATCGCCATCGCTAATGGCGGCGTCTTTGGCCGCGGCATCGGATTGGGCAGCCCGGGTGTTGTTCCTGTGGCACAATCTGACTTTATCTTTCCATCAATCATTGAAGAAACCGGTCTATTAGGCGCCATTGGGGTCGTGCTCTTATTTGCTGTGCTCACCTTGAGGGGATTTATCATCTCCCTAAGGGCATCCAATCAATTTCAACGGTATTTGGCGGCAGGTATCACTACTTACCTAGTTTCGCAAGCATTACTCATAATGGGAGGCACCACAAGGCTGCTGCCGTTAACAGGCGTCACGCTGCCGTTCTTCTCTTATGGGGGCTCCTCACTGGTGACTGCATTCTTCGCCTCTTTGCTATTGCTTATCATCAGCCACAACACCACCGACGAGACTTCCCAGGTTGTTCAATCCAAAGCCTATTTTTTGGCAGGCACGGTTTTCCTTGCGGCACTTCTGGCGGTCGGTTTGGTGTGTGCCTGGTGGGGATTTATCCGCGCAGATGCTCTACTCGCACGCAATGACAATCCAAGACGATTTATATCTGATTTATACGTTCAGCGCGGAAATATTCTGGACCGTAATAACACGATCATCGCTGAAACCGTTGGAGAATCAGGCAGCCTGCAGCGAGTACTTTATTTTCCTACCTTAAGTTCAGTGGTTGGTTACTCCAATTCAAATTATGGACAGGGCGGCCTGGAGGCCAGTTTGGATTCAACTTTGCGCGGCGTGGAAGGGAACGACCCTGCAAAGATATTTTCAAGCAGATTGCTCAGCGCTCAATACCCGGTCGGTGCCGATGTCCGTTTGAGCCTGGATGTAAACCTGCAGCTTATTGCTGATGACTTGCTCGCAGGTCAAACCGGCTCGGTGGTCATGTTAAATGCTGAATCGGGTGAAGTGATGGTAATGGCAACCTCACCCACTTTTGACGCCAACATGCTTGAAACGAATTGGGAATCATGGAAATCTGATCCCTCTTCTCCGCTGCTGAATCGGTCCACACAGGGCCAATACCCCGCGGGTAATGCCACAGGCGGTTTGCTGCTAGCCAGACTGTTGGCCGCACAAACACTGCCTTCAGTTGCTCCTGAACAGGAATGGTCAACAGATATTCAAAACTCGCTCTATTGTGCTAAAAACCCCGGTACTGATCCGACCTGGGCGGGATTGATCGTTTCTGGCTGCAACCGTTCATTCAATATGCTCAATTATTACCTTGAAACCAATATGGTGTCTGACCTCTATCAAAAATCAGGGATCTATACGCAGTATGACCTTTCTATAGCCGAATCAACCTTAATAGCAAAAGAAAGCAGTGACACAGGCTCCACTGAGGCCACAGGTAATTTGCTGGTCAGTCCATTGCAAATGGCCACTGCTTATGCTGCACTCTCCAATGGAGGGCACAGCGTATTGCCCCTCCTCTCCACGGCCTTTTCCTATGGTGATGACCAATGGAACCTGTTTCCATCAGACGAAGCCCCCACGGCCCTGCCAGCCATGGATACAGCCAAATCAGCATCCTTGCTTGCCAGCTCAACCTTGCCCGGCTGGTCGCTTGCATCCACTGGATTGACAGAATCTGGTAAAGTGAATTGGTTCATCGCCGGCACCCCGTCAGATTGGAAAGGCACACCGGTTGTTTTAGTCGTGGCTCTTGAAAACGCTTCATCCAACCTGGCGGTGAAAATTGGCACAGATATGTTTAATGCGGCAGTAAATACGATCAATTAATCCTTCTCCCCTGTAGTTAATTTAATTGGTCAATAACCATTTTAATCTTGTGATTAAAATGGTTTTCAATCACGTCATAACTGCAACATCTGTTTTAATTTTCTAGAAAAACCATGATCCTGGTTTAATAACTAAACTTATCAAGAACCAATGAAACACACCTGTAGCAAGCAGCGGGGTATCATGTTTAATAAATCGTTATGAGCAAATACCCCGTTCTTTAATTCCGGCCTCTCCCCTGCCCCTCTCCATCCGCGGGATGGAGAGGGGTTTGGGGTGAGGTAAGAATTACAAACCTTTAATCGCAACAAGCTGCGGGGAAATGCCCTCTTTTGATTTTAACCACCCGGTTAATATGGTCGTCTTTTATGAAGTTAAAGAAAAAGTCCCACATTCGAAGAATGCGGGACTTTGCTCTGAATAATTTGCTTTACTTTTCCAATCTCAAGAAATGCCGCTTGCCAACTTGCAGCACGCCGGCTTTATCCATTATCAGTGTGCTGTCTTCAATTGCTGCACCCTCAAACTTCACGCCTTTTTGTTCGATCAAACGCCTGGCTTCGCCTTTACTTGTTGCCAGACCGGCTGCGAGCAAGATATCCACGGTGGTTTGGGTGCCAGAAAGTTTGAAGCCCGGAATATCCTCCGGGATGCTCCCCTTCTGGAAGGTATCAATAAAGACTTGTTGTGCATTTGCGGCTTCAACATCGCCGTAGAACGCACCCACGATTTCTCTCGCCAGACGCATCTTCGCATCGCGAGGATGCATGCTGCCGTTCTTGACACCGTTTTCAATCTCGGTAATCTCGGGCGGTGTCAAGCGGGTGGTCAACCTAAAGAACTGCCCCATTGCCATATCAGGAATGCTCATGACCTTGCCGTACATGTCAATGGCATCCGTGTTGATGGGGATGTGATTGCCCAGTGATTTGCTCATTTTGATCACGCCGTCAGTGCCGGGCAGAATGCCCAGGATGATGGCAATGTTGGGTTGAGCGCCAAGATTAACCATGATCTTGCGTGCCGCCGTCATAATATTAAAAAGTTGATCTGTGCCGCCGATTTGAACGTCTGCTTTCAATGCATAGGCATCAAAGCCTTGCATGATTGAATAGAAGAATTCATGCAAATAGACAGCATCTCCCTTATCCCAACGAATTTTAAAATTATCGCGGGTGAGAAATTGTTGAATCGTAAAATTCGAAGCGAGCTTGATCAACTGCTCAAAGGACAATTGAGAAAGCCATTCGGCATTGTATCGGATGCTGGTCTTCTCAGGTTCGAGAATGCGAAATGCCTGGTCCGCATAGGTTTGTCCGTTGGCCGCCACTTCTTCGTGGGTCAACTGCGGACGCAGAATATCTTTATCTGAGGGATCACCGATCAATGAAGTGTAGTTGCCGNNCCTGGAACTGGCGCAGCTTGCGCATCGGCACGGTGTGACCGAGATGCAAGTCAGCTTTACGAGGATCAAAGCCGCAATAGACCCGCAGGGGTCTTCCTTCCTTTTGGCAGGATATTAAACGGGCACGAAGCTCATCCGCCATATTTTGTTTTAATTTTTCGTCGCCGTATTCAGTACCTTGCATAAAATACTCGACTTGTTGATCGATATTCATTGCGGCCTCCTTTATAAGATTTTGAAATACAAAGCCTGATTATACCAGCGCTCAAGCTTCTTTTGATCTTGCCTCAGATTTTTAATAAATCATGTACCGCGTCGTCAAGATCATTAAAACTGAATTTGTATCCAGCCTCCAGCAAGCGTTTGGGCATTACTTTCTGCCCATCCAATACCAAAGTGCTCATCTCTCCCAAAACCAATTTAAGCAAAAATGCCGGAACGGGCATCCAATAGGGCCGTTTCGTCACCCTGGCGAGAACCCTGCCCATCTCGCTGTTGCTCATCGGTGTTGGTGCTGTGAGGTTGAAAATTCCTTTAGCCTCCGGCTTTTCAAGTAAAAACAAAATGGCCGCTGCTTCATCTCTAATATGGATCCACGAGTACACCTGCTTTCCAGAACCCACAGGTCCGCCTACCATCAGTCTAAATGGCAGCATGAGTTGCGGCAGCACGCCTTCACCTTTTTGAAGAACGATCCCGGTGCGGATGATTATTCTTCTGATGCCAAAGGCTTCTACATCTTGCGTGGATGCTTCCCACTGGACTGCAAAGTTAGCCAGGTAATCTTCACCCGGTGCAGAACTTTCATCCTTTTCTTCGGTGCCAAAACCATAATATCCAATGGCGCTCGCCTGAATCAAAGTACTTGGGGGTTGTTGACAAAGCTTGAGCGCTTCCACCAATGCATTTGCAGGTTCGAGACGGCTATTTAATAACTCTATTTTTCTTTTATCCGTCCAGAGACCTTTGCCGATATTTTCACCTGCCAGGTTTATAACTGCATCTAGTCCATCAATTATGCGGCGCAGATCCACTGCACTTTTACCATCCCATTGTTGAAGTACGACTTGCGCACTCGATGGTCCAGCCTTATGGGTTCTCCGTGAAAGAATAACGATATGATGACCTTTGGCAATAGCAGCCTCTGTGATTGCTCTTCCGATGGTGCCTTTACCACCAATTATGACTATACGCATATCATCCTCCGGTTTTTACCTTTTCAAGACTTGCGCTATAATCTATGCTAATTATATATGGATAAACCTGTCTTGGTGTTGAACGCTAATTTTGAACCCATTAATGTGTGCGGTTTTAGGCGCGCACTGGGTCTTATGTTGTCTGAAAAAGCCACCCTAATTCTCAATGGTCGCGGAACAATTAAAACCACTCACGCCGTATATCCGATTCCCTCTGTCATCCGCCTGCAGCGGATGGTTCACCGACCCCACCCCAAGGTCAGTTTAAGTCGGCGTGAAATATTCAGGCGCGATCAATTCACTTGCCAATATTGTGGAAAATCCACCTTGCTACTAACAGTGGATCACATCCAGCCCAAACACCTCGGCGGACCTCATTCCTGGACCAACCTGGTCGCTGCCTGTTCTGCCTGTAATCACCGTAAAGGCGGACGCACCCTTCAAGAATCTGGCATGAGCCTACTTCATCGCGTCAAGGAACCACCTCAAGATGCCATGTATTTATTTGCCAGATTCCTGGATGAAAACATTGAATGGAAAAATTTTCTTGAAGGCTGGTAAGTTAAAGCACCATTCCATCTTCTGCCACGATCACTTTTCCGCCAAATTTAGCCTGCGCTTCAGATAATAACGCCTGCTTTCCCCTTCTGCCCTCATAATGGATCAACACTAATTTTTGTACACCACAGCGGGTGGCAATTTCACCTGCTTGTTCAGGTGAGGTATGTCCTTTTCCAGGCCCGGCAGCTTCTTGAAGTAAAACATCAGCCTTGTCTGCCAGTTTATACAAAGCCTCACAGGGTTCTGTATCGCAGGAATAAGTTATGGTTCTTCCACCTGTGAATTCAAAACGTAACCCTATAGTCGGGATCAAATGCAGCACAGGTAATGAAGTTACTTTAAATTCATCATCCGAGTTTAATTTTGATAAACCTGATTCTTCAAGCGTGACAAAGTCTACCGAGAACATGTTCATCCATTTTTGCCAGTCAAACAAGTCCAGCAATTTTTTCGCCTTATCGATGGTAACTTCCAACCCGTAAATGGTCAGCGGAGCCGTACGTTTTTCAAGCCACATATCCATAATGACAAGCGGCAGGCTGCCCACATGGTCGGCATGGAAATGTGTGAGGATCAAATCGGTAACCTGGATAATTTCCACCCCGGCACGGGCCAGGCTGGCGGAGGCGTGGTCGCCGCAATCCACCAAAATTTTTCTACTGCTGGTCTCAAACAGCAAATGTGTATTTTGTTGGTCTGATTTTGCAACCGCGTTGGCTGATCCCAAGATCGTTATTTTCTCCATCGTTGTCTCCTGTCAAAAAAGGTTACCATTTCAGGTAACCTTTGATTTTTTATAATTATTCCTGACTGTTTTCAACGGCTACAGCGATCGGTTCTTTTTTCTTGATATGTCTAAGAACTAATACTGCGGTTGAAATAACCACAACAACACCCATGATCGCCTGGTTGATGTTGATCCCGGCGATTGGCGAATATTCCAACCGAATGAATTCAAGCAAAAACCTGCCTATGCCGTAAAAGATCATGTAAACAAGGAAATTATCACCCGGCTTCATTTTGTCGCCAAGTTTTCGCGGAAGCCATAATAACAACAACATATTGACCAGGTTCCAGACAAATTCATAGAAAAAAGTTGCCAGATAATATTCATTATTTATTTTGACGGCATAAGGGAACCAGGTAACGCTCGTTTTTAACCCGTACAGCTCCTGATTAAAAAAGTTACCCCACCTTCCAATGCCCTGTGCCAGCGCCAGACCTGGAGCCAGAATATCGAGCCAACTGGTGAAAACAAGTTTTTTCTTTCTTGCATAGATGTATAAAGCCAAGACGCCGGCAATCACACCACCAGGGATGCCCAAACCACCCTGACGAAAATTGAAGGCTTCAAGCGGATGAATAAAATAAGGATTGACACCATTAATCAAGATCGACGATGAAGGTGTAAACACATGCCATAAACGTGCACCTATGATACCGGCGATCAAGATCCACGGCAGCACATCCCAAATAATCTCGGGATTATGTCCACGGCGTTTGGCTTCTTTTGAAGCCAGAAATGCACCGAGCAGGGCGCCGGTGATAATCACAAGCGCGTAAAAGTAAATTTTCAAACCAAAGATGACGATGCCGTCACTTGCTAATTTAAACATGGGAGTATCCTTTTGTGTAATTTAGTCGGTCGATTTAACGGCCAGGGTTTGTTTTCTGACAAACCAGATGCGCTGTATCGCAGTGACATTGGCCAAAACTGCAATGATCCACAACGCAACCAAGGGAATATTGAAGAGTAAACAAAGCACCAATACGATCAATCGTTCCACACGGGTCAGCAATCCAATTTTTGCTGAAAAACCGAGGCCTTCAGCGCGCGCTTTAACATATGAAACCATCACAGATCCTGCTGCCGCCACAAACACGAGGATGCAGGCAGTCAAATTTGCTTGTAAAACATAATGAATCAGCAACCCGCCTAACAACACCAATTCTGAATAGCGATCAGTGACTGAATCAATAAACGCACCATATACGGATGAATGTCCAAGTAAACGCGCCATTGAACCATCCACAACATCCAGGGGAGCGCCGATTAACAAAACGAGTCCCGCCCATTGAATGTGGTTTGTAATAATTAATGCAGAAGCGGCAGTCGTGATAATCAAGCCAAGATAAGTGATCATGTTTGGCTTAAAACCGATTCGTAAAAAGAACCTTGCAACCGGGTCAATCACTCCCTTGAACAATTTTCGCAGGAACATTTCTAATGACCAGGAAATCTTTTTTTCTTTGGGTGTTTCTACCTCGCTCATGTGTGCCACCGATCCTGTTTTAAGAATAGACACCATCCTAACTTGCCAGCAACAAAAAGTCAAGTTACTCAAGATGGATATCTGTGGTTAATCCTCCTGGAACTCCCGTTCATCGCCGTCATCCCCATCCACCAGCACCTCGCGGTCTCTTCCGCTGCCCATGGAAGGGCCAACAACACCCATCTCTTCAAGCTCATCAATTAACCTTGCCGCCCGCGGATACCCGATGCGCAGACGTCTTTGTAATAGTGAAACGCTGGCTTTACCGGCAGCTTTTACCACACCAATGGCTTGCTCGACCAGTTGATCGCCTTCGGCTTCAACGATCTCATCCACGATGCCTTCCCATGGTGCTTCTTCAGGGTTATTGGCTTGGTTGATGCGCTGCCAATGGTTTAATACCTTTTCGATTTCACTGTCACCCACAAGAATGCCCTGCACACGCTGCAAACCGGATTTTGCAGGGTCAAGGTACAACATATCTCCCTTACCCAGCAAACTTTCAGCACCCGTGTTATCCAGAATGACACGTGAATCGATTGAGGAAGCCACGGCAAAAGAGATACGCGCCGGGAAGTTAGCTTTAATTAATCCTGTAACGATATCCGTGCTCGGCCGCTGGGTTGCAACCACCAGGTGCATGCCGGTGGCGCGTGCCATTTGTGCCAGTCGGATTAAGCTGTGCTCAGTCTGGTCGGGTGCTGACATCATCAAGTCGGCCAGTTCATCAATCAAGATCACAATCCGTGTCATCTTGGGTTTATTCTTTTGCACCATCTTGTGATTATAGGTTTCAATGTTTCTTGCCTTGGCATCAGCCAGCAAACGGTAGCGTGCATCCATTTCAGCCAACGCCCAGCGCAGCACGGCCTGCATGCGTTCAACTTCGGTTTCCACCTTGCCTAAAAGGTGAGGCAACCCATTAAACCGCACCAGTTCAACCATTTTTGGATCAAGCATCACCAGTTTTAGATCATAAGGCGAATTATTCATCACCAGACAGGTTGTAATTGCGGTGATGCACACTGACTTGCCCGAATTGGTCGTACCTGCAATCAGCAGATGAGGCATCTTTTCAAGATCTGCCACCACTACTTCGCCTGATACATTGCGGCCAAGTGCCAAAGCCAACGGGGAACCCATGGTGCGAAATTCGGTCGAATCGAGGATAGGCCTCATTCGAACAACATTATTTTCATTGTTCGGCACTTCGACGCCCACGAAGTTTCTGCCAGGCACCGGTGTTTCAATCCTCAGACGCGAGGCCTTCAAAGCCAAAGTCAGGTCACGGCTCAGGGTTGAAATTTGCGAGACGCGCACCTTCTGTTTAATGGATGTGCCATCAGAGGCAGTTTTGACTATAAAACCAGGTTCAAGTGCATATTGAGTGATGGTTGGTCCAACTCTAAAACCGATCACCTTCACGGGCAGTCCAAATTCAGCCAGTGTATTTTCAATGGTTTGCGCTTTAAGTTTGATCTGTGCTTGATCTGGCGGCACATTATGTTCACTCATTAATAGGTTAAGGGGCGGCAAACGGTCATCCCGCTGCGGCATATTAACCAGCGCATTAAGATCTTCTTCTATAGTTTTTTCTTGAGCAATTATCGGTCGTCGAGACTCTCTTTCAACATAAGAAGACCTCTCAACACCAGACTGGTTGGCCCATGAGACGATCTTCTGAATAACCTTACTCAAGACGCCAGCCGCAACTAAAACCAACAGGACAAACAATCCAGTATAGAGGATTACACCCAGGAAACCTGGCAATAATCTTGCCAATCCCCACCCGAGCACACCACCATCCTTGCCTGCTTCAGCTCTTTCGAGTGAAAAACCGCCATAGATGGATAAACTGGCCAGCAAACAAAAAAAAGCACCCTCAATGGCAATCACCCTGCCCAAAGAAAGTGGAAATTTTTTACCTGCACTGTAACGAAACGCAGCCACACCGGTAAGACCAAGCATCAAGATGGCTGGAATTGCGCCCCATCCCAGGAATTTGTTCAGCATACGAATCCAAGGCGTTATGATGGCGCCTTTTGAAATTCCAAAGAAACCTAACAAGCTTAAAATTGTAATCAAAATAAGAACTAAACCAATTAAATCCCAACCAAAACGTCTGAATTGTCCAAAAAAACCAGCAACGTTTTGCAGTGTCGATTGTGGTCTTGATGAATCTCCTGTTTTGGGGTGATTAAACGGATCAGGATTATTCACAGGTTCTTTCATTCCTCGGTGACCAGTCCTAAACCTAAACGTCTTCGTTCTGCATCAATATGCAGAATTTTTACCGTTAGCAATTGACCAACTTTAAATAGTTTTGTTGCATCACTGCTGCCATAGAAATCAGAAATTGACGAGATATGAATTAATCCTTCTATCCCTTCTGGCAACCGGGCGAATACACCAAAACGTTGAATCGCGGTGACGTTGGCAGAAACGATATCACCTTTTTGATGGTTTTCCTGCATGGTATCCCAGGGGTTTTCAGTCAAACGCTTGATGCTCAAAGCGATTCGCGCAGTAGATTCATTAACTTGTAAAACCATTACATCCACTGATTGTCCAATGGTAAACAAGGCTGAGGGTTGTTCAACCCGGCCCCAAGAAAGTTCAGAAACATGCACCAAACCTTCAACACCGCCAAGGTCAACAAAAACTCCAAAGTCAGTAACATTGGTCACCAATCCGGTGGTGTGCAAACCCGGTTTGAGAGATTCGAATAAAAGTTTTCTCTTACCCTCGCCTGCCTGTGCGGCTCTTTCAGAGAGTACAACGCGTTCACTGGCCGGTTCGCACTCGATCACTTTTAACCAAAGGGAACTGCCCTCATATTTTGCAAGTTGTTCCTGTCTTTCATCATCACTGGATTCTCCGGGTAAATCCACAAGGTGCGAAACTGGAACGAACCCCTGGATACCTTCCCCTTTAACCAACAATCCACCACGATTAAAGCCATATACTTCCAACTCAATGACTTCATCACGCAGAAAAATGTTCTTTACGTTTTCCCAATTAGTGCAACCGCCGCTAAAATTGGTTTGATTATTTCTCGAATTGGTATCTGCCTTTTCAGAGACAATCGCATCTTCATCAGCCAAAACTGAAGCCCACCAACCCTCATCAGGTTCCGGGTTCATGTTGGAATTTTTATATAGCCCACTTTTATCCCTCATTTTTACAGCTCCCTCCTGCGTCGATACAAAACTTACTCACTTTGCGATCCAATACATTTTAATTCCATTTGAACAATTGTATTGGTAATAACATCTATTGCTACTCGCTGCTTCCGATAGAGATCCGCTTCTGATAATGCCAACTTCATGGCAATTTCTTTGACTTTCTTCCCTTCGAGGAACTTAAGCTCTAGGATATTATACAATAACCATTCCCCTGTGTACTTGCGATCTCCAGCGGGTTTAATTTGTTCAATGGCATTTTTCAGCACACACCTGAGTGCGTTGGCTGGATTTGGTTCTTCAGCGGTCAATTCGCGTTTTACAATTTCAAACTTCAACAACGGATTGTCTGTTAACTTGGGTCCACCCCAATAATGGGTTAAGGCGTCTTTGACTGCCTGTGATAACTCACTCTGTTTGATGGAGGATTCCACCTGCAGAACGCCTTTTCGGTCGTAACGTCCGGCAGCACGCAGTTTTTGAATCAGTTCTTCACGTGGATTCAGCCTTTCGAAAGTTCTAAACAGGTTCTCTTGTGTCTGACGGTCTTTCAACACCATTGCAGATCGCTCCACCAGTGTTTTGAGTGCTGCGGAATCATCCGCCGCGAGGGGCAACTCACCCGCAAAACCATTGACCCCCAGATAACCCAACAAGATTTTTGCATCACCATTACTACCATTTCGAATAGGCAGCAATACATCATTTTGCCAGATGATGGGTTCGTCATTTTCTTCTGTTCCAACAATCAGTGTTTCAATTTCAGCCAATTGGTTGGCATGGATTTGGTTTTCACCTGTATGGATGACTTTGGATAAGCCTTCATCATTAACTTCAAGCAGATAGGCCCCTGAAGCCTGTAACAAATCACACACTGCCGCCAATACCATTTCAAGGAATTGTTTAAGGTCACTGCGTGTAATGATGCGATCCTCAAGGCTTCTAATCATCAGAAAATCTTCTTCATCTCTTGAGAAGAAGACCAATTTTTCAAGCCAGGGATAAAACATGGTGATGGCATATTCTGACACTAATATCATCACTACCATGACAATGGGCACAAAAGCGTTGTAGGGGTTTCCAAAGGCTTGTCCAGCCCGGCGTACAATGGTGACCACTGCAAGGGTAAGAATGGCTGTTATGGCGCCTCTCAGCAGCCACTTGAACAATCTACTTTTCACAACACGGTCAGGCCATGGAACGCCAAAAAATGCCACTGCGTAGGCCATAATAACCAAAAATACACCTAATAGCAGGTTAGTTAATGTAGCCAGCGTCCAGAAGATCAATTGCTGGCTCGCCGCAAAAGTGGATCCGTAAAGCAGGAATGGAAAAGAACCCACAGCCGGCGCCAGGGCGCTTACGGTGAGGTAAAGCATGCGCCGTTTGCTTGATTGCGTTACGGTTCGACGATATGCGCGGATGAAGTTGATCCATGACAAAACCATGATCAAAACGTAATAGACTGTGAATAATTCGGTCAGTATTTTCGGCTCGAAATGAGGTGCGGGGGGTTTGTCGACAACCAAAGGACCGAGGAACCAGGGTGTGGCCAGTAGAATAATCAATAAAAGCGAAATCAAATTGGTTATTCTGATCGCCCACTTACGCCGCCAGCGCGAAGGCAGACCAGTGGTAGCCAGAAGAGCGTCAGAAAAATTCAAATATGAAGGCGGCAGAAGGATGATTCCCACCCATTGGATACGCAACCACATATTAATCGTTTGTGCATCGGTTGTGGTGGCCGTAAAAGATTCAGTAGAAAAGATAATCACCAAACAGAACATTATCCAGGCAAAAGATCGGGCCACCCGATCGCGCAGGTTGAAAGACAATCCATACAACAAAAGCGAAAAGGCAGCAATTGCAATACCAGCCGTCAATATCTGGCTGATTGTTCTCACTATGGATACAAGTCCGTCTACCAAATTATCCAATGACTCACTCTTTATCGAAAAGTATAAGAATAGAAGAATGCTATTTCACGGTTACCAAAAAAACCATCCATGAAACCGCTGTATGCATAACCCAATTTTTCGGCCAGGGCGATTGCCGCTTCATTTTTAATCGGCAAAGCCAACAGCATTCGGTATATACCATTTGAGCGCAGCCAATCTTGGGCAGACAATAATAGCGCTGTTGCTACGCCTTGTTTGCGAAAAGGCTCATCAACCACCAGGTCTGTGACCCTGGCCGATTGTCGTTCAATGATTTCCAGCGCTAAATATCCGCTGCGTTGATTCTCAATCCTGGCAACCAGAAACAAGTCCTTCTTGTTCCAACAATCTGCGATCGCAGACGGCACGCGTGGATACTCCAAAAGATAAGGTCTAGGCAGGCGAATCCTGCGGAAACTTGCCTGTATTTGGCCTTCATCATACACGTTATTCATTTGCCATGTATGAGATGTTTCACTGCTGTGCGTCAGTTGTATAAGGGCTGGAATATCATTTGAAACAGCAGGGCGAATATCAATTGAAGGCATATTAATTTTGTTGAACCGCTTTTACTAATATTTTAATTTCGCACTCTGGCAATTGTTCTTGTTGATTCGTGAATACCACGATACGAATTTTATAATCACCCGGGGTAAGATCAGCGGTATTCCACAAACTGCCAAAGGGAGCGTTGTCAACCACTTCTCGACCAGCCAGAATTGGAATCCAATTGTCTTGGTCACTGGTGGAATATTCAATTTTGTAAAATCCCAGGTTGACAATGTTTACCGTTCCATTTAATTCCACTGCTCCACTGACACCATCGCCATCCAACGGATAGCTCCAGTTCACCTGACCGGGGACGCAGCCTTTGTTCAAATATGCGCTGAGTGTCGGAATCAATCCTTGTGCGGTTACTTCTAGAGTAGGGGTTTCAACAATCAATGTGGGTTGTTCTGTCATGTCAACAGTAGGTGTCGCCACCTGAAATACACCAGGCACTGAAGGTGTCACAAAGGTGTTGATCACGAAAAGCCCGATGGCCAATAAACCGCTAAAAAGCACAATTGACAAACCGGCATTGATTTTTCGTTGCGAAAGCTCTTTTTCCAACCCAAATAATGCCACAGACCAATCACGCCATGCCAGGTAAACTTTTCTGACATAGACCAAAATAACTGCTCCAAGCAAAATATAAAAAAGTATCTCGTATTGCGTGAGAAATCGTAATATGGCATCCATTAAGAACTTTTCACTACCAGACCGCCGTTATATTTGATGATTAGGCACCGATTGATTCAAGAACACCCTTAATCAGTGTGGTTAATTTTGGCACAATCATTGAGCCTGCTGCCAAAACTTCTTCATGCGTCGTTTCAGTGTTTCCGTCCAGGTTGGCTTTGTTGCTGATGCCTGAAAAAGCCAGAACCCTGGTGCGACCATGCCGGGCAACAATCGCCTCTGGTACCGTCGACATTCCCACGGCATCTGCACCGATGCCGCGCAAAAAACGCAAATCGGCAGGTGATTCAAAGGAAGGTCCTGAAAGGCAAACGTAGACACCTTGGTGAAGGGTAATCTTTTTCTTTTTGGCTATTTCGGCTGAGAGTTTCAACAAATCGCGGTCATATACCTGGCTCATATCTGGAAAGCGTTCGCCGAACTCATCGAGGTTTGGTCCCCGCAGCGGGTTCAATCCAGCCATGCCAATCAAACCAATATGATCGTTCAAAGCCATTACATCACCTGGTTGGTAATCAGGGTTAATTGCACCCGCTGCGTTCGTCAGGATGATGGTTCCAATTTTCATACGCTGCATTACCCTGATCGGCAATGTAACATGGTCCATGGTATAGCCTTCATAATAATGCGCCCTGCCCTGCATGACCATCACCGGCACACCTGCCAGAGATCCAATCACCAGTCTGCCAGCATGCCCATGAATGGTAGAAACAGGCCAATTGGGGAGGTCTGAATAAGAAATAACCACCGGATCAACCACTTCATCAGCCAGACCACCTAACCCAGAACCTAAAACCAGGGCAACCTGTGGTGCAATTTTAATCTTCTTCGTGATGGCCTGTGCGGCTTGATCAATATCCTTGACAGTCACAAAAGGGTTCATATTACCTCATAATTTTCAAGCTATGGCTAAGAATTAATTATACCCGATTTGAAAAACCAATTTTTCCAGACCAATCTCTTGTCTTGACATATTTCAGTAAATTTATGCCAATACCTTTTTAAAGGTTTCAAGGGTTTGCTCAACCGCAGCATCATCAATCCAGGCATGAGTCACTAATCTTAAACGCCGATCTGCAACTGCGCTAACCTTGATGCCTTCAGATGCCAATTTTTTGGCAAGTTCTGCTGCTTTGAATTTTACGTCAGAACCCAAGGATGGAAAGACCATGTTGGTTTGAGGCAATCCCATTTCAAAGTGAATACCCTCAAGTTTGGCTAAACCATGCGCCAACTCACCCGCTCTCCGATGGTCTTCTGCCAGACGATCCACCATATTTTCAAGTGCAACAAGGCCGGCGGCAGCCAAAATGCCAGCCTGGCGCATACCGCCTCCCAGCATTTTTCGAATTCGTCTTGCCTTATCAATGAACTCGCGTGAACCGCAAAGTACGGATCCTACCGGAGCAGATAACCCTTTACTCAAGCAAAAAGTGACGCTGTCAGAGGCTTTTACAAATTCTTTGGCACTGGTTTTTAAGGCCACAGCCGCGTTAAAAATCCGCGCGCCGTCAATATGCAGCTTCAAGTCATGGTCGTGTGCAATTTTACTTACTACTTTGGTATATTCCTCAGAGAGGACAACTCCTCCGCAGCGGTTTTGGGTATTCTCCAAAATAATCAATTTAGAGATGGGATGGTGAACATCATCCGGTCTGATGGCACCCAAAATATCGTCAAGTTTCAATGTTCCGTCAGCTTGGTTGGGCAATGTATGTGGAAACACACCTCCCAAAGCCGAAATACCGCCGGCTTCAAATGAGAATGTATGCCCTTTGTCTCCCATGATGGCTTCATCGCCTCGCTGGCAGTGAACCATCACGGCAATCAGGTTCCCCATAGTGCCGGAGGGAACGAATAAGCCCGCAGCTTTGCCCATCATTTCAGCCGCGGTTTCTTGAAGCAGGTTTACATTTGGGTCTTCGCCATACACATCATCGCCAACTTCCGCGTTGGCCATTGCTTCACGCATCTCGGGTGTTGGTTTTGTAACAGTGTCAGAGCGTAAATCAACAATGTTCATATCGTTCTCCAAAATTAGCGTAAGTAATCCAAGACTGCCAGCAATTCAGCCGGCAATGGCGCCTCAAAGTTCCTTGGAGTCTTCTCTCCCGGTAGGGTAATTTTCAATTTGGCGGCGTGCAGAAAATGGCGTTTTATTTCTACAGAAGGATGGCTGCGACCATACACAGTATCTCCGGTGATCGGACATTTCAGAAAAGCCAGGTGAAGTCTGATTTGATGGGTTCTTCCGGTTTCAGGGTGCGCTTCTAATAATGTATGTTCTCTAAAAGACTCAAGGGTGCGGTATTCGGTAACCGATGCCCGTCCTTTCATTTCTGAAACGACTGCCATTTTTTTTCGGTGTGATGGATCACGCGCGATAGCTGCTTCAACCCGGCCTGTTGGTGTGGGTGGTTTGCCATCCACGAGGGCGATATAGATTTTCTCAACTTTGCGTGATTTAAATTGCTCCTGAAGCCAGCGGTGGGCAGTTTCATTTTTTGCAATTACGATTAGACCGGATGTATCTTTATCCAGGCGGTGCACCACTCCTGGTCTGAGTTCTCCGCCTATGCCTTGCAGATCGGTGAACCTGGCCAAGGCAGCATGCACCAGGGTGCCGGTATCATGCCCCGCTGCGGGATGGACGACCATACCCGCGGGTTTGTTGATCACAGCCAGATCACTGTTTTCGAAGATCACATCCAAATCAATTTTTTCGGGGATCAGTTCACTACTGACAGTCTCGGGAACCAAAATTTCGATTACGCTTCCTTGTTCAACTACAAAACCAGTTTTGGTCACGGCCTGTTGATCAACCATCACCACACCCTCTTTGATCAATGCTTGCAGCCGCGAACGGGAGAAATCAGGCAGTTTAAGCGCCAGATATTTATCAAGTCTGTCGCTTTCTTCAAGATTGACTTTGAAGGCTAACCGATTGGAGTTCAATTCTCGCTTCCAAATTCATTAACAGGCTCTTCAAGTTTGGCGGCAGCCAGTTTTTTCTTTTCGTTGCGATCTTGCCACCACACGGCAATCAATAAAATAATGACACCCACCGTGATGGATGAATCTGCCACGTTGAAAATAGCAAAATTACCCACGGAGATGAAATCTGTGACCCGCCCAAAGAAAATTCGGTCGATCAGGTTGCCCACTGCCCCGGCGAGTTGAAGTGATAACGCAAAGCGGATGACTTTTTCTTCTTTAGGTACCTGGGGATAATAGTAAATGATCACACCAGATACAATCACAGCCAGTGCCATGAAAATTGGGTTGCCGTCTTTGAATAAACCAAATGCTGCTCCGGTGTTATGAATGTAAAGCAGACGGGCATAGGGCATCATCCAATCCCATGGAGCCCAGGTTTCTCCGTAAACCATATATTGGCGAATAAAATATTTAGTGAGCTGGTCAATGATTATTATGAACGTAGCAATCACTAATAACCAGCTTATTGACTTAAAAAACTTCTTCAAAAGAACCTCCAACCAGAGTTAAGACTGCGACCTATATGAGTAAAACGAATATGCTCATTTTTCTAAAACAAAAACTGAGCTATCCGTTCACCAATCTTTAATTTTACCTTATTTTTTACCCCACTGGTCGCGGGCAGGTGTAAGCTAAAAAGTTAATACTTTATCTGCCTCTACCGTCCAGTTGCACAATTGACTCATCGTACTAATCTCTACACCCGCGATCAATGGAACTTCTCGAATTCCACGCGCATCAGAACATGATCCGCAAGCTTTGACATTTGCACCTTTATTGATGACTGCTTTGACCATACGTTCAATATTGTAGTATCCCTGCGGTGTATTCTGATTTGGTAAGGCGCAGGTCACGGCGTCCGCCATCAAAAAGATGTTTACTTCAACGTTTTCTGCATGTTCTTTTTGAAGAGCCATGGCCATTCGAAATGCGTTATAAGCTTTTTCAGTACCATAAGGGGCATCGTTAACGATAAACAAAACTTTCATGATCTACTCTCCTTTAGTGATTAAATTATTTTCTTCTTTTTTTGCCCTAACAACCCATAATGATAAGGTGGAAAATCAAATTTTGGGGTAACAAATTCAAACCCTGCTTCTTTCATCCAGATTTGGCATTGTTCAGGTTTTGGCCGAATATCCATTGAAGGACCGCGAGGGGTTAGGGGGTCATAATTCCAATGGATCACCGCTGCTCTCCCACCGGGAGCCAAAACCCGGTGTGCCTCAAGTAATATATCGATCGGGTTGTCAGCATGTAAGATATTAAAAAGCATAACAAAATCTGCCGAATTAGGCTGCATCCCCACACCTTCTTTTACAAAATCTCGATGGATGCAGTGAACTTTTTCCAATCCTTTTTCTGCTGCGCGTTTTCGACATTCAGCTAGAAAAACTTCATTATTGTCAAAAGCATACACATCACCAAGAGAAATTTC
The DNA here is from genome assembly GCA_003524305.1 of Anaerolineaceae bacterium. GTDB lineage: Bacteria > Chloroflexota > Anaerolineae > Anaerolineales > Anaerolineaceae > UBA6107. The sequence continues at coordinate 39,551 of DQHW01000009.1, forward strand.
AGCCGCCGCAATGGAAAAAGTTCCATAACCGCAGCCAAAATCGATAATGATTTTATCCCTGGTCGATAAGCCAAAAGTTAAAAGAATAGCATAGGGGTCGAAAAAAGACTCCCATCTCTCAATTTCTGGCATGCCGCTTTCACGAATTTCCATTTTTCTTATAGTCCTTTACGCTAAAGTAACATCTAAACGCTTTAAATCATGTCCAATTGTATCTGTTTTATCAGCAAATGACCACTTGAAAAAAGAGGCCCCTCGCGGAGCCTCTTTAAGTTATGCCTTTTTCAAGCCGATGGACACCTTTTCGCTATCAAACTCATCCTCAAAAGGTACGGTGCCTGATGGGATTGTGCCATTCTTCAACTCTACGGTGAGCGTCTCAGTCTGGATATAATCCGCGAAGGTCTTTACAGCTTCGGTCAAACCAGGAGAAGCGTTGTAGTAAAGAATTATGCGGTCAGCGATCTCAAGATCAGCGGTCTTGCGTAGATCTTGCACACGGCGCACGAATTCGCGGGCCAGGCCTTCTTGCACCAGTTCAGGGGTCAGTTCTGTGACCAGAGCCGCCAGGTAAGCGCCTTCTGATCCAACTGCGTAACCTTCCCTGGCCTGGATGCGTACTTCAACTTCATCAGGCTGCAGCAGAAGTTCATCACCATTAACCTTAACAGCGATGGATTCGCCTGCCAGTAATTGCTGCGCGTATTTTTCGGGTTCCAAAGCCAACACAGCTTTGCGGATGTCGGGGAAGCGGCTGCCGTATTTCTGCCCCAACTGTTTGGGCTGCGGATTGAGGGCGTAGCTCACCGCTTCAGAAGCCGAGTTGAGCGAACGCACCGTCTTGACATTCAATTCGTCTTCAAGAAGATCGGCATACTCCAATAAAACGGAGGCTTCTTCGCGGGTGCTGACAGCAAAGGCTGCTTCAGAAAGCGGTTGGCGAACTTTTCGATTTGCCTTGTTGCGAGCGGCGTGTCCAAGCGAGGTGAGCTTCATCACAAGGCTCATATCACGGTTGAGTTTTTCATTGATGCGGGCAGGATCGTATTCAGGCCAGGGCATCAGATGCACTGAATCTGGCAGACCTTCTTCAACCGAACCCACAAGGTTCAAGAAGAGTTCATCCGCGATAAAAGGCATGGTGGGAGCCAAAAGCTTGCTCACGGTCACCAAAGCTTCATATAAGGTTGCATAAGCTGCCTGCTTGTCGGTGTCTGAACCGCTCTTCCAGAACCGGCGGCGTGAGCGTCTCAGGTACCAGTTCGAAAGCTGATCCACAAACTGCTCAATCGGACGAGTCGCCCCGATCACATCGTAAGTTTCGAGTGCCAGGGTCACATCTCTTACCAGCGTATGCAATGATGAAAGCAGCCATTGATCCAGAAGACTGTATTCCACCTTGACATTCTTCTCTGGTTTCCAGCCATCCAGGTTGGCGTAGGTCACAAAGAAAGAATAGGTGTTCCAAAGGGTAAGCGTGAAGTTGCGCAGCACTTCTCCCACCAGGTCGCTTGAGAAACGTCTCTCTTGCCCCGGAGGACTTGCGGTATACAAATACCAACGCATGGCATCCGCGCCGTTTTTGTCAAGCACTTCCCACGGCGAAACCACGTTACCGCGGGTTTTTGACATCTTCTGCCCCTGACCATCCAGGATAAGGCCCAGGCAAATCACATTTTTGTAAGAAGGAGAATCAAAGAGCAGTGTGCTGATGGCGTGCAGCGAATAAAACCAGCCCCTGGTTTGATCTACTGCTTCGCAGATATAGTCAGCCGGGAATTGTTCTTTGAACTTTTCAACATTTTCAAATGGATAATGCCACTGGGCATATGGCATTGAGCCTGAGTCAAACCAGACGTCGATCAATTCAGGTACACGATGCATGCGGCTGCCGCAGTCATGGCATTTAAAGGTGACCTCATCCACATGCGGACGGTGCAGGTCAGATTTGGAAAGGTCGCGACCGGCTTTTTCAGACAGTTCGGCCACAGAACCGACACAGGTTTGAGTGTGGCATTCTTCACATTCCCATACAGGCAGCGGTATGCCCCAATAGCGCTCACGTCCGAGCGCCCAGTCAATGTTGTTGGCCAGCCAGTTGCCAAAGCGGCCTTTTTTGATATGCTCAGGGTACCAGTTGATCTGGTCATTGATTTCGACCAGGCGGTCTTTGAATTGGCTGGTGCGGATGTACCAGGTCGGTCTTGCATAATACAAAAGCGGAGTCGAACAGCGCCAACAGAAGGGATAGGTATGCGTGTAAAGCATGGATTTGAACAGCAGACCGCGTTCGTCGAGGGTCTTGGTGATCAACGGGTCTGCGTCTTTTACAAACAGTCCAGCCCAGGGTTTTACTTCGGTGATGAAGGTTCCGTCTTCAGCCACTGTGCACAACACAGGCAGGTCATTTTCCAGAGAGACCTGCATGTCATCCTGGCCAAACGCCGGGGCGATATGCACCAAACCTGAACCGTCTTCAGTGGTCACAAAATCGCCCAGGATAACATAATGAGCTGGCTTATCAGTCGGTAAAAAGGTAAATAATGGATTGTATTTTTTACCTTTAAGTTGTTTACCTTTGAAACGATCAACCACCGCAACATTTTCTTCGCCAAAGACTTTTTCAATCAATGCTTCAGCGAGGATCAGGCGTTCAGTTCCGCCTTCCGGTAGATTGCGTTCCACCATTACATAATCCACATCCGCACCGGCAGCAACGGCCACATTGGCTGGCAGCGTCCAGGGTGTGGTCGTCCATACCAACAGGGAGGTTCCATTATCATCCACTAATGGCATACGCACAAACAGTGATGGATCGCTGACTTCTTTGTACCCTTGCGCCACTTCATGGTCTGACAGCGGTGTTCCGCAGCGCGGACAGTATGGCACCACTTTGTAACCCTGGTAGAGTAAATCGCGATCCCAGAAATTTTTTAAGATCGACCAGATGGACTCGATATATTCGTTTTTGTAGGTGATATAAGCGGTATCAAGGTCCACCCAATAGCCAATACGATCGGTCAGTTTTTCCCAATCTTTGATATAGGTGAAGGCAGATTCACGGCAAAGCTCATTGAACTTGCCGATGCCATATTCCTCAATGTCACGTTTATTTTTAAACCCAAGTTTCTTTTCGACCTCAATTTCAACCGGCAGGCCGTGTGTATCCCAGCCGCCACGCCGTGAGACATGATAGCCTCGCATGGTCTTGTAACGCGGAAAAATATCCTTGAAGGCCCGGGCTAATACGTGATGGACACCCGGTTTGCCGTTCGCCGTGGGCGGTCCTTCAAAAAACACGTACTCCTTGCCATTTTTCCGAAGGTCCATACTTTGGTGAAAAACATCGCGTTTTTTCCAGTGTGTTAAGACTTTCTCTTCCATCTGGATAACATCCAGCTTTGGTGAAACCGGTTTGAACATACAGCCTCCAAGAATAAAAAAATCCCATCCCAAATCAGGGACGGGAAAAAATTCCGCGGTACCACCCTGCTTCTCACTTACGTGAGCGCTCGGTCAGGTGCATCTTTACGACAGACCTGCTTCAGGGTAACGGTCGAAGGGACCGGCTCACTTACAGGCGGATACTCCGCGTTCAGATCACAGCTCCGGAAGGATTTTCAGTTTAATTCTTCTGCCTGGCTCACACCGCTTCCAGATTCGCTTAAGAAAGAAATGTAAACTTACTCGTTTCCATCATCACTTTTCGTTATTATCCCACAAAAAAACAAAATAATCAAACATAAAGATGGGATAAAAAAGTATTTTTTCACTTTTTTACATAAAAATTACAGCATTTAATTGCCTGGAAATGTAACCTATATCTTGTGACAAATAAAACCACGAAATCTATCTGAGAGCCTTTTTAAAACCAAGAAGGTAGGGCACGCTTTTCGAATGTTCATTGACGTAGACAACAGGGTTTTTGAAGATATTATTTACCACAGTCAGGATGGTATCTGGTCTATTGATGACAAATACCTTATTACAGCCATAAATCCTGCTGCTGTAGAATTATTATTTAAGGCATTTGGCGTCACTTTTGCGATCGGCAATAACATTAACGAATATGGCCATATGGTCCTCTTCAAACCATTACTTGATCAATTAAATGATGCACTCAAAGGTAATTCTTTCACTGAACAAGAATCTGTATTCATTTCTGAAGGTGAACGAGTATTCGAAACCTCCTTTTCTCCGATTTGTAAAGATAATAATGTAATTGGCGTTTCTGTGATCTCTCGTGAAATTACAGAACTCAGTTATTACACCCGGCTTGGAAAATCAAAATTCCGCGAGTTGCAAGTATTAAATACGCTTTCTTCCAAGATTGCACAAGCAAACACAGTGGATGAGATGTTTGAAGAATGTACGAGGATTGTGAGAGAAAGTCTTGCACCTGCTCGCTGCTGGTTTATGTTTCTCGATAAGAAAACCGGCGTTCTGTGCAGACACCGCAGCAGTCATTGTGACCCAGACGATTCAACTCAAATTATCATCCGCATGGATCGCGGAATCACCAGTTGGGTCGCCAAACACGGCATTTCAAAATTTGTACCTGACACCAGTGTAGACCCTGATTATTTTGAAGTTGATATTGAAACCCGATCGGAATTATGTGTTCCGATCATCGTATCAGATAAGGTCTATGGGGTCATCAATCTTGAAGCAAGTACAGTAAATGCTTTTGCTTCTGAAGATGAACAATTATTAAAAACCATTGCCAACCACATTGCCTCTTCAATTGAGCGCATCAACCTATTTGAAAAAACTGAACGCACATCCCGTGAGATGAGCGCGCTTTACAAAACAGCCCTGGTAACCAGCAACGAGCTGGATTCCAATGTGTTGGTCGACCGATTGTACGAACAAATTCTAGAATTTTTCAAACCCGACACCTTCCTTCTCGCTCTTTACGATCATAAAACCCATGAGATGGAATTATTAATGGCTGATGCCACAGGCAACAAATTGCCTGAGCTCACCAATAAACAATTGACGATCAAGGAAACCGGTCTGATGACCTGGGTTATGAAAACCCGTCAAACCCTAATCACCCAGGAATTGCGCGTCGACAAACTACCCGAAGTGGCTATCTATGATGAAAAAGCAAACAATGGATCCTGGCTAGGCACCTGGCTTGTTGGTCGCGACCACCTGCTTGGCGCTATTTCGATGCAAACTCATAAAGCAAATGCCTTTGATGAAGATCATAAACAACTGCTCGTTTCCATGGCAGGTCAGGTTGCGATCGCGTTGGAGAATGCCAGACTCTTTGAAGCCGAAAAACAACGGATTAAAGAATTGGCAGCCATTTCTACTCTTTCTCTGGCCATGCGCGAAGCCCGAGATCGCAAAGAATTACTCTCCATCCTACTGGATGAATTGGCTAAAACTGTTCAAGCAGATGCAATTGCATTGGTGACTAAAGACTCCATCACCCACCAGCAGTTAATCGAAATTGCCGCAGGCAAGTGGGCTTTGACTTCCAATAATTCCATACCTGATGAGTTGATCATTTCAGATTCGGTATGGAAAAGCACTTCACCAGTCATGATCAACGATGTCAGCAGTGACGATCAATTATCAACATCCACCTGGATGAAAGGAATTGATTCGATCATTGGGCTGCCGTTGTCGCTGCAAGGTGAAACAATAGGTATATTGTGGCTCGGACGTAAAGAGTCGTTTTCAGATGAAGAAATACGCATTCTAACCGCGCTGGCAGATATCGCCGCCTCGGCAATTCGCCGCACAACACTCAATGACCAGACAACCCGTCAATTGCAGCAGCTTGCATCCTTGCATGACATTGACCTTGCTATTACAGGCAGTTCTGATATCAAGGTGACGCTTGATTTTCTACTTGGCAGCGCCCTCACCCAGCTCGAAATGGATGGCGCAATTATCCAATCGCTCAATCCATTCTCGCAAACGCTCAACTGCATCACGAGTCGCGGCATCTATGACACCCGTATTCTACGCAGTTTCAGCCGCATGGGTGATGACCTGGCTGGCATCTGTGCGCTTGAACGCCGCTTGATGCAGGAACCCAATCTCGAAAAAGCAGCTTTATATTCACCCCGTGCCAGGTTATTCCGCGACGCAGGGTTCAATTCATATTACGCCATCCCCTTGATTGCCAAGGGTCAGGTTAAAGGTGTTCTTGAAGTTTTCAGCCAATCTCCATTTAAGGTGACCGGCGATTGGATTAACTTCTTCACCATGCTCTCCACCCAGGCAGCCATTGCCATTGATAACGGAGAACTGTTTGATAATTTGCAGCGCTCCAATATGGACCTGATGGTGGCTTATGACAGCACCCTCGAAGGTTGGGCCAGTGCCCTTGAATTGCGCGATGAAGAGACCGAAGGTCACGCCCGACGTGTCACAGAAATGACCGAAAGGCTCGCCCTGGCAGTCGGTGTTCAAGGCATGGAACTGAACAACATCAGGCGCGGCGCCTTATTACACGATATTGGCAAAATGGGCATACCTGATCAAATTTTGCTCAAACCGGGTCCGTTGAATGATGAAGAATGGAAAGTTATGCGTACCCATCCAGAATTGGCATACAAATTGATCGCCCCCATATCGTTCTTACGGCCTGCCATTGATATCCCTTACTGCCACCACGAAAAATGGGATGGCACTGGTTATCCTCGCAAACTAAAAGGGGAAGATATTCCTTTGAGTGCCAGGTTATTTGCCATCATAGATGTATGGGATGCACTTTCTTCAGACCGCCCCTACCGCAAAGCCTGGGATGAGAAAAGAGTTTACGAACATCTGCTCTCTCAATCCGGTTCACACTTTGATCCTTCCATCCTGAAGGTCTTCTTGAACCAGGTTATGGGAAAATAATTTTTTCAGCAAATAATTTAGTCCCCGATTTTTCAAAAAAATCGGGGACTTGCATTTAATTTGCAGTATTTAACAAAACAATCTTGCAAAGTTTCTCGGATATCTTTTTGAGGTATTAGTTATAAAAGAGCGGCAGCGGTTCGCAAACAGAATCACTAAATTCATGCGCTTTTAAGATTCTTGTTTTAGCCATCTCAAAACTCTCGCGACTGCTGGCGTGCAGGGTGAATAAATCCTCTCCCTTGTTGACTTTGTCACCAACCTTATGGTGGATGATCACGCCCACTGCATGGTCTATGAGGTCTTCTTTTTTCTTGCGTCCTGCACCCATATCAACAGTGGTTTCGCCAATTTCCTTGGCGTCAATCCATTTTAAATAGCCGTCTGCGGGTGCATTAATAGTCTCGATCACCGGTGCAAGCGGCATCTTCTCGGGATGATCCACAAAGGATACATCACCGCCCTGGTTGATCACCATTGAACGGAATTTTTGCCAGGCTTTTCCGCTGTTAAGTGTTTTTTCTACAAGTGCTCGTGCTTCGTCAAGGTTTTTGGCTTTTTCACCGATCACCAGCATATGAGAGGCTACATGCAGACAATGTTCAGTAAAATCTGCAGGTCCTTTGCCATGCAATGTGTCAATTGCTTCTTTGACCTCAAGAGCATTGCCGACTGCGCAGCCAAGCGGTTGGTTCATTTCAGAAAGCAGGGCAATCACCTTTCGACCGCTCAATTTGCCTATTGAAACCATCAAATGTGACAGTTTTCTCGCATCATCCAGGTTTTTCATGAAAGCGCCAACACCAATTTTCACATCCAAAACGATGGCTTGCGCCCCTCCTGCTATTTTTTTGCTCATGACAGACGAAGCAATTAACGGGATCGAATCGACAGTACCAGTGACATCTCGCAATTTATAAAGCACGCCATCCGCCGGGGCCAGGTCTCCGCTTTGACCGGCTAGAACCAGCCCGGTATCGCGAAGCAGGCTGATGAATTCATCACGCGAAAAAGAGGTGCGGAATCCGGGTATGGTCTCAACTTTGTCGAGGGTGCCGCCGCTGAATCCCAATCCCCGGCCAGACATTTTACCGACCGGCAAGCCGCAAGCAGCCACCAAAGGTTCCACCACCAGCGTCGTTTTATCGCCGACACCGCCGGTAGAATGCTTATCCACCTCAATGGGCACCACGTGACTCAAATCCAGCACTTCACCAGAATTGGCCATGGCCATGGTGAGATCGGTGGTTTCCCTTTCATTCATCCCATTTAACATAACAGCCATCAGCCATGCCGCTGCCTGGTAATCGGGGATTTGTTTGCTTGCCAGCCCATCAATGAAGTATTGAATTTCTTCACTGGTTAATTCCAGTTTATCGCGCTTCTTGATAATGATTTCTACTGCATTCATGATCACTCCTGATACCCTAAGCCGAATTGTCAGACAATTTTACCCTATTCGTTTAAATAAAAAAAGAATCCGCTTTCACGGATTCTCTATTGAAGCACTAGTTTTTTGGTGAGATGGTCACCTTGCGATAGGGTTCATCGCCCATGCTCTCGGTGATTACTTCCGGGTGGTTTCTCAATTCAAGGTGGATCACGCGCCGCTCATTGGCTGGCATCGGTTCGAGCACCTGGCGTCTACCGGTTTGAATCGCCTGTTCGGCCATCTTCCGACCCAATTGTCTTAGTTGACGATCGCGGCGCTTGCGGTACCCTTGTACATCAATCATCATCGGAACCCAGCGACCCAATTCTTTGCTGACGATCAGGCTGGCGATATATTGAAGCGCATTTAATGTTTCTGACCTTCGGCCAATCAAGATGCTCAAATCGCTGCCCTGGATGTCAATCAGGATGATACGTTCATCTTTATCGTCTTCAGGTGCAATATAACAGGGTTCAACGACCGCCTTTACGCGCATTCGTTCGAGCAGTTCAACCACTACTTTCTTTGAAACCTTTAACGCCTGTTTTTCATCTTCTGAAAGAGCATCTTCTTTAATGCTTTTTGATTCACGGTACTCAACCATCTCTCCCAATGGTGCGGATGAACTGATTGAGGCAGTTTGCGGTACGGCTTCTGCTGCTTTTTCAGGTTCTGCTTTGATGGTCAAACGCACACGCGATTGTCTTCCACCAATTCCTAATAACCCGCGAGACCCTGCATCCAGTATTTCAACATCTACCATGTCTTCACTGATTCCCAATTGTTTTATTCCATTGGCAATGGCTTCATCTGTAGTAGGTGCAATTACTTCAAGAGTAGTTTTTTCCTGGGGCATTTTTTGTCTCGATTCTCTGCTATCAGGGTTTTTTAATTTCTGTTTTCTTTAACCATGGGAAGATATTTCCCCAATATATTTTACCAGTTATAGCGTATTGCAAGATTTGAATCACGTTTGACACAACAAAGTATAGCGCCAAACCTGCTGAAAGGGTATAGGATAACCAACCCATTAAGACTGGCATATAGAGATTCATCATCTTGGTCATCATGGCACCCTGGTCATTGGCACCAGGTTGTGGGGGTGGAGCAATAACCTTTGATGAAATAAAAGTTGTGATCACTACCACGATGGTCAATATCGGAATTCCAAAACTGATTCCGGGGATAAACAAACGTTCAGGTTGTCCCAACTCCATCCATAAGAAGTGCGTATTAAGCGGGATTAATTCAGGAATATTGAGAAAACCTGGATAGATATGCCGGGTCAATTTCAACAGGTCAAGAGGGGAAGAAGCAATACTCTGAATCAATGCCTGGTAAAGACCAATGATGATCGGAAATTGAAGCAAAGTAGGAAGACAAGATGAAAGAGGATTGATCTTCAACTCTTGATACAGCTTCATCTGTTCCTGGGCTAACTTTTCTTTATCACCTTTGTATTTCTCTTGAATATCCAGGTAGCGTTTGTTCTTCTGCAATTCCTGCATAGCCTGGGCACCCTTGATCTGTTTTGCAGTCAACGGGTACAAAATAACCCTGGTTAATGTGGTGAACAAGATGATCGCAACGCCAAAGTTGCCTACCAGCATGTAGATCCACAAAAGCATGTTAATAAACGGTTTGATAATAATGGTATCCCACATGGTTTATGCCATCCTTATTTCTTGGAGGTGGTGTAAACCCAGCTCTGTTTGACATCAGTGTCAAACGCAACGAGGGGATTTTCACCTTTGGTGGCAACTACAACAAACAAATTGCCATTAATTGAAAGGTTTGAATAAATCGAGCCGCCAACAGTCTTGGTTCCAAGGTTTGAACCATCAAATCCGATGGTGATGATATCGCCATTTTCTTTGCCAAACACGATACCTTCTGTCACGACAACACCTGAACCAATTATTCCTGATTCCACATTGATGGCATCCACAACAGAACCATCGGCTGCATCAAGAATATTAATGATTCCGGTCTGGTCACCAAAATACAATTGTCCTTCGACTAAATTCGAAGCAGCCCAAACACCACCAGCTACTTTGGTTTCCCATAGGATGGTACCTCTTTCACTGTCTAAAGCGAAAAAATCTCCATCAAGATTGCCGATATAAATGACACCATCAACAAGGGTTGGACGGGCAACAATTGAGGCTTTAAGATCGGTCTTCCATTTTTGAACACCGGTGGCAAGATCAACTGCATAAAGATAATGATCAAAATTGGGAGCGAACACCAAATTACCGTCACTGACAGGCTGTGCCCAGAAAGAATGCTCAGCAGTAAATGCCCATAACTTGGTGCCGTCGAGATCCAAAGCATACAAAGAATTATCCGAATTGGGGGCGACTATGGTTTCGCCAATAACCAATGGAGTATCAATGTATTTACCCTTTGCTCCGGCAAATTGCCAGTTTTGGGTAACGCCATCCCGGCTGTTGATGCTGGTCAAAAGGTTGCCGGCATCTGCAATGATCAATTGGTCACCCGCGAGAACCGGAGCCGCGAGGAAAGACCTCGTTGCTACGGCTTTTTCAGGATAAGTCCAAATATTGGCGCCATTATCCAGTCTAAGTGCAACCACTTGCATTCCATCAGCAAAATAGACTGCTGAATCAGTGACCGTTGCTCCGCCCCAACTGGTTGCAGTGGAGCTTGCTCCAGTACAAGAGGTTAAGGCAATGGCTAACACCGATATTGCTACAAAAATAGTGAGTATTTTATTTTTCATTCTTTAACTTTCCCTTTATTAATTGGGGTCATTTCATTATATCTTGATTACTTTTTCTTATGGCACCGGGTCGAACCCACCGGCATTATAAGGGTTGCAGCGCAACACGCGCCAAATTGCCATTCCAGTGCCTTTAAAGGCGCCGTACTTGTAAATTGCCTGGTATCCATAATGTGAGCAGGTCGGATAAAATCTACACGTATCCGCTGGTAAAGCCGGAGAGATTGCCTTCTGGTATCCCCTGATCAACCCAAGTAGGATGAATCTGGGAATGTTCCCAATTTTGAATGGTAAATCTCTTAATCGAGGTTCAACTACCTCAATGTGTTGGTCTTCCTGCGTCATATTCATCCGGACCGATCAATTCCGCTCTATTCAATAACTGCTTTACAGCATTCTTTAGTTCAATTGGCGTCGCATTATTAATAGGCTCGCGGGCAATTACCAATATATCTGTAGGTTTCAATAAAAACGGGAGGAATTCAGAAAAAGTTGCTCTTAAACGGCGTTTGGCGCGATTTCTGACAACCGCATTTCCAATTCTTTTTCCAGTAACAATTCCAGCTCGCGAATTTTCAGCTTCACCTTGAGCTACTTTTAACACTGCAAGCGGGTGCGTATAAGTTTTGCCTAAATGACGCACCCGCTTGAAGTCAATCGCTCGGGTAATTCGAAACTTGGGTTTCACCCATCAACCTGCCTTCTCTCTTCTGCAATCAAATCCACCAGAAACGAGTTCAAGGCTAGCCTTTATGGACAGAAATTACCATTGAATCCTTTTTACATGGTTATTCATTGAAACGGTTAACTTGTGGCGGCCTTTTGTACGGCGGCGTTTTAACACTTCTCGTCCATCGGCTGTCGCCATACGAGATCGGAATCCATGCACACGCAAGCGGCGGCGCATTCTCGGTTGGTAAGTTCTCTTGGGCATACTGTGTTCCTCTCAATTACTGACTTTTTTGAATGCAAGGTTGAATTATACCTTAACGTTTCGACTTGGTCAAAGATAATTTATGCTATTCTGCGATACCCAAAATGGCTGCCAATTGCCGGGCGCCTTCTGTATCGGTGATCGCGAGAACTTCGTCTTCAATTTCAAGCGTGGTTGTTCCACGAGGTAAAACAATCTCACCTTTGCGGATGATGGCAGCGACTACGCAGTTTGCCGGAAGGTTCAAATCTTTAATCGCAACCCCGCAAACTTTTGATTTTGAGGGAATCTTTTCTTCAACCAGTGAATAACGGCCGCGCTTAAGCTTAAGCAGGGTCATCATATCTCCCAGAGACATTTCTTCCTGGATCAATCGAGAAAGGATATCTGCCTGGTTTACTGCCACATCCACATTAAACTTGGAATCAAATAACCATGCGTCGCGGGGATTGTTGACACGCGCAATGGTTCTCTTAATCTTGTAACGTTCCTTTGCCAGAAAGCACAGGCATAAGTTTTCAGCATCTGACGTACTTGTGGCAGCAAAAACCTGGGCATCCTTGATCCCGGCTTGTTCCAACACCTGGGTATCCAGCGCGTTGCCTGGAAAAATCACCTCGGTAGGGAGTTCCTTGTGAATTCGAGACAAAACTTCTTTGCGATGTTCCACAACATGCACGATATGGTTTTCGCTCAACAACGAACGCGCTAATTGCGCTCCGGTTCTTCCGCCGCCTGCAATGATCACAAACATATTAACCTGCCTTCTTTCCCTCGCGCAAATGAGTGCGCGTTTCATTAATACCATCAAAAGTGGCGGCCACGTTCAACAAGTCACCTGCCTGTAATTTCGTATCATTCTCAGGCAAAAATGCGCGCCCTGCCCGGGTGATGGAGAGTGGTTTACAGGTCGTGCATCTGATCAAATCCGAGATTTTCTTTCCGTCGAAGCTTTCAGGGATTACCAGTTCGTAGACTTCAACCTCTCCGTTGCCGGCAGAAAAGACAGTTCTGAAATCCCCGTCTGTCATTAATTCTTCAATTCTTTGAGCACCCCAACTGGTGGAACTCACTACTTGAATATCAAGTGCTTCAAATAATGCCCTCAAATGCGGATCATAATTGCGGGCAATGATATTGGGGACCTTGTATTCTGCTTTGGCAATATGAGCTACCACGGCATTGAGAGCATCATTGTTTGTCACTGAAGCCAAAGCATCACAGTTTGCCAGCCCTGCACGCATTAACACATCATGGTTAAGCGCGTCACCTTCATGCAGACGCCCCTGAAAATCAGCGGGTAAATTGTTAAACGACAAGGGGTTATCGTCTACAACAGAGACTTCGTGACCTCGCTTATAAAGACTGTAAGCCAGGGTCGCGCCAATACGTCCACATCCTACAACAATTGTTTTCATTTGTCCTCGATAATCCGTATCAATCAACCTGATAGGGTACTTCCATAATCACAATATTCTTGCGATAAAGTAAAACTTTTCTAAGTGTGTCAGCAGTATTTGTATGCAGCCAACCATTCCAAAAATGCCTGGGGATGAATTGCGGCACTACAATGCTCACGATCTCATTCGGAGCCTTAGATTCATCCAGCTCTTCGATATATGCCAAAAGAGGTTCAACAAACAAGCGGTAGGGAGAATCCAGAATAACCAGGCGATAGCCATCTCCCCATAACTCCCACTTTTCTTGAACCCTTTTTGATTCAAGCGGATCAATAGAAACATGGACGGCAGTAATATCATCAGATAACGTTTTTGCGTATCTCAACGCAGCCAAGGTGCTTTTATGAACACCACCAATGGGCATGATAACTCGTTGACGTACGATGCGGTTTTGAGCGCTGTAATTCTCAAGTGAAAGGTCATCAGCCAGTTTGGCATAGTGCTTGTGAATTGAAGAAAAAATTACCACAAGAATGGGAATTAACAAGATTACAAACCAGGCACCATCTATAAACTTTGTTATGGCAAATACCACCATAACCACGGCGGTCATCACAGCACCTATACTATTGGCGATCAGTTTGAACTTCCATTGCTTGTCGTAAACAAGTGTGGATCCCTTTTCAACTATTTTTTCATCAGGTTTAAGCTTTCCGGTNNCCATCTTCGAGCCATACCGGTTTGAGAAAAAGTAAAAGATAAAAACACACCCACAGCATATAGCGGAATTAGTCTCGATACGCTGGCTTGAAACCCGATAATCAGGAAAATGGCAATCATGGCAAGCGCCACGATCCCCCTGGAGAACACCAACCGGCTTCCTCTATAGGTCAATTGACGTGGAAGATAACCATCTGCGGCTGCAATTGCACTCAACCTTGGAAAATCAGCGAAAGCAGTATTCGCCGCCATCACCAAGATAATGGTCGTTGCGCTAATGGTGCCGATATATAAAATGCCGCGATTTTCGAAGATCGTTCGTGCCAATTGCGAAATAAGTGTTTCTTCATCAGATGGAAGAACACCAACTCGGTTCGAAAGGAATGTGATCGCCAACATCATTGATCCCAAGATCAATGACATCATAATTAATGTTGTGCCTGCATTTTTTGAACGGGGTTCCTTGAATGCAGTAATGCCATCGGAAATTGCTTCAACACCTGTTACTGCAGTCGTTCCACTGGCAAATGCTTTCAATATTAAAAATGCTGTGATGGGTTGAATGGAATTTTCAATCCCAACGATATCCATCGGAGGAGTATCAACCACACCCAAGGTGCCAAGCAAAAGTCGAACCAATCCTACACCGATGGTAATGTACATCATCACAAGGAAGAAATAGGTCGGAATTGCAAAAGTGATTCCCGATTCTTTAACTCCCCTAAGGTTAACCAGCATGATCACCAACACCATGGATACCGCAATCCAAACTCTGACATCATAAAGCACCGGAAACGCAGAGACAAGTTGTGCAGCGCCTGATGAAATGGAAACAGCCACGGTTAAGATGTAATCAGTCAACAGCGCCGCTGCAGCCATCTGTGCAGGAACCGCGCCTAGATTGTCTCTTGCAACGATGAACGAACCACCGCCATTTGGATAAGCATGAATGGTTTGTTCATACGAGATGATCAAGATTGCCAGAAGTACACAAATTCCTAAAGCAAGTGGGATAGAGATGTGGAAGGCACTGACACCTGCCGCGGCTAATATTAGCAACATTTCTTGAGGGGCATAAGCCACTGAAGACATCGCGTCTGAAGAAAATACTGCCAATCCAAGAAATTTGCCAATCGTTTGATGTGGTGCATCCGCAGTAGAAAGCGGCCTGCCTATCAACATGTTTCGCCAATTTTTTCCGGGTTTATATTCCGAAGTGCGCTTGATTACCGTTGTATCGCTGTTTTCTTCAAAATCCATCAAAGTCTCTCAGTCAAATTATTTCAACACCTGCAAAGCAAGAGATTATACATCTCAGTTCATAGGCGGTCAATCACTTGTCAAAAGTACAACACTATAATTATAGGTTCGTTTCATCGTAAAAAACCTTACACCCGCTTCTCAGTCAGGTTTTATAATATTCCCTGATAAACCATCTACCTTGACTGCATCAATTAATACTGTATCTATCATGTTCCATCGGTTAGTTTCAGCCCTGGCTTGCCACTTCATATAATAGCTGCTCAATCCGTGCAAGGTCCAGCCATTGTGATCTTGTTTGCCTGACCCCTCCCAAAGCACCTTAACTTCTTGTCCAACAAATGTTGAGAGGAATTTTGCCTCAGAATCTTTGATCACCGCGTGCATTTTTTTTGCCCGCTCTATTGCGGTCTTGCCACCCACATGATCTGGCAATTTTGCCGCAGCAGTGCCTTCTCTCAAAGAATAGCGGAAAACATGTCCGCCGCTGAATTGCATCTGTTTGACAAAAGCCAGGCTTTCTTCAAATTCGGCTTCACTTTCACCTGGAAAACCCACAATCACATCTGTAGTTATTGAAACCCCCGGAATAAATGCCCGCGCCATCGCCACCAAATCACTGAACGCAACCTGAGTTGTATGGCGAGCCATCCGTTTCAACACCCCGGCCGAGCCGGATTGAAGGGGTAGATGAAGATGCGGACATAAACGCGAATTCTGCCACAACTTAAAGAAGCGTTCATCAAGATCCCAGGGTTCAATTGAAGACAACCTGATACGCTCCATATGGGTGTGGTCGAGCAAATAAGTCAATAAATCGACAATCGTCTCTTTTTGACCGGTGTCTTTGCCCCACGATCCAAGGTGAACACCGCTGAGCACCACTTCACGCACGCCTCCCCTTTCAGCCTGGAGAATATCGTCGAGCACTTCCTCCTTGCGAACACTTTGACCTTTACCACGGGCAACCCTTGTAACACAGAAGGTGCAAAAGTTATCGCATCCATCTTGTGCCTTGATAAAGGCGCGTGTATGGCTATGCGCTCCTGGCAGCGGCTGTCGGGCGATCGGTTCCATGTCAAAGTCAAGAGACTCTGATTCCATCACTTTAAGCGGAAGGTTCATCTTTTCCAAGTTTGAAATTACGTCGTTAACCCCCGGTATTGCCCCTGCTTTTTCCGGTTCAAGCGTTGCCCAACATCCGGTCAACACAATCTTATGTGCACCAGCCTGGTGAGCCTGCCTGGCTTTTTGTCGTGAATCGGAGGTAGCCGCGGCGGTTACCGCGCAAGTATTAACCACCACCAGGTCAGCGCCATCCGAGGTGTCAATCACCTGGTGTCCCGCTGCCCTGAATTGGGCTGCCATATGTTCAATTTCAGCCTGGTTTAAGCGGCAGCCAACCGTATCAAAGAAAACTTTCATTGGAATATCAAGGTTGGTAAATTTCAAGATTGTCGAACAATACCTTCACACCGGGGTCGCTATATGCACTTGTAATCAAACCGATTTGACCTTCTGTGAATGAAGAATCTTGAATTTGTGAAAGTAGTGTATCGTTCACTGAAAGAGATAAGATATCTTGCTGGCAGGTAGCCGTGATGTGATTAACCACACCGCCTTTTCGGATGGCATCGCTGTAATCCAGGTTGCCGGTGTCGTTTCCAAGCGTCATTACACCATCCAAGACCTTGTATATCCCGAAATAGCCATCATGACTGATCACAAAAGCATAATAGTTTTCAAAATCCTTGAATCGGCAAATGACGCCGAAATTGTCATTTGAAGGGCCTTCAAGCAGAACAGCATCAATTTCGATGCGAGAATCGTTAAAATTTTTTCCATCAACGGTAATAAATGAAAAATTGGGGGTGTTGACCTTAATCGTCATCCCTTCATATTCATATGCAATCTCGCCGCCGCTCCTGTCAATGGTTCCCCAACCGTTTGGGATAGTCGAAAAATCATCCGAATCGAGCAAGGTGCCAGGGGCAAGCGTGAGTTGCGCAGATGGGGTTTTCTTTACCAGGGAACACGCACTGAGCGCAGTGAGTCCAATAAGCAAAATGGAAAACACAGTGATGGTACGTTTCATATTCTTTCCTCCCGGTATCTCATGACCGAATTTATTATACCAATTCTCAATTCTCGGCGTAATTTTCTTTCAGAATGTTTGAGGCCATGTCACGCAACCTGCTGTCGCGTGCAAAATCCACGGCCTGGCGCAAGACCTCAATGGCTTTATCTTTTTCACCTTGAGCCAGGTATAACTGTCCCAGGTGGATGAGAATCGCCGATTGATGCGGATCGATTGCATCCGCTTGAAGAAAATAGGTCAATGCTTCATCCAGTTTACCAATCTTCATGAGAGTTGTACCTAACAAATCCATTAATGCGGGGGACCCGGGGTTTAATTGAAGCGCCATTTGTGCAGCGGCCAAACCAATGGTTTCAACCTCGTAGCTGCGTGTGAGACTGAACACTGCCAGCGCCCGCCACGGCAGATAGTTCTGCGGATCAATATCCACGGCATTCTGAAAATGTGTCAAAGCAGAGGCTCTATCCCCCATGCCATCCAGCGTGGTGGCCATTTCGATTTCCCAGACTACTGTTTTAGGGTTCGCATCCGCGGCTTTTTGAAGATATTCAATGGCCAGTTCATTTTTTCCCTGGCGGCGGTAATACAATCCGCTCAAACCGTTCACCAACTCAGCATTCGGTGCCAGCTCTTGCGCCCTGGTGATGAATTGCGCGCCATCTTCACCGTTTTGTTGGGCTGACTCAGCCAGTAAAGCCCAGGCCACGCCATCAGAAGCATCCAGGTCTGTGGCTTTAACAAATGCGCGTTGAGCCACATCCCACTCGTTCATCGTCGAGAGTTCCTGACCGATCATTTGATAACGTGTCGCGTTCTCTCCGACTTCACCTGATTCATTGATCAGTTGGGTCAGGGCGTCACAAGCCGCTTGCCTGTTTGGAAGCAATTCACCTGCTCGTTTAAGAAAGGACAGGGCTTTATCCGGCTCAACTGCCGCAAACTGCAATCCAATCTGGTAATTAATCTCGCCGTTAAGCGGATCGATGGCATACGCTTTCAATAAGGTTGCCAGTGCGCCATAAGCATCATTTAATGAACGCTGCGTCATTGCTGCCTGAAGAAACACGAAGGCATCTACATTTTCAGCTCGAGAAAACTCACGCAGCAAGGCTTTGGCGCGCTCCGAGTCGCCGGTCGTAATCAAGGCGTCTGTGAGCCACAATTGTCCTTCTGTGGTCAACGCCTCAAGGGATGCGGCTCTGTCAAATGCATCCACTGCGCCGAGGGGTTTGCCGTTGTTCAGACGCAACCGTCCCAGCCGCTGCCATGCTTCACCCTGCCAGGGTGCAAAGCTTAACTCGGTTTCGAGCGCGGAGAGTTCTGCCACCTCATCCATTTTTTGGTTGGCGGCGAAAACCTGCTCTCTGGCCTCACTCAACTTTGCCGGATGCGGAGAGAGGGGCATTACAAAGGCAATGCCCATGGGCAGCAAAATGATCAACCCTGTTAAAAACGGCTTAGCTAATCGCATATTCCGATTATACGCCTTAGTGTTCGAACCCCAAACTCGCTTGACACACTTTTTATAAAATGCTAAATTATTCACATCGCATGTGATGAGGGTAACCCCATCGCTTACAATCTTTTTCAGCATGGAGAAGAATATATGGCAGAACGTTTTGTTGGGACGGTTAAATGGTTCAATCCCGCCAAGGGGTACGGTTTTCTCGGCCGTGAAGGGGCAGAAGATGTCTTTGTACATTTTTCCGCGATCGTGATGGACGGTTACCGGGTATTGAAAGAAGGCCAACAAGTCGAATTTTCAGTCGAAAAAGGACCCAAAGGTCTGCAAGCAGCAGAAGTAAAACCTGTCGAATAACTTTTTACAACTGAAACAAAAACCGGTTTCTTATTTTTCAATGGAAACCGGTTTTTTTATCTTTCTCGAATGGCTTTTTCCATTTTTTCAAGTGCCTCAGTCAGCAGTTCACGCGAGCATCCGAAATTGAGCCGTACGAAACCTTTTCCGCAATCGCCAAAATCGTCACCGCAGTTTAAAGCAACCTTCGCCTTTTTCAAAAAGAATTTGTATGGACTTTCTTCCAGGGCAAGTTCCCGACAGTCCAACCAGGCCAGGTAGGTGGCATCCGGGCTGTGCATCTTGATCTGTGGAAGGCGCTTCTCGATAAAATCAAACGTAAAATCGCGGTTTCCTTCCAATACCTCCATCATATGCTCGAGCCAGCCGCTGCCGTCTCGATAGGCAGCAATTGCAGCCGTCAACCCTAATAGATTGACATCTCCCAACAATCCGTGGCTGGTATTTTCAATTTTCTTCAACAATTCATGATTGGTGCAGATCAAAACGGCGCAGCTCAACCCGGCTATATTGAATGTCTTGCTGGGGGCGATCAGCGTGACCGTGGATTTCGATACTTCGTCAGAGAGTGATGCAATGGGGATATGCTGACTGCCCTTGAATATCAGATCAGAATGAATTTCGTCAGAGATAATGGTCAGTTTGTGCCGCAGGCAAATCTCCACCAGGCGTTCCAATTCCTGTCTCGAGTAGACCTTGCCCACCGGGTTGTGCGGATTGCAGAAAATTAAACAGCGAGTGTCTTCTTCAATTGCGGCTTCTAGCGCGTCAAAATCCACTGCATACGAACCATCTGTCTGCCTGACCAGCTCGACGTGGATGTTTCTGGCACCTGTTTTTTCAGCCGCGTTCAAGATCGGCGGATATACCGGAGGTTGCACTAATACTGATTCGCCCGGTTTGGTTAACAATTGGCAGGTTAAATTGAATCCCGGCACCACACCCGGGATGAAGATCATATCCTTGGGTGAGATTCTCCAGTTGAAGCGCTCCAACATGCGGGCAGCCACCAACTCTCGCAGTTCCTGCGGGTGCAGCGGATAACCAAACACGCCATGCGCCACCCTTTCTTGCAGTGCTTCAATCACCGCAGGCGGAGATTGAAAATCCGTGTCGGCCACCCAAAGGGCCAGCACATCTTCACCGTAAAGTCCCCATTTGACGCTGTCGGTTCCGCGCCGATTGGGAGTTAATAACGAATCTCTGTTCAAAATAAAACCTCCAAGCCAAAGTTTCTTCGATTATAACTTGTACACCTCGCAAGGCTGAAGACTGGTGCGGAATCCTGATATACTAGGAGAAATTCTTATGATGATCAAACATTCCTCCCCAGATCTCCCTTCTATTGAATTGCACTCAGCCGATGGCTGGAAGGATTATGCCCTGTTGGATTCAGGCGACGGTTTCAAACTCGAACAATTCGGCCCCTACCGGTTGGTAAGACCTGAAGCCGAGGCTGTTTGGTGCCAATCCCTTGCCCCTGCGGAATGGAAGAAAGCCGACGCCCTCTATAAACCCTCACCAGAAGAAAACGGCGGACATTGGGAGTATCGTCAGAAATTGCCCGAACGCTGGAAAATGACCTACGGTTCCATCGCCTTTTGGGCCATGAGTTCCTCCTCTAGACATTTGGGCGTCTTTCCCGAACAATCTGTGCAGTGGGATTGGGCAGATAAAGTCATAGGCAATTCAAAGATCACCCCCAAGGTGTTGAATCTCTTCGGTTACACCGGCATGGCATCGTTGGCAGCCGCCCGTTCAGGTGCACAGGTCACCCACCTGGATGCCTCGCGAAAATCCGTTTTGTGGGCCAAAGACAACCAGGCGCTTTCAAATATGGAAAACACACCCATCCGCTGGATCATTGATGACGCGGTCAAATTTGTGCAGCGCGAGATCAGGCGCGGTGTTCAATACGACGGCATTATCCTTGACCCGCCAAAATTCGGACGCGGCCCCCAGGGTGAAGTTTGGGAATTCTACAAACTGTTACCCGATTTGCTGCAATCCTGCCGGCAGATTCTCAGTCCAAATCCGCTCTTCGTTCAACTCACTGCCTATGCAGTCAAAGCCTCATCCGTCACCATGTATTATGCCATCCAGGATATGATGGCCGACTTCAACGGACGCACCCAGGCTGGCGAGATTGGTTTAACCGAACGCTCCGGCGGTCATTTCCTATCCACCGCCATATTTGCCCGCTGGTGTCGTGAAGATTCAATTCCCCAATAAACGGAGGATCCATGTTTGATTCAATCGGTAACAGTTGGTCTTTGATCAAATCCAGCGCCAAAATCCTCGATGCAGATCGCGAATTGCTGATCTTCCCCATCCTATCAAGCGTTGCAGTGCTGCTCTTAACCGCAGTCTTCTTCGTACCTATGCTGCTGGTCGGTTATTTCGGAAGGGTTGCGAATCAAGGCTTACAAGTCGTTGATTACCTGATCCTCTTTCTCTTCTATTTAATCCAGTATCTGCTGATTTTTTTCAGCAACACCGCATTGGTTGGCGCTGCCATGATCCGCATCCGCGGCGGAGACCCCACCATCCGCGATGGACTAAAAATCGCCACCGATCGATTTACCAATATTTTTTTATATGCGCTAATCGCCTCGACGGTAGGTATGCTCCTTTCATTAATTAAAGAAAGAGGCAATGTCCTTTCAAAAATTGTGGTCTCGCTGATCGGCTTTGTGTGGAACGTAGCCTCTTTTTTGGTCGTTCCTATTCTGGCGGTCGAGGATGTTGGACCGGTTGAAGCCATCAAACGCAGCGTTGGCTACCTCAAGAAGACCTGGGGTGAGCAGCTCGTTGGCAGTTTCAGCATTGGGTTGGTCTTTAATTTTCTGATACTTCTGGTTATGGGGGCTGGCGCGTTATTAATTGTGCTTTTGGCAAATTCCGGTGCTCAAGCCTGGACATTTGTATCCGTTTTTGTGGTGGCCGTCATTTTCATCCTAGGCATCAGTTTGATTAATTCCACCCTCACCGGCATTTATACGGCCGCTGTCTATCAATATGCCGCCACCGGTGAAGCTGGCAGCTTTTTCGAATTGGATGCCGTTCAAAACGCATTCAGACCGACCGCCAGACGGAATATTTTCTAGGATATGTCAGGAAGTTCAATGAGCTTATCCTCAACGGATGCCGTACATCCCGATCAAACGAAAAAACAGTTACTTTCAAACTGGCTGCCCCTGCTGCTCTTTTGCATTTCATCGGGACTGCTTGCCACTTTATGGGGATACAACTACAGCTCAGGCAACGCTGAAGAACAACTTCCCTTCATCTTCCGCGCGCTTGATCCTTCCTTTTTGAATAACGATTTCTTCACAAATACATACAGTCTGTATGGCCCGCGAACCTTCTTCAGCGAGTTTATTGCCTTTTTCGCAAGGATGATTCCACTGGCAGCAGCTTTGTTTTTGTTGACATTGACCGCCAATATTGCCATCGCGTTCATTTCTGCCCAGGTGTCGAAATTCTTCTTCCCCCGCTCCCGCTTCAGTATGTATTTAGCCGCAGCTGGGGTTTTGACGCTTAAGACGTTCTGGCTGGGATACAGCAACATCATTTACCGTAATTTCCTTGAGCCTGAGCACCTCGCGCTGCCGCTCATCCTGCTGGGATTCTTCCTGATACTTAAACGCAGTTACATCCCCGCTGCGCTGAGCTTTGGCGTTGCCTCTCTGTTTCATGCCCTGCTGGGGCTTGAGTTGGGCTGGATCCTCTTTGGTGTTGTCGCGCTTGATCTGATCATCCAGAAAGTTCGCAAAGAACCCCAGGCCTTTAAACTTCTGCCGCTCGGCATTGGTCTCGCGGTGCTTGCAGTTTTCAGCGTCGGATTGCTCTATCCTTACACCCAACAACCCTCCATCCCCGCGGATGAATTCATTCATCTCGTGGCTTATGTGCGCCACCCCCACCATTACTTGCCCTCTTATTTTGAGCCCTGGCAATGGGGGCAGGCCGCTGTATACCTGTTGGGATTTGCGTTCGCTTTCTGGTTTGCACTCAAACGATCAGAGATATTACGAACGCACAAACGATTTTTGATCACCCTCGGCGCCCTGCTTGCACTTCTCTGCCTGGGAGGTTACCTCTTCGTTGAAGTTTGGCCTTCCCGTTTATGGACCTCGGCGCAGATGTTCAGGCTGCCTTACCTGCTCAAATGGTTTAGCATAGTGCTGCTGACCGGCTGGGCTGGCGAACTGATTGAGAACCCCGCCGACAAAGAATCCAGATATTTAGGCATTTCGGCTGCTGTTGGTCTGGTTACCCCCGTCTCGCTGGCATTCGTGCCAATTGCCCTGTGGGCTCGGAAGGTTATTGTTCCGAGACTGAAACTGTCACCAAAATTGCTGCAAGATGCCGTCATCCTCATGTTCACAATCGGATTAGCCATCGTCTACAAACCCGAATTCCGCACATGGGCATGCTTCCTGATCCTCTTCGCCGCGGTTGGCATGATCACCTTCCTGAAATCAAAAAATGCCGGTCTTCTCTTGGGCACTGCCCTGCCCCTCGCTTTTTCTGTGCTCTTCATTCTATTTTCCACCACTATAACGCCGCCATCCTTTTTGAAGTATGAAGTACCGGTCTTTTCGCTTTACAAAACCGCCGGAGAAGTCACCGAGATTGCCAGCTTCGCTAAAACGAACACACCTGCGGATGCCGTTTTCTACACCCCGCCGCGCATGGGCGAATTCCGTTATCTTGCCGAACGTGCCATCGTGGTTGACTTTGCTGCTTATCCCTTCCAAGACCTTTCAATGCGCGAATGGTATCGCCGCATCGCAGATTGTTATGGTGTCTCGCCATTAATGGGGTTCGACTCACTCACCCAATTGAATCTGACCGTTTACCACATCAGCGACAAAGAGTTGAAAGTTTTATCTGACAGATACGGATTTAAATATGCCGTGGTCTATGATTCCACCGCCACCAACTTCCCCATCATTTTCCGGACCCAATCACTCAAACTGATACAAATTCCCTAATTTAAAACCAGTTTTAGACTTACCAACCTTTGGTTGTTTTGCCTATAATTAAGACAGTCATCATTTCACTTTTTCGCATGAGGAGAACCCATGGATCATTCGCATTTCAACCGCTTCCCATTTGCGCATACCTATTCCATTGTCGCCCGGGACCCCGAGACGGGTGAGATGGGTGTGGCTGTTCAATCTCACTGGTTCTCCACCGGTTCACTGGTCACCTGGGCGGAACCCGGTGTCGGCGCCATCGCCACCCAATCCATGGTGGAGGTGAGCTACGGGCCATTAGGATTGCACAAGATGCAAAACGGAAAATCCGCCCTCGAGGCTTTAAAAACCTTGCTCGAAGAAGACAATAACCGCGAAGTGCGCCAGGTGGCCATGGTGGATGCCCGTGGTAATGTGGCTGTGCATACCGGCAACCGCTGCATTGCCGAGGCAGGCCATCAGAGCGGCGTTCAATACTCCGTGCAGGCAAACATGATGCTCAAAAACACCGTCTGGCCGGCCATGGCCAAAACGTATGAAAACACCAAAGGCTCATTAGCCGACCGACTGATGGCTGCATTGGATGCAGCCCAAGCCGAAGGCGGAGACATCCGCGGCAAACAGTCAGCCGCCATGCTGATCGTCAGCGGAGAAGCATCCTCTCATCCGTGGACGGGCATTCTGGTGGATCTGCGTGTTGAAGACCATCCTGAACCGTTGGTTGAACTGCGCCGTCTCTTGACCATTCAACGCGCCTATCAATCCATGAACCGCGGAGACGAGTTGTTAAGCGAAGGCAAGATACAAGAAGCCTTCGATGCTTACAATGCGGGTGCCGCATTGGCGCCGCAAATGGATGAACTACCTTTCTGGCAGGCTGTTACACTGGCTGACACCGGCAAGGTGCAAGAATCCCTGCTCATCTTCAAGCGCGTGTTTACCTTAAACCCGGATTGGGCGCTGCTGCTGCAAAGGCTGCCGCAGGCCGGGTTGTTTAAAGACGATCCAGAATTAATGAAATTGATTATTTCACAAGCATAGCGGGCAGCCTCGCGGCCATTGCCAACTCTGAAGCGTTAAAAGACATGGGCAGTGACTCAACTTTTGTTGATAGTAAACTTATCAATCTTTCTGCGTTGATGCCCTTTTTGCGTATGACTTTTCGCACCTGTTTGAGATATTCAAACCTGAACGGAAAATGTTCTTCAAGCATTTTTAGATACACTTTTGAATAGTATTTTTCGGTTCGCAGCACGGCATCCATCAATAACAGGTCAATGCCCTTCATGGACATTTGCTTAAGCGGGGCTGCCTTGGGGTTGTCAAAACGCTCCAATCCCTGCAAAACATGATGAGCGAAATTGAACACCCGGTTCATAACTCCATCCGCTCTACCGCGGCGGACGGCATCTGTGAATAGCGTCAATTCGCGGTGTCCCATATCCTGTGCAATATCTTCCTGATCATCCATCAACTGCGCAAAAGCACCGTAGTTGAATATGATTTCCATCTCATCTGTGGAGAGTTCACCCGCGGCCAGAAAACCATCTGCCAGCACGGATGTTCCGCCTTTTTCAAAGGACATCTCGGCAATTCTGCGGATATGCAGCTTTTCGGGCCATTTAGGCATGCGTGCACTTTTACTTTGCGCATAATGAATGGCAAGCAGACTCTCGTAAACCTGCCCAAATTGCTCGCGCGGGTATTGCTTCTCGACCATGCGCACCAGGTCGAGCACATCCTCTTCGTTCCAGTTTTGCGGGGCTGCTTGTTCGCCCTTGAGCCATTGACCGAAGCGCTGGTTGAAGCTTGCTTTTTCCGCCAGGCTGCGCCCAGTGTCATCAAGGTAGTTATCCGTCACCGGATAGAGCATACTATAGGCAAACAGTGAGGGGGTCAACCCCACCGGCAACCCCAACAGCACTTGCAGGTAATTGCTCGTCCACACATTGCGACTTGCCTGGAATATATCTTCATAACTGATAAAAGGATCAAACGTTATAGCCTGATGATAGAAGTCTTCGGCGGCACGGTTGATGCCCAAGCCTTCAATGCAATTGACCTGGGTTTCACTCAACCCAAATATCGAGACGCCGGTTTCTTTAATGCGTTTGGAGGCTTCTTCGGAGAACCGTTGCTGGTCAAATCCATGCAGCGTGGAACTTTCCAACTGTTTGCTCACCCAATCCAGGGTCTCACTCAATTGGCGCTCGTTTTCCAGTTTTTCGTTCATCGAAATATGTGCGGGCAGGTAGGCGGCTTCATCAGAACACTCAAACCACAAATTGGTGAGTGTGTGAGTCTGTTGTTTTACAAAATCTTGTATCTGGCTGTTGTTCATTATTCTCATATCAAAACTCTCAATAATCACAAAATTTCGGTACAAGTTAATCAATATACGCGTGTAAATTCTGTGGGTTGCAAAACCTGGATAACAAGAAAAATGACGAACATCGATTTTTATCAGAGAGGGTTATACTAGGGTCCTAAAACAAATCCGCTCTTTATAAATGATGAGTTGAGGCATATGCATGAATAATTCTCAAAGAATGATGGTCAATATCATTGAAGAAATTTGTACCGAACAGGGCATCCTCTGCGAACGCTTTTCATATGACTGGATCTTTCGCCTGACGAAAAATGGAAAGACCGCCCACATTTTTGGCTACCAATTTGAGATTAACTCCGCCACCGCCCAACTCATCTGCACAGATAAATGCGCCTCCAGCGAAATGCTGCGCTCGAAAAATATTCCAGTTGTTGAGCATTTTTTCTTCATCTCACCAGATGATCTGCATTACATCGGGCTTGAAGGCAACTGGTCACGCATGCTCGACCTGCTCAAAAAATACGGCCGGCTGGTCTGCAAGCCCAATGAAGGCACGGGCGGCATAGATGTCTTTCAAGTCTCTTCGCCGGTTGAGCTTGAACTGGCCGTCAACTCGGTTTTTGCCCACAGCCGTTCACTGGCGCTCAGCCCCTTCTACCCGATAGAACATGAATACCGTGTTATTTTGTTGAATAATCAAGTCAAACTGGTCTTTTCCAAAACCATCCAATCTCTAATCGGCAACGGCAGATCATCTTTCAGGCAGCTCCTGCTGGATCAAAACCCTGCGCTGCTCGAAACCATCCCCACTGGGGAATTCAGCGAAGACCTGCTCAACAAAGTCCCGAAATCCGGTGAAAAGATTCCGTTAAATTGGAAGCACAACCTCGGACAAGGCGCCCAGCCTGAGGTTATCACCGACCCCTTGATTGTGACACCCTTGAGCAGCCTGGCGATAAAAGCTGCCCAGGCCGTCAACGTCCATTTCGCTTCCGTGGATATCATCCGCACCGGGGGAGAACTCAAGGTACTTGAGATCAACAGCGGCATCATGATGGAAAGTTTTGCCCGTATGAATTCACTGAATTACCAACAGGCAAAATCCATCTACCTCGAAGCCTTGAAGATACTTCTACTGCTGTAGAAAGAATCATTTTGATTAACTGAATTATCAACCTGGAAAAAGTTAAATAAATATAAAATGTTTATTGAATAATTTAATGCATATTGTTATAGTTAACCATCACAATATTTTTTTAGGAGGATATATGAAAAAAGCTAGAAGAGTATTTCTAATTATCGTTATTATTATCGCAATCATGATGGCAAGTTCACCGTTGAACGTTTTGGCAAAACCTGACTCATCAGGAATAACTACCAACCCACTCATTGCCGGTGGTACATGGACAACCGGCAATGAGGTGGATGTCACTTCATTGGCAGCATCCGCCCCTCAATGGTTGCAACTGCTTGCTAACGGGGTCAAAGTGACCGAAGCGGGCAAGATTTGCCACCCCTTCCGCGGCGGACAGTTTGGCTGGGTCGGTGAAATTCGCCAGTACAAAGACGGCGAGTGGCTCAAACTGCCAACCACCAACGACTGGGTCCCAAGTAAAGAGGGTGAGTTCATGTCTTGCGCCCAGGCGCCGGCAGCCGGCACTTATGCCCTCTTTGGTTATTGGATTAGACTTGTAGTAACTGTTGTTGAAGTACCAAGTTTTTGTTCTTCTGTGGATTGGGACGAAGTAATGGTAACAGCCGATGGAAATATCTTAATTAGCGGTTATGTTTATAACATAAGCGTAGGCACAGCCATTCATTTCACAGTTACAGATTATTTTCCTACATTGCCAGTTCCCCCATTAACAGGATCCAGCACAGTTGGCAGTGACAATTACTTTAATATTGATACAGGAATCTCTGGAGGTGATTATTCCTCAGTAACGTTTACCATCTATGAAGAATCTCATAACTGCCAATATGAGAATTCGGTTGTATATACTGCCGATTAATCACGACGCTATATATCACAAAACGACTTTCAATAATTTTTGGAAGTCGTTTTGTTTTGAACTTACCAATTGACCTTCATTAGGGCCAAGATAAGTTTTTTATCACTTGGTTGGTTCAATTCCGTTCGACACTTTTTCACAGGAACTAATATAAAAATCCATGAAAATCGTAACTCGCGGTTCTGGATAAGATTGCTTGCCAGCTAAAAAGTTGGATTATCTCATCGACAAACCCTGTCAAAATTTATTATGCCTTTACACTCCGTGATTTTGAGGTCAGCGGGTATAATAAAAATTCATTAGGAATAGTCATTTTAAATAATAGATCAAGAATTCAATTCCATTCCGCCGCAAATTGGATTTCTATGCCTTCATTTATTTCGAATTTAATAAAACGTGTCATTTCCATTTTCATCACACTTTTGGTCACCACCATGGTCATGTACGGCATCATGATGCTCACGCCAGTTGAGACTCGCGCTCAACTCTTCATGCCCAAGAATTTGCCAGCGCGTTTGACCGAAGAACAAGTCGAAAACATGCTCCAATTAAAGATTAAAGAAAATCACCTCAATGATCCTTATCCAGTACAGTACTATTATTGGGTAAAGAATTTACTCCACGGCGAGTGGGGATACAGTCAGACGCTTGGAGACGGCGTACTTGAATCAATCATTCGCCGATCGCCGGTGACAGCAGAATTAACCCTTTATTCCATTTTGGTTTTTATACCGCTGGGGCTGTTGAGCGGGGTCATTGCAGGCTCCAGGCAGCACAAGGTGGCCGACCATGGGTTCAGGTTTACTGCTTACATTGCCACTTCTTTGCCCCCCGTAATTTTGGCAATGGTTCTATTATCGGTGTTCTATGTAAGCCTCAACTGGTTTTCTCCTGAACGTTCAGGCATGGCGACCTATCTCCTGGTAAGATCTGCAGATTTCCGCCAAATCACCGGTTTGCTAACCATTGATGGGCTGCTTAATGGCCGACCGGATGTCACCCTCGATGCCTTGCGCCATTTGGTCATGCCAGTATTCACTTTAACCCTGGTGCATTGGGCAACCCTGGCGCGCATCACCCGAACAGCCATTATCGATGTCAAACACCAGGATTATGTCGTGGCTGCCAGGGCACGCGGTGTGCCAGAGAAACGCATTACCTGGCGGCACATGCTTCCCAATGCAATTGCGCCAGCCTTGTCCAGCAGCGTGCTTTCTTCAGCCTCTTTGGTGACCGGTGTTTTTGTGGTTGAAATCATCTATAACTTTCATGGCATTTCAGAAATCGCTACCAAAAGTATGCAATTTATCCCGGATGCGGCCGCGGCCCTCGGGTTCACCATTTATAGCGTTGTCATTGTATTGCTGCTCATGAACGTTCTTGATGTGATCCAAGCTCTGCTGGATCCGCGCGTCACGCATGGGGGTAAATAAGATGAGAAATACGCGCCGCTTTTTCTCAAAATGGCATAACTGGCTTGGTCTTTTATTGGTTTCAATTTTTATCTTCATGGCAATAGCCGCCCCTATGCTTTCACCTCAAGACCCAGACCGGCCAGGCATAACAAAAATTGTCGGCAATCCGCTGCGAGAACGTAAACCACTCCCGCCAAGTGCAGAAGCTCCCTTGGGAACTCTTTCAAACCAAACCAGCGTTTTCCATTCTTTGGTATGGGGAACCCGGTCAGCCGTCTGTTTTGGTCTAATCGTTGCGCTCATTTCCATGATCATCGGCGTGGCGATTGGCACTCTCGCTGCTTTTTCAAGCCGCTGGATTAATGATTTCTTGATGCGTATCACGGATGCCTTTTTAGCCTTCCCCATGATTGCCGGAATTGTGATGATCAGGCAATTGGCCACCATATTGTTAGAGGGCGCCGGGGTTCAAAGTTTCTTGACAAGCTCTGGTCCCCAATTATTCACGCCAGAGAACATGTCTCCCTGGTTGGTTTTTTTACAGAATATTGATCCTTTGATGGTCACTTTTATAATGCTTTCCTGGATGCCTTACGCCCGAATCATGAATTCAGTCGTCCACCGTATCAAAAACCTAGAATACATCGAAGCGGCTCGCATTTCTGGAACCCGCCCGGCAAAAATCATTTTTAAACATATCCTGCCAAATGCCATCTCCCCGGCCATCATCATGGCTGCACGCGACGTCGGCGGTATGGTCATCCTTCAAACCACGTTCAGCTTTGTTGGCCTGGGCGGCAATTCCCCCTGGGCACAATCTCTTGTGTCTGCCCGTGATTGGATCATCGGAGTTGGCGGCCAGTTTAATTTCTGGTGGGTTTTTCTTCCGATCACTCTCACCATCGTTCTGTTCGGCATCGGCTGGAACCTGTTGGGTGATGGGCTGAACGACCTTCTCAATCCACGTTCAACGTAAACATCCTTGAAAATAAACTTGATTGGTTTTGTTTGACAATTCAAAAATCATCTCTACAATTAAAGCATTCGTTCTTATCATAGATTCCAAGAGGATATATTATGTCTGACTTACAGCCTCAAATGACCATCGAAACTCCACCACAAGTGCCTTCAGATGGCAAGAAAAATCGCCATGGTTGCTTAACCGCCTATTTGATTTTTATGATCCTTGCCAATACGGGTGCTCTCATTATGTATTTAGTACAAGAATATAACTTTGCCCCCTGGGTGATTCCAACCCTGATTGTTCTCCTTTTAAGTAATATTACTGTCACCATAGCCCTTTTCATGTGGAAGAGGTGGGGGTTCTTGTTGGTTTGTTTTAATGCCACAGCCAGTTTTGTGATTAATCTCATAATTGGTGTGAGTATTCTTCAAGCTTTGATGGGATTTGTTGGAATCGGTGTACTATACGGGGTACTGCAAATCGGCAAAAATAACAAAGGCTGGCCTCAACTCGATTAATGGATCAATCCTCCAAATAAATGACATCCCGTGGTTAATCGAACTTAAGGGATGTCTTTTTTATTATGTGATCAATTAACCTTAAGTTTTTTTGTAATTTTTTTTTTGGTGATTTTGTTAATTTATCCCCTGAATTGTGCTGGTGCTGATTAACAAAAAAAAATTTTTTCTTTTCTACGACCCTATCCTTGTCCAATGCCACGGCCAGGGTCACAACCGTCCTTGACGTCGGTGACATGGTCATCTTTCAAAAAACCTTCAGTTTTGTTGGCCTGGGTGCAATCTTTTGTGTCTGCCCATGATTGGATCATCAGCCTCGACGGTCAATTTAATTTTTGGTGGGTGTTCTTGCCGATCACCCTTACCATTGTCTTGTTTGGCATTGGCTGGAACCTGTTGGGTGATGGTCTGAACGATTGCTCAACCCCCGAAATCGTTAACAAAGAAATCGGGGAGCCAATTTCGGCTGCCCCGAATAATTAAACCCAACAATAAAGATGAATTAGAATAGTTTTTTTGGTGAACAAACGCCGTCTTTATATGTATAACCCGACTTGCATACACAAAATCCACCTACTAATTCTTCATTTATTCCGCAAACTTGTTCAGGGGCTTCTGTGGCACAGAATAAATCTGGCGGACAGTAATAGTAAGCAAAAAGGGCATAAGTTCCTGCCGATGGTGCCTGGGCGCAAGACAGATAAGTACCTTCCTCATCCGGTACCCACCCATTGGTGGTTTCCAGCTTAATCCACCTGCCATCCTTCAATTGTCTGATTTCGCCAACCCAATGAAATTTGCCGCCACCAAATTCGTGACAAATTTTCGTGGGTTCTTCGAGCACGACTGCATCCGTGGTCATTAATTGCAGCCATTCAGGCGCTGGCGCCGAGGTTAAATCAACCTTAACTGTAGTGCCTGTGTTCCACTCTCCAGCGGCGATGGACTGCTTTGTCACTGAATAACCTGCTTGAACATTATTGGGAATGCTCACAAAAACCAGGGCAAATAGTAAAACAAGCCTAGCAACGACAGATATTGTTTTCTTCATGTAATCCTCGATGTAAAAAAAATAATAAAAT
Source organism: Anaerolineaceae bacterium (assembly GCA_003524305.1). Lineage (GTDB taxonomy): Bacteria > Chloroflexota > Anaerolineae > Anaerolineales > Anaerolineaceae > UBA6107. The sequence goes on from DQHW01000009.1 coordinate 72,126, forward strand.
CAATTTACCAAAATATTTGTTACTTTTCCATAAAGTTGGCATAAGAAAACAAAACCCTATTCATTTATCGTTCCGTTTAGAGATTTATTTTGTCAAATTTACAAAATTCACAAATGACTAATCACTGCCCTTCAACCATTTGACATTTTCCTCTTCCTCCCCTACACTAATCTCATGCTAGCCCTTGTGAATGCTTGTGCAGTCATCGGTCTGGATGGGGTCATCGTAGACGTTGAAGTAGACATCACCAATGGAATTCCAAAACCACCCATGATCATAGTCGGCCTGCCGGATGTTTCGGTGCAGGAGAGTAGAGAACGCGTCCAGTCCGCCATCCACAATATCGGTCTGGAATCTCCCCGCAAGCGCGTGCGTGTCAATCTCGCCCCCGCCACCGTGCGCAAAGAAGGTTCCGCCTACGATTTGCCCATTGCACTCGGCGTCTTGATCGCCAACCGCCAGCTCCCGCCAAAATGTCTGCAAGACGGATTGGTGATGGGTGAACTCTCTCTTGACGGCAGCGTGCGCCACATCCGCGGCGTGCTGCCCATGGCAGCCGTTGCCCGGCGTGAGAATTTCAAACGCGTCTTCGTCCCCGCTGAAGATGCCCCCGAAGCCGCGCTCTTCCCCGATCTCGAAGTCATCCCGGTCACCTCGTTGGCTGACCTTTATGCCCACCTGGTAGGCTCACGTCCCATCCCTCCCCAGCCCCACATCGAAGTGGATCAGGTGCCCGTGATTGTGCAAACGGATTTTCGCGATATCAAAGGGCAGGAGCATGTCAAACGAGCGCTTGAAGTGGCCGCCTCGGGCGGACATAACCTGCTCATGATCGGACCACCCGGCGCGGGCAAGACCCTCATGGCACGCGCCCTGCCTGCCATTCTGCCGCGCATGAGCGTGGATGAATCGCTCGATGTTACCCGCATCTACTCCGTGGCGGATGCCTTGCCCGAAGGCATTCCCCTCATTAAGAATCGACCCTTCCGCGCGCCGCATCACACCATCTCGAATGCCGGGCTGGTGGGCGGAGGCAACTGGCCGCATCCCGGCGAAATCTCGCTGGCCCACCGCGGCGTGCTCTTTCTGGATGAACTGCCTGAGTTCGGCAGCCGCACACTTGAAGTACTGCGTCAGCCTCTCGAAGACAAGATCGTCACCATCAGCCGTGCCCAGGGCACGCTCACCTTCCCGGCTAACTTTCAACTTGTGGCTGCCATGAACCCTTGCCCCTGCGGATACTACGGCGACGCTTACAAAGCCTGCACCTGCGCACCCGGCACGGTGATCAAATACCAACGCCGTATCTCCGGTCCGCTGATGGACCGCATCGACATTCATGTGGATGTTCCGCGTGTGGATTATGAAAAATTGAGCGAGAACCGTCAGGGAGAGTCATCCGAGGCCGTCAGCCAGCGCGTCGAAGCCGCCCGCCAGGTTCAACGTGACCGATTCAAAGGCACCACGCTCACCTGCAATGCAGATATGCATCCCGCCCAGGTGAGGCAGTTCTGTGCGCTGGATGAACCCTGCCGCAGCCTGATGCGCGCCGCCATGAACCAGCTTCAACTCTCCGCCCGCGCCTACCACCGCATCCTCAAACTTGCGCGCACCATCGCGGATCTATCCGCTAGTGATTCCATCCAACAAAGTCATTTGGCCGAAGCGCTGCAATACCGTCCGCGGGTGAGTGATATTTAGAAGTTCTCGAAATTTGTTATTTACCACATTAATTTCACAGGATTAGTTTTTCCTCAATTTGATCCTCGGAAAGAACATCGGTGTACTGTTCTTATATGCCACGTACTCCTCTCCGAACCGCATTTCCAATTCTCGCTCTTCAATCTTCTTGAGATAGGTAAGCAGCAATCCCCCGAGGATGAGCACCAGGATAATGGATGACACCGAACCCGCTAAAATGCCGACCCCCAGGTAAGCCGTGATCGTGCCAAAGGTCATGGGGTTGCGGCATTGTTTGAAGGGACCGTCAATCAACAGTTTTTGGGTTGGCATCATCGGCAGCGGCGTTCCGCTGGCGCGGCTGAGCTGCGAATAAATTGACCAAAAGCCGTAGATGCCTCCAATCATTATCAAAGGAACTCCAATGATAATATTGACCACACCATAGTAAAGATTTGGGAGATGCAATAATGCATCCAGGCGAGGAAGCAGGATCACGAGGACATAAGGGAGGATCATTACAAAAAGAAAAAATGCAGGGATTAATGCCAACAATCGATTTTTAAGAGAGTATTCCCGGCTTGCCCATTGTTTGTAGCGGTTCATAAGTTCACCTCACTTGGCTGGAGTTTTTTCAACCATTAAAGGCGCATACTTATAATAGTTAGCTTTACTTCAGTATACACATCCAGGCGCAGAATTCAATATAAGGGTAAACTTGGTTTATCATTTATCGTTTTATCATACAGGAGAAAAATATGGCTTATACCTTGGAATCCAAACTTGGTGAACTGTTGAAAGATGCTGTGGCCCTTAAAGTCCTCGAAAAATACGCTCCGGGCATTACCACCAATCCGATGATAGGCTTTGCCAAAGGTATGACCCTGGATACGCTCCTTGGTCTACCGCAAGCCAAACAATACGGCATCACCAAAGATATGGTGCTGAAGGTATTGGCCGAAATCGAAACCCAAAAGTAAGCAGATTCTGATCAATTTTTAAAAACAGGTTACAAACCTTGCCTCAAAAATGTCCGGCAAGTTCAACATATGCCAACCTTTTTTAATTTTTTTAAATCGAAAATAATGTTTTTTTCAAAACCTTCATACAGGCTTATTAATTGGATAAGTGTATCCAACCTGCATTTTGGCTTGTGTTTTCAAATGTGCCCGTAAATATTGTCCGCAATTACTTCCGATATAATTTTCTTCAATATTCCCGATACTCAAAATGACCTCGTAACCTTCTGAACGCAAAGCTGAAACAATTTCATCATTCTGTAATGGAGAATCAATGATGACATGTGATTTCAAATTCATTTCCACAGCTCGATAGGTTGGGTTAATAGGTGTTATTTTGATTAAGAATTTTTCTGGTGAAAAATGCCTTTTTAGAACCTCGGCATCCAATGGTGATTGTTGGGCGAGTGCGAAATTTAAAGTAATCTTTCTGTCGCCTGGCGAGAAAAAGCGCTCACCATATTCAGCCATCTCATTAAAACGCCATTTCCGAATCGGGATAATCTGATCACGAAGTCTCTCATCGGTTGTATGGATTGAAAATTGAAATTGAAAACGCCCATCAGAGAAATACTCGTTTTTTATGTTAATGAGTTGATCAAAGAAACGCTCACACCCCGCAGGCGCAACTGTTGAAATGGACGGCATCAAACCGGGTGCCTGATATCGCTTAGTCAGCTTCTTGAGAACCTCAAGGACTGCCAGGTTTAGCGCTGGTTCTCCCATTCGCGAAAATTGAATTTTAAATTGTTTGGAGGGAATTGTATTGTGAGGAAATCGGTTTTGAACCAGAAAGTCGATTTGCTCCAGAATTTCTTCTGAGGTGGGATTGCCCTGATAATAACCCCCCGCATCGCACATGGCACAGTGTACCGGGCAGCCGTACATGGTGGAGACTAGGAGAACCCACTTCTCCAGACGCGTTAACGATGGCATTATCGATTCAACGCATTCCAGAAATTTACCTTGTTCCTGTTCAATAATGTAAACTGTCGTGGATTCTTCTTTACCTGTGGATGCAATTACTTTCATGTTCATTCTCCTCAACTTTTTGGTGGATGAGCATACCGGCACGAATGCCATCGCCAACAGCAATGGCAGCCTGTCTGAATAAGCCATTTTTTACATCACCAACAAAGTGGAGGATGCCCTTTTTTTCGTATTCAGCAGCACATTTCTTTACTGAAGATGAAATGAAATCGATTTGCGGATCCCGACCGATTGCACCTACGATGTAATCAGATCGAAATATTTTCAAACCGAATGGGCTAGAACATTCCACAATCATTTCGCCCTCCAGACTTTTTTCCACCTTTTCTATCCTGGTCTGAGGACAATATTCAATATTCTGATGGTCTTCCGCCTGGTCTTGCAGTCGTTTTAAACATTTGGTTTGATCAGAATGATTAAGAATTATAACTGAATTTTCTTTCGCTAGGTTTAGTGCATAATCAAAGGCAATGTCGCCGCTGCCGACTATGATGATTTTCTTTCTGGATTGCTCTTTGATAAGCCGAAGATCATAAACTATATTTTTTGCCATTTCATTATTAATGGAAAACCCGGTTAATATTTTGGGTTTGGTCCCCGAAGCAATCACAACGAGTTTAGCCTGGTAGTGTGAATTTGGAGTGATTGCATTAAATAAACCCTTCTTCCAGGATAACTCAACGACTTGTTCGTGTGTGACCATAATGGGCTTGATTTGTTCAATAAAAATACCTGCCAATTCTGTTCCAGAAATACCCTTTGGGAAACCCGGGTAGTTCTCTATCCAATTTGCATTCCATAATAAACCACCAGGCTGCGATTTTTCAAACAGGCGAGGAATCAATCCATATCGCTTTAATTGGATGGCTGCTGCCATACCTGCAGGCCCGGCGCCTATGATGAGTACGTCATCCATTTATTTGCTCCACTATGTAAATAATTGCTTCTGACAGAACCGGAGTCGCAAAACCATGTGCAAGATTAAGCAACGCAGCTTTATGAAAGTCTTTATTGTATGTCGCTGTTCCATCGACGGTGAAGAAAACCTCATAATCCCTCATAAAGGCCGACCTTGCGGTTGTCTCACAACAAAGATGCGTCATGACTCCGCAAATCACGAGTTGTTTAATCTTCTGCTTTTTCAAAATATCATCAAGTGGAGAGTTGAAAAAGGCATCATAACGCGTTTTACTTATTACAATCCCTTCACTAAAATCGATGCGGGGATCCACGCGACTAAAGTCCATATCATCTTTTAGAATTTCCCTCCACCAAACAGCCATTAATCCTGCGTTTTGAGAAGTATTAACATGCCGTGTAAAAATGACTGGAAGCTTTGAACGAGAATAGGTATGAATTAGGGCATTTACCTTTGGAAGAATTGCCGTCGCACTTGGGACAAAAGCATGAGATTGGTCATTGAGAAAGTATTCCTGCATATCCAACACTAACAGTGCGGATTGCTCCAGTGTCGAAGATATAGGTCTTTTTCGTATTGAACTTTCAACAGATTCCAAAAGTTCACGCGCCGTTTCATCGATTGAAGAAAGTGAAAAATACTGTTCTTTTACAATTCCCATAATTATCCTGCCAACAAATGTTCACAGATGATAGCATACTAAAATGTGTTGGAAAAACCAATGAATATCTTCATGCCAGAAGTTATGGCATCAATCACAAAAATATCTTTTGGATGACTTGGATATTTCAAAATAATCCGGCAACCATGTAAATAGTCTTTATAACCACTGCAATTAAAAACCTAAAGTAGAGTGTTAGTTTTTTGCTACAAACAGCCCGGAGTCTTTGGTTAAGAAAATCCGACCGCCATGGTCTGAAAACTCGCGTTCAATAAATTCTACTAATTTCGCTTTTCTTTCGTCAGATAACTGCAGTCTGCCCGAAAATACATATTCAATTAATGGCTTTGCTTCTGTGACCATCAGAGAATCCGGGTATCGATGTAAAGTTACACTCGAAAAGTGTTTTCTGAGTTGAGCTTCACCATTTTCAAGACTGAACGAATCCGAAGCCAATGTATTCCAGGTGGCAAACTGCGGTTCAAAACGGGTGACCATCTCGTTGATTTCAATCAGGTTATTTTTGCCGATGGTGGATGCAAACAACCACCCTGATGGTTTGAGCACGCGCTTGATTTCTGATAAACCCTTTTCGCGATCTGGAAGGTGAAAGAGCATGTGGTTGGCAATCACAAAATCAAAACGATCATCTTCAAATGGGATCGCTTGCGCATCGATTACCTTGTACTGAAAATTAGGCTGATTCTTGAGGTTTTTCTGAACCTGTTCCACCATGCCTTCCGAAAAATCAGAAATAACTACTTCCACCCCTTTTGGAATTCGCTCCAAATTTTCAAGCCACAATTCACCTGTCCCGCAGCCCAATTCCAGTACCTTGCTGTTTGCTTCCAATTTCATCTGGTCAAACAGCCAACGCTGCCATCCATATTGGTTAACACTAAATAGTTGATGCAGACGGATTCGGGCGTTTAAATTCGATCCGTCGCGATATTGTTTACTGACATAATTCGGATCACTCATCCCTTGAACGTTAGACATCCTTACCTCCTGCCTGGAAAAAACTCGGTGAATAATGCCATGTATTCCTTCAATTTACTGGTATCTGGTTCGAAAAACTCAAAAACGATGCCGTTGCATTTCTCAATCAAGCGATTTTCAAGTGTATAAGATTTTCTAAATTTACACACCCCGTCTTTATCGTTGTGGCAGTGCTCGCAATTTCCGCGCGGACCGGTGAAAACGGTCTTTATATACTCACGTGCATTTTCTATGAACTCGCGGTGCTTGTCAACCTGGTTGAGAAACAACCGCAGTACAATATCCATTTCGCGGATGTAGAGACGGGCATAAACTGTCTGACTCTTTACACCTGACTTTCGGTAGAGCACCATAAACCTGCCCCAGCAGAATCCCTCGCCAATCTTGCCGCCAAAACCGTATCCAAGCCTTGAGATTTCTTCGTCAAATGCCAACATGAACGACTTGTTCTCGGCCGAGACAAAATCAAACCGGTCTTCACTTAACAACCTTCTCATATTTCATTCCTCCCAATGGATATCGTTGTTATTAAGAACTTATCCGTTTGGCAAAATCATCACCTTCTTGACGCCCGGGTCGCGTTTATCCATTAACTCCAGTCCAACCAAAAGGTCCTCAAGGGGCAGACGGTGCGAGATCAGCGCGTCCACCTTCACCTCTCCGCTTTGCAGTAGTCTGACCGCCTGGATCGAGTTACGTACAGAAGTAAATGAAGACAATAAAATTAATCCCTTTTGAAAGATTTTGAAGGCATCCAATTCCAGCATCGTGCCTGAGGGCGGCACACCAAACAGCAGCACGGTACCGCCGCTTCTGGCGAAATCAATCGTGCTGTTCATCACGGGGATGGCGCCTGTGGCGTCGATCACCACATCAAATTCATTTTGGGGCAGGTCTTCAAGGCAGCTTACAACGGTATACGCGCCAAGAGCACGCGCCAGTTCTATGCGACCTGGGTTGGACTCAAGCATGGTGATACTTGATACACCTTGCAATCTTGCTGTTTGCAGCAGCAGGTCGCCGATCGGCCCCGCGCCCAAAATGGCCACTTTATCAGCCAGTTTGATCCGCGCACGTTGGATGCCATGGATGACGCATGAAAGCGGCTCAACGAAGGCTCCCTGTTCAAAGGGCAGGCCGCCGATGCTGAAAACTGCTTTTTCGGGTACGCACACAAACTGCTCCATCCCGCCCGGCAGCGTCACCCCCACTGCCTGCCAGTTCTCGCAAAAATTCTGTCGGTTATTAAGACAATGGCTGCAGTTGTCACAAGCAATATTGGGTTCCACAGCCACGCGGTCGCCCACATTGAAACGGGTTACACCGCTGCCGATGGCCGTCACCACACCGGCAAACTCGTGTCCGGGGATGACAGGATAGCTGCCAAGGTACTCGCCTTTGTAAATATGCAGATCAGTGCCGCAGATACCGCTGGCCTTGACCTCAATTAACACTTCATTTGCACCCGGGGTCGGCACATCCTTCTCGATGAGACTGAGTTCACCTGGTTTGTGGATCATCATGCTTTTCATGGTTTAGTCTCGTTTCATTTGAATTAATGAATGAAAATTTTGATTGATTAAGATTAAATCCCCTAAGCGAATTAATGTCAATGTCAGGTTAAAAATGAAACTAACAATCTCATTAGAATATATATTCTTTCACCCTTGACGCCCGATAATTTGTATTATTATCAGTGCATACCGCAAATTATCGGATTATACGTAAATGGCTAGAAAAAGTAACACGATACAAAAAAATAAACATCCCTCTGATCAAAAAAAAGAACCCCTGATTAGCGTTAGTGATGTAGTCAAATCATTTAAAACCGCTGGCGAAGATTTCTTCGCACTCAGCGGAATTACATTTAACGTCTACCAGGGAGAATTTCTCGGCATCATCGGCAAATCAGGCGCCGGCAAAACCACACTTATAAACATGATTACCGGTGTAGACCACCTAACATCTGGTCAGGTGAGTGTCAACACCAATAACCGCAAGGTTTCCATCCATCATTTTAATGAAGACCAGCTCGCCCTGTGGCGCGGAAAAAACATGGGGGTGATTTATCAATCCTTCCAACTGCTTCCCATGCTTTCTTTACTCGAAAATATCATGCTCCCCATGGACCTGTGCGGCAATTACAGCCCTGTGCAAAGCCGCGAGAAAGCCTACGAACTTCTGCGTTTGGTTGAGTTGGAAGAACACGCCAAAAAACTGCCCAAGTTTATCTCAGGCGGACAGCAGCAAAGGGTTTCGATTGCCCGCGCGCTCGCAAACGATCCCCCCATCATCATCGCGGATGAACCAACCGGCAGTCTTGATTCGATTACCGCTGATCACATCTTCGGTGTTTTTGAAAAACTCAAAGAACAGGGCAGAACCATCATCATGGTCACTCACGATAAAAGCCTTTCACCGCGTTTCACCCGCACCCTCGTCATCCAGGATGGTGAACAGATCAACGACTCACAAAAGGAGGCTGCATGATAAATCAGCCTTCCTCCTTTCTGCCAGCCATTGAGATGCAAAAAGTTCAGAAGGTATTTAAGAATGCCGCGGGCACTTTTCATGTGCTCAAAGGATTGGATCTCAGTCTTGCACAAGGAGAATTTGTCGCTATCGTCGGCAAATCCGGCAGCGGCAAATCCACCCTGCTCAACATGATTACCGGCATCGACCATCCCACCGGCGGCGATGTGATTGTAAACGGCGTCAACGTGCATACCATGAATGAAAGCACGCGTTCATTATGGCGCGGCAATAACCTGGGCATCGTGTTTCAATTCTTCCAACTTCTGCCCATGCTCACCTTGCAAGAGAACGTGATGCTTCCCATGGATTTTGTTAACAAATATGATTTTGATGAACGCCCCAAACGCGCTCTTGAATTACTCGCCCTGGTTGGGCTTGAAAAACAGGCTTATAAACTTCCCACGACCGTCTCCACCGGGCAGCAGCAATGTGCCGCCATTGCCAGGGCTTTGGCAACCGACCCTCCAGTCATCGCCGCGGATGAACCCACAGGCAACCTAGACACAAAATCTTCAGATGTCATCATCAGCCTTTTTGATCACCTCGTAAAATCCGGCAAAACCATTGTCATGGTAACTCATGACCCATCACTGACCGAACGTACATCAAGAACGGTTGTCATCTCGGATGGTGAACTAATTAATGAAACCGTAGCCAAGTGTTTTGTGAATCTTTCTCACCATGAATTACTTGATTTAACTCACAATCTCGAGAGTTTCAGTTTTGACCCCGGTTCTAACATTTTAGCCCAAGACCAGACCGTTGATTATCTTTACTTGATTGTCAGCGGTGAAGTGGAAATCAGCCTGCTTGACCCAAAAGGCAAACATCGCGTGATCACTTCTTTAAAAGCGGATCAATTCTTTGGTGAGATCGAATTAACGGGCAGCGGACGTTCGATTGCCAATGTATCTGCCTCAACCGGAACTTCTGTAAGTCTTGTGGGCATCAAACGCGAGAAGTTTCTTGAAATATTAAAGAATTCGCTGGTCACTGAAGAAGCCATTCAAAATGTGGTTCGCCTCCGTCTTGAGGAAAACCGCATAGCAAGTGAAAAACTGACAGGCGGCAGACGATGATGCGTCCACGCTGGCGAAAAGTTTTTCACGATCTGATCAACAACCTGTCGCGCACTTTGCTGGTGGTCTTCTCAATCGTAGTCGGTGTTTTTTCAATCGGAGTGATCGTCGGTGCCTACGCGATTATCTCGAATGACATGAGTCTGAGTTATTCGTCCAACAATCCAACCAATATTGAACTGCGCACCGGTCCTTTTGATGATTCATTGGTATCCACCATCTTAAATGTTCGGGGCGTCAACGATGCCGAAGGCCGCACTGTATTAAGTTTACGTGCTCGCATTAAAGGGACTGAAAATTGGCAAACGCTTAATATCATCGCAATAGAAGATTATTCAGACATCAACATCAATCTTTTAAACATTGATGCCGGCACCAACGTACCTAACGATAAACAGGCTGTGCTTGAACGCAAAGTGCTTCAAGACATGCAGGTCAAGGTCGGTCAAACACTCGAGCTTCAACTCGAAAACGGAACCATCAAAGAATTACCTGTTGTGGGCATTGTTCAAGACGCCAGCACGGCTGCAGGGGATTTTATTGCCAATCCCTTTGTCTACATCACTGTAAATACCCTGCCTTATCTTAATGAAGAACCATTGTTCAACCGCTTGTATGTTACTTTGGCTGAGAAGAAAAATGACAACGCCCATTTGCAATCCATGTTGACAGTGATCAGAGATAAAGCCGAGCAAAGCGGAGTCAGCGTCTTCCACTCGAGGTTTGCCAAAACTAACGAGCATCCCATGGCGTCGACGGTTCAGGCAATTCTTGGCATATTACTGGCACTTGGTATCCTGATCTTGTTCCTCAGCAGTTCATTGATTGCCAACACTTTAAACGCCTTACTCAACCAGCATTTACGCTATATCGGCATCATGAAATTGGTCGGCGCCAGCCGCAATCAGGTGCTGCAAATGTATATGGTGTTGATCCTATCCTTTTGTCTGATCGCCCTTGCCATCGCCGTCCCCCTCGGCGGACAGGGCGCCTATGGTCTTGCCGCATTTATTGCAGACCAGATCAATTTCGCTCTGATGGGCTACCGCATTGTTCCATTGGCATTGATTGTTCAGATTATTGTCGGTCTCGCCGTCCCTTTGCTGGCTGGTTTTGTACCGGTGCTCAACGGATCAAAAATCTCCGTGGTTCGCGCATTGAGCGACAATCAAATGCTCGAGGAAGCCAAACCCGAACATGTTGAAACAAAAAAAGAAACCATCATCGAAAAGATCAGTCTGCGTTTTACTAAATTTCTTTCAAAGCGCAATATCCATATTCCGCGGCCTCTATTGATCTCCTTCAGAAACACATTCCGGCGAAAAGGTCGTCTGATCTTAACTTTGTTTACTTTAACCATGGCAGGTGCCATTTTTATTGCTGTTTTTAATGTCAGGGTCACCCTTTTTGATTATATGGATGGCATCGGAAAATACTTTTTAGCTGATGTCTCTCTTGATTTTGACCAGCCCTACCGGTTGAAAGACATCACCAACCGCGTCCTATCCATCCCGGGCGTTGCGGATGTGGAAGGCTGGGCTTACGCCAGTGCAGAAGCCATCAACCTGGATGACAGTCTCGCAGAAAACATCACCATCATGGCTCCCCCCAGTGACAGCACAATGGTCACACCAAACCTGGTGGTTGGCCGTTGGCTCATCCCCGGTGATGAAAAAGCATTGGCGCTGAGTGAACAGATTTACGAAAGCTTTCCGGATATTAAACCGGGAGACAAAATTCGCATCAAGATTTATGGCAAAAAAGAGGAATGGACTGTTGTGGGTATCTTTAAATTTGTACCCCAGGAAGGCACATTCGCCTACGCAACGTACGAATATGTTTCAAAGATCACCCATCAAAATAACCGTTCCTTCTCGTATCGCATCATGCTTGAGGACCACGATATAAAAAATCAAAAAGCGATGGGTGTCGTAATTGACGACTATTTTCAAGCCAACGGCTACAACGTAGACCAGGTTCGCACTGGAGATTCTTCATTAAAAAGCGCCTCTGAAAGCCTGGATATACTCATTACTTTCTTGTTGATCATGGCCATACTGACCGCCGTCGTGGGCAGCATGGGTTTGACCGGCACCATGGGGATGAACGTACTCGAGCGTACCCGCGAAATTGGGGTTATGCGCTCCATCGGCGCGGTGGACCGTGCCATCATGCAAACCGTGATCATCGAGGGCATGGCCATTGGAGGTATTTCATGGCTCCTGGGCGCCATCCTAAGCATTCCCATCACATACTTACTCTCAGATATTGTCAGTCTGGCAGTTTTCGAATCACCCATCAAAGTTGTTTTCACTGCCACAGGATTTTTAATATGGTTCCTGGTTGTACTTATATTGTCCGCACTGGCCAGTTTACTGCCTGCACGTAACGCCGCCAGTCTTACCATCCGCGAAGTGTTGGCTTACGAATAGTTTTGGTTTTAGGAGAAGAAAAATGAAAAAACATTTGGTTCTAATGGTTTCAATAATGATGGCTGCCTTGCTATTAATCGGGTGCAAAGCCGCAACCCCGGTATCTAGTGAAGCCACTCCTGTCACCTCCCCGGATGTAGTGATCGCTGAGGCGCATTTTGTTCCTGAACAAAATCTCTATCTTTCCTTTCTGGCTCAAGGCCGGGTTGCTGAAATTCTGGTCACTAAAGGGGATCAAATCAGCAAGGGTCAGGTATTGGCAAAATTAAGCGACAGTGAACCGGCCATTGCCAACCTCACCACCGCCAAGCTGGAACTTGCCTCCGCAGAACAAGCCCTGAACACACTTCTCCGCACCTCTGACCTGGCCACAGCCCAGGCGCAATTAAACCTTGCCACTGCTCAAGATGCCTATAATAAAGCGGTTTGGAATCGGAAAGATATAGATACCCCTCAAGTCACAGACCAGAATAAAATCGATGCCATCAATGCATCAATCATCATCGCCCAGGATAAAGTAGAAAAAGCTCAGAAAGAATATGACAAGTTTTCTGAAACCGAAGACAGTGATCCACTTAAAGCCGCTGCCTTAAACAACCTGGCCCAGGCAAAAATGAACCTGCGCAATGCTCAAAACAACCTCAACTACAATTATCTCGATCCCTCTAACCAGGATGTATTGATCTCGGATGGCAATGTGGAAGTTGCCAAGGCTCAATTGGCTGACGCCCAGAAAGAGTATGATCGTCTCAAAGACGGACCGGACCCCGAAAAATTAGCCGTCGCCCAGGCTCGTGTGGATAACGCTACTGCGCAGGTGGCCGCCGCTCAATATGCGGTGGATAATTACGAGATTAAGGCTCCATTTACCGGAATCGTGGCAGATGTCAACATCGCAGTCAGTCAGCAAGCTTCACCCACCTCTTGGGCAATTGCAGTCATCAATCCTTCAAACTGGTATGTTGATACCAGCGACCTGACCGAATATGACATCATCAATGTCACTGTTGGTGACACCGTTACTGTCACAGTAGACGCCCTGCCAGAACTGGAATTGACCGGCACCGTGGAAGAAATATCACTTGCCCCTAAAATCTCGGCTGGAGACATCCTCTATACTGTTCGTATCCTTGTTCAAGACCCCGATCCGCGCATCAAATGGGGTATGACCGCAGAAGTAACCTTCCCACTGTCTGAATAATGCTATGAGTTAAGAAAAGCGACAGGTGAAAATCCATCACCTGTCGCTTTTTTTTAGGGTGCCGCTAGAGTAATACGATCAGCAGCACAATCAACAAAAAAGTCAAAACCAGCATGCTGATCCACGCCCAGCCGCTTGGGTCTGATGCCCCGTTGCCGATTCCCGTTGGAGTGATTTTTAAAAGCGGAAGATCGCCTATCTTTGCCAAAAGTTCTTCGTCACTAATCTTCCATGGATTGTAGCCTTCAAAGAAGCCCGCGAAACCGGCATTCTTCAACACCTGCCGGATGACAATCCTCCGTGTTTCAAGGTCGTTTTCTTCACTCACCTGCCCATAAATTGCGCCGCCGGGTAGAATCAACTCAATCGCGGGGGTGGCCAGCAGGTTCTTGTACCAATCAGAGGTTTTTCTTCCGCCAGAAATACACCACACGCTGCCTTTATAAATGGCATAATTCACCGGCGCGTAGCGCAGCTTGCCGCTCTTGCGCCCGATGACCTTCAGCACCATGATATATCCGCTGAAGGGATTGCTAAAGATGCCTCCCAACCCCAACCTGAAAATGGGCACCATGAAAAACTTGTTGAGAAACCAGAATATCTTGCGCATCAATGGCGGCATCTACTTCCCTCCACATTATATTTTTACAGATGATTAATTATACAAACTTTTTTTGATTCCAATTTCTGCTTTATAAAATCGGAGTCTTGCCTAAAAAAGAAGAATCTTGACAAGGCTAATTTAAGCCTTGTCAAGGTTGCCTTAATCCACCTATGGTTCAATAATAGTGTTGAAGTCTTGCACTGAACAAAATCAACGAGATTTGTAAATCAAAGAGCCTGAATCCCTTTTTCACCTTTTGAGGTCTTAATCAACCCCATCACCATCCACGGAAGCATCGCAAAAAGACCGGCCAGGGCAGGGCCGTGCAGCCCAACGATCAGACACGTCGCAAATGAGGTTGCCCCCGTCATCACGTACATCCACACTGCCCACCTATCGGGGATGAGTGGAATTTTGACCGGCATTTTTCGTGTGATCAACAGGAATAACCCCACCGCCGCGAAAGTGGTCAGCCACCAGCCCCAAAAGTTCTGCAGGGGAACCCCGAAATAGGCACCATCGACTTCCCAAACCCAGTTGCCTCCGTACACCATCATGGGATCCATCACCACATCCCAAGCCGTCATTATCACGCCGCTCAATGCTGCAATCGTAATTCCGCGTTGGAGAATTCCCCAACGGGTCGGTGTCAGCGCCTTGGCTATCACCATGGAAGGGTACATCATAAAGGTCCATGCCACCGGGATCAAGTAAGGCACCAGGCCTAAAAACTTGGGTCCGAGTTGGTCAGAGTAGTGATACGGGCCATACACCAGACCGGTGGCGACGCCCAGGCTCTCAAAGAAAAGCCCTGCAGCCACCACCAGCACCACAAAAAACAAGGTCTTGATCCAGCCTTCGATCTGGCTGGAATGCAGAATTGAAAATATAAAAGAAGAGAAGGTAATGATGGGCGTTAACGGGATCGCCCAAGGAATTTTGAACCCTAATACACATAGTGCAAAGATCGAACCCAACAGAGTGAAGATGAGGGTTGCGAGCGTAATTCTTTTGATGACCATTGAACTCTCCAATTGGTTTTCCTGGATCATTTGATTTTAACCAACACGGATTCCATAGAGATCACTGATCCGTCAGCCATACTTATATCAGTCAATTCCAGCTTCACCCACGTACCACTGGGGATTACTGGCAGCGTAATTTCGTTGTCAAACACCGCTGGTTCACCCATATCCTCTGAGTTCACCATGAAACCCCCTCGGTAGAGTTCCGCACCGGCCTGGTCAAGGATTGTTAGACTTAAATTATTTTCAAAAGGAGCCACAGGCATGCTGCCGGCAATTCTGAAAGTGCCCGACACTTCGCTGCCGTGCTGTGGTTTTTCAATAATAATCAAACGTTCCATTCCACCTTGTAAAGTCGAAGTCCGTCTCATCATGGTTAAATTATTTTCAAGTAATCTATAAGTAAACGATACTTTTTCAGTCGGTGAAACCATCGCATCATTAAGGCTGTGTACCAGGGCATTCAATCGAATGGTTCCCTCCTGGATCGTTAGCGATTCGATTTCAGGTCGGTCATCG
Source organism: Anaerolineaceae bacterium (assembly GCA_003524305.1). Taxonomy (GTDB): domain Bacteria; phylum Chloroflexota; class Anaerolineae; order Anaerolineales; family Anaerolineaceae; genus UBA6107. Next base: position 87,789 of record DQHW01000009.1, read on the forward strand.
ATGATGGATGTGCCAACCTGGTCAAAAGTTCCATCACGGCTGGCAATCACCACCAGTGAAACAAAGGTGCCGGTGCCGCCTTCATTTTCGGCCAGCAACACCGCTGCGTCATCAATCGCGTCTCCATTCAAATCTCCTATGGCAACCTGGGGCAATAGCGTAAGGGTCATTGATTCGTCAGCATAAACCCCTTCAACCAACTGCACAAGGATTCCATTGTTGGGTGAAATGTAGCTCATGTTCTTCAATTCTTGTTCGGTCATTCCTTCTGTTAATGGTGCATTGACCGTTGCTTCAACAATCAGAGTCTCTTTAGGTGGTGTAATTTCAACCGTGTTTTGCACGGATGGCACACAGGCTGCAACCAAAACTAGTAAAAAAAATGAGCCAAAGCGGAGAGCGGTTTTCATCGTTATTATTTTCTCCAATCTTAATATTTACTAAAATCTGCCTAAAACACTTGAATATCAGCTAATAAAAGCGTATAATGTGTCAATAAGTGGTAAATAGTGGGTCGAAGTGGAGCGCCGGAGCCTTTTCCGGCGTTCGGCATATCTAAGGAAAGTAGAACTTATGTTCATCGGAACTTTTGAACACAACATTGATGAAAAATCCCGTATCACTCTTCCGGTTAAATTCCGCGACCAGTTGAGCGATGGCGCATACATCATTGGCGGGTTTGACCATAATCTGATCATTCTACCTTCCGTTAGATTTGACGCTTTGGCAAAAAAGGTCAATGCACTTAGCCTGGGTGATCCTGAAGCCCGTGACTTGCAGCGCATGATTTTCGAACATGCTGGTGAAGTGGAATTTGACAAAGCCGGTCGTTTCATCCTTCCTACAACTTTACGCAAACTCGCCCATCTTGAAAACGAAGTTACTGTCGTTGGAACTGGCGAAAAAATAGAAATCTGGTCTCCATCTCTGCTGGCTGAAAAAGATGCTCGGTTTGATGAGCCTAATGCCGCCGCTGAGTTGGCAAGCAAGTACGATCTGTCATTCTAATGGACATAACGAGCGACAGCGGTAAAACGGCTCCGCATGTCTCTGTTCTTTACCAACAGATTATAACTGCTTTACGCCCTGAGAGTTCCGGTCGTTATGTAGATGGAACTGTCGGCGCAGGTGGACACGCCTGGGGCATCCTCTCCCAATCTTCTCCCAAAGGAAAACTTTTGGGTATGGATGTAGATCCCCTGGCGCTTGAAATTGCCCGCAGCCGCCTTTCAGATTTCTCGAATCGGGTTCGCTTGGTTCATTCCTCCTACACTTCTCTCTCCTCTGAACTGCTGGCGTCTGGCTGGGATCATGTGAACGGCATCGTCGTTGATTTGGGTGTCTCATCAATGCAAATTGATTCTCCTGATCGGGGATTCTCCTTCCTTAAAAATGGGCCGTTGGATATGCGTTTTGACCCTTCCCGGTCGGTCAGTGCAGCAGAACTGCTCAACAATAGCAGCGAAGCCGAGATCGCAGACATCCTCTGGCGTTATGGTGAAGAACAACAATCACGCCGCATCGCCAAAGCCATCGTCAACGCCCGGCCGCTCAATACCACGCTCGAACTTGCTGACCTGATCGCCAAAACCATTGGTCGCAAAGGAAAGATCCACCCCGCAACACTCTCGTTTCAGGGCTTGCGCATCGCAGTCAACCAGGAGCTCTCCTCCTTGTCCGAGTTTTTGCCCCAGGCCATCCAGGCGCTGGCTCCCGGTGGAAGATTGGCTGTCATCTCCTTCCATTCTTTGGAAGACCGCATTGTAAAGCAGTTTTTCCGACTCGAAAGCAGGGATTGCATTTGCCCCCCGGAACAGCCGGTCTGTACTTGTAACCATAAAGCTTCGATCATCGAACTTACCCGGCGGCCGATTGAAGCAGAGGAGGAAGAGATCAAACAAAATCCTCGATCACGTTCTGCAAAATTACGGGTAGCCGAGAAGATTTAGAGTATTTAGATGACCACATCGAGTGAACGTTCAACGAACAACAGAAGGCAGCGCCGCAAGATCAACATCAAATGGGCGCAGGCTTTCAAACAAGCCCCCTGGCGCGGCCAGGTTCAATCAGCGGGCTTATTTTTGCTCGGTTTGGTCGTTGTCATTGTTATCGCAAGCATTTACCTCAGCATCAGCGGAAGAGCTGCTTCGGCTGGCTTGGGTGCTTACCGCATGAATGCAGAACGGCAAACCCTTGAACGTCAAATTGCCGACCGTAAAGCCAAGATTGCAGTTCTCACCTCAGTCACCGTCATGGAACAGCGCGCCAAGGATATGGGTTTTGAACGTATCAATTCTACAGATGCAGTCTACGTTATGGTTCCGGGGTATCCCGGCAAGCAGGCTGTCGTTTTAGCGGCTCCTCCCGGCATCGACGATTCCAATCGCTCCCTGGTACTTCCAATATATCGGCGTTCCATCTGGGACATGCTCTTTCAGGGCATTAACCGCCTCAGCGAAAGTGTTGGAGGCGGCGTATGATGTCTTTCTTCCTTAAACTCAACCGCATCAAGATCTTGGGATTATTCCTATCCCTCTTCATCGGTGTCATCGGCTTACAGATGATCCGAATTCAGGTGAGTACACATGCCGAAACACTCGATTCATGGGCGAGCAGCTACGGCACCGAAGTCCGCACGATTCAATCCGAACGCGGATACATCTATGACCGTTGGGGCCACCTTTTGGCTGGTAACAAAGAAGTTTACGAACTGGGTGTTGAGCTTCAATATGTCAGAAACCCTGTTGCCATTGCCACCGCCATGGCCAGCATCTTCGGCTCCGACTACAACACTGTTCTCGCCAGTGTCAGTACCCCCTATGACTCTACTGGCAGTGTTTACGTTACTTTGCAAGATTTCATCCCCGTGGATCAAATTGACAAACTGGATGCCTTAAAGCAGCAATATGAAGATGCCAATCCTTACGGTGAAAATCCTGAGCTGCCTTCACTGCGCGGCCTGGTCTGGACTCCTCACCTGCAGCGCACTTATCCTGAAGGCACCCTGGCTTCTAATATTCTTGGCTTTTATACTTATTATGATCGTGATAAAGGCAAGGGTTACTTCGGTGTCGAAGAAAAATACGATTATCTCCTCGCTGGTATCAAGCAAAAAGTGGTCATTCCGTTGGACCCCTACGAGATGGAAGAAATCCCAATCGCCCCGGCAGGAGCAAGTCTCGTTCTCACCATTGACCGTGAAATTCAGCGTACGGTCGAAAAGATTTTAGACAAAGCAGTCAAAAGTAACAGCGCAAAAAATGGCACCATCATTGTCGAAGATCCACAAACAGGCGATATTATTGCCATGGCCAGCACTCCCCGCCTCGACCCCAACACCTACTGGGATTACGAGAAACTCTTCCCCGCTGGTACATCTTACAACATGGCAGTCAGCCAGGTTTATGAACCTGGTTCTGTCTTTAAAGTCCTCACCATGGCAAGTGCCCTGGATGCCGGTGCTGTCAAATGGGATACCCCTTTCACCGACACAGGCGTTATCGAAGTTGGCGGCTGGCCCATCTACAATTGGGACCGCGGTGCCTGGGGCAATCAAAACATGATCGGCTGCATGCAGCACTCTTTGAACGTCTGCCTTTCTTGGGTCGCCCTGCAATTAGGCCCTGACAAGTTCTACCAGTACATGGAAAGTTTTGGTATCGGCCATCGCACCAATATCGATATGGCCAACGAAGAAGTTTACCCCTTGAGCGAACCCGGCGATCCCATGTGGTACTCGATCAACCTCGCCACAAATTCCTTCGGCCAAGGTGTGGCGGTTACCCCCATTCAGTTGCNNTCATGGCCGCTTCAGCCATCGCCAATGATGGAAAAATGATGGCTCCGCACATTTTGCATTCTTACATTCAAAATGGACAGCAGTACGATACCAACCCCCAGGTTGTCGGAACCCCCATTAGCAAAGAGACATCCGACATTTTGACAGAAATGCTCGCCATTTCACTCGAGCAGGAAGCCTCGGATGCCCTGGTTGAAGGTTATCGTGTGGCTGGCAAGACCGGCACAGCAGAAATCGCTGTTAACGGTCAATATTCCAGCGGCCGCACTAATGCCTCATTCGTTGGCTGGGGTCCGGTGGATGATCCGCAATTCATTGTTTATATTTGGCTTGAACAACCAAAAAGCTCCATCTGGGGTTCCATTGTTGCCGCCCCGGTTTTTCGTGATGTCGTCAAACAATTGGTTGTGCTGATGAATATTCCTCCAGACGATCTTCGCAAGAGTCTGGCTGCAGGACAATAAGAGGATAAATGTTGACACTGGCCGATCTGATCCAATCAGAACAAGGGTTCCGTCCCGACCGCGCTTCGCTGGGTATCAGCGAGGCCGTGGTGGATTCACGCCAGGCCATCTCGGCATCCATGTTCGTCGCCATTGAAGGCGGCCATGCATTCCTCAAAGCCGCGTTCGACCGCGGTTCTCATATCGCTTTGATCCAGGATAAAGTGGATGACGATATTCGCGTGCTTGATCTGACCGTTCCCTTCACACAAACAACTATGATCCCCGAACCACCATTTGCCGTGCGTGTGGTCGATTCCACCGCCAGCCTGCAGAAATTAGCCGCCTTTTGGCGAAAAAAATTCAACCTGAGAGTATTGGGCATCACCGGCAGCGTTGGAAAGTCCACCACCAAAGAACTTGTGGCTGAGGTGCTTTCTCATCGGTTCCGCGCCCTTAAAAACATCGGCAATTACAACAATGAAGTTGGTTTGCCGCTCACCCTGTTGCGCCTCGGTTCAGGTTATGAATGCGCAGTGCTTGAAATGGGCTTTTTCGTTCCCGGTGAAATCAAGCTGCTGTGTGACATTGCCTTACCGCAAGTTGGCATTCTCACCAACATCGGCACCGTACATGCTGAACGCGCCGGCTCTCAGGCAGAAATCGCCCTCGGCAAGAGTGAACTTGTGCAAGCGCTGCCCGCTGCCCCTGATGGAACAGCCATTTTGAACATTGATGATCCCTGGATCATCCCAATGGCTAAGCAAACCAAAGCCAGTGTCTTCTTCTACGGTCTTGATCCTAAAGCTGAACTCTGGGCTGACGATATTGTCAGCCAGGGATTGAACGGCATCCACTTCACCCTGCACTACCAAGGTCAAACCTTTTCCATGCAGGCGCCGGTCATCGGTCGCCACTCCATTCACACCGTTTTACGCACTGTCGCTGCCGGACTGGTGGAAGGTATGGAAATGCCCGAGATCATTTATGCACTTCAGCAATCCAGCAGCCAGTTGCGCCTGGTCGCCGTTCACACCCGTCAGGGTGCCCTGCTCCTGGATGACACTTACAATGCCTCTCCTGAATCCACTTTGGCAGCATTGAACTTGCTCAACGATTTGCCCGGTAGAAAGATTGCTGTTTTGGGCGGCATGTATGAACTTGGCATGTACGAAAAAAGCGGCCATGAAATGATCGGCATTCGCGCCGCAGAAGTGGCTGATCAATTGATCACTTTTGGTGAACATGCCCGCATGATCTCCGCTGCCGCATTACAGGCAGGTTTGCCCGCGTCAGCCGTATCCAGTTTTGATCAAGTTGATGAAGTGGTGGATGCGCTGCACTCAATCCTCAAACAAGATGATGTCGTATTGGTAAAAGGTTCTCACGGCTTGCGCATGGATCGCATCGTTCAGGCTTTGGAGGTGGAAGCATGAAAGAAACTTCTTTAGCCCTGGCCCTGAGTGGACTTGGTTTTATCCTGGCTGTCATCTGGGGTGCTCCCTTGCTGCGCATCCTCAGACACTTCAAATTGGGCAAAATGATCCGCGTGGAAGGACCAGATTCTCATGTTACTAAAATGGGAACTCCCACCATGGGCGGTATTATGTTCATCATTCCTGTGGCAATCGTCTCGGTTTTGCTAAACGCAGTTTCTCTGCTTGGAATCGACGTCCTTGGAAGTTCCATTTTGCTGCCTCTCATCGTGATGATTGCCTTTGGTGTTTTAGGTGCCATTGATGATTGGGAAGGCATTCGCGGACCCCGCCGTGGACTTGGCATGCGCGCGCGCACCAAGTTCTTGCTTCAAATCATCCTGGCCATTATTGCTGCCTTTATCCTCAAAAATTATGCCAATGTACCTCAGATGTATTGGCCTGGTTCCGGCGCAGTTTTCAATCTCGGCATATGGTATATTCCTCTCGCTACTTTCGTTATTGTAGCCATGTCAAATGCAGTTAACCTTACCGATGGTTTGGATGGTTTGGCCGGTTTGATCGCCGCCACTGCTTTTGCTGCATACGGCGGCATCGCTTTGATGCAGGGCAACCTTTTCCTTGGTCGGTTCTGCTTCACTATCGTGGGTGCATTGTTCGGTTTTCTCTGGTTCAATGTGCACCCCGCCATGCTCTTCATGGGTGACACCGGCTCGCTCTCAATCGGCGCTCTCCTGGGTGTGGTTTCTTTGATGACCGGTCAATGGTTGTTATTGCCTTTGATTGCCATCATCCCCATCAGCAACATCGCCAGTGATGTGCTGCAGGTGGCTTATTTCAAGCTAACTCACGGCAAACGACTCTTCAGAATGGCTCCCTTGCACCACCATTTTGAATTGATCGGCTGGAGTGAAACCCAGGTTGTTCAAAGATTCTGGTTGATAAGTTTATTGGCCGCCATGTTTGGCATCGCATTGGCAATGGCATAGAGGATTTGATGACGACTGATTGGAACAAAAAACGCGTTTTAGTAATCGGAGCCGCCCGCCAGGGGTTGGCTTTGGTTCGCTTTTTATGCTCAAGAGGCGCCAAAGTCATTCTCAATGACAAACGCCCCGCCGAACAAATGAAATCTGAAAAACAGATGTTGTCTGGTTTACAGGTTGAATGGGTGCTCGGCGAGCATCCGCTTTCACTTCTCAGCCGGGTTGACATGGTTTGTCTTTCAGGGGGTGTTCCCCTCACTCTACCCATCGTGGTTGAAGCTCAAAAACGCAGTCTTCCCATCAGCAACGATTCACAAATCTTCATGGAAGCCGTCCAGGCTCCTGTGATTGCCATCACCGGATCTGCCGGCAAAACCACAACCACCACCCTGGTCGGCCGCATGGCCAGAGCCGCTGCACAAGAGAATCGCAGAGTCTGGGTTGGCGGCAACATCGGTTTACCCCTGGTTGAATTCGTGGACGATATCAAACCTGAAGACATCGTCATTCTGGAACTTTCCAGCTTCCAACTTGAACAAATGACCCGCAGCCCCCATATTGCTGCTGTTTTGAACATCACTCCCAACCACCTTGACCGTCATGGCACCATGCAAGCCTACACCGAAGCCAAAGCACGCATTCTTGCATTTCAAAACAAAAAAGATATTGCCATCCTTAATCGTGAAGATAAAGGCTCATGGCAGCTGCGAAACAGTTTGCGGGGTAAACTGATCAGTTTTGGTCTGAAACAACCCCCATCAGGTGAAACAGGCATGTACATGGAGGGAGGATACGTGAAACTTCAGGAAAATGACCAGATTTACATGGTTTTGCCCGAAGAGAGCATCCAACTACGCGGCGAACATAATCTGCTCACAGTGCTGGCCGCTTGTGCCATCTCTTCTGCAGCGGGGTTTCCGTTTGAAGCAATGGCCAAGGGTGTCGAAGAATTCCTGGGCGTCGAACATCGTCTCGAGGTCGTCCGCACTTATAACAGCGTCACCTGGATCAACGATTGCATCGCCACTGCTCCTGAACGCACCATGGCCGCCATCAGGTCCTTCTCAGAACCCCTGGTACTGCTCCTCGGCGGACGTGATAAAAATCTGCCCTGGAATAGCCTCGCCGAAATGATCCACAACCGCGTAGAGCATGTCATCGTTTACGGTGAAGCCGCAGAAAAAATCTCCGCCGCCATCGGCGCCATCCGCGAGGGTGACCGCCTGGTGGATGTGCAAAAAGCCACCAATTTTGAAGGTGCCCTGAATTTAGCCGTCAAAGCTGCAAAAGAGAACTATACCGTCCTCTTATCGCCAGGCTGCACAAGTTACGATGCCTTCCGTGACTTTGAGGAACTTGGAACCTTTTATAAGAAATGGGTGAATGCCTTATCATGAACCAGCCTATTAATTCGCCAGTAAACCGACCAGCCGTCAAGAAGTTGTCCTTCCGCGAGAACTTTGATCTGCCTTTATTGATCATTGTTATCTGCCTCTTCGCCATTGGATTGATGATGGTTTATTCCGCGAGCTGGCAGTTTGCCCGTTACCAGGGTTACTCTGAGTACGAAACCGTTCTGCGTCAGGTTGTGATTGGCGCCATCGGTATCATTGGCATGGTTGTCATCACCTTTATTGATTACCACCGCTACAAACGTTTCATCGTCTTGGGCATGTTGGTGATCATGGCATTGTTGGCAGCCACCTTGATCTTTGGCTCTTCTGATGCCTCTTCTCCCAAACGTGGTTTGTTTTCTGGTTCTGTTCAGCCCTCAGAATTTGCAAAGTTGATGGTCATCATCTACTTAAGCTTTTGGCTGCATAGCAAAGGGGAATCCATCAACAAATTCTCATTTGGCTTGATCCCGATAGCCGCCATTGTTGGTTCCACTGCCGGTTTAATCCTCGCACAGCCAGATGTCTCTGCCGCCGCCACCGTCGTGCTGCTTGGCGGCATCCTCTTTTATATTGCGGGCGGCAAGTTGACCCAAATTTTACTCGTTGTTGGAATCTCAGCAATCTTGGGTATTCTAATCGTAAAGATCAGTTCCACCGCCTCAACACGTGTCATGGATTACTGGAACGGTCTGCAAAACCCCGAACAGGCCTCAGATCATGTCAAGTGGTCGCTTGAAGCCATCATTAACGGCGGCATCTTCGGTGTTGGCATCGGACGCTCCACCACCAAATTCATTGGTTTACCTGTCGCCTCAACTGACTCCATCTTCTCTGTTATCGCTGAAGAAACTGGCTTGTTAGGCGCATTTATTGTTCTTGGACTTTACATCGCTTTAATCTGGCGCGGATTGACCATAGCCTTTCGTGCAAAAGACGATCTTGGCAAATGGCTCGCCAGCGGTATCACCATCTGGATCGCTCTCGAAGCGGCCATCAACACCGGCGTTTTGGTCAACCTGCTTCCCTTCGCCGGCAACGCCCTCCCCTTTATCAGTTCCGGCGGCTCAAGCCTGGTGACCGTTTTTGCCGGTGTCGGCCTCCTCTTTGGAATCGCACGTCAGTCGAAACTGGATCCTCAAACAGTTTCAGAAAGGAGCATCCCTCATGCGGTTGTTGATCTGCGCCGGGGGGACCGGCGGGGGCGTGTATCCCGCTCTGTCCGTCCTACAAGCTCTCGGTAATCGAGCCGAATCCGTTTTATGGGTGGGAGGCGAAGGCGGTATGGAAGCCGACTTGATCGCTCACTATAATATTCCCTACCAGGCTATTCCTGCTGCCGGCGTTCATGGCGTGGGTCTGAAAACCTTACCTGGCAATCTGATTAAACTCGCCAGGGGTATGCTTCTCTCTCGCCGTATCCTGAAATCCTTCAAACCGGATGTGATGCTCTTCACTGGCGGCTATGTCGCCGTTCCCATGGCTGTGGCGGGAACTCGCACAAATAGTGTTTTGTATGTTCCTGATATTGAACCCGGTTTGGCGCTCAAATCACTTGCCCGCTATTCTGATGTCATTGCCCTTACCGCTGGTGAATCACGTAAATATTTCAACGCAAGTAAACGCATGGTGGTAACCGGTTACCCCGTTCGCAGCGATCTCGGCACCTGGACGCGTGAAGCAGCCCTCAAAGAAATGCTCTGCACCGCGGAATTGCCCGTAATCCTTATCGTTGGCGGCAGCAAGGGTGCCCATCTGATCAACCAGGCTGTCTTGCCTCAGTTGCCTGCCCTGTTGAAAAAGGCTCAAGTCATTCATCTTACCGGCCAGGCTGATTTCGCTGAAGCTCAAAAGGTTAAAGGTCTGCTCTCTCCCCAGATGGCAACCCGCTATCACCCCCACCCCTATCTGCACAAAGAGATCGGCGCTGCCTTTGCTTGTGCGGATCTGGCCATCTCCCGCGCGGGAGCCTCCACCCTGGGTGAACTACCCCTCTTTGAACTCCCAGCTATTTTGGTGCCTTACCCCTTTGCCTGGCGCTACCAACGCGTGAATGCAGAATACCTGGCTTCACACGGCGCGGCTGAAATCGTTGAAAATTCCGCGCTTGAAGCCAACCTAATCCCTGTCGTGGATCGTCTTATATCCAATCCGGTTGCTCTCACCTCGATGCGCGCTGCCATGAAATCTTTATCAGAACCGCATGCAGCAAACAACATCGCTGACCTTTTGGTTGAATTAGGCACCACAATCCAAACAGGAGCTGCCCTGTGATCAGCATTCATGTGCTCCTCTGGATTTTCATCGTTTTGTTTGCTGTCGTGGGTGCCATTCGCGGTTGGGCAAAAGAATTATTGGTCACTTTCGCCATTATTTTAGGCCTCTTCAGCATCAATGTTCTTGAGAATTATGTACCTTTCTTCAAAACGATCATGAATGCCTCTGTTTTCTGGATTCACACTGGAATCCTCGCTGGCTTGGTTTTCTTCGGATACCAAACCCCCAGGCTGCAGCGTCTGGCCGACAGCGGACGTTTTGCACGTAACTTCCTTCAGGATACTTCGATTGGCGGCATCCTTGGCGCTGTCAACGGCTACTTGATTTTTGGTTCCATTTGGTACTACTTGAATGCGGCAGAATATCCCTTCACTTTCGTCGCCGCCCCTGACCCAACCACTTTGAACGGCGTTGCTTCAATCAATTGGATCGAGTTCCTGCCTCCTTCCTGGTTAATGGGAAATCCTGCAATTTATGTTGCAGTTGCGATCTGTTTTATCCTGGTTTTGGTGGTGTTCATTTGATGACACACATTCATCTTATCGGTATCGGTGGATCTGGAATCTCTTCGATCGCGCGCGTGCTCCTCGAAAAAGGGTACACGGTCAGCGGCTCGGATCGATCATTATCGTCCTTGGCTTTGGAACTTCAACAAGCCGGCGTCGCAGTCTATGAAGGTCATGCACCAACAAACATTAAAGGAGCAGATATGGTAGTTCGCTCTTCAGCTATATTGGATGATAACGTTGAAGTCATGGAAGCAAAAAGATTGGGCATTCCAGTCTTAAAACGCTCAGATTTTCTTGGCAGCCTGATGGAAAAGAACATCGGCATTGCCATCGCCGGTACGAACGGTAAAACCACCACTTCGGCCCTGATGGCCTGGTCGCTTTATCGGCTCGGACTCGACCCCAGCTACATTTTGGGCGGCGTTTCAAAGAATCTCGGTATCAATGCCCACGCCGGAACCGGCAACCATTTCGTCATCGAAGCGGACGAATATGACCGTATGTTCCTCGGTCTTACCCCCGGCGCCATCCTTATCACCAATGTCGAATACGATCATCCTGATTGCTTCCCGACACCCGTGGATTACGCACTTGCCTTCAAAGAATTCATCATGCGCTTGAAACCCAACGGCTTCATCCTTGCAGATCACGACAGCGCTGTTACTCATAACTTATTTGATTCGCTGCCTCCACTCACCCGTGGATACACCTATGGTCTGCACTCCATGTCAGATTACCGCGCCATCAACCTCAAACAGAACCAAATTGGCGGGTTCACTTTTGATGTCGTGTTCACCCCCGAATCACTGCCCATCACCACGGTTAGCCTTCAGATTCCCGGTGAGCATAATGTGCGCAACGCTTTGGGTGTCATCGCAGTTCATCACCAGCTTGGCACCAATGTTCATAAAGCTGCCCAATCGCTCTCCGAGTTCAAAGGCACCGGGCGCCGATTTGATATTATCGGCGAAGTCAATGGAATTACAGTGATTGATGACTACGCGCATAATCCTAGCAAGATCAAGGCAGCCCTTGCCGCCACCCGTGTGCGCTTTCCGGGGCACCGTGTTGTCGCGGTCTGGCAGCCTCACACTTACTCGCGCACCCACGCCCTTGCCGCGGAATTTATCCGCTCGCTCGAAAACGCTGACCTCATCATCGTTTCCGAGATTTATGCCTCACGCGAAAAGGTTGAAGATTACTCCTCCAAGGAACTCGTTCAGCAGATGGATTTGCGCAAAGCGCTCTTCATCGCTGGCATACCTGAAATTACCCGTTACCTCGTCCGCCATCTACTGCCCGGTGATGTTTTGATCGTTCTCTCCGCTGGCGACGCAGACCAGGTTTGCAAATCGGTTCTGTCTCAATTAAGTGAAAGGAAGGCGTAAATGGCAGGAAATCACGTAGACAGTGTTAACCTTGTTCAGGTCACTGATCGCCCCCAGACTCGCCTGGTCGATTTTACCCGTATCCAGGTTGCACCTGAACCACAAAAGAAACAGGAAGAATTCAAGGCGCTCAGTTTGGCAGAACGCCAGGAATTACTGCAAAAATTGATTAATCGAGTGAAATCACTCTAAGATAATGATGAAAAAGCTTGAGCAGTTGAGACAATACTTCGGCGCCCGCCTGCAGGAGAACACCCGCATGGCCAGCCTTACCACCTCTCGTGTGGGTGGTCCTGCTGCTTGCGTTGTCGCTTGTACTTCAGCTGCTGAATTGGCCGCGGATGTTCAATACCTCTGGCAGAATGACATTCCACTCCAGGTTTTAGGCAGCGGATCGAACGTTCTCGTGAGCGACAAGGGCATTGACTGCGTCATCCTGCAAAACAAAGCCAAGAAGTTTGTCTTTGAAAACCTTGAAGGTCAACCCGTGGTCAACGCCGAATCCGGCGCCACCCTCATCACCATCGTTCGTGATGCCGCTCAAAAAGGATTTGATGGCCTCGTCTGGGCTTCCACCATCCCCGGCACGTTGGGCGGAGCAGTCTACGGCAACGCTGGCGCCCACGGCGGCGACATGAACCACAGTCTTGTTATGGCAGAAATCTTGCACCGTGATAAGGGTATGTTGTCGATGAATGCGGAACAAATGCAGTACGCATATCGTTCCAGCATCCTTAAGCGTTCACCCGGTTCAGCGGTAATCCTTTCAGCAGTTCTGGCCTTGCGTGCCGGCGACCCCGAAGAGATTAAAGCAGCCATCAAGGTGAATGCAGAAAAACGTCACTGCAGCCAGCCTTCAGGCTCTTGCTTCGGTTCCACCTTCAAGAACCCTGCTGGTGATTCAGCCGGTCGTCTCATCGAGGCAGCCGGGCTTAAAGGCACCCGCATTGGCGGAGTGGAGATCAGCACCCTCCACGCAAATTTCATGCTCAACGACGGCACCGGCTGCGCGCAAGATTACCGCAACCTGGTGCTTTTGGCTCAAAAGACGGTTTTTGAAAAATTCGGCGTCAAACTTGAACTCGAAATCGAAATGATAGGAAAGTGGCAGGACTAAAGCATGACCAAAAAGATGAACATCGCAGTGATTTTCGGCGGACGCTCAGGCGAACATGAGGTTTCTCTCATGAGCGCTCGTTCCGTTTTATCGGTCCTCAACCCTGAAAAATTCGATGTCACCCAAATTGGCATCACGCATGAAGGCGCCTGGCTCACCGGCAAGAATGTGATTGAAGCCTTTGAATCCAACGCACTCGGCAACCTCCACCCTGTGGTGCTGCTGCCAGAACCCCGCGGAGGCATGCTCTATACCCTCAAAGGCACCGCGCTCGAGCCCCTTGCCAAAATGGATGTCATCTTCCCTGTACTGCACGGCACTTTCGGCGAAGACGGCACCATGCAGGGTCTGCTCGAACTTGCAGATGTTGCCTATGTAGGCTGCGGTGTACTCAGCTCCTCTGTCGGCATGGATAAGAACCTCTTCAAAGATGTCATGCGCACCAACCACATCCCCGTTGTGGATTCTGTGCTTGCCAACCGCGCCGACATCACCACCTCCATGGAAAATACCATCAAACACATCGAATCTCAATGTGCATATCCCGTCTCNNCAAACCCGCCAATCTCGGCTCCTCCGTGGGCATCAGCAAATGCAACAACCGCTCTGATTTGCTCGAAGGTCTGCTTGAAGCTGCCCGTTTTGACCGCCGTGTGCTCATCGAACGCGGCGTCAATGCCCGCGAGATCGAAGTCTCCGTGCTCGGCAATGCAGACCCCATCGCTTCCATCGCCGGCGAGGTTCGCCCCATGGACGAGTTCTACACCTACGATGCCAAATACATACACGACACCTCCGAGTTGGTCATCCCCGCGGATGTTGATGCAGCCACCATGACCAAAATCCGCGAAGTTGCGGTTGCCGCCTTCAAAGCCATCGACGGCGCAGGCATGGCCCGTGTGGATTTTCTGCTCGACCGCGATACCAACGAGGTTTACCTGAACGAAGTGAATACCATCCCTGGTTTCACCAAGATCAGCATGTACCCCAAATTGTGGGCGGCCACCGGCATTTCATACACGGAGTTGGTTGACCGCCTGATTGACCTCGCCCTTCAGCGCAAAGCTGAACGTGATAACACAGAACGCATCTTTAGGAGTAACGAGTGAGCGATCGCGCTACCAGCCAGGAACAATCACGTGCAGAGCAGCTCCGTTTAAAACGGCAGCAGATTTCGCGCGCCGTGGTGATCCCGACTAAAAAAGAAGCACCCGAACCCCTCAGACGCCCGGTGGTTAACCCCTTCGGACGCAGTGCCGTTCAGCAGCCTTCATTCGAACAGCCTATCAAACGTGCTTCTGTGATCACTTCACACTCCACCCCGTTCTCCACGCCGCTGCGTGAAACTGTTTCGACACCCGCCCGCCGCAAGGCTTACCATGTGGCTGCAAATGGGGTCGAAACCCGCCTGCCCTCCATGCCCCGGCTGCACTTTAGCTGGCAGTGGGTCTCAGGCTTCATGGTCGTGGTCACCCTTACCGCTGTGCTGCTCATGCTCACCCTCGATGTATTCAAGGTCACCCAAGTGCAGGTGGAAGGTCTTAAACGCGTACAACCCGCCGATATTTTAGCTGTTGTGCAGAATAACACCCAATCCATCTTCACCATTGACCGCCAAAAAGTTGTGGATGAAATTGGCCTCGCTTTCCCTGAACTCACCGACACCACCCTCAAAGTGGATATGTCTGGTGCCATTCTCATCACTGCCGCAGAACGTACCCCTGTGATGGCCTGGGATGCCGCTGAATCTCTCTTTTGGTTTGATGCTGATGGTGTCGTCATGACCCCGCGCGGAGATGTTGGCCCATTGATGATGGTAAGTTCAGACAGCAGTGTTCCCCTCACCAAACCGGTGACTGGCATTCACAGCGCCGTGGATTTCGCAAACCTGGTCTTGGCCCGCAAAATCGATCCCCTCACCCCGGCGGATATGATCAACAACCTCAATCCTGAAGTCATGAAAGCCGCCATCGACCTCAATGCTTTATTGCCAGGCGGCGCCTCTCTGGTTTACGATCCCATATCAGGTATGGGTTGGCGAGACCCCCGTGGCTGGAAGGTGTTTTTTGGCCTGGATTTATCAAACATCGCTTTTAAGCAGGTAGAATACCAGGCGATTGTCGATGCCCTGACCGCTAAAGGCATCACCCCCACTGTGATCAGTGTGGCTCATGTAGATTTTCCTTATTACAGGACCAAGTAGGAACCGGTATGAATGATCCAATTGTAGTCGGCATAGACATCGGCACCACCAAGGTTTGCACCCTCGTCGCCCGCCTCGAAGGCGAAAATGACATGCGCATTCTCGGCGTGGGCATTGAACCGTCTCAGGGCATCAAGGGCGGATCGGTGGTCGACATTGCAGCCGCCTCCACTTCGATCTCTCGCTCCATCGAGAAAGCCGAACGCACCTCTGGTCTTGAAATTACTTCAGCCCTGGTCAGTCTGGCCGGCTCGCACGTCTCCGCGCTCAATTCTCGCGGCGTGGCGGGCATCTCTGGCGGCGTGATCGATCAGGACGACGTCTGGCGTGCACTGGATGCCGCCCAGGCTGTCGCCATCCCCCACAACCGCGAAGTAATTCATGTCATTCAGCGCGGCTTCACCGTGGATGGTCAGGAAGGCATTCAGACCCCTATCGGCTTTTCTGGTTACCGCCTCGAAGTCGAAGCCCACATCATCACCGCTGCTTCTGCCACCGTCGAAAACCTGCGCCAATGCGTTCAGGCTTCGGGTGTGCAGGTTTCGCAATTCGTGCTCAACCCCCTCGCTTCTGCCGAGGTCGTGCTCAATAAAACCGAACGAGACATGGGCGTCTGCGTCTGTGATATCGGCGGTGGCACCAGCGACCTCGCCATTTACGTCAACGGGGATGTCTGGCACACCATGGTGCTGCCCGTCGGCGGCGCCCACATCACCCAGGATATTGCCGTGGGCTTGCGCGTCAGCCCCGAACAGGCCGAAATGGTCAAAAAACAGCACGGATTTGCCCTCAAGAACGAAGTGGGTGAAGACGAGTTCTTTACCATGCGCGCTTTCGGTGAAGAACATCCCATCCAGGTAAGCCGGCGCGATTTGGCTCACATCATCGAAGCCCGCGTGGATGAGATATTCTCACTCCTCTCGCAAGAAATCCGCCGCTCTGGTTATGATTCCATGCTGCCCGCTGGCATGGTGCTCACCGGTGGAACCAGTCTGCTCGCCGGCATCCGCCCACTCGCCACACGCGTTTTGGGCATGCCCGTCCGCATCGCCCGCCCCGACAACATGATCGGGTTGGTCGATCAACTTCAGTCACCCTCCTACGCCACAAGCGTGGGGTTGCTCAAATGGGCCGAACTCATGCACGAAACCATGACCCCTGCCACCCGCTCCAAGGTGCAGAAAAGTCATAAAAGGGCTCGTCCCGTCGGTGTCAATTGGGGTGAAGTCAAGAATTGGTTGGGAAGACTTTTACCGTAAGTCACCAGGTCTGCCAAACCTGGATACACATCAAAGTATTTTTATTCAATGGAGGAAAAAACGATGGAGACCAACAAAATGCAAGATAACAGATCGCAGAACGAAGCTTTCGCCCGAATTAAAGTAGTGGGTGTCGGCGGCGGCGGATGTAACGCCGTCAACCGCATGATCGCTGAAGGCGTTCAAGGCATCGAATTTATTGCCGTGAACACTGATGCCCAGGCCCTCGTGCAATCCAAAGCCCAGCTCAAGGTGCGCATTGGCGACAAAACCACCGGCGGACTCGGCGCTGGCGGCAACCCCGAGGTTGGCAAAAAGTCAGCCGAAGAATCATCTGAAGAATTGTACGAAATCCTCAAGGGCAGCGATATGGTATTTGTCACTGCCGGCATGGGCGGCGGAACCGGCACGGGTGCAGCAGCCGTTGTGGCTCAAATCGCCCGCGAAATCGGCGCCCTGACCATCGGCGTCGTCACCCGTCCCTTCACTTTTGAAGGTTCCAAACGCCTTCAGGGTGCCGAACAGGGTATTGCCCGCCTCAAAGAACATGCAGATACCCTCATCGTCATCCCCAACGATCGCCTGCTGCAAATTGTAGATCGTAAATCCAGCCTGCAGGATTCCCTCAAAACCGCGGACGATGTTCTGCGCCAGGGCATCCAGGGCATTTCGGAATTGATCACCGTCCCCGGTTTGATCAACCTTGACTTCGCAGACGTGCGCACCATCATGTCTGAGGGCGGAGCCGCCCTCATGGCCGTTGGCCGCGCCACCGGTGAAGACCGTGCCCAGAAAGCCGCTGAACAAGCCATTTCGAGCCAACTGCTCGACATCACCATTGACGGCGCCCGCGGCATCCTCTTCAACATCACCGGCGGTCCCAGCCTCACCCTAATGGAAGTCAATCAAGCCGCTGCCATCATTAAAGAAACCGCGCATCCCGACGTCAACCTCATCTTCGGTGCCGTTATCGACCCGAACATGGGCGACGACCTGCGCATAACGGTCATTGCCACGGGTTTTGACCAGGCCGGCATGCGGTCGGCCAGCTCACAGAGCCAACAGCGTTACGATCCCGCGCGTGTCGTGCAGGCGCCTACTTTCGGTGAAAGCATCGAATCATCAGGCAGCCAAAAAGTGAATGACACCGTCTTTGAACCCCGTGTCATCGACACCCGTGACCTTAACGTACCTGCCTTCTTACGCAACCGCTTGAACGATAGCAAATAAGAGGTAAATTGGTTCTGCTCAGGCAAAAGATTTTGTTGTCTCTCCATAAGAAAGACAGGCATACGCTGGCTGCGTAATGCTTGCTCCATCGTGATCCAAAGCTGGCGGCTGGTCTCCGCCAGCTTTGTGGTTAATATACATTACTTCCGATTATGGTAATCAGAAGTTATTTAAATTGTCATTGCGAGCGTTCTTTGCGAAGCAATCCCCTCTAAGGTTTACCCGTTACCTCCAAACGGAATCTGGTCCATCGTCTCTTGGGCAATTCATGCAGTGTTTGCATTTTAGGTGAGCAGCGTTCGGGGCGGGTCGCGGACCCGCCCCTACAATTAATTTTCGTTCTTTTACCCTTCCCTTTAGTAATGTTAGTCGCGGTTTATGCGCACCACATGTCCCCAGTTTTATCGGGGCGAGCGGAGCGAGTGGTGGTATTTCGTGGTTAAGAATTGGTTCTGACGACTCTCTTTTCTCTGTTCTCGGTTCTCTGCTCTTGAATTCCACCCCCACCTGTGCTATCATAAGCGCTACCTATAACACTAAAGCCCATCCCCTCCCCCATATCTGGGGGACAATAACAAACAACCTCGGTACACCCGGAGGAAACATGCGCTGCCCTTACTGCCAGGACGATAATTCAAAGGTACTTGACACCACCCATGACTCTCGCGGAGGCGTGAGACGCCGCCGTGAATGTGAACACTGCGGACAGCGCTTCTCCACCTACGAACGACCGATCCTCGCCACGCCGCTCATCATCAAGCGCTCCGGTACCCGCGAAGAATTCAACCGCGACAAACTCCTCGAAGGCATCCGCATGTCATGCACCAAGCGCCCCGTTTCTGCCGCGGATATCAACCACCTGGTGAGCGAGATCGAAACCAACCTGCAGAAAATGGGCCGCGAAGAAGTCTCCTCCCGCGTGGTTGGCGACATGGTCATCAACGGACTCAAGGACCTCGACCAGATCGCCTACATCCGCTATGCCATCGTCTATCTGCAATTATCTGACCTGCAGTCCATCCGCACCGAGATTGATCATCTGCTGGAGGGTTAAAGGCAGAGAATCGAGAGCAGAGAGTAGAGAATCGTGAACCGAGAACCGAGAACCGTGAATCGTGACGTGTAATTCGTGATTTGGTAAACCCCTGCTCTCTAAAAACCACCATGTAATTTTCTTGTAGGGGCGTATTGTGCGAATTATGCACACCACCTGTCCCCAGTTTTTTAGGGGCGAACGAAGTGAGAGGTGCCACGCCCTCTCGCGTTTGGATCATTTATTTCTCACGCGGAGCCGCGAAGTACGCGGAGAAGACCTTTCTTTGCAAACCCCTTCCCTCTAAAAAACACCAATTAATTTTCTTGTATGAGCGAATGGTGCGAATTGTGCACACCACCTGTCCCCAGTTTTTTCGGGGCGAACGAAGTGAGTGGTGCATACGCCCTCTCGCGTTTGGATCATTTATTTCTCACGCGGAGTCGCGAAGCACGCGGAGAAGACCTTCTTTGCAAACCCCTTCCCTCTAAAAAACACCTATTAATTTTCTTGTTGTTCACGTTTGGATCACCCTACCACTCACACGCGATGACGTAAAATTAATTGTTTTCTTTACGTTAAATCAAAAACAATCAAAAACAATTATTGATTTTTTAGTGCCAAAACTGCAAAACCGCCAACAAAGACGGGTTCTGAACACCGGGGATCTGGCTTTTTTGATCCCCGGTGTCTGGGGGTAAAGTGGATCGATAAGCCTGCACATCTTATATTTGCAACTCAAACCCCAGATACCGGGAATTGCACGCGAAATTCCCGGTATTGGGTGAATGGCCACCAGCCTAAGTTGTTAAAGTGCGATTAAACATTTATTCGTATTCGTGTTAAAAAAGATAACGANNAAAACGACTACCCATTTAATAAGAAATCCAATCACATTTTTTGAAAACGTCACCCCACAATATGGATGGTGGCTAAAACGACTCACCGGATAATATTAGAATATTTGTTCTGTTTTTAATTATAAACCCCATGTCAAGCCCTTTAGGCGGACAGATTATTAGCGTTTTGTTGGAAACGCTGAAAAAAAGAGCCGAGAGCTAAGAACCATAAAATTAACGGTTTTGACGGTACTCGATTCTCTGTTCACGGATTTTTGAATTTGCTCTATAATTAACTTATTCATCTTGGGGGATTATTGTTGACAGACGTTTTTATTCATCCAATCATTAGAAAAGAGAAAAAATGAGAATCCTGTTTGGTATCCTTCTCCTCCTTCATGGTTTCATCGTCTGTGCACAATCCTCTGCAAGCTTCAAACCTATTGGCGGCACCCCCAACCCGGCGTGGATGGGCTGGTTCCCCGTCAACCTCGGCCAATCGTTGCCTTTTGCGAAACTTGGTATCGAACAAGCCGCCGGCGTTAAGGCACTCGGCATTCTCTGGCTCATCGCCGGTATCACCCTCGTTCTTGCTGCCCTCGCGGTGCTGCATTTTCTCATTCCCCTCCCCTGGTGGCGCGTCCTTGCCATCCTCGGAGCCAGCCTGTCCCTTCTAATGCTTGTCTTATACTTTCATCCCTTTTACCTCATCGGCTTCAGCGCTAGCCTGATCTTGCTGATTGCCCTGCTCTCCAAAACCTGGGAGGCTTTGCCTAATCTTGGATTGTAAATTATTTTTAAATCCAAGTTCGACAATCTGCTGGAGAGGTAAGACAAAATACTACCCTAACAAGATTTTGACTAACCTTGTTAGGGTTTCTTAAAGATAATTAATTAACAAAAACACGGTTTACTTCAAGCAAGACATCTGAATATAAAATTGCTTTTCTACAAATATCCCTCAATGGATGAAGAGAAATCGATTGCCGCTCAGAACACAATTCATCCAATATCTTCGTAGCCACAACATAAAACTCCCATTGCGATACATCCAAAGGGTTCACTGTGCGTTTATCTTGATGAGCGAGCAAACAAAAGACATACACATCCGCCCAACGCTGAGCGGGTTCATTTTGCATCCTGCCGTTCAAATCAAATTTTTTGGTTTTTCCGATTCCAAATTTGATTTCCGACAGCCGCGTCTGGTTCCAACTTTGAAGATATGCGGCAGATTTGACTTCCACTTTGATTCCATCCGGGGTAATCAGATCATAAGTCGCCCATTCTTCTCTCGGTTTTTCGATTTTGATACCCAATGCGGTAGCCACAAGAAATTCTGCAAATATGCCCCTCGCAGCATTACTCAGCAAATCAGAATTGCCCCAGCGCCAGAAATCAAGCAAAGAGAAATCTAATTGCTTGTCCCCATTGATTAATGGTTCATTTCCGCTTTTCAGGGTTGGTTTTTGATCAGTCAAGTCCATGATGCCCACCATTATTACCTGAGATTATCGAACAATTATATAATTGATTGAAGTATAGGGCTTTTCTAAATCGTTAAGGTGGGGTAATGAATAAAATTAAACAAATTAATTTTTTCCTTGGTAGTTTAGTTCTCTTTATGTGGGCTTTAACTGGTTGTACAAATACAATTTCTACCCAAATTTCAACCGTACCACCTGTTTGTGTAAATCTTGAAATCTACTCCTCGGTCATTGAACAACAAATGCAATATTTACCTGGTTGGGCATACGTTGGTGAAACCGATGGGTTCAGTCAATTCCGCTGGATTTACCAAAACACAATCGGCACCCATTCTTTAAACACCGTTTTAACACCAGATGGTTGTATATGTGCTACAAAGGCAGAAAGTCAATTTCATTTTGGTGATCGGGAAGAGAATTTGGTTGGATTACTTGAAGGGGCCGCGGTTGTGCCAATTTCAGATCTCAATTTCACAGCAAAATGGCTTGAACCAAAGATTGCCATTCAATGTACAATCGCTAATATTTTTCACCGCACCTACAATGCAGAATCAACAATGAAAGATGGCACCACCTGGAAATTAACTTGCTCAAGACCAGTTGGCGACACAAATGCAGAATCCACGTATAACTTTTCAGTGACAACACCAGATTGTCTTGTTCCGTAATAATAATTGCGTTTTCTAAAGTTTAGTATAAATTTTATTGCCCCCTTTTGACAAATGTATTATAATATAATTATAGAACATTTATTCTTATATTCTTTGCCCTTGCATCCCTACTGAGTCGTTATAGTCGAATTGATTTTAATTGTTTTTTTGAACGAAAATGCCTGTGGAAACAAACCTTTACCAGTAGAAAGATTCGTTTTCTTTGTTTTTGATTTTTTCCTAAAACAATAACGAATCAAATTTGATCTCAATTTGAGGCAAAATATGATTCGAATTCAAAAAACAAATAAAACAAAGGTTTTCTCCGCGGGCTTGGCGACTTGGCGAGAGATAACATGGGTTATCCAAATTGAGCGTGGGCGAATGCGATTCGCCCTTACAAGAAATTTACGTGGTGGTTTATCGAAGGATGGGGTTATCCAAATCGAGAGCGGGCGTATCGCGATACGCCCCTACAAGGAATTTTTGTGGTGGTTTGTAGAGTGAGATGGTTATCCAAATTGAGCGAGGGCACAGCGCGCTGTGCCCCTACACGAAAATGACGTGGTGGATTGTAGAACAACGGGGTTATCCTAAATAGGGTTTTTTCGTGCCTTTCGTGTATTTCGTGGTTAAAAAGGTTTTTTATTTAAATCGAATATACTTAACCTCAATCACCTATGGACGCATTGCAGTTCTCCGTCACACCTTATTCCTTTAACGCCCTGGCACTGTTTATCATCGGCCTGGCGGGGATGTTGTATTTGCTGGGTCTCAAGACCAAAACCAGCGCCATCCATGCCATGAAGCTGGTGATGGCCGGTTTCACCCTGGGCATGGCCAGTTGGCTGGCGAATAACATCGTCTTTTGGGGCAGCGCGCTCATCCCCTTCACCGAGGCCTGTGTGGTCGTCAGTATCGCAGTGGTGATCCTTCTTGCCTACCGCTATCCGCAGCCAGTCAAATCGCTTGAAGCCCGACTGCTGAGCTCGTTTGCCGCCCTGGTGGCTCTGGCCGCCCTCTTTTTCAGTCTGCACTACGCCCTTCAATTTTTCTTCACGCGCGGGGCCGCCATGTCGCCGCTGCCTGCGTTTTTCTGGATATTGAACCCGCTCATCTCGGTGCTGGCCGTGCTGGTTTGTCTGCGCCGCACCTTCATGCTGCAAAGCAGCCTGCGGACGGGCGGCTGGCGCGACACCCTGTCTGCGCTTTGGCGTCCGGCGATCCGTCCGGTGCGCTTGCTGCGCAACTTCTCTTTAACGGTTGCGGTGGGCATGGTGCAGGGGCTTGTCTCTGCCCTCGATGGAGTGATCCAGTTTCCACCGATGCTGGCCAGCCTGCTGATCAATCTCTCACTGGGCTTAATGTTCGTGGTGTTGGTCTACTCGATTTTTGATCTGACGGATGAACAGCCGCGCTTGATCGTGCGCCTGGTGGGGCTGTCTCTGGTCACCGTGCTGGGCATTGCGGGGATTGTCGGTACGTACACCTTCGACCTGGCGTCGGAATCCGTTTATGCGCAGGTACATTCTGATGTGGCTTTGACCCGGTCCGCTCTCAGTGCGGGAAGTTCCGCAGAATGGCCCGAAAATGTAGCGTACGTCCTCGCCGGCTCAGCGGAAGAAACCGCCGCCACATCAAACCTGAGTCTGCTCTACGCCCAACCTGGCGTTAAGACCGAACCCCTGCTCACTGAACCTCTTTCGCAGGCTGTCCCTCCTGTGTGGGGCTATTTTATAAACTTGAAAGCGATATGTCCAGGCGTCAGCTTCGCGCAGCTCAGCTTGCGCTACGGCAGCCATCCGCCTGGCAGCTACTATCAGTATGTGGGATGCCCGGTCACGCAAGGCGGCCAGAATTATGAGATCGGTTTCAGCACGGCAAAAATGGATCAGGCCTTCCAGGCCAAAAGCCGCTGGGTTTGGGCGCTGATTTTATTCAGCAGTCTGCTCGTTATGGGCGTCTTTCCACGCTTTTTCCGCGCCAGCCTGATTCGTCCGCTGGAGCGGCTGTCAGATGGTGTGCGCCAGGCGGATGGCGGCGATCTTGAGGTTTCGGTGCCCGTCACCTATCAAGACGAGGTCGGCTTTTTAACCACCGCTTTCAATAAACTGATTGCTTCACTAAAAGATGAACTGGCCCAACGCCAGCGCGTTGAAGCGGAACTGCGCCAGCTCAACCTGACCCTCGAGCAGCGCGTGGCCGACCGCACCCGTGAACTCGAAGCCCTCTACGATGTCTCCGCAGCCGCCAGCCAGGCCCACGATTCATCCAGCCTGCTGAACAGCATGCTTGAACGCAGTCTGGCGGCGCTCAACAGTTCCGCCGGTTTCATTTTGCTTCTGGAGGATGACACCTTGCATCTGGCAGCCGGTCGCGGCCTGCCGGCAGGCTGGTCTGAAGCCCTGGCCTCCGCCAGCGCGGAGCAGACGCTTTTCGAAACCGCGCTTAAAGAATCCGTGCCCCTGCTCATCCCTGACCTGAACCGCGAACTGCGCGCGCCTGACTTTATGCGCAGCGGCAAGCCGCTGACGCTGCTGCTTGCACCCCTGATTGCCGACGGCAAGGCGCTGGGGCTGATGGGGCTGGCGCGCGCCGCCAGACGCGATTTCGACCTGGACGAGGTGGCGCTGCTGGTTTCGATCATCAGCCAGGTAGCCTCCGCGGTGCAAACGGACCGGCTGCGCCAGTTGGCCCAACACGCCACGGTCTTTGAAGAACGCCAGCGCCTGGCCCGCGACCTGCACGATTCCGTCACCCAGTCGCTCTACGGCCTGGCCACCCTGACCGAAGCCGGAAAAATGCGCCTCGAAGCCGGGGATGTCGCGGCCAGCTCCCATTATTTGACGCGCATCGGACAGACCGCCCGTCAGGCCATCCGCGAGATGCGCCTCTTCCTGCATCAACTGCGTCCGCTGGTGTTGGAGAAGGAAGGGCTGGTCGGCGCGCTTGAACTGCGGCTGGCCGCCGTGGAGGGCCGTTCAGACGTCCGCGCCACGCTTGAAGCGGATGAGCAGCTTAACCTGCCGCCGCAGGTCGAAACCGCGCTCTATCACATCGCCCAGGAAGCGCTGAACAACGCGCTGAAACACTCTGCCGCCAGCGTCGTGAGCGTCCGCTTGACGCGTGCTGAGCAGGGGGCGCTGCTCGAGGTCGAGGATAACGGCTGCGGCTTTGACCCTGAG
Organism: Anaerolineaceae bacterium; assembly: GCA_003524305.1. Classification (GTDB taxonomy): domain Bacteria; phylum Chloroflexota; class Anaerolineae; order Anaerolineales; family Anaerolineaceae; genus UBA6107. The sequence continues at coordinate 113,021 of DQHW01000009.1, forward strand.
CATGTGGAGAGCGGCGGTATGGGGCTTGAGAATATGCGTGTACGGGCTGCCGCCATCGGCGCGGTCCTTGAAATCCAATCCAAAAAAGAGCACGGAACCCGCATCAGGGTTCAGTTGGAGCGATTGCCATGAGCGAAAAACCGCTGCGAATTTTGATTGCCGATGACCACGCCATCGTCCGCGAAGGGCTTGAAGCCATCTTGAGCGCCCAGCCGGATCTCACGCTGGTGGGCATGGCCGCCAACGGGCTTGAAGCCGTGGCACTGGCCGCCGAGCTGAAGCCGGATGTGATCTTGATCGACTTGATGATGCCCAAAATGGATGGGTTGGCTGCGATCCAGGCGATTCGCGCGGCGAATCCGCAGGCCTGCATTTTGGTGCTGACCAGTTTTGCCGACGATGAACGGGTCTTTAAAGCCATCAAAGCCGGCGCGCTGGGCTATTTGCTCAAAGACACCCTGCCCCACGATTTGCTCAAAGCGATTCGCGAGGTGGCGCGGGGCGAGGTTTCACTGCACCCCGAGATCGCGCGGCGCATGCTGCGTGAGATCCATCAGCCCGCCGCCAATCCGCTGGACGAACTGACCGAACGCGAACGCGAGACCCTGCGCCTGATCGCCGAAGGCCTCTCGAACCAGGAGATTGCACAAAAGATGGGGATTCACGAGAATACCGTGGCCAAATACGTCAGCGCGCTGCTGGGCAAACTGTCGCTCACCAGCCGCACCCAGGCCGCGCTTTACGCCGTCCGCAGCGGGGTGGTGAAAAACCCACCTAATTCGTAAACTTTCTCTCGTAAGGTGGCGTCAACGTCCCAACAAGGGATCATTTCAATTAATCATTGTGAATGGGACGTTGACCCACCATAAACCAAAAATATAAGGCAGACCCCCGCGGTTTTGGCGATCATCGGAAAGTTTGATTACCAAACCGCGGGGGTCCTGGTCCAAAGAGAACACCGGGAATCTCAGGTGAACTGCACCCCAGAGCAAAGACTTCTTATTAAGAGGTCTTTGCTCTTTTTTAGCAGCATTCGCGAAGTTTTTAACCAGAGCAAAACCGAAGTTATGTGCATTACCAAACGATGCACGCTTTGCTAAAGTATTACCATGTTGAAAAATATTAATCAGGTGTTGATCATTTCAGAAGCCGGACGTTTGCGTGACAGCCTGCGCGTACTGTTGAAATCGTGCTACCCCCAGGCGGCGATCGCGGAGACCGGCAATTTTAGCCCATCACTGCTGCGTTTGGCGGCAGGCCCGGGCGCCCTTGTGCTGGTCGATGGCGACTTGCCGGATGAACAGGCCTGGCAGGTGATGAACTATTTTCGTGCACCACGCACCCACAGCGTGCTTCTGGCGCATTCATTTGCGCAGCAGCAACAAGCACGTGAAGCTGGTGCGGCTGTGATCTTGCTGGACGGCTTTAATGCCGAAAGTTTATCCGCTGCCGTCGAAGCCGGCATGCCGGTCTAATCCGCTGCACCTTCATCACTATTCAGGATGGTCTCATGAAAAACCAGGTCAAGCATTCTCATACACTATCGATCTTATTGCGCTCCGGGTTGATCCTGGCATTGCTGCTGTGCGGACTGCCAGTTCAAGCGGTGCGTGCTGCCGGAACGCTCACCGTCAACAGTACGGCTGACAGCGGCGCGGGCAGCCTGCGCCAGGCTATCTCGGATGCCGGGGCCGGCGACACGATCAATTTTGCCAGTTCGCTCTCTGGCGCCACCATCCTCCTGGCATCGAAATTAACCCTTTCCAAAAATGTGACCATTGACGGCTCAAGCCTGTCTGAAGCGGTCATCATCAGCGGGAATGACAAAGTGCAGGTTTTTCATATCAACAGCGGTGTGACCTCAGTATTAAACAGCCTGACGATAGCTAATGGTGGATATACGGGCACCAATTCCGGGGAAGGTGGCGGCGGCATTTTCAATGCAGGCACGCTCACGATCACCAACAGCACGATCACAGGTAATAAAGTTCATTCTTATCCGGGCGGTGGAATTTATATTGATAGCGGCACATTGACACTTAAAAACAGCACTTGCTCCTATAACATTGCCAGTCAAGCCGTCGGCGGCTGTCTTAAGGGCAGCGGGGTGCTCACAATTGACAACAGCACCATTTCTGACAATCTTACTTATCAGAGTGGAGGAGGAATTTTTTTTGAGGGCGAATTCACCATGACCAACAGCCGCGTTGTGAGCAACACCTCAAATGGAGGTTCTCCAGGCGACGGCGGCGGTGGCATATTTCTTATGGGTAACCAACAAAAAACTATAACCAACAGCACCATCGCGGACAACTGGGCAAATTTTGACGGGGGCGGCATTAGTATACACGGTCCAACGATCATTAATGGCTGCACATTTTCTGGAAACCGGGTTGCTACAAAGAGTGGAGGCGGAATTTATAAAGATATGGATAGTACTTTTACCATCACAAATAGTACGTTCATGAACAACATCGCTAATAATGGGGGTGCCATCAGCACCCCCGTTGGCACTAGTAATGCCTCAACAGTTACAAACGCCACCTTTTATAATAATACGGCTTTTATATTTGGCGACAATTTTTATTCAAATAACAATACTCGATTAACCCTGGCGAACTCCATCATCTATAACGGCGATTGTTCATACGACGTTGGCACTGGCATATCCATAATTGACGGAGGCAATAACCTCGAATATGGCAATAAATGCGGTTTACAAACGACCAAGGGGTCATTAATAAACACCAACCCGCAAATGGGCGAAATAACCGGCAGCCCGGCTTACATTACGCTCAGGGCAAACAGCCCGGCTATCAACGGCGTGACCTACAATGCCCCCAATAACTGCCCCGCCACCGATCAACGCGGCGCAGCGCGTCCGCAGGGCAGCGCATGCGACATCGGCGCCTATGAATACCCGGCTGACACCACTGCCCCCGCAGTGGCCTCCTTTTCGGCAGCATCGCCTTCCTCAAGTCTTGAGGTCACCATCACGGATTTCTCCGGCACCGATAACGTGGCCGTCACCGGCTACCTGATCACCGAATCAACCACACCGCCCTCCGCAGGCGCTTCCGGCTGGGCAGTCACGGCGCCCAGCACTTTCACTGTCGCGGCGGATGGCAGCCATACGCTCTATCCGTGGGTCAAAGATGGCGCCAACAATGTTTCGGCAGTCTATTCCGCGCCGGCCACCGTGGTGGTGAATACCTACGTCGCCAGCCCCGAGATCGACATCCAGGGCAACAACATCTCGATTGCTTCGGGCGACACCACCCCCGCTCTCGCGGACGACACCAATTTTGGTCCGGTGCTGCTTGCGGCCAACACCACCAAAACTTTCACGATCAAAAATACCGGTGACGCCAGCCTCACTTTGAGCGGCGCTTCGCCTGTGCAAGTGAGCGGCGCCAACGCCTCCGATTTCGACGTCAGCGTGCAGCCCACGTCGCCGGTGGCTGCCGGCGGCAGCACCACCTTCACCGTGCGCTTCACGCCGTCCGCGTTTGGAACGCGCCTGGCCTCGGTCAGCGTTTTCAACGGCGACAGCAACGAGAACCCATACACCTTTGCCATCCAGGGTGCGGGCCGCAACGCCCCCACTGCCCTCACCAACGAGGTCACCAGTTTCACGGCGAAGACCGCCACCCTGTCCGGATCGGTCAACCCCAACTCTGACAGCACCACGGTCAGCTTCCAATACGGCGAAACCACGGCCTACGGCAAGACAGTCACCGCCAGCGAAAGCCCGTTGACCGGAGACAGCGCGAGCAACGTCAGCGCCGACATCAGCGGATTGATCCCCCTGACGCTCTACCACGTCCGCGTGGTGGCTGTTAATTCCGCCGGAACCACCTATGGCGAAGACAAGACCTTCACCACGTCGGGGGCCGCACCAGATGTGGTCACCAAGGCGGCCACGGCCATCAGCAACACAGGCGCGACCTTCAACGGTGTGATCAATCCCAACAACAGCGACACCCAATATAGTTTTGATTATGGGTTAGACACCACTTACGGCACTACCCTCTCGGATAGTTTAACAAACGTGACAGGTACCAGCGACACCGCAGTCAGCTTTGCCGTCAGCGGTCTAACCCCCAATACCACTTATCACTATCGTATTAATGCTCATAACGATTACGGCACAACACATGGTGAAGATGTTCAAGTGACGGTCAGATCCGTGCCTGAGATCGAAGTGCTCGGTCTGTCGCAGGTCATTGCCTCAGGCGATACGACCCCCTCCTCCACGGACGGCACCGATTTTGGCTTTGTCGCCCCGGCAGCCAGCACGACCCGCACCTTCACCATCCAAAACACCGGCACATCCGGGCTAAATTTAAGCGGCACGCCGCAGGTGCAAGTGAGCGGTGCGGCGGCAAGCGATTTCAGTGTCAGCACGATGCCGGTTTCACCAGTAGCGCCGGCTGGCAGCACGACCTTCATCGTGACCTTCACCCCATCCGCGGATGGGTTGCGCCAAGGCACGCTCAGCATCGCCAACGACGATTCCGATGAAGCACCCTACACTTTTGCCGTGCAAGGCAATGCGTCAAACATGCCCGTGGTGGTTTTTGGCGGCAATACCTTCCCGAACACCAACGCGATTCTTTCGACAGGCATTGATTACATCACCCTTGAATTCAGCATGGATGTCAAAAGCACCGCGGACGCAAAATCGGCCAACCTGCCGGCCAATTACCTGCTCTTCAGCGACGGCGGCGACGGCTTCCAAACCGTGGATTGCGCGGGCGGCGTAGCGGCGACCGATGTCAATATTCCGATTAACAAGGTATTTTACGACAATCACGGCGGCAGCGGGCCATTTTTGGCTAATTTAATCTTCAATAACGCCACCCTTCTGCCGGCCGGCAAGTATCGTCTTCTGGTCTGCGGGACCACCTCAATTGAAAACTTGGCAGGCATCGAGTTAAACAACGGCGCCGATTCAACGCTTGAATTCTCGGTGACGGAATCCGCGAACCCGACGCCATCCCCCACCCAGCAATCGAATTCCAACACCGGTGGGAATGAAGGGACGAAAACCGAAGTCAAGACCTCCGAGCTGCCCGCCACCGGTTTCGCCCCCGGAAGGATTACGAACCTGCTACCTCAATCCGCGGCGGCTTACAAAGACACGACGCTGACCTTGATCATCCCCAAGCTGGATGTGAAGGTGGCCATCGTCGGCGTACCGCATACCGACAGCGGCTGGGATGTGTCGTGGCTTGGAATGAACGCCGGCTACCTTGAGGGCACCGCCTACCCCACCTGGGCGGGCAACACCGTCCTCACCGGCCACGTTTGGGATGCCATGAACCAGCCCGGTCCGTTCGCGAAGGTTAAAGATCTAAAATACGGCGACCAGGTGCAGATCAAGTACGGTAACTATCTGTATACCTACGAAGTGCGTGAAAATATGAGCATTTCACCGGATGATATTCAAAAGGCCATGCTCCACAAAGAAAAAGACTGGGTCACCCTGCTGACCTGTGAAGACTTCAATGAGCTAACAAGTGAATACTCTGCCCGCCGCATTGTTCGCGCGGTGCTGGTGAGCGTCAAATAGAAGATTAATCAAATAGGTTATTTTTGTGTGGGAAAAAGCATTAGGGGATCCACACGAGTTTACCCCCAGACACCGGGTATCTAAAATAAAGATACCCGGTGTTCTATTTAACATGGATGCGAGGACAGATCCAAATCGCGCGAGGGGTGGGTCGCCCCTCTCGCAAAATCGGCTCGGGGGCGCATAGATCGCGCGGACCCGCCCCTACAAGAAATTTATGTGGTGGTTTTTGGAGGGATGGGGTTATCCGCAGATTGGCATTGTTTGGTGTTATTTATGATCGCCTTTTCATTCTCGCCATCGACAGAAAACCCGAACACTTACCTTTTCTTCAGCCTGAAATACAACGCCTTTATTCCCCGGCCGATAAAGATCGATAAAAACATGCCGCCGAGGCCAAGCACCAATCCGGTGATGATTGACCAGAAGACCCCTTCATTGACAATTTGTCCGGTCGCCAACGAGATTCTATTATTGCCAAATAAATTTGCAAAGATTATCTCACCAATTTTGCGGCCGATGATGAAACCTGGAACACACATGCCAACCACAACGAAGAAGAGTGTAAAATGTTGTTTTCTTTCAACCTTGATGGTTGTATGACTGTTTGTGGGGTCTACAAATATGGCAAACAGACCAAATAGAACGCCGAGGATCAATATGATAATAAACGGCCAAATGTATTCACGCCCCATGATCAATAATCTATTTATAGTATGCGGGTCCATGCGATTTTCCTTGTAATGTGTTTAGCTCAATTATATTAACCTTTCGATAAATAGCAAATTTACGCCCAACACGGAAATGGCGTGGTGGTTTGCGGAGGAATGGGTTATCCAAATGGAGAGTGGGCGNNGCGCATGCAATGCGCCCCTACAAGAGATTTACGTGGTGGTTTGTGGTGAGATGGGGTTATCCAAATGGAGAGTGGGCGTATCATGATACGCTCCTACAAGAAATTTACGTGGTGGTTTGTGGAGGAAAGGGGTTGTCCAAATCGAATGTGGGCTTGGCACGCCAAGCCCCTACACGGTAATGACATGGTGATTTGTGAAGGGACAGGGTGATCCAAATTGAGAGCTGGCTTGGCCCACCAAGCCCCAACACGGAAATGACGCGGTGGCTTATGGCGAAATTGGTTTTATTGCGGCATAAGCCTAGATCTCTTTAAGCCTTTTATCCGTCGCACACATGGATGAAATTGTGGGGTTGGTGATCATGGCTGTCAACCCTTTGATGCCGTTGATGCCGTTCTCAAGCAGTGTTTTCATCTCTGCGGTGGGCTTCACCGTTGGCACAAATTGCTTGTTCGCCAGCCAGTGTTCTCTCAGCCAGGTAAAATCAGACACATTGCGGGCATAACTAAGCACTTCCACTTCAAGTGATTTATTTTCAATTGTGTCTTGAAAGAAAGTGAAGGTGCCCTTGTTGAAATCAGAGAAACTGAGGTTATAAAGGTCATCTCCAAACACCGCAATGGTCGTTCCTTTCAAGCGCGGAAGACGACGCCCGTAGTCGTCAAACTCAAAATAAAATTCCAAGTGCCTGGGCAGCAGAATCTCCACCAGTTGTTCCAGATCCAGCGTACTGATGGTTTCGATGCCGGTCAGGCTGCCGCCTACCAGGGGCGTATCCACGCACACAAAACACGAATTCGCGGGCTTTGCGGCTTCCCTGGCCGGAAGGTAACCGTCTTTCACCAAATTCTCGCGGTAAACACCAAACAATCCCCGCAGCGGAAGAATTTTTTCGTTGAGCACCCAGCATTCCTTTGTCTGAAGCAGACACAAGAAATCTTGTGCATCTTTAAACGAAAGATCATGTTTCAATCGCAGCTCCACTTGAATCGACCAGCCGAAGGCATTCAGCCACATAAATGAGTCGATTTTGTCAACCTCATTCGCGTAGGGGGTTTTTTCTTTTAAGCGCAGATCATGGTGCCTTAACCTCACATAAAACGGCACCTGCAACCCCCAAAAATCAGGTTGACTGCCTGAAGTGGTTTGCAGAAAAGACCGCCACGTCATGGATTTATCCAACTTGGCAGGTTGAAAGCCCTGAATTAATAAATGCGGCGTTTTATGCCCTTGCCCTTCAGTTTGAACAAATTGATACTCAGCCGGGTTGACGATGAACGCAAATGGAGAGGCCAGGAGTGCCTGTTTATGCTTGCCAAGCGTGTGAGGGGTGGAATTGACATCCATCACCTGGATCAGAAAATCTTTTATAAAATAGGGTTTTGGCATGTTCCACTCCTTGAACATTCTTTGCTTTGCTTACACCGTTTTATTTCTGCTGCCGATCAGTACATACTTGAAAAATAATTTTTCCTTGCTATAATGAATTTGAGGAATAAATTCCTTACGCCGTAAGGCGGTTTCCCCCCGACTTGGGGGTTTGCGAATAGTGACCAGGGTCGCGAGATCTGTGGGTCATTATTTTTTTAATGGGTAATCGAGATGATCGGAAATTCCTTTTCATCCAAAATCATGACGCTGAAATCGTCTTTTTTGATCTCGTAAAATCGGCGATATTTCAAAGGCTCTTCTTTCAATGTGCCGGCACTGATGATGCTCACCGGTTTGTTTATTTCGAATGAATCCCCGCTGTCCTCCATGATCATGTCCATTAATTCGATGATTATCTTTCGATCGGTGCAAATTTTTGTAAAAATCCCTTCCCCGTCTTGATTCCTGTCCAGGTAAAGATCCACTTTTGCTTTGAGTTCAGCATTTTTCAGTTTGCTGGATGTAAACCTGAATTGTGGAAAAACCAGGTAATTTGCATCCACACTCACAAAATGAGTTCCCAAAATTCTATAATTTTCTTTTTTGTGAAAGAAAACCACCGTTCCCCTGACATACGCCGTGTTGAGTGAAAGGGCTTTTTTAACAATCTTCTTGTTTGAATCATAAATAGTAATAAGCTTGTTCTTCTGCAAGTAATTCACCAGCAAAACAATACCCTTATATAAGATCACAAAGATCAGCCCCACAACGATCCCTGAGACGATATACAGGATCAATTTTTCAAGACTCACCTCTTCATAGAGGTTAAATTTTTGCAGCCATTGAACATCCGTCCGTTGACCCGCATAGGCGGTGATTGCCCACATCAGCAACACCGAAAGTAATACGCCTATGATTATTCGTTCTTCACTGGTTTGATTTACCGCCCAGGGAGCTTTGAACATCTTGAGCATGATCAAGATCATCAGCCCTGGCAGCACAAACCCTGCAAACGCCAGCGGAACCCCAAAAACGGATTGAACGCCGATCAGGTCGATTTCAACCGCTTTTTCAACCGTCGAGATCGCCTCGTTTTCGCCCCATGAATAATTGAGCGTATAAATGATCGTGTATGAACCGGCATGCGCCTGCATGGAATCCAATTTGTAGCAGACCTCCCAGCGCATCACCTTGCGGCCTTTGAACTCTGAAATATTAAAGGCAGCGGGATCCATCTGACTTGTACAGTCCGCTTCATACAAACGGATGGCGTCTGGCAAGGCAATCACCAGGTTTGCCGAATCCACTTTCTCATCCGTGGCATTGCTGATCGTGATGCTGCCTTTGACCGGCTCATTTAAGCGGATCTTGGCTTGTTGAAGGTTTACACTGAGCGTCAACGCGGGATTGGCAGCATCCTGCGCGCTGGCTGCCTTTTGGGGGTGAATAAACACCGCAGCCGCGCAAATCACAGCAAATATAACGAATACCTTTGAATTTTTCATGCGTCGCCCCTGTTATCTTTCCCCGATGCAATCTGCAATAATTAAGATTGTTTGCATCATTATACAGAGGCAATTTCGTTATTTCAAGTAGCCGGGCTTGTATGATTCGACCCGTTTTTTGAGGGCGAGCGTCATTTAGCGAGAGTGAATTTTGTTTTGATTCTCTATTCTCCGCTCTCGATTTACTTGACTAATAAGACTATAATTGTCTTTATGAATACTCAACCACTCCACCAAGCTGTGCTCGCCGGCGGATGCTTCTGGTGCCTCGAAGCCGTATTTGACCAGGTGAGGGGCGTGATAGACGTTGTTTCTGGCTATGCTGGCGGCAAACGTCCACACCCCACCTACGAACAGGTTTGCAGCGGCGCCACAGGCCATGCCGAGGTGGTCAGAGTCATCTACGACCCCTCCATCATCCCCTTCACTGACCTTCTGCACATCTTCTTTACCATTCACGACCCGACCACCCTCAACCGCCAGGGCGCGGATGTCGGTACACAATACCGGTCTGCCATTTTCTACACAATTGATGAGCAAAAAGCCGAAGCCGAAAAAGTCATCAAAGAGCTCACCGCCGAGAAACTCTTCGCCACCCCCATCGTCACCGAACTCGCACCCCTCGACGCCTTCTTCCCGGCTGAAGATTATCATCAGCAGTACTTCGCGCGTAATCCCAACCAGGGCTACTGCCAATTCGTGGTCGCCCCCAAAGTCGCAAAATTCAGGCAAAAATATGCTCATTACCTGAAGGGTGAACAGTAACGAATAATCAGTAACGGGTAATAAGACTAATTAATATTTAGTTTCTCGATTCCCGGCTTTCCATTTTCAGCACTTAACGAAAACTCCCCAAGTTTTTCAACCTGGGGAGTTTCAAACAGCTATAGGAGGTAAAAATTGCGAACTAACCTAATTCCAAAGTTGGCTCAACTGTTGGCACTTGAGTTTCTGGTACGCCGTAATTGCCAATGATCAGCGCATATATTCCGTTGCCGACCCCGCTGACTGTCGCCCAGGTAGACCCTTCACCACCGGAGGGTATTACTGTCTTGGTGGCCAGTCTCACCCATTGGGTGCCGTTCCACATGTATATACTACCGGTCCACATGTAATTATAAAACTTGTAGTCAAAACTGAGGTCGACGGTCTCTCCAGCTTTCAAACCGCTGATCTCGATGCCGCTGCCGCTGAACTGTCCCTCGCTAGGGCCAAAGCCGGTGGGATAAACAAGACCCCCTTCTTCAAAAGTGCCTGGCAAGTATTGGGGACCCAAAACCAGCGCGGTATACTCCTCACCTTCAAATGAAGGCGTCACCATCGGATCAGCAAGTTGGTTTACAGGGTCAGCTATGGCATACACAAGACTGAAACTCAAAGCGAACAATCCAACAACTAAAAGTGATGCAACAAATAACTTACCAGTTTTCTTCATTTTTTATCCTTTTCTAATTCGGACTTATTTTGTCTTAATTATACGCAATAATTAGAAAAGTCAACCCCCAATTTNNTCCCCTAACATTAATGATTGATAACTAATAAAAAAAACCCCAAAGCATCAGCCTTGGGGAGTCTCAAACCACTACAGGAGGTAAAAAACTCAGGCCTAATCTAGTGCTGTTGGTTCTACAGTCGGTTCTTCAGTTGCTGGCACACCGTAATTGCCAACGATCAATGCATACGTGCCGTTGCCGACACCACTGACCGTCGCCCAGGTAGACCCTTCACCACCGGAGGGTATTTCAGTCTTGGTGGCCAGTCTCACCCATTGGGTGCCGTTCCACATGTATATACTACCGGTCCACATGTAATTATAAAACTTGTAGTCAAAGCTAATGCTGACGGTTTCTCCAGCTTTCAAATCGCTGACCTTGATCCCGCTGCCGCTGAACTGTCCTTCGCTCGGACCAAAGCCGGTGGGGTAAACAAGTCCACCTTCTTCAAAAGTGCCCGGCAGGTATTGGGGACCCAAAACCAGCGCGGTATACTCCTCACCTTCAAATGAAGGCGTCACCATCGGATCAGCCAGTTGGTTTACAGGATCAGCTATGGCAAACGCAAGGCTGAAACTCAAAGCTAACAATCCAACAACTAAAAGTGATGCAACAAATAACTTACCGGTTCTCTTCATTTTTTATCCTTTTCTAATTCGGACTTATTTTGTCTTAATTATACGCAATAATTAGAAAAGTCAACCCCCAATTTTTTTCTGTAAAAGAGACCCGGGGATGCATCCCTCCACTAACATTATTGATTGATAACTAATAAAAAATAACCCCAAAGCATCAGCTTTGGGGTTTGGAAAAAATTATACGTCAGGTAATTCGGTAGGTGAAGACATCTCTTGCGGACCCCAGTAATACATGATCAACGCATAAGTGCCGTTTCCCAAACCCGATGCACATGCCCAGGTTGTAGCCGCAGGATCTGACGTAAAGGTTGTGGCTTGTTTTACCCATTGGGTGCCATTCCACAAAAAGACATTTCCTGCCCATTTGTAGTTGTAGAGATTAAATTCAAAACAGACTTGAACTTTTTCTTTGCCTGAAAGACCGTTAACCAATACTCCGTTGCTGCCAAACTGTTCATCTGTGCGACCAACTGGAGCCATCAATTGACTTTCGAGTTGCACAGCACCTTTCAAAAAACCTACTTCAACTACAGAACTGGTAAAGGTATCGCTGGTTTTCATAGGTGAAACAACCGGATCTCTCAAAGTCGGTGTCGTATCGATTTTTTTAGCAATGACCGGGCTAAACACCACCGCTACCAAACCTACAACAATCAACAAAACAAACATGCTTTTGAATGCTTTTTTCATACTTTTTCCTCTCTATTGCTCTAAACAAGGACAGATAAATTAGTTTATTATCATAATTATTACGATTGAATAAAGAGAAGATAAATTCAGCATAAAAAGGTCCGAATACGCAATAAATAGACGCTTAAACCTGATAACATGTCATATTGTTATCTGAGGGGATTCCAAACTGGCAGCTTCCAAGGATTACATGGATTAGAAATTAAAATGCTTGTTGATTTACGGTAAATTAATACCTATCTGCTCGATCCATGGTAGTATAATAGAAGTAGTACATAATTTCTATTTCAATTAAGGATAAATCATGGATATATACCAGGCTTTCCAAAACCGGCAAACCATTCGCGATTTTGAACAAACCAATGGCGTTCCGCGGATGCTTGACCCGGCTCTTGTAAACAAACTTATCCAGGCTGGCTTTTCAGCTCCCACCAACGACCACATGCGCGACTGGCACTTCGTGCTTCTCAACGATCTTGAAAAACGCAGTCAACTTGTTTCAGAAGTGGTCTCGCCAATCAGCCAAAAACGCGCGGAAAACATCATCAACCGTTGGGGTCTTACCGATGCTGTTCAACGAGAAATGTATTTGCAGGGCATTCCGCGGCAGTTTTCAATGCTCAATAATTGCGGCTGCCTGATACTGCCGTTGTACCGGCAGGATCTTCCGCTGCTCAAACCCAAAAACTTGTCAGCCCTCAATTACTTCGTTTCTATCTGGTTGTGTATTGAGAACATCTTTAATGCCGCCTCTGCAGAGGGTGTTTACGGCGTCGTACGCATCCCCGCACCTGAAGAAAGCAAGATCGTGAAAACCAGGCTCAACATCCCTGCCAATTATGAATTTCCCTGCTGGATAGCCCTCGGCTACCCTGCCCCAGACACCCAACGCGCCCGACAGGTGAGCATAGACATTGATACTCGTATCCACCAAAACCAATGGTAAATGAAAGAAAACCACGAATCGATCTGCTCTCAATAGATAAAGCCGTTTTGAGAATAAATATCTCAAAACGGCTTTACATTTCAGCCTAATTACTGATTACTTATCACAAATCACTATAATTTAAACCTGCCAACCACGCTGTTCAACTGCTGTGCCAGGTTTGCCAATGCTGTCGCGGATTGAGTCACTTCAGCCATTTGGGCTGCCATCTCCTCCGTGGATGCTGAAACCTCTTCCACCGCTGCGGAATTCTCTTCTGACACCGAAGCGATGTTTTCCACTGCCATTGAAACCTCACCGGAAGATGCTGCCATTTCTTCTGTTGAGGCTGTATTCTGTTCCACCACGGCTGACACAGTATCCACTGCCGCTACCAGTTCGTTGGCAGAGGCGGCCATTTCTTCGGCTGCAGACGCAGCCGCATCGGCTTCTTTTTTCAACCGCAGCGAAACCTGGTCGATGGCAGTTAATGCTAATCCAGCCTTCTCAGCGGTTCCAAGTCCAATTTCCACTTCACTGGCGCCTTCTTCCATGGCGAGGACAGCTTCATTTACTGTGTCCTGGATCCCCTTCACCAGTTCGTTGATCTCTCTGGCTGAAGTGGAAGAGCGCTCTGCGAGCTTACGCACTTCATCTGCAACAACGGCAAAACCTTTGCCCGCTTCACCTGCACGGGCAGCTTCAATCGCCGCATTCAAAGCAAGCAAGTTTGTCTGCGATGCAATATCTTCGATCATTGATGTGATCGCGCCAATTTCGCTTGAACGTTTGCCCATCTCTTGAACTTTGGCCGCAGATTGGCCTACTTTATCTTTAATCCGCACCATACCGTTGAGGGTATCTGTCACCGTTTTTGAACCTTCGCTGGCGGCTGCAGCCGCTTGTTCAGATTCACGCACAACAGCCTCGGCATTACCCGCGACCTGATTGATCACGTTGGATATTTGGTTTGTGATCTCAGCAGCTTGATTGGTAGCACTGGCCTGTTCTTGAGCCCCGTGCGCCACACCGTCGATTGCCCGAGTCATCTGTTCAACTGATAATGCAGTTTTATTTACAGACTCAGTTTGCTGATTAATGCCCGAAGCCACCTGTTGGATGGTTCTGGCTATTTGGTTAATGGCTTCTGATGATTCGCTGGCTGCATTCGCCAATAACAGCGAAGAGGTATTCAATTCACCGGCGTTCTCTTCAAGTTGTTGGATGATCTGGTGCAAGTCGCCGGTCATCTTGACCATGCTGTGTCCCAATTCATCCTTATCGCCATAGGGTTCAATTTTCACGGTTAGATCACCACCCGCAATTAATGCCATTTGATCGGCCATATAAGCAAGATAACCTTGCGCTCCACCCAAAGCCCGGCCAATCGCGCCAAATTCATCTTTGCGTGAATTATTGCGCTGCTTTACTTCAGTTGAAAGTTCTCGTGAGAGGTCACCGGTTTTCAATCGATTTAAAGACCCTGTGAATATTCTTACCGGTTTAAGAATATTTTGCGCAACAAGAAAAGCAGCTCCCACTCCCATTAATATGCTGATGAAACTGCCAATGATTACGATCATTAGAGCAAGATTAAGCTTGGCGGCCATCTCAGGCTGGGATGCCCCTGCCGTTTGCACAGCAGAACGAAAAACAAAGTATTCAGCCAATGCTATTCCCAAGACAAACACAATTAGATTACCTGCAATGATAAAAATCTTTCCCCGAATGGTTAAGTGATCAAGAAACCTCATTTACGCCTCCGAACGATCCGATTCTATCGAATTCATAAAAACATTAGATTAGGATATTTCAACTTCAAAATTTCTAAAATAGCCAGGCGTTTAAATTCTAAAAATATTTTGCAAAACAACAACATCTATATTGCATGATTGTTTTGCAACTTTTATATTAATCAAAAAGGAGTCTAATTTATGTAAACAATGGGTAAATTATCAGTTTGCAATTATGAAAACCAACAAACCGGTGGATTTTTCCAATTTTTGAAATATCGACGCTTTTGAACCCATTAGGTGTTAATTTGTACATATAAGTAGGTCTCAAGTCACATTTTAGATTTTTGCTCTTTGTGTATAATACGGCTAATCATTTTCAACATCTTATATTTTTTAGAGGAATCATTTATGTCAAAAATACAAGTTGTAACAGATACCGATTCAAATCTGACACTTGAATTGGCAAAAAAATACGGCATTCTTCTGGTGCCCATCACCATCCAATTCGGTGAAGAATCCTTCGCCGATAATATTGAAATCCAAAATCCAGCCCTTTTTGAAAAAATCGACAAACTTGGAAAGCTGCCCACCACTGCTGCTCCTTCACCTGCAGCCTTTGCCAAGACATTCCACGCTTCATTTGATGCCGGAGCAGACTCCATTATATGCATCACCGTGGGCAGCAAAATCAGCCGCACCTATGAATCAGCATTAAATGCCGTGGAAGAATTTCCAGGCAAAAAGATCACCGTGATTGATTCAGAATTTTTAAGCATGGGTCAAGGTTACATGGCCATCACAGCCGTAGAAATGATCAACGCAGGTGCCAATCATGAAGATACGGTGGCAAAAGTACGCAGCCTCATCCCGCGATGTGTACTTTATGGGTCGCTTTCAACCTTAAAATACCTCGCCTTGGGCGGCCGTGTCAGCAACCTGGCCGCCAGCATGGCAAACATGCTCAATATTCGCCCAATCCTTTGCATGCGTGAAGGTAAACTTGATCTGCTCGAAAAAGTCCGCACACGAAAAGTTGCCATGGATCGTTTAGTGGAACTGCTGGTGAATGCTGTGGTTGACAAATCCATTGATCGCATCTGCATCATTCACGTATTAAATTTGGAAGATGCCGAATTCCTCAAGTCAAAATTATCAGAAAAACTTGCTCTTCCGGCTCAAGTAGATTTTATCGATTTTGGTCCCGGTTTATCTGTGCATGCAGGCGTTGGCCTGGTGGGTGCGGTCATACTCACTGGAGAATAAAAGTAACCATTTAACACAAAAGGGATCCGCTTATGAAATGCGGATCCCTTTTTATTTATTATCAATAATTATTGAATGATTTTCTGAACTCTTCCGACTTTTCCGCCGACCAAGACTACCTTGATGCCATATGGATGGATCGGACTTTTAGTAAGCAGTTTCACAACCACACCTTCGGTGAGTTCCCCTGTCGGCTGGTTTTGCTTTTCGATAACCGCCACCCGTGTGCCAATCTGGATTTCACTCCGCTTCGGAGTGGCTTCTGTCATCATTAATCAGCCAACCGTAACAATACGGGTTTACCACGCAAACGATATTTGCCTTCGCTGGCTTTCAATACCATCTTGACGTGCTGTTCGGCTACATCGACAAAAGTGTGATCGCTGCGGATGTCTATTTCGCCAATGGCTCTTCCGGGAATGCCTGATTCACTGGCAATTGCACCAACCACATCTCCGGGTCGGATTCCGTTAGTATTGCCAAGGTTCATCCATAAACGAACCATGCCAGATTCTTTCGTTCCGCCGCGGGCAGGTCTTTTTTGATCTGAGCTTGCTCCTGAACCGGAACTGGTTTTTGAGTTCCATTTTTCGCGCTGTCTGTCGTTGCCCGCGCGTCGATCATCAAGTCTTTTGTACTTGCTTTCTTGTGCAGGTTCCTGAATCTCTTTGGTTGAGATGGTGCCTTCACCCGCACGAACAAGACGAATTGCGGCCACTGCAATTTCCACCGGGGAGAGCCCCAGTTCATTCATGCGCCCGACAAATTCACGTTCGGCTGGGGTCACCCCGGCCAACAATTGTTCTGAAATTCGATTGATCAAACGATCTTCACGTCTGGCTTTCACAGCATCCACAGAAGGAAGTGAGAACTCAATCATGGGTTGTTTGGTGTAGGCTTGAATTTGATTTAATCTGCCACGTTCTTTGGGTGTCAAAAAGGTAACAGCAATACCTTTCTTTCCGGCGCGGCCGGTTCTGCCGATGCGGTGAACATAATCTTCAGCATCTGCAGGCACGTCATAATTGAAGACATGTGAAACGCCGGCAATATCCAGACCGCGGGCGGCCACATCCGTGGCGACCATGAGCGAGATCTGTCCTTGTCGGAATTTGTTCAAAACCTGTTCACGGCGTGCCTGGTTAAGGTCGCCGTGCAACGAGTCAGAGGGAAATCCCATTTGAATCAACTGGTCAGCCAATTCCTGGGCTCGCGCCTTGGTACGGGCAAAGATCAATCCGCTGTTCACATCTTCGGTTTCCAATAGTCTGGTAAGGGCTGAAAGTTTGTTTTCTTCGTGAATGCGGCAGTAACGTTGTTCAGTATCTGCCACAGTCAAATGCTCTGGGCTTACCGAAATTCTGGCAGGTTCTTTGAGATATCGATTGGCCAGTTTCTGAATTGCCTGGGGTAATGTAGCACTGAAAAGTGCAATCTGTTTTTCTTCTGATAATTCTTTGAGAATAAGTTCAACGTCATCAATGAACCCCATGGCCAACATTTCATCGGCTTCATCAAGGATCAACATTTTTACATTATGCAAGCCAAGCACTTTCTGCTTGATCAAATCTAATAAACGACCAGGTGTTCCGACTACCACATCCACACCGCGATCCAACGCCCGGGTTTGGATGGTATAAGATTGACCACCATAAACCGCCAGCACCTTGACACGGGTTTTTTGTGCCAACACTAGGGCAGCGTCTGCAACTTGTTTGGCCAACTCCCGGGTTGGTGCGAGGACCAATGCCTGTACTTTACCAGTTGAAGGTTCCAATTTCTGTAACAAAGGCAGCATAAAAGCAGCGGTCTTGCCGGTGCCTGTCTGTGCCTGCCCAATAACATCCCGACCTTCCAACAACAACGGGATTGCTGAACTTTGAATAGGGGTGGGTTCGATAAACCCCATCTTCTCAACTGCCTGCACAAATTCGGGCTGCAGGCCTAATGACTCAAAAGGTGAAACCATGTAAATACTCCTGTAAACACACAAAAAAATACCCTTCCGGAACCGGCAGGGTATTAGACCAAGCGCGATTAACAACCTGCGGTGAAAATTCCGCTTTTCAATTATAACATCCTTTCTGGCTGAATTGGATTGAAACCTACAGAAGAGAAGAACATTTTTGTACTCACATTTTAAGATTGGTTCAATCTCAACCAACCCTGGATGCCGTATAATTGGATTGCCTTTAAAAATACATCAGGAGAATTTCATGCCAAAACGTTTGATTCTGGTCGCTGGAAACATCGGTTCTGGAAAATCTTCTTTGACCGAACGCATCGGTGAGCGCCTTGGATGGAGAACAGCCTTCGAATCGGTTAACGATAATCCGTACCTGCCAGATTTCTACGCAAATATGAAGGAATGGTCTTTTCATCTTCAAGTGTTCTTCCTCGGACACCGTGCACAGCAGCACCTCGAAATGTTTAACGATCCCCGCTCGTCTATCATTGACCGTTCAATTTATGAAGATGCTTACATCTTTGCGCGTGCACTCAATTCGATGGGCAATATTAACGAACGCGATTACATCACCTACAAACAGGTTTTTGACCTTGTCATTCGGTCCCTCCCTGCCCCCTCACTGTTGATCTACCTTAAAGCCCCCGTGGATGTCTTAATGAAACGCATTCATAAACGCGGCCGCGAAATGGAATCCACTATCTCCAGCGAATACCTGACTTTGTTGGATTCCTTTTATTCCGATTGGATTAATAATTTTGATTTATGCCCTGTGCTTACCCTAAAAACAGATGATCTCGATTTTGTGCACCAAAGCAAACATCTTGATACAGTAGTGGATAGAATTAATGATAAACTGGCAGGCAAAGAAGAAATGACCTTCTAGCTGGTATCGTCATCGCCGCCTGCCTTGCATATATGTAAGGCTCCACAACCAGAAAAATGCAACCTTTAGACATAACTTGCGTATATTTTCTTAGATACAAAATTATTACGGGGCTCTTGTGATCAATCTGGAAGAAGAGTGGCTTGAAAAAGCCCGCCAAGGAGACGAAGACGCATTCACCATATTGGTAGAGACCTACCAGACGCCGGTGTACAATTTGTGTTACCGGATGCTCGGCGAAGGCGGAGCCGCAGAAGATGCGGCACAAGAGACTTTTTGGAGAGCCTGGCAGAACCTTAATCGCTACGACCCTCAACGCTCATTCATTACCTGGCTCCTTTCCATCGCTGCACACTTTTGTATCGATCAACAACGTAAGCGGAAGCTTTCACTCTTCGAATTGGATGAGTTCCCGGATTTTGACATCAGTAATCCACAGGAACCTACTCCTGAAAAAGTGGTAACCCTGAATGAAGAAGACTCTGCTTTACACCATTTGATCAATCAGCTCGGCCCGCAAGATCGTGCAGCAGTAATTTTGAAATATTGGAATGATTGTTCGGAGGAAGAAATAAGTCAAATGTTATCCTTAACAGTAAGTGCAGTAAAAAGTAGATTACATCGAGCGAGAAAACAACTGGCAGAGATGATATCAGCAGGTCAATCCACTAACCTGAATAAGAGGAGGCAAAATGAATCACCAGCCTTATGAGAATTGGATTCTGGATGAAGTTCAGATCGATTCACAGGAGCAAGATTCATTAAAGCAGCACCTGAAAGAATGTCCTGAGTGCTTTAAACTAAACCACTCGTGGAACAAGGTGCAGACTGAAATAAAATCCACTCCCGTAGAACCAGCTCCGGCCGGTTTCATGCGCCGGTGGAAATATGAATTTGCCTCTCGTCAAAGAGAATTGGAACGCCGTCAAGCGAGAACATTGTTCATCAGCCTGGCCAGTGGCGCCGGTGCTGTCTTGATTGCCCTGGCTGTCATCCTCTTGCCCGACTTTTCGTTTATCTCACTCATGGTGAGATTCTTGACCACTTTGGTAAAACTCTTTAGCGGCATTGACAGTATCGTTTCAATTTCCAGAAACCTGATTGAATCTGCTCCAACCATCACACTGATCATCGTCGGTATGTTTATCGCGGGATGGATTTGCCTTGCAGTTTTTGCCTGGGGACTCTCAATTTACAGGATCACGACCAAAGGGGTAAAAAACAAATGAACAAAATTAATCGCATTTTCGTTGTTGCAGCGATCCTGGTTATCTTGTTGGTAACCCCTATAACGGTGTTGGCCCAAACCCCCACACCCATCGCGGCCAAGACCATCAGCGGTGATCAGATTGTCATCGCGAATACATATCGTCTCGAATCTGGGGATGAACTTATAGGCAACCTGGCCGTCATCGGCGGCACAGCCACCCTTGACGAAGGTTCAACCATGACCGGCGATGTTTTTCTTACAGGTGGCACGCTTACAGTCAGTGGAACGGTGAATGGCGACTTTATCGCCATCGGCGGCGCTGTAAATATTGAAGATACCGCTGACATAAACGGAAATATCTCGCTCATTGGTGCAACCATCAAGAAATCACCCCTGGCTGAGATCAATGGCGAGATTACAGAACAGTCACCCGAATTTTTTGATTTCAACTTGAGTGACCCCAAAGGCATCGACTTTCCATTCACAGCCAAAACATCCCTCCTAACCAAGATGCTGCAGGCTTCTTTGCAGGCCTTAGCCATGGCTGCGTTGGCTGTTATTTTGGGTTTGCTTTTGCCGCAGCAGATCAAACGAGTCGCTGATACCATCAGCAAAGAACCTTTGGTTACCGGCGGCGTTGGCTTGTTGAGTATTGTGGTTGCCCCCATTTTGTTGGTCTTGTTGACCATCACCATCATCTTGATTCCTGTCACAATTTTAGGGACGCTTCTGGTGGGTTTGGCTGTTTTGTTCGGCTGGGTGGCAATCGGTTATGAAATAGGGCAGCGTCTTGCATTATTATTCAAGACCACCTGGCACCCCTCCATCGCAGCCGGTATCGGCGTATTACTGCTTGGATTAGTTACCGGGTTTGCCACGCTCATCCCATGCATCGGATGGTTGGTTGGCGTGATTGTAGCCATCCTGGGCTTGGGAGCTGTCGTCATCTCAAGGTTTGGATCCTCCAAATACGCCAATAAAGTTGCTCAGGCTGTGGCTCCATCAGCACCGCTGCCCCCCAATCCGCCTTCTGATCTTGAACAACCTCAAATTTAACAAAATCATCTGGCGGTTTTGAGATAAAACCGCCAGAATTATAAAAGGAAAAAATATGAAATCTCTAAAAATAGCATTACTAGGCTTTGTGGCACTCACCTTAATGGCTTGTTCGTTTACCGTGAATGTGCCTTCTGTGGATACAGGTATTTCAAATACGCTTGAGATCAGTGAACCCGCACTCACCGGCGTAGATAACAACGAAGTGATCATCGAAATGGGGGCTGGCACGTTAGGCATTTCAAGCGGTGCATCCAATCTTATTGAAGGAACCGTTAAATATAATGTTCAAGACTGGAAACCTGATATTACACGCTCTTCCAGCAGAATCACCCTCTCACAAAATAATTCATCAAATGTCGGCATTCCCACTGGCAATATTCAAAATGATTGGCTTCTGAAATTTGGGAATGATCCCATCGACCTTACCATCAATGCCGGTGCCTACGAAGGTAAACTTGACCTCAGCGGATTGTCAATCACCAATCTTCAAATTTCTGACGGCGCAAGTAAATCAACGATTCAATTTGATTCTTTGAATCCTGTAGCGATGGATGAATTAAGCTACAAAACCGGCGCTTCGGATGTTGAATTGTTGGGATTAGGTAACGCCAATACTGAAAAAATCTATTTTGATAGCGGTGTGGGCAGTTACACCTTGGATTTTAGCGGCGATATTCAAAATGATATCTACGTCCGCATCCAATCCGGGATGAGCGATATGACCATCATCATTCCTGATAATGCACGGGCAAGCGTGGAGTTCACCAGCGGATTGAGCAATATTGATGCCAATGGCACCTGGACGATCTCTGGCACCACCTATGAATGTGGAACAACAGGTCCGTTGATCACAATCAATTTGGATATGGCGGTCGGCAACGTCCAACTCAAACAGGAATAACACACTGCCAAATGCAGACCTCCGCAGTTTTAAAAACTGCGGAGGTCTTTTAACGTATTTATCGAATTCATAACAATAAAGCTATTTATACAACCCCAAATCTTTTATCGCCTGATAAACTGCATCTCGCAGGTAATAGCGATAGCCCATGCCGTCTGCAATTCTCTGCCTGATCTGCTTTGATGAAATTTCAAGAATTGGCGCTTCGACAATGTTTACTTTGCTGCTGATTCCGGGCAGCACCTTTTCAAGCGATTCAAGATCAACCTCGTCTTCATGACGCCGCATCACACCAATTCCGTCACAGACTCGCAGAAAATCCTGCGGTCGCAGCCATGACGGCAGGTCATGCAGTGAATCCCCGCCCATCAAGTAAAACAACTGAGAATTGGGATATTCCTGCCTCAACAGGTTCATTGTATCGATGGCATAATGCGGTCCCGGGCGGTCAATATCAACCCTTGAAAGTACAAAAGCCGGGTTGCCGTGGATGGCTTTTTCTACCAGTTTTACGCGTTCTTCAACAGGGCTTACGTTTGCATATCGTTTGTGAGGCGGATTATCCGTCACTGCCCAGAGCAATAAGTCCAACTTCAACTGAGTGCGGCATTCCTCAGCCAGGATCAAGTGCCCAACATGAGGCGGATCAAACGTTCCGCCAAAAAGTCCGATACGCATCAGATCATACCCTCGCGATTAATCCTGCCATTCCAGTTCATAATCTTTGATGTAGACGGTTTCGCCTTCTTCAATACCTTCCTTGCGTAAAGCTTCATCCACACCCAGTGTGACCATCAAACGGTGAAAGCGGCGCACCGAACCGTCATGCTCCCAATAGGTCATCTCGGCAGCTCTTTCAATGGCGGCTCCACTTACCCTGAAACCCTCACCTTCGCGCGTGATCACAAAATCACGGGCATCTTTTTCGGGTTTATAGAGCGGAATAAGTGCTTCGGCGATTTCAACTTCAGGAGCAGACTGCAGCAGTTCGTAGGCCTTCCATAAAACCGCCTGCAAATTTTCATGCGTCACTGCCGACATGGACATGACCGTATAACCTTTTTTGGTCAAAGCCTTCTTTAAAGCCGGCCATTTCTCCTGCACATCAGGCAGATCAATCTTGTTCAACACCACTAATTGAGGTTTCTTCGCCAGCGCAGGATCGAATAACGCAAGCTCTGAATTTATTTGGGTAAAATCAGCCGTTATATCATCTGCCATGCCGTTCAAAACATGGATCAGAACCCTGGTCCGTTGAATATGCTTCAAGAACCCGTCACCCAGCCCCACACCTTCATGGGCACCTTCGATCAAGCCCGGGATATCAGCCATAATGATGGATGTGTCTTCATCCAGATTGGCAACGCCCAGGTTGGGTTCGATCGTGGTGAATGGATAATCAGCGATCTTGGGGTTGGCATTCGTTACGGCTGCCAAAAAGCTGGATTTACCCGCATTGGGCACGCCGACGATGCCGATATCCGCCAGCAGTTTCAATTCCAGCCGAATATTTTTTTCTTCAGGAGGTTCGCCTTTTTCAGCGGTACGTGGAGCCTGGTTGCGCGAGGTGGCAAAATGTTGATTCCCCAGACCGCCGCGGCCGCCCTTACAAATTTTCAGCTCATCTCCGGCATGCACAAGGTCGCCGAGCAGTTCACCTGTAGCGTCATCATAGACAATTGTGCCAGGCGGAACGTGAATTACCAGGTCTTTGGCGGATCTTCCAGTCATGTTGCTGGAACCGCCGTTATCGCCATCAGGAGCAACGTATTTGCGTTTAAACCGAAAGCTCTGCAATGTATTCAGGGTCGGTAATACCTTGAAGATGACGTCGCCTCCCCTGCCTCCGTCACCACCATCCGGCCCACCACGCGGAACATATTTCTCACGGTGGAAATGCATCATCCCCGCGCCGCCTCGGCCAGAACGAACATAGATACGTACTTCATCGATAAACATAGACTATTCTTCCAAAAAAAGACTCAGGAACCCGGCAAAACCGTTCTTACGACCAGTTTACACCAGATTCCTGAGTGAATATATACCCTTTACTTGCCGAATTTTGCTTTCAGAATTTCAACCAGGGTAGGTTGGCCGATTTCCTGTAATTCATACCGCACACGCTGCATGGGTTTGTTGACCTTGATGATACGGTTCAGATCAATCGGTGTTGCAGAGATGACCAGGTCGACATCAGCGTTATTGATGGTTTTCTCAAGGTCCTTGACCATTTCATCACCGTAACCCATGGCAGGTAAAATCATGCCGGTGTTGGGATATTTTACATAAGTGTCATGGATGGATCCGACAGCAAATGGTCGGGGATCTACGATCTCGGCTGCACCAAAACGTCGGGCTGCAATCCAGCCGGCGCCGTATTTCATTTCGCCGTGGGTCAAGGTTGGGCCGTCTTCGACCACCAACACGCGTTTTCCGCGGATGGCTTCGGGATCATCCACAAATAATGGGGAGGCACCCTCGATGACCAATGCATTGGGGTTCATTGAATGCAGAGAATTTCTGACCTCAATCACTTTATCGGGGTCAGCGGTATCCACTTTGTTGATCACGAAGACATCTGCCATGCGGCAGTTCGCTTCGCCGGGATGATAAGCATGTTCGTGTCCGGCGCGATGGGGATCGGCCACCACAATGTTCAAGTCGGGTTTGTAGAATGAGAAGTCGTTATTGCCGCCATCCCATAAAACAATATCCACTTCTTGTTCAGCCTGGCGTAAAATGGCTTCGTAATCCACGCCGGCATAGACGATCACGCCGTTATCCAAATGAGGTTCGTATTCTTCACGTTCTTCAATGGTGCATTCGTGTTTGTCAAGATCCGCATAGGTGGCAAAACGCTGTACTTTTTGTTTTACCAGGTCGCCATAAGGCATGGGGTGACGGACGGCCGCCACCTTGAATCCCATCTCGCGCAGGATCAAAGAAACGCGGCGGGTGGTCTGGCTTTTACCCGAACCAGTGCGCACTGCGCAGATGGATACAACCGGTTTGGTGGATTTCACCTGGGTGGAATCCGTGCCCATCAGTTTGAAATCAGCACCCGCGGCCAAAACCTTGGAGGCTTGATGCATCACAAATTCATGAGGCACATCACTGTAAGCAAATACAACCTGCTCAATTTTCTGTTCCTTGATCAATTTGATCAAGTCGCTTTCAGGGTAAATCGGGATTCCCGCCGGATACAATGAACCAGCCAGTTCTGCGGGATATTTTCTGCCATCAATATTCGGGATTTGGGTGGCAGTAAAAGCAACTACCTCATAATCCTGATTGTCGCGATAAAACACATTGAAATTGTGAAAATCGCGGCCGGCTGCTCCCATGATCAAAGTTCTAATTCGTGCCATGTAGATCATCTCCTTAAAAATAATTTGGTTTACGAGCCTTTTTTCACATCGCTTGTGGGGCTGTGATGCCCAGTAACGCCAAACTATTTGCAATCGCCTGTTTTGCAGCCGCCACCAGCCGTATCCTCGCGGATTTGACCGGTTCTTCTGCAATCAGTACGGGACATTGACCATAAAAATCATTGAAGGCTTTAGCCAATTCGTAAGCCAGGTTGCTAACGGTTAATGGCTTAAGTTCCTTGGCTGCCTTCTGAATTTCGCCAGGCATGCGCGCGATCAAATCGATCAAGGCAATTTCGCTGGCAGAGAGTTGCTCGCCGGGGAGGATGGATTCTGGCAGGGGAGCATTGTACTTCTTCAAAATACTGTTCGCTCTCACGTAAGCATATTGGATATACGGAGCGGCCTGTCCATTGAAGTCAAGGGCGGTTTCCCAATCGAAGGTTACGATCTTGCCGCTATCGCGTGACACCATCGGGTATTTAACCGCTCCCAAACCGACTGCCTCAGCCACTTTCAACTTGCTTTCTTCACTCAGGTCAGGGTTCTTCTCTTTCACCACTTCAAGCGCACGAGATGTTGCTTCTCTGAGTAAATCTTCGAGCAGCACTACAGTACCTTCACGTGAAGCCATCACCACGTTGCCGGGAAGGTTCACCAGTTCGTAAGAGACATGCTGACAGCGTGTGGCCCAGTCAAAACCCGCGATTTCAAGTGTCTTGAAGATCTGGGTAAAATGCAGCGATTGCCGCACATCCACCACGTAATAAGATTTCTCAAGGTCTGGATAATCAAGGAATTTTTGCCTGGCCAGCGCCAGATCCTCAGTCGCGTATAAAGCGGTGCTGTCTGAACGCTGCACCACAATCACGCGGTATTTTTCTTCTTTAAGCCCAAGTTTTTCATCCAGCTTGACGATGACTGCCCCACCCTGCGGACGTTCATCATATGCAATGCCGCGCTCAATCAGGTCCGCCACCATTTCTTTACCGGGCTCTTCAAACATGGAGTTGAAATAATAGCGGTCAAACTTGATATCCAGCTTTTCGTACATTTCTTTGAAGCCGATCAAAGACCATTCACGCGTTTCTTTCCAGCACGCTACAATTTCTGGGTCTTTTTGGTCCCAGCGTGAATAGATGGCTCTCACTTCGGTTTCAAAATCCGGATTCTCTTCAATACGTTTACAAGCTTCAGCGTACATCTCACCCATCCAGCGGGTGATGTCTTTTTCGGGTTTTTCACCCTTGTGATATTTCAAGTAATTCCACAACCACTTGATCACGTGCAAACCCATGTCACCGGGATAGTTGGCACGCACGACCTCGTAACCCGCCGCTTCTGAAATACGCGAAAGCACGTCGCCTAAAAAAGCGCTGCGCAAGTGCCCAACATGAAAAGCCTTGTGAGTGTTAGGCTGAGAAAATTCGAACATTATTTTTTTTCCGAGCGGTAAACCTTTGCCGTAACTACTTCCGGCAGATAAAACTTCGTCAATCACCCGGCGTGAATAATCAGCAGGTGAGAAATATAAATTCAAATAGCCGTTCACTGCTTCAACTTTTGAGAATCCCTCTGGAATTTCTATTTTTGAAGCCACTCCCTGGGCAATTTCATTGGCCTTTTGAGCCACATTGCCTTTTTCAGCACCAAAAAATTTGGCAGCCAATTGAAAAAACGATGTTGAAATTCCCCATTGGCCATTAAACGGAATCCAGGCCCAACGAATTTCCATTTCGGGGAGATTATTTACTTTTAGATATTGAGAGATTTGGTCTGCTATGAAGTTTTGTTCTTTTTCAAACATTATAATTTCCCGTTCCTTTAGTGATCGAACCTAAAGGATTATAACACAGCCGATTTTTCTGAGAAAAATATGCTTGAGGGGTTTAAAGAAACGCAAAAGCGGGAGGTTACCCTCCCGCTTGATTGCTTAACAAAAAAGCATTTACTTCTGGGTGGCGAGCAATTTCATTAAACGGCCCTTGCGGCGGGCGGCGTTGTTCTTGTGGATAACGCCCTTCTGAGCAGCCTTGTCAAGAGCAGAAATTGCTGCGAGGGTGGCAGCCTTTGCGGCTTCTTCATCCTTGCCTGAGATCGCGACACGTGCACGAGAGACAAAAGTTCTTGCCACACCGCGATAAACACGGTTGCGAATGCGTCGTTTTTCGTTCTGTTTGTTACGTTTGATTGCAGACTTGATATTAGCCAACTTGGTTCCTCCAAAAAAATACAACTGACAGTGCGAGGGTCGAGGGTAAGCACTGGTTCAGGTGGCGGATAAATTCTACTCCATGCCGCTCAATCTGTCCAGCAACTCACACTCTCATTTTGAAGAAATTATTTATCCTGCAAAGCTGCAACACCCGGCAGTTCCAAACCTTCAAGCATCTCAAGGGATGCGCCGCCGCCGGTCGAAATGTGGGTGATCTTGTCAGCCAAACCGGATTCCTGGATGGCAGCCACGGAATCTCCGCCGCCTACTACCGTCACACCCTTGCAGGCAGCGACAGCCTTGGCTACATCAAAGGTGCCTTTGGCAAAGCGCGGAAACTCGAATACACCCATCGGTCCGTTCCAAACCACGGTTGCTGCACCTTCGATCACTTTTGAATAGGCAGCCACTGTTTCAGGGCCGATATCCAAAATTCTCCAGCCGGCTTCTACATTTCCAACTTTGGCCGTCTTGGATTGGGCCTCGGCATCAAATTTATCAGCCAGCACAACATCCACGGGCAGCATCAACTTGGAACCGGCATCTTTCAACAATGACTTGGCGGTTTCAAGGGCTTCGTCTTCAACCAGCGAGTCGGCCATATCCAAACCTTGTGCTTTGAAGAAGGTGTTGGCCATGCCGCCGCCGATCAAAACAGCATCAGCCTTGGTCAAAAGGTTTTTGATCACGCCGATTTTGTCGCTGATCTTGGCGCCGCCCATGATGGCAACAAACGGTTTCTTGGGGTCAGCCACAACCTGGCCAAGATACTTGATCTCTTTTTCAAGTAAAAAGCCTGCCACACCGGGGAGAAAATGTGTCACACCCTCTGTGGAGGCATGGGCACGGTGAGCCGTGCCAAAAGCGTCGTTGACAAACAAATCAGCCAAAGAAGCCAATTGTTTGGCCATATCCATGCCGTTCTTTTCTTCTTCAGCATGGAAGCGGGTATTTTCAAGCAGCAGAACGCCGCCGGGTTTCAAAGCCTGAGCAGCATCCGTTGCGGCAGGACCGATGCAGTCGGTGGCGAAAGCTACGGGCATGCCCAGCAATTTCGCCAGGTGTTCAGCCACAGGTTTCATCGAGTATTTTTCTTCCGGTCCACCCTTGGGACGACCCAGGTGTGAGCACAAAATAACCGCAGCGCCTTGTTCCAACAAATACTTGATCGTGGGTAAAGCCGCCTGGATTCTGGTGTCGTCGCCGACAACACCATCTTTTGTGGGAACGTTGAAATCTACACGAACCAAAACTTTTTTGCCTTTTGCATCAATATCACGAATGGTCTTCTTGTTAAACATTTTTATATTCTCCCGGAGCAAATTAGACATGATGCGCATCCGCAAAATAACAGCGGGATGCGCACCATGAACAGTTCAAGAAAAGGAGTGAATACTCATTTTCCCACAGCGAAGACTAGAGTTTCTTGGCCATCATGGCTGCAAGGTCAGCAGCTCTGCAGGAATAACCCCATTCATTGTCATACCAGGTGACAACTTTGACCATGTTGCCGCCCATGACCATGCTGTAGGGAAGATCAACGATTGAAGAACGGGGATCACCCTTGAAGTCGGTAGAAACGAGGGGATCACCATATTCACCGGTGGTGACACCGAGGATACCCTTCATCGCTCCCTTGGAGGCAGCAACAAAAGCGGCGTTCAATTCGTCTTTGGTGACTGGTTTCTCAAGTGTGGCCACAAAATCCACGACAGAGACGGTGGGGCTTGGAACGCGCAGGGAATATCCGTCGAATTTGCCCTTCAATTCAGGGATGACGAGTGCAACAGCCTTGGCGGCTCCGGTGGTGGTGGGGATAATGTTCAAACCGGCGGCGCGGGAGCGGCGCATTTCTTTTTTATGACCCTGATCCAGGATGACCTGGTCATTGGTGTAAGAATGGATGGTAGTCATGACTGCGTTGACGATTTTCCAGTTGTCATTGACGATCTTGGCAGCAGGAGCCAGGCAGTTGGTGGTGCAGGATGCATTGGAGACTATGTGATGTTTGGAGGAATCATAGAGATTGTCGTTCACACCCAAAACAATGGTCAAGTCTTCGTTCTTGGCAGGAGCTGAAATGATAACTTTCTTGGCTCCGCCTTTGGTGATATGAACATTGGCGCCGGGTTTGCCTTTATCAGGATCGCCGATTGCATCGGTGAAGATACCGGTGGATTCGATGACGATCTCCACACCCAGGCTGGCCCAGGGCAGATTGCCGGGGTCTTTTTCAGCGAAAACTTTGATGGTTTTACCATCGACAATTAAAGCGCCTTCGCCAGCTTCAACGGTTCCCGGATAAATGCCATAAGTTGAGTCATACTTGAACAAATGAGCATTTGTCTTGGTATCGAAGAGGTCATTAATTGCCACTACTTCGAGTTCTGAGCTGTGGAGCTCATTAATTGCTTTTAAAACTTGTCGGCCGATGCGGCCAAAACCATTGATACCAACTTTTACTGCCATAATAAGTCCTCCTTGAGGGTAATACTGAAATTTTACCATGTCTAGACATGGTTACTATACATTAGAGAGCTGAGGTTTCATCCTTGGAGCTCAACGGTCCAGTCCGCTCAAAATAAAGGTCCATGACCGTCTTTGCAACCTTATTTGAATCGTGTCGCCAAGGATTATCAACATCGAGAAGATCAGCTTGATAGATCGGATGTTGGTTTTCTTCTTCATTAACTTTAACCCATGATACGTCTGGTGGCAAGACCCCTTCATAACGATGATTGCTGATGACCAGGTCTACGAGGCGGCTGCCGGCGTGTTTTTCGATCATTTTGACATGATCTTCACATGAATAGCCGTCTGTTTCGCCTCTTTCGCTGGCGACATTGCAAATGTAAAATTTATAGGCCTTACTGGCTTTGATTGCGTCCACCAGGTCTGGTACCAACAAATTGGCAATGATGCTTGTGTACAAACTACCAGGTCCAATAATGATCAAGTCTGCGTTGAGAATCGCCTGCACGGTCGGTGGAAATGCCGCGGGATTACCCGGTTCCAGCCAGACCTTTCTCACCTTGCCGCCGATCTTGCCAATTTTACTTTCGCCTTTGATGACGACTTCCACGTTCTTGTCGGGGAGCTGCACATCAGCCACCAACGTTACATTCTTCAAAGTGGATGGAAGCACCTGCCCCTGCACCGCCAATACTTTGGCAGTTTCAGCAATCGCTTCTTCAAAGCTGCCGGTGATTTCAGTCAGGGCTGAAATTAGCAGATTGCCCAGCGAGTGGCCGTTCAAACCTGCACTGGCAGCAAAACGGTATTGAAAAAGCTGGGTGATCAGTTCTTCATCATTTGAGAGCGCCGCAAGGCAATTGCGAATGTCTCCCGGGGGCAGTATGCCGATATTCTTACGAATTTCACCTGACGAGCCGCCGTCATCTGCAACGGTAACCACAGCCGTGATATTGCGGGAGTATTCCTTCAATCCGCGCAGCACGGAGGATAAACCAGTTCCCCCGCCAATGACCACAATCCGCGGACCCTTATCTCGCCGGCGGAATTCTGCAACAGTATCGATGATGTTCTTGCCAGGCCGCATAAACGGACGCAGCAATGCTCTATTTAATCCGATGATGCCAATTACCGTTATGGCCACACCGATTGTTCCAAATATCAAGGCACGGATGGTACGATCCGGGATGAATTGTAATGAGACTATTTTGATTACAGGCAGCCACCAGGTTTGTGGAGCAGTACGATAGAGGTCAAGTAAAAGGAACGCAAATCCAACCCCTAACATGGTTGTACCTGCTAAAATGACAACGACCCAACGCTTAATACCAATTCCCGGCACCAACCATCGCAATTTGCGGACAATGGATTGAAAGAAACGTTGTAATTGACGTAATTGTTTTGGGCGCATACGACCTCTATAATAGCAGTCTTTTTACACTGCGTCAACAAAACCAGTATGCCCTCGATAAACTTCCATATAATTTATACTCGGAGCTTGCCGCCATGAGCCTTCAAACCCTCATGGTATAATGAGTCAGCTACAGTCAAATACAAGCGAATATAGCCAAGTTGCTGAAGTTAGTCTTCGCATCCAACCATTCTATTTTTACGGAGGTGTGTTGTGAAACCGCTAAACTTACCAGGGCCAATAGCAAAACGTCTTATTGAGCGTGATCAGGTAGTCATCTCTCCATCTTATCCTCGTGCCTACCCCTTCGTCATGGATCACGGTCATGGTGTTGAAGTATGGGACGTAGATGGAAATAAATTTCTTGATTTTGCAGCCGGCATAGCAGTCACATCCACAGGTCACAGTCATCCAAAAGTTGTAAAAGCCATCCAGGACCAAGCCGAACAATTTATTCATATTTCTTCTGATTTTTATCATCCCAAGTGGGTTGAATTAGCCGAATATCTTGACCTCATTGCTCCATTTCAAGAAGATGCCATTTCCTTTATGACAAATTCCGGCACTGAAAGCGTTGAAGCAGCCCTGAAACTTGCCCGCTATCACACGGGTAGATCTCAATTTATTGCGTTTTTGGGCGGATTTCACGGCAGAACCTACGGTGCCGTTACTTTAACTGCCAGTAAACCCAAATATCACCGGGGTTTTTCTCCACTCATGAACGGGGTGACCCACATCCCCTTCCCTGATCCTTATCGCCCCGTGTTAAACATGCTGCCCGGCGAAGATATCGGTGCAGCCACAATCCGCTATCTTGAAGAAGAAATATTCGGAAAAACCGTCCCCTCCGATGAAGTTGCGGGCATTATTGTTGAACCTATTCAAGGTGAGGGGGGATATATTGTTCCTCCTGATGGTTTCTTCATCCAATTGCGCGAGGTTTGCACCCGCCACGGCATATTGTTGATTGTGGATGAAGTTCAGGCCGGAATGGGCCGCACAGGCAAATGGTGGTCCATCCAAAACTTTGGTGTGGAACCCGATATTGTAGTGACCGCAAAAGGCATTGCATCTGGCATGCCGCTCGGCGCCATGATCGCCAGGAAATCAATTGCAACCTGGCCAAAAGGATCGCACGGCAATACTTACGGTGGCAATCCTCTCGCTTGCGCTGCCGCACTGGCAACCCTCGAATTGATCGAAAACGGCTATCTTGATAACGCTACCATTGTGGGGCGATATATTTTAGACCGTCTCGAAAGCATCAAACAAAGCCATCCCTGTATCGGGTCAGTCAGGGGTATCGGTTTGATGATCGGCATTGAATTTGTGATGAATCCAGAATCGAAAGCTCCAGCCGAAAAACTGCGCGACCGCATCGAACATCTTGCCTTTGAACGCGGATTATTAACCCTCGGCTGCGGACGAAGCGTCTTGCGCATCTCGCCTGCCCTGTGCATCACACAGTCAGAAGCCGAAAACGGCTTACAAATTCTTGAAGAAGCCATTACAATTGCAGAAAGTGAAGATGCCTTCGTGAGTGAAACCGAAGCCGTCACTGTCGAAAAGGGTTAGTTTTTAATGCTTCCTGATTTCAGGGTCCGCCAGCGGGATTATCTGCTGGAAATCTCTCGTGCACTTACCCAGGAGCTTGACTACGACAAGCTCCTGGAACGTATTTTGCAGATATCCCTCGAAATGCTGGCCGGACAGGCTGGCATCATAGCTTTACGTACACGCACCGAAGGCTGGCAAATTCGCATCTCCACCGGTTTACCGGCAGCTTTTCTGAAATACCTCGAACCCCAGCTTGCTCAAATCCCCGAATATGAAGACCCCCAGGATTCCGAGTTGATGATTATCAACCAGATCTTGAATAAGTTCACCCAGGCTGTCAGCCTTGGAAGGTTAAGCAGTGTTGGACTGCCCTTGATCACCGGTCAGAGAGTTTTGGGCGCAATTTTTGTATTCAGGGAATATTCAGGGTTTTCATCAGATGATAAAAGCCTGCTTTCAAGTTTTGCCAACCAGGCTGCCATTGCAGTTAAGAATGCCCAGCTTTATGCCCAGGTGGAGTATGACCGAAAAAGGGTGACTGCCCTGCTGGATTCTGCAGCGGATGGCATTTTAATCCTCACCAGCGACCTGACCGTTGAACGCGCCAACCCGGCATTTAGTTTCATGATCGGCACCCCGGTGCAAGACATTATCACAAAAAACCACGACGAAGTCATTCATTGGTCAAAAAAACCGCATGACATGACTTTATCAGAAGCAGTTGCCGGCGGATGGCCGTTGACCCCCAACGCCACGCTCTACGTTGAAGGAGACATCATCCGACCAGGCGCTGTGACTCCCCTGCCTGTGGGCATCACTTATGCACCGTTGCTGACCAGTGAAGGCAACCTGCTCAACATTATCACCACCGTGCGTGATATCACCCGCTTTAGGCAAGCAGATGAGATGAAGACTACTTTCATCTCGGTTGTCAGCCACGAATTGAAAACCCCGGTAGCCCTGATTAAAGGTTACGTGGGAACCCTCCGCCGCGAAGATGCCCGTTGGGATCGAAAAATCGTAAATGAAAGTCTGCAGATCATTGAAGAAGAAGCTGATCGCCTGGCGATTTATATTGAAAACCTACTGGATGCAACCCGGTTGCAAGCGAACAGTTTTAGTTTAAAACGGACTGACATTCAACTCGCCATGGTCATTCAAAGGGTTGCCGAGCGCCTTCAAACTCAAACCTCAACACATCAAATTGTCACAAAGATACCCGAAGATATACCGGTCATCGTTGCGGATGAAATCCGGATCAATCAACTGATATCCAACCTGGTTTCCAATGCCATCAAATACGCTCCAGACGGCAAGATTGAAATCTCGGCAGAAGTTCATGGTGATAACATTATTGTTTGTGTCAGCGATGAAGGGCCGGGAATCAACCCCAATGATGCTCCCTTTGTGTTTGAACGGTTCTACCGTTCACCTGATGCCTCCAAACAGACCAAAGGCGCCGGATTGGGGCTTTTCCTCGCCAAAGCTATTGTTGAATCACACGGCGGACGCATCTGGATTGATCCAGAAAAAGGCAAAGGTGCTTGCATCTGCTTTTCTTTACCCATAAACACCGATGATTGATCGCAATCTGCTAAAAGGCATAAACAATAGCCGAATGGTATAATCGGCTGGTAAGTTATTCTTTACAACAAAGGTCTGATCATGGCAAAAATTCAAACTTCCTGTCCCCGCTGCCGGCAGCCAATCCTTGCCGAGGTGCAACAATTATTCGATGTCAATACAGATCCCACTGCCAAACAGCGTCTGATGAGCCGTTCTACCAACGTGGCCCGCTGTCAGGCATGCGGTTATGAAGGCATGATGAGCACCCCAATCGTGTATCATGATCCTTCCAAGGAATTATTATTAACCTTTTTCCCTCCAGAAATGGGATTACCCGTCAACGAACAGGAAAAACAGATAGGTCCCTTGATCAACCAGGTGGTGAATTCCCTGCCTGCTGAAAAGCGCAAAGGCTATTTATTCCAACCGCAGACCATGTTCACCTATCAGACTCTGCTTGATAAAGTGCTTGAAGCCGATGGCATTACCAAAGAAATGATCGAAGCTCAACAAAAACGTGTTGGATTGATCCAGCGTTTATTAACCACACCCAAACCCGAAGACCGTTCTACTATCATTACCCAAGAAAACACTATGATTGACGGTGCTTTCTTTGCCATCCTTTCGACAATCATTGAATCAGCTACCATGCAAGGCGATGAAAAATCTGTGCAGTTGTTAAACGAAATTCAAATGCAACTTCTCAAAGAGACCGAAGTAGGTAAAACCCTGCTGGCTCAAAGCGAAGAAACCCAGGCAGCATTAAAAACATTGCAAGAAGCCAGTAAAAATGGTTTAACTCGCGAAATTCTGCTTGAAACGTTGATGGGTCT
Source organism: Anaerolineaceae bacterium (assembly GCA_003524305.1). Lineage (GTDB taxonomy): Bacteria > Chloroflexota > Anaerolineae > Anaerolineales > Anaerolineaceae > UBA6107. The sequence continues at coordinate 148,518 of DQHW01000009.1, forward strand.
AACCTCTGACAGCAGTCTTACCACCATCGTCAGCCTTGCCCGCAACGGGTTGGATTATCAATTCTTCCAACTGCTGAGTGAAAAAATTGAAGCCGAAGCCGAAGACAAAAAACAACCCATGATTGATCTTCGGGATAAATTACTTAACATAACCCGTGACATCGATAATGAACTCAAGAACCGACTTGCTGAAGGCGCCAAACTGCTTTTCACCATCCTGGCAGAGCCTGATCTTGAAGAAGCAGTCAAGAAGCACCTCCCTGAAATGGATGAGTTCTTTACCCAGGCGCTCCAATCTGAATTCGAAGCCGCCCATCAAAAGGGTGACATGGAACGCATCGAAAAGATCCAAAAAGTAATTTCCATCGTTGAAAAAGAGAGTGCTCCTCCCCCCGAAATTGAATTGATCCAGAGTCTGCTAGAAGCTGCAGATGATGCTGCCCGTCAAAAAATACTTGATGAGAAAAGCGACCTGGTCAACGATCAACTTCTGACCGCCATCAATGCCATTATTACCGAAGGTGAAGCACGTAAACAATCACCTGAACTGGTCGAATCTCTGCGTGCAGTTTACAAATTGGCGCTTCGCTTCAACATGGAAAAGAATCTCAAAAAATAGGTGTCTATTTCAACAAACCAAATTATTAATAGACCAACACTATATAACATCAACCTTGACAAGGTTTGAAACCTTGTCAAGGTTCGTTTTTTAAGCCAGAATCGGATTTCTATAAAAGAAATCCGATTCTTTTTATATCTTAAAAATTTGATTTATTCTTTTTCGCAGAATCTCAAACCATGGCCGCGGACGGTAACAATATAGTTATGTCCAGGATCCAGGTCTGCCAAACGATCGCGTAAACGGCGGATCAAGGCATCCAGGGCTTGTTCAGAAACCCCTTCCGCTGCTGCATCCGCCCAGATGGCGTGAATCAAATCATTGCGCGAAATCACCCTGCCCGCATGTGAAACCAATTCTCCCAACAGCCTGAATTGAGGTGCAGAAAGTGGCGGGGTTAATTCTTTTCCTTGCACCCACACACGCCTTGATTTTTCATCCACGACCAATCGGGTTGCTCCACCCGTCAATGGAGGTATCAAATCTTCCATGGGCATGGTTGCATCAGAACAGTAAAAGACAAATTTATAAATAATTGCAATTTGGAACATATCTGCATCAGCCAGGGGTACACTCTCGGTAATCAATGTGCCTGATAAAAAGGTGCCATTTTTGCTGGCAAGGTCTTCAAGCATCATTTTTCCATCCACCATACTGATTCTGGCGTGATGGCGCGAAACCTGCCGGTCGTCAATCTGTATCTGACAGTCTTCGCCGCGTCCGATTATCAATTCATCCTGAATTTCCCAGCGTCTGCCATCCAACGGTCCCTGAATGGCAACAATAACAGGACATTCGTTTTGGCGTAATTGTGGATCAGGTCGATCCAGAATTGTTTTTACAGGTTGCTTGATCATTTCTTAATCGGATACCTCATCAGGTATAATAGTACATTATTTCATTTTACGCTACTCCATTTCGAGGACAAAAAGGACAAAAATGCCGATCCCGCTGAAAGCTGGTGACACATTACGAGGAAGATACCGAATCCGCCGCATTATCGGTCAGGGCGGCATGGGTTCTATCTACCTTACAGATGACCTGCGTCTCGAAGGCCGTCAATGCGCCTTGAAAGAAGTGGAACACGATAAAACTTTGTCAGGAAACCTGGTTAAGGAAGCCCGCGATCAATTCCTGCGTGAAGCCACCGTACTGGCCCGCCTGGATCACCCCAACATGCCGAAAGTTTCAGATTTCTTTTCCATCGGCCAGCGTGACTACCTGGTGATGGATTTTGTGCCAGGCAAAGATCTTAGAACTGTAATGGTCGAAACCAAAGAAAAAGGCACTTTCTTGTCTGAAGGAGAAGTTCTAAATTGGTCTAACCAGCTCTCTGATGCACTGGCGTACCTGCATCACCAGAACCCTCCCATCGTACATCGTGATATCAAACCTGGCAATCTAAAACTCACGCCCAACGGCGTGTTGAAATTGGTCGATTTTGGTCTGGTCAAGGTTTTAGCGCCAGGCGAAATCACCATCACTATCCTTCAAGGTCAGGGCACAGCGCTCTATACACCCCTTGAACAATATGGCGGTGATATTGGCCATACGGATGTTCGCAGTGACATCTATGCCTTTGGCGCCACGCTTTATCACCTGTTGACCGGCAAAGCCCCCGCGGATGCGCGTCAGCGTTTTATTAATCCTGCTGTACTCGCCCCAATCCGTCCGCAAAACCCAAGTGTTTCTGCCCGCACTGAAAAAGCCATCTTCTGGGCGATGAGCTTGCATCCTGATGACCGGCCAGGCTCTGTGGATGAATTTCGCGACGCGTTAATTGGCAGCCGGCCGGTAACCATCCCGTCTGGCATTCGAATCCAATCCAAACCGCGCATCCTGCAAAATCGCACAGAAATTGCCACCTTGCTGGGGACTGTTGGCGTTGCTCTTCTGGCGCTTGTGTTTACACTGCTCAGACCGTCTTTTTAGACCTTTTTACTGCGTTCCAACGTGTACCAAAGATAACCAATTCCCCCGCCAACCAGGCTTCCTAAAACCACCCAAATCAGGATCAATCCACTGCCATCATTCTTAATGCCGTCGGCAGCTCCTGGCAAGCCAATCACAAAATAGAAATACACCACATAGCCGCCAAGAATACTGGCAACTGGAATTCGCGGATTCCATGAGTATTTTTGTTTTTGCCATCCCCACCAGTAAAGAATGCTGGCAATCGAGAAGATAAATATTGTCGAAAGCAGCCAATCTCCCTCTGATAGCATACCTTGTTCGTGATTCGTCAATTTCTGGTTTTCCGGAGTCTCCAGCGCATCAATAGTAGCAGTCGGTGTTGCCATCCCCGTGGGAGCGAGGGTTGGTTCAAAGGAAGTAATTTGTCCACCCGCATCGGTTATTTCAAGATTAAGAATTTGAGATATTTGTGCCGGGTCGGCTGTCACTCGAAGATTGAAAACCCCGATATTTTGAATCCTGTAACTGGTTCTGGCAATACCGTTAATGGTTTGTGTTTCTATTTGTTCGATTGATCCGCTGGCAGATTTTGTGTCAATCAAAAACCGTACCACTGTCCCGTCAGGAACAGGGTTGCCATTATGATCAACAATTACACCCGTCCGCAGCGGAATATTATCACCAACTTTATATGTCAAAGGTGCTTCAGTGGAACTTGAGGGGGTTTCAGTGCTGCCTATTTCTTCGCCAGGTTTTTCAACCATCAAGGGTATGATCTGGTCAGGATCAGGTGAGGTTGCCGTGATCAAATCGTAGCCTATGCTGGTTAATGAAACCGGTAGAATTCCTGATGGCACGATTTCTTGAAACAGAATTCTGGCGGCAACATCCACATAAACGGGGATCTTGCTATAAACAGCGTAGTAAGCGGTAAATTTCGAAATATCTGTAGCATCCAGATAGTAAGGAGCGTTGAATGCGAACCCGATGATCTTTTTATTTCTTGACAGGTCCGGTTGTTCAGAAAAGAAACGTTGAAATATGGTTGAAGCAATCGAACTCTTCTTAAAATCGGTGAATGAAATGACCAGCCAATTGGCTGCCTGAAGGTCACTCTTCATAAATTCAGGGGGATTGTCATTATTCAATAGTTTCTGTAATTCTTCAAAAGAATAAGCGGTGAGCTTATAACTCTCTACTTGTTCTCCAGCACCTGGACCGTAAAATTTTTCTACGGCATCTTTTAAATTTTCTGCCAGTGAGATGCTTTGATCCAGACAAATGCTGCATTGCTGCTGGGTGATCATATCAGAAATGAACACGATCCTTTCACTGCTCTGGGGAGGTTCCGGCAGAACGCTGTCCATATCAGAGAGATTGGGGCTCACCAGTGTAATGGATTGCCTGGCAATTTCAAAAACCTTGCCTTCAGAAGTTCCAACGTTATCCAGTTCTGCTGATGGGGTGACAGTATTTGAAATAATAAAACTTGGGTATAACTCATATTTGAGAGTCAAAACTCTCAAAACGGCTTCATCCACCCGTTGTTGAAAAGCGGAGTCTTCAGTGTACTTCTGTACAAAAAAGGCATGGGTTCTGACGATGGTGGTATAGGTATCTGGGTCACCCGTTGCCAAAATGTTGCCAGTGTAAAGCAGATCATTTCCGGCCAATAAAGCACTTTTGATCACCTGACGGGCATCAAAACTTGTATTCATCGGATCAAAGAACTTGCGCACTGCTGCGCTCCCCAAATCGTCGCTGACAATGATGCCGCCATTTTTTTGCCATGTCGAAAATTCTTCCAAACCCATGATCTGGCCGAGAGCCGTTGAATCAAAAGAAACCGGCCGGGTGGTTGCCCTGATGTTGCCCTGAAAACCCTGGTAGCGGATATGTGACAAAAGCAAACCATCTGTTATTTCTGCTTGATCATCATTTTGCTTCGTGACCGCAAAAAATGGCGCCAGTTCGATTTGCTTTAATTGTTCCAATGATTTTCGAACGGTGGCGACCTCATCTTCAGGCTGCCGGTCTGATCCGCCGCTGCCCGGAAAGTGCGTTGCAATCACTGCAATCTTGTTATTGCTGCCTTCATGTACACCTTTGATGTAAGCCTGTCCCATTTCAGCTACCCAGTAGGGATCGCCGCCAAAAGTTCGCACTCCAAGGTCTTCACTCGTGTCATTTTTAACGACGTCCAATACATCCAAAGATGGACCAAAAAGCAGGTTCACACCGAGGGCACTTAACTCCTCACCCAGAATCGTCCCGACAGTCTCTGCATTTTCCGGTTTCCAAGTTGCGCCAATTGCCATTTCGTTTGGTAATGGCGTCAAACCGTTAATCAGTTGATCGTAAGGGGTCAGATCGCCTTCTTGAGAAATTCCAATCAGCAAGGGAATGTAAGTAATGGGCTGCGGATCAGCCACCGCTGGAGAAGTACCGCCCAACTGGGTATAATCCCATTTCACTTGCTGTAAAGCTTCAATCATCGAGTGAACGGAAGAAATCGTATCCTTGGGGCCAATGAAATTATCGTTATCTTCCCGCAGCACCACTCCCCCGATGTGCTGTTGGGTGATCAATTTAAAAATATTGCTGTCTGAGTCTGTGGCTGTACCATTAAATGTTACCATGAACAATTGACCCACTTTTTCTGCCGGACTCATTTTTGCGAGCATTGCAGATGCCTTCACGCGGGCATCTGACTCTTGAGATTGGGGTGCAGCATTCGAGATTCCTTGCGGCATCACAAAGCTAAGTACCAGCAGAAAAATAACCGTAAACCTGATAGCTTTACTCATCACACCTGTTCCTGACCAAAAGGATTCACTCTTTGGGTAATTTAAATTGTTATTTGAAATCTATTTTTAAGATTTAGCCATTAATTTTCTTGCTTTTTGCGGATCGTCCGTAAAAATCCCGTCTACACGCATTGCCAACATATGCTTGATATCTTGTTCAGCATTGACCGTCCAAACATGCACCCTGCGATTACGACGGTGTTCCCACCAAACGTAGACGGGGTCCACATCAGCAAGATATGGATGGATAATGTTTGGTGAAATATATTTCAGGAAGAAGCTTCTGGATATAATCCCGCCAAGCCCGCCAAGGCATAATAACGCCACAGGTGCATCAGGTAGCAGCTCTTTTATCATCTTCAAGTTTTTAGGGATGAAAGAAGAAAACAACACACGGTTTTGCATATTTTGGCGTTTCACAACATCGGCAACTTTTGCAATGAGGTCGTCTTTTGGTGAACTGTAGTTCGTCAATTCGACATTGACCAATACTTTCTTGCCCACAGCCGCAAACACCTCTTCAAGTGTCGGAATTTTTTCACCAGCATACCTGGAATTGAATTTCGAACCGGCATCCAGGGTTTTCAATTCAGCCAACGTGTGCTCATTCACCCTTCCAGTGCCGTTCGTGGTTCGTTCCAGCGTGGGATCATGAATCACCATGACGACNNAGCGCGCAGGCTCCCCGATGGGCAAAGATAACGGTTTGGGTAAAGTTTTTAAACATTTCACAACTCGACAAAATAAGATTCAGCCGCCTTGTCAATCATTTCTTTTGACATGACCGGTTCGACTGCCAAATAATGGGCTATATCCAGAATCTGATCACATAAATCGCGCGGATGCGAAGCCCGCAATTTTCTTGACGGTTTGATATACCATTCCTGAAGCAGGTAAGCTAAGGCGTCATCGGAATAATTTATTCCCTTGGCGGTAGCCACCTTCTTGAAAATGTCCCGATATTCTTCATAACTGGGATCAATAATCTCAATCTTGTGCCGCAATCTCCGTAAAAATGCCTCGTCCACCAGGTCTCGGGGTGGAAGATTGGTCGAAAACATTACTAAAACATCGAACGGCACTTCGATTTTTCTGCCGGTATGCAGAGACATATAGTCAATCCGGTTTTCCAAAGGCACAATCCAACGGTTCAACAGATCGCGTGGACGCACCTGCTGCCGGCCAAAATCGTCTATCAACAAGATGCCGCCATTTGCTTTTACCTGTATTGGCGCCTCGTAATATTTCAATGTATCGTTGAAGACCAGGTCGAGTCCTGCCAGGGTAAGTTCCCCGCCCACCATGATGAAAGGCCTGCGAATCTTCACCCAACGAACATCTTTGCGCATGCCGCCGCGGTTATTTTGAGAAGTGGAATCATCCTCTGGCGCCAGTTGATGATTGGTCGAATCAAACAATGTGATCACCTGACCATCACAGAACAACGCAAATGGAATATACATGGTCTGAGCAAGGATCAAATTTCCTATAGCGCGCGCCACGCTAGTCTTACCATTGCCGGGTGCACCGTAAATAAAGATTGAAGTTCCAGAATTGACGGCAGGTCCAAGTTTCTGAAAAGTGCTTTCACCAAAGGTCAAGTCACCCAGCACTTTGCGCATATTGCTGTTATTTACTTGAACTCGCTCGCGGCTCTGGTGGCGAATTGAGTCATTATATACTTCAAGCGGTACGGGGGCTGGCCCGGCATATTGACAGCGGTCAAGTGCTTCTCTGGCGCGGATGATTCCTGCCCCGGTGATGGCATACAAATAAGCGCTTTCTCCCAACCCCATTTGAGAAGAACGCACCTCTATCATTTTGTCGCGCTTCAATCCTTCGAGTATTTGATCCACAATACCGGCAAAAGGCAAAGCCAATGCTTCAGCAATTTTCAAACCGGTGAGGTAACCCTGAAAATAAATTATTTTCAAAGCCAAATCTTGAAGCCACAAAAGCCCCAGACCTGTATCTTCTACCTTATTCACGGGAGGAGGAGTAAACACCCCTGGCAAGGGGTTCGTTGTTCTTGCCGGATATACCGCTGGGGTCGTGACGGATTGATCACTCATGGTTTGGTTCCCTCCCGAACACCTGTAATCTGGATTAGTTAGAAAATAATTATAGCATGTCAGATAAGGAGGTTTTAGGTTGCTTCTTCAATTGGATTTGCACCAGCATGGCTCCCGCCAATGCCAGGACCAACCCAACAATCCCCACCAGACTTTGTTTTTCGCCTAAAAAGATCCACGCCAATATGGATATATAAACCAGCATGGTGTTGTTCAAGATGGATGATTCGGTTGCCAAAAGCGTTTGCTGCGTGTAATTCCACAAGGTAAAACAGACTGCTGTATTGACCACCGCCAAAATCACAATGATCCAGATACTTTGCGCAGAGAGGGGCGGCAGTCCCTGCCAGAGGATGCCTGTCACCAGCATCAATGCCGATCCAATCGTCATGCTGATGCCCGTGATCACAATGGGATGAATTCTCGCGCTGCGGTTAACTTCACGCCCTATGATGGAGCCCACCGAATTACCTAAAAGGCAAAGCACAGCAAAAAGCCAGCCCAGCCAATGCCCCTGCAGAGGATTGTTTACTGGGTTGAAATAGATAAAAACCCCGGCCAGATTAAGTAGCACGCCAATCCATTGCAGCCAATTCAATTTTTCTTTAATTGTGATGCTTGAAACAATGGCCACAAATAGAGCGCTAAGGTTCAAAATCAAACTTACGGTCACAGAAGGAAGGTAAGCCAACCCAAGATATTGTCCTCCCTGGCCAACCGTATAGAGCACCACACCCAGCAGCACCATCACAGCCCATTCACGCTTAGACAAACGCTTGATCTGCTGCCTGATGTCTTTCTTTAACAACAGCGGAAGAAACAACAGCGATGCCAACACGTAACGCAAACCCGCAAATGTCATGGCTGGAATGTCTGCCAAGCCGATTTTGATCAACACCCAAGAAGTGGACCAGATAATCGTTACCAGAACTGCCAGCAGAATGGCTTTAATGCGGGAAGGTTTTTTCATTTAATCACGTTCAGATCATTGCGATGGACGCATATCACGGATATTGATCTGTTGGGTTTCTTTCTCAAAATATCGATTAATTTCTATCGAATACACGATATCGAATCTCGATTTGGTTTCCTTCCAAACGCTGTACCATTGTGCCTGGTTAAACGCCACCGCCTGGTTTATTGGAGAACCATCAATGACACACCTTAAATGCGTCAATTCTTTACCCATCATTTTCATGTCTGAGAATTTGACATTCCTGGCAATGAATGCCGCGGATGGATTGCTCATGCCTGTCGGCTGAAGGGATTCAAGGTCGCGGTAAATGCGGGGGGTGATTTCATCCACCGGAACCTCACAATCCACTTTGATCATTTGCTTTAAATCTTGCTGCCCAAGCTGTCGATCTGCAATTTCAGATAATTTCTGCACCAATGCTGAAAGATTTTCATTTTTAACCGTAAACCCCGCCGCCATTGAGTGTCCGCCGTGCCTGACCAGCAGTTCTGAACACTCGTCCAATGCGGCGGTGATATGAAATTCGGGGATGCTGCGGCAGGAAGCCCGGCAAAAGTCTTTTTCGACCACACCCGCTATGGCTGGCCGGTAATAATATTCAGTCAATTTGGCTGCCACCAGACCCACAATTCCAGGGTAGATATCCTCACCGGGCAAACATCCACTCATGCTGACATCAGGTTCGAATTCAGTTGGCACTTTGAAAAACGCAGGAATCAGGTTTAAGCTGGCATCTTCACCAATGCTGTCTTTGGCGCAGTCCTGGGCGGTTTTGGTGGCTTTCTGCCGATCATTATTCTGGTTATCCAATTCCTGGGCCAGCAGCCCCGCCTTGGCAATTGAGTCTGTCACCAGCAAATCATAAGCCTTCAATGCAGAATCCATGCGGCCGGCTGCGTTCAACCGCGGTCCAAGAATGAACCCGATATCGCTGGCTGAAATGCGGTTAACTTCTTTGGCGGCAGCGCCAGCCAGCGCTTTTATGCCAATGCGGTTTCCCATTCTGATCTGGTTGATGCCCCGCCTGACCAATGTGCGATTCTCGCCGGTCAGCGGTACAATATCGGCCACCGTCCCAAGCGCCACCAGATCCAGAAAATCTTCGGCCGTCCAATCACCTGCACTGCGTTTAATGAACAAAGCCTGTGCAATCTTGTAGGCAAGACCGACACCTGCCAGGTCTTTGTATGGATACGGATCTCCTTCACGCTTCGGACATACAATCGCATAAGCCTTGGGCAGATCATCCTTGGGATGGTGGTGGTCGCTGATGATCAGGTCAATGCCAAGCGAACGGGCGTGTTCGGCTTCTCGCGGTGAGCGGATGCCGCAATCCACGGTCAGGATCACCTTAGCACCTGAATCGGCCAGCATGCTGATGGATTCATTGTTCAGGCCGTAGCCTTCATCAAAGCGATTGGGAATAAAACGGTAAACCTTGGCATCCAGTTTTTGCAGCACTTGCACCATCAAGGCGGTAGCTGAAACACCATCCACGTCATAGTCGCCGTATACCACGATGCCTTCGTGCTGGTCAATGGCTTGAAGCAGCCTTTCAACCGTTCTGTCCATATCCAGCAACAAAAACGGATCATAGATCGGAAATGAGGCGTTAAGATAATTTGACGCTGATTCAACGTCCGTAATTCCGCGGTTGAATAGTATCTGCCGAATGTACCTGGGAAAAACCTGAAATTGAGAGTCAATTTCAGGTGGAATAGTGGGATAAACCCACCAATTTTTTTGCTGCGATGAAGACATCTGCTGTTCCTGCTTTACTCATCAAGATAATAACGAGGTACACGATCCATCAAACCGCAAATCACTTCATAATTTATCGATCCCCACAAAGCGCCCATTTCTTCAGCGGAAATGCTTTCATCGCCCTGCCTGCCAATAAGAACCATTTCATCCCCGGCTTTGGCCGTGGAATCATCTGGCAGCCGCCACATGGATTGATCCATGCAGATGTTTCCGGCTTGTTGAACGCGTTTTCCGCCGATCAGGGCTGTGTTGCCCATGAGTCGGCGCAGACCGTCTGCATATCCGATGGAAGTGGCGGCAATTTTTTCCACTTGTTTGGTGTAGTATTTGTGACCATAACTGATGCCGAAACCGGGTGGCAACGTTTTTACCGAGGTCAGGCGGCACTTCCAACTCAGTGCGGGTTCAAAATCATCAGGCAGCAAGGCTTGCGGCGACGGATGTAAGCCATAGATGGCAATTCCGGGTCTGACAGCATCATAACGCGCATCGGGGAAGTAAACGGAACCTGCCGAGTTGGCAGCATGCACCATTTTTGGATGCACACCAATGGATTTCAGGTTTGCCAGTAATCGGTCAAAACGTCTGATCTGAAGGGCAGTGATCGGTTTTTGCGGTTCATCCGCACAGGCAAAATGGGTGAAGAGACCTTCGAATTCCAGGTTATCCAGGTTGGCTATATGGATGCCAAACTCGTTACCTTCTTCATAATATACCCCCAGCCTTCCCATTCCGGTATCAATCTTTGCGTGAACAGCCACCTTGCCGCCGGCTTCTTTGGCCGCCTGGTCAAATGCTGTTGAAAGGTCATAATTGTTGACCATCAAACTGATATGATACTTGATTGCATCAGCTACCCGCTCCGGTGTGGTATACCCCATCACCAACAGCGGAATCTCAATCCCCGCTTCTCTCAACCGAATGGCTTCTTCGACACGCGCCACACATAACCATGCCGCACCCGCTTTTACGGCTGTTTTGGAAACCTCAATTAAACCGTGCCCATAACCGTTAGCCTTCACCACGGCCATCACTGGCCGCCCGGTAAGTTTTCCGATCCTTTGAATATTTCGACGGATCGCGCCCAGATTTACTTCAACCCAGATGGTTTGATTATCGAGATTCATTTGCTTAGTATAAACGACCTGAACATCCCCGGCAAGGAAAATTCATTTGCTCAAGTTTGGGTTAAAATCAAGTAGAGGAATCATAAACATGTCATCTCAATGGATAACCGTCATCATATTGGGCGCAGCCATCCTGCTGTTGACCCTAACCAAACTCCGGCCTGATCTCGTTGCCCTGATGGTCATGCTTGCCTTAGGGATCACCGGTGTCGTAGACCACACCTTGATCTTTTCCGGTTTCGCAAGTTCAGCAGTCATGACGATTTTAGGTATCTCAATGATATCCGTGGCTCTGCAGCAAACCGGGGCTGCCAATGCCATTGGCAGGTTGATGTATAAAATTGGAGGCCGCAGCGAAATTTTATTGGTCTTTTTAGTATCGTTCTTTAGTGCCTTGCTTTCATTATTTATGAATAATATTGCTGCCGTCGGTGTACTGCTGCCGGCCGTCATGTCTCTTTCACGCCGCAGTCAAACCCCTCCCGGCCGGCTGCTTATGCCGCTGGCATTTGGCACCATTCTTGGAGGCATGGCTACCCTGCTGACAACCTCGAATATCATCGTCAGCGGTGCGCTTAAAGACGCCGGCATAACCGGTTTTGGGCTGTTGGATTTCTTCCCGGTGGGTGCCCCTGTGTTGCTGGTTGGCATCCTCTACCTCGTGTTCATCGGGCGCAAGCTGCTGCCCAAATCAGCGGTTTCTACCAACAAATCCACTCCGCAGGCACTTACAGAAAAACTCATGTTGCAATATCGTTTGGATAGCGAATTATCCCAATTAAAAGTGCTGCCGGCTTCTCAACTCGCGAATAAAACGGTTTCCTCACTCGAATGTCAAATCTCCGACCAGATGCATTTGATCCGCATTCTTCCTAAGAGGGGTCCTGCACAGATGGTTGCCCCTGACACGGTACTTCGCTCGGGGGATATTCTGATCGTTAACGGAAAAATGGATAATTCAACATTGGTAGAACTCGGTCTTGAGCTGCTTTCTCCATTCAAAGGGGATCTACCAATCACGGATGCCGCCAATCCGCTGGCAGAAGTACTACTTTCTCCACACTCCCAATGGGTTGGCAAATCGCTGTGTGAAATTAATTTCCGCATACGTTACGGATTAATCGTATTAGCGCTCTGGCGCCAGGGTAACCCGATCCATGATAACATCTCAAACTTGAAACTTCAAACCGAAGATGCCTTGTTGGTTCAAGGCGGAGCTGAATACATCAGCCAGTTGGAACAAGAGAAAGATTTTGTGCTCCTCGAAGAGGACCCTGATTCTGTCATTCGTCCAAAAAAACTTGGTCTGGCTCTGTTGATCACAATCCTAACCCTCGGGTTCGCAGCATTCGATATTCTTCCAGTAGCTTTGGTGGTATTAGCCGGAGCAACTCTCCTGTTGGTGACGGGGTGTATGAGCTTGAATGATGCCTTTCAACGCATCGAATGGAAAGCCATCTTTTTAATAGCAGGCATGTGGCCGTTGACCATCGCCATCCGCGAAACCGGACTGGCAGCAGGCCTTACCACTTCCATGCTTGACTGGCTTGGACCTGTTTCGCCTCTGATCATTGCAGCTTTCTTTTTATTGATCTCCATGCTGCTTACCCAATTCATGAGCGGACCGGTAGCTCCCATTATTATTATTCCCCTGGCACTCTCTGCTGCCAAAAATTTCGGCATTGATCCCCATCCGCTGGCGCTGGCTGTTGCTTTGGGTTGTTCATTGGCTTTCATCACCCCGCTTGGACATCCTGTGAACATCATGGTGATGAACCCTGGTGGATACACCTTTAAAGATTATGCCAGGGTTGGATTCCCATTAACCCTGCTTTCCATCACTGTCATCCTGTTGGGGCTGCATTTCATTTGGGGTTTATAATCAAAAGAGTGCATTTCCCTGCAGCTTGATGAGAAAAAAGGTTAGTAATATTTACCTCACCCCAAACCCCTCTCCATCCGCGGGATGGAGAGGGGCAGGGGAGAGGCCGGAGTTAAAGAGCAGAATATTTGCTTATAAATGATATATAAAACTTGATACCCCTTAGCTTGCTATAGGAGGATTCGTTTTTGAGGTTATGACAACTTCACCCTTTACTTACGACATTATTGCCACTGAAAAGAACGCCCGTGCCGGTGTATTTCACACCCCGCATGGTGATTTGCTCACACCCGTCTTTGCGCCGGTGGGCACACAGGCAACAGTTAAATCAATCACCCCTGCCCAATTGAAAGACACAGGCGCCAGCCTGGTACTTTCCAATACTTACCACCTTTATTTACGTCCAGGCGCAGACCTGGTGGCAGAAATGGGCGGACTGCATGAGTTTATGCAGTGGCCAAACCCCATGCTGACTGATTCAGGCGGCTTTCAGGTCTTTTCATTATCTGACACCCGCAAAGTGGATGAGGAAGGCGTGACCTTCAAGAGTCACATNNTGCGCACTCATAACTGGCTCAAGCGTTGTGTAGCTGCCAAAACCCGGTCAGACCAGGCGCTTTTCGGAATCGTCCAGGGCGGTGTCTTTGCCGACCTGCGTCGTGAATCCGCTGAATTTGTTTCCTCCATGGACCTGCCCGGAATTGCCATCGGCGGACTTTCGGTGGGCGAAACCAAGGCCGAAATGCACGCCA
>DQHW01000023.1 GCA_003524305.1 Anaerolineaceae bacterium
GGTCCCCAGTCGGGGATGATATCCCGTCGCCCGCTCAAGATAAAAAAGACTCGAAGAGTCTTTTTTGTTTTAACCCCTCAACAGTTCCCGATTTCTTTTGCCCTTTGAAATCGGGAACTTGCCCTAATCGTATTTAGTACACTTATCTCTTATTAAACCATGTGGGTTTGCCTATTGGCATTTCCGCTTTGCTCCTACTCACACCCCTGCAGGGTGTCATGATCCCCAATCGGGGATGATATCCCATCGCCCCAATATTTATCTGTTACCAACTCGTTTTATTAATCTTTTGTAAATTCGACAAGCTTTGTACAGGTTAGGGTTTGACGAACTCCTCACGGCATGCTATCATAAAAGTGCGATTATTCTTTTATTTTATTCGGTACCTTAACAGGCATTATTCAGGAGCATTTATATGAGTGCTGATTTTATTTTTCGTATTTTAGGTATGATCGGATTCGCAATCGGGGGAGCTTTCTGGGGTAAAAGTCTGGGGATTGCGGCCAATGTTAACGCCACCGCTTCCACCATGACCGTGGACCAATATGCATTTGTGATCGGATCTGTAGGCGCACTGGTAGGGTTGATCTTGACACCTTATATAACCACGCGCCCCATGCGGGCGATTAAGAAAATGTTAACCACCGTCTCGGCGCAGTCCTTACTCTCTGCCCTGGTCGGGTTGATCGCCGGCTTAATCGTGGCGGCTTTATTCTCATTTCCAATCTCTTTATTACCCCCGCCATTTGGCAAAGTTTTGCCGTTTATTGCGGTATTGCTTTTTGGCTATTTGGGCGTGTCATTATTCGTGATGCGTCAGGGTGATATTTTTTCCATTTTTTCTGCCTTGCGCTCAGGTGGAGCCTCCGCTCCAAAAGATGGTGCAGGCGGTTGGGCTGATAATCGCAACATCTTGCTGGATACCAGTGTCATCATTGACGGACGTATCGCAGACATTACCCGCACTGGTTTTCTCCCCGGCACACTGCTGATTCCACGCTTCGTATTAAATGAGCTGCAATACATCGCCGATTCTCCTGACAGCATGCGCCGCCAACGCGGACGCCGAGGCATGGAAGTGCTTTCGACCCTGCAAAAAGAACCCGCCATGCAGGTGCGAATCAGCGACATTGATGTCGAGGGCATGCGTGAAGTGGATGACAAGCTGGTGGTTTTGGCCAGGCAGATGCGCTGTCCGATCTTAACCAATGATTACAACCTCAACCGGGTGGCCGAGTTACAGGGCGTGACCGTTTTGAATATCAATGAATTGGCAAACGCAGTCAAATCCGTGCTGCTGCCTGGTGAGATCATGAATATCCGTGTCATCCAGGAAGGACGCGAGCCTGGCCAGGGTGTGGCTTACCTTGATGACGGCACCATGGTGGTGGTTGAAAACGGACGCGAGTACATGGATAAGGAAATAACGATCATGGTGACCAAGGTGTTGCAAACCGCAGCCGGTCGCATGATCTTTGGACGGCCTGAAGATTTAAGCGCTGCAAATCACTAGAGGAGAACGAAGATGTTGAAAGTCTACAATACACTGACAAGAAAAACAGAAGAATTTACAACCCTTAAACCAGGCGAAGTCTCAATGTATGTTTGCGGTCCTACCGTTTATGCCAAGGCACATATTGGCCACGCCATGTCGGCACTGGTCTTTGATATTATCCGTCGTTATCTTGAGTATCGTGAATACAAGGTCACCCATGTGATGAATTTCACCGATGTGGATGACAAGATCATCATCAAAGCCAACCAGCAGGGTATTGATCCTTTTGTGTTGGGCGAAATGTACATTCACGAGTTCGAAGAACACCTCAGAGATTTCAATATTCTGTCTGCCACCATCAATCCCCGCGCCACCCGCGAAATGGACCAGATCCTCACCATGATCCAGGGATTGATTGACAAGGGATATGCCTACCCGGTGGATGGCGATGTTTACTTTAGAGTGACTAAAGACCCCCAATATGGCAAACTTTCTGGCCGCAAACTGGATGATATGCAAGCCGGTTCGCGCATTGATGTGGATTACCGCAAGGAACATCCCATGGATTTCGCGCTTTGGAAATCTGCCAAGCCCGGCGAACCCTTTTGGCCCAGCCCCTGGGGTGATGGAAGGCCAGGCTGGCACATTGAATGCTCGGCCATGAACCTCAACCATCTTGGAGAACAAATTGATATTCACGGCGGCGGCAACGACCTGATCTTTCCGCACCATGAGAATGAAATTGCCCAAAGCGAATGCTTTACGGGTAAGGCGTTTGCCACGTACTGGATTCATAATGGCATGCTTCAATTGAGCGGCGAAAAAATGTCCAAGTCGGTTGGTAACCTCGTGACCATCGAAGAATTCCTGAACGCCCATCCTGCAGACGCGCTGCGCATGATGGTACTCAATTCCGGTTATCGCAGTCCGCTTTCTTATTCCGAAGAAATTCTGACCCAGGCTGAAAAAGCAATTGACCGCCTGCGTTCTGCTTTAAAACCGGCCATGGGCGGTTCAACCGGTGCTTCAGAGG
This sequence comes from Anaerolineaceae bacterium, assembly GCA_003524305.1. Lineage (GTDB taxonomy): Bacteria > Chloroflexota > Anaerolineae > Anaerolineales > Anaerolineaceae > UBA6107. The sequence continues at coordinate 2,529 of DQHW01000023.1, forward strand.
TTCTACTCACAACTCTGAATGCCCAAATGGATGCCACGTCAGCCGGCTATGTGGAGGTTATGGACAACGACTTCAATTCCGCCGGGGCGCTTTCTCACCTCTTTGAATTGGTCAGAGTCATTAACCAAACCCGGGCTGGTTTTGCGACGGATGACCAATTGGCACCTGCCCAGGCTTTGCTGCTGAAATTGACTTCGGCTTTAGGCCTATCCATTGAAAAGGAAACCGTCAGCAACCAGGCTGTGGATGGATTTGTGGACTTGCTGATCGAAATTAGAAAAGACTTACGCGCCAACAAGATGTGGGCGTTATCAGATAAAGTACGTGATCAATTGGCCGGGCTGGGTGTAATCCTTGAAGACAGCAAGGACGGCACCTCCTGGCACTGGGAGTAGACGTTGAAAGAATGGATTATCGGCCGTAACCCGGTTATGGAAGTGTTGGTAACGAAACGACGTGAAGTATTTCGTCTCTTATTGGCTACGAATGTTGAAGAAAAAGGCCGGGTTGCCGAAATGACCCAAATGGCCAGAGCACGCAAAATCCCGGTCGAAAGAGTGGCGCGCGATAAACTGGCAAGCATGGGCGAGAATCCGCAAGGTGTCGCTCTTGAAGTGAGCCGCTATCCATATGTGGATATTTCAGATATCACCACCCTGGCTGAACGCAAACAGGAAGATCTTTTTCTTTTAATGCTTGATTTGGTTCAGAATCCGCAAAACCTGGGCACTTTGCTGCGGACTGCTGAAGCCGCCGGTGTTCACGGTGTATTGATTCCGCCTCACCGTGCTGCGGAAGTTACCCCGGCTGTGGTTAGCGCTTCTGCCGGCGCCACGGAACATCTCTTGATCGCACAGGGCAACCTGGTGCAGATTTGCAAGGAATTAAAAAAAGACAACGCCTGGGTGATTGGCCTGGAAGGCGGCGAGGGCTCCAAACGCATTCAAGAGGTTCCGCTTAAGGGACCCATTGTGCTGATCGTTGGCAACGAAGGCGAGGGCATGCGTCCGTTGGTCAAAGAAACCTGCGATTTTCTATTGAGTTTGCCCATGCTGGGGAATATTGAATCCCTGAATGCAGCAGTTGCAGGATCGATCGTTCTTTACCAGGTCGTCTTGGAACGCCAAAAAGATTAGAAGTAATTTTTACAATTCACGGTTCACAGTTCACAGTTCACAGTTCACGAATTACGAATCTAATACATTTTCGATCATTTATTTGTATAATCTATTTAGACAATTAAGATAGTAAATATCAAGGAGAATAAAATGTTAATCAGCAAAGAATTAAATAAAGCGATCAACCTGCAAATTGGCAGAGAGATGGAAGCTTCAAATCAATACCTGAGCATCGCTGCTTATTTTGAGGGACGATATCTGAAGAAACTGGCAGAACTCTTTTTCAAACAGGCTGCGGAAGAAACTGAACATGCCCTCAAATTTGTCCATTACATTCTTGACGCGGGCGGCCAAATTGAGATTCCGGCGCTGGCGGCACCCAAGGCGACTTATGCTTCGGCTGAAGAAGCTGTCGCCATGTCGGTCAAATGGGAAACCGATGTCACCAGGTATATCTACGACTTGGTTGAGATCACCGAGAAAGAAAAAGATTATATCGGCCGCGAATTCTTGAATTGGTTTGTGACTGAACAGTTGGAAGAAGTCTCATCCATGACCACTTTGTTGGGTGTCGTACAGCAAACCGGTGACAAGAACCTCATCATGGTTGAAGGTTATCTTTCACACTAAAATTAGATAAGGTAAACCCCCGCAGCTTAAACTGCCGGGGATCTTTTGTTATCACAGGTTCCGAATTCTTTAAGAATTCGGAACCTTGCTCTAGCCTAATACAAAAGTGNNTTGTTCAATTCTTTCGCCAATTTCGAGAGTTCATTTGCAGAGGTGGTAACTTCATCAACCTGCGATGACATGATCTCGGTCGAGGCGGATACCTCTTCAATAGAGGAATTGTTCTCTTCAGAGATGGACGCAATGGTTTCAATTGCTTGCATCATTTCGACGGACCCCGTGGACATTTCAGCCGTGGCGGCCGAGTTTTGTTCCACCACGGCCGATACAGAATCCACCGCGCTGACGAGTTCACTGGCTGAGGCAGACATTTGGGTCGCGGCTGCTGAAGCTTGTTCCGCCTGTTCATTCACGGCACCGGCAGCCAACAAAATTTCCTGCAGCGATTTTCCTGCTTCGTTGGCGAGTGCGACGCCTTGTTCCACTTCTTTTGTTCCGTTTTCCATGGCAGCGATGGCTTCCTTGACCACTTTTTGAATGGAGTCAATCAGGGCGCCGATTTCTCGTGTGGCCACAGAGGATCTTTCTGCCAGGTTGCGAACTTCGCTGGCGACCACGGCAAAACCCTTTCCGGCTTCTCCGGCACGGGCAGCTTCAATGGCGGCATTCAAAGCCAAAAGATTGGTTTGTGAGGCGATTTCATCAATGGTAACCACGATTTGACCAATCTGGTCAGAATGTGAACCCATTTCATGTACTTTAATTGTTGAAAGGTCAACCGCTTTCTTGATGGATTGCATTTCAGCCAATGTATTTTCAACTTTTTCAACACCTGCTTTGGCTGCCGATGTGGCTGCACTTGCCTGGGTTGCCACAGTCTGGATGTTGCCGGCAACTTGAGAGATTGCCTGTGAGAGCTGGTTGGTGATTTCAGCAGATTGGGTGACCGCGTTCGCCTGATCCACGGCGCCGGCAGACACCCCATCAATGGATCGTGTAAGTTGTTCGACAGTCCCGGCGGTCAGGGTGACAGCTTCGGTCTGGCTTGATGTTCCCTTGGCGATATCCTGGATGGTGGTGGTGATTAAATTGGTCACTGCAGAAGCTTGCTCGGCAGAATTGGCCAATTCTTCAGACGTATGTTGAACCTCGTTCGCACTTGCTGCCACCGCTCCAATGGATGAGCGCAGACCTTCCACCATTTGTTTTAGTGCCAGACCCAGGTGGTCTTTATCACCCATGGATTCCACGTCCGTGGTGAGGTCACCGTCGGCGATATCCTGGGCTAAAGAAGTTTTTTCAATGAAATAGACGCACAAATCAGAAAAGGCTTTTCCAACCTCTCCCAATTCATCGTTTCTTAGGTCAATCTTTGCGGTTTCCTTGCGGTCCATGCCGGTAAAGTCAGTATCCCCGACAGCCAGGTGCCTGGCGCCGTCAGCAATCAAACGCACAGGTTTTGAGATCATTCTTCCTGTAACAAACCAAATGACAATCAAAAGCAGCCCCAACAGGCCTATTGAAATGCCGCCGGTGACCATGGTTTGCTTTCTGGCAGTCATGGTAATTTCTCTGGTTGGGTAAAGCATTTGAACCGCCCATGGCGTTTCTATATTTGTTAATTCCACAGGCACGAGCGCTTCAATTGAATCCCCTTGTGTGCTGATCAATAATTCTCTCGAATTAATCTGATCCAAATCGCTCTGGAACCCCGCATTGTATTCGCTGATGGAGTGTCCAATTTCTTCCGGATGCTGTGAGGAGGCGACTATAATTCCCGTATTGCTGAAAACCTTCATCTGATTTGCGTTACTACTCAGAATATTTGAATCAACTTCCTCTTGCAAATAGTTAAGCGCCAGATCAATGCCGACAATCCCGTAAAAAGAACCATTAACAATAATCGGATAGGTGGTGCTGGTCATGTATACCCGTTGATCACCAATCTCTTCGAAATAAGGTTCCATGATGCATTCCGCTTTACTGTTCATCGAACAATAGTAATACTCGTGAGTGGTTTCTTCTTCAAAGGTAAATGTGTCAGGTGAAAGAGTAATAATCCCTTTTTCATCCTTTATCAGGTATGGGGTAAATCGTCCATTTGCGTCGCTTCCCCGAAGACCTCTGAATTCGCTGTCTTTTCCATCAAATCCATTGGGGATCCACGAAGTCCAAATACCATATAAATCGGGGTTCTCTTTCAGAATCGGTGTCAGCATTTTGATTACCTGGTCCCGTGAAAATTGTTCAGTGGTTCCAGTGCTTTTTATGGCTTCAAGGGATTGTGAAAGTGTACGAGTAACACTCATTGAAGTCTCAAGCCAGTTTTCGATTCTGGTAGCCTCAAGATGAGATTGAGCAAGCGCGATATCTTTTGCAGCTTGAGTACCAGACTTAATCGAACTAACTGAAAAAATGGAGATGATGATAACGCCAATCAGAAACAAACTGGTTCCAACGATTAAGACTAATTTGCCTTGAAGAGTATTCACTCGGAAATTGTTTTTTTTCATTATTCTTCCCTTACCTAAGGTCAATTTAATAAATAGAATATTGCAAAGTATTGACTTTGCAACTTGTCTACTCAATTATGCATATTAATAGCCCGTCCTCTATGAGGATGGGCTAAAAAAAGGATTAATTATTTGTGAAAGACTTTTTTGGTGCAATCGTTACTTAATCCACAAAGCCCAGGCGCCCCATATCCCGATCATTACCATGCCGATCAACACGCGGACGACAATTGACAATCCACAGCCTTTCAAGATTCCCCCGGTGGATTTTAAACCTTCTTTGAAATCTTTTTTTCTGATCCACTCAAATATCAAAATAGCTAAAGCTGCAAAAAGCAAGCCGCCGAACGGGGGCAGCACAAAAGTGCCGATAATGCCCGCTGCCAATGCCACCAGAATCGAAGGCCACCCGGCGCCGGTCTTGCGGGCTTCCTTCCCCATCATCAGGTTATCCACCAGGTTGCCGCCAATCATCAGCAGGGTGATGATGCCAAACAAGATTCCAGACCAAACGTTGAATCCATATACGATGCCGTAAGCCAGGATGGCCAGCCAAATGATCGTCAAACCGGGGATGATGTAAAACATCAATCCGATCAGTCCTACCGCCATGACCGCTATTAAAACAGGGATGAACCAGGTTGAATTCGCAATAGTTTCCATAATGTAAATTGTAACGAATGAGTCTATGAAATTTATTAAAAAGGTCTATTGATGATTTTTCTTACTCAACAGAGAATGGAGAATGACCCATATGCTGATGATTATGCCCATGCCCCAGGCAGCGATGATGACAAGATTTGCTGCTGGTTTTGTGTTGAAAATGAATATGGAACTGAGCAAATAAGTACTGACAAATACTAAAAGTAAAAGCCATGGAAAGCGCTGCGGAACTCTGTGCAGTGAATCATCAGAATTAGTTGCTTTTGCCACATTTCTAATTAATAAAATAATGCTGAAAGCATATATTGCGCCAATGGTTATGTATGGATAAATATTTTTGGGTAATGCTTCAGGCCTGACCAAAGGCAGGCTGATGCCATAAAGGGCTGCCAATAATATTCCGACAATGAGCAACTCTCTGCCTTGCGGTAACAGATCTCTTAGCCGCCAGCGCACATTTTTACTAACGATTCTCCATATCAATGCAAATAACAAAAAGACGCCGAGAGCTTCAAATGTTGAAATTAAGGTGGATTGAATCGAAATTGTATTTGCACCCTGGTTGACGCCGCAGAAAAATGCCAGCAAAATAATACTGAAGATTTTGCCTGAAGGTCGTTTTACCCAACGTTGAAAGAATGCAGGCAGGGTGTTCAAGATTTCATCAGTGGATGTGAAAATAAGCTCTGCAACCATCAGCGGCAGGATGAAAGCAAACCAGGGGTGCCAAAATAAAGTTAGCACACCGGTTTGCAGTCCGGCAATTCCGGCAATCATGGTTTCTTTGCCTCCCCAGGTGGGATCCCACAACACTTTGGTGATCGGTGCTTCATACAGGCCAAACAATACACCGGCCAGCAATAATATTGGCAGTGAAATGGATTTGTTCTTAAGGATCAATCCGGCCAAAAAAAGGGTGTGCAATCCATAAAGCGGCAGCACAACGAGCAACCCCCATTTATCAAAAAACGGATAGGGTGATGAATAACAGGTCACTTCCGCAAAAATGACTGATAGAACCGCCAGAATGATCCAAAAGAAAATCTTCTTGCCGGTTGGTGCGATACCTCCGTGATGATTATCAACGGAGGTATTGTCAGAAAGTTCTGGGAGTTTGGGCGGGATTGCCATCGTAAAGTTATGCGTTATTTGGCCGTGATCACTGTTGCACCGCCCATCCAGGGCAGCAGCACATCCGGTATCTTGATCGAGCCGTCTGCCTGCTGATAATTCTCCAAGATGGCGATCATGGTGCGCGGCATGCCCAGGCCTGAGCCGTTGAGGGTGTGAACCAGGCGGTTCTTGCTGCCGTCTGCTGGTTTGAATTTGATGTTGGCGCGCCTGGCTTGAAAATCACCCACATTCGACACGGATGAGACTTCAAGCCACTCGTCGCAGCCGGCAGCCCAGACTTCTACATCGTAAGTGATCATCGCGTTGAAGCCAATGTCGCCGGTGCAAAGCCGTTTAATGCGGTAGGGCAGACCTAACCCGACGCAGGTGGCTTCGGCGTCTGCAAGCATTTTTTCCAACTCTTGTGCGGATTCTTCTGGTCGGCAGTAGGTATACATTTCCACTTTGTCAAATTGATGTCCGCGTTTGATGCCGCGCACATCCCGGCCGGCGCTCATTTTTTCGCGTCTGAAGCAGGGTGTGTAGGCGGTGAATCGCTGCGGCAGCGTGGCTTCCTCCAGCACCTCGTCGCGGTACATGCCGGTGAGCGGCACTTCCGCGGTCGGCACCATCCAGAAATCCTCTTCGATGTCGTGATACAGATTATCGGCGAACTTGGGCAGTTGGCCTGATGCAAAAAGCGTCTCGGCTTTGACCATGAAGGGAGTGTAACGTTCATCATAACCCTGGCGGGTATGCAGATCGAGCATGTAGGCAATCACTGCGCGCTGCAAGCGGGCGCCTAAACCATTCAGGATGTAAAACCTTGAACCGGTCAGTTTGGTGCCGCGATCAAAGTCAATGATGCCTAATTTTGTTCCCAGTTCCCAATGGGGCTGCGGTTGAAAATCAAACTTGGGCAGTGTGCCGATGGTGCGCAGCACCACGTTCTCGCTTTCGTCTTTGCCATAAGGCGTGGCCGGGTCGGGGATGTTTGGGATGGAGGCTAGCAGGTATTTCAACTTTTCATCCACCTCGCGGACAGTTTCATCCAGACTGGCGATCTGGTCGCCGACCTCGCGCATGGCATCGATCTTCTTCTGGCGCTCGGCAGGGTCTTTGGTGGTGCTGATCTCCTTTGAGACCACATTGCGTTCGGCTTTGAGTTTTTCCACCTGGGTTAACAGGTTGCGGCGGTCAATATCCAGAGATAAGACCACATCCACCGGGCTGCCATCCATTTGGCGGTCTGCCAGGTTTTTTTTGATGATTTCGGGGTTCTCACGAATGAAATTAAGATCCAACATGCTGCACCTCTCCAGTTAAAAGAATACGCCCCGATCCTGTGCAGGACGAGGGGCGCTCGTGGTGCCACCTGCTTTTACCCTCATTGACGAGAGCCTTATTAGTGCGATAACGGTGCTTCCGGCCTTCTTACGATCATCAATGATCCCTGCGAAGGCGACCCACCCCACGGGGTGATCGAGGCGGAAAAGGTCTTTGGGCTTTACCGGTTCGCACCATGCGCCGGCTCTCTGAAAAAGCATCTTGACCGTCTTCCTCGAGTAGGTCTGTTGCTTAGATTATACCCAAGCAATATACAAAGTCAAGAATCAGCTAAAACTTGCTTTTTTCTCACGTAAAGTCGCCAAGCTCGCAAAGAAAACCAAGTTTGGGAATACTAATTTTTCTACAAACCAAAACGTAATTTCTTTGTAGGGGCTTGGCGCGCCAAGCCCTCGTTTGATATTGCTCACCAATTCTCGCTCACACGAATCAGCCAAGCTTGCGAAGAAAACCAACCTTCGGAAAACCCCGTCTGAAGGATCATCGCCAGTACGAACATGCCGCTTAAACAGAATCCGAAATCTGGTTTAAGATTTCGGATTCATGCTCTAAATAAGCTAAATTTTTTTCGTGGGTTTCGTGGTTAAAGGTTTCGCACTTAATGAATCACACTCCATAACACCGTCTGGATGATCATCGCCAAGACGAACATGCCGCCGTAAACCCGAGTATGAATGAAAGCCGCGGCCACATACCACAGCGGCCAAAATTCTTTGGCTTCTGCCGGCATTTCACTCGGCCGCGGATGGGTGAAGACATGCAAAATGGTCTGGCGCTCCTGCTTTTTGAGCAGCAGGGGGGTGAGTAGCACCAACAGCATGACCCATGAATAGTATTTCGGAATGAAGAAAATGGCGGCTATCGGTAAGATATATTGCAGTGCCATCATCACTATCACCAGGTTGCGGCTGAGTGTTTCACCCAACAGCACCGGCATTGTGTAGATTTTCTTTTCCTTATCCTCTATGCGTTTGTCAATATGCTTGCCAAAGATCACGGTCACCGTGGCGAGCGCGTAAGGCAGGCTGGCGGCCACGGCTCCCCACGACCAGGCGCCGGTGATGGCGTAAAATCCGCCGCCGATCATCAACGGACCCCAGACCAGCAGCACAGTGAGTTCACCAAGAGCGATATATTTTAAAGGCCATGTATAGAAGAGCACGAAAAGTGCTCCTGCAGCCATCAGCCCCAGGGTGATCAATGGATTGCCCGGCTGCGGGCTGAACTTTTGAGTCAGTACCAGAGCGAACCCGGCCGCGGCGGCAATGCCGCCGGTGACCGCTATATAGCCGTAAAGCTGCTTGATGGTCAGTAGTCCACTTTCAAGAGGCTGTGGACCGTATTGCGTGCGGTAGTAGTTGTCTTTATCCACACCTTTGCGAAAGTCAGTCAGGTCGTTGACCAGGTTATTGGTGGCGTGTGCAAAAACCAGCCCGATGATCACCAACACGAAACGCCACCACGAGAACAATTGAACATTGGGAAAGCCGCCGATGGCTGCCATCAATCCGGCAACGATGGCAGAAGTCATGGTCATTACCAGCACGGCAGCGCGCGTGGCGATCAGCCAGCGTGAAACAATATCCAGTTCATCCCATTCCGCTTTGCTGATGCGCGGAATGACCTTCAGGGCCTTGACCCACATTTTGGTATTCATACAAAATCACCTCTAATAAAATCTAAAAATATCAAAATACTCCGTTATGTTAACACAAGAACACCATTTTGGTGGCGATTGCGTTTTTCGTATCCAGGGGTGGGTATTTATCCGCGGTTGCGCGTGTTGGCAGGCAAAATGACGTGCCCCTCGTTGATTTCACCAAGACGGGTGATGCCTGTGGGGTTTGTATAGGCGCTCCAGGCTGTGTAGGCGGCAATCAAGGCATTCAGTTCTATTGGTGAAATCAGAATGCCGTCAGGCATTTGACCGGTCAGCATTTTGTGACGGGTGATCTCTTCAAAGAAAATCATTGGATCGCGTACGTTGAGATGTTCTTCCTGCAAAAGAAGCTGACGCTGGATGCGTCCTTCAAGCGATTTGAGCGGGTTTAGTTTTGCCCCCAGCAATTGGGCGTATGCACTGTCAGGATGGGCCTCCATCAACTGTCGTTTTGCACCGGGGGCTGGCCAGCGTTGAAAACCCTGGGCGGCCAGGTTGCTGGCAAAACGCAAAGCCCGCTGCAGGGTGGGGGAACAATCCTCGTAGCGATTGGGAGTGCGCGTGGTTGCAAATCCGCGCATCAGCAGTTCATATTCGCATTGACGCAGGTTGGTATATTTTTTTGCCGGTGGGGGAACCGAAAGCGCCGATCTTTTGGAATCATCGGCCATGATGCCTTCATTCAAGTTTATTGGTGAGGTGATCGCGGTAATGGCAATTGGGCATTCTCCAAGTTTTACCAGCCATTCTTCTTGTGTCACTTCACCGCGAAATTGAATGCGGCGGTTATCGTCCAACACAGCACAGGTAAAACTTCCGCGCGTGCCGCCAAGGTCTATCCCAATGAAGCGTGTCTGGCTGAGATCCATAAGCACTGAGTTTACCGGAAAAGGTTATTTTACGCAATCGAAGGGGATGAGAAGGTGACGAGATTTCTGTTTGCTACAGGTGGAGTTCGATGGAAAATTCCCATCAGAACCTTTTGACAATTTAGCATGGTAGTTCTAAAGCTTCGTTCTCATAACTCACCACAACGTTGGCTCTCTCACAACCCAAGGGCCATGCGTCCGATTTGAATCTCAAAAAGCGGGTCGAATCCCTGTTGGTGAAGAGCTTCCTGAGTGCCTGATTACTCATTACTCATTACTGCTCTTCCCTGCTTTCAACCCCTTGACTTTTTCAAAATTACGCCGTAGAATACTCTGCATTACAGAGTTCTCTATTAGAAAGGGTTTCAAAATGGATATTAATCCAAATGAAGCACAGGAATCATTGCAAGCCATTCAACACATCATGATCAAGACCAAACGAATGATCGCCAGTTCTGGAGCCTACAAATTCCTGTTTCTTTGGGGGGTTATCTGGCTGGTGGGGTTTCTTGCCACACAATTCATCCAGGGAGCCGCAGCCGGTTATATTTGGTTGGGACTGGATACCATTGGTGGATTTTCATCAGCATTCATCGGAATTCGCATGGGCAGAACTGTGCGCAACGAATCCAATCCATCTGGCATCCGCATCGGCGCTTTTTGGTGGTCATTGATGGCAATTTGTGGGCTGACTATTTTGGTGGTCTGGCCGATTGATTGGAAGCAATTTTCAATGATGATCATTCTGTTTGTCATGACTGGCTGGATTGCTACGGGGTTGTTATTCAAAGCTGTTTCTGTGTGGTTGGGTATTGGCATCATCGCCCTGGCCTTTGTGGGCTACTATCTTCTGCCCAATTATTTTTTTCTCTGGATGTCCATCCTGGGTGGGGGTGGAATGATCGCTGCCGGATTCTACGTCCGCAGCAGGTGGTAATATGCCTGAACTAATCGAAATTATTCATCAACCTGTCAGGCTGCGCATTATGGCTGCATTGGTAACACTCGGCAAGGGTGACGAATTGGATTTCACCAAATTGCGAGAACTGCTGGAGGTGACCGATGGCAACCTGGGAGCACACCTCCGTAAGCTGGAAGAAGCCCAATACATCTTGATGACCAAGAGTTTTGTTGACCGCAAACCGCGTACTTATGTGTCTGCCACCGAGGCAGGCAGGGACGCATTTCAAAACCATGTTGCGGCCTTGCAAGAAATAATTATTCAGAACACTAAGCGTTAAGAGGTAAAAATGCCAGAAATAATCAAGGTTCAAAATTTAATTAAAACGTATAAAGGCATAACCGCTGTTGATGATATTTCTTTCGATGTACATGAAGGTGAAATCTTCGGCATGGTGGGTCCAAACGGCGCGGGAAAAACCACCACGATTGAATGCATTGAAGGGCTGCGTAAACCGGATTCAGGTACGATTCGGGTTCTGAATTTGGATCCGCAGGCAGATAATAAAATGCTGCGCACCCGCGTGGGCATGCAGCTTCAACAATCCAACCTGCCTGACCGCATGAAGGTGTGGGAAGCCCTCGACTTGTATTCCGCTTTCTATGAAACACCCGTGGACTGGAAAAATCTGCTAAAACAACTGGGTCTGGAAGAGAAACGCGACGCCCGTTTTGGCAAACTCTCTGGCGGACAGAAGCAGCGCCTCTTCATTGCTCTGGCATTACTGCCGAATCCCAACCTGGTTTTTCTGGATGAATTGACCACCGGCCTCGATCCTCAGGCGCGCCACACCATCTGGGATCTTGTTCGCAGCGTACGTGACCAGGGCAAAACCATTTATCTCACAACGCATTTTATGGAAGAAGCTGAACGCCTTTGTGACAGGGTTGCCATTCTTGACCACGGCAAAATCGTGGCTTTGGATACGCCGCGCGCTCTAATTGGCAAACTTGCGCAACATGAACGCGTTTCGTTCACCCTGGATGTAAGCATCACACAAGAGATCCAAAATGCTTTATCCGTTCTTGGCAAGCTGGAAGTTCAGGGAGACCGGCTCACCGTTATCGGTAAATCAACAGATGCGACCCAACTTGTAACCGGGTTGGTAAATATTCTTTCCGGTTTGGCGCTGCGATACAGCGACTTGCGAACTGAACAACCTACACTTGAAGACGTATTTTTAGACCTGACCGGCCGTAAGATCAGGGAATGAGGAAAAGATGAAAAGCTTGCTGAAACTAACCTGGATGGAAACCAAATTGTTCTTTCGTGAACCAATCGGGGCTTTCTTTACCCTGGTTTTTCCACTGATGATGCTCTTTTTGTTTGGCAGCATTTACGGCAACACGCCCAGTGTCCATTTCAACGGCCGCGGCACCATTGATATCTCCATACCGGCTTACACGGCCATGATCATCGCCACCAGCGGATTGATGTCTATCACCATTACAATGTCGGCTTACCGCGAAAATGGCGTGTTACGCAGATTTAAGACCACCCCGGTTAGCCCGCTCACCATTTTGGTTGCCCAGGTGATCGTGGTGTTTGCCATGACCCTGTTGGGTATGCTCTTGTTGGTCATTGCCGGAAAACTTGTCTATCACGTGAAATTCGAAGGCAATTGGCTCAGTGTTTTGGGTGGATTTACTTTGGGCAGCTTAAGTTTCTTCTCGCTCGGGTTCATCCTTGCAGGGTTGATGCCTTCCGCCAGAACAGCTCAAATCGTGGGCATGGTTCTGCTTTACCCGATGCTATTTCTGAGCGGGGCGGGTTTTCCGCGTGAACTGCTGCCGGCTGCCATCGTCAAGGTATCTGCATTTCTGCCTCTTACCTATGTGGTCAATCTGCTGCGCGGACTCTGGGTGGGTGAAGCCTGGGGCGCACATCTTTTGGATATCGGTGTTCTGGTTGGGATGTTGATTTTGGGTGTGCTTGTTTCTACAAAAACCTTCCGTTGGGAATGATTCGTTTTTGCAACATTAATTCATATCTAGATTACAATTAAATCTATGGATGAAGCCGCATTAATTCAATCCGCCATGCAAGGTGAACTGGACGCATTCAACCGCCTGATCCTGGCTTATCAGGATCTGGCGTTTAATGTTGCCTACCGCATGCTTAATGATGAAGATCATGCCGCGGATGCCGTGCAAAACGCGTTTATTTCTGCCTGGCGTAACCTCTCAACCTATCGGGGCGGTTCATTTAAAGCTTGGGTCATGCGTATGGTCACCAATGGTTGTTATGATGAACTACGCCGCCAAAAACGCCGTCCGACGACCCCATTGGAACCGATAAGCAATGAAGACCAGGAAGAAATGGATTCTCCTCAATGGATGGCTTCGGAAGAGCCGCAGCCTGAATCCACCATGGAACAGGCCGAACTTGAACATGCGCTTTCTCATTGTCTCGAAAACCTGCCACAAGATTTTCGTGCGGTAGTTGTGTTGGTGGATGTGCAGGGCATGGATTATGAAGAAGTTGCCCAGTCTACCCACGCACCTTTAGGCACCGTGAAAAGCCGCCTGGCGCGCGCCCGTTTGAAAATGCGCGACTGTTTGCAGGGGTTTCAGGAACTATTACCCTCCCAATATCGTCTTGATGGTGAGGTGCGCGAATGAGTGTGATTCTTACCCAAAAGGACTGGTTGTTAATCTCCGCGTCTCTCGACAGCAGGTTAACTGATTCTGAAAAAACCTCCCTTGAATTACGCCTCGATTCAGACGCTGACTTCAAAAATGCTTTTCAAGAAATTCAATACACCCGCAGACTGTTGAGATCGCTGCCCCCAAAACAGGCCCCGCGGAATTTTACCCTGTCTGCCGAATATGCAAAAAAAAGATCCCTTAAGTGGGGTTTGAATCGTTTCTTTGGTTTCGCTTCTGCTGCATCAGCCGTTGCATTGGCGGTGATCTTTGCCTGGTCGAATCTGTTCTCATTCTCCACCCGGCTGGCCGCACCCGAGCCCATGATGGCTGCCGTCCCCGAAGCAGCCATGGATTCTGCCTCCCTCGCGGATGAAGCTGCTTCAAGCACTCCAATGATCATCTTCTGGGGGCAGCCGCAAGCTTATGGCAAGGGCGGTGGGGGAGGAAATGATGCTTCTGCCATGGCGACCGATTTGGGTGGTTATGGTGGTGGTCCCACGAGTGTTGCCGAGGAGTTTGCATCAATAATCGCCGAGACGGAGAGCCCTGAAACTTCTGCAAAGTTGGCATCCACACCCGACCCCTCCACACTAATCTTGGGATTGCCCGAACCTGGTACCGAAGGTGAAATGATTCAGCAAGCAGCATCTGAAACGCGTTCATTTAGTCCTCGGTTGCGTCTCTCATCCATCTGGATGATTAGTCTAGGTGCAGCAGCATTGATCTTTGCAGCTTTGGCTTTCTTCCTCCGCAAGAGATGACCTCGCACGCTCATTCCCCTTACAAATTTTGTCCATTATGCGCCAGCGAATTGGTGCTGAAACTTCAGATGTCTGAAGAGCGGCTTACCTGTCCAAACTGCGGATGGGTGCATTATGAAGACCCCAAGGTGGCAGCCGGTGTCTTGGTACTGCGCAATAAAAAAGTGCTGGCAGCAAACGAAGTTTTGCCAGCAAACGAAGTTTTGCTGGTACGCCGCACCATGGAGCCCCACATCCGCCAATGGAGCATCCCGGCTGGATTCGTCAACGCTTTTGAAGACCCGCAGGCAGCCGCCGTCCGCGAATGCCGTGAAGAGACGGGTCTTGAGGTGCGCATTGAATCGCTGTTTGATGTGCTGTACGGCCGTGAGCATCCCCGCGGTGCAGATATCTTTTTAGCCTACCGTGCCGAAGTGATCAGCGGTGTGCTTGCCCCAGCCGATGATGCTGACCAGGCTGCCTGGTTCCCTCTCGATCAACTTCCTCCGTTGGCTTTTGAAACCACGCGCAAGATTTTTGAAAAATTAGCCAACACAATCCACTGATTAAAAATTCTTTTTTTTGCTACCGCTTACTTCAATCAGCTTGGGGGCAGGGGTGAGGCGAGAGTCGCAACAGTAAAGGTTAATCCTCTAAAAAAGTGGTATGAATACTGCAACAGTACCTTTGTTGGATTGACTATTTTTCTTTAAGAGAGACTTCATGCCCAAGACTTCAAGTTCACGTTCGTCCTATTCCAAAAAAAGCACATCCCCCGCCCGCCGCGGATCCAAGAAATCTGCCAAAGGCTTAAACATTGGCAACCTGACCACTGATCAAAAAATCGATTTTGTCGGTGGATTGATGGCGGTGATTGGCATCTTGAGTCTGGTGGCTTTTTTCGCACGCAATAACGGCACTTTGACCATGTGGGTCGCCAAGACCATGGCTCAAATTGCTGGTTGGGGCGGATTCATCATCCCGGTGGGCATGACCATCGGCGGCCTGTATCTCGTATTTCGCAATTTTGACCGGCTTCCGCGTTTGTCTGGCGGACGTTCTCTAGGGGTTATTCTCCTCTACCTGAACGTGTTGGGTTGGATGCATTACATCAAGGGCGGCGGTTTAACCACTGCCCGTGCTGGTTTGGGCGGCGGAATTATTGGTGCAATTATTGACGATGTTCTTGGGCGTGGTTTGGGATCTGCTGGAGAAGCTGTTGTTTTATCAGCGTTCGTAATTGTCTCAATTTTATTTATTGTGGATGTCCCCATGCCCGTGCTCGCCGGTTGGATTGTCGGCCGCCCTCGCAAGGTGATGGCCGAGCAAAAATCCATTCCTTATCCGCGTGAACGCGCGCGCCCTTATTCCCCCCCCATGCCTTCCCAACCCGAATTTCCTGAAGAGGAAGCCGTTCTTCCGCAGGGTTTTCGTTCTCTCGATTTAAACGGAGAAAACTCACGTGCCAACCAGGTGCGTCAGCGGCGTGAAGAGTTTGTACCGCAAGCGCCGATCAAGGTGACACCGCAGCCCAAGTTAACTCCGAAAGAAGATTCCGGCAGCGGGCTGCCAACCGTTCGCACCGGTGTCACTGCCGCCATGAATGCCAAACCCTGGCCAATGCCCTCCATCTCGGATATTCTCGACCCGGCCTCACCGGCCGGCATTCAATCTCACTATGACAAAGACCGCGCCCGCATCATTGAAGAGACTCTGGCTTCGTTTGGCGCGCCCGGGCATATCGTTGAAATCCATCGTGGACCCGCCGTGACGCAATTTGGCGTGGAACCTGATTTCATTGAAAACCGCGCCGGCAGAACCCGCGTGCGCGTCTCTAAGATTGTCGGCCTTTCTGATGATCTTGCACTTGCAATGGCGGCAAAGAGCATCCGCATTCAAGCGCCGGTACCCGGCAAAGCCTACGTGGGTATTGAAGTGCCAAACACCGAACTTACCCTCGTCTCGCTGCGCGAACTGCTTGAGAATGAGGCTTTCAGAAAGATCAAGTCATCGCTGCGCTTTGCCCTCGGCAAGGATGTAGCCGGCAGACCCATTTGTGCCGATTTGACTGCCATGCCTCACATGCTCGTGGCGGGCACCACCAACTCTGGTAAATCTGTGCTGGTGAATGCCATTCTCACCAGTTTGCTGCTTAATAATTCGCCTAGCGAGCTGCGCCTTCTGCTGGTGGATCCCAAACGCGTGGAGTTGACCGGTTACAACGGCATTCCTCACCTGTTAGGCCCCGTGGTGGTGGAGGCTGACCGTGTGGTCGGCGCCTTGCAGTGGTGTTTGCACGAGATGGACACGCGTTATAAAAAGTTTGCCAAGGCCGGCGCACGCAATATTGTGGATTACAACAAAAAGAGTGAAGAGCACATCCCCTACCTGGTGATCGTGATTGATGAACTGGCTGACCTGATGATGCTCGCCCCGGATGAAACCGAACGCAGCATCACCCGTCTGGCGCAGCTTGCCCGTGCGACCGGCATTCATCTTATTTTAGCCACCCAACGCCCATCAGTGGATGTGGTGACCGGCTTGATCAAAGCCAATTTCCCGGCAAGGGTGGCATTCATGGTCGCCTCGAATATGGATAGCCGTGTGATCCTCGACCAACCCGGCGCTGAAAAGCTGTTGGGTAAAGGAGATATGCTTTACCAGGCGCCGGATGCCCCTGCTGCTGTCCGTTTGCAGGGTGTTTACGTCTCTGACCCCGAGATTCAGCGTCTGGTGGATTCGTGGCGTGTGATCGCCATGAATTACAAGGCTGAAGGTGGTCAGGAACCCGACAATATGATCATGGATCCGTTTACCCCGGGAACGCCACTCAAACAGGGTGAACTGTTTGACGATGGCTCACGACCCAACGATCCGCTGCTTGAAGACGCCATGGAAATTGTGCGCCGTGAGAACAAGGCCAGCATCTCGATGCTGCAGCGAAAAATGCGCATCGGTTACACCCGCTCAGCCCGCCTGATTGATACTCTTGAAGAGAAGGGCATCATCGGTCCGCAAATGCACGGATCGCAGGTGCGTGAGGTCCTAACCTTCGGCAACGAAGTCGAGCCGGATGGGGAACCTGAAGAAGAAACAGCATAAGCCAAAAATTGGATAAGATTTTTACTGGTATTTTAATGGAATGTGTATAAAATATTCTTACACATTCCAATTTTATTTAGGGAGGATTCATGTCACAATCAAGAAAGACTTTTTCATTGTGTATTATTTTGTTAATCGTTATGGGTCTAATCGGCTGCAGTATCATGCCCCAAACGCTCAAGAACGTTTTGGCTTCAGCCACAACCACCAGCACCATTACACCAATCCCCTCCAAAACGTCTACGGCCACACCAAAGCCCACCGCAACTGCAACGGTGATGCAGATGCCGCTTGAGATTTCTACGTGTCTGGCTGCCGAAGATTGCCCTGATGCTGTGCCCATCTCGGCTTTCCTTTCCGATGGTATTGAGAAGGATGCGATCAATGAAATTAGAGTTCCCTTTGACCAAACCATTAAATTGTCCACGGGCTGGGTGACAAAAGATCAGCAGCATCTGGATCAGAATCTGCAGCATATCAAGTGGGTGTTTCGCATCAATGATAAAGATTTCTTCACCGAAGATTTACTTGTGAATAGTGAAGTGGATGACGAAGACGTGGCCGGCGCCAAGAACCCCGGCACGTGGATTGCAGTGACCTTATCAGATTGGAAAATTGGCAAGGAGTACTACATCCGCTATGGATATTACCTTGACGCAGCCATCGATGATGGTTGGTCTGTCACAGAAGCTGATTTTTCGTCAATTTACACGCTTCTCGTGGTGCCGGCGAAGATCCCCACCATCACACCCGGGCCGGCGATCACCAATACCCAACAGCCAAATCCCGCGGTGACCAAGGCTCCTGCTCAACCTACAGCCACCCAGGGTCCGCCATTAGTTTTGAACATTACATTAAAAGTCGACAACAGGTGTTCAGACGGTCATGTGGTGGTTTTTAATGGACCGATGCGGTTGAAATACACTGTTGCGCCCGGCCAAACAGTGGAATACCAGGCTGCACAAGGCATATATAGCTGGGTGATCGACAATTACGAAAAAGGTGGACCTCAAGAACTTTACCAGAGTGTTTGGACGCTTACCCTCTGTCAATAAATTCTTTTTATTTGACCCTTATCAACCGGCAAAGAAACTTACTTTGCCGGTTTTTGTATAGGAAATGTGTTGCACAATGTAAGTATTGCATTGTTATTTTATTCTTACTATAATTAATTAACCTATTTAAATACAAGAAAATGTGTTTTTGGGAGGGGTCATGCATCATTTTAAAAGATCTGCATTGAGTGTTGGGCTTATTTTGGTAATGATCTTGTTTCAAAGTTGTTCCGTAATTCCAAAAGGTGTCCAAAACCTATTTGCATCAAAAACACCTACTCCCACGAACACGGCTACCGCTACTCCAACGCCAACTGTGACCGCCACCCCAACTAAAACCCAAAAACCACCGATAGCGATAAATTCATGCGCATTTCTGGAGGAGTGTCCTGAAGCGCTGCCGATTAGAGAATTAATTTCTGGTGAGGATGAAACTGAAGGGCTAAATATTGTTAATTATGTGTACAATCAACCTCTGTCGCTTAGCATGGGGTGGGTAGCGAAGAACCAAACAATTCTGGAAGACAACCTGAAATATATAAAATGGTTCTTCATTATCGATGGACAAGAGTATTTCAGAGAAGACTGGTTATCTCTTGGTGAAACCACATTTGAAGATGAACCCTCCATGGTGTATCCAGGAATGTGGTTTGGAACGGTCATGGATGGCTGGAAGATCGGCGAAAAACACACGATAGAAATCGGCTATACCTTTGAAGCGACAATCTCTGATGGCTGGGATACTTATTATCGTGGGACGACATATCGTGCAGAATATTTGTTGGTGCCGATGGAAAAACCCACAGCAACTCCGACTTCAACTCCCACCCGTACGAACACTCCCCGTCCAACGGCTGTTCCTTATACAAAAACACCCAAGGCCACATTAGCACCCACCAATCCACCTTGTGAGATTAATTCATCCATCGAAATTGACAACGCCACAGGCGGCTATGTGACCCTCAAATTGTCGGGTCCGATGAAATATAGCTTTAATCTGCCGACCGGCACCACAACCCTCAACGTGTGTTCGGGCAGCTACAAGTATGAAGCCTGGGGCTGCGGCGGCGCTTATGATTCGGGTACTATCAACAGCAACGAGGCGCATGAGTTTTATTGCTATTAATAAAAATTGAAAAGAAGCAACCCATCCTTACCACCTCAGAGGTCTCGTTATGTTAAAAACTAGAATCGCCGTCAGTCTTTTGTTGGTTGCTGTATTACTCCTTTCTGCCAGTTGTGCATTGATCCCACAAAAGATCCAAGATCTTGCCGATAATTTCACCGGCAATACTGAGCCCACACCCAGGTACATCGTGGTTACTTCCACGCCGCAGGCGAGCAGCCTCGTTTCTCAAGCGGATCTCGTGATCAAGCCCTGCCTCTACAACTCTGATTGCCCCGACGCCGTGGATTTGGATGACATGCTGGGTGCGCAGCAGAGAGAATCCTACGAGGTAAAACTGCCTTATAACGCGCAATTGAAACTGAGCAACGGTTGGGTGGCCATTGATGAAAAGACCCTTGAAGAAAACCTCACTCACATTAAATGGATCCTCGAAGTGGACGGTGTGGATTTCTTTAAACCTGAATTTATCGTCAAAGATGCAGTAACGTCCATTGAAGATACCTCGGTTGAAAACGCAGGCGCATGGGTCGGCGTGACGATCGAAGGGTTTGCCCTTGATCAACCGGCCACCCTGGTGGTGGGGCATACTTTTACCGAGGCAGTCAACGACGGCTGGGATGATTACCCGGCGGGCTATACCAGCACGATCACATATTACTTCAAACCCCAANNAAACCCCAACCATTGGATTTTGGCGCACCGACGATGAAATAGCCGAAAATTCAGAGATCAGGCAGGCTGCAAACCTCCTCCTGCGGCGTGAAGGCCGGTGGTGTGCCGCGAGTATTGGCAAATGAGGCGGGCTTTCAGTTATAATCAGGCGCATGAAGAAACCTTCTAAACTAAAGCGCATTCTGTTGATCAGCGGCGGCATTGCCTGTGTCGTGTTGGGCACGTTGGGCATCTTTCTGCCCGTCTTGCCGACAACAGTTTTCTTTTTACTGGCAGCGGCAGCTTTTGCACGCAGCTCTGATCGGCTCTATAACTGGATCATGAACCATCCCCTGGTGGGACGGCTGATTCGCAATTATCGCCTTTATCATGCCGTGCCGCTGCAGACCAAGGTGGTTTCGATCTCATTTTTGTGGCTTACCATCGGTTCCTCCGCCATTTTCGCGGTTGAAAGCTGGTGGCTGCGCGGATTGCTTGTATGCGTCGCCATTGGCGTCACCTGGCATATACTATCAATCAAGACCCTGACGCCTGAGATGCTGGCTGATATTGCCAGGCGAGATGCAGAAGACACTGAAAAAAAGGCTGCACTTACGAACCGTGAGCTCTTTGAACCTAATAAATAAGCTTATGTTTATTAACATTTAATTTTTCAGGTTAATCCGCAGAAATTCACTCAACAATTCGATTCAGCATCTTTAAGGCTCCGAACAATTTAGTTCGGAGTTCTTTTTGTTAAGTTTTGGTGTACCATTTTTGGCAAATTTTTAACTGGCTTTTTGCTCATTTCCGTTTATATAATGATGATAACAATTCATGGATTAAATAAGCTTATATGTAGAAAGCCGTTCGAGGGAGGGTTGTATGGATTTTCTTCAGGCTGAAGCTCAATTTCGACAATTGGATGCTCAATATAAAGCCGGTCAGATATCTTATGACCAATATCGAAACGCCCTCATCCAACTTCAGGTGACGGATGGTTCTGGCGGTCAATGGCAGCTTCAAGAACTTACCGGTCAATGGCATACCCTGACTAACGGGCAGTGGATAGCCGCCCAACCGCCCAAGGCGGCTGCTTTCAATCCATCATCATTATCTTTCAGCCAGGCTGAACAGCAGTTCGCTGCGCTTGAAGCCCAATATCAAGCCGGGCAGATTACCATGGAGTATTACCGCACCGTTTTAGCGCAATTGGAAGTCATCGATGAAGACCAAAACCGCTGGCAGATGCAAGAACGCACCGGTGCATGGCATGTATTATGGCAGGGTCAGTGGGTGGCATCCACGCCTCCTGGCAAAATCGCACCTCCTGTCATCCCTTCTTCAGCAATCGCACCCCCTCAACAAATTAGTTATGCGCAGGCGGGTTATCCCTATCAGGTGAATCAAACACAGAAAAAATCGCCGTGGGGTGTGATTGGCATTGTTGCAGGCGGGCTGGTGGTGGTAGTGCTGGCTGTGTTTGGCATATCCGCCCTGATCAAAGGGGTGGGAGGCTCTTCCTCCAAGGTTAAAACTTATGACTTTGTACAACAATCCACATTGACCCTTAACCCCGGCGGCGGTCAAGTTCAAGATGACTTGGGTACGACGCTGCAAGTGGCTGCTGAAGCGCTTCCGGCAGAGGATTCTGTAACAAACCTCACCAGTTATGCTGCCAGCGGTCCACTTGAAAAAGAGTTGAGTCAAAGTTACATCCTTGAGACACCTTTTTACGAGGTTACTCTCGAAGGTGCTAACGATGGCAGCGGGCCAGCCGAACTGACTTTTTTGGCGCCCAATCCAAATTCAAGGTTGCTGATGATTATTGACATGCAAGCCGCAATCCTTTTGGCTGTGGAACCCAGGGATGGCGAGCTTAAGGTCAACGCGCACCTCGGGCCGACAGACCTGAGCGTGCTCTACCCCGAAGGCGAGGGGGCTGAGACTCACAGCGTGATGTACGTTGTGGTGACCCCGAAGCAAACATCTTATGAACCCTCTGAAACTGGGTCCTCGACCATTCAGATGGTCAGCAATCGATTGCCGCAAGAAAATTACGGCAAAATGTGCACCCCGGTCAGTTTGAAGGCGGCGACCATCTTCCAGCGCTGCCAATCCAATGAAGACGGGTCGGTGATGGTCATTTATCCCTCGGATGATAAGATGACGCATATAGACGCATATCACGCAGCCATAGAAATAGAATCCGCGGTGGCCACCTATTTGGGGATGGGGTACACGAACTCTTATCTTGACCCCTCATCACCTATTCTGGCGGTGGTGAGCGCCAGTTATACCAGCCCCGAATACAATTTCAAGAACGGTGTCATTTACCTTCCACCAGATATCCCAACGAAATTAGCCGCTGAACGAACAGCCATCTGGCACGAGACCGGCCACTGGATCCAAAACCGGGTGTATTCGATGGCGATCGCCAAAGCAGTTGGCGCCCGAAGCTGGTGGCTGGATGTTTCCGCCGAGTTAATGGTCATGGATGTGATGCCCGAATATCTTTCTGACAACCTTTCGACATATGGCAAGATCACCAAAGACGACGGTGTCATGCTGGCTTTTCAGAGCGCACCTTACCAATGGCCGGCGGATTTCTATGTGCATGCCCAGTTGGTCAAGGTGAACATGTGCGATCTTGGCTGCCCGATCACGCGGGATGATTTCGTCCGTGCGATTAACAAGGGCTTATACCCATTCAATGGCAATTACGAACGAGAGATGTTGACCGGCAATCTCGAAGATTATGCCCGCTACCTGCTTGGAGCTGCGCCGGAGGAAGCCAACACAACGATTTCTCTGGCAGGCGTGCAAAACCAGGATTCCTTCGGTCAGATCGTTTCTGTGATACGCGGCAACAATACCCTGGTCAAGTACATCCACAATGGCGTGGAACCGCAAATTAAAGAGGAAAAAACACAGACCGGGTCAAACCTGGTCATCGACGCAGCCCTTGAGGCGGATGGTGTCTATCCGCTGCAGATTACCAGCGGCTCAGACGGCAAGTATACCGGTTTGCCGCTGATGCTGGTGGTCGAACCGGGTGTGCCATTCCTCTACCGTCTGGATGGCGGGGAGGTCGTCAGCAGCGATGGCAGCAAAGAGGAAAAGATCGGTCCGCTGCAGGCTGGCACCGGGGTGGGGACGATTCGACTGGTGGCTTACAGCGCGGCCGGTGGGCAATCTTTCAAGGCCAAAGTCGAATCTGTGAACCTGGATGGCACCTGGATGATTGAAGCCCGCGATATGATCAGCAGCAATATGCAATGTACGGGCGGAGTAGGTGAAGAAGCCACTGACCCTAATGATATGGGAGCACTCGGGGCTGCCTACTTTACGTTTTTCAACGCCATGGGTGAGATGACCACCGACAGCAGCGGACAAACGCTCGATTGGAGCCTGGTGCCGGGCAGGCTGCCTGCAGAGGTAACGTCGGGGATGTTCACGTTTGAAGCCACAGCCATCACTGAAACGGACGGCATCCACTTGCAAGGCAGGCTTAACATTCCAAAACCTTCGGATTCTTCAGGGTTCATCCCCGGTATGAATTCAAATGTCGCCGGGTTGACCCCCGATGGGGTTGTTTCACGCCAACTTGTGCCCATGGCCGGTGCTCATGACAGCCATAAAAATGCAAGCCTGGCGCTTGTGCTGCTGCTGCCTGTAGTGGGGATGAGCCTCCTTCCTATTAGTAAAAAGCGGCAAAGAATGGTGGTCTGCATAGCGATGGGCATGATGCTGATGTCGCTGGCAGGATGTATTGCTTTGATTTTTTACGGCACGGTGGATGCGGATATCAAGATCACCAAATTTGAATATGCAGGCGGTTCTGGCCCTGCAAGCTGGACCTTCGGCAGCCCTGTTAGCGGCAACCCGATCTGGGTATTTAAAGAGGGCACGGCAACCTATCCGGTCGAGTTAATGATGGATGTGACCATGACTGATGCAGATGGCAAAGAAACCGACTTTCATGAAGTCTGCAGTGGCACAGCAGTTTATGCCGTGACCGGCGGCGTCTACGAGGATATGACGGTGATCATCCCAAGCTCAAGTGATGAGTAGAGAGCAGAGAATAAGGGTATAAAAACAAAATCTCTTAACCACAAAACTCACAAAAACGGACGAAAATTGTCTGGTAGGGGCGGGTCCCGCGAACGTTGCGCCCCCGAAATGATCTTATGAGAGGGGGAGACCCGCCCTGATTCTTTTTTACCCGATTTTTCTTAAGATGATTCGTTCCTTTGTTTTATTTATTCGGAAACAAAGAAAACGAATATCATTATTAGCTTTGAACCCGGCATAAACATAGCAGATTCGTTTTTTTGTTTTTATGCACGAATCGCGGAGGAGTTCTTGTGAAATTTTTAAGGTTCAGTTGCAGCGTTGAGGTGAATGATGGCAACGTTAAAATAGCACAAATGTTCTGATTAGTCAAGATGGAAATAACGACAGCAGAAATGGCAATTGAACAATAAAAAAGCAATGTTGTAAAGGACATGTTTTAAATTCATAATTGGCGTGTTTTAAAAAATAATTCGATCATTTGTTTTTTATAAAGAAATTATGTAAAATAGATTATTTCATGGGTAGGTAAATCTCAATATTCAATTCAAAATGGGGTTTTTATGTCATTGAGGGATTTAGGAATTCCAATTGCATTAACTACATCTAAAGATGATCTTGTAGAAAATTTTTTTATTCCACTTTTAAGCAATTCGATATATTACGATCGAGGTGTTGGTTTTTTTTCTTCAAGTTGGCTAAGAGAGACTTTCACTGGAATGCAAGAATTTGCAATAAATGGTGGAAAAGCTCGTTGGATAACATCCCCAATATTAGCGAAAGCTGATTGGGATGCAATCCAATTAGGGGATAAAGCAAAAAATGTTGAAATATTAAAAATTGCAATAATTAACCAAATAAATAGATTCGCAGAAAAAACTAACGAAAATACACTTATAACGTTAGCATGGATGATAGCTGATGGAATTATTGAGTTTAAATTAGCGAAACCAAGAAATAAATTATCTAGCGAATTTCATGCAAAAATTGGAATATTCACAGATGATAAGGGGAACAGTATAAGTTTTGACGGTTCTTATAATGATAGTGAAAATGGGTTACATAATTATGAATCAATAAAAGTTTTTCAATCTTGGGATCACACTTCCGAGTACGTTACTCTAGAAAAACAACTTTTTAAAGACCTTTGGAACAATGATGATCCAAATATAGAAGTATTTGATATCCCTTCTGCAATAAAAAATGAAATAATCCAATTACGAAAAAATTCGAAACGTCCATATATAAAACCAAAATGGATTATTTCTGATCAATTAAATAATGATAGTGAGTTGATAAATGATTTTCCAATAAAGCCTGCAGAAATTGAACTTAGACCTTATCAATTGGAGGCAATTGATAATTGGAAAGGCAATGATTATAAGGGGATTCTCGAAATGGCAACAGGAACAGGAAAAACAATAACAGCTCTTGTGGCCACAACAAAATTGATAGAAAATTCCCCACGATTGATTATTATCATATTATGCCCTTATATTCATTTGGCACAACAATGGATGGAAGAAACTCTTAAATTTCATTTTTTTCCTATACTTGTTGCAGAATCAGAAAAAAAATGGATAGAGAGTGTTTATATGCTTGCAAGAGATTTTCAAGCAAAACAAGTTAATATTGGGATGATTATCTCAACAAATACTTCATTTTTAAAAAGTAAATTACAAGAAATTCTTTCTGAATACGGATTATGGGATAAAACATTAATCATTGCCGATGAGGTACATCATTGTGGAACTGAGGAAATGTTAAAAAAAATGCCAAAAGAAGCACCTTACCGGCTTGGTTTAAGTGCAACACCGATACGCAGCTATGACGAAGAAGGGTCAGATAATCTATTGAACTATTTTGGAGATATTGTTTTTAAATATGGACTAAGCGATGCAATAAGCTCGGGTTATCTAACACGATATTTCTACAATCCAATACCAGTGCATATGAAAGAAAATGAATTCAATGAATATATTTCTTTATCAAAAAAACTAAACCGCTTACATCCAAATCCAAATAACACTTTAAGTGATTTAGCACTAATGATAGCTGTAAAGCGAGCCCGTGTTTTAAATAATTCAATTACTAAAATTGAATGGATTAATGAAAACATATTGCATGAAGCAAAATTTGCACACACCCTATTCTATGTCGGAGATAAAATTTTTGATGAAGTCTTAAGGATAATAGGGTTTAACAAAAGGATTATTGTTCATGAGTTTACGCACCGCCAATCAAGAATAGAAAGAGTGGATTTGCTAAAAAAATTTTCACAAGGAATAATCCAAGCATTCATCTCAATGAAATGTTTAGATGAAGGAGTTGATGTACCACCAACAAGATTAGCGTATTTTTTGGCAAGTTCTTCTGTATCCAGAGAATTTGTTCAGAGACGCGGAAGGATTCTCAGAAATTTTCCAGGAAAACAAACTGCAGAAATTATTGAT
Source organism: Anaerolineaceae bacterium (assembly GCA_003524305.1). GTDB lineage: Bacteria > Chloroflexota > Anaerolineae > Anaerolineales > Anaerolineaceae > UBA6107. The sequence goes on from DQHW01000023.1 coordinate 29,255, forward strand.
TTAATTTCGGTACCACCAGAAGACTTCCTCATTAAAGGAAAAAATAGTCCTGATTATGAGATAGTACGTAGTGCCTTACGTCGGGAGTATAACAGAATAACAGAATTCGCATCACTAGCGGAAAATCGACATCAATCTTTGAATAAATTTGTAAAAATCGCAGATCGTTTTGGTTTTCTTGATATTTAAAAAGGAGGAAAAATGCCATTGCCAAGTCATAGAAAAAAGATAATTAATCTTTTTTCAAAAATTGAAAATGATTCCTTGAGGACAATTATTTCTGAAGTGATATCTCTTGAGAATGAACAAAGGTCATCTCCAAATTTCCCTATACGTAAGGTAGAGGCAATTGTAGATGGAGAAGCCTCACTATTAGAATTGAGAGAATCAAAGAGGAGGGATAATGAGATTCGATAAACTAACCATTGAGAATTTCTCATCGTTTTATGGAAAACATGAATTAATTTTTAACAATTCTCCCGAAAAGCCCATAGTGATAATTGTGGGAGGAAGCGGAAAAGGAAAAACTTCTATTTTTGATGCTTTAAATTGGGCTTTATATGGCCTTCAATATGAACCAATTTTGGAAAAAGAAAGCCAAAAAAATATTATTGATTATGCAAACCAGACTGCGGTACAAGATGCTGTTAAGTCAAATAGCTCTATGGAAATGACATGCAGTCTGTTTTTTAATCATGAAGGAAGACAATATCGAATTCAACAAGCTTTATGCATAAAAAACCAAAATGGTAAATTACAAATTCTAGATCGGACATCAACATTATATGAACACAATTCCTCAGGAAATGCGATAGAAATTCCTCATGTAGATTCTTTTCTAAATGAAATCCTACCTAGTAATGTTAGGGATTATTTTTTGTTTAATGGAGATCGAATTAATCGACTCGCAATGCCAGGCTCAAGCATGGAAATTCGTGATGGAATTTATAGAGTAGTTGATCTTGAACTTCTTCAAAATGGAGTGACTCATTTACTTGAAATTGCGAAAAAGTTCCGAAAAATAGCTAAAGAATCATCTATAGGTGAAGTTGCAAATATTGAGACAAGATATACCAATGCATACGAAGAACTGGAATCGTATAAGAATAAATATAAGACTTCCTCAGATGAAAAAAGAGCGCTTGAAGATAATATTGAAATTATCTCTCAAAAATTGCGAGGAATGGATAAAGTTAAAGACCTTCAATCCAAAAGAGATCAATTGAAACAAAATATTTCTATTCTTTCAAACACACTTCGGCAATCAATAATTGACATGAGAGCTGTATCAGCAACTGCAATAGGGAAATTTGCAATACCTGAAATTGATTTACTAATAAAGGAGCTGGAAGAAAAACGTAAGAAAGGAGAAATACCTAGTTCTATTTCGCAAAACCTATTAAGAGATATTCTAGATATGAAAGAGTGTATTTGTGGAACTGAGTTCACTAAAGGTGATAAAACATTTGAACATTTGGCACAAAGACTGGAATCAGAAAAGGAAAAAGATAAAACAGGTCAAGATTTAATTGATTTGTATTTTGATCTCACAACCGCAAAATCAGAAATCTTAAAATCCATTAGTAGGTTAAAAGAACTTGAACTTTTACGATCCTCAACAGATAGAAGGATAAATGAATTCGAAATGCAATTGAAAGATATTTTAGGAAAATTGATTGATGCGCCTGAGGAACAAATATCAAAATTAGCATCAAAACTCCAAGAGTATAGTTCCAATCTAACAAATATTGCATTAAACCTCCAAACTTACCAATCAAAAATTAGTGAGAAAGATGATTTAATAAAAAAAATTCAACAAGAAAGAGAAGAAATCGGAAACAAGCAGGATCGAGTTAGGAAACACCAATTGCGTGACAATCTCGCACAACAATCTGCTGAAGAACTAATGAGGATTTTTGACCAATTTGCTGAGGATAGTAGAATAGAGGTTCAGAATTTGACCAGTAAAGAGTTTAAATTCTTCATACCGACAGCGGAGTCACTTACTGTGGGGATCGATGCTGAATTTCATTATGACATACGTGATGAAAATGGGAACTCAGCTTTACAGCAATTATCACAAGGCCAAAAACAAGCGTTGAGCTTGGCCTATATAACTTCAATTGCTAAAGTTTCAGAAAAGAATCCACCACTCGTCATAGATTATCCCCTAGGAAGATTAGATGAAGATGTTCAAGATAACATTGTTCGTCGATTACCAGAATTAAGTTCTCAAACTATCTTACTTGTATTGCCGGGTACAGAATGGAATGAACACAATAAGGCAATATTGAGACCAAAGGCTTCTGATATATACTCACTTGAGTTTGATAAAATCATGAGACAGTCAACAATCGTTAAGGACCATTAATATGCTAAAAATCGAATTTACAAACCTGCGAGTTTTCATAGATGAGAGTACTCATTATATATATAAAGATTTGACAGATAAAGCAGTGGACAAAGCAGAAGATGTCCCTTTTGTAAAAATGCCGGATCTATTTTTGGCAGCTGCATGCGTAGGAGCAAAGGAAAACTCTTATAAAGAGCTTAAATCAAAAAGAGATATTTTTGTTGCAGATGCTTTTGATAGCAAGATTCAAATACCAATTCTTGTGTCTTTAGCGATGAAGAAATGGGATATTGATATAATAAATGATCCGAAGAAAATTTTGACAACTTGCGAATGTTACGCAAATGGAGGAATAGCAATTATCTATGAGACGATGAAAGTCGGCCAAGGCCTTCGACCATTATATAGACTTGCTGATTTTATATCCTCAAAAGAAAACTTATTATAAATATGAATTCATTGAAACCACCATTGAAATGGGCTGGCGGAAAGCGTTGGCTATTAAGTGAAATTCAGAGTATATGGCTTAATCTTGGCGAACCAAGGATTATTGAACCATTCTGTGGAGGTCTGGCAATTTCTCTTGGGTTAAGACCCAAAATTGCGATAATCAATGATATTAATCCCCATTTGATTAATTTCTACAAGTGGATTCAAAAAGGCTTTACATTTACTCCACCCGATCATTTTTCAAATGAGTTGTTTTATAAAAAAAGAAATAGGTTTAATGAATTGATTCTAGAAGACTCCATTTCTACTAAAGAATCTGCAGAATTATTTTATTTCCTAAATAGAACTTGTTACAATGGATTATGTAGATTCAATAAATCTGGATTATTTAATGTACCTATCGGTCGATTCAAAAATGTATCCTTTTTAACTGATTTTGTTGATTACAAAACAGCATTTGGAGAATGGATATTCAGTTCGACATCATTTGAGAACATAGAAACTACTCAAACGGATTTTATTTTCGCTGACCCGCCTTATGATGTTGATTTTCGAAGTTATTCAAAAGATGGATTTTCGTGGAAAAATCAAATTGCAGTAATTGAATGGCTGGATTGCCATAAAGGTCCAATTGTTTTATGTAACCAAGCGACCAACAGAATCGTAAAATTATATTTGGAAAATGGATTTGACCTACATTTCTTGCAGGAACAAATTAGAATTTCCCCAAAAGGTGAAAGGAAATTTGCAGATGTTGTATTAGCCACAAAAAACCTTGATCCATCTTTAAAAATTAGAAATGAAGTGATTCAACCAGAATTGTCGTTGTTGGCTTAAAATTAACATAGATGAACCATTTTTCATCTTGAGTAATTCGATTTTTTTCTTGTTATAACTAATCACAAATTAAAAAAGTTTTTGATTACATAATAATTTTAAAAACAGTATGGTTAAAGGTGGCTATTTTTTGGGTTCTTTTCCCATAGTTCTATAATTTGTCCAAGTATAAATTAGCGCATCCCCCACCCTGCCAATGATCCTGGCCGCATGCTGCGCCAGGCACTGCTTGAACTTGAAGATGATTGGCCTGAGTATCACGAATTTGTCAAAGACTATCCGCGTTATCTTCAAGACCCCACCCATCCTTTGCATTCTTCCCTTAGTGTATCCAGGGTAACGTCAAATCCGAATCAGTTCATTGAAGTCGATGATGAAAATGAAGAGGGTGCTGAAGAGCAATCATGCCATCCATAACACGTGGATGCAAAACACAAGGGACACATCGCGCTGGTTGAATTAAACAAAACTTAAAGTCCTAAATTTACCCCCAGACCCCGGGAGTTTTTGAAAACTCCCGGGGTTGCCGATCAAAAGCAAAACCGGATGATTGATAAAGTCATCCGGTTTTGTTGATTCTCAATACTAATGATGCAACAAAATAGGGCGACCAACCGGTCGCCCTTACAAAGAAGTTTTTTCGTGCTTTTTGTGTATTTAGTGGTTAAAAGAGGTTTAAGGTTTTCTCTGCGTACTTCGCGGCTTTGCGTGAGATTGCTCTTAAAGTCCAGCAGCTTTCTTCAAGGCTTCAGCGCGGTCGGTCTTCTCCCAGGTGAAGTCAACATCGTCGCGGCCGAAGTGGCCGTAAGCGGCCGTCTTCTGATAAATGGGCTTGCGCAGATCCAGGTCGCGGATAATGGCGCCGGGGCGCAGGTCGAAGGTCTTGGCGATCAACTCGGCAATCTTCTCATCCGCGATCTTGCCGGTGCCGAAGGTCTCGACATTGATGCTGAGGGGGTGGGCCACACCGATGGCGTATGCCACCTGAATTTCGCAGCGGTCGGCCAAACCGGCAGCCACCACGTTCTTGGCGACCCAGCGGCAGGCATACGCTGCGGAGCGATCCACCTTCGTGGGGTCTTTGCCAGAGAAAGCGCCGCCGCCGTGACGGCCCATGCCGC
>DQHW01000030.1 GCA_003524305.1 Anaerolineaceae bacterium
TTCGTTCAAACTTCTGCTTGGCCATGATCCTCTCCTTAAATAACCATTTATTCGCTTAGTATATTCGTACAACCGGCAAAAAGAGCCCTCAATGGGAGTTGGACCCATGACCTCGCCCTTACCAAGGGCGCGCTCTACCAACTGAGCTATGAGGGCTTGCCGATGATGGGGCTATTCTTGGTAGAGTAGAGCCCCAGTCGAGTGGACGGTGAAGGATTCGAACCTCCGAAGGCGTGTCGCCAACTGATTTACAGTCAGTCCCCGTTGGCCACTTGGGTAACCGTCCAAATTCGAGCCGTTACCGGTTCGCAAGTGAGGGCATCTGTGAAGATGTGTCTCACTCAACAACCTGTAACTGAGCCGATGATGAGGTTCGAACTCATGACCTCCCGCTTACAAGGCGGATGCTCTACCAACTGAGCTACACCGGCAATGCATGTACTTATTTATTTTTTAAGTTGCGTGCACAGCGTGCTAGATTATACCAAAGCATATTTGCTTCGGCAAGGTTATTCGTGCAATTAAAAATCACCCGCAGGTGAATGGGTTACTTATATCAAAGCATGAGGGAACCGTCAAGGATAATGTGTTCTATTTCATGAAATCAGATGCGCGAAGCTGCCCTTAGAACATATAAAGCCTCAGCCGTTATAAATGGATTGAAATGCTGCTTACTGGTGCCGCCCCAATCGACCAAAGAGCAGCCTGTTTTAATTTCGCGGGAATATTGATAGTACTTGGCCTCTGCTCCAAAACCGCCATCTGGCAAACGCTTAGACTCAAGCAGATCGAGTGCATCTTTACAGCGCGGATCGTTGATCAAACCACATTCCTCCATGGCGCGCAGACCGTAAAGAAAATCATAATGCCAGAATGCAGGGTATGCAGGTTTCGTGAATTCGAGATTGATGGCTTTTCCGGTGGCAGGGTTTTTATAAAGAAAACGAGAGAGAATTCTTTCGGCTGCACGGTCACGGGCAGCTTTGACTTTCTCATCCGCAGATGCCAACCAGAAGAGATTCAAGGCTCTTAATGGGATGCATGACTCATGGAAAGACGAATGTGAGGCTTCAGGGTGTTTATCGCAGTTCCAGCCGCCGTCAGGCCACTGCCACTTGAGCAGCATCTGCACCAACTGCTCCACACGCGAATCAGCCAAACCCAGTTTTAATAATGAAAAGACTGCACCGCCTTCCTGGCAGGCGCAGCGCCGCCAGCGTCCATTGATGAGAGGCACGGCTTTTAATCGTTTTGGGTCCAGCAGCCAATCAAGTGTTTGTTCTCGCAACGGGATCAATGTTTCATCGCCGGATGGGTAACCCAGGTCTGCCAACACCAAAAATGTCCAAAACGAACCGTTCCATTTCTGGTAGGCGTGCCAGGGGAACTTACCTTGGGCATCACGAGACCCCAGCATGGATTGTACGCGGATGGAGTTTTTGATCTCCTGCCTTAGTTTGATTATTTCTGTTAACTTTTCATCTTGCCGAAGAAAATACCTTTTATATATGTAACGAACCGAAGGCTCAGGAGATGTTTCTATAAGATTGTATATATCTGACATATTTATCCCTCCCACTATTTTAATAAAAATCCAAGGGGCACATGCACCCGCTTTCGCCAATCGGTTTCGCTGTGAATGTGTCCATCAAATTTGCGGGTTATCCAATTCTGATCAGGCACAAAACCACCCTCAAGCAAAATCTTATCGACCTTAACCTGGTACTTCTCGTAATTCTTATCCAAGGTTTTTGTGCCAAAATTAAAATAAAACCGATGGGTTGCGGGGTCAGGCAAATGCTCTTGCAGATACTTGATCGAGATACCCCGTCCAATTGGAAAATGAGTTGATACACAACCCGCACCGCAGAAAACTTGCGGGTACTCACACAAGGCATACATTGAAATTAATCCGCCCATGCTCGAGCCCATTATAAAAGTGTTACATTGGTCTGATAAAGTGCGGAAATGAGAATCCACGTAGGGTTTTAATTCCTCAACAATAAAGCGAAGGTAATTATCTGAACAAATATCACCCTGCCCTTCCTTTCTAAACATAGCCATCAGTTCTTTGTAAGCCAAAGTAATTGGAAGTTTTTGAGGCATATATTCAAGCCCGCGCTTTACGGTTGACCACATGCCCACAACAATGGTCGGACGAATTTTAGATTCAGCCATTAACCGGGTGACCGTTTCATCAATTCCCCAATCTGTATGACTGAATTTCGAAGTGGAAGGGTCAAAAAGATTCTGCCCATCGTGCATATATATGACAGAATACTTTTGGTCAAGATTTACTTCGTATTGGGGAGGAACCCAAATATCTACGATACGTGGAATGACAAATTTTGATGTAAAAGGATCCAGGCGCTCAATCTCTCCAACCAGACCTGTGAATGTGAATGGTGTCATTTGGATTCCTTCTGATAATGATCCAACAAATCCCTGGTGATCATGCAGTTTGAAGTTGCCTTCTGAGCACATTTGTAGCGGGCGGAAATTTGTCCGCGCAGAATTGATTCCTCAAGGGATCGACCATCCAAAATATGACTGGCCAAAAAACCGACCGCCAGAGCATCTCCAGCGCCATTAGTATCGACCACGGGAAGGTCCAATGTGACAGGTGGAAAATATTGAATACCATTACCGGTTCCAAGCGCACAACCTCTTACGCCCATACCCGATACGATCACAAGTGCAGGATTTAGTTGCAAATACGCGTCTATTAGAGGTGCTGGATCGTCATGGTTCGCTGACGAGAAAAATAAATACCCAGCCATCTTTACAAAATCCAGCCGATATGGATCCTTAACATCAATGACGTCCTGAATATCACAAGCAATAATTGCACCAGATTTTTTTGCGACAGGCAGCAGTTCACGCGCCCAATTTGGAATATTAAAATGCACCAGGCGTGCACCTTCAATCACCTTCATCGCCACGTCCATTGGAGCGTGAAGTCTCATGTGGTTTTTACCGTCATAAAAATTTTTTCGCTGGCCATTTTTATACATTAAATTTATGCTTCGGCTCGTGCCTTCCGGATCTATAAACAGCCCTTCGGTGTTTATTTTCTCTTGTCCAAAAATCCGTTTTATATACTCTCCCGAGTAATCTTCACCCACACAACCGATAAATGCCGTTGAAGCTCCCAGACGTGCATACCCCCGGCTGGCATAACCTCCTGCCTGACCCAAGACATCAATATTTTGGGTAAAATTGGCTTCAATAGAAAAATCAGGACCATCTGAATAAAAAAATACATTGGTATCAATGCCGACATTTCCGACAACAACAACTTCACTCTTATTACTGGTCATAAAGATAAAATTTCCCCTGAAAACAGAGTAACAGCCTGGCCGCCCACGTAAGTGCGGTCACCACTAATTCTCATATGAACTATTCCGCCGCGAGCAGAAACCTGATAAGCAGTCAAGTGGTTCTTGCCCAGTTTTTGCGCCCAGTAAGGTCCCAAAATGCAGTGAGCCGACCCGGTTACCGGATCTTCATCAATGCCTACCCAGGGGGCAAAATAACGTGAAACAAAATCGAATTCTGGGGTTGAAGATGGAGCGGTAACTGACAAAGCCCTGCCAGTGTGATTCTTGAGAGCAGAAAAATCGGGTTTGAGCTTGCGAATGATGCTTGCTTCTGAGTATTCAAAGAGCCATTTATCGCCGCTGATATATGTGAAATCTGGGCGAGCCCCCACTGCGGTGATAATCTCTTCAGTAACATCAACCGGTACAACCTGAGCAGAGTGAAAATCCATTTCGATCAGGTCATTACGCTGAGAGGCTGAAAGCCAGCCTGAACGGGTGAAAAAGCGGATGGTTTCTGCGGCTTTCACCAATCCGGTTTGCCAGAGAATGTGTGCGCTGGCCAGGGTGGCGTGTCCGCATAAGTCAACTTCGACCTGTGGAGTGAACCATTGCAAGTGGTAGCCTCCCTGCTGCGGATGGACAAATGCGGTTTCAGACAAGTTCATTTCACGAGCAACGGATTGCATCCAGGTGGTCTCTGCCTGCCCTTCAAGCAAGACAACAGCAGCGGGATTGCCTGAAAACAATTTGTCGGTAAAGGCGTCCACCTGGTAAATGGGAATTGACATACTACCCTCCGCAAAACCTATTCGCGAATTTCACCGCCGTGGAAACTCAAGCGATAGATGACCTGTTTTTTATACGAGATGGCCTCTTCACCTTCAAATGAGATGTGTGTGCCTCTCCAAGAACAATGATACTCGAAATCGTCTTCAGCATATACCGACGGTCCGCGGTAGGGCGCTTCTGCAGGCGCTTGTGAAAGGGATGCTTTTAAAAAATGACTAAAGCCATCGGGTACTTTTTCAATCAGCGTTTTGCCGTAATAATTCATACCCCACAAGGCGGCGCCTTTGTGCCAGACCGCTTCTTCACCAATAAAATGAAAGCCGCCCAGCCATGTATCAATATAGAGGTAGGGTTCCTCTTCATAATGCATATCGTGTGAAAGCGGTCGTGAGGTTTGATCAGCCGGCTTGCCAGAAGCGTATGTATTCTGCTTGGCGCGAATTAGAAATTTGACAAATTCTTTGGATAACATGTGACCCTCTTTTACCATATGGAGTAAAAAACCAATCAAACATTATAGGAAATATGTCCTAATTATACCATTTATGCTACAATAATCAAATGGATTTATTTGAACATGCGATGAATGAAAACCTTGCCAGCGAAGGTCCTCTGGCTGCGCGGCTGCGTCCGCGCACGCTGGATGAATTTATCGGCCAGGAACACATCATCGGCGAAGGCAAGCTGCTGCGCCGCGCAATCACGGCTGACAGGTTGTTTTCTTCGATTATTTTTACGGGTCCTCCAGGCACAGGCAAGACCACTCTAGCGCGTTTGATCGCGGCTCACACCCAGGCGCATTTTGAGAGCATTTCTGCGGTGCTGGCGGGCGTGGCAGAACTACGCCGTGTGATTTCAGAAGCCACTGACCGGCGCAAACTCTACCGCAGGCGCACCATCTTGTTTGTGGATGAAGTTCACCGCTGGAACAAGGCGCAGCAAGACGCGCTGCTGCCGCATGTTGAAACCGGCATGATCACACTGATCAGCGCCACGACCGAAAACCCCTACTTTGACGTCATCCCGGCGCTGGTCTCACGCTCGCGCATTTTTCAGCTTGAAGCACTCACCCCTGAACACATGGATATCATCCTCACACGCGCGCTTTCAGACCAGGAAGTCGGTTACGGCAAGCGCAATATCCAATTTGATAAAGAAGCCCGCGAACACTTGATCCACATGGCGGGTGGGGATGCACGCAATTTATTGAACGCCATCGAACTTGCGGTGGAAAGTACGCTCCCCGAAGCAGACTGCAGCACCCATATTACATTGGATGTGGCACAGGAATCCATTCAGCGAAGGGCTTTGCTTTATGACCGCATGGGCGATGCGCATTACGACACCATATCTGCCTTCATCAAATCGGTGCGCGGCTCAGACCCCGATGCGGCGCTCTACTGGCTGGCCAAGATGATCCTGGCCGGCGAGGATCCGCGCTTCATCTTGCGCCGTTTGATCGTGCTGGCCGGTGAAGACATCGGGTTGGCCGACCCGCGCGGCATTCAGGTGGCTTCGGCGGCAGCTTATGCATATGAATATATCGGCATGCCCGAGGGCATTTATCCGATTGTAGAAGCCACACTATTTTTGGCTACTGCGCCGAAATCCAACTCGGCAGGTGCTTTCTTCAAGGCCAGAGAGAGCATCGAAACCCAGGGCAGCGGTGATGTTCCCATCCATTTGATGGACGGGAACCGCGACGCCAAAGGCTTCGGCCACGGCAAGGGCTACCAATATCCTCACATGTTTGAAGGACACTTCATTCCACAACAATACTTACCCAGCAAATTGTTAGGCACGCACTTCTATGAACCATCTGATCAAGGCTATGAGGGGCAGATGTCAGAATGGCTGCTGCGCTGGCGCGCAGCACAGGATCAAGCATTAGGCAAAAAAGAGAAGTAAAAAGCAGGGAGGGGTCATGGCAATTATTTATCTTGTAAGGCACGGTAGAACGGATTTACTTGGAAAGATGTTATGCGGCAACACTCCCGGCATCCATTTGAATGAAGAAGGTCGTGAACAGGCTCAAAAAGCGGCTGATTATCTGTGTAACTTTCCAATTAAAGCAATCTATTCAAGCCCAATTGAACGAGCCTTTGAGACTGCTGAGATTATTGGCCGCGAATGCTCTCTTCAGGTTAATTCGGTTGATTATCTGAGAGAAATCCACTTCGGCGACTTACAAGGGATGGGAGAAAAAGAACTTGTGGATCTCTCCTTGTGGAAAAGATTTAACAGCCAGCCAGCGGATGTGTATTTTCCAAATGGCGAGAGTGTGACAGAGGTCCAAGCAAGGGTTGCCAGGGGATTGGAATTTCTATCTCATCAATATGATAATGATAATCAAATCGTCTGTGTGGCGCACAGTGAAGTCTTGCGTCTTGCGGTTTGCTGGGTTCTTGATTTACCTTTGGATAGTCTTCATCGGCTCACAATTGACCCGGCCAGCATTTCAATAATCGAAATCACACCAGAACGCAAAAAGCTGCGGCTTTTGAATTTTCAACCTGATTAGTTCGTAGGGTACATCCCGTTTTGTGGGATGCACCTATACAAAAAACATTCAAATCAATCAAACGGAAAACCCTGGAGCCGCCCTTCATTCCCACCACACCAATTGATATCGTATAAACATTCGTGGACGTATTTGTGAAAGCTTGACCATTTCCAATCCGCTGCCCGTTCGACCTAGCCATGTTTGATTGGATTGTAATGACTGTAATCCAAATGAGCCTTAAAATCGTCCTCGTCAAGGATGGTATGTTCCCAGAAACGCCGCTGCCAAATGGCGGCTTCGTGCCTTTTTATCCTCGATTCATTTCGCGGCTCTTCAATTCCAACCTCTTTCAGATAACGATCCGTAAAAAGGTTTTTTATAACCCTCCATCGGATGGAATAATTGGAATCATCCGCGGGTAATTTCCACATGCAATGCAGATGGTCGGGCAGCAAAACACACGGCCAATGTCTCAAATGGAAAACGCACCTGTGCGACTTCCCAGGCGTCATGTAATATTCTCTGTGCGGAAGGGGTCACCAAAAAATGGGTGCCGATGATAAGTTACAACCGTAAAGAAATAGATTCCACCTTCCACTCTGAAACGGTGGTAATTTGGCATAGTTTTATTTTATATCTGTTTTATGAATAAGGTGCATCCCATAGTGCGGGATGCACCCTACGAACAAAAATTATCTCAGCAAATATTGAATGGCTTTATTGACCGCGACTGCACGGTGACTGATGTGGTTCTTCTCAGGCATTGGCAGATCTGCAAGGGTTCTGCCGACCTGAGGAATCCAGAAAATGCGGTCGTAGCCAAAACCAAAATCGCCGCTCTCACGGGTGATGATTTCACCCTGCACCTCGCCTTCAAACAAGCAGGTGGGCACACCAGGGGCGGCCACAGCCACAGAACATACAAAACGCGCCAACCAGGGGGAAGGTTTATCGGCTAATTCAGCCAGCAGTTTGGCGCGGCGGTCAGCATCCGTGGCGTCGGTGGTGGGCACGTATCTCTTGGAATGCAATCCTGGCCGCCCATCCAGGGCTGCGACCTCGAGTCCGGTATCATCCGCCAGGGTCACGAGTCCAGAAAGCTGGCAAAGTGTTTCGGCTTTCAGTGCTGCATTTTCGGCATAAGTGGAGCCAGTTTCGTCAACATCCTTGTCGATACCGAGGTCCGCGGGAAAACACAATTCAAACGGAACCCCCTCGAACAGCGCAGAAATCTCATTTTTCTTGCCCTTATTATTTGTTGCAATAAGAATTATCATTTTCAAGCCTTTAATTTTTATGAATAATATCATAAAAAATTGACTTCGAGAAACCCGTATGCTATAATCTGAACGTTGAAAATATATCCCTGTAAACGGCCGACACCTTGACTATTCAACGATTCCCATTACGCTTCAATGTTGGTTACTTTCACAACTTACCGGTTGGAAGTTATCGAGACATCCATTTTGAGTTTCCAGAAATCCATTTACCACCCGATTTAGATCTAAAACAGTTTTCAGGTCTCGTTCACATTTCGCGGACGCCACAAGGGTTGCTATTCGAGGGCAAATTTGAAACCATTGCCCCAACTGAATGCGTACGTTGTCTTGAACCATTTGATCTTCAACTCACTACCGAGTTTGATGAAGTTTATGCCTACAATTCAGGATCATTTACCGAATCGGGGTTGTATGTTCCAGAAGACGGTAACATCGATTTGAGTCCGATGGTTCGCGAATATTTGCTGGTTGAAAGTCCGATCAAGCCAATATGCAAACCAGATTGCCAGGGGTTATGTATCGAATGCGGCGAAAACCTTAATTTATCAACCTGTGAACATCAGGCACGCATCACATTGGATAACGATTAGCGGGATATTGGTAAAGTAAAAAAGCGGTCCGTCCGCCAATTGAAATAAATAAATGATCGAGGAGTTGTTTTGGCTAATCCTGGAAGGCGTGTGCGCAGCACCGAAATCCTGAATATGCTGCTAGAAAAAGCAGACATTCAGGGTTACCTGACTACCGAGGATCTGATGGAATTTTATCCAGACGTCACCAAAGACGCGGAGCGAATCGAATCAGTGATGGTAGCCTTGCGCCGGCACGGGGTTGAGATCTTGGATACTGATCTTGAGATGGATATGGGTGAAATCGACCTCACCCTGCCTGCTTCAGACATGGATACCTTCAACAACCTGGATAACATCTCTTCAGACGACACTATCGGCCTCTATCTTAAAGAAATGTCTCGTGTTCCTTTGTTGAACCTCAACGAAGAAACCGATATCGCCCGCCGTGTCGAAGACGGTCGCGCCAGTAAGAAAGAACTTGACCGGTGCAATGGCGGCTGCCCTGCCGACCGCAAACTGCTGCTGCAAAGCCTGGTTGAAGACGGCATTTTGGCACGTGAACACTTGATCAAAGCCAACACCAGGCTGGTGGTCAGTGTGGCCAAACGCTATGTCGGCCGGGGCGTACCCTTCCTTGATCTGATTCAGGAAGGCAACCTGGGGCTGATGAAAGCCGTCGAGAAATTTGATTACCACCGCGGATTCCGCTTTTCAACCTATGCCACCTGGTGGATCAGGCAAACGATCACCCGCTCCATTGCCGACCAGGGACGCACCATCCGCGTGCCGGTGCACATGGTAGACCGCATTCGACAGCTTTACAAAATCACCCATGAGATGGAACAGACGCTGGGTCGGATTCCAAACACTGCCGAACTTTCTGAAAAATTGGATTTGCCGATCGATAAAATTGAATGGATGCTGCAGGTTTCATGGCTGCCCCTTTCACTCGAAAGCCCGATCAATGACGACGAAGAAGACTCAGAGTTGGGTCAATTCGTTGAAGACCAATTCACACCGACACCCATGGACAGCACCTATGCCAAACTGCTGCGCGAGAAGATCGAAGAAGTGCTTGACACCCTACCTCCCAGAGAAGCACGCATTCTGCGTCTGCGTTTCGGTCTTGAAAATGGTCATAACTACACACTGGAAGAGGTGGGGGAGAAATTCGGCTTGACCCGCGAACGTATCAGGCAGATCGAAAGTAAGGCCTTAAGGCGTCTGCGCCATCCACGGCGGGCAAGACAATTGAGAGAATACTTATAAAACCACCGCTTTGAGATTTGACAATGTGGTGGTTTTTTTACTATCACTTTATTTGCCCGCTTCCATTTCGCGCTCCCATTGGGCAACTGCCTCACGGATGAGCTGCTGCACATCCGGGTAAGGGATGGCGTCAATGCCGTCAAATTTCTCAAGGCCAATCCACACATCCACACCTTGATGGGTGTTCTCAATCAACTTGATGCCCTTTTCTTTAATCGGGCTATCCACCAGCATTCGTTCGATAATCAAACTAATCTGACCGGCAATGGTCTTGGGTTTATCCTCCACGGGTAAAACCGCTGCCCCGGCGGTCTCATCAGATTTCAAAGCTGCTGCCACGGACCAATCCAATACCGGCTCGATGGGCGGCAGATCTGCCATATCAACTGGTGTAGTGATTTTTGCAGATTCAAAAATTGGCTCTTTTACCTCGTTGTTTCTGCCTGCCCAACCCGTCCAGAGCGTTAGCAATTTGTTTACCCTGTTTTTTTGATCAGTTGATAAAACGGAATACTCGCGGTAAAAACCTCCGTCCAGTTGAGTGACAATTTTTTTACCACTGGGGCTATACCAGAGACTGACAGCCTCGGCAAACCCGTCTTTTAACAGATCTTGAGGCGGAAGATCAGGCTCGGAAGATTTAGTCTCACGGGACGAAAACAAGCTGGAAACCAAAAGTCCGACCAAAAGACCAATGACTGCTGCCAAGATCAAAAATAGTGGAGTAATTTCAACCTGCATGGATTCCTCGAGAGTTATTCAAAAAAGGATAATATCAATTGGATACCCCTAAATAATACCTGATTCCCTGATGTTATATACCCAATAATTTTGTTAAGCCAGTCGGGGTTGGCAATGCGGACAATAATGCGTTCCACGCTGGCCGAGGGTGATACGTTCGATGGTTGTGCCGCAGCGGATGCAGGGATCACCGTCTCGTTGATACACCTTGAAGTAATTCTGAAAATCACCCCCGCGGTAAACCCAATCAATGCTGGCTCCATTGCGCTTGATGCCTTCAATTAAAACCTCTCTGACGGCGTTCAAGAGCGAACCTGCCTTATCAAGAGGAATCAAATTTGCAGGTGTAGTTGGATTTATGCCCGCAATAAACAGGGATTCATCCGTGTAGATGTTGCCCAAGCCGGCCACGAAAGTTTGATCAAGCAGCAGGGGTTTGACCTGCCGCTTGCTGCGGCTAAGTTTTTCAAAAAAGAGCCCAGGTGTCAGTGACTCTTCAAGCGGTTCAGGGCCAAGTTTGCCAAAAACAGACTGCGGATCATCCACCAGCCAGACGCGTCCAAATTTGCGCGTATCGTTAAAGGCCATTCGGCTGCCATCATCAAAATCAAGAATGATACGGTCATGTTTTTGATTGCGCATGGTTTCACCAGATTCAACAAAAATATCTCCGCTCATACGCAAGTGAATTAAGAGTGATTGACTGGTTAGTTTGATGACGATAAACTTGCCCCGCCTATCCACCGCGAGAATTTGCTGCCCGGCAATTAATTGTTGAAACTCAACTGCTAAAGGAACAGCCAGGCTGCGCTGCCACAACACCTGGCTGTTCATAATGGTTTTTCCAACGATGTTATCAGCGGCCCTCAAGCCGCGGACGATGGTTTCTACTTCAGGAAGTTCAGGCACAGCATTCCATAATTGTTATTCGTTAAAGAGTTCGCCAACGCTGCGGCCTTCATTGGCGCGCTGGATCACTTCTCCAAGCAGCGGGGCTATGGAAAGAATGGTCATACGGCCGTTGAACAAAGTCAGCTTGGCTGGAGGCACAGGGATGGTATCAGTGGTGATGAATTCGGTTACAGGCAGGTTTGCCAATCGATTGGCGCTGTCTGCCGAGAGCACTGGATGCACAAAGACAACATAGATGTTTGCAGCACCATATTCTCTAGACAGATTGACAGCTTGTGAAATGGAGCCTCCGGTATCGACTTCGTCATCCACAATAATCACATCCCGGTCTTTGACGTCTCCAATAATGGTGAGCGCCTGGGCTTTAGAGTCATTTCCACTGCGGCGTTTTTCAATAAACGCCAGGGGAACATCCAGAGACACCGCAAAGTTGCGGGCTTTTTTCGCAAAACCTAAATCTGCCGTAAGAACAACCGGCTTGTTCATGCGTTCGCGCTTGGCCTTAAGATATTCAATCAAGGTGTAAAAGGCAGTCAGCACATCGCCAGGGATGGAGAAGAAACCCTGGATTTGGCCGGCATGCAGGTCCATGAACATGTAACGATCTGCACCGGCGACCTCGATCATGTCAGCCACAAGGCGGGCTGTGATGGGGATGCGAGGTTGGTCTTTCTTATCAGAACGGGCATAACATAAATAGGGAACCACAGCCGTGACACGTGCGGCTGAATCCAGGCGCAGGGTCTGCAGCATGATCAACAGTTCCATCAGGTTGCGGTGAACCGGCACGGAGGTGGTCTGAATCACGTAACAATCCTGACCGCGTACGCTGGAATGCAACTGAACAAACAGATTGTCATTGGGGAACATAATGATGTCCCGTTCGCACAACGGCAGATCCATATGGGTGGCTATACGAGTAGCCAATTCCGGGCACGAGGTACCGGCATACAACTTGATATCCCCATATTTCATGCGATCATACCGTGTCGAATGAGTTATTGGCATTTCTATATCTCCTTTGTGTTTCAGCAGCCCTTCCACTCTGAGTGGAGCACGCTCATTACCAAAACATTATAATATCTGCCGTTCTTATAAATCGCTTCTCTTAAGGTTCCTTCATGCACAAAACCAGCCGCCTTATAAGCTGCGATGCCGCGAAGATTATGTTCAAAAACAAATAAGAAGATACGGTTTAAATTCAAGTCTTCAAATCCGTGTTTCAAGGTCAAGAGTGTCGCTTCACGGCCCAACCCCTGGTTCCAATAGCTTTTTTCACCGATGAAAATTCCAAATTCTGCTTCGCGGGTGACCATCTCAATATTATGCAGGCCAGTATTACCGATGTGCACCCAATCAGGGCCTACACTGGCTTCAATTGCCAATACCTGTCCACTGGTTGGCGGGATGGTAAGCTGCGACTCAAACCACTTTTCTTCCATGGCATGAGACATGGGTGAATTTTGCAGCAAAAATTCTGTGACGTCGCGGTCATTCAACCAACGCACACAATTGGCGAGGTCTTCCCTTTCTAATGCTCGTAAACGGACTTTCTTTCCGATCAACATTGCGACTCCAATAACGATCTATGGGATCAAACGGGTGGGACCGCGGAAGAGAAACACTGATTCGCGAATATTGCCAACACCCAACATCACCATCATCAAACGCGCCAGACCCAGGCCGAACCCACCATGAGGCGGGCATCCGTAACGGAAGAAGTCCAGGTAGAACTGAATAGGCTCAAAATGCAGCCCCTTTTCAGTAGCCTGTTTTTGCAGCACTTCAACGCGATGTTCGCGCTGGGCGCCGGTGGTAATCTCGAGACCGCAAGCGATCAGGTCAAAACTGCGGGTGAGTGTCTCGTCTTCAGGTTTGCGCATATGATAGAACGGACGCACTCCAATGGGCCAATCGGTCAGGAAGACAAAATCGTGATTGTATTTTTCTTTGACATAGGCGGCAATATCGCGTTCGCCGGCCGGGTCAATATCGCCCTTTTTGTCAGCAGGAACCCATCCGCGGCTCTTCAAGATTTCGACCGCTTCCTTCATGGGGATGCGGGGGAAAGGCAGGGTGGGTATAACCAGATCCACACCAAATTGTTCCTTGATGGCATCACCGAATTGTTCTTTAACGCGGGTGTACACATAATTCAGCCACTGTTCTTCAGAGGCCATCACGTCTTCATGGCTGTCAATCCACGACATTTCCATATCCACACCGGTGAACTCGGTCATATGGCGTGAAGTGAAAGATGGGTCCGCTCTAAAGACAGGGCCGATCTCAAAGATGCGTTCAAAACCGGAGGCCATGGCCATCTGTTTGTAGAACTGGGGTGATTGAGCTAGGTAGGCTTTACGTTCAAAATAATCCAGTGAGAAGAGTTCCGCGCCGCTTTCACTGGGGGCTCCAACCAGTTTCGGAGTATGGATTTCAATAAAGTTGTTTTTGGTCCAGTATTCGCGCATGGCCAGTTCAACCAGGGTTTCCACCTGGAAAAAGAGATTGTTCACAGGCCGGCGCAGATCCATATAACGCCAATCCTGGCGATAATCGATGGTGGGCAGGGTTTCGGCGAAAGGATCAAAAGGCAGCGGACTTTCAGCGTTGTTATCCACGATCAAAGACTCAAGCTGAATTTCCAATCCGTTTAATTTAACCACCGGGTTATCAATCACCTTGCCGGTGATGGTAAGTGCAGACTCGGTTCCCAATTTGGCGATTTCTTCAGCCAGGGCTTCGTTGTTGGGCTTCCAATGGGCCACCTGGGCGGCGCCGGTTGGATCCCGCAAGATCAAGAATTGAATTTTCTTCTGATCGCGTAAAACCTGAAGCCAACCTTTGAGCTCAACCGTTTGATCTATCTTGCTGCGTAAATCCTTAATCAGTGTGCGTTCCATTTTCTCTCCTCGCAAATCAATAATGACAAAAATTTCATTTTACAGATCTGGTTAATTCTTCCACGGCGCTGGCCGGGGATCGCTTGCGCGAATAAACCGCCTCCATCACACGTGAAACCTGTTCAGTTGAAGTGTGCGCTTTCCAATTCTGCACCAGGGTGTGGCGCAATAAGTGTTCAAACTCGTCCATCAGTCGTTCATGTTCGCGCTGCGCCAATAATCCGGTTTTCTGCAGATAGCTGCGGTGCTCCAAAATGGCTTTCATCAACTCTGGAAAACCACTTTCTTCGGTGGCAATGGTCTTGATGACCGGAGGAACCCACCCTTCGGAATCGACAACAACGTTTTCTTCTGTAAATCCACCGTGCCCGGTTTTGCCGTTGACACGGTGAGAATAACCCAGTTCAAGGTTGGCGCGGAGAGCCCGTTCGGTGTTCTCAATCCCTGGACGGTCTGCCTTATTGACCACCAGGATATCCGCGATTTCAAGGATACCGGCTTTAATGGCCTGGATGTCGTCACCCATTCCGGGGCTTTCGACCACAATCGTGGTGTGAGCGAGCCGGGCTATATCCACTTCAGATTGGCCGGCGCCGACCGTCTCGATAAGGATCAGGTCATATCCCGCTGCATCCAGCAGTTGCACCACTCCGGCGGTTGTACGAGCCAGGCCGCCCAGTTCTCCGCGAGACGCCATTGAACGGATGAAGACTCCGGGGTCGCCGGAAAGGTCTCGCATTCTGACCCTGTCACCCAAGATGGCACCACCGGTGAATGGGCTGGAGGGATCTATGGCCACAATGGCCACCGTTTGAGTGCCTTGGCGCCTGATCAACTGGGCTAGCCTGTTGACCAGAGAGGATTTACCGGTACCGGGGGCTCCGGTAACGCCAATAAGATGGGCTTTTCCTGAGCGTGAAAAACATTCATCCAGCGCTATTTTGCCTGCGCTGGTTTCATTTTCCACTTCGCTGATCAGGCGCGATAACGCCAGTTTGTTCGCAGCGGAGAGGAGCTCTGACGATTTCATTTATTCATGCGCTCACAATCTCAGGCGGCGCGTGCAAAAGACTTGACGTCTTCAATCACTGTAACCGTTGAAGTGCCAGGGCCATAAACTGCGTTGACACCGGCTGCCTTGAGCACAGCGACATCTTCTTCAGGAATAATGCCGCCCACGAAGAAACCTACATCAGTGAGACCTGTTTTTCTGACCGTATCGATCACTTTTGGCACCAACACCAGGTGGGCGCCAGAAAGGATGGACATGCCAATCACATCCACATCTTCCTGCAAGGCGGCTTCAGCGATCATCTCGGGGGTTTGACGCAAACCGGTGTAGATCACCTCCATACCGGCGTCACGCAAAGCTCGCGCGATGACTTTCGCTCCACGATCATGCCCATCCAAACCAGGTTTTGCGATCAAGACACGAATTTTACGATCCGTCATAGATTTCTCCTCACGAATTGATGTTAACAATTATACCGCCTGAATAAATAATCACTGCTTTGATATGGAATCAAATATTAGTGATTTTTAAATATAAAGCCGATATATAATGAATCCATCAGTCTTTATATTCATAAGGAGAAACGATGACAGACCAGATTCCGCAACAACCGTATACCAGCATCCCAACCCAGCCTAAAGACAGCACCATGGCTTTACTCAGTTTGATCTTTGGTATTGGGGCATATTTTATCCTTCCATTTATCGGCGCCATTGCAGCCATCATTCTAGGCCATCTTGGCAAAAATGAGATTAAAAAGAGCGCAGGCATGCTCAAAGGCAATGGCATGGCAACCTGGGGACTTGTTCTAGGTTACGTTCAAATCGGATTGTTTGTTTTATCCGTGTGTGTCGTCACCATCATCGTTTTAACCTCGGGGTCAGCCATCTCGGATGTCTTCAACGATATCAATAGCAGCATGTACTAGAGAAACAGAAATAGTATCCAGGTTTTTTTGCTACCTTCTATCAAGACCCGCGTATATCTATTAAAGATCAAATACAGGAAATTGATAGGAGAAAAAGAAAATGACAATACCTGAAAATCAAACACAAGTAACCCTGCCCCCCATGCCTTATGGCAAAAAGGACAGTGCGTTGGCCATCGTCAGCCTGGTCTCTGGCTTAGTTGCATGGACATTTCTGCCCTTCGTGGGGGCCATCGCTGCCGTCATTACCGGTCATTTGGCAAAGAAAGAAATCCGCGACAGCGGCAACACCCTGAACGGCAACGGTATGGCTTTAGCAGGACTGATCCTTGGTTACGTGCAGCTCGGCCTTGCCCTACTCGGAATCATCCTCTTAACCGTCTTGATAATCGTGTTTGGAGCCAATCTAAACCTGGATAATGGTTTCAACAGTTTCACAAGCCTGATTCCAAATCTGATTTAAGATTCATCCGTTTCAAAATAACCGCCTTCAATCGAGGGCGGTTTTTTTGTCTAATGTTTTTAAAGAGCACAGGAAATGATTATTTGATTATGGTAAACTTCAATTAAGTAACTAAATTATCTTAAGGAAGTAACTCTATGCCTGCAATCTATCCATTTACTGCAGTTGTTGGTCAGGAACGTATGCGGCGTGCTTTGGTCTTAAACGCCGTGGATCCCCGCATTGGCGGTGTATTAATCCGGGGAGAACGCGGAACAGCCAAATCTACCGCCGCGCGTGCACTGGCCGCCCTGCTACCTTCAGTCAAGACCGTTGAAAACTGCCGTTTTGGCTGCGACCCTGATAGACCAGCTACCTGGTGTACCGAATGCCGCGACCGTACCGCAGCCGGTGAGCAGTTGAAATCCGTTTCACGCCACACCGCCTTTATCAACCTGCCTGTATCGGCCACAGAAGATCGTGTGGTTGGCACCCTGGATATTGAGAAAGCCATTCAAAAGGGTGTTAGAGCTTTCGAACCCGGCGTTCTGGCTGCCGCCAACCGCGGATTACTTTATATTGACGAAGTCAACCTGCTGGATGACCATGTGGTGGATGTTCTGCTGGATGCCGCTGCGATGGGCGTCAATAACGTCGAACGCGAGGGAATTTCCTTCACCCATCCTGCACGCTTCATATTAGTGGGGACCATGAACCCCGAAGAAGGCGACCTGCGGCCTCAATTGCTTGACCGCTTTGCGCTTTCAGTTGAGATCCGCGGTATTCGCGATGCCCGTGAACGCGTCACCATCATGGAGCGCAACCTGGCTTTTGAGGCTGATTCTGTGGCCTTTCGCAAAGAATTTGAAGGCAAAGAAGAAGAGCTTTCAGAGCAAATCGAAAAGGGCCGCCACCTGGTAGACCAGGTTACACACACCAAACAGAACCTGCTCTCGATTGCCGCATTGACCTCTTCATTAAACGTAGACGGACACCGTTCAGACCTGGTGATTCTTAAGACTGCTCGCGCGCAAGCTGCTTTTGACGGACGCACCTC
Organism: Anaerolineaceae bacterium; assembly: GCA_003524305.1. Taxonomy (GTDB): domain Bacteria; phylum Chloroflexota; class Anaerolineae; order Anaerolineales; family Anaerolineaceae; genus UBA6107. The sequence goes on from DQHW01000030.1 coordinate 17,732, forward strand.
CATCACCGACAGGGATATCGCCCTGGCTGCCGAACTTGCCCTCCCCCACCGCCTCAAGAGCGGACCCTTTCAACGTGAAGAGATGGGCATGGAAGAACTGCAGGAGCGGATTGAACAACTCTCAGGCGGAACACCAAGCGGCACGAACCAACAATCCACCTCTGAATTGGGCGACGAAGACTCTTCATCCCCAAAAAAAGCGTAACGCCGGAACAAGCCGGCGAACAAACCCCGGAACAAGGGGAACCGCAACCTTCCCCACAAAATGTATTTGATAAAAACGACGCCTTCTGGTGGACGGGTGGTCAAAAGACCCCTACAGGCGAGGAATTCAATCCCCGAAAACTGGATACACCGCTGGACAAAATGATGCGCTCTTATGCAGGGCGGCGGTCAGTGACCCGCACCGAACGCAAACGCGGTCGTTATATCCAATCCACCCCGGCCAACGGACGCACCAATGACCTGGCTTTTGATGCCACCATTCGTGCGGCGGCACCTTTCCAGCGCGACCGCAGCGAGATCCGTGAACGCAACAAAGTTGCTTTCGCTATTCGCCCGGGTGATTATATGAAAAAAATCAGGGTGCGCAAAGCTGCCAACCTGATCCTGTTTTTAGTGGATGCCTCGTGGTCGATGGCAGTTGCAGAACGTATGGCTGCGACCAAAGGTGCAATCCTCTCACTGTTGACAGATGCCTACCAACGCCGCGACCGGGTGGGATTGATCGTTTTTCAGAAGAGCAAAGCTACCCTGGTGCTGCCGCCCACCAATTCGGTGCTGCTGGCACAAGAAGCGCTTTCTGATGTGCCGGTGGGAGGCAAAACGCCGCTCAGTGCTGGTTTATTGATGTCTTATGAGGTGTTGAAAAAAGAAAAAAATCTGCATCCAGAGATCATGCCGCTGCTGATCATCCTCACTGACGGGGCTGGCAATGTTTCAATTGGTCACCAACCGCCACAAGATGAAGCATTCAAGTTCGCCGAAATGATTGCGCAAGATAAGGTCCATTCCGTTGTGATCAATATGGAGCACGCTGCTTTTGATCAAGGGTTGGCACAAGCTCTGGCAGATCACCTCAAGTGCCCTTGCTATACCATCACCGACTTAAAAGCAGAAAGTTTATTTGTGACAGTGCAGCAAGAAATCCGACAGGTTAACACCAATGCCTCCCTGGATTTCAAATAAACACTGCTGATGGTGAAAAGGTGAGTTAGAATTAGTCCATGGTTCGCAATCCGGTTCGTAAAAACAAGCTCCGCTCAACGCTTATCGTAATTATTTTTGCGACACTGCCCTGTTACCTGCTGGGTATGATCGTGTTATGGATTGGCAACAGCGTCATCAATCAACAAAACATCACACCTACAGTTACGATGACCGCCACGTTTGATCCATGGGGAGTAATTCCAACAGCTACGCTTCCCCCCATCCCTACCAGTCCAACCATTCAAACCGCGACACCCACCATCACTTTGACCCCTACAGCCACGATCACGTATGTGATACCGAGCAACACGCCCACACTTTCTCCCACCCCAAGTGCCACGGCGACAATTACTGAAACACCAACGACAACGGCAACCGAAACCACCGTCGTAATTGATACCGCCGTCACCCCATAGGAAAAAATGAAGGATATAACGCCTTTTCTACTTTCATTGCTCTCCATACCGGGGCTCTCCGGCTACGAACAACCCGCCAGCGACATTATTGCCGAAACATGGCGCCCGTTAGTGGATGAACTAACCATCAGTCGGCTGGGGAGCTTACACGGCTTGCGTAAGTCCAGGTCAAATGAAAAAAGGCCGACCCTGATGATCGCCGCCCATATGGATGCCATCGGCTTGATGGTTAAGACTGTCGAACACGGATTCTTAACCATCACCACCATTGGAGGCATTGATCCGCGCGTTTTACCTGGGCAGTTGATGATCGTACATGGCAAAAAAGATTTACCCGGTCTGGTGCAGCTTGTTCCAGACAGGTTGGTCAACAACCAAACCTCCAGCAAGGCTCCCGAAAAAAAGGATTTGTTTGTCGACATAGGGTTGACTGAAAAAGAACTGGTTGACCTGGTAAAACCTGGCGATTTGATCTCGTTTGCACAACCGCCCTTCGAATTGACGGGAGGGTATATCGCAGGTCACAGCCTGGATAACCGCGCTTCCGTGGCAGCGCTGACGATTTGCCTCGAAGAGATCAAGAATTACAACCTTGATTGCAACGTTGTGGCTGCTGCCACCGTTCAAGAAGAATTGCACGCCATAGGAGCAGCCACATCCACTTTTAGTGTGCGGCCTGATCTGGCGTTCGCGGTAGACGTCACCTTTGCAAAAGGACCCGGATCAAACGATTACCGCTCTTTTCCCCTGGGAGAAGGCCCTGCCATCGGTTTGGGCGCCAATAATCACCCGGCACTGACCCAAAAAATGACCTCGCTGGCTGAAGAACTGGATATTCCTTATTTCATTGAAGCCATGCCGACCAGTTCAGGCACAGACGGAATGGCCATGCAGATCACCACAAACGGCATTCCCACCCAGGTGTTGGGCATGAGCCTGCGCTATATGCATACCTCCGTTGAAATGACCTCACTCAAAGATATTGCACGCACCGGCCGGCTTCTGGCGCGATTTATCACAGACCTCAACCCTGAAACGTTTAAATTCATGTTTGAGGAGAAAGTCTCATGAGCCCTCAGACGAAAGCTGCTTTCCGTATTGGCAAGAACCAGCTTGACCTGTTGGAAGAACTCACCAACGCCAACGGCGTTTCTGGCAACGAGATTGAAATCCGCGAAATCATTCGCAAAAAAGTCGCTGCTTATGCAGATGAAATTAAAGTGGATGGCATGGGCAATCTTTTGGTGATCAAACATGGCAAACAACCCAATGCCATTAAGGTCATGCTGGATGCCCACATGGACGAAGTCGGCTTCATGATCGTTGAAGAAGACGGCGACGGCTTGTATGAATTTGAGCAGGTTGGCGGCGGTGATGAACGACAATTCGTTTCAAAACCTGTGAGTGTAGGCAGTCAAAAACTGCCGGGCATCATCGGCAGCAAGCCTATTCACCTGGCAACCGATGACGAGATGCACTCGGTCATTTCGCAGCAAAGCATGCGCATTGACCTTGGTCCGTCAGGCAAAGGGAAAGCCAAACGCGGCGATTATGCTGCGTATGCCACCAAATTCATCCGTTCTGGCGATGCCGTTTTTGCCAAAGCGCTCGACAACCGCCTGGGATGCGCAACATTGATCGAATTGCTTAAAACTGCGCCTGAGCATATTGAACTGTTGGCGGCTTTTACCGTTCAGGAAGAAATTGGCTTGCGCGGTGCAATGGTGGCTGCCTACGACTTTTACCCCCAACTGGCTATTGCCGTGGATTCAACACCCGCGATCGATTTTGAACGCCCGGATGGCAATGAGAACACCCAATACAACTGCAAACTTGGTGGCGGACCTGCAATTTACATTGCCGATCGCGGCACCCTTTCAGATCCACGCTTGATCCGCTTTTTAACCCGCATTTCCGAAGAGCACAAGATCAATTATCAGTACCGGCAACCCGGCGGCGGCGGCACGGATGCCGGCGCCCTTCATTTGACGCGCGGGGGCATCCCTTCGGTCTCAGTGTCGGTTCCAGGCCGCTACACCCACACCGCCGTGATGCTAGCCCGCATCAGCGATTGGCAAGACACGTTGAACCTGCTGCAGCAAGCTCTCGCAGCCGTGACCTCTGAAATCCTCTCTGGCGACCGGGCATAATCCCCGCCAGGAATTGGAGCTGAAATGAAAACCCTTCTCAAAAAACTTACTGAAACTGCCTCACCTTCAGGGTATGAATCCGCAATTCGCGAAGTGATTCGGACTGAAATCTCGTCTCTATCTACCAATATCAAGGTGGATGCACTCGGCAACCTGATGGTGACGATGGGTAAGAAGACAGACAAGGGACTGCGCGTGATGATTACCGCCCACATGGATGAAATTGGTGTGATCGTCAGCCATGTTGAAAAAACTGGATTGGTTCGTTTTTCTAATCTCGGAACGATTTTGCCCCAATATCTTCCTGGCAGCAGGGTGGTTTTTCTTAACGGAATCCGCGGTGTGATAAACCAGGACCTGCCGGATGACTTGCACAAAGTGTTGACCCAGGAAAAACACTTCATTGATGTAGGCGCCACCAGCGAAAAAGACTGCCCCCTAAAAATTGGCGATGTCGGTGTTTTTGATCGAGGTTTTATTGAACTTGGAAAACGGGTGTCTGCCAAATCAATGGATGACCGTGTTTCATGCGCAGTAATGATAGAAACCATGAAAAAAATCAAAAACAGCCCCCACGAATTGGTTTTCGTTTTCAGCACGCAAGAAGAAGTTCAATCGAAGGGTGCGACAACCGCGGCTTACGAGATTGAACCAGACCTCGCCATTGCACTGGACGTGACCCCATCACTCGATATTATGGGTATCAAAATGCAGACTGAACTGGGCAAGGGCCCTGCCATCAAAGTGCGAGATGTGGGCATGTTGAGTGATCCGCGCGTGGTGCGCTGGATGGAAAACACCGCGACAAAGAACAAGATCGCCTATCAGCTCGAAGTGTTGGATATTGGCACAACGGATGCCAGAGTGATGCAAATCAGTAAAGCGGGTATGCCCACCGGGGCGCTCTCAATCCCCTGCCGATACGTGCATTCGCCCTCCGAAGTGATAGATATGGATGATGTGCATGCGACTGTTGATCTTTTGATTGCATTGTTGAATAATCAGATCAACTTGCAGTAAAAAAGTAAATTGAGACTGTATAATTAACCAAATGTATTTTGGGAAAGACCAGTTTTTTTGGCTCGAAAAAAGGATTTAACCGCATGCCCAAGAAAAATACTCTTTTATCCATTTTTCATTCAGAAATAACCAGCAGGATCTTGACTGTTTTGGCAGTCATCAGCGTGCTGATCATTGCGATCGTGTTAAGCGGACCCAAACCCCTGGATTATACCGAGGAATCCGCTGCAGTCACTCAAGCAGTAATTGAAAACAAAGGGGATATGGCCTCCAACCTGGCAGACCTTATTAATGAGCCCCCGGTCACCTCAGGAGTGATCGTTGGAACAACCGCTGTTTTAGTGATCATTTTTGTGGGGACGATGCTTGAATTGCGCAGAAATTCCTGAGTTTACCCGGATTTTTAAAAATCTATTAGCACTTTTAAATACTGATCCACGATGCGCTCAATATTATATTTCTGTTCAGCCCTGGCTCTTGCAGCAGTCCTTTTTTGCGTATGACTGGTCAACGCTTGCTGGGCGGCATCTGTCAGAGCGTGAATATCAGGTTTTTGAAGCTTCCAGGGGTCTGAACCGTAACGGGCAACCGCTCCGCATTCATTGGTAACAAGTTCTGAAAGCGAACCAGTGTCATAACCGATCACCGGCAAACCGCAAGCCAGGGCCTCAATCACCGAGTTCGGGCAGGCCGCATTAATATCCGATGAGAAAAACAAATGAGCAGAACGGTCGATTGCGGGTATTGCCTCACGTTTGACCAGTCCTTTCCAAACAATATCCACACCGCTGCCGAGATAACTGATTTGCAGGTTGGCAGGCACACTCCCCACCACCATCAGTTCCACGGGGTCATTTTGACGTTTGGAGAGTAGTTTTGCCATCTGTACGGCTGAATCCAGGCCGCCTTCGTATCCGCTGCCAAGATTGCCTTCCACGAGCAAAATACGGGTGCGATCAGTGGGCGGCATGCCTGCCCCCCGTGGATTGAACACATCAAGGTTGACACCGTTATAAATCACACGGCCAGGATTTTTTGTTTCGCCATAGGTGCGATTCCACCAACCCTGGGTGAAATTGCTCTGGTAGACGATCTGATCCGCCATACCGCGGATGGTTTTTAGAATCCAGTTGTTAACTTCTGCACGCAAGAAATGCTTTATCCCGGTGCGGGTTTGACGGTGCACCCAGTTCATACCATTGAGGCGCTGCACGATGCGCACACCATTGCGTTTTGCTTCTCTGAGTACGCCAATGTGCCGGGTTCCACCAATCACCAAAATAGCCGAATTGGCAGGTTCAAGTGCATCATGATTGACGTTATAACCGCGAGCTGACAAGACTTCCGCGAACCTTGAATGAAAAGACCCCGGTCCGCCGCGTCCGATTTTTTGAGGGAGAATACAGATGGTTTTTTTCATGACGAGATATACCGGCTACGAAGTGTGATCAAGCAGACCTTTAACGATGCGGCCGGCGGCATGACCATCTCCATATGGATTTTCAGCGTGCGCCATGGCATCATAGGCTTTCGAATTATCCAGTAATCTTCTCGTTTCGGTAATAATATTATCCGTATCAGTGCCGACCAATTTAAGCACGCCTGCGGTCACCCCTTCAGGTCGTTCAGTTTTTTCTCGTAGCACCAATGCAGGTTTGCCCAAACCGGTGGCCTCTTCCTGGATGCCGCCTGAATCGGTCAGAATAACTGTTGCGGCCTTCATCAGGTGTACCAGGGATATATACTCAAGCGGCGGCAGTAAAGTTACACCACGCAGGCCGCCCAAGAGCTTTTTGACAGGATCCTGGATATTAGGGTTTAAGTGAACAGGGTAAACCAACTGCAAAGCGTCACCATAATGACTGGCAAGCGCTTGAATAGCATTACAAATAGATTCAATCGGGGCGCCAAAGTTTTCTCGGCGGTGGGCGGTAACCAAAACCAGACGGCGTTTACCTTGTGAAATGCCCCATTCCTTCAACCAACCATCCACCTGGGCAGGAGCAGGCATCTTAACAATCTGCTGCAAAGCATCAATGGCGGGGTTGCCGGTGACTAAAATATGCTCATCAGAGATGCCCTCGTTGAGAAGGTTTTCACGGCTTAGTTGGGTGGGAGCAAAATGCAGATCGGCTGTGACACTGGCAATGCGCCGGTTAATTTCTTCTGGGAAGGGTTGCAATTTATCGTTGGTACGCAAGCCGGCTTCGACATGACCTACTTTTATACCTTGATAGAAAGCTGCCAGACTGGCCGCCATTACGGTGGTGGTATCGCCTTGAATTAACACCCAATCAGGATGTTCATCCTTTAGAACAGGATCAATATTTTCAAGAATTTGAGCAGTTAATTGGGCAAGAGATTGGTTCGGCTTCATCAAGTTCAGGTCAATATCGGGTTTGATCTTGAAGAGGTCAAGCACCTGATCCAACATCTGGCGGTGCTGTGCAGTTACACAAACACGCGAATCAATGCCGGCTGCGCTTTCCAATGCCTTGACCACCGGAGCCATTTTGATGGCTTCAGGCCGGGTTCCAAAGATCGAAAGTACACGCAAGTTAGCCATCAGTTATTGATTCTTACGATCCCCGAGACGATAAACTGTGAATCCTGCATCCAGCCAGGGCTGGCGGTTTTCGGTTTTTTCCCAATCCAGTGCGTCTACACAATCGAGAATTAAACGTGAGGACGTGATTTTTTGAAGCTCAGAAGGGTTGAGTGATTTGAATTGAGAATGCCCCACCAGGAACATGACTGCATCCGCAGATTTGACAACTTCTTCCATTGATGCACTGACGGTAATGCCTTCGAGTTTAAAATCAGGTTTGTAGGGTTCACATGCCAACACTTCGGCACCAGCCTTGTGCAGTTTTTCAGCTACTTCAACCGCCGGACTTTCGCGTAGATCATCCACGTCAGGTTTGAAGGCCAGCCCCAACACGGCAATTTTCTTTGTTTTTAAATCTCCAAGGGCTCTTTTTACCATCGAGATGACAAAATCAGGCTGCTGGTCATTCACGTTTCTGGCAGTATTGATCAATGGAGTAATATCTGGAGCCGTTTCTACAAAGAACCACGGATCCACACTGATGCAGTGACCGCCTACGCCGGGGCCGGGGTTGAGAATCTTCACCCGAGGATGTTTATTGGCAATTGAAATTGCTTCCCAAACATCCACCCCAAAACGATCAGCAAGGCGCGAAAATTCATTTGCAATGGCGATGTTGATGTCTCGGTAGGTGTTTTCCATCAATTTGACCATTTCAGAAGTGGTCGAGTCAGTGGTATAAATCTCGCCTTCCACAAAAGTGCGGTAGAGATCGCGCCCGGCTTCAGCCGAAGCCTGGTCAATGCCGCCGATTACGCGTGCATTATGGATCAATTCATCCATGATCTTGCCGGGCAGCACCCGCTCGGGTGAATATGCCAATAAAAAGTCTTGCCCGGCTTTGAGACCGGATTTTTCGAGAATGGGTAGAACCCGATCGCGGGTGGTCAATGGTGGTGAGGTCGATTCGAGCACCACCAGGTTGCCCTTGTGTAATACAGGCACAATGGATTCTGCAGCAGCTTCAACAAATCGCATGTCTGCCTTTTTGCCATCAAAAAACGGCGTCGGTACCGCAATGATGAATGCATCCGCTGCTACGGTTTTTTGAGAAACATGAAAATTGCCGCTCTGAATGGCCTCTTGAACCACTTCGTTCAAACCGGGTTCGAAAATATGAACTTTTCCTGATTGGAGGCTTTTTACCACTTCAAGATTGTTATCCACACCCGTGACTTGTACTCCGTGAGTGGCGAAGGTGCTTGCAGTAGGCAGCCCGATGTATCCTAGTCCAATGACGCAAATCGAATTAATTTGCACGGATTTTCCTTTATTTAAAAAGATGAAATGATTATGCCACAGGATTACTGGCTTGGGGAGGTTATCAAAATCCTTAACCATGCGGTCGGAATTTTGCTTGCATCGATAATAACGCCGTGATACACTTTTTACATGCAACGTGTAATCTTGGTCGTTTCGCCTGACACAGAGTTTTTGCAGCAACTGCGTTCTCACCTTGAAGAAGGTGGGCGCTATCAAGTGACAGTCGCATTAAGTGCTCACGAAGCCTTGAATTTAGCCAATAGCAATTTTTTTGAAGTTGCAATCGTGGATGGGGAATTGGATGACATTCCAGTCGCTGCATTCACCCGCGATCTTACGGCCTTACAATCCGACTTGAAAATTTTGGTATTCCCGCCCGACAACAATCCTCAGCACCCGGTATTGGAGGATTTATCAGTTAGTGGTTTTTTAAGTAAGCCTTTTTCGGGCCAGGAAATCGGTAAAGCATTATCCAGTTTATTTTCAGATCAGCCCATCGAAAACCCCGGACAGGTAAAAGTAGTGGATGACCTGGTCAAGCAGTGGCTGCAAATTCCCGAAATTGGCGGTCGTAGAGCAGAACAAATCCTTGGAGCCACTTCTGCACAAACGATACTAATTATCGTCAAAGATCAATTAACCGCAAGTGCAGGCACACTGGATGAAAGCCTGGTAACGAAAGTAACAGGTTTCTTGTCACGTTATTGGAAAGACGAAGAAAACAGCGAACTTGCCCGTTACATCAAACTGGATGGCGACGGTAATGATCAATTCTTATACGCGACCAAGCTGGTAAGCAACGTGGTACTGGTGTTGGTCTATCCAATGAAAGCGACCATCCAACAGGTTCGGCGTGAACTGAATAATGTCAAAGATGATTTTCAGCAACAATATCCAACCACTGGAGAATTAAGACAGGATATTGCCAAACATGCTCTAGTGGAGATCAATGCAAGAAACAAGGTGCTTGAATCGCTGCAAACAGATAGTAATTCATTTTCACAAAACGATATCGATGCTTTGAATCAAATTCAACAGCCAACAGCAAAGCCGAACAGCAGCGCCATTTCGCAGAACGAGATTGACACGCTAAAAGCACTGCACCAGGCACCTCAGACACAACCCTCCGCAGAAGTTTCTCAAGCTGAATTGGAAGCACGTAAACTATTCGAACAAGAATCACTTAAATCCAAACCCACACCAACCATTAATGCCATCTCTCAAGAAGAGCTTGATTTATTAAAAGCTTTACAAAATGAACCATCGGCACCTGCGGTTGATGCTGTTTCTCAAGCCGAGTTGGATGCGCGCAAGCTGTTTGAACAAGAATCACTTAAATCCAAACCCAAACCAAACATAAATGCAATTTCTCAAGAAGAAATTGATTTATTGAAAGCTTTACAGAATGATCCATCGGTTCCTGCGGTTGACGCTGTTTCTCAAGCCGAATTGGATGCGCGCAAGCTGTTTGAACAAGAATCAAATAGGCCAAAACCGACGATTGCAACCATCTCTCAAGAAGAAATTGATTTGCTGAAAGCCATGCAACAAGAACCTCCGATGACCTCAGCCGATGTAGTTTCTCAGGCTGAATTGGAAGCTCGCAAGCTTTTTGAACAGGAATCTCTTAATTCAAAACCCAAACCCACGATTAACGGCATCTCTCAAGAGGAATTGGATGCATTAAAAGTATTACAAAAGATAGCGCAAAACTCTGGTACCAATGGTGTTTCACTACCAGAATTGGATGCGCTGGCACAGTCCGGACAGGTACCTCCAGAACCTGCTGCTGAAAATTCAAACAATATCAGCGAACAAGAAATGGCGGAATTGTCAAAACTGCTTGAACAAATGCCTTCGCCAGATCCACAACATGAAACAGAGTCTGCTGTTGATGAAAAAAAGCTTCCAGAATGGTTAAATGAGCTCGAATCAACCGAAAATTCAGCACAGCCTACTGAAGTCAATAGCGGCCTCCCCCTGTCAACGTCAGAAACCTCTCCTAATGGAATATCTCCTTTCTTGGGGCTTGATCCGTCCTTAACTTCGATCGCAGAAAAAGGGGAACCACTACCTGAGATTGACTTTACACTACCCTGGGAGGTGGAAGAAACATCTGGGGAAGTTGTCGCTGAAATAGCAAACCCTCATTCAGATGATGTCAAACCAGAAACAATTCTTGACCCGATAATTGAACAGCCTGCTGCAACTGTGGAAACTGCTGTTGAAGCACTACAGCCTGCTCCAACCTCGTTTGCAGACGTTCTTAATGCTGTTACACCTCAAGAAGAAAGTAGTGCTGAACAAGTTCCAACAGCGGTTGAACCAACAGATCTACCAGTTCCTGAACCGGTTATTGTGGAAGAGACTTCAGCCCCACTGGCTCCTCCCAGTCTGAAAGATTTTCGCTTCAATTACACCATGGTGCTAACACCTGGAGATCGCACTCAATTTTTGACAAAAACCATATCTGATAAACTGAGCGCCATTATGCCCGACATCCACGAAGACCAGGGATGGAAAATGACCAGCATCACAGTTCGTCCGCAATACCTTCTGTGGATGGTCGCAATACCCATGGGTATTTGCCCCAATCAGATCATGCAAGAAGTACGTAAACTCACTTCAAACTCTATTTTTACTAATTTTCCTGAAATCGCCAAAACCAAAACATCAAACGATTTTTGGTCATCTGAATACCTGGCGGTCAGCGGGTCAGAGCCTCCTCCAGCTAATTTGATCTTTGATTTTGTTAACAATGCCTGGAAAACCCCCGAAACTGCCACTCCGTGAATCTGCTTATAAAGGATAAGCTACTATGCCCCCAGTTCTCTATTTAATCGACGGACATGCCCTGGCCTATCGTGCTTACTTTGCCCTTACAGCCGGCGCGGGCAGCGAACGTCTGCAAACCAAATCAGGTGAGCCCACCGCAGGAATTCTGGGGTTCGCCAATGTAATGATGCGTCTGTTGGAACAGGAAAGACCTGAATACCTTGCAGTCGCCTTTGATACCGGAAGAACTTTTCGTAATGATTTGTTCGCGGGTTACAAAGCTACACGCGCGAAAATGCCCGACGACCTGCGTCCACAAATCGACCGCATTCGTCAACTGGTGGATGCTTTTCACTTACCCCGACTTGAACAGGAAGGGGTCGAAGCCGATGACATTCTCGGCACGATTGCCTATCAAGCGGTGGAACAAGGTTTTGGCGTCAAGATTATTACCGGCGACCGCGACCTGCTGCAACTGGTCAACGACCGCATCGTGGTTGCCCTTTCAGGGACAAAAATCTCTGAAGCCAAGAACTATACCGCGGAGGACGTTAAGGCATACCTCGGTGTGAACCCCGACCAGGTGGTGGATTATAAAGCCCTGGTGGGCGACACGTCTGATAACATCCCCGGTGTGCCAGGGGTTGGTCAAAAGACGGCTGTCAGCCTTTTGGAACAATACAAGACCCTGGATGAAATTTATGCACATGTGGCTGAGATCCCCGGCAAGATGGGACAAAAAATTGCCGATGGAAAAGACTCTGCCTATATGAGCCAGACCCTGGCAAGGATTAAAACGGATGTAGGTATTAGCTTGAAACTGGATGATGCCAGGACAAATCATATCAACGTACCGGCTGTAGAAGCCCTATTCAGAGAGCTTGAATTCCGCACGCTGGTTACCCGGCTGCACACTGTCGCGGCGCCATTTGTCAAAAATGCCGCAAAAGGACAGATGAACCTGTTTGGCAGCGAAGTGCAAGAGATCGGCGTACCTTCGCAATATTCATTGGAAACCGTGATTGTCAACACACCAGAAAAACTTGGTGAATTAGCTGCATTATTAGCCTCTTCACCAAAAATCGCCTTTGATACCGAGACCACCTCAACCGATCCACTTAAAGCAGACCTGGTGGGGATTTCAGTATCCGTCAAGGAAGGCACAGGATATTACATCCCGGTTGGACACACAGGCTTAACGGCTCAATTGCCCATCCCGGATGTCATTCAAGCAATCAAACCTGCCTTCACTGATCCCAAGATTGAGAAGATCGGGCATAACATCAAATATGATGCGCTGGTATTAGGCAATTTTGGTCTTGAGGTTTATCCGCTTTCATTTGACACCATGTTAGCCGAGTGGTTGATTGACCCTTCATCACACAGTTTGGGTCTCAAAGACATGGCTGGCGACTATCTGAATGCCAGCATGACCCACATTGAAGAATTGATCGGCAAAGGCAAGACTCAAATTACCATGGACCAGGTGCCAGTTGAATCCGCTGCACCGTATGCCGCCGCGGATGCTGAAGTGACCTTCAGACTGGCCCCATTGGTCGAGAAGAAAATGGAAGATCGAAAATGCACCCAGATCTTCAAAGAAATTGAAATGCCGCTTGTGCCGGTATTAATGCAGATGGAACGCCACGGCATTTTGCTGGATGTTGAATTCTTCAAGAAATTCAGCGGCGAAATGAACACCAGGCTGCGCGAAATTGAAGACCAGGTTTATAAAGCTGTCGGTTATCCTTTCAACTTGAATTCGACCCAACAACTATCTAAAGTGTTGTTTGAAACGCTCAGGCTGATTCCACCTGACCGCAACAAGAAAACCTCAAGCGGACATTTTTCTACCTCGGCTGCCGTGCTGGACGAATTAAGCGGCAAACACCCTGTGGTGGACCTGCTGCTGGAATACCGGGAATTAGCCAAATTGAAATCCACATATCTTGATTCTCTGCCGCTTCAGGTGAATCCGCGCACAGGCAGGGTGCATACCAATTTCAATCAAACCGGATCGGTTACAGGCCGATTGGCTTCCACTGATCCGAACTTGCAAAACATCCCCACCCGCACCGAAATTGGACGCCAGGTGCGTCTCGGGTTCAAATCATCTCCCGGCTGCGTGTTGTTGTCTGTGGATTACTCACAAATTGAACTGCGTATTGTGGCACATATGGCTGGCGATGAAGCCATGTTGAACGCTTTCCGTGCCGAGCAGGATATCCACGCTGCTACTGCGGCTGCCATCAACGGGATTGCGCTTGAAGAGGTCACCAAAGAACAACGCCGTCACGCAAAAGCCATTAATTTTGGGTTGATCTACGGCATGAGCGCTTTTGGGTTGAGCCGGTCGACAGATTTAACCCTCGGAGAAGCCGAGAATTTTGTCAAAGGCTATTTTGAAAACTTCCCAGGCGTAAAGAGCTATTTGGATAACATCCGCATATTGGCGACGCGTCAAGGGTATGTCGAAACCATGCTGGGACGCCGACGCTATTTCCCCAACCTGGCCAATCCGGTCAATGTCAATATGAAAAACCGTGAAGAACGAGAAGCCATCAACGCTCCCATCCAGGGAACGGCTGCGGATATCATGAAATTGGCGTTAATCCACCTGCCGCCGGCTCTCAACGCTAAAAAATTGCAGGCAAAAATTCTATTACAAGTGCACGATGAATTGGTGTTGGATGTACCTGAAAGTGAATTGGCCGATACAGCCAAAGTAGTACAAAGTGTTATGTCTGAAGCCTACAAGTTGTCGATTCCCCTGCTGACAGAAGCCAGAAGCGGTATAAATTGGGGAAGCATGCAAGTGCTTCACGACTGACGATAGCGTTGAAAGAGTGAACATGAGCCAAGAATCCGCCCAATTTCAAACCCTGATGAGCCAGGGGCACACAGCCGCCTGGGAACAAGACTGGGCCAAAGCGCTGGAGTTGTATCGTCAGGCTTTGCTTGAAAATCCCCAGGATGCCATGGGGCTTGCCAGTGCCGGTTTGGCTTGTTATCAACTGGAACAATATGATGAAGCGTTAAAGTTCTACATACGTTGTTCAAGCATCACCCCGGATGATCCAATGCCTTTTGAAAAAATGGGGCGGATATTTGAACATACAGGCGCAATCATTGATGCAGTCAAAGCCTTTATGCAATGCGGAGAAAAGCAGCTTAAAGCACGTGATGCAGAACACGCCATTGCCGCTTTTAAAGAAGCCATCCGATTGGACCCAAATAATCAAACGGTACGCATGCGGCTGGCCATGATCTATGACAAAATGGGATTGAAAGCTGAATGTGTCACAGAATACTTGTTTGTTGCCGCACTGATGCAATCCAGTGGAGACACCTCAAAAGCCAGCCAGGTGGTGCAATATACCCTGGGACTTGAACCGAATAATCAAGAAGTCCAACACGCTTTAATGCAGCTAAAAACCGGCCAACAAATGAACTTGCCACAATCCGCCAAAAGTGAAAGTGAACCTGTACAGCCCATTAAAACTAAACAAACCGATAAACTCACACTTGTAGAAGAAACACTGCCAAAATATGATCCACTCACCGAAGCACGCCTGGTTGCCGTTAAAGAAATGGCTGCCATGCTTTTTGAACAACCAGAAGCAGTTAGCCCTGACGAACAGGTTCCCATGCGGAGACAAATACATTTGCTGCGCGGAACCGGTGTCTTGTCTTCAAAGGATGCCGAAAAGTCACGTGCACGCACTCACCTTAGCCGTACAATTGATTTACAAACTGCAGGCAAAGATGACGAAGCTGCCGTAGAAATGGAACGGGCCATAGATCTCGGGCTTAACCTTTCTGCCGCGGAATACTTGCTTGCGCTTTTAATACACACATCCAACCCGCAGAAAGCGCTAAAACATTTGCAAAAAGCGGTTAGAAACCCAGCCTATGCCCTGGCGTCGAATTTATTGATGGCTCAAATTCAAGAAAAAGCCGGTCAATTGAAAGACTCCAGCAACTATGCACTGCAAGCTTTGAAATTGGCAGATGTGTTGTCTGTGCCCCGAGAATTGGAAAATGAACTCACCCAACTATACGAACCCATCCTTGAAGCACACGAACGGGTGAATGAAGTAAAGGATCTTGCCAATATCACCAAGACCGTTCAAGCCCAACTCATGCGCAATGATTGGCGGGAGTATTTGAAAGAAGCACGCAGTCAACTTCCGCGACAGCCTGAGGGCAGTCCCCCCATCCCATTGGCAGAAATGCTGCTCGAAACCACCAACAGCCAGGTGATAGAAGCACTCGCTCTCATCAAGCAACTTGCGGCTGAAGGAAGGCTGCGCACCGCCATGGAAGAGGCATTCTATGCCCTGACCCATGCACCTACTTACCTGCCGCTGCATGTTCAGATTGGTGAATTATTGATCATGGAAGGCCGAATTCACGAAGCTGTTGAAAAATTCAACCTGGTGGCATATCTCTACAATGTGAGAGGCGAAACCAACCAGGCAGTGAGATTATTAACCCGCGTGGCAAAACTGGCCCCCATGGATCTTTCTGTCAGGGATATGTTGATCGACTTGTTGATCTCTTCAGGTCGAATGGATGAAGCCGTACAGCAATACATGGATATTGCCAACGTCCACTATTTACTCGCCGAACTGGACCTGGCCAGAGAAGATTATCAAAAAGCCCTCTCGCTATCACAAAAAACAGTCACTTCACGCACCTGGGCAGTGCAAATTTTGAATAAACTGGCCGATATCGAACTTCAGAGCCTGGATCTAAAACAAGCAATCAAAATTCTTGAACAACTGCGCAGTTTGGAACCCCTTGATTCCACCACGCGTGCGACCTTGATTGACCTTTACCTTCGCATTGGTCTTCCTTCTGGTGCCCTGAATGAACTGGATTCCTTCCTCAAGCTGCTCGAAACTGCCGGGCACACTGATCGATCAGAGCATTTTCTTGACGCTTTATTGGAAGACCGCCCTGACAATATTGATATTCAAAAACGCTTGATTCGGTTTTTTCAGAATCAGAATAAACAGGCTGAGATCATTGAAAAGCTGGATGTACTGGCTGAAAAGTGTCTGCGGCAGGAAAATCGCGAGGGTGCATTGGCCACCCTGCAAAACCTGATTGCCTTGAATCCACCAAACAGCAATGATTACCGCAGGTTGTATGACGAATTGAAAAACCAGAAAAAATAACACGGCCGAAAGACCGTGTTTACTTGTTATTCAAGGATTTTTACCACCAGATGCGGAACCATGTCTTGCCTGAAGATGATTCTCCGCGGATGTTGATCTCGGCGACAGCGTTTACCACTGTGCGTACCTCCAACTGATCAACCTGGAAGCTGAATTGGCTGATGCCAAATTCGTTGGTCTCGGCAAGCCGGTAAAACTGCTTGCTGCCGTCTGGATAGTAAAGAGTTACGGCAACCTGGGCATTGGCGACCGGCACCAGGTTTTGATTTTGCACGATCACGAAAATCGTTTGCGGTTCGCCGGCGCCCACCAGAGAATTCAAAGCAAACACATTGACCACGGGATTGATCAGTGTACCGGCAATGCTGGCGGTTTGGCTGGATTTTAATAATTCAGGGTTGTGTACTTCTTTATCAAAATAGATACGGCCAAGGTCTGAGATGACCACGCGCTGTCCGCTGGGTTTGTCAGGCCACCACTCCATGCGGATGTTTTCGAAGTATTGTATGTAATGTCCGTCGACCACTTCGACCTCAGAGATGGGAAGTCCAAACCAGGTTGCTCCGTTGTATGAATCATAGAATTGCAAAAAGGCATAACAAACAGTGTAGCCTGAGTTAAAGTTTCGGCAGGTCGGTCCTTCTCGTGGGATATCCGCGAGTTCGGCGCCTTCTTGATGCAAGAGGCTGCCAAGCGGTGCGATCTGCACCATCGGTCCTTCAGATGTATCCACCAGGTCAAAACGAGCACGCTGGAAGTACTGTACGCGCTGATTGGTTTGCGGATCGATAAAATCATCAGTAATGGGATAACCGAAATAAAGCAGAGGATCGCTGACACTGTTATAGGTGCGTAAGAAATCGCCCCAGATCCAATGCCCAGTCTCTGAGACAAAGACAGAATCAGAAGACTGTGCCTTGACCGCCTGTGGAACGAGCGCAATCAGTAAGGCCAGAATCAGAAAAACGGAAGCCCAGCGTAATTTCTTTATCACAACCTTATTATACAAATATCGATGGCTATTCGCAATAGCTGCTGATTTATTGGTTTTACGTAATTACTCCATTGAAATAGTTGCAATAGAGCTTTCTTTTTGGTGTTTATCAACCAAAATGGTCAACCATAAGAACGCACCTATGGCCAGCAGCCCTATCACGCCCCCGCCCAACCAAATGGTTCGCCCGCCAAACTGGTCGCTCAAAGATCCACCCAAAACAGGCGCAATCAATGAGGCTACACTCGAGGTTAATCCAAACATGCTCATATAACGTCCGCGCATGTCTACAGGAGCGGCGTTGGCCGTATATGTCGTGGCGGTTGGACTGATAATCAATTCGCCCATAGTCATAATCACCATGCATAACCAGAAACCCCAAAAGCCGGTAAAAAGGGCGATCATGGCAGTGGAAACAGCATAGAAAATTGTGCCAACAGTAAGTACGGCCATTGGTTTGTGACGCCTGGTGACCAGTGTCACCAGAAATTGCAGCGTGACCACCATCAACGCATTGGTGGTGGGGATTAAGCCATAAAGTTTTTCAGGCAAACCAAAGTTGGTGTTGGAATAGACAGGCAGAAGCACCCAAACCATGGAAGCCAACATGGTTGTCAGGGTACACGCGCCAATAAAACCCATAAATTCACGATGCTTGAATATATGCCCATAACCCGAAAATATGAATTTTCCTTTTAAAGTGTTTGACACACCACTGGGTAACGTTTCATTGGCTTTGAAAGCTATCAGCAGCCCATAAAAGCCCAATCCAGCCGCGGCGACATAAAACGCCATGGTATAGGATGTAGACGCCACCAGGCCGCCTATGGCCGGACCAATGGCTACCCCAGCATTGTTGCTCATACGCAGCAGAGAATAGGCATCCGTGCGTTTCTCGGTCGGAATGAGGTCGGCCAGCATGGCGTCTGCACCGACACGGTAGAGCGGGGTTAAGGCGCCCATCAAACACTGCGCCATAGCGAATTCCACAAAGGTGGCTGCCTTGCTCATAAAGAAATACATAATCCCCATGCCCACCAGGCTCACCACCATGACCCATTTGCGTCCCAGGCGGTCAATGATCGGCCCGGCCACAAAAGAAAAGGTTAAGCCAAAAGCCGCGTTCATACTGATCAGGCTGGCAGTCTGGGCAAGCGGTAGCTCCAACTTTTTGGAGACATAAATCATCAAGAACGGCCAAATCATGGATTGTCCAATGGTGCTGATCAGCATACCGATGAACAAAATCCAAAACTGGCCGGGATATTCCTTTTGTGCAGTTTTCAGACGGGCAATCATGATGAGGAGTATTCTATCATGGTGAAAATAGAATACACAGGTAAGGGCAATTCATCCAGCAAGTGGACGCTTCGCGTGAATTGCTCTTACGAACATCTGAGATTGATACACAATGCACTTGAATTGCTCTGACAAAAAGGCGATTTGACAAACCATTTCTATTCGAGGTAAAGTTTATACATCATATCGAATGCCGAGGAGGAATCATGCTTAAGGAATTCAAGAATTTTGTGATGCGCGGAAATGTGGTGGATTTGGCTGTTGCTGTGATCATCGGCGGTGCTTTTGGCAAGATCATTACCTCACTCGTCAATGACATCATCATGCCCCCGATTGGGTTGCTGCTCGGCAAAGTGGATTTTTCAAACCTTTACATTAATATGAGCAAAATAAAATATGGCAGTCTGGCTGAAGCTCAGGCTGCCGGCGCCCCCACCTTGAATTACGGTCTTTTTCTGAACAATGTGGTAAATTTTTTGATTGTGGCACTGGTGATCTTTATCATCATTCATGCCATGGACCGTTTAATCAAAAAAGAGGAAAAAGTAGTTGAAGTGACCACGCGTAAATGCCCCTACTGCATGACCGAAATCTCAATGAAGGCCAGCCGCTGTCCGCACTGCACATCAGAGGTAAAACCAATTTAATTTACGCTGAAAAAATTATCTGCTCTTGCGCGGACGTTCCGTGCGCGGCGCTCCGCCGCGGTAAGAGGGAGCCATGATCTCGTAAATGGAGCATAAGCGGCCGTCCAACATGCGGCTGCGGATGCGCGCATCCAGGTCGTCAAGGTTGCCCGACATGGTGATCACCGTGGGCAGTTTGGCGTTATAGCGCTCATTAAAGATTTGGTAAAGCTTTTCGCGAGCCCATGGGGTGGCGCTCTGCGTGCCCAGGTCATCCAGAATTAGAACGGAAGCTCCTTTAACCCGGTTAAACATCTCGTCATAAGACACATTGCTGGCCGGGCTGAAAGTGGCNNGGCGGCTGCCAGATGAGTCTTGCCGCAGCCGTAAGTGCCCATCATCACCAGCCAGCCTCGCGGCGATTCGGCAAAATCCTGGGCAGCTCTGAAGACATTTTCAAGGTTGTTTTGAACCTCTTGAGGCAGTCTCTCGGGTTCCCTGCCGCTCCAATTGCCAAACGAGCGGTCACCCAGTAATTGGAGCTGGTAAACCAGGGGGTCTTTGCTATCTTTGATTGGCGTTCGATAATCTGGTGCAGAGATGCGCACGCGGGTCGAAAGATCGGGGTCTTGCAGCCGTGAACGGATGCGGTCATCCAGGTCTTCGAAGGTCAGGTTGGTGGTCACCACCAGCGGAAGTTTACGCGAA
The DNA here is from genome assembly GCA_003524305.1 of Anaerolineaceae bacterium. GTDB lineage: Bacteria > Chloroflexota > Anaerolineae > Anaerolineales > Anaerolineaceae > UBA6107. Next base: position 37,983 of record DQHW01000030.1, read on the forward strand.
TAGCGGTAATCTATAATTTGGAAAAGTTTTTCAGCCGCCCACTTAGTTGAATTTTGAGAACCCAGGTCATCCAGCACCAGTAATCCAACGTTGCGAATTTCTTCAAAGCGCTGTTCAAAGGTGGTGTCGGAAGCATCGTAGGAATAACGCAGCCAATCCAGCAGGTCAGGCACGGTCAGGAAGAGTGTATTCATACCGTATTCCACGCAGGTATTGGCAATGGCGGCCGCCAGGTGGGTCTTGCCGCAGCCGTAGGTGCCCATGAGCACCATCCATCCGCGAGGGGTGGCTGCGTACTGCTGTGCCTGGCTCAGTCCGTACTGCAGAGATTGAATTTGTTCATCGCCCAATCCAAGCCGACCTTGCACCGAAAAAGAATGAAAGGTCATCTGACTGAACGCTTCAAGATTGCTCATCCGCAGCAGTCGTTCTTGAGCGCTGCGGTTCTGGTCATTTTGTTTACACACGCACATGGTCAGCTTGCCAAAATCAGGGTCACTGATCGGCACATCTTTGCGTACAAAACCAACACCACCGCAAATCGGGCAGACTTCTTCTTTGGGTTTATCTGTTTTAGTGGAGGATGAAGTCGCCATATTGGCCCTCACTGTCGAGTTTGCGATCTTCTTGAGTGGATCGTTGATCTCTTTCATCGCGGCCTTTCTCTTTCCACTTGCGTAAAATGGCTTCTATGTATTTCCAACTGCGGGCGTTGCGGGTTACGGCAATTCTGAAGGCATCATTGATCCAGTCTGCCGGGTAAAGGTTCTCAGCGTCGCGCAATGCATCTGCTATTAATGGTGTCAACGGACCGACATTTTGTTCGTATAATGCAAAAATATTTGGCCTGGTTGATGAAAAACCTCCAGGGTGATGAACCTGCGGCTGCCAGGCTCCTTGTGACAGTCCTTCAAGAGCTGCCCTCCCGCGGGGTGAGTTGAGAAAAAAGAGCTCCTGTTCGCCGTTCTCTGCTTTTAGAAGTACCCCCAGCCGCACTGCACTTTCCAGCGCTTTTGTGAGTCTTTCCTTTTGCTCTTTTTCGGTTTTTCCAAGGCTGGTAATGAATTCTTCTGCTTCAATGAAATCTTCAAGGGTCAGGTAACGCAAATCCCCTTGCTGTTGATCGAGACTTCTAAATGACCAGAGAATGACGCGAAGTTCATCCAGATTAGTGACCTGGGGCAGCAAATCGGTGAAGAAAGCCGCCGGGATGGGAGTGTTCTTACCCGAGGAGTTGTTGAATCCGCTAAATGGAGACATCGCCTGCCCTAATTTCTCTTTTTATCCTTGAAATCGCCGGAAAAAGTGGCTGCGTTCTCAAATTTGGCCAGGTTGTTCAAGAAGACCAGTTCAATGCCTGGATGGGTGGGGCCATTACGGTGCTTGGCCACGATTAATTCGGCAATGTTCTGACGCGGATTGTCTTTTTCAAGCATATCAGGCCGGTGGATGAACATGACGATATCGGCATCCTGTTCAAGTGAGCCAGATTCGCGCAAATCTGAAAGTACCGGTTTTTTGCCTTCACGCTGCTCGACTGCACGAGAGAGCTGGGCGCCTGCCAATACCGGCACGTTCAATTCACGCGCCAGAACCTTAAGGCTGCGAGAGATGTGCGAAACTTCTTGCACCCGGTTTTCATTACGTGAATCGCTGCCCATTAATTGCAAATAGTCGATAACAATCAAATCAAGGTTGTGTTCCATGTGCAGACGGCGGCATTTTGTGCGAAGCTGCAAAGGTGTGATGGCCGGGGTATCATCCAGCCACATGTGGGTATCGCCCAACACTTCGACTGCATGGGTAAAGAGCGGCCATTCTTCACTTTCAAGCTTGCCAGTGCGCAGCCTTTGAGTATCAATCTTGGTTTCTTGGGCAATCAAACGCTGAACAAGCTGCTCATTTGACATTTCAAGCGAGAAAAAGGCAACATGTTTTTTATGTTTCTGTGCGGCATTTTTGGCAATTGAAAGCATAAAACCGGTTTTACCTGAACCAGGCCGACCAGCGATGATTAGCAAATCAGATTTCTGCAACCCACCCAAGAGCTTGTCGAGGTCAGTCAGACCTGTTGGAACACCAAAAATCTCATCGTCCCGTTGAGAAAGTTCATCCACATGATCATAGAAATTGCTTAAGACGCGTTCAATCGGTTCAAGGTCATGACGGATACGTCTTTCGCTCAACCCAAAGACAGACATCTCGGCTTTGTCAATGATGGTATCAACATCTTTTTCCTGGTCGTATGCCAGCTTGGCCATTTCATTTGCCGCCGACAACATACGCCTGCGGATGGCATTTTGTTCAACAATTCGAGAATAAGATTGAGCATGCAAAGAGGTTGGGGTTTGATTAACCAGTGAAATTAGGTAGGCTTGACCGCCGATGTCGCCGAGTTGATTGTGATTCTGTAAATCTTCACTGACGGTGAGGATGTCAATCGGCGCTCGTTTTTCATTTAACCTGACGAAAGAACTCCAAACCCACTGGTTGCGGATGATATAAAAATCATCTTCATGCAAAATTTCTGCCACATCATAGTATGACTCGGGGTTGATTAATATGGAACCCAGCACGGCTTCTTCAGCTTCACGGCTGTTAGGCTGCGACTGAATCTCGGTAACAGAGTTATCGTCTGAGGTTTGAAAATTGCTCATGGGGTACCCGGGTTCTCCAATTATCAGGTTGGCAAAGCTATATTAGTCGTCATCAGAAGGATGATCTGGATCGTCATCCGGATCCAGGGGTTTATCTGTATCAGGTTCATCATCCAGTTTTACGTTGGAAAGAAAACTTTCAAAAACAGACAACCGTTCTTTAGAATCACCCGCCTCTGCAGCGGCCTGTTTGGATTCTTCCTCTTCGATTTCCTGCTGGATATCTTGTTCTGGAATAATACCTGCGGTATCAAGAATATCGCGCGCCACTAATATTGGCACATGCGCCCTGACGGCTAGCGCAATCGAATCAGAAGGCCGTGCATCAATCAGGATGATTTCTCCACCTGACTCAATCACTAAATTGCCATAGAAAATATCCCCTCGTAATGCGATCACTTCCACCCGGGTCAATCTGGCATGCGTCTTTTCAAGGGTTTCGATAAGAAGATCATGGGTTTGAGGGCGTGCAATTTCAATTTCTTGCAGTGAAATGGTGATGGATTCTGCTTCATAGGGGCCAATCCAGATCGGCAGGTAGCGTTCCACTTCCAATTCGCGCAACAATACAATACGCTGTTGGTTGGTTAGGCTTACCCTGACACTGTCGATTATCACTTCAACCATTTCAGACATTTATTTCCTCTACCTCAATCCATTAATTACACATAAAAAGCTTGATAGTATTCTAACACGCGGCAAAAAGCAACGCAACTTGAGGTATCCACTGTTTAAGATTTCCGCAGGATTTTTTAAGGCTTACAATTCTTTTAACTTGCTTTTTTTAAGATTGGGGTATAATAGTTTTTAGAAATTATTATTTCAACTGTCTGTTTGAATAATTTTTTTCATTTGCCAGGTGGGATTAGTATTCAATTGACAGACAGGACACCTTTTACATATAATCTCAGGGTTATCTTGAGATTTCCATTTACAAGCTGGCACTTACTTTTGAGACGAAAAATTAAAAAACAAAGTACTGCTGCTATTATCACAAACAGGACTGGAATAAAGAATCGTTGATAAAGCCTAGAATCTTACTTGTTGAAGGCAAAAGAACCGATCATCCTTCATTTGCAGCCGGTTTAACCAAAAAAGGTTACCTGGTTGAAAGTGTACCAAGTGGTGCGGCCGCCTTAACTCATCTTCAAAGCAGCAATCCTGATCTCGTGGTGATTGATGCTTCATCTATGCGCACAAACGGAAAGCGAATCTGTCAATCACTGCACCAACAGAATACAGATATGCCTGTGATTCTGGTGCTTGATAAAGATGCTGATCCTAAAGATAATTACGACGCCAATGCCGTTCTATTTCTTCCCTTTACCATGCAAAAACTAGTTAATAGAGTAAAACATTTACTGCCCATTCAAAACAATGGCGGTCTGCAGGCTGGACCCATAATATTGGATGTTGAACAACATCGCGTAATTTTGAAAGACAGACAAATCCAACTTACCCCCAGGTTGGTGGTTTTGTTAAAGATATTAATGGAACATGCTGGTGAAGTAATCAACCGCGAAGAAATGTTCCGTAAAGCCTGGGAAACCGACTATACCGGCGATACCCGATCATTGGATGTACACATGAGCTGGCTGAGACAGGCTATTGAAGAAAATCCGCGACACCCTGAATTTATCAAAACCATCCGCGGTGTGGGCTACCGGCTGGATATCGACAGTTCAGGCACACAGCCTCAAAATCGAAGAAGAAGCACTTCTTAATAATCAAAACCCCGCCGTTTGGAGGGGTTTTTAGTAGATGTTTTATGTTTTATTTTAAGAGCTCGATGGTGGGAATTGAACTCCCTCCCCCATAAAGATTAGCCCCTTCAATATCAAGTGTCACTGGAGAAGATCCTGTTGTTTCAAATCTTCTACAAATAATTTGAGATTGAAGTGTTTTTAACCCTGAATAACCTGTTATTGCCACTTTGCTTTTTGGGGCAAATATTGTCCCACTTAAGTCCATTGAACTGGATCCTTCAATCGTTATCGTGGTGTTATTTAAGTTATTTTGATCCTTAAGATACAATGCAACCCCTGATATGCCATGACTTAACGTACAATTTGTTATCGAACAATCCGGCGCGGTTAACACAACAGGAACATCTCCAGAGGCTGTAAAATTTCCTTGTTCAATAAAAATCGTCGTGCCATGGGCAACCATTATTGCACTGTTCTCAATTGAAAAATTTCCAGTTTTAAGGTAAACAGAACTGTTATCCAAATATAGAGTATACCCGGCACCAGTTTTTGAAAAATTACCATTACCCAAAAAATTCCAATAAGTATTATTTGCTGTAACTGATTTTCCACCTAATGTTACATTTCCTCCAGCTCTTATACAATAAACTCCTGGCGAAAAAATTATATCAGCCCAGCCTTGATTAATACTGGTATAAATGCCTGGATACAAAGTAACCGGGACGGCTGAGTATGGAACGTCGACAGCTCCATAATCTGTTCCTCCACATGTTTGTGGAACCATATCCGGAATATCTAAGTTAAAAGTAAGAGGGTCTGTAGGAACAGGCCACAAGTTTTGAGCAATCGCGGGATTTGCCGTATAGGGAGCTTTATTTCCCCAGATTTGATAATTCGTTGAAGGCATTGTCAAAGAAGGGTCTGATACCATAAATGAAGTCGTGTTGGATCTAAAAATAATGCCATTGGTTCCAGTATATTGAATTTGACTTCCTGAATAAAAAGTATTTGCTCCTTTTCCTGCATACAATATATCTGCCCCATCAGTCATTAAAGCAGCAGGAGCATTGTCAACAAAAACACAAGACCTGGAATAGGCGCCTCCGCCTTTTATTGTAAGAATTGCATTTGCATAGAGATGTATGCCGCCGCTATTGACGTTTTTACTGGTATCACAATTCTCGCCAAGTGTAACAAGCCCGTTTCCCCCTGCAAAAGCACTATATCCAAAAGATACTTGCGAAGTTGATTCGACCGTGGTGGTTAATTGATCTCTTGACACCATCTGGGCAAAGGTCGTGGGCGTGTTGGAAGTGACAACAACTTTAATCGTCAGCTTGGTGTTATCTGCGTTGCAAGTTGCTTCGACCCGATTGGGACTGGTGGTATCGTTTGCCAATACTACCCCTTCTTGAGCAGAAGCATAGGCGATAGCTTGATTTATGGCTGCAGTTCTTGCAGTGGCACAGGTTGGATTTGCTGAAGCCGTCTGAGCAGCAGATAATGCCGATGAATCTGATGTGGATTGGTCATTACGACGTTCGGCATAGATCATGCTGCCATCCACAGCCAGGGCAGTAACGCCTAAAATGGCAACCAGCGCGACTGCTAAAATGACGATAATTTGTCCTTTTTCATTTTTATACATTTTTACCTCTTATCACTAAAACCATCTTATCCCTATATGAAATAAAACGGATAAAATTTCTAAAAACAGATCAAAATCATCTACCTCGTCATCATCAATGGTTATTAGAAAATCGTAAACTTGCTCAACGCTAATAACGTGCTGCTTTTTGTGTACCAATATACCAATAAAAAATCCACCCATTACTATAAAAATTATACGCCTTTTAGGCTGCCCAAAATGGGCATTGCATAATTGTTAACTTGACCCTTACTGACAAGCAACAAAAAAATCCCCGCCAGATGGACGAGGATTATTAACGATATGTGAAGATTCTATTTTAGCAATTCTATCGAACCGGCGCCGCCGGTGGTATAGAGATTACCTTCAGTAGTACTCAGTGTGATGCCGGCACTGCCGCTCAACTCGATCCGTTTGGCAATAAATTGAACATCCGTGGAATAGGTGTTGGTTGCGCCATCAATATATGCCAAAGCATTAGGGGCAAAAATGGTTCCATATAGTCTATGAGGTGAACCATTACCATTCAAAATGTTAAAGGTGCCTGTATTGGCTGCATCCAAGTAGACCAGCACACCCTTGATTGCCGGACCCACACCACACGAAGAATCACTACAAGTAGGTGCCCTCATGGTTGCGCCATAAGCACCGTTACGTAAGAAAAAACTACCTTGTTTAATAAAAATAGTAATTGGTTCGGCGTTGAATGTGCCATTGCTGACATCGAAATTGCCATTGGTCAGGTAGATGGAACTTGCATTCATGGTCATCGTATTGAGACCGCTGCCAACCAAAAAGTCGCCTGATCCCATAAAATAGAAAATTGTATTGTTAGCAGTCACATTAAGTTGGTTGAATTCGACATCTCCTCCTGCCTTGATGCAATACACCCCGGGGTTCAGTTGAAGGTTGGTGTAACCTTGATCCATTTTGGTGTAAATTCCTGGGTTCAGGATTCGCGGTGTCGCTGACCAGCTCAAATCCGGGGTACCGTAATCCACCAATCCAGTGCAAGGTTGTGTGGGCATAACCGGAATGGTCGGCAAGACTGACAGTGTTGGTTGGTATGTCGGCCATTGGGCTTCAGTAAAAAGCGGGTTGGCATAAAGTCCGGGCTGAATCATGCCATCAGACAATTGATAAGTGGTTGCCGGCAGGGTTATTTGATTCGCCAACATAAACGAAGTGGTATTGTTTGAGAATATCAATCCGTTAGTTCCTAATGTGCCAGGGGTTCCGATATATTCCGTCTTTGAACCCACTGTCATAGTACGCATGCCATTGCCTGTGCTGCCCGTATAGTGAATTGGTCCGCCATCCGTGAAAATACCGCCGGGCGCTGCTCGAACAGAAATACATGATGATGAATAAACACCACCGCCTTTAATAAATACTTTTGAAGTACCTGATAACCAGATGCCGCCAAGAGGTCCGCAGGTGGTACCGGTAGCCCAGAAACCATCGCCACTGGCGAAAATGTTAGAGCCAAAGGTTAGCTGAGATGTTGATTCAACTGTAGTGGATAATTGATCTCTCGAAATCAATTTTGCGAATGTTGTGGGTGTATCAGAAGTAACCACCACTTTAACGGTCAGCTTGGTATTATCAGCATTACAATTTGCTTCCACACGGTTGGGGCTGGTTGTATCGTTGGCCAATGCAACACCTTCTTGTGCGGAGGCATAGGCAATGGCCTGGTTAATTGCAGCGACACGTGCCGTGGCACATGTCGCATTGGCTGACGCGGTTTGAGCTGCAGACAACGCTGTGGAATCCGCGGTGGTTTGATCGTTACGACGTTCCTGATAGATCATGCTGCCATCAATAGCGAGCGCAGTGATTCCTAAAACAGCCACCAGGGCAACTGCGAGAATCACGATAATCTGACCTTTTTCTTGTGTTTTCATATCAACCGATCCTGTCTTTCATACAATTAATTCCTAATTACAACCCCTTTAGCATCAACTTGAATGGTACGCGCACTACCGATAACGGTCCCAAGAAACGGCATGCTTACAGGAAAACTATTAGCAATAGTTACTTTAATTAATTGGCCTTTAACGTCGCCCGTTGCTGAAACACAATCCACGTTGTTGTATGTGATCACAGCCGAAGCCAATGTTGCACTCTTAACTTTTGTCAGGTTCTGAAGCACCCTTTGTTGAATTTGAGTGCAATTGTGTGGAAAAGCCATGGCATAGACCACACCTTCTTCGGCGGCATCTTGAAGCTGCATTTTGATCGTGATTGTCCGGCTGATATCCACAATACCGGCCAGCAATATCAAGATCACGATCAAGCTGATTGCCAGTTCAACCAATCCCTGGCCTGATTCTCCGGGCCTTCGACTCGACGTTTTTTGCGCCGGTTTTTTCTGAAATAGCTTTTTTAACCAGGTTATTCTTCTCATTAGTTCACCTGCCCCAAATATGTGCGATAGGTTTTACTAACGATTGGAAAGTTTTTTAAACCAGGAATTGGAACAATCAGGGTAAATTGTTTGGTTACAGTAATAACCACACGATCACCGGTAACAAGTGTTGGGGTTGTAGCTGAACAAACATCAGCAATTGGTGAAATTACACCGTTGTTATCTGGCCCGTGGTCATAACTAATGACAATATCTGCTGCTTGTAAACCAATGCCCGGCGCTTTTGAAATGGCTCGGTTTTTGATGCCAGTGCAATCTTGGTAATAATGCATATCTGTGGGTATACATGCAGTCGAAGATGGACAGCCAGACGAGGCAGCATAACGGGCTGCTTCACGGCTGGCATTCGCCACAGATACATTATAGAAAAAAAGGAAGGCGATCTCAAAAACACCCAACATTAATGTTAAAAAGATTGGCAAAACAAGCGCCAGTTCAAGTGTGGATTGACCCTTGTATTTTGATTCAGACGTGTTAAATAGATCATTCATGTATTTCAAGCCTACCTTAAGCTTTATACTGGAATTTCTACGAGTAATATAGGTTGAGTTAATCTCAGGGAATTAACATTAAAACTTCTACCAATAATAAAAAATTATACGCCTTTTAGCCTGCTCAACGACATCATTGCAAAATTGTTAACTTTTTGGAATTCAGAAATCGAATCACAAGCCAAAAAAGTGAATCCTTATGTTAATATGAAATTGGTTTCTGTTCATTGATATATAAAAAACCGCCAATCAGATTGGCGGGTTAGTATGATTGTAATTCGAGATTATTTGAGAAGTTGAATTGAAGACGGTGTTTGATAAATTTCTGCACCATTTAGATTGAGAGAAATATTCGCAGTACCAGAAACATCAACTTTATTTGCAATCAATTGGGTATTAAGGGTAACCAAATCTCCTGAACCAGTAACATTGATTGATCCTCCGGGTGCAAAAATTGTACCCATAAATTCAGAATCAGAAGTGCCTGTAAATTTTATTGTGGCATTATTACTAGGGGCCATGTAAATAAGAATTCCGCGAATCGCTGGTGGCACACCACAAAGTGAATTTTCACAATTAGGCGCTTGAATATTTATTATAGAAGTACCTGCGGTATCAAATGACCCACTTACAAAGTAAATCGTTACACTCTGACCAATAACATGCGCTTGACCAGTTGTTGTAAAATCACCTGTCATACAATAAAGGCCAGGATTCATATTCAACGTATCCGAACCTGATAATTTTATAGATGAATAGTTACCTGGGTCAATTGTCCCGCCACTTTTGACAGCCACAGGAGAACTATAATATGGGACTTTTGTGCAATCAGGAATAGGTACAGTGAAAAGCGGAAGCCTCTCATTGACCTTTATTGGTGCAGGGCTGATTGAACCTGATGAGGGGGGGCTGTATGCTGTAAAATATGAAATTTGTCCACCATCAACAACGATATCAATCGTTCCTGATCCGGTTAAGCATGAATTTGCAAAAATTCCGGCTCCGACAACATCAATAGAACCAGTACCTGTAACAGTTATTCCTCCAATAGACCCACAGGAATTGGACAAAGAAGCAATTCCATTCCCAAAAGCAAGAGTTTCTTTGGGAAACACTCTTGAAGTAGCTTCAACTTTTGTGTTAAGCTCATCTCTACCAATAATTTTCGCAAAAGTAGTCTCTCTGGTAGTCGATACCGTTATTTTAATGTCCAGAAAAGTCCGGTAACTTTTGACACCGCATGTCACTGATATTCCATTCTCAGTACCATCTTGAATCAGGGTGATACCTTCTGATAGAGCAAATTCCTTGCCTGCCAAGAGAGCAGCTGTACTGGCATTAATCGCTAAAACCGACCCGCAATAAAACTGGTTTGGCGAATAATCCTTTAATATTTGCACTGCTGCACTGGCACTAGCCAAAGCAGCAGAATCTGCAATACTCTGATCATCACGTCTATCATTCAATAACAAACTTCCATCAAGTGCCAAAGCGGTGATGCCCAAGATTGCGACCAATGCAATCGCCAAAATTACAATTATTTGTCCGTTTTCACCTTCTTGATGCGTTTTCATAATTTCCTCAATTTCACTAATTATTCTGGGGTTGCGGTCTCAAAACTATTCCATTTGCAGTGACGGATAATGGGATAGTCTGCCCAATAAATGCTCCCAAGAAAGGCATGGTGACAGTAAAAGTTTTTGTCACCGTTACTTTTAGTTTCTTTCCTGCATACACCTGGTTGTATGGAATCAGGCTACATTCAATAAAATTGCCACCATTCCCTTCAATTGTCGTGACGATGGTCATTCCACCATTAAGCGCTCTATTCGAAAGGTTAAACTCGACGCGTTGATTAATTTGATTGCAATCTGTAGGGAAACTGGTTCCATAAATCACACCCTCTTCGGCAGCATCTTTCATCGCAAACTTGGTAAAAATAGCACGACCAAGGTCAACAATTCCAGAAAGAATAATTAATAACAGAATTAAGCTGAGAGATAATTCAACCAGGCTTTGTCCTTTTTCACCATTTAGCTTAAAGTTATTCTTTTTTTTCATCATTTTTTATGGATACGGATCGGAATAATATTGAACAAAACAACCATTATCAAAAAACACCTTAACATGTTTGATCGAAAAATCAATCGTAGTAAAAGTCAGCCTTAATTGATTTGCTGTGTTTATTACAGGCGGGATTAATAAATCTTCGTGGTAAGTATATGGGAATGTTAAGTCAGCAATTGACGTTGCTGTGTCAGCCCATATTGGTTTTGTCCGCAATGCAACAGTATCCAACAAGGCGGTGCCTCCAAATTCAACCTGAACACGGAAAATATATGTTTCGTTTATCGAAGAATTTGAGAAAATATCAATAGACCAGGATTTTACTGAAACAACTGGATTTTGAACCGTCCAGGTATCGCAAATTGATTGGAGGGTGGGTGTTAACGTGGATGTGGGGGTTGGAGTTTTGGTGAGGGTTGGAGTTTTGGTGGAAGTTGCAGTGTTTGTTTTAGTAGCCGTCCCTGTAATTGTTGGTGTCGGTGTAATAGATGGGGTCAAGGTAATCGTTGGTGTAGATGTGATGGTGGGAGTTAATGTTATTGTTGGAGTTAACGTTATTGTTGGTGTTAACGTAATAGTTGGCGTTAACGTAATTGTCGGTGTTATTGTATTTGTAGGTGTCAGAGTTGGAGTAAATGTTAACGTTGGAGGAGCAGTAAGGGTTGGTGTAGGTGTATCAGACGGAAGGATAGTTGGCGTGGAGGTCAATGTTGGCCTCGGTGTATTTGTCCATGGAGGTGTACCCATCACATCAAGGTCTTTAATGATAGTCCGTGTTGTAACTGAAGTAATAGGGAAAGAGACGAGATTATTAAAATTAATTATCGGGCTGTACGTAGTTCTGACAGTGACTATGACGCGATCACCTAAAGCCAAATCTGTGGCAATTGGACATGAGGCAAATATAGTATTCTCACCATTACTATCTGGACCATGATCATATTGAACTGTTATATCAGTTGGTTTAAGGTTAGCAATAAGTCCTTGAGTAATTGCGCGGTTTGTGATCCCCACACAATCTCGATAATATATTGTCCCCGATAAATTTTCTCCTGTGCCAGAGCCATATCTAGCGGCTTCACGACTTGCACTGAGAACAGAACTGTAAATAAAGATCAGGCGTCCAACTTCAAAAATGCCAATAATCAATAATAAGAAAAGAGGCAATGCTAGCGCCAACTCAAGCGTCGCTTGACCTCTTGTTAACGGTTTTTTAGATTTACTTAATTGGGTTTTCATAAGCCCTAACAATAAAAACAACATACCACTAAGAAAGGAATACCATTAATACTATCAAAATAAATTATACGACTTTTAACTTTCTCAAAACGGTCATTGCAAATCTGTAAACCGGATGAGATTGAAGAATCGTGCTACTGAAAAATGATTTTTGATTTGAAAAGTTTTTTTTTATAAAATCAAACCAAGGATGATTGTCAACAGCGGTGCAGAAATGGTGCATCCCATATTAACCCAGTCATTATCCATCCATTTTTTGCCGCGGACCAAATGTGTCTCAGCACCGCAGCCGTGCAGCGGATGTTTTTCGGTCTCTTTTTGACATTTCGGGCAATAGAATATAGCCTGCAAGCTTGCCCCCAAAATGGAATCTACCAAACTGCCGATCAGACCCCCAACACTCACCAATGCAAAAAGCACAAAACTGTTTGACGAAAGCAATATCCCGTTAGGCATCAAGATCCAGCCGAAAAAAGCAATCAAGGCAGCTCCGGCAAGAGAGGCGAGGGTGCCTGCCAGACTCACAGCCCCTGAGGTGCCAGGTTCTACACTTTTCCCCGAGAGGATTGAAATCGGTTTACCAGGGTTAAGCACACCCAACTCAGTCGCCCAGGTATCCGCGTTGGCGGCTGCCAGGGCAGCGCAAAACCCAAGCCATGGCATCCAAGCGTCTGGCAAGAAATGATGCAAGAGCACAAAAAAACCGGCGATGCCTCCATTGGCGAGCACCTGGGCAGCATCACGCCTTCCCCCTTTGGAGTACATACTTTCAGCGGATTTCTTTCGCTTTTTGAATAGAAACGATAATGCATTTGAAGAAACAAAAAAGGCGATGAGGACCACCGCCCAGCCCAATCCCCCAAGGCCAAAGGTTACCGCCCCCAACACGAAAGCGGCAATGGCGCCTGAAACCGTCAACAATTTAAAATGAAACGCCCCAACCGCCGCCAGTAAAGCCAGAAAAATACCCAAAACCAACTGGCCGGCTGCGGATTGTATTAATGCCACAGATTAACCGGCTCCCACCAGCATACCGGCTGCCATGATCAGAATCATGGGCGTGAGCAGACTACCCGTCCAGACCAACCAGGCGACTGGACGTGATTCGGGGCGGCGGTAAAAATATACACCCGCCGCAGTGCCGGCAATATAGAGCAATACGCCCAGAACCGGCAGAAGGAGCAATTGATTGGCTGCCACAGGGGGCAAAAGTATGCCGTTGGGATCGTAGCCAAGTGATACGGTTGCCCTTGAAGATATGGACAAGCCAACGATCACCAACAACGAAATTGTCAACCCAAAACCGGCCGGAATAAGCGCCCGTCCGTATTTATCGAGTACTACCTGGCGTAGAAATGCCGCCGGGATGGCCGAATAGGCTTCCATCGGGGTGAGGGTGCCCATCTCAAGTGCACGTTGAAAACGCTGCACAAACTCATCTTTCCGTTCAGGTGATAGTACAAAATAATGATCCACAGTAGCAACGATAACCAGGTTCCGCGCGTCTGAGGCGATGAATTCCAATTGACCGAGGTCCGGATGGTCCACATATCCAATCAACGCACCGGAGATCGAAAAAGCTGGAAGCTTGAGCGGCACTTCAAGATCAGTGGCCGGTCTCACCCATGTAACCTCAGACAAAGGGATGTCTTCTGCCCGCAATCCCCAACGAATGCGCAAACCGTCACGCTTAAGCGAATAAATTCCATTGATGAGCGAATATCCGCGGTAACCGACAAAAGGCAGCAAACCAAATAGTACCACCGCCCCCAACAAATCCACCACTAGCAGAATGCCGCCGGATTGCTGAAAGGCCTGCCAGACCAAAACCCCGCAGCCCGCCATTAAGATAAGGATGATGATCACATGGGTCACAATCCCGCGAGTGCGCTTTGGTAAAAAGGTAAAGGTTTCAGCCATATTAGTCTGTCAGCCTAAGCAAGCAAACAACTGCGCAAGATTTGGCATACTTTTTCAACCTGTTCCTCTGTCATGACACCTGAAAAAGGTAAAGCCAAACCACGTTTACCCAGGTCTTCAGTCACCGGATAATCTCCTTCGCGATAAGCAAACTGCTTGACCATGTAGGGTTGAAGATGAATGGGCAGGAAATAGGGTCTCACAGGAATTCGCGCCTCGGTTAGCTTTGCAGCCAACTGGTCGCGGTCAATTCCGGGTTTTACCTTGATCACATAGACAAACCAACTGTTGCGGGTGGTTCCTTCGGCAATACCTGGCGCTTCTACTGCCTGGATTTCTGACAGACGCTCGGCGTACCAATCTGCAACCTGCTGACGTTTATCGAGAAGTTCTTCAATGCGGGTCATCTGCACAGTACCTAGGGCTGCGCTGAGTTCATCAATGCGATAGTTGTAACCCAGTTCGGTATGCTGAAGCCAGTTGTCGCCGGGGGCGCGCCCCTGGTTGCGTAATGCGCGCATCAAGCCGGCTGCTTTATCATCGTTGGTGACGATCATTCCGCCTTCGCCGGTGGTGATCTGCTTATTCGGATAGAAAGCGAAAACGCCGTAGTCACCAAACAAACCGGTCTTGACTGACTTATATTCGGCGCCCAGAGATTCGCAAGAATCTTCGATCAATTTCAGGTCATATTTTTTGACCATTTTTATGATTCGCTCATAATCTGCAGGCTGGCCAAACACATCCACAGCCAGGATGCCTTTCAATTTATCGTGGGTTTGCGCACCTTCACGGGGAAGCCATTTTTTGGCGGCTTCTCCCCCTTGGGTAAGATCAACCACCGCTTTTTCAAGTAAATCCACATCCAGGTTTCCGGTGAGCGGATCGACATCCACAAAAACGGGAATGGCTTTTTCAAAGAGCAAAACATTGGTGGAAGCGACAAAAGAGAACGGGGTAGTGATCACCAGGTCTCCTGCTTCAATACCGGCAGCCCTTACGCACAGGTGCAGCCCTGCAGTGCCAGAGTTCACTGCCACGGCATGTTTGGCGCCAACAAAATCAGCAATGGCCTTTTCAAAATTATTGGTTTGCTTTCCCATGCTCAAGATAGGCGAATTGACCACTTCCATCACCATGGCGCGTTCGGCATCGGTGAGGTCAGGGCTAGACATGGGAACCAGGAACGGTAATTTTTCAGTCATAACTTGATTTTATCCTCTTTTGCAGGTCAATTCAGATCAGCAAGTGTTTTTTCAATAACCGCGACAGCTTCTTCAATCGGCACAATCCAACTTTCACCGCCGCTGCGTAATTTTAATTCAAACCCGCCGTTCTTATAGGCGCGTTCACTCACGGTCACTCTCAGGGGCAGGCCGATCAAATCAGCATCATTGAATTTTACCCCTGCTGAATCGCCGCGGTCATCCACGAGGGCTTCGATACCCACCTGACGCAGTGATTTTTCGAGTTCATCGACCACGGGGGTGATATCCATGGTTTTGCCGGGCAGCACCACAATGTGCACCGGGAAGGGTGCTATGGATGCAGGCCAGATCAAGCCTTTGTCATCATGGTGTTCTTCTGCCACACAGGCCAGCAGCCGCCCCACACCGATGCCATAGGACCCCATAATGATGGGATGACTTTCTCCGTTTTCATCAGTAAAGGTGCAACCCAGGGCGTCTGTGTAACGGGTGCCTAATTTGAAAATGTTGCCCACCTCAACGCCGCGAGACAGACGGTAGGGCTTGCCGCATTTTTCACAGGCATCCCCTTCGCCAGCGGAGGTAATATCTGCGATTTCGGCTGCTTCAAAATCACGGCCAAAATTGACATTTAACAGGTGATATCCTTTTTCGTTCGCACCCGAGACAAGATTGGGCGAAAGTGGAATCAGTTCATCCACGATCACTCTGACCTTTTTCAAGCCGACAGGTGAGGCGTATCCGGGGACTGCCCCCGTGCGGATGATTTCTTCATCCGTGGCAGGGCGCAGTTCCTTGGCCTTCACGAGGTTACTGATCTTGGTTTCGTTCACTTCCATGTCACCGCGTACCACACAGAAGATGAACTCCTGTTTGAGGGCGCCTGATTCATCTTGAATATCTGCCGTGAAAAATACAGCTTTGGCAGTCTTTGAGGCCGGCACTTTTAGAAATTCAGCCAAATCGGCAATAGAAGAACACTCAGGGGTGGCTACTTTTTCAACTGGCAGCATGGTTTCAGCAGCCGGTTTTGGTTTCTGTGTTTTGGCGACCTGACGATTGGCAGAATATCCGCAGGCATCACAAAACAGCAGGCTGTCTTCACCAATAGGCGTCAGGTACATATATTCGTGAGCCATCTTGCCGCCCATCATGCCGGTATCAGCCAGCACCGCGACTGTCGGCAGACCACAACGTTCGTAAATGCGGAAATAGGCATCATAATGCGCCTGGTACTGCTTATCAAGGCCTTCCCAGTCGGCATCCAGGCTGTATGAATCAAGCATGGTGAATTCGCGCACACGGATCAGCCCTGCACGCGGACGCGGGTCGTCGCGCCACTTGGTTTGCAATTGATAGACCAGTGCCGGAAGCTGCCGATAGGAGCGGATCAATCCACGGGCCAGGTCGGCGACCACTTCTTCGTGGGTCATGGCTAATATCATATCGTGGTCTGATTTATCTTTCAGACGTCCCATTTCGCTGCCGATTTGATACCAACGCCCTGATTCCTTCCAGATATCCGCAGGCTGCACCACCGGCATGCTGATCTCCTGCCCGTCAATGGCGTTGATCTCTTCACGCATGATGGACATGATCTTGCCAAGACTGCGGTGTGCAAGCGGAAGGTACGAAAAAATACCCGCGCCAAGTTGACGGATGAATCCCGCCCTTACGAGCAGTTGGTGACTGACTATTTCGCTATCGGAGGGGGCTTCACGCAGCGTTTGAGAAAAAAGGCGCGACATGCGCATGGAAAACTCCTAAAAAGGAAGTGGAAAGCCCTAGATCAAAATTAACCAGGCTGCGGCAGCGCGAAACAGGATGGTTGATGTCACATGACCGCTTTTGCGCATGATCCAGCCAAACAATAAAGCCTGTGCAAGCGAAATAACCAGGGTGGGCCAAATTTCTGAAAACGGCAAGATCCATAAGCGTCCAGGAAACTGCCAAAGCAGAAAAAGGGCGGCAGTGGCCAGCCATCCCCAGGTTGCACCAATAAAAGAGGATAATCGCAGTTGAATATATCCTCTGAAGATGGTCTCTTCTGCTATCGTCAACAGCAGACAAGCCAGGAGTAATCCGCCTTGCTCGGAAGAAACACCTTGCAGCAAGGTCGTGAATTTGCCGCGCAGCACGATGGTAATGATCACCAACAGCAACCCAAGGGTCAAGCCGGGTTTTAAGTTTGCTTTGCTCCATCCAATGCTTTTGAGAGGTTGACCGCGCAGAAAGGTGGCCAGAAGAAATAGGATGAGACAGATGACAGCCAACAATGTGCGCTGAGCCAGTTCTCCACCTGGAAGAATCTTGCTGAAATCAAGTAGAAATTGGAAGATCGAATTTGAGAAATATTGAAAAGCGATTAAATAACATAAAGCAAACACGGAGAGCGCAAATGTAGCTTCTCTTCGGGGAAAACGAAAATCAATGCGGCGAATTGCCTTTAATAACGGACTGGTGCCGGCAATCATCACGACTGCAATGGCACCCATCCATTCAATGACAAAACCCAACCAGGCTAATTTATCCAAATTCACCTTCTTTTCTTATGCTACTTTTTGGCCTTTTACCGGCCGGGTGGGGATGTTGTTCTCTGTTGTGTTTTCAGTACCATCAGATTTGATTTCTTCAGGTTCAGAATCGGATTTCTCATTCACTGTTTCTTCTTCAGGTTTGATTTCGACATGTTCTTCCATGCGCACTTGTCCGCGCAGGAAGGCACCTTCTTCAGTGGAAAAAGCCGTGGTCACCACATCACCCCAAACCCGGCCAGTGGATCGAATTTCAAGTTTTTCTGCAGTGATGCTGCCTTTGACAGCTCCAGCAACGATCACGTTATTGGCCTTGAGCATTTTGCAGGTCAGACGGCCAGTCTCGCCAATCACCACCAATCCACGGATGGCGATTTCGCCTTCAAAAGTACCTTCGATACGAATGCCGCCCTTGCCGCCAAGATTGCCTGTCCAATTAATGCCAGGTCCTAAAACGGACGTGACCCTCTCAACGGGTGCAGCAGGTGAAGGTGTGGGTGCAGGTGTTTTTTTGAACATTAGTTCCTCCGAACCGGATAAAGCAGCACAGGAATCTTCGTCCTGGCAAGAATTTTTGGAGCAACACTTCCAGACCAAAAAGCATTTAGGCCGGATTTTCCATGCGTACCCAGAATGATCATATCAGCATTGGAACGGTTAGCCGATTTTACCACTTCCTGAGCTGGATCACCGCGGTGAACTTCGGCTTTAGGGTTAATTTCACCGTCGGTACAATCTATTGATCATCCACTGGCATCCACTGGCCAGATTGTTCCAGCACGAACCACGCCGTTTTCGGGGATGTCCGCCTTGACAGTGGCGCTGTTGCCCACTCGTGAGCCTGCACCAATGGATACGTTTAAATTTACAGTGACACCCATGCCAACCAAAGAACGTTCGTTCACAGTCACTGCGCCTGCCAGAATAGCTCCCGGAGAAATATTAACATAATCACCCAGAATGCAGTCGTGCGAAATAATGGCACCCGTATTGACGATACAGCCAAAACCGATCTTAACTTCACTGCCGATATAAGCATTAAAGAAAAGCTGTCCGCCTTCACCCAAAACAGCCGTCGGTTCCACGAAAGCACGTGGATGAATGACGGTGGGGAAGCCAAAATTTGCCAGGCGCAGACGCTCATACACTTTCAGACGCGGCGCAATGCTGCCAATGCCACCCACCGCATTGACAGCCAACCCGATGCCCTGTCGCCGCAATTCAGATAGTAAGGAGCCGTCGCCCAGCACCGGCACACCCATGATCTGGCTGCCGGAAGCTATGCCGTCATCCAGAATGCCGTGGATGCGATACTTGCCCTCGGCACGGATTAAATCGATCAATGACTTGGCATGCCCCCCGCCGCCGTAAATGATCAATACGTCAGCGTTAATTTTGGGCAACGATGTTGAGGTTATTTCTTTGACCATCTTTTCAGTAATCAGTTGACCCGCGGGAAAGATGCCAAGATCAATTCCGTGCGCCTGGGCATAGACAAGAGCCGGCTGTGTAATGCGCAGATCACCCGTGGATTGAACCGCAGGTTTTGATGGTTCAGAGCGAACAGATTTTGGCAGCATTTCATCAGCACGTTCTGCCAGATAACACAACAACTCGCCTGTTTTGAGCAAATCCCCTTCTGATGCACAAATGCCCTTAATATACCCGGCGGCCTCTGAGAGCAAATCAAAAGTGGATTTGGTGGTTTCAAAAACTGCCAATAGTTCGCCTTTTTTGACTTGCTGCCCTTCTTTGACTGCCAATCTTGCCAGCAGGCTTTCATTTTCATTGGGGTTCACCAGCGGAACCAAAATTCGAATCAGATCAGGCATTTTAGGCGCTCATCTTTCTCAAGAGGGTTTCGATATCCTCTTGCTGCGGCAGCATATTTTTTTCAAGACTCACAGCAGCAGGAACAGGTGTTTCTAACGCAGCCAGGCGCTTGACTTGCTTTAGCTTGTCACCCAGCGTTTCAGCCAACAGTGCAGCAACTTCCGCGCCCCAACCCAGAGAGCGGGTACCTTCTTCAATTAATAAACACTTGCCTGTTCTCAAAACAGACTCCATCAGCGGTTGCAGCGCAAAGGGCGACAAACGGGTGGGCACAACCAATTCGCTGAAAATTTCTTCTTCAAAGGCCAGCTTCAATTGCGCTTTCCTGGCCAACTCGGCGCAAAACCCATAAGCTGAGATGGTTACAGCGGCTTGCGGCGCACCTTTGATGCGCAGACAATAGATTGGGTACTGCTGTTCGGCGTCACTCGGATCGAAACGTATTTCCACATCGAAATCAGATAAATCCTCATCCGTTGCTAACGGCTGCAAATATTGCAGCTTATTTTCGATAAAAAGCACTGGTGAATCAGTATTCAGGATGGTGTTTTTCAACAAGCTGCCGGGTGAATGATTGCCCATAGAGATGTTGGCAGGCGCCAGTACGGTCAGCCCGGGAACCCCCATGAACAGTTTTTCAAGGGATTGCGAGTGGGTGGGACCGTATCCGCGGCGGCCGCCCATGGGGGTGCGAATCACCAGTGGCAAAGTGACACTGTCATTGTACATCCAACGGAATTTGGAGATGTGGTTAATCAACTGATCGGCAATCAGGGTGGTGAAATCGCCGAACATGATCTCAAGCACCGGGCGCAGCCCACGCAGCGCCATGCCGGCGGTTACACCAGTCAGGCCGGCTTCAGAAATCGGCGTGGGGATAACCCGGTCTGGAAAGGCAGTTGAACATCCGCGTGTGACTTTGAAAGCACCGCCGTAAGGGTCTAAAATATCTTCACCCAAAAGATGGACAGTTGGATCAGCTTTTAAGGCAGCCAGTAAGCCCTGGTTGAGCGAATCAAGCACAGTCGTTTTCATGCCCTGCCCTCCATGGTCGCGGCAGGGTCTGCCAGTGCCGTTTCAAAGGCAGTCTTGACTTGCTGCTCCACTTCATCGCGTATGGCACTGATTGATGCGGAAGAAAGCCGGCCCTCCATGATGGTAAGGGGATCGCGCTGCTGCTTGAGCAGGGCAAGAACCGCTTCTGTGCGTGTGTCATCCCCTTTGGAGTGTGGTCCGAAGCGCTGGGTGTTCAAGATCAGACCTCGCGGGGAGTAGTCTTCGTGTACTTCGCGCATTAATTGAAAAGTGTTGCCGGCAATTTCCATCACATCGCTGGTATCAAGTTCAAGAACTGGAATGCCGAAGGCTTGAAAGCGCATACGAATATCCCCGGCCAGGGCAAAATCGGTGGGCGTGGTTTGGGCAATATGGTTGTTCTCAACCACAATCAATAGTGGTGCGGACCATAAACTGGCCATGTTAAATGCTTCATATATGACACCTTCGCCGAGTGTTCCATCACCGATGAAAACCACCACAGCCGCCTCTGATTTTTTTTGTTTTTCTGCCAGCGCCATGCCGACGGCTATGGGGACGATGCCGCCCTGCACGCCGTTGGAATACAGGTTCTTGTAATGGATGTGCTGGGAACCGCCGCGGCCTCCGCAAATGCCGGTCTGCCTGCCCATCAATTCAGCAAACAAGGCGCGCATATCACCGCCATAAGCGAGGAAATGTCCGTGGCAGCGGTGGTTCGTGAGGATGATGTCATCTGGCAAGAGCTGGCGGATCACCCCGACGGCATCAGCTTCCTGACCGATCGAGGTGTGGGTGGTGCCTGAAAAAACGCCGCGTTTAAATTCTTCGAGCACGGTTTCTTCAAACCGTCTGATACGCAGCATGTCTCGATAGTATTCTTCTTCCAGTGTCATGTGTTTGTCACGTCTTGCGGATCAACAAAAAACCGCCAGGGGAGGCTCTTCCAGGGTTCCGGTGTGGCGCCCAATCCAATTCGCGGACTGGTTTTTACCTTATCATCCACCACCGGTTTTCCTTCTTCAATCCGCAAATCTCCGTTTTCTTGATACAGCATCATTCCGCTGAGAGTTCCATCAATTGCCAAAGCCTGGCAAATTTTGGCCGGTCCGTCGCACCATTCTGCTTGCGGTCGGCCGCTGCGCCTTGCCTGAATGCCCTCCAACCCTTCAAGCGGCAGAATAGCCCTGATCAATACCGCAGCCGGAAAGCCATATTCACCCGTTACCGCATTCACCAGCCAGTGCATGCCGTAGGTGAAATAAACGTAAGCGGCACCGCCATCTTCATAAAGCATTGCGTTGCGCCGGGTTTTACCGACACGCGCATGACAGGCCAAATCTTCTTCGCCGCGATAGGCTTCAGTTTCAATAATGATGCCGCCGATGCGTATGCCATTCAGATTTCGAATTAAATGCATTCCTAAAAGGCGGTGTGCCACCAGCGTGACCTCATCGTGATAAAAGCTCTTTGGCAGACAGGTCATCAAGTAATTATACCTAAAAGGAATCTTTATTATCCTTTCAGGAGCTATATTAATTATGATTGGGATAGGTCAGGATTTGATGCGAATATCCTGGTCAAAGGTCAATTTCAACCCGTCCACCAGGGATACCTTGGGTTCATAGCCCAGTTTTTCACGCGCAAGCGAGAGGTCAGCACACAAGCGGCTCAAACCGCCTTCATTGCGCGGGTTATAGACAATTTCAGGGTGCCCCCCGGTCACTTCAATCGCCAGCTTGGAGAGGTCGCGAAGGTTCATTTCGGTGCCGCTGCCCACATTGATGGTCAATTGATTGATTTCAGGCGCAGTTGAAGCGGCTTTCATAGCCGCAACCACATCATCCCGATAGACGTAATCACGGGTCTGATTGCCATCTCCATGGATGACAATGGTGCCGTTTTCCCAAGCCTGGCGTAAGAATCCGGGGATGACCGGCGTGTGAACAGGTGGCCGCCGTTGGCCTGGACCATAAGCGTTAAAGACCCGCAGGTTGACTGTTTCGATTCCCCACAGTGAACCGATCGATTTGACATAAAATTCTGCGGCTAATTTTGATACTGCATAAGGTGAGCGCGGATTGGGGATGGCGTCTTCTTTAACCGGCTGCAAAGGTTGGTTGCCATAAACCGTACCTGAAGATATAAAAACCACACGCCTGACACCTACATCCCGCATGGCTTCCATCAGGGTGACGGTGCCGCCTACATTAACCTGGTTGTATTCACGGGGGTATAAAACAGATTCAGGAACGATCACACGTGCCGCTAAATGATAGACACAATCCACTTCTTGTAAAAGCGACCACAGTTTAGGACGGTCATTCACATCCGCGCGGTTGAACTGCACACCGCTAACCAGCTTGTTGGGATCACCCGTCGAGAGATCATCAATACCAATTACCGAGTGGCCTTCCGCGACCAGCGCATTAGCCAGGGCGGAACCAAGAAAACCTGCAACTCCGGTAATTAGATATCTCAATGCTAAAATCTCTCTTTTTTAGTGTGACCAACATTATAGCATAGTCACAAAACAAGCATCAAATATGCAGAAATTGGTAAGGCCTATCTTTTTACGCCAGGTTTACTGTATCCTTTTCTGATTTACTCTAGATTAGTAATTAAGAATGGACTATTTTTGGAGGTATCAACCTATGGAACGGGTCCAATTTGTCACTTATAAAGGAAAGAAAATTCTGGTGGAGGATTTTTCAAACTTAAACCCTGGTTCAGAATTCACAGTTTTGATCAAAAAAGCACAAGGGATGATTGCCGCGGAACCACAAGGGTCGGTGCTGGCGGTTTTTGATGCCTCGGGTTGTTCTTTTAATTCAGAAATGTTACATGAGATGAAAGAATTTACCAAGGCTAACACACCGTTTATAAAAAAAGCAACGGTGGTGGGGATGAACGGCCTGCTTCAGGTAGCACTTTCTGCAGTGTCGAAATTCTCAGGCAGAGACTTTATCACCTTCAAAACCCGCGAAGAAGCCATGGATTTTTTGGCCGGGTTGTAATTGAATAAAAATAAAGGAGCCTGAGCTCCTTTTTTGTTTAACCAGTTCGTTTCTTTTCTATTAAGTCATTCTTCTCTTCTTTGCTAAGAAACGCAATTTCAAGTGCGTTCTTTTGAACCTGCCTTATCTGGTCAATAGACAAACCTGCAGCAGGCGCAGCAACCTCATATTCGTAAGGCAAATCAATGGCACTAATACCGGGATCGTCAGTATTTAATGTGGCCAACAATCCGGTTTTGAGAAATTCGCGCAGGGGATGTGACAGGTAATCGCCCACTGTAGAGGTCTGCACGTTGCTGGTCAGGCAGCACTCCACCCCAATTCGATGCTCAGCGAGGTAAGCCATCAAGGCAGGATCCTCGACGGCGTGCACGGCATGGCCGATACGCTCGGCTCCCAATCCGTGGATGGCTTGCCAGACAGATTCTGGACCTTTGATTTCGCCGGCGTGCACGGTTATATGCCAACCGGCCTCACGGGCTTTTTTGAAATGATCTACAAACCACTCGCCCGGAAAGTTACCCTCGTCTCCGGCCAGGTCAAGAGCAGTGATCTCATTTTTACAGCTCAACAAGGCCGATAATTCTCGATGCGCAATTTCAGGACCGTAATGGCGTGACAAAATGCCAATCTGATTGGCGCGAACCCCAAACGCGTGTTCTCCCGCGCGGATGCCATCGGTAACCGCTTCCACCACGCCCTGGGGATCGAGTGAGTGTGCCTCGGCCATAAACCAGGGACTGTAGCGTAATTCCATGTAGTCAATGCCCTGGCGGGAGGCGTCTTCAACATTTTCATATGCAACCCGGCGGCAGGCATCGTAATCCACCAGTATACCGACCATCCATTTGAATTTTTCGATGAAGTCCATGACCCCGGCTTGCGGATTTGTCACTTGAACGTAGGGACGCAGCCCTTCAAGCGTATTGGCAGGCAGCGGCAGGTTGTGTTTAAGGCCAAGATCAAGAATGGTTTCAAGCCTGACACTGCCATCCAGGTGGTGATGAAGGTCAAGCAGGGGCAAAGAGGGATCGATCATTGAGAGGGTCATTTTCCAGGCTCCGCAAGAATTTCAAGTGCCACATTATAATCCGCACAAAAATTGATCAATTCGTCTCTGATTTGTTTTTCTGGATAAGCAAAATAAACTGTTCCCTCAGGTACCAGTCCTGAAAGATCCATGCCGCTCCATAACACCTCTGTCTTTTCAGGCAGCATGGCCAATACCTGTTTGATACTTTCGACACTCGATACTGTGATTTTCACAAACCCACTTTCACTTACCTGACTGTCTGGGGTCATCAATTCTTCAAAAGTTTTTAACCGGTTGGTGCCAGTGATCAGGGTGAAGTTCCAGTCATCGCCAGACTGCCATGAAACCAACTCATAGCCTTTCATGGATTCAGGCAATGGATTGGGAAAGTTATCCAGATCAAGGGTCGGCAGCGGCGTCGCGGCCTGGCGTGTTGCGGTGGTGGTGGGTGTCGGTTGAACCGTGCCTGCTGAATATGTCGGCGAAGCGGTCGGAGCTGGAGTGCTAACGTCGTTGATCGGAGACCAGGTTGAAATAGTAGCCGGCCGCTCACAGGCTGCGAGTAAAAAGAGGATGAAAATAGAAATTAACAGTTTTTTCATGGGTCTATTGTAAAGGTTAAAGTGATAATTCCAAAACAGGACGGCGTTCATCTTGCTTAATTGTTCTAAAACCCGCCTTCTCGTAGATCGAGAGCGGACCAGGCCACACATCTCCACTCTTAAGCCCTTTGCCTAAATGTGGATAAGCCTGAACTTTTTTGACCTCCTGGCTTTTAAGGACAGTTAATACCTCACTCAAGAATAAGTGTGAAACCCCCTTACCCATCATTTCAGAATTGAGCACAAAACAGGTAATTGCCCAAACCGTTGGATCGGGATCAAGGTTGTATTTATTTAGCAAAGTTTTCCACTGGTCACGAGGCCCGCACTGACACCAGCCTTGAGGAACATCTTTGATGTAAAGCAGAAAACCATCGTTTACATTCAGGGTAAACAATTCTTCGCGAAATTGGCGGTTTTGTTCACAAGTGCGATCACCCCACCCTTCATGGGATGGCTGCCACCAAAATACACAAAAGCAACAATCTCCAAACTCGCCCTCACCCAGCACTTTGAAAAAATCAGTGCGATTAAGAGGAGAAAGCCGCTCTATGCGCAGATTTTGGGTCAGCATGGTGATGCCTTATCAGGAGCCACCAAATCATAAGACAAGATGGCAATATCTTCACGCAACTTCCAGCCTGAAGCCTGCCAAAACGACAAACCCAAGGCGTTATCGTTGAATACCATGATGTGGCACTTTTGAATGTTTGCGGCTTTAAGAGCATCAAGCGTTTTTTCCACCAGTCCCTGGCCAATGCCTTGGCGCCTGACGATGGGATCCACCGCAAGGTGATAGAGGTAGCCGCGGCGGCCGTCTGAGCCAGCCAGGCAGGTGCCCACCATTTCATCCCCCTGGCGGGCGACGAAACACAAACCGGGGTTGCGATCCAGAAAACGGCCGATGGCGCAGGAGGAATCTGCATCGCTCAAACCGATGCCGGGAAGGCGCTGCCAGAGCGCATAAGCCTCAACATAATCTTCTTTGGTCATTTCAGAGATCGTGTAAGTCATGCTCCCTCATTTCTTCTTCTGATAAAACAGAATCTTCTTCGGATAATTTTTCTTTGCCGGTGCGTGGAAAGGTTCCCCAATGCACACGTTTGGTGTCATATTGAGTGCGTGCTTCTTTTTCTTCGGCAGGGTGACCGAGAATGATTAAGTTAAATGGCGTGACTCCTGCAGGCAGGTTCAATATGCTTTTGACCTGTCGCTCAAAAATATGGACGGGGTGAATGCCAATCCAAACTGCGCCGAGCCCCATGGCGGTGGCTGCCAACAGAATGTTTTCGGTGGCAGCAGAACAATCTTGAACCCAGAATTTGTCGCCGGCTTTATTGGTTTGCATCCGTTTGCTGCCTAAAACGCAGATGGCGGCAGTGCCCTTCATTTTAGCAAACATCAGATTCCTGCGAAATTTTGCCAGGGTTTCTTCATCGGTGACCACAACAAACTCCCAGGGTTGGGCGTTCATCCCCGACGGGCCAGACATACCCGCTTTGAGCAGGGTGATCAGCTCCTCACGAGAGACTGGTTCTTCGGTGAATCTGCGGATGCTGCGCCGTTTGAAGAATACATCCAGAAAATCGTTCATGAGTCCTCCAAAAGATTATATGGCATCGCCAGCCACGAGATGGATATGCAAATGCGGAAAATCTTGATGAATACCGCCATTCACTATAAGGCGGTAACCTGCCTCTTCCAGACAAAAATCATTGATCATGCCTTGCGTCAAGGCGACAAATTCGGTATAAAGCGCAGGATCATTCTGAGGAAGCTGCATCCAATTGGTGATTTTTCGCTTTGGTACGATTAATATATGAATCGGGTAAGCCGGGTTTGGATGCGAAAAAACCAGCCAGTTCTGCGTTTCTCTCAACCGGCTAACCGGCACAAGTTTATCTGCATGTGCAAACAGAAAGCTGATCAGCCTTGAGACTGGTTTACTATATAGAAATCTATGCTTCAAATCAGGCATATCCCTCCACGACAGACTCATTATACCGGCATATAAAATTGATTTTGCATAAAATTTCAAATTTATTTAGAGTTATAATATCTTAATTGGAGTAATAAAAATGGATTCTCAATTGTTCAGCAACGACCAAAAATATATGAAAATCGCACTGTGGCTGAGCGCATTCACCATCCTCGCGAACCTGGTGGAAGGCGGTTTTTCAACTTTTTTCGGCGCACAGGATGAAACGTTAGCGCTCTTTGGCTTCGGTATCGACAGTTTCGTAGAAGTGATCTCAGCCATCGGCATCACGATGATGCTGGTGCGCACTTTCAGGAACCCTGATTCAACACGCTCCTCCTTCGAGGGATTGGCACTCAAAATGACAGGCACCGGATTCTACTTGCTGACTGTCGGGTTGGTGATTACCTCCATTCTAAGCCTGATCAACCAAAAGAGGCCCGAGACCACACTTGTGGGCATCATCATTTCATTGATCTCCCTTTCGGTGATGGTCTTTCTCTACCTCGCCAAGATGAAGACCGGTAGAGAACTCAATTCTGCGGCGATCATCTCAGATGCCAACTGCACCAAGACCTGCATCTATATGTCGGTGGTGCTGCTCGTCTCAAGCCTGACCTTTGCCCTGACTGGTTTTGGTCTGCTGGATGTACTGGGAGCGTTGGGCATCGCCTGGTTTGCCTTTTCTGAAGGTAAAGAGGCTTTTGAGAAAGCCCGTGGAGTTCACGAGGATTGCTGCGACTAGATAAAACATCCGGGCCATGTGACCCGGATGTTTTTTTATTTCTTTTGACCCTGCCAGGCGCGGCGATCTTCATCCTTTTCGGGGTCAAGGAAGTGCGGGTCGATCTCGGGCTGGGTGGCGCGGCCTTTAGCCTTCCACATTTTAATTGCGAGCGATGGGGCGTCACAAGCCACACCCTGGGCTTTAAAATAGTCGCACACCCGCTGCACATCACGGGCGAAGATCCTCCAGGCATTGTGGTTCTCTTCGGGGTTGATGGCCTGTGGAAAGTCAATCAGGGTGATCTCACCATCCCAATAGAGAATATTGTAGGCTGAAAGATCTGCATGAACCCGGTTGCAAGCCAGCATCAGCTCGATGTTGTGCAGCACGCGTTGAAAAAGCGGACGCGCTTCAGAAGGCGTTAAGTTGATCTCGTTCAAGGCGGGGGCGGCATTAAATTCGTCGCCGATGTAATCCATCATGATGGCGTTGTTGCTGCTGGCATACGGCCGCGGAAGATCCACACCGCCTTCGTGAAGCACCTGCATGGTGAGGAATTCGTGACCGACCCATGAAGTATGCAGCAGTTCAAGACCGAAGGCAGAGCGCTTCTGCATGGCATGGTAGGCCCGTTCGTCGAGGATGACCTTGCCATTGACATCCAGGTTTTCACGGCCTTCGCGGTAGAGATGGTCTTTACGCAGATTTCTAAACATACGCGGACGGTAGATTTTCGCCGCCAGCAGGGGTTTACCAATGCGTTCAGGCGCCCGGCAGAGGTAGACCGTGGCTTCTTTGCCGCCCTTGACCACTGAAAGAATATCTTCAAACCATTTCTGATCATAAAATTCGCTGATGGATTCCATCAGCCATTGTTTGTCATGCAGAGAGGCGTGGTAAGTAAAAGGATATTCCGCTTCGATAAAAGGGTTTACCGTTTTGATTATCTGCTGCGATCCCTTTTGCTTAACAAGAGTCTTGCCTTTCTTGCGCTGCTGGTTGGATTTGTTGGCATGCGAGAGTAATTGCCGTTCTGTCATTTCATCAAGATCGTCTTGATCGACTGGGATGTTGTTCATTTCTTTTTCTCTTTTTCTTTCAACAAAGCTTACATTTCAGATTAAACAAAAACACAGGTGTCAGGCACCTGTGTTGGTTTAGTCTGCGATTGACTTAGAAAATCAAACCGGCTTCACGAGGCGCGCAACAATACACTTTTTGAGGTTGAGATGACTTTTACCATATTGTTGTGCCTCCTTCCGTTTTGTAAGATAAGGTGAGTGTATCAAAGGGATGGACGGGTGTCAAGTGGGAAGAGCCGAGAATCGAGAAAAGAGAGTTGAGAACCGTCAAAACCTGAACAGATTAGTGAATAGTGAATCGTTAAAACCAGTAATTAGGAATTAGTAATCAGGCACTCAGGCTTAAGATAACCTGATTCCTTTTTGTTTTAGAAACCCCATTCGCTACGCTCAGGGGCGCACACTTGCCCGGGCTGCACACCTGCACTGGCAGCATGTGCCAGGGAGTGCTAGGGAAATCCACGCAAAGAAAACGAATAATTTTGATATTAATAATGTTCAATTTTCTTTGTCTTTGTTTTTCGTTTTTATGCACGAATCAAAAAAATGGGCTGATAAAGACATTTTGCAGATCAAAAAAGACATGCGATTATTCGTTTTTGTTTCAGTATTAAATCGGAAACAAAGAAAACGAATACCCTTCACGGCGCTCGGGCACACGTAATAACAATTCCATAAAAACGACTCATAGCCGCTAATTTGGATATGTAAGGTGCTGAGAAGTGTTCAGTTGTTAAAGGACAAGACCAATAAGTCTATAATTAATAGAACTAATATTCTAATTTGTCAAGAGTATTTTATTAATTATTTGATCTATAATTAATTCGTCAGTTCAACTAGAAAATAGATTCATTTACTCGGCGAACCCAGAAAATTGCATAAGGTTTTTCGCAATAAAAGGAATACCTATGGCGAATTTATACCTTTATAAACGGGCATTTCGATTGATGAAAATCAACTTCCTTCTCATATTTATCGCTGTGTTTTTGTGCAGTTGTACCAGTGAAAGCAAATCAATCACCAATCCTTCAATCACACCATCACTCGCCACACTGACCGCTCGAACCCAAATCGCAATTGAAGCGGCACCATTCATCGCCAACCTGGGCAGTGAAGATTGGAATACTCAATATGATGCTGTGAACAAAATTGCAGGTATGGGATCAGATGTTATCGATCTCTTATTTGTTGAACTACAGAACCCTGATGCGAACGTGCGAAACGGTGCCGTGCAAGCGCTTGGAAAGATTGACGACCCGCAAGTGGTTGAAATACTAATTCTAGCTTTGCAGGATGTAGATTGGCATGTGCGTTACACAGCCGCCCAGGATCTGGGGATGTACAAAGATAAACGGGCTGTAGAGCCGCTTATTCAGGCTTTACAGGAAGACATGGATAATGGGGTAAGGTTTTCTGCGGCCTTATCCCTAGGACAAATCAAAGATAAAAGAGCTGTCGAAGCATTGATTGAAGCTTTGAAGGACCAAAATGACACCGTCCGTCTTTATTCGGCCATGTCCTTATCTGAGATCGGCGGCTCAAAAGCAAGAAGGGCGTTATTGCAAATCAAAGATATTCAGACCATTGCTTTAATCCATAATTACTACATTAAAAATGGTGGAGGCACTTATGTTCCTTTGTTAATTCAAGCATTAGATCAATATGGGAATCAAGCGATGTTGATAGATTACTTAAATTGCGGCAACACACAATTGGAATCTGCGGCCTTCTTTTATGCCGAATCACATGGGTATACGATTGAGTACTTTCCACTAAATTGAAAAGCTTATAATATTTTACAAGCGTTGGGAGAGATGGTATTTGGAGATAAATAACAAGATTACTCTTCATGGCCATAAAACAGCATTTTCAAACCAAATCTGTAATTTTCTTTACTGATAAATAATAGAACAGAGTCTCATACCGGATTTGGTGCGT
The DNA here is from genome assembly GCA_003524305.1 of Anaerolineaceae bacterium. Classification (GTDB taxonomy): domain Bacteria; phylum Chloroflexota; class Anaerolineae; order Anaerolineales; family Anaerolineaceae; genus UBA6107. The sequence goes on from DQHW01000030.1 coordinate 69,129, forward strand.
CGCCCCCTAAAACCATGGGGGACGACGCAGAAATTTTTTGAAAGCGAATGATTATGAAATTCATCGACGACCCACGCATCCCCGACCAACCCTACCCTGAACTGCGGAATGTACTGGAAGCCTTCGCAACCGCGGTTTCTGCAGAACTGGCAGACAACCTGGTTGGCGTATATATGATCGGGTCACTCGCAGTCGGTGATTTTGACCTCGACAGCGATATTGACTTTTTGGTGGTGACCAAAACCGAAATAACCGAACCAACCTCCAAACGGCTGCAAGCGGTCCAGGAAAAGATTTACACCATGGATTGCTATCCTGCGCATCATTTGGAAGGCTCGTTTATTTGTATTGATGACCTAAATAATTGTCAAATTGTTGGCACAAAGGAACTTTATTATTTTGACAACGGCAGCACCGAGATCGAAAAATCAGTGCATGACAACCAGTGGCATGTGCGTTGGATATTGCGGGAGCGCGGGGTGACGCTCGTCGGCCCCAAGCCGATTGAATTCATCCATCCAATTCCGCCAGAGGAACTACGCAATGAAATGAAAAGGGCGATGGCTGAAGTCATGATGTCGTTCGAAGCCGAAATTAACAATCCGCGCTGTTTTTGGAACTCACGCTTCGGGCAGCCTTTCGCGGTGCTGACTTTCTGCCGTATGCTGCAAACCCTGCAGACTGGAAGAGTGGAGTCAAAGAAATCCGCGGCGGAGTGGGCGAAGGGGATTGTGAAGGCCAAGTGGCACAAGTTGATCGACGATGCGTGGATCGAACGCGAGGGGGTGCGGCACATGGTCAAAATCAAACAGCGTGCAGAACAATCCGTGTTGGAGGAGACGTTGGGGTTTATGAAGGATGTGGTTGGGGTAGAACAGTAATCAGTAACGAGTAATTAGGAAAAACCCAGGTGAGCATTGGCTTGTTTATTTGCCATGCATTTCTTTCTCAAGTAAAGGGGTCATGATGAAAATAAAAATTGGCGGCACAAAACCGGATAATTTCGTTGACCGCTGGCCGGGGGAATTTGAAATCTTCTCGCATTTTGAGATGGCGCTTGGGATTCCGCATGCGCTGTTTTTGATCACCACGCTCAAAGAAAACGGCAAACCCAATGTATGCTTTCAGTCGTGGAGTTCGTTTTACGGCGACAGCGGTGGATATTACGTGATGACCCCGCTGCTGATGAAATCGCACACTTATCACAACATTTTGCGCGATAAGGAATTCTGTATCAATTTCATCAACGCCAGCTATTTTGAGGCCTGTTACCAGACCATTTTTAACAACAAAAATGAGACGGACGAGTTCACGGCAGGCGGATTCACTCGGGAGCCCGCCAGCCAGATCGCGGTGCCGCGCATCAAAGAGGCTTTCATGTCGCTGGAGTGCAGATTTCGAAGTGATTCTGATCTTTCCGGTAAGAGCATCCAATCGCTGGTGATCGGAGAGGTCGTATCCGCGGCAGTGGAGGAGGAATACATCAATGGCGCCGAGAAGAAATACGGACCTGAAGGCTTCATGTATTACGGATATGCGTTAAAGGATTTTGCCTCAGGGGATGAAGGTGAACGCAAGGTCGCGTCGTTGAATGTGTTGAGAAAAGGGTAGAGAGATAAATCCGCTTAATTCTTTTTTGATACAATCATGGCTATGTGTAAATGAGTGAGAGAATTGAGAGGATGAAATGAAAAATCAGCCAAATGAACTCAGCAAACTCATTCAAGATGAAATCATTAAAGCAACCGGGCTGCCCCCAAATAAATTCACGCATTCTCTTTTTTGGCCCTTTTTGCATAAGCTCACAGATCACCTGGCTGACCTTTTAGACCATTTTGATTATCTGGTCGGAGACAAAGGTTTGCCTAAAGCCAGCCAATGGCTGTACATGAATTTTTGTAATCCTGCGCGTGCATTTGGAAATGAAAACATTCCAAAGGAAGGGCCGCTGTTGGTGGTCACAAACCATCCCGGTGCATACGATGCGCTGGTCGTTTTTTCCGAGTTGAATCGGCAAGATATCAAATGGATTTCAAACGATATTCCTGCTTTTCACTTGTGCAAGAATGTCCAACAACATATTCTTTATTCCTCGAACACTCATCCCGAGGGACGATTTTTGGTTTTGCGAAACGCCATCCAGCACCTGCAAAGCGGAGGGGCATTGGTATACATTGCTTCAGGCGGCCGCGACCCTGACCCGGCAGTTTACAGCGGTGCTGATCTTGCCATCGATCATTGGTTGGATACATTCGACACGTTTAATAAATATGTACATGGGTTGAGAATTTTACCGACAATGGTGAGCCATATCATTTCTCCTAAATGGGTTAATCACCCGGTGTCGTGGCTGCGGCGTGATGAGAGATGGAAGCAAATATTATCTGAATTTAGTCAGGTGCTTTACCAGTTATCACATCCCGGGCGATTGATGATCAACCCGGCAATTTCTTTTGGCGAATCAATCAGTGAAGCAGAAATTCGCAACCAAACAGGGGATGGCAATCTGCGTGCGGCAGTCATTGACCGCGAACAAGTTTTGTTGAAAGAACACCTGGCCAGGTTTAATGGATCTTTGAGTGATTGAAAGATTATGTCGACAATAGAAAATACCTCGTTATTAATTGAATCATGGTGGGTTCAACCCCACTCGCTTCGCTCGCCCTCAAAAAATCAAGGGTCATGAGGGGCGCACAGACCGCGACACCCGAACCCACTACAATAATGTAACAAATTTTCCATGGTGCATCGCGGATGCACCCTACGCCTCATATGGTTCTCTATTCGTGTTAAAATACATGCATTCAATCTAGAAGAGGTGCTGTATGTCCGTTCCCATCCTGGTATCCGCTGCCTGGCCTTACGCAAACGCCGAGATTCACGTCGGCAATCTGACAGGCTCTTATCTGCCTGCTGACATTTTCGCGCGTTATCAGCGCTTAAAGGGCAACCAGGTCTTGATGGTCTCGGGTTCAGACTCACACGGCACGCCCATCACCGTCCGCGCAGATGCGGAAGGCACGACGCCGCTGGCAGTGTATGAACGCTTTCATGAAGGCTTTATTGATCTCTTTCAGCAGCTTGGGCTGAACTACGATCTCTTCACCAGCACACATACTCAAAACCATCAGAAGGTTTCACAATCCGTATTTCTGGCGCTGAAGAAGAACGGCTATCTCTACACCGAAAGCCAGATGCAGTGGTATTCGCCCAACCAGAACCGCTTTTTGCCAGACCGCTACGTAGAGGGTACCTGTTATATCTGCGGATACGAGAACGCGCGCAGCGATCAGTGCGATAAATGCGGTAACCTGCTTGAAGCAGACCGCCTGATCAACCCCAAATCCAAAATTGACGGCTCGACCCCCGAGCTGCGCTCCACCGAACATTTTTATATTGACCTGGCAAAACTGCAGAACCACGTGGTCGATTTTCTCAAGATCCGCGACAGCTACTGGCGTCCAAACGTGATGCGCCAATCACTGGGCCAGATTCTGGCCGACAGCCTGCACGGCCGCGCCATCACCCGCGACCTGGATTGGGGCATCCCCCTGCCGGAAGAAGTAAATGAAGTCGGCAAGGAATGGGAAAGCAAACGCCTTTACGTTTGGTTTGAAGCAGTGATCGGTTACCTTTCCGCTTCGATCGAATGGGGGCAGCTTGCCGGCAACCCTGATGCCTGGCGCAACTGGTGGCAAAACTCAGAAAGCCGCACCTATTATTTCATCGGCAAAGATAACATCCCCTTTCATGCCGTGATCTGGCCGGCGGAACTGATCGGCGCTGGCAAAGCGTTTGACGAGGTGATGGGCGCTGCAAATCCGCAGCCGCTGGTGCTGCCTTATGACGTGCCGGCCAACGAATTCATGAACCTTGAAGGACAAAAAATCTCTGGCAGCCGCAACTGGGCGGTATGGGGTCGTGACTTCTTGACCCGCTACGACCCGGATGCGCTGCGCTACTATCTGACGGTTAACATGCCCGAATCCAAAGACACCGATTGGGATTGGGACGAGTTCTATCACCGCAACAACGATGAATTGGTAGCCACCTGGGGCAACCTGGCCAACCGCGTTCTATCTTTCTGCAACAAATATTGGGAAGGTCAGGTGCCCGACCCCGGTGAACTGACCGAGCTGGATAATGACCTGATCAAAACAATCGAGGGTGGTTTTGAGACCGTCGGCGAGTTGATTGATACTGTAAAACTGCGCGCCGCAGCAGCCGAAGCCATGCGTTTGGCCTCAGAGGTCAATAAGTATCTCGACACGACCGCTCCCTGGCAGCAGGTGAAAACGGATAAAGCCACCGCCGCACGGGCGATCTTCACCGCACTCAAAGCAATCGATTCGCTCAAGATCCTCTTTGCGCCTTTCTTGCCCTTCACCAGCGACAAGCTGCACGGCTTTATGGGTTACGACGGCAGTCTCTTCGGCACCCAGACCACCGAAACGCTCAAGGATGCACTCGGCGAGCACAAGGTGCTGCGCTACGACCCCACTGGCGCCACGGGCAAGTGGGAGCCGAGCAAGCTCAAAGCCGGCGATCCGCTCAGGCAGCCGGTTGCGCTGTTCAAGAAGCTGGATATTTCGATTGTTGAAGAGGAAAGAGCCAGGTTGGGGAATTAAGTTGATAAGGACACGGCGCGCCGTGTCCTTACTTTATACATCTTGAAATTGACGAGTTCTCACTGTATAATAACTGTAGCGATATTCGCTACAAGGAGTCAAGATGCAGTTTATCCCTTATCGTAATTTACGCAACGAACCGGCGACAGTGAGAAAACAACTCTCCAGCGAAGGTGAATTAGTGGTGACAAACGGAGGAAAACCGTTTGCCTTGATGATTGATATTCCAGAGAACGAGAATGTTGATGAAATCTTACTGATGGCATCCAGAATCCGGGCACAAATGGCCATTCGGTCCATTCGCAGCAACGCGCGCAAAAACGGCACCAATAAACTCACGGATGACCAAATTAACGAGGTCATTCAAAAGACGCGTGAGGATCGTGAATAATGTTGTTAGTGGTTTTGGATACCAACGTGATTGTGAGTGCCTTAATAAAAGACTCGGGGAATCCGAGCAAGATATTTGACCTCGTCATCAACAACCAAATCCGACTGGCCTACGATAATCGAATTATCGGTGAGTACGAGGAGGTTCTTTCACGTCAAGAATTGCATATTTCCCAATCTAAAGCAAGTGCAGTAATTCGTTATATTGAACTCACCGGTCATTATGTGGATGCTGAATCCGTTTCTGCGGATGGGTTCCCTGACCAAAACGATATGCCATTTGTTGAGGTCTTCATCACCAGCAAATCACTGGCTTTAGTTACTGGTAATTTCCGCCATTTTATACCATTGATTGATAAAGGCTTACTCGTGATGACTCCGGCTGAATTTGTTAGTAAATATTTTCCTAATCAATGAAAAACAGGAGACTCATCAGGAAGCTGGATATTTCGATTGTTGAAGAAGAAAGAGCCAGGTTGAGGAAATAAGGTTTTTCATTGGGGTGACCGGTCTTACAATAGGGACACAGTCGCATTCTATGCACACCCTTGGGTCCGCGCTGTGTCCCTACGGTTTTAAGCCCCAGAATGCATTACAGAATTTGCCCCATTCGCCGCTTAATGCGGCTCGGGGGTGCAACAGTCGCAGAAGAGAGAAATTTTTAGAGTTTTTTTATTTTAAAGATTTTCGTGTTTTTAGTGGTTAAAAGGGTTAATTAAAATCAATTCTTCAATCCCCAGAACGCGCAGCGGATCCAGTTGGGGAGGGCGCGCAGGAGGGGGAGCATGACATTCTCGGCGCGGTCTTTGAATTCTTCACTCTCATAGATCTCTCCCCCCAGCGGATCAACCAGGTCACTCACTGACCGCAAGATCAGGCAGGGCACATCATTCTTGTGCGCCGTCCAGGCAATGGCGCCTGACTCCCAATCCGCGGCGATGGCGTCAAATTCGTCCACCAATTTATGCACAAGATCGGGGTCAATATCCTGATCGGCAGAGACAAGCAGCGAACGCCGTACCACCTGCGGATAAGGTTCCGAGAGGTATGAAAGGTCAATTTGGGTGGTGTAATGGTCAATCGCCTGGGCAGGGTCGCCCATACGTTCGTAGATGTCGTAAACCAGGGTCTTTTCAACCAATAAAATTTCACCCACACAGGTTTTATCTTCCAAACCGCCGCAGGTGCCCAAGTTGATCAACAAACCTGGCTGCCAGCGATCTATTACGTATTGTGCACTGGCGGCAGCGGCAATCTTGCCCCAACCCCCATGGAAGAACAGGGCGTCGCGGTTGCCGAGCTGAAGGTGAAAAAACGAACCAAAGGGAGAAGTCTCAACGGAAGGCAGGTGAAAATATTGCATGACGGCAGTCCATTCGGCATTGGCCGAAATGATGATAACAACCTCGCCTCCCTCATCACTGATTTTTGACATCCATCCTCCTCCAGACATCCATTATTTTAGCTGCTATTAAACCTGCAAATTATTCGTCACGCAAAATGTGGCGAACTGATTTTCGAACTTCCATTCCTGGCGCCTTCCACAGGATATCAGCCGCCGCGTAAGCAGACTCAGGTTGACCGAGAAATTTGGCATTGGCAGAACGTTTTTTCAACAAGGCCTGGTCCTCTTTCATCAGGTGGCTCAGACACTCCAAAATAGCAATGGGCGATTCAGCCATATCGGCGGCGCCGTAAGCGGTAACATATTCGGCGTTGCCCGTTTCTTGCCCGGGGATGATCTCGGTCAGCATCATGGGCAATCCAGCGGCCAGGGATTCAGTCACGATCAATCCGCCGGCCTTGCACAACATCAAATCAGATGCCTTCATCAATGTTGGAACCTGGTCGGAGTACTCATAGATATAAGCAGGAATATGCCATTCAAAATGGGTCAGTTCACGGAAGAGGTTTTCGTCTTTGCCGCAGACCACGGCCACCTGGATGGGTGCACCAAAATGGTTGATCACGTTCAAAGAATCAATCAATCTCTCCACCCGTTTGCTGCCGACAGCCAAAATGGTGGGCAGATCGGGCTGCCATCCGAGTTCTTTGCGGATATCGTTCTTGGCTCGTTTTTCTTTTGAAATGGCTGGCGAAACCGGAATGCCGGTGATGATAATCTTTTCGAGCGGCATGCCATAACTCATACCTAACTCAGCTACCAGGGTGTTTGGCACCATGCAGCCGGTTACTTTTTTGTGGAACCACATGCGGTGAACAGTGGAGAGATCCGTCACGGCGGTGTATTGAGGCACTTTGTTTTTGCGGCCTGTGAACAGTGTGGATATCGCCGCCTGGTACCAGGGATAAGTGGAAAGCACAACATCCGGTTTGTATTTGGTGAACAACTCGCGCATGGTATCTACAAGCAGCACACCAATGGAGCGTTCGAGAAAAGCGGTGGGGATGAGGTTATCGCTTGCCTCGTATCCAAGCTGGTAGAGCTCAGGGACGTGCTTCACGTATTTATCGTAATCCGACTGTGTATCACGCAGGAATGACGGCGTGGTGGGTTCATCCAGGGGATTGAGAAGTTCAACCGTCATTTGTTCAGCGTATTTATCGAGGATTGCGTCGCGCACCGCATTGGCGGCGCTGCGATGGCCGAAACCGGCATCCGCGGTCAGGATTAACGCGCGCTTCTTTGAGTCCATGAGGTCCCCTTTACTGTTGACAACCCGGCCAGTTTTCTGGCGGAAGATCTTGCTTCAGATAGCGCAAAGCCAATTCAAGCGCTGCCTGGGCGGAGTCTTCTTTGTTTTTGATGCGGTCGCCTTTCCAACAGCACTTCCAGGCCCAATCGCCGTCTGCTGCACTCATGCCAATCCAGACTGTGCCAACGGGTTTCTCTGGCATGCCTCCGCCCGGGCCGGCAATGCCGCTGATGGAGATGCCCAGAATCGAATCGAGCGGGAATCCGCCTGAGAGCGCACTGCGCACCCCTCTGGCCATTTCGATAACACATTCCTTGCTGACGGCACCATGTGCTTGCAGGGTTTCGTGTTTAACGCCAAGTAAGCCTTCTTTGACTTCATAGGCATAGGCGGTGACGCTGCCCAGATAGTAATCTGATGAGCCGGGGATGTTGGTGATCAGGTGTCCGACCAGGCCGCCGGTGCAGGATTCGGCCATGGTCAATTTCATACCGCGCTGCCGCAGCAAATCCCCGATTTGTTGTTCCAATAATTGAGATGACAAAGTAAGTTCCTTAGATTTGAGTTGCCTAATTATAATGCCGTGATGGGGGGTTGGATGAATAACTAAAAGTTATTGAGATGTCAAATTTGAAGTTATCGGATGCTAGACACTATAAGGAACGACAATTTCCGTCAAATATTTATTCGGATTACCCATAAACAACTGCCCGGGCCCCTTGTGATAAATTTCTCGCGTTGGGAGCTCATGTTTTAAATGATTATTCTTTGCATAATCAAGCACCGCTTTGTACGCATAATTAAAAAAATCGTAGCTCCCCTTGTGCATAGTGCTAATCCCCTTGCCACCCGGTAATTCTCTGGTTTCAATGCCATCGCGATTTACAAATTTATTTGTAGGGACACACACCTCGATATCTGCAATTTCACAATAGCCATTATCATAATAGCAGTTGAACGGAACTCCCAATGCATGTCCTTTTAGTTCACTGAAAATTTTGCCTAAATACTTGCTTGTGTCCTGATATGCTCCCTTAAAACGTATGCTTGCAACTCTTTGACTCTTAATATCTACAATACCAATTTTGTATTCCGGTTTATGAATAATTATATTTGGCTCAATGAAACCCTCGATTTTTTTTATTAGCGCTTTATCTATGTTGACCCTTTGTTCAATCATTGATTTCTTAGCTGCAAGAAAATACGAAAGGTCGTCTTCATCATCGTAGTTTGCCAGTACATCTTTTATTTCAGCAATCCCGAAATCCAGATTTCGCAAGAGCAAGATCAACTGCGCTGTTTTGAAATCTCCTTCATCATAATAACGGTAACCATTCTCTCCCCGGAAAGATGGAACAAAAATACCCTGCTCGTCGTAATAACGCAGAGTCTTTATTGTAATATTTGTTATTTTTGAAAATTCCCCTATTTGGTACATTTATCACGCTCCAATGGTTTTCATTATCATCCCCAAGAGTACCATAAACTAATTTTTCTGTGTCTATTATTTATGCCTTGACTCTCCAGCGCAGTGGAGGGTCTATACTTTTTAAATACAATATATGGAGAAAATTATGAAGCTAAAGACATTTCAAGAGATTGTAGAACTGAATAGTTTTAATGTAAAGACTGGATATCACTGCGAAAGTTCAGCAATAATGAATGCGCTAAGATTTCAGGGAGTGGAATTAGGCGAAAACATGATTACCGGAATGGGAAGCGCACCAGCATTTTTCTTTAATGCAGAAGATGCTTTCTCTTTTTTAGGTGCACGATCTTATACTATGTTAGAGAACTTTTGTGCATCAACAGGTATTAATGCGGAATCTGCATCACCCAAAACAGGTCAAGAAGCTTATGACATGGCAAAGGAAATCTTGAAAGCAGGGATACCTGTTGTGCTGCGTGTCAATATGCGATATCTGCCATATCTGCACGGTGGTAAATATGGCGACAAGTATTCGTCTTTTGGCTGGCATTTTGTGTGCCTTGTAAAAATTGATGAACAACAAGGGGTTGCATGGGTTACTGACACAGCTTACAAAGAGTTGCAGATGGTTAAGCTTCACGATCTAGCTAAGGCAAGAAATTCAAAGGAAGGTATGTTCAAAACAGAGAACTTCCTTTATTTTTTCAAAAACCCTTCATTGATCAATATTGACTACAAGGCTGCTTTTTTCAAATCACTCAAGATGCTCTTGGAAAACTATGAAAAAATGGACGGTGGGCTTATTGCACTTGAAAAGCTGCCAGATAATATAAGAAATATTGAAAAAGGCCGGAATATATTTATTTTGAAGCCTTTGTTCTATACATTTTACGGATATATAGAGGAATTTGGCACCGGTGGCTCGGCATTTAGAAATTTCTTAAAGGATTATTTTATTGAAATGTCTGAACGACTCGTCATAAGGGATTTAGAAAAGACTGCAAGAATTGTTGAAACATCTTGCGCTGCGTGGACAGCCCTTGCGCTTGAATTTAAATACATGTCAGAAGCCTTTGAGGGTTTGAAAAAAGGCAAGGAAGAAAGGACTATGATGTATGAAAACGCGGCAAAAAAGGCTCATAGCTTGTTCATTGCAGAAAAATATATTTACGAATCAGTGAAATCAATATACTCCAAATTGAATTTGTCATACTAATTAGAGAGTATATAGAAACGCAACTGCCGACAACTTGAAAGGTCACTGGGTTTTTATCTTTTTATTCAACATGAGTCATTAGGAAATTTGCCAGGAGAAAGGAGGCATATATGAGAGAACGAAAAAACGAATTAGCGCCTTGTGGCGTTTTTTGTGGAGCTTGTCCTTCTTATAATAAGACTTGTGTTGGATGTTCAACAGAAAATAAAGATCAAAAAAGAACAAGTAAATGGAGCTGCAAAGTAAGAAATTGTTGTTATCTAGAACAAAAGAAAAATTATTGTATTGAGTGTGATAAGTTTCCATGTAGAATCCTCAAAAAGAAAATTATAGACACTCATCCTGAAGAAGAAAATTTTAAATATAGGCATGAAATTCCAGAGGTCTTTGAAAAAGCAATAAAAATGAATATAGAGGATTTTCTTGAATATCAGAAGAAAAGATGGTCATGTCCATCTTGTGGAGGAATTATCAATTTTTATAAGTACACATGTAGTGAATGTGGGAAAAAAGTGATTGTGTAATTAATGATGATGGTAGTTAAGCTTGTTCTTCTTTATAGCCCTTTTCCGCAGACAAAGACTGTTTTGGCAGACATACCATAATCCTTTCGTGAAATAGGTCAGCCACATCAATAGGCGGATAACACAATATTTTCAATTATGAAATGTACATATAAAAATGGTCGGTATATTAATTATGAACATAGAAGTATGCCGATATTGCAAAGCACGATTGTTTCAGTTTGGTTTCTGCGTAATGACCTGTAGTGATTATTCTTCGAGAAATAAGATCTCGCTAATTTTTGGGGATTATCAAAATACAAAGAAGTTTCATTAAATTCCCGGTGTTCCAATCAGATTCACACAGGTTATCCAAAATATGATCATGACAAGTTTCTGAATTATAAAAACAGAATTCGGTAACTTTTCGTGGAACGCTTGACGCTTTTGTATGAACTGTTATAGAATACCTTTAACTGAATAAATGCTTTTCTGGTGCCACTCCCCCGGATGGGAGGGCTTAAAGGCGAAACCGGTGTATAGTCCGGTGCTGTAGCGCAACTGTAATTCAGAGCAATCTGATAAGCCAGGTCGCCCGCCAAAAAAGCGTGTCACACACTCTCGCATTAAGGAGGTGGGCACTCGCCTTAAACAAGACGATCACCCTGTCCAATATGCGGCAGGGTATTTTTATCCCCTGCTGCAAATCGACCAAAGCGATATTAAATGATAAGGAATACCATGAAGAAGATTACGCAATTCTTATTAATCATCACCCTTCTGGCTGCACTCCTGGCCGGATGCGCCCCTGCAGCTTCTGCACCCCAGGCGATCACCCTCACCGACGGGCTTGGACGCACCGTCACCCTGGATCAGCCCGCCGAACGCATTGTCTCGCTTGCCCCCTCTGCCACAGAAATTTTGTTTGCCGTTGGCGCCGGAGATCAAGTGATCGGGCGCGACAGCTTCTCTAATTATCCTGAATCCGTCTCAGGGCTTCAAGATGTGGGCGGTTCAATGGGCGATTACTCCCTAGAAACCATCACCAGTCTGAACCCCGACCTGGTGGTGCTGACCGAGATCAACACCCCCGAACAGGTCAAGGCGCTTGAAGATTTAGGTCTGACGGTTTACTACATCAAAAACCCTGTTCAGTTGGATGGACTTTATCCCATTCTCGAAACGGTTGGCGAATTGACCGGCCATGACAAGGATGCTGCTGAACTGGTGGATTCATTGACGGCCAGAGTTGCCAAGGTGACCGAAACCATTGCCAAGGCTCAAGACAAACCGCTGGTGTTTTACGAGTTGGATGGTTCTGATGCCGCCAAACCCTGGACTTCCGGCCCTAACACCTTCATGGATCAACTGATCCAGATGGCGGGCGGGGTGAACGTTGGTTCAGCAATGACGGACGCCTGGGCCCAGATCAGCCTCGAAGAACTGCTGGTGCAAGACCCCGACATGATCTTACTCGGTGACGCCGCCTACGGCATGACCGCTGAACAGGTTGCCACCCGCGCAGGTTGGGAAACCCTCACCGCGGTCAAGAACAACTCGATTTATGCCTTTAATGATGACATGGCCAGCCGGCCTGGTCCGCGCATGGTGGATGGACTTGAAGCATTAGCCAAGTTGATCCATCCGGAACTGTATCAATAACATGAAGCACACTGCCCGCCCGTTCATAATCAGTTTTATCATTCTCATCGCAGCCGTATTGGTTAGCTTTCTGGTGGGCAGTGTTTTCATTCCCCCCGCCGCCTTGTGGGATTTAATAAAATCCGCGCTGCGGGGTACAACATCGGCGCTTGATCCCAACGGATCTTTCGCTGCCATCCTGTTTCAATTAAGAGCGCCGCGCACGCTTTTGCTTATACTGGTAGGCGCTTCGCTGGCCGGCAGCGGATCGGCCTATCAAGGCTTGTTCCGCAACCCGCTGGCCGACCCTTTTATGATCGGGGTGTCATCAGGCGCAGGCGCAGGTGCTGTCATCGCCATGAGCATCCAGTGGCCCTATTCAACGCTGGGATTGATCGCCGTACCCCTCGCCGCTTTCGCAGGTGCAATCCTGGCTGTGCTTGTGGTGACCCAGTTAGCCAGGGTGGGCAAGACCATCCCCACCACCAACCTGATTTTGGCTGGTGTTTCAGTGAGCGCCTTTGCCTCCGCGCTGACCTCGCTGCTGATGATCAACTCAACCGGCGAACTGAGACGCGCCATCGTTTGGCTGATGGGCGGCTCCACCCTTACCGGTTGGAACCCCGTGCTGGGCGTGCTGCCTTATGCGGTGATCGGTCTTGTGGTGCTGCTGGTGATGGCACATCCGCTGAACGTGCTGCAGTTCGGAGACGAACAAGCCCAACAATTGGGCATCCATGTGCAAAAAACACGACTGATCATCATCACAGCGGCCACGCTGGCTACGGCTGCTGCGGTGGCTTTTGCAGGTGTAATTGGCTTTGTGGGGCTGGTCATTCCGCATGTGGTACGCATGCTGTGGGGAGGCGATTACCGCCGCCTGCTGCCACTCTCAATGATCTGCGGCGCGAGTCTGCTGCTCGTAACAGATGTGGTGGCACGTACCATCATTTCGCCGCAAGAAATCCCCGTGGGCATCATCACCGCCTTGTTGGGAGCCCCATTCTTCTTGTGGGTGCTCAAACGTTCAAAATCACAGAATTATTGGTGAAACCATGCTTTCTATTGAACATCTCAACGCCGGATACAACGGCAGAAAAGTGCTTCACGATATTAACCTGAAAGTGCCGCAAGGTGCTGTTATCGCTTTGATCGGACCGAATGGTTCTGGCAAGACCACCCTCATCCGCGCCATCAGTGGAATTTTAAACCCCGAATCAGGTAAAGTGCTTTACAACGGTCAGGATTTGACCAAAATAAGCATCCAGGAACGGTCAAAACTAATTGCCGTGGTGCCGCAAATCCGCAACCTGCCGCCGGCTTTTTCAGTGTACGAGGTGGTGGCGTTGGGCAGAACACCTTATTTGAACTGGTTTGGAATCACCTCCGGGCCAGATCACGAGATCGTCAACCAATCCATGGCGCAAGTGGACCTTTTGGAAATGGCTGATCGGAATATCGCTGAATTGTCTGGCGGAGAGCAGCAGCGCGTGATGCTGGCCAGGGCGCTGGCACAACAAACACCTGTTCTGGTCATGGATGAACCGACCTCTCACCTTGACCTTCAATACCAGGTCAGTTTCCTTAAAAACGTCCACCGCCTGGCCCACCCGTCAGAACAAGAAATTCAAAACGGCTTTGAACCAAGGGCGGCGCTGGTCGCCATCCACGATCTCAACCTGCTGGCCAACTTCGCAGACCAGGTGGCTTTAATGGTGGAAGGCCAACTTGTCAAGCTTGGCACTCCAGCAGAAGTGCTGCAGCCTGATATTCTAAGCGGGGTTTATCATCTGCCGCTGACTACGCTGCAAGACCCAAAAACCGGACATTTCGCCGTTTTACCTCGATAATCCCTTATAATGCTTTCAATCTGAAAGCGAGGAACTATGAAAATTGAGGTCAACCTGGTAGCGGCATACAAGCTAATTGCTCAAAAAGGCCGCTTAACACTTGAACTGCCTGAAAAAAGTTCAGTTCATGATGTGATCAAAGCGGTTGTAAAAACTGCTCCTGCGTTGAAATCACACTGGTTGGAAAAAGACGGCTCTCCTTCGCAACAACTGCATCCCTTTTTAAATGGCGACGATGTATCCACGCTGTCTGAAGGATTGAACACCTGCCTGGAAACAGGCGACAGTCTGGAATTCATTCCGCCGTTGTCGGGTGGGTGATCCTAACAATGTTTAAAGCAAAGCTACCGATATCCTATGAAATCGGTAGCTTTTTTGTATTACTAGTTCATTAGAGAGTTCGTTTAACACTAGACTCCGGGGAATCTGAATTGCAAGATTCCCGGTATTCATATGACTAAATCTTAAGGAACGAGTACTGCCTGGTGAATGGGTGATCCAAAAAATGTTAAGTGCAAGGTAACAAATTCAAAAATTAAAAGAATTCGGAACCTTTTACTACTTTATAACACTGGTAAACACATTAAAAGTAGGTGGATTTTCGATCACTTGCTTGACTTTGCATTGATCCGCAGAACGCACCAGGGCGGGATAGTATTTCTCAGGGAAATCAGGCGGAACCTGAATCTCGAGTTCAATGTTTTCGGTCTTGCCTGTGGAACGGTCTGTCTGCACACGTTGGATAATGCGGATGCCCTCGGTGGGGAGTCCGCGCTGGTTGCAAAAGCCCAGCACGTAAATGCCGGCGCAGGTACCTAATGAGGCCAAAAAGAGGGCAAATGGGGTGGGTGCAGAAGCTGCGCCGCCGCCCATGGGGGGTTGATCTGTCATTACTGTGTACGGTCCGAAGTGGGCGTCCACTCTGGCGCCGCCGGGGAAGTCAATTATCATTTCCATGTTCGTTCTCCTGAAGTTGGTATTAAATTTAGATGTATCGATGCGTCAAAAGTGACAATTTATTGAGTTATGGTATGATTTTAACAAACAAAAGCAATTTATATCGATCTTTTCCATGAGGTAATTCATATGACAGACCAAATCCCAAATTTTTCTCAAATCGAGCAGTTGCGCGGATTGATTGAACAACTCAACTCATATATCTCATCTTATCACGGCGGTGAAGTGGAATTTGTATCTTTCGACGGCAAGGTGGTCAAAGTCAAACTTGGCGGCGCCTGTTTGGGATGTCCTCTTTCACCGGTCACCGTCAAGGGCTGGGTTGAAGGTACAGTCAGGCAGTTCTTCCCTGAAATCGAAAAGGTAGAATCAATTAATTAAGGGCAATTAACATATACCTTGACAAGGAACCCCTCTCGCCGCTAACGCAGCTCGGGGGCGCGAAAACCGCGGCCTTGTCAAGGTTGGTCTGAAAAAACAAACGGCAGGCTCCAAGTTGCCGAAATCCAAAACCAGAATTAACCCCAAGCATAATAAAAAGTGAAATCAATCAATTAAGCGCAAGTTTCCGAATTCTTTTAAGAATTCGGAAACTGAAGATTTTTGTTTTGATTTATTCGAGATAGATTTCGACGCGTTCCTGTTCGTCGTCATCCGCCACATCCAAAATCTTGCCAATCTTGCCGCTGCGAATGGATTCGCGCAGGATGGCAGGGTCGAGGTTCTGCCGGTCAATAGAAAGACGCGCACCAAATTTAGTGCCGGTATTGACCAGACCGGCCGGCATGCGTACGTTCACCCGCCGTTTGCCAGAGATCATATCCGTGACGATGACCCTGACCCACTGTGCCGAAGGTGTGCGGCTGCCTGAAGCGGCTGCATTGAGCGCGGCTGTTTTTACTTCAGAAGTACTGCATGCATTCAGCAGTTCAATCCCCTGCTCTGCAGTGATCTTGCCGTTTTGGATCATTTGAAGGATTTTAATTTTTTCTGTTTCAGTAGCCACTGCGTGTCATCCAATCTTTATTTGCTTACCCAATTTTACCCGGCTTATGTCCATTTTGCAGAAGATTTCACTTGTTTTTTCCAAATCTGTAGAAGGAGCTTGTGGTAAGATAAATCCGTTAAAAGGATTTTTATGAATTTATTTTCCTTGATCCTAGGGGTCGGCGGCTCCATTGCATTACTAAGAACTGTGCAGAAAACTTCAGCGGAACTGAGATTTCGCTGGCTGCTGGCAGGTTTAATCACCATGGCGGGTGCAATACTAGGGGCACGGATGGTTTTTGCCGCTGCCTATCAAATTTATTTTTCAACCCACACTCAAGAAATCTTTCGCATCACAATGGGTGGTCTCTCATGGCCAGGCGCACTGGCCGGTGCCATCCTCTTTGCCTGGTTGTCACTTCTTGTTTTTCGTCTTCCCCTCATTGAAGGGCTTGACCGTTTAAGCCAAATGCTGCTGCCTCTCGCAACTGCTATCTGGTTGGGCGGCTGGCAAGCTGGAATAGCCTTTGGCCAACTGCTGCCAGCAGGTACCTGGTGGGGAATGATGCTTCGCGATGAATCCGGTTTAACAGCCTTAAGAGTGCCGGTGCAACCCGCGGCGGTAGTCAGTTTGCTGTTGGTATTGGGGTTGATCGAATGGTTATTGCGTTCGACCCAAAAAGACGGATTGAAGGCCGCCGTCAGTTTTTTTGTGCTCAGTTTGCACTGCCTGCTTTTCTCGTTCATGCGGTATGATAGTGTTCAAAGCATGTTTGGATTGCGATTGGACACTTGGGCGGCGATTTTCTTTACTGCCTTCGCCAGCTTGTTATTGATAATGATTTTATTTAAAAAGAAAAAACCAATCACCGGCATAGTGAGCGAATCGGAGTAAACCTATGAAATTAAACCTGGCACTGGCTCAAATCAACACCGTTCTTGGCGATGTCACCCGCAATCTCGAAAAACACCTTGAGCTGATCAAAGAAGCCCGCAACAAAGGTGCTGATTTAATCATCTTTCCAGAACTTTCGCTGACGGGTTACATACTGCAAGACCTGGTGCCGACCGTTGCCCTGCACCCTGATGATTCCGATCCAATCTTCAATCAACTACTTGAAGCCTCAAGAGCCATTGACATTATGGTGGGATTCGTTGAAGAAGATTCGCGCAACCGCTTTTATATTGCCTGCGCCTACCTTTCAGACGGCAAAGTGCTGCACGTGCATCACAAGGTTTACCTGCCGACTTATGGATTGTTTGATGAAGGACGTTTCTTTGCCGCTGGCGACGGCGTGAATGCCTTTGACACCCGTTTTGGCCGGGTCGGCATGTTGATCTGCGAAGATTTCTGGCATGCCTCACTGCCTTACGTGTTGTGGCTGGATGGCGCCGATCTCTTTTTGTTTGCCTCNNCTGGATTCCGCGCGCTGGGTGGATGAGATCAACCGCGCCTATGCCGGTCTTTTTACATCTTTCGTGGTGCATACCAACCGGGTGGGTTACGAAGACGGCCTTAATTTCTGGGGCGGAGCATCTGCATACAATCCGGATGGCGAACCCATCATCCAGGGGCCGCAGCATCAAGAAGCGTTGGTGATGACCGAACTGGATCTCAATCAACTGCACCGCACACGGGCAAGACTGCCCCTGCTGCGTGACGAAAAATCTTCATTGGTACTCAAAGAGATCACCCGCATCAATCAAAACCACAACGCGTGATCGGCATTCAGAGGTAAAATGAAGTTATCCAGCAATTCACATCTTCGGAGGTTGCATGCCTGACCTGTCTATTGATACCGAGTTGGCACGGACGATTTTGACCGGATTTATAAAAACTGAAATCGGCCGGTCTGGTTTCTCGCGCACGGTGCTGGGCCTTTCAGGCGGCATTGATTCCGCCCTGGCTTGCTACCTGGCTGCTGAAGCGCTTGGACCTGAAAACGTTTTGGCTATCCGCATGCCATACAAGACCTCCTCAGAAGACTCACTTGAACACGCTCAGCTCGTCATTGACGACCTGGGTGTGCAATCACTGACCGTGCCGATCACTGACATGGTTGATCCGCTAATTGAACGCTTTCCAAACATGGAAAACAGGCGCAAAGGCAATATCATGGCCCGTCAACGCATGATCATTCTCTTCGACCAATCTGAAGCCTTCAAAGGCCTGGTATTGGGCACCGGTAACAAAACCGAGATCCTGTTGGGTTACAGCACACTTTACGGTGATTCAGCCTGTGCAATTAATCCCATCGGCGACCTCTACAAAACCCAGGTAAGAGAACTTTCAAAAGCCGTGGGAGTGCCGCAACAACTGCTTGATAAGGCTCCTTCAGCAGACCTATGGATAGGTCAAACAGATGAACAAGAGCTCGGGTTTACTTATGAAGAGGCAGACCGTCTGCTTTATTTATTGATCGATCAACGCTATAAACCCGAAGAGTGCGTAGAAGCCGGTTTTGCCGAGAATTTTGTCAAGGCAGTGATCCAACGCGTGCGCAAAAATCAATTCAAACGTGTGCTTCCGCCGATCGCAAAATTGAGCAACCGCACCATGGGTTATGACTTTTTATATCTCAGAGATTGGGGTACATAATTATTAATCGATGAGACTGATAGATTATTTCAAAGTACCCCCCGCCCTCAAACATCGCAAATTCGCACTCTTATGGGCGGGGTTATTAATCTCCATTGCCGGCACACAAATGCAAGTATGGTCGATCTATTGGCACTTACGCTTGTTAACCGACCAGCCAATTGCGGTCAGCGGCGTGGGGATTGCCAGGCTGGTCCCCATTTTGATGTTTGCCCTGATAGGTGGATTGTTCGCGGATACTTTCAACCGCCGTAACGTGATGTTTGTAACCCAAACGTTTATGCTTTTATGCGCATTCCTGTTAGGATGGCTTACCCATTTCGGGCAGATGACCATCTGGACAATCTATATTGTGTTCGGCATTTCTGGCATCGCGGTTGCTTTTGATGGACCCTCACGGCAGTCATTGATCACCAACCTTGTGCCGAGAGAAGATTTACGCAGCGCGTTTGGGCTGCAATCCATTGCCTCGAACACCGGTGCGATCATCGGCCCTGCTTTGAGTGGACTGGTAATTGCCACGCTCGGGATTGAATGGTCTTATTGGTTCAACGCCATTTCGTTTTTGGCGGTGATAGCCGCCCTGATCGTGATGGGCAAGGTTGAAAAAGAGACACCGCTGCTTGAAGAGAATGAGAAACGTGTCAAACCCAAACTGGATATTGCAGGCATTCCGGAGGGGATTCGCTTCATTCTCAAGCAGCCGATCATCCTCTCAAGCATGCTGCTGGATTTCTTTGCTTCATTCTTTTCTTCCGCCAACACCTTGCTGCCTTTTGTGGCGCAAGACATACTTAAAGTGGGTGCCATCGGCTATGGCTGGCTTTCAGCAGCTCAATCGGTAGGCTCGGTAACAGTGGCATTCATTCTGGCGCAGACCAACCGCATCCGCCACCAGGGAAAGCTGCTGCTATGGGGCATAACCGTATTTGGGTTTGCGACCATTTTGTTTGGCTTATCTCACAACTTTGCTTTAACTTTTGCCGCGCTGGTTTTGATCGGTGCGGGTGATGCAGTCAGCACCGTGCTGCGGAATACCATCAGGCAGTTGCAAACCCCAGATGCTTTACGCGGACGCATGATCAGCATCAACCAAATCTTCTTCGCGGGCGGTCCGCGGCTGGGCGAAATGGAAGCCGGTCTGGTTGCCCAGGCCTTCGGCACACCCATCTCAATTATCACCGGCGGCATCGGCTGCCTGATCTCGGTGGTTGTAGTGGCACTTAAATTCCCACAACTGCGGAATTACAAAGGCGATGAGCCGTTGAAAGCGGGTGTTCAAATATTATAAAAATGCTCCTGGTTATCAGGAGCATTTTTTTTAATCGTTTAGCGCTTCATGCAAACCCGACCACTTTTCGAGATGCGCTTCGAGTTCGGCTTGCAGGCGGGCATAGTTCACTGCCAATGTCTGCACTTGCCCCGGGTCTGAAGGCGGGGCAGCCAGATCATCTTCAAGACATTTAATCTCGTTCTCCAACCAGGCAATTTTTTCTTCCAATAATTGGATGCCTTTTTCGATCTTTTGTTTTTCACCCTTGCTCATGGCAGGTTTACTTTTTTCACTTTGCGATTGTACGACCGGCTTAAGTTCTTCAACCACAACGGGTTGATTAAGCTGTTGCTTGAAAGCCTTAAATTCGCTGTAAGTGCCTTTGAAACTTTCCAATATTTGGTCTTTGGAGTTCACTTCCCAAATTTGGGTGGCCAGCCGGTCAATCAGATAGCGGTCATGCGAAACGAGCAAAATCGTGCCGCGGAATTCTGCCATCACGGATTGTAAAATTTCCTGCGAAGGCAGGTCGAGGTGGTTGGTGGGTTCATCCAGCAGCAGCAGGTTGTAACCCTGCAGTGCGAGGCAGGCCAATGCCAGTCTTCCGCGCTCGCCGCCTGAAAGCAGGTTGACGGTCTTGAAGACATCATCCCCGGTGAAGAGGAATTTAGCCAGGTAATCACGCACTTCCGCAGGAAGCATCTTGGGAACCACACCCTGGATCTCTTCAACAAGTGTCCACTCGGCGTGCAGCCCCTCGTGCGCCTGGGCGAAATAGCCAATCTTTAAATTCGCGCCCAAGACAGCCTCACCTGCAAACGGGGGAATTTTCTCAAGCAGGGTTTTCAAGAAAGTGGTCTTGCCCGCCCCGTTGGGCCCAATAATGGCGGCGCATTCATTGCGTACGAGGGTGAGATCAGGCACTTCAAAGAGCGGTTTGCCTTCATCGGCATAACCCACCTGCAGTGAACGCGTACGCAGCACGAGATCACCGGAACGATCCGCGGCTTTAAGGTTAAGATGCAACGCGCGTTTTTTGGTGGGAGGTGTCAGACGGGCTTCATCCAGCATGCGTTCGAGGCGTTTGCGCCTGCCCTGAGCCTGACGGGTATTTTGACCGGCAATGTTGCGCCGGATGTATTCTTCTTCTTTTTCGATAAATTCCTGCTGGGTCTGGTACTCTGCCAGCCGTCTTTCGTAACGCTCCTGACGCTGCAACATATAAGCACTGTAATTGCCGCGGTATTCCTCAATGCTGGGGGTCATTTCCCAGATTACATTAACAACCTGGTCAAGGAAATAGCGGTCATGCGAGACGATCAACACCCCGCCAGGCCATTCTTTAAGATAGTTTTCGAGCCACTCCACTGCGGCGATATCCAGGTGATTGGTAGGTTCATCCAGAAGCAGCAGATCAGGTTTGGAAAGCAGCAGTTTGGCCAGCATGGCACGAGTGCGCTGCCCGCCAGAAAGTTGGGCAACCGGGCGTTTTTCATCAGCGCGAGAGAAGCCCAGACCGGTGAGCGTCATACGCACCTGGGTTTCGTAGGTGTAACCGCCAAGATGGTCAAAACGGGCTTGCAGGCTGCCATATTGAGCAAGAATTTCATCTGACCCTTGATCTACTGCCAACTGTGTTTCAAGTAGATGGACTTCTTTCTGCATATCCAAAAGAGGTTGGAAGACAGTTAATATTTCATCCCACAGGCAGCGGTCAGATTGAAGAACGGCTTCCTGTGGCAGGTAGCCAAGTACGCTTCCGCGGGCTGTGTTGACCAGACCGCCAGAAGCTTCATCTTCGCCAACCAAGATGCGCAATAATGTTGATTTTCCGACACCGTTCGGTCCCACCAGACCAATGCGGCTGCGATGCGGAATGCTGAACGAAAGCTCTGAAAAAATATCCAAAGCTCCGAATGATTTAGAAAGATTAGTAACAGAGAGTAAAGGCATGTTATAGCTTCCTGAAAAATGCTAGCAAAGTATACCATAGCGGATTATTTCAAGAAAAAACCCCAAAAGGAAATCCTTTTGGGGTGATTTAACCAAAAATCACGATCCTACTCGGATACTTGCCAGAGAAATAGTTGATTATCGTTGCCTATGGTGGCAAGGAGCTTGCCATCCGTAGAAAATGCCAGGGCAGTGATTTGACCGGCGTGACCATCCAGAGAAGCCAGCATGTTGCCGCTGGTGACATCCCAAATTTGAAGAGCACTGCCCACACCCATGGCCAACAAAGTGCCATTGGGTGAAAAATCAATGCAATGGGCTGGCTCAGTCAGCTCAAAGGTTCTGAGCACGTTACCTCCGGCCGCATCCCATAAGGTGACAGCAGGAGCAGGATCAATGCCAGCGGTTGAGACGTTGCTGGCAAGCATGGAACCATCCCGGGTCATGGCGTAAGCGGTGACGAAATCCTGATGGTCGAGGGTTGGGCCAAAATTACCATTCACGATTTCCTGAAGTTGAAGGGTGGCGCGAGCATGCCAGACAATCCACTGCGGACTTTGGGTAAAGCCGGCGTTATAAATTGGAGCCGCAGTTTCGAAACCGGTGAGCGTATTAATCAAGCTGCCGTCAATGGAGGAATAAAGCACAACTTTCCATTCATCAATGATTGTGACCGCAAGTGTAGCGCCATCAGGCGAAAAAGTGGCATTACCAACCAAAAAGTCTGGTGAAATGGTTAAAACGACCGAGTTTGCAGCGGTAAGGTCCACCAAAGAAATCGATGTCATATCTAAAGAAACGAGGGCAGCCAATTTGCCATTTGAAGAGATGTCTGCCACTCTGCCATCTTTAGTACTCATAATGTTTGTGGGTGTAAGCCCGGGAACCGCCAACACGCTTACCCCGAACAACTGGTTGCCTGAGGCATCTGTGTTTTGGGTGGATACCGCCAAACTTAGCGAGTCATTAGCCCACTTTATCAGTTGGGCGGTGTTAACTGGCGCCCGGTTAACCATGGTCAGTGAAGCGGCATTATTGTTTGTAATTTCCACAGGCGCAGGAAAAGCAGGGACGGTAGGTGAAGGACTCTCTGTGTTTGTAACAATGAATGGAGGTTCGGTGGGTACCGTCGTTTCAACAGGCGGTGTTACTTCTGGCAAACTGCAAGCAGCCAGAAGAACAATCGCTGTAAGACTGAGGTACCGAATGAACCATTTTTTGATTTTTGTGATGTCATTCATGTCGCTTATCCTTACCGTGATTATACTCCCTGATTTAATTGAGCATATCTTTTATCTTTTCCGAACCCCAATCTACCGCACTGTCTTTTGCTCGCATAAAAAGACCATCCAGCCATTGCATAAAGATGCCCTTCAAATTTCCAAGTCCGCGTGAAATGACCTCTTGAAGATCAAGCCGCCATAATTCGATCTGGTTGGTAACGCCGGCCTTAATTTGTTCATCCCAACTGCCGGTTTTGGTGATAAAGATAACCGGCCGCTCATTAAGCATGACAATACTACTGCCTGTACCATCCACCTGGATGATCGTGCCGTAGTTTTTATCCAACCCCAAGACATCGGTGGAGAAAGCGGTCAAAGATTTAGTTCCCAGGTTCGAAAATGCCACAGGTTGTGGCGCATCACCATCCAGAGAGCGCCAGGCAAGGATTGCAAGATCAGCTCCTTTTTGGAAACGATATTCATGCACATTACCGGTTTGACCCTGGATCTGTCCGAGGGATTTGCTGTTAACTATAGAAGCAGAAAGGTCAGATAGACTGGTAACCGCCTGGGGTTGATTTATCGGATCCACCTGCCAGAATACCAACGGGACTGCATCACCACCGGTAAGTAAGACACTGGCGCGCACCAAAAGGTCAGATTGAAGGGTGTTTGCGTCAATCGAACGGCCTTCTTGAAGGCTGACCAGTTCATCAGGGCTCCAGGTCAGACCGGTGATATAAACAGGTTTTCCGCCTAACTGACGGGCAAGATCTTGTATAGAAAGGACTTCAGCAGACAACGAAGCCGAGCTGGCAGCCATTGATGCAATGCAGCCCTGGTTGATGTCTGATTCTGAAGGCAGTTCGGGGGCCGTAGCCCCGCGGCGCGGCTGGTATGTAACTGCATCGGCCATACTCCAGGCTTTGGCAGCGTTAACTTCAAGCAAAAATGAAAGCGGATTAACCACACAGTTATTTGCAGTGGCGCTTACCAGACTTCCCATCCACACTTGATCATTGGGGTCGGTGTTTTTGATGATCTTGCTTGCGGCTTTTAATATTTTTGAATAAAAAGCGGGGTCAGATTGAGCCAGAGACCTCGCGCTATTTGTGGTGTTGATTTGATCACCAATTTCCCAGTAATTGACCTGTTCACCAAAATGATCCACGGCCGCCTGGATGAATTTCTCCCAGCGCAGACCAATGGTCTGTTGGTCCAACGGCAAGCCGGAGGTTGTAAGGTAGACGGGGAATCCGGTGACCACTGCCACACTCTTTAACCCGCGCGCCTGGGCAGAACTAAAGAACAAATCCAAAGGCAAGACGCTTGACCAGTCGTAAACATCCTGAGATGCTTCGATGAGCGACCAGTTCATTTCAACACGGACGTACTCCACCCCGGATTGTTGGATGGCGTTCAACTGACCTTCCACGGCTTCAGTGGTCAACGGCGGCGAAGACAACAAATCAATCCCCAGGCCGTCAATTCGTGAAGAAGGAGGCGGAGTCGCAGCAGTATAAATACCCAGACCCAAAACAGCCAACAGACTAATTGGAATGAAGTGACGAATAATGTAGCCAATCAGTTTCATAGACAAAGCTCCCGGGATAATTGTTGCAAGAAAGGCACCAAAAATATGATATAAAACATGACACTTGTTAGTTACATCCGTTAATAAAAATGGCTATAATTAATTAGTCAGCGGGAAAAAATGAACAATTATAAAATTTTTAGAAACATCTTATTAATCGCCAGACCGGCTGCCGGTAAAAGCGAGATTATTGCTTATTTAAAAAGTGTTCCACTTGAAGAGCGGATCAAACGTTTTCACATTGGTCAATTGGATGAAATTGATGATTTCCCCATGCTGTGGACCTGGTTTGAAGAAGACGCCCTGCTTAAGAACATGGGACACCCTCGCATCCACACCGATGAAGATGGATACTTTTTAAACCAGTATTTCTGGGACCTGTTGATTGAACGTATCGGTCTGGAATATGTTAAAAGATTACGGGATATCACGGAGTACGAAGAGCGTTATACAACTTTGGTGGAGTTTTCACGGGGCAGCGAACATGGGGGCTACCGTTCGGCTTTCGCTCACTTATCTCAAGAAATAATAGAAAAAATGGTTATTTTGTATATTGATGTCTCATGGGAAGAGTCATTGCGAAAAAACCGCAGAAGGTTCAACCCGGCAAAACCTGACAGCATTCTTGAACACGGCCTCTCTGACGACAAACTTGAACGCTTGTATAAGGAAAACGATTGGCTAGAGGTCAGCATGGGGGATGAGAATTTCATATCCATTCAAGGCCACCATGTGCCCTATGTGGTTTTTGATAATCACGATGACCTTACTTCGCAACCCGGAGAAGCCCTTGGGCGTCGACTCGAAGAAAAATTATTTGCATTATGGGAAGCCAGCAAGACAATCAACTAAGTTTCTTAAATATCATGCAGCCTAATTGAGGGGAAAATGGCAGACATTTTTATCGGAAGACAATCAATATTCAATCGCAAAATGGAAGTTATTGCTTATGAATTGCTTTACAGGTCATGTGATACCAACTCTGCCAGTTTCAGTGACCCAGACCTTGCCACCACACAGGTAACGCTTAATACAATCATCGAGGTGGGTCTAAACAAAATCGTTAATAAATCAAAAGCCTTTATCAATCTCACGCGAAATTTCATTGTCGGCGACTACCCCATTCTCCTGCCTCCAAACAGGATGGTGATTGAAATCCCGGAAAATATCGAAACAGACCAGGAACTGCTTACTGCGCTTAGTGAACTTCACAAAGCCGGTTACACCATCGCGCTGGATGATGTGGTGGATTTGGAACGGGTCATCTCTTATCAAAATATCGTTTCGATAGTTAAACTGGACTTAAAGCAGATTGACCCTCAAGCCTTGCCAGGATTGATTCGATCAGTAAAAGATCATGGCTTTTTGGTCCTGGCTGAAAAAGTGGAAACCATGGAGGAATTCAAGCTTTGTCACAATCTTGGAGTGGATTACTTCCAGGGATATTTCTTATGCAGACCCAACATCATCCATGGCCAGAAAATGGATTCATCGCGGCTGGTGATCATGCGTTCAATTGCAATGATTCAAAACCAGAAAACAACTTTTTCTGACCTTGAGCAAATCATTGCCCAAGATGTGGGTTTGTGTTTCAAGTTACTAAGATTGACCAATTCAGGCTATTATTCATTCATCTCTGAAGTGAAATCCATTCGCCAGGCTATATCATTGATCGGTTTGGATACTGTTCGAGGATGGTTATCTTTACTCTTGATGACCCAATTGAATGACAAACCGTTGGAGTTAACCAATATTGCCCTGCAACGCGCTCACATGGCAGAATCTCTGGCAAAGATATACCGGCATCCGCAGCCAGAAGTCTGTTTTATGGTGGGTCTTTTCTCAGTTCTGGACGCCCTCATGGATCAGCCCATGGAAACGGTCATCGAGGAGTTACACCTGTCGCAAACTGTGGCCGATGCATTGTTATATAACGAAGGTTTGCCAGGTTATATTCTTAATATGGTCATCAGTTATGAACGTGGTGAATGGACAAACTTGAAATATCCTAACATGTTGGTTGAGACGATTTCGAATGTCTATTTCGAATCAATCAAGTGGACAAACATCATTTCACAAGAGATCCATGGCAATGTGGCAGTTGCAAGTTAAACAGACATTTTCAATAACAGAAATATCAGAGAAATGGCACTTTTAAATTGTGAAAATATTATTAATATAAGATAATAGCAATTATTCTCCATTATTTAAATGAGGTTACTGTGGCAGAACTATTAGTAGGTAGACAACCGATATTTAATCGCACCATGGAAGTTTACGCCTATGAATTGCTTTATCGTTCAGGCGATGGCAATCGGGCTGTTTTTAACGATGCCGACCAGGCAACCACACAAGTGATCTTAAACGCCCTGATCGAAATGGGATTGGACAGCATTGTTGGTAATGCCATGGCATTTATCAACCTGACCCGAAATTTTTTAGTGGGGAACTTTCCAATTCTTTTGCCTTCCAACCGGATTGTCATCGAAATACTGGAAACTGTCGAATCTGACCCACAGTTAATTGAAGCAGTAACCACCCTGCGCAATAAAGGTTTTACCCTTGCACTTGATGATGTAATAACGCTTGATCGGATTTCTCCATTTACTGGTATTGCATCCATTATTAAATTGGACCTGATGCAAATTGACCGGGTGGATTTGCCCGATATGATTGCCGGCGTAAAATCGAACGGCTTTCGGGTGCTGGCAGAAAAAGTCGAAACCCAGGCAGATTACAACCTCTGCCGCAGGCTGGGTGTTGATTATTACCAGGGGTATTTTTTATGTAAACCAAATATAATGAGAAGCCAGAAAATGGATTCATCAAGACTGGTCATCATGCAGTCCATCGCCATGCTGCAAAACCAAAAAACCAACTTCACCGATCTTGAAAATATCATTTCAAGAGATGTGGGACTAAGTTACAAACTGTTGCGTCTTTCAAATTCTGGTTATTACTCTTTCACCACAGAAGTAAAATCTCTGCGCCAGGCAATCTCGCTGATTGGGTTGGACACCATGCGCGGTTGGATGTCTTTGATCTTGATGTCAAGCCTGGTGGATAAACCGCCTGAACTAACCAATATTGCGCTTCAACGTGCCCGAATGTCCGAATCGATGGCAAAAATCTACGGTCAACCGCAGCCTGAGATATTCTTTTTGGTGGGATTGTTTTCAGTGCTTGATGCATTAATGGATCAACCCATGGCAAAGATCATCCCGGAATTAAATCTTTCACCAACCATTTCTAGCGCCCTTATGAATCATGAAGGACTGCCTGGTTTTATTCTTAAAGCGATTAAAGCCTATGAAATGGGTGATTGGACCACCGTTAAAACATTAAATATTCCAGATGAAACGCTGACCAATATTTACCTGGATTCCATTAAATGGACTGATATTCTCTCAAAAGAACTTCATTCGAGCACCATGGCTGCAGATTAAAAATCTATCTAATTGTTATTAGGAACAATAACACTCACGCAACGCGGCAGCACTGTTACGGTTACGGGGGTTTTTCCTATCATTTCACCATCAGCCTGAATATCCATCGCGGGAAAGGTTTCAATTTTGATTGTTCGGCTGGCTTGTAATTGTTGAAACTTTGGACCGCGCTTTTTTCTACGGATGAGCGCCTGCCAGAACATTGCAGGAAGATCCAGAATGGTTCTGGGCTTAAATATCAACACATCCGCTTTGCCGTCATCGGGATGAACTTCAAACAGCGATTCAATCAAATTTAATCCCACCACACCATAATTGGCCACCATAATCTCGAGTGCCTTACCGCGGTACCTTTTTTCATCCGCTTCGATGATGTAGCGGGTTAATTTGATTCCAAATACCTGTTTAATCAAACTTCCGTAGTATGCCAGGTTACCCAATTTACGTTTCTTTTCTCGAGTTGCTGTTTTAATGATTCTGGCACTAAAGCCAACCCCAAGGTTCATGGCATGGAGGCTGTCTCCGATGGACATCAAATCAAGATAACGGACCTGATGTTTTCCGGTCATCATAGCCAACGCACGAGTGGGCAAGAAGGGCAGCATCAAGTGTCTGGCAATGGCATTCCATGTGCCAGATGGGATAATCCCCAGGGGGACTGTTGAATTGACCATTCCGGCTGCCACTGAGGCTACGGTGCCATCTCCGCCTGCGGCGACGACCATGTCTATTCCCTTATCAATAAAGAATTTGATGAGTGAGCCGTATTCTGTGTCTTTTTCCGTTAAATAGATATGAGAAATCCAACCGGCTTTCTTAAAATGGTCTTTGATGATGTGTTTCATCAACTTTACATTCATAAATCCGGAAACCGGGTTGATGATGACCAATGCTTCGGGTTTTTTATCAAGGTTATCTGTCATGGCTGTTTATGCGAATCTGTACCGGTTTGAGCATCATACCCCAACAATACCCATCCAATATAAGAATGCAGTTAATACTATTAAGTTAACACCTGAAATCACGAATCTATTCTCTTTGAGCAATCTTCTGCTGTAAGGTTTCATAGAATTCAGGCGGATCACATTTTTCGATGAACAACTCTGGCGATTTATGCCAGGCTGCACAAGCAGAAAAAGTAGAAACCAAATTTTGGGCCAGGTTATAGTCAGTAGCAACGCCAGGTTCAAAATAGAGAGATTTCACTTCAAATTTTTTATCAGCCCGGTGAGATTTTGAATCCATGCGAGCGATCAATTGACCATCATGTAATACCGGCAGTAAAAAATAGCCATACTTGCGTTTGGCAGCCGGCAAGTAACATTCAATTGTGAAGTCAAAATTAAACAATTTACTCGTCCTTGCCCTATCCCAGATTAGCGAATCAAAAGGAGACAAAATGGTGGTGAATCGAGGGTCAGGATTTTGCTTTTGCGCAGTTTGGTAACCTTCCCAGATTTCAGGCAGTGCCCAGGCAGAATCCTCCCACCCTTCAACTTTCAATTCAAGCAAATAGTTTTCACTGATCAACTGTTTGAGCGTTTTCAAAACTTCTTTTTTTGGCAGCCTGAAATAGTCCGCGATCCAGCCGGAAATTGCCAGCCCCATTGCGGCAATGGATTTCAAGACCAGGGTGCGGTATACAGTCTCGAGATCGGGGGCGTCGCTGTCTCTCCAATTGGGTAAAACACGTTCTTTCAAGTCATATACACGCTGAAAATTGATACGCTTGCTGATCATCAATTCCCCGGAGGTGAACCAATATTCTAAAGCACGTTTTTCGATCTTCCAGTCCCACCAGGTACCGCCCTTTTTACCATCTGCGCGTTTGAAATCAGAGGATTTAACCGCCCCGTTTTTTTTCACATGAGCTAAGACCGCGTCAAATTCAGCCTTATGGTTATCATACCAATGTTGGTACCACGGAAGACGCCACTGTTCAATCTGGATGCGACGGTGCAACCCATAATCTTCTATCGGGATAAAGCAAGCTGCATGTGCCCAATATTCGAAGAGGCTTTGTTCTGCCAAAAGCTGGTTCAACCAATCAGCATCGTAATCTCCCAACCGGCTCCAAAGCGAGAAGTATGGTGCACGCGCTACAATATTGATCGTGTCTATCTGCAAAGCCCCCAGGGTTTTGATGGTTTGCTTAACATCACTTTTCTGAGCATTATTACGTGGAGAATTGTAGAATCCTTGGGCATAAATTGCGAGTTGACGTGCAGTTTGAAGAGTAATGGATTGCATGATCCTGAACCTCTGAATATAGTATATTTGTTCCATAATTATAACTCTTTTTTTGATCGCAAAGAATCTTTCTCATATCAAGTTGTTAGAATTTTTTTCTATTTTTTATGCATTCGCTATCAACCCATTTAGGTTCTTCTACCTCATTGCTGCTTTATGGCCACATAGAGAACGAGCGGCAACTTCAGATGAGTTAACAATGCTTTCAAATTTCAACACCGGCTTGAGTGGTAAAATTGGGGTCTATTAAAATTTCAATTTTAGGAAGCATTCCTATGGCGATTCAAACCAAACCTGTAAAAAAGAAAAAAGCGCTGGTGTTCCATCCAATTTTGATCGGACTTTACCCGGTGCTGGCTTTGTTAGCTTATAACATCATTCAGCTTGACCCGATTTATGCGGTACGCGCCATAGTCGTAACGCTGATTATCAGCGGAATAATCTTCGCGCTGGCATTATTGATCACCCGCGAACGTTACAAAGGCGGATTGCTGGCCAGCCTGGCACTGCTGCTCTTTCTGACTTATGGGCATGTCTACAACCTGCTCGAAAACAAATCTTATTTTGGGCATCACCGCTTCTTGATCATCATCTGGCTGGCGCTGTTTGGTTTGGGTGCTTATGGAATTTTTCACCTCAAAAAAAAACCGCGCACGCTTTCTACCTTTTTAAATTTCTTTTCGCTGGTTTTGATCGCGATTCCGCTCTTTCAGATGGTTAGCTTCGAGATTCGCCAGGCCAACGCCAGCCCGAGAGCCGTCGCGAATCCGGCAGTAGACTCCGTCTGGCAGCCGCAATCTGCCGCACCTGCCAATTCACCGGATGTTTATTACATAATTTTGGACGCCTATACCCGCAGCGACTTGCTCAAAGAAGAATACGGTTATGACAACAGCGCCTTTTTGCAACAATTACGCAACATGGGTTTTTATGTGGCGAATTGCAGCAAAAGCAATTACAGCTACACCCCCTCCTCCATGTCTACGGCTTTGAACATGGATTATCTTGATAATTTCGCCGGGGACATCATTAAAGAAAACCGCAGTTTCTACGACCTTGGTGAAACCATCAAACACAACAAGGTGCGTTCGCTCTTCACAGACCTCGGTTACCGCTATGTGACCTTTGATAACGACATCTGGTGGCTGGATACAACCGATTCAGACCAGTATATTTCTCAATACTCCTCACCATGGCAGAAGTTGTTGAATTTCAAAATTTTGGGTAATTTCGAGAAATACTACCTGCGTTCCACTGCCTTGAGAGTGATAGACGAATTCACCAATTCAAAAGCAAATTCGCTGGATAAAGCGCTGCTTTCTACTGAAAAGGCACATTATGACTTGATCAATTACAATTTTGATCAGTTGGAACAACTCCCACAGGCAGAAAGCCCCAAATTTGTTTATGCACATTTTGTGGCACCTCACTTTCCGTATGTTTTTGCCCCGGATGGTTCTTTTGAATACACTCCTTCAAACGCTCCCGGTTATGTCAACGAAATTACTTACATCGATCAGCGCGTTTTGGAAGTGCTCAGCAACATCCTCAAAACCTCAAAAATACCGCCGATCATTCTGCTGCAAAGCGATCACGGCTTGGCCGAAGAAGTGCGCAATGCCAACTTGATGGCATATTACCTGCCTAACGGCGGTGAAGACGCACTGTATGCCAGCATTACGCCGGTCAATTCGTTCAGGATTGTGTTCAACCAGTACTTCGGTGCGGATTATCCCTTGCTGGAAGATGTGGCGCGTTCGGCGACATACCAGGCACCCTACGATTTCACGATTGTAGATTATCCGTGTGTAACAGAGTAAACTAATAAATATTTTTATGAGATTTTCAAGGAACAAATGAATCCCTGAAACCTGGGGATATTCAAAAATCCCGGTTTAATTTAAAGTCAGACCCCCGCGATTGCAATTTGCGGGGGTCTCAATAATTTGTGCTATTTATTTCTTTTTCAATAGATACAGGGTGCGTTCGCTGCCTGCCAACGGCTGCTTATTTGCGATTTTGAAAACACGTGAAAAGGCGGCTTCAAAACCTTCTTCAGTGTAATGATCGAAAATATCCTTACGCGTGGCGAGCAGGCGTTTGACCTGCGAATCGCTTTTGGGCACAAACTCAACCACCGCCCAGTTGGAGATGGAGGCAAAATAATCCGCGATGGCGTCAAGTGGCAGGTTGTTTGAGATGGCCAGATGGTGGATCAACGCCAGGGCAAGAATCATATCTACAGGACCGCGGGCATTGAAGGCGTCGCGCTCCTGGTTGACCCATCCGATGGAGGGGCTGGGATTGGTAAGATCCATGACGAGGGGCATCAAATTCTTTTCTTGATTTGCCTTGATGGTGAGGTAATTCTTTTCGACGGCGGCGGGGTCAATATCGCTGGCGACGGTGAAGATGCCGCGTTTGGCAGCCTCGCGGCTGAATAATCCGTTGTTGGCGCCGAGATCCCAAACCTTGGCAGGGTTGGCTTGATCAATGAAACTGCCCACCATTTCACCCTTCAAACGCAGCGAGTCATCAGAATAATTAGTGGCGCTGTAATAATCTCCCCATTCAGTGCCCTTGGGCTGCCAGGTCAGTTTTTCGACCGTCTGACTCAACCCTTTAAGCATGTTAAGCAGAGATTCTTTAGTGAGCAAGCCGGTATTGTTTTGAGTCGTTTGTTTGTCAGCATATTCACGTTGCACGCGGGCGTGCATATGAATGTGGATATTCAAACCTGAAAGACCAAATCGGGTTTTACCAGGCAGCAAACGACTGACCAAATCAAGCGGAATGCCATCAATGTAATTCTTGCTTAAAAGCATAAAACGCACATCCACCATTGAAGCCAACGAGAGGGGAGCCAGAAAATGTTGGCAGAATTGGCGATAACCATCCCAGCCGGACCCCTTGCGGTAGAGATCAAACGAGAGTGTGTCAATTAATATGGGCTTGCCATCCACGAATTGGATGTTGTACGCGCTGGCATCCTTGAGAATCATGCCCTTGCTCAAGGCTAGCTTATTGATCTCGAGCGTCAAGAGAGCGGCATCTTTGAGCTGTGAAAAGCTCCATTCATAGGGATAGGAAATAAAAGGGACGAGATCAGGCTGCAAGATTCGATAAGCGATCTCAGGATTTTCTGCCTTAACATCCACTTCCGTGTGCGCCACCAACCATCCGCGCCGGGTTAATTCTTCATACAACCCGGAAGAGATGAATTTATCGTAGGTCTTGGCACCAAATTGATTCACCTGCCTATACAGGATGCCTTTGCGAGTGAATAGAAATCCACTGGGGTCGCGGAAAGAAGATGAAACCCTGGCTTCGTTCATTAAGCCTCGTCTTGTTCGTCTTCGTCAGTTTCAGCGACGGGCGGTACGTATTTTTCGCCTTTAAAGAAGGCTCTAATGCGTCCCCAAAATACCTTGGCCAAAATTCCAAAACCACCCACCAGACCAGCGGCGATCAATTGAACCAGTAAACTGCCTGAACCGGGATCAAGGTATCTTGTATTTAAAAGGATATGATGCATGTTTCCTCCAACTTTTCAAAGTGATTTTCAATTATAACCGCGTTAAGGGTTGAAATTGTAGAGATTATATGGAACGCGAAACTGAAAGTTTCTTGGCTAAAGCGGAAGCAATTTTACCGCCGACGCTGGCGTTGTTTTTGATCAATGCGATGTTGGCCGTCAGACTTTTGCCGCCGGTTTCTTTTTTGATGGCAGCTAATATGAATGGAGTGACTTCTTTGCCAACAATAGCCTTTGTCTTAATATCAGCAAGCGCCACATCAATAGCCCAACGGGTTTCTTCATATGAAAGCGCATCTTCATCCGCAAGCGCCACACCCACTAAAAGTCCACCCCTATGTTCGTGCACCAGTTTGGCTTTAAAAATATCGGCAACCTCTTCTGGCGTTTCAACCGTCCAATCCAGTTTATATTGGCTTCCGCGTGTATAGAAGAGCGGGAAGTTTTGTGTTTGATACCCGACCACGCCTACCCGGTTGGTTTCGAGGTATTCGAGCGTGGCGGGGATATCCATGAAGGCTTTGGCGCCAGCGCAAACTGTAATACAAGGATAATCTGCCAGGGCAATGAGGTCTGAGGAAATATCAAGGGATTGATATCCATCAGGGCCTACTCCCCCGATGCCGCCGGTGACAAACACTTTTATCCCCACGGCTGAAGCGATGGCCAGGCTGGCGCTAACCGTGGTGGCGGCAGAAAGCTTGCGTGCCAATATGAAGGGGATGTCGCGGTCGCTGGCTTTAAGGACGTTCCCATCCGTGGCAATCCATTCGATCTCGTCACGGGTCAAACCGACTTTCATTTTGCCATCCCGGATGGCAATGGTGGCTGGAATGGCGCCGGACTGACGAACGATCTCTTCCACTGCCAGGGCGGTTTCCATATTCTGCGGATAGGGCATGCCGTGGGCAATGATCGTGGATTCTAGCGCAACAACAGGAGCTCCGGTGCGCAGGGCATNNATGAACCCACATGGTTCATGACAGATTTTTGAGTTGAATAACCAACTCACCTTCATTGTTGTTATGTAAAATATCTATCAGATTAGTGAGTGTCGGCGCCTGTTCGTGAGCCCCCATTTGGGTGACAATATGCGCCGCGGATGCACAGCCTAGTTTGCATGCCTGAATAAGCGGCAAACCCTTCAACCAGCCGGTCAAAAATCCGCCGCAGAAAGCGTCACCTGCTCCAGTAGTATCCACCACCTTATTGACAGGCTTTATCTTAACAAATTGTTCAGTCTCATTGGTTGATAGCAAACAACCGTCGCTGCCTAATGTGACCAAAACAGTGTTCACTCCTCTCGCCCTCAAGACTCTTGCAGCTTTGACGGGATCGTTCTCGCCGCTGAGAATCAAAGCTTCGTCCAGGTTTGGAAAAATGAAATCCAACGCAGCCAACAACTCATCCATCTCGCTGCCGGACTGTTTCGCGAAGAAGTAGGAGGGATCAAGCGAAACGGCTAACCCATTACGCTTTGCCTCATGTAAAAGGCTCCACGCGATGCGCCGTGAATTGGGCTGTTGAAAGCAATACCCCGAGAGGTGCAAGCAGTGGTGATGCCTCCAGAGTGTTTGAGGGGGCAAGTCAGGCGGGTCTGATTCATTTACGCCGCGATAAGAATGGAACTTGCGCTCACCGGCAGCATTCACTACGGCAACGCAGGTGCCGGTTTTGCCTGCCGCCTTTTTTAAATAACGGGTGTTTACGTTGAATTTGCGAAAGTCCTGCAACAGTGGCTTTATCCATGTGTCGCTGCCGAGGCTGCCTAAAAAGGTAACGGGCTGGCCAAGGCTGCCGGCAATGGCGGCGCAATTAGCTGCTGAACCTCCTGGTGAAAAACGGATGTCATCCACTTTAACGTCATAAGCGCCTGCTTCGGCCGATTCGGTCTTAAGCAGGATGTCCATTTCAACATCACCGTAAATTAATAATCGTTTTCGAACCATGAAAGAGGTCATCCCAAGCGTTAATGGTAACCGTTTTTGCCAGATTTATCGAGGTTCGAAATCACCAGAAACATGACCAATCCGCATAAATCGCTATAATGTTACTAATAATAATTAAGGAATTGGAGAAAGAAATGAAGTCAATTCGTCTTCTTGCATTACTGGCGTGTATGCTGTTTTTGACTGCCTGCGTCCTTTCTTCATTCTCAGAGGCTGATGACGCTACAACTCAAGAATTAGAAATATCCACTGAAAACTTGATCTCAACAACTGACTCGACCGGTTTGCTAACCGAGACCCTCTCGCAGAACAAATTTGGACAAAACGCACGCTGGTATCTTGAAGTGCTGGCAGGTGAAATTGGCGACCGTCTTGCTGGTTCAGGAAATGAAATAAGTGCATCAGATTATATTCAAAGTAAATTTGAAACGTTTGGCTACACTACTGAAATTCAATGGTTCACCGCCTATGACGATTATGAAGGTGTAAGTATTGGCTCATCCAATGTTATTGCGATTAAACCGGGTCTGTCTGATCAACAAATTATCATCGGCGCACATTATGATTCGGTTAATGACGACGGCAGCCAGGGTGCAGATGACAACGCTTCGGGTGTTGCAGTGCTGCTTGAAACTGCCGAGCTTGTTTTTGACAAAGAAACCCCCTATACTATTGTGTTTGTCGCATTTGGGGCAGAAGAGCTTGGACTTTGGGGCTCTGCTTATTATGTTGATGAGTTAAACCAGAGTGAGCAAAATAAAATCATTGGCATGGTTAATCTTGATTGTCTGATCGCAGGCGATAAAGCCTATGTCTACGGCAACGAAGGGCCTGGCAGCATGCGCGATTGGCTGCTTAAAGATGCACAGCAAAAAGGACTTGAAGTTGAAGGCAAAACGGATGAAGACATGTTTTACGAGGATGGAAGTCCGTGCGAGTGTTCTGATTTTGACGCCTTTGAAAAAGAAAACATCCCCTATGCATATTTTGAAGCAACCAATTGGGACCTTTCACCGGACGGTATGGTCCAGGTAGATCCTCAATATGGTGTTGATGGAGAGATCAGGCATACAGAATTTGACACGATTGAATATATTGATGAGACTTTTCCGGGACGCATTGACACCCATCTCAACACCTTTATTACACTACTTTACGATCTGGTGACCCAGTACCAGGATTTTTAAAGGCAAATAAAATATTCTTCCCTGCTGCAAGCTTTGGGGAAATGACTACTAAAAATTATTTTTTATTTTTTCCACCCGACTCGCTTTATGTTTTATTTTGTCAGCGTACATGTTCTGATCCGCATGTTTGAGTGTTTTCATCAGGTCAAATAATTCTGTTGTGGAACAACCTAAAGAAATGTTCAAGAGTAGGTCAGGCTGTTCGATATTATATTCACCGATCTTATCTCTGATTCGCTCAATAATCGTCTTAACCATTTCCGCATCAGTTCGCGGCAGCAAGACAGCAAATTCATCTCCACCAATACGGGCTACGATATCACCTGTGCGCATCACCGAACTTAGCACATTTGCACCCTGCCGTAAAAGTTCATCTCCTGCAGCATGACCTTTGGTGTCGTTTGTATATTTCAACCCGTCTATATCCGCCATAATAATACTGATCGGAAAATCCCTGCTTTGTTCAAAACGTTTAAATTCCACTTCAAAAAAATTACGGTTATACAAACCTGTCATGGAATCACGATTGCTTTGATATCGAAGTTGTTCTTCCAGTTTTTTTCGTTCGGTAATATCGAAACAATGACCAATATAACCCACAAACTCACCGCTGCTATTGTAAGTCGGTGTACCCAAGTCCTGAATCCATCGATATTCTCCGCTTACATGACGCACACGGTATTCCATGTCAAATTTTTCGCGTTTATCAAAAGAAGTGACATATGTTTTCAAGCATTGTTCAAAATCATCAGGATGAACTCCTTCAGCCCATCCATTACCCAACTCCTGTTCCAAGGTGCGGCCAGTGAAGCGCAGCCAGGGTAAATTGAAATAATTGCATAGCTTGTCGGTTCCAGAAGTCCAGATCAAAGCAATGCCTGAATCTGCCAGGTTATGATATTGAAACTCTTTTTCTCTTAATTCTGCTTCAGTTTGGATACGCTGGGCAATCTCGGTTTGGGCCTTCATCAGGTTTTTTCGGGTGTTTTGGGCAAGCAGATCCACTGCTATTGCAGCCACAATTATAAGAATAGTCAACATTGCCAGGGTAACCCAATTGGCACCAACTCCGACAAACGGTTTGGGCTGAAACCAACCCATATTTTCACCAATGGCCAACCAGCTGATTGAGAGGATGGTAATCCCAACGCTGATACGGAAATGCAATTGGTTAAGGGTTAAACCTGCAAAGATAATGATAATGGGTAGTGAAACAATGGCCAAATCACGAATGCCCTGACCAATGGTTGCTATGAATGTGACTGTAACCAGAACACTTAACACCACAATGAAGCTGCTGAACTGCAGTTTTCCACGCCTGATCATGATAAAGGGGATGATAAGTAAAGCGCAGCCTGAAAGTATGACTGCTACTAATATCCAATCACTGAATAGAATACCGAAAAGAATAGCAAATGCATAAGCTCCCCATGATATGAAAATGAGAACCGAAATTAAACGAGCAATTTGACGATCCTCTTCTTTTTCGAACTCAAATTTCAATAATGGAGAGTTCATTGATATCTGATCCTAAAACCTCTAAAGGATTGCTATTAAAAGACTATTATCAGTTATAAAAATCAAAATTTGATATTTATATTATGCGCTATTTTATCTGATTTGTTATAAAATTAATCTAAATTTTACAAAGAGAGCTATTAACAAGCTTTGATCATGACAATTAATCTACTTCATTTTTCTAATTCGAAAAAAATTTACTTTGACATATTTTTCAAGTTTTAAAACATAACATGCAGGATTTTTTATACTAAACACATTCATCGCCAAGAAATTTGTCGATTACTTGTATGAAAAAACAGTATCTATTACCTCGAATCCAGCGCAAAAAAAGGATACGACGTAAATAATGTCCGCCATTCGGCGAGTTTTAATCAATGTGTTTCTACGTGAGTGTTTTTTGAGTCTTCGTGCCCCGAGCACTTAATAAGCTGCCCAATAAGTGTTAACAATTATTGGGCAATCTAAATTTCTAGTTAAGTACATCAAGTAAGCCGGGGTCCGGTTAAAAATAGGTTAATTTACCTTCCGAAGTTTCAAGGCTAGTCTCTCAGTGCTGAGAGTATGGTTCGTCTCATAAATACTAATAGTCACAGACGGACCGTTGATCACCTGGAAATGAATGTTCTCTTGATCCACAATCACTTGTATCTTCGCACCTTGATAGTAGACTCTAAAATGGTATGATTTCCATTGCTCTGGAATCGTGGGGTTGAAAATTAGAACATCCCCATCCGTCCGCATGCCGCCAAAACCGAAGATCATGCTGGCCCAAACCCCTGCGGCGGATGTTACATGCAACCCTTGTTCGGTATTACGGTTGTAATCATCCAGGTCCAACCTGGCTCCATAAGCAAAGAATTTATAGGCTTCGTCCATTTTCCCCAGCTCAGCCGCAAGAATGGCATGTAAGGAAGGTGATAAAGACGATTCATGGATGGTCCGAGCCTCATAAAACTCATAATTGGCGCGTTTCTCTTTAAGGGTGTAATCCTGGCTATAAAAATACATGAGATTTAACACATCAGGCTGCTTGATCATGTTGTGCCTGAAAATCTTTACATAAGCCCAATTCTTATAAATCGGAATCTGATCAATAGACATTTTTTGAATATCAACATGCGGAAGATCAAAATAACCCGCATGCTGTTCGAATACACCAGAACTCTCGTCTTTGAGAATCCGCATTTTAGGGGCCATTTTCTTCCACTGCTCAAGTTCCTCAGGCTTTACACCTGTTTTTGAGATAACCAACTGATATTCTGCAGGTGCTTCACGCTGCATTTCGTCCAATACACTAAAAGTGAATTCAAAGGCTTTTTTGCCCATCACATTGGTATAGCAGTTATGGTTTACCATCATGTGAAATTCATCAGGTCCCATTACACCATAGAATCCAAAATCGCCGTGGATTGGGCTCCACCCGCCGACACTTGCCATGAAGCGGCATATCTGGAGGAGCATCTCGATCCCTTCGTGGTATAAGAAGGGTTTATCCGGGCAAATTTTGTCTTGATGCCAAATTGCATAAGCCACGGCCATGTCTGCATGGATCTCGAGATCAACATGCTGCCACGTGCCGCTGTCTTCCGTGCCAGTAATGGTTGCAAATGGAAACCGCGCCCCTTCGCAATCCAATTGTTTGGCGCGTTCCAATGCCTGAGGCAAACGATTATAGCGGTAAAGCAATAAATTTTTTGCCACCGCCGGGTCAACAAACATCATCAGGCGGTGAGAATAGATCTCACTATCCCAGAAAACCCAGCCAAAATACACTTCTCCAGTAAGCCCTTTGCATAGTGCATTGAGGTCAGCGTTTTCACCATGGTATGACTGGTAAGTTTGGAAATCTGAAAATCGCAAACCCTGAAGCACATCGGGGTCTCCGTCAATCTCAATGTCAAAGATATCCCATACTTTTTCCCAAAAAGCTGTGTGTTCAATTAAAGCACTATCGAACGTGACGGCCGAATACTGCTGTGTCAATTCCAAACCATGTATCCACAACGCGTCAACATCAGATGTTTTGCGCCAATCGTTCACGATTACTTTTTCGACAGATGAAGAAATGCCTTGTTGAAGGTTTAAAGAAAAATCCACACCAATAAATTTTTCATCTTTCACCAGGCTGGTATTGAGTTTCTGATCCGAATTTAATCGAAAGCTGGAAAACAATTGGTGTCCGCTGCGGGCAGTCTGCGCCTGAATAGCCCACCCATTATCAAACACACCTTTTCGCGTGGTGTTCCAAAAATTGATTATCTGACCACTTTTCTGAAATCCACCCTCACCTGTTTGATCCCAACCAGCGCCTATTTCATAATGGGTATTGAAATCCAGACCAGATCTAATTTGGATCGTACCCGAGAAATTTAGCGGCTCTAAAAGGATGCGTTGACAGCCAATACGGGTCGAATGCATATCGGTAAAACGCAAGAATACCAGCTTCAATTTTTTTCCGCTTGCTGTCTCCCACACAAGTTCACGGGTCAAGACACCCAAACGCATATCCAACTTTCGAGAAAATCCAGAGAATTTTGAATTTGCAAGATCAAGTTGTTCTCCATCCAACCAAAGTCGCGTAAAAAGCCAGTCTACCGCATTAATCATGGCCGCACCTTGCGAAATCAACCCCTTGAACAATTGATCATGGTGAATATCCATCATCTCGTACAAATGGTTAAAATAACTGCCGAGCAAATGGTCCCCGCTGTATCCCTCTTCAAAATAACCTCTTACGCCCATAAACTCATTTGCCAGTGAAAAAACAGATTCAGAAACTCGCTGATAATGGGGGTCAAAGCCTGTTTCCACAATCGTCCATGGGTCGCCTTGAAAGTAGCGGATGGGGGTTTTATGCATGTGCATGGGTTTATTCCTTATTCATAATTATTTTATCGAAGGATTGGTAATGATGCATTAAACAAACATTGGTCAGCTTGAATGGTTGGATTGCATCCGTGATAATACATCGTCCAAGGTTCCACAAAACGGACCAGGTGTTTCCATCTTGATGGAAACCAAAGCAGCAGCAAATTTCAATGATTCTGTTACATCATGATCCAGACGCCGAGCTAAATATGCTGCAAAGGTGGTGTCACCACGCCCGGTGCGGCCAACAACGCTCCGGTTGGAAAATTTTTCGTAGTACGATTTTTTGTTTACCCGAGCCAAAACACCTTCTGAATTGGTAATCAGGATTTCAGAGCAGCCCCAATTTTCTATGATCAAAGTGGCCTCTTCAAGGTTGCCGGCACCGGTTAATATTTTTGCCTCAACGATATCCAACTTTAACATATCAACAAGGCCAACGATTTCTTTCTTAGCAGCAACATCTTGAAAAGCAATTTCACGCGTGATGGGATCCACCTGACGCACAAAACTTTGCATGTCGACCGATAACCGATACCCTTTTTCTTTTAAACCTTTGATAAAATCCAGGTCAAATTCCTGGTCTGTGATACCAGCCAAATGCAACTGACGTACCGACAACTCAGGAAAATCAGTCAATTTAAAAAAGCCGGCGTTGACCAGTTGATAGATTTGGCGCACATCTACATCCGCGGTGGAATGCACCACTTTCATGTAAGTTGTTTCTGCAGATGGGATGGCGAATGTCTCGATGCCATTCTGCCGCATGGATTCAAGGATATGATCATCCTTGGGAGATATTTGCGTTATAACCGCTACCTTTTTACCGACGCGCGCTGCAGCCATTGCACCACATAACACTGCGCTGCCCGGTGCCACTCGCGGCTCTCCCTCGAAAGGTATCACTTCGTCAAAGCACATGTGTCCGATGAAAGCAATATCGAACACCTTAGTGTCTAAAGCCATAACAAATTTCCTCCATCGCACAGAAATAATTGCACACACTATGTTCAGTGATTATTGTTGAACACGCCTTCGTTTAGGTTTTAATAAAAGATTGAGCATATAAAAGCTGCTTTGAAATTTATGTATTCCATGTGCTGGAATAAAAAATCCGGCTAATTCGCACAAAGTAGAGCTTTTATCCTTTTACAGCCCCGGTGGTCATCCCCGAGATGATATACCTCTGTCCCAATAAATAAATGAAAATAACCGGTAAAATCGTCAAGACGATATCAGCAGACACTAAATTCCAATTTGCCTGAAATCTGCCAAAGAAATTGTATA
Organism: Anaerolineaceae bacterium; assembly: GCA_003524305.1. Lineage (GTDB taxonomy): Bacteria > Chloroflexota > Anaerolineae > Anaerolineales > Anaerolineaceae > UBA6107. The sequence goes on from DQHW01000030.1 coordinate 112,072, forward strand.
CTGCCAGGGTCATTGGCCATTTTGTAGAACTTTGCAAAAAATATAGCGGAAGAATGAACTCACTCCAAAAATCCAGGAAACTAAGAATACCTGCTGTTACCCATGCTGGTGTTAGTAGAGGAAAGATCACTGAAAAAAACAACTTTAATGGGCTGCACCCATCCATGATTGCAGCCTCATCAATTTCCTTCGGTATGGAATCAACAAAAGCATAGATAAGAAATACTCCAAAGGGAATTTTTGTTGCCGCATATAAAAAAATAATCCCATGGATAGTATTGATCAGTCCAGTTGCCTGCATGACCTTTGTTAATGGGACGTAATTAAGCGGCATTGCAATTCCCAGCGCGATGAAAAGATACAAAAATTTGTTAAACCTGGATCGGTTACGTGAAAGGACAAAAGCAGCCGATGCTGAAAAAAGGACGACGAGAATAGTTGCTCCTGTGGCATAGAGGGTACTATTTATAAACGCTGACCCTAATTTGCCTTCTTCGATCACTGTAAGATAGTTTTCAAAATGGAGGCTTGTTGGTAATTCAACTCCCATGGCACTGGATTGTGTGCTGTCTTTGAGTGAGTTGACAATGATTAAGTAAACCGGCACGAACATTAACAGACTTACCAATATTAAAAACAAAGCCGCTGGCAGTCGCTTAATACTTTTTACCTTCAACATAAACATCTCCGAATTTTTGCTGACAATTCATGCCTATAAGAAAAATTTCAAAATAGCGCTTCTAAGATTCTGATTCATTATGACTCAACGCCTTGATCAACCAAAATCCACAAAAACACATGACAACAAATAATAATGTGGATAATGCCGTACTTACACCGTAACGTCCTTTTGAGAATTCTTTAAAAACCATCGTATAGACTGTTTCAGTTGCATAACCGGGACCGCCATTCGTAAGAACATAAACAATATCAAACACTTTCAAACCATAGAGGAGGTTAAGCACTGTTGTGACCGTTAATGTTGGTACTAAAAGTGGAAGTGTAATTTTTGTAAATTCAATCCATTTGTTTGCACCGTCAATTTGAGCTGCCTCGTAATATTCGGGTGGAATCACTTGAAGGCCGGCAATCAAAATGACCATGATATAACCAACCCCCTTCCAGGTATCTACAGAAATAACAGAAAAAAGTGCGATATCTGGATTTGTCAGCCACTTTTGTGTAAGAAAATCCAGGCCAACACTTCTTAAGAATTCATTTATGACGCCTGTTGCTGGATGTAATATTGACCTAAAAACAATACCCACAATAATCATGGGAAGGATGGCAGGAAGATAGATCATTACGCGATGAAAGTTATTAAATCGCTTAATGGCTTTGGTTAATAAGAGTGCCAGGAATAAAGCAATCACTGTTTTTAATATGATTGTTAGTACCGTAAAAATCACTGTGTTGCTGATGCTGTGCCAATAATTTTGTTTGGAAAAAATTAAAATGAAATTATCCAAGCCAATAAAATTTAATTCTGATGAAAATCTATTCCAATCTGTAAATGACAGGTAGAACCCCATCAATCCAGGAATGACCAGAAATAATGAATATAGAACGATAGCTCCGATGGAAAAGTAAAACGGATATATTTTGTTTTTCATTTTTATAATTTCATATTGAAGAAAGAGTAAATTTTATGTCGCCATGAGCCTGAATGGTTTAATCGTTATATTCAAATAACAATTGAAACCAATCAGGCTCACAACAATTTCAGTTTACAAGCAAGAAAACAAATAGAGAAAAATCTTTACTATCGAATTTTACTTTATTACTATTACCAGGATGGGTCTTTTGCTGCAACAGCCATATCTGTTCTGCGTTGATCGATACTTTCCAACACTTCTGCAGGGGTCATGGCGCCGGTGACCAAGGCGGTCAGATCAGTGCCGACGTCCATCCATTGGGGATTTACGTAGTTAACTGCAGTCTGATAAACAGTACCTTGTGTTTTATAGGTATCAATAAAAGCCTGTTGATCAGCAGTCAAACTCGCCGTCACACCGTCGAAGTTCAACAAGGTAAACTGTGGTTCATTATCCAACATGTATTGCAGACTCTCGGGACTGGCCAAGAATTCGAAGTATGCCTTGGCTGCTTCAATATTAGCTGAACCGCTGTAAATAAATTTGCTGACAGCAGCAGGGTTGGTATTCCAAATTTGGTTATCAGCCAATGGAAGCAGGAAGAAACCAAAATTGTCTTCGGCAACTTCAGGAAACGCCGTTGCAATTTGTTTGGGTAAACCAAAACGGTTTACGGTCATGGCATAATCACCACTTGCCATTTTTGCTTCAGTATCTGCGAAGAGATCTGAGAGCGCATCAGTGCCGAAGTAACCTTTGTCATTCATTTCTTTGATTTGGGTCAAAGCAGCAGTCATGGTTTCATTGCCTGCAAAAGTGGCTTCGTTGGCGTTTAAGGCGTCAGCCAAACCAGGGGTAGCGGCTTCATAAACGGGACCCATTTCAAGGAACCATAAAACATGATGCCAACCATCAGCAAAAGGCTCATAAACAGGAGTAACTCCGGCATCAAGCAAGGTTTGGCATGCAGCTGCGAATTCTGCATAAGTTGTCGGGATTTCGATATTGTTGTCAGCAAATGCTTGTTTATTGTAGACAACGACCCATGAGCCGCCAACAGTATCCCAGATGGTAAGGCCATAGGTAACGCCATCCAAACTAATCTGTTCCACAGACAATGGGTTCATACGAGAGACCCATTCTTGATCAGTCAGGGGAACTGCGTTCTTTTCGACATTTAATTGAAGCTTGATGTCAGTTTTTCCGCTCTGACCACCGAAAATATCAATTCCTTCGCCGCCAGCTTCAAGCTTAGTCTGCAAAACGTTAAAGTATTGGTCAGATGGGATGATTTGATATTCAATTTTTACACCGGTTTCTTCTTCAAACTTCTTAGCCAACTCCAACTCAGGATCTTTAATCCAATCCTGACTGGCGATGTAGACTAATGTTGTCCCCGGTTCAAATTTGGGAGCTTCAGTTTCTACCACAACTGCTTCTGTCGCAGTAGCAGCAGCTTCAGTTTCAGCGGGAACTTCAGCAACTGGAGTGGCAGGGGCTGCACAAGCAGCTAATAAACCACAAAGCAACACAATAGAAAAAAATACAGAAACCAACTTCTTAATAGACATTTTTCTTCCTCCTTACAAAGATTGAATGGTGACAGGCTTGAGAGCAAAAGTATTGATTCCGAAACGGTTTATTGAAAATTACGCACACCTCCTTTAGAAGCACAGGTAGATATGTGATTAGTCGTCAAAGATGGTATCGTTACCATACAAACATACTAGCAGAAACAAATACGCATGTCAAGCATCTATTTTGTAAAATCCAAATATTATGTTTATTTCAATTTCATTTCAAGTCAAAAATGAAGTAATTCTCAATAACTTATTCAATGCTCATCACTTCAGCAATTAATCTCACAGGTTTTTTGATGAATAAATAACACATCGATCTCTCCGTGTTCCTTCAAATGCCATTCTTCTACTAAATCTCAAGGCTTGTAGACATTGTGATTGGTAATTGAATTGCCTTTTTCGAATTTTTCATGAAGAATAATAAATGACTCTTGACAATGACATTTGTATCTGTTAATATGATTGTATGGTATCGGTACCATATAATCATAGTTTGAAATTAAGAGGATTTTATGAAAAATAATGCAACCGCATTGACTACTCGCAAAAAAGACGATTTGATCGTTGTTACAGGAGCTGGTGGTTTTATCGCCGGATCATTAGTCAGTTATTTTCACAATCAAGGTTTTACCAATATCCGCGCAATCGACAAAAAACCTCTCCCCATGTGGTATCAAAGAACCGCCGGAGTTGAAAGTTTATCTTTGGATTTGAGTGATCGCGAGAATTGTGAACGGGCTGCCGAGGGCGCGGTAGAGGTTTACAACCTGGCTGCAGATATGGGCGGTATGGGTTTCATCGAAAACTTCAGAGTGGAATGCTTGCGAAGCATTTTGATCAATACACACATGATCGAAGCGGCTTATAACGCAGGAGTTGATCGCTTTTTCTTTTCATCCTCTGCTTGTGCCTATAACACAACCTTACAAAAAGATCCCAATGTCAGGGCTTTAAAAGAGACAGACGCTTACCCTGCGATGGCTGAGCGCGGTTATGGTTGGGAAAAACTTGTATCAGAAATGTTCTGCCAGGAATACACTGCTGAACGAGGTATGAAAACTGCCATCGCACGCTTCCACAATGTTTATGGACCTAACGGTACATGGGATGGCGGCCGCGAGAAAGCACCTGCTGCACTTGCTCGAAAGGTTATTGAAGCGATTGAAACAAACGACCCCAACATTACGATCTGGGGTGACGGAAGCCAGACCCGCAGTTTTATGTACATTGATGATTGTGTTAAAGGGATCGATATGATCATGCATTGTGATGAATTGATCGCCACCCCAATTAATCTTGGCACCAGCGAATTGATATCTATCAACGACCTCGTTTCTCTGGTAGAAGATATCGCTGGTGTTAAATTGAAACGTGTGTACGATTTGAATGCGCCTCGAGGTGTTGCAGGTCGAAACAGCGACAACACATTCATCAAACAGGTCCTGGGTTGGGAGCCAGACACGAGTCTCCGTATCGGTATGCAAAAAACCTACCAGTGGATCAAACAACAATATGCTGATCGTAAAGCTGGAAAAGTCACAACTGCCGGTTACAAAGATAACTAATCATAATTTCTGCATTTCTCCTTTCTCTGATGGCAATTCTGGTTTGTTCGCAATCAGGATTGCCGTCACGAAAAAAGAAATATCAAATGGAAAAAACAATGACCCAAAGCATCCAACCTCAAAACAATAAAAACAGAAAAGCCATTCCTTATCGAATGGCTTTTGCGGGAGGTTGGATTGATCAACCATTTGTATCAATGCACAATCCTCAACCTCCCGGTTCAATGGTTGTCGTTTCTCTCGAGCCAACCATTGATTTTTTGGATCGATGTGGTATGGGAACCAGCACCAGAAATATTGCCACCCAAATATGGGGAGATCAGTTACCCGATAAGGACCCAACCGCGTTGATGCACGAACTGTATAACCGCGAGAATGAAGGTAAATCAGCTCCTTCAGGCTCTCAAGATATGGCCGGAATTATTTATCCAGGTATTAGCCGACTGAATTACGACTATGCATATGAAAATGGATTTTTTCCTGTAAATATTGAAACCAATACCGATCCTGAAGTGGCAAAATGGTTGGAAGAAGTTGTTTATGTTGTACCGGTTAACCAGCGTCCTATTGGCTATGACCCATTGACTGAGAAGAATCTTCGTCGCGAGTGGATTCAACGCTTGGGGCAATCCGGCAAGGATTGTTTTGACGCTATTGTAAAAAAAGATCCAGCGGCTCTTGGCGCATCCATGAATGAATGCATGGTTTGTTGGCAGAACATTTTACCCAACACTGTACAACACCCATTAATTGATGTTAATTTATTAGAAATTTTATCCTCTTATCAAAAACATAGTTTTGGAGCCATGTATTCCGGCTGTGGAGGCGGTTATTTATACATTATTTCTGAACATCCCATTATAAATAGCTTGAAGGTAAAGATCAGGTTGACATAATGAAAAATATCGCAGCTATTGGTAGTTTTAATAACATAAAATCTCGTGATGTTCGTTTTTTACATGAAGCTTCCAGGTTCGGAAAACTAACTGTATACCTTTGGTCAGATACTTTATTTGAACAGTTGGAAGGTAAGAAACCTGATTTTCCTCAAGTGGAAAGAAAATATTTTGTCGAATCCGTCCGATATGTGAATCAAGTGGTGTTGATTGATGAATTGCCAAACAGAGATGAATTACCTCAAATAAACATCAATACACCCGAAATGTGGGCTGTATTAGAGATAGAAGACAACAACAACAAACGTTTGTTTTGTTCAAAAAATGAAATCCAATTGTCTTTAATAAAAGAAGATAAACTGCAATTATTCCCGATTTTCCCGTTTGAGTTGGATTCTTTTTCTTCGGCCCAAAAAGTGATGGTCACCGGCAGTTTTGATTGGCTGCACACAGGTCATATTCGTTTTTTTGAAGAAACATCTGAATTAGGCGATCTCTATGTGGTGGTTGGTCACGATCAAAACCTGCAATTACTTAAAGGTGACGGACACCCATTGTTCTCTGAAAACGAACGGCTATATATGGTGCAATCGGTCCGTTTTGTAAAACAAGCACTCATTTCAACCGGTCACGGTTGGATGGATGCGGAACCTGAAATCAATCTTATTCAACCGGATCTCTATGTGGTTAATGAAGATGGCGATGTGCCTGAAAAACGCAAATTCTGTCAGGAACGCAACTTGCAATATAAGGTACTCAAGCGAGCTCCCAAGCCAGGGCTGGTTGCAAGACAAAGCACGGAATTACGTGGTTTTTAGGAAATATAAAATGTATTATGCAGTAATAATGGCCGGAGGATCTGGAACCAGATTGTGGCCGCTTAGCAGACAAAATAACCCAAAACAAGCCTTAAAACTTATTGGGGATAAAACCATGTTTCAGTATGCGGTTGAACGCATTAGTTCCATTTTTCCTTACGAACGCATTTTAGTTGTCACCATCCCGCAACATGCAGAGATTTTACAAGAACAATACCCCGAAATTCCGACTGAAAATTTCATCCTTGAACCAGAAGGCCGCGGCACAGCTTCTGCCATCGGGCTTGTCTCTATTCATCTATTACAACGAGATCCAAATGCATGCATGGTTATTCTTACAGCCGATCACTTTATTACAAAAGTAAATCATTTTTGTGATGTTTTAGAAATTGCTGAAAAAGTCGCCTGCAATGGAAAATTAGTTACCTTGGGTATTCAGCCTTCAACCCCCTCGACTGGTTTTGGATATATCCAACAAGGACAAAAATTTAATGACTTAAATGGTCTATCCATCTATGAAATTGAACAGTTCTTTGAAAAACCTGACCTTAATAAAGCACAATACATGCTAAAAAGCGGAGGATTTTCTTGGAACAGCGGCATGTTCGTTTGGAAAGCCTCTATAATTTTAAGAGAATTTGAACACCAGATGCCCGGATTCTATGCACAATTGATGCAGGTAAAAATGGCATTAGGGACCTCTAAATACAAGATGGTCTTGAATCATATATGGCCTTTGATTGAAAAGAATACAATTGATTATGGAATCATGGAGAAAGCTGAAAACGCTGTGGTCATTCCAGTTGATATTGGATGGACAGACATAGGAAGTTGGGGAAGCCTGGACAAACTTTTGCCGGCAGATCAAGATCGTAACATTTTTATTGGTTCGCATGTCTCCATTGACACCAAAAACACACTGGCTTTAGGAAGTAAACGTCTGATCGCAACCATGGGGGTGGAGGATTTGGTTATCATTGACACCGATGATGTAGTGATGGTTTGTTCAAGAGAACGCGAGCAAGATGTAAAAGCTTTGGTTGAATTGTTAAAAAAAGAAAATCAATTGCAGTATATTTAACTCAACCTATCTTGGATTAGAAAAATTTTCTACAGCGTCTCGAGTTATTTAAGGATTAATTATGATAAAAACAGGGCTTTTAAATCCGCAGATATTATCTCTACTTGCACGTATTCGTCACACCAACACATTGGTCATTGCAGATCGTGGTTTTCCTTTTTGGCCCATGCTTGAGACTGTGGATATTTCTCTTGTGGATGATATCCCCACGGTATTACAAGTATTTGATGCCATTAAATCCAATTACAACATTGGACAGATCTATATGGCTTCCGAGTTTTTGAAAACCAACTCGAGAGCAGTTATCAATAATTATGCGGTTTCAAGAGGTGAAATCCTCATAAAATATGAAGCACATATCGAATTCAAATTACGGGTTCCAAATGCAATTGGGCTTATTCGAACTGGAGATACGATTCAATATGCCAATATGATTATTGAATCTGCATAATGTCTTGTTGGCGAGTGTTTTTGCCCAATATTTCTATTCTCCCATCATTGGTTAACCCCGGCAAAGCGTTTTTTAATCTCATAATGAATAATAATCCGACGGTCCAATAATTGAAATTTGAATTAAAGACCTCCCAGATTGAATAATTACCTTTCTATAAGTATCCTGTTTTTAATTTATTTTAGGCTCAATTTTTATTTCAAGCCTTGATTTATCACATATAAATTGCTACCTCAAAACAATAAATGATTTCGTGTATACTAAATATTAGTATGCTGAAACATAACGTATCCAATTTCAATTGGCATGCCGCAATATCAAGAGACACAGATACTTAATCAAATTTATTTTCTTTGTAATTATCTTATTATTTTGGGATAGATTTTTTCAATGCCAACCATACGTGAAGTCGCAACTTTAGCCGGGGTAGCTCCAATTACAGCCTCAAGAGTCATTAATGATTCTGGATATGCCAGTGAAGATGTTCGGCAACGCGTGAAACAAGCTGCCGAAAAGTTAAACTACGTCCCCAACGTGTTGGCAAGAAGTTTAAAATCAAAGAGAACCCACACGCTCGCTCTTGTGATTACCGACATTACAAATCCTTTTTGGACCACAGTAGCTCGTGGTGTTGAAGATGCCGCTAGTGAAAAAGATTACAATGTGATTTTTTGCAACACTGATGAATCTGCTCAAAAACAAAAAGCATATTTACAAACGTTAATTCAGAAACAAGTGGATGGTGTTTTACTAGTTCCGGCGTCTAGTGATGAAAACCCGATTGAGTTTTTAAGACAACAAAACGTTCAAGTTGTGCTTTTGGACCGCAGTTTAGCAAATACCGAAGTTGATGTTGTTCGCTGCGATTCAAAAGGCGGGGCATATCAATTAATAAAATTACTAATGAAATTAGGCCACCGCAAAATTGCAATCCTCAGAGGACCCATCGGGGTGTCTTCTGCTGAAGATCGCATGGCTGGATACCAACTTGCTTTACAAGAAACAGGCTTGGAGACAAGCGATCAATTGATATTCTCAGGTGAATTTTCTGTTGAAAGTGGATACCAAATGACAAAAAAGCTTCTGTTAATGTCTCCAAGGCCAACAGCGATGTTTGCAAGTAATAACTTCATCGCAATCGGAGCATTAAAAGCGCTACGCGATGCACAAGTGGATGTACCTGGTGAAATGTCGGTTGTGGGCTTTGATGACCTCCCATTAGCGCTCGTAGTGGACCCTTTCTTAACAGTGGCAGATCAACCAGCATATGATATGGGTCGACTTGCTACACAGAGGTTACTCGAACATCTTGATGGCAAGACCATTCAAGAATTTCAAGAAACTATATTACCCGTTTCGATTATCGAAAGAAAATCAACAAAAGCCATAATTTAGTAGTTCATATGTTTTTTTAAACAAGTTATCCTCAGCAAAATTTACATGAGGTGGTTTTACCTATAGTAAATTATCATCTTTAATGGAATTCTTGGAACAAAAACCGAATGAGTGCCCATTAATAAGATTTCATTGAAAAGAGTAGAAAAACAATGAAAGCTAATAATCAAGGAAAAATCCAATTGAGGAAGTGGAAAACACTTTCAAAAGAAACATTACTGTCAGCAAACACACACTTGACTGTTGAAAATCATGAAATTTTACTCCCTGACGGCAAAATCATTCCTGATTGGACATGGATAATCACCCCTAATGTTGTCATTGTGATTGCTGTCACTGAAGATCAAAATTTTTTATGTTTTCGACAAACAAAATACGCAATTGAAGGGATTACACTTGCTCCGGTTGGTGGAATGATAGAACAACATGAAGACGCACTCAGTGCAGCTCAAAGGGAACTTTTTGAAGAGACCGGGTACTCAAGTGAAGAGTGGGTAAAGTTGGGATCGTATGTTTTAGATCCCAATCGCGGGATAGCCACTATAAACCTCTTTCTTGCCACGAATTCTAAACAAGCAGCCCTGCCTGATGCCAGTCAAAAAGATTTGGAAGACCAGCAATTACTATTCCTTTCACGTGATGAAATTCAAAAAGCACTTTTTAATGGTGAGTTTAAAGCAATACAGTGGACGGCTGCAGTATCATTAGCCTTAGATTACCTCTCGAAATGAGTGTTCTATTTTTACAAGTTTGAATAACGAGTTTTTTTGAATATTCACCCACTTCTTAATTGCAAGTAACCCGGGGTGTTTTAAAACGATATCGACCCATTAAAGTTGAAAATTGATTTAATTTGAAGAACAATATTGTAAGCAAAAATTGTTGAAGAAAATAACAGTTCTTTATCTTTCCAGCCAATCTAAACCGCGCTGGATATATTTATCCCAAAAACCCCAATCGTGAATACCGGGTCCTTCTTCAAAAGTAAAATCAATAGAGTTGTCAATCAAGAAGTCTCGGAATTTAATATTCATTTCATAAAGAAAATCTTCAGTACCACACGCCAAATACAACCTTGGTATCGATACATCCTGGTTTTTCAATATTTTTATTTGAGTAAACAAGTCGTTATAACTTTTTTCAAGTTTCTCAAAACTGCCAAAATAATCTTCAATACTGAATATGGGATGAATTGGATTTTTGAATGCGGCAACTATATCCACAACACCAGACAGACTGATCGCGGCTGCAAATTGGTCAGGTTTGTTCAATCCTAATTTAAGTGCTCCATATCCGCCCATTGAAAGACCTGCAACAAAATTATCTTCTCGTTTGTCAGATAAGGGTAATACCGACCTCACATACCTGGGTAATTCCTCACTAATGAATGTCCAATAAGCTGAGCCATGTTCAAGGTTAGCATAGAAACTGTTTGCGACACTTGGTAATACAACTGCCAGATTATGCTCGGCTGCATACCTTTGAATATTCGAACCATGTAACCAACTAGAAGAATCTGCACACGCGCCATGAAAAAGAAACAAGGTTTTCAATTTTTTTATAGGTTTGTAAATTTCGTCATAACTCCGCGAGTCATTAATGTCAAAAAAAAGGGGGGGCAGCAAAACAGTGATGGTCGCGGGAGCAACCAGGGCATGGGATTGAAAATTCAAAGTAATTAATGACATTGAAAATCCTTGGTTGAATCAGAATTCGAATTCAATAACCCTTCGTTTTCGATTGCGAAATATTCACCATCGTTTGTTTCTAATAGATATTTTGCGAATACATGAGCTACCCCAGTATCCAGGGTGGTATTCCAATCTGCACCACCAGAGATTACTGTGCCTTTAATACTGTCTCCTGAAAAATATCCCCCAATAATCGGTATCACCAGTAGAAAACCGCCAATAGTTTTACTAACAACCATTGGGGCAGCCAGTTTTACTGTAAGGCGCATTACTTCTTCTGTGGCAAGATTGAACATTGAATTTCAGCTTAAAGATAAGAGAAGGGTTCTCCGGCTTCAACAAAACTGACAGGGATTTCTGGCAAGAGACCTCTCAGCCAATCTGGCAGATATTTCATCCCCGCTTCTTCAGTTCGATTATGCCCCAAAATGATCATGGATTTAATGAAACCAAGTTGAGAGGCGTCTCTGACATATGCGGATGTTGTCCATTCAGTGATATCACCGCAAATTAATGCATCCAGATTTGCCTCCCGCATCAATTCAGCCGGCATCTCCTCTCTTCCCAATCCCAAGCTTCCCCCGCCGCCCAAGAAGGCTACTCTTTCAACCTTTGCATCAACATCGCCAACAATTCTAGCCATTTTTACATCAAGCGCTTGTTTTAAAAAGTTGGTTAATTCTTTTACCGTCGTTTTTGGGATCGTGTAACAATGACGACTCTCAATATCTTTATAACTACTCCACCCTAAATCTATATCAATACCCTTGAATATTAAATCGGGTGTTGTCATGTGCATGTGATCATGAAAACGCCAAATATTGATATTGTTTTGTTTAATCAATTTCAATTTTGCCAAATAAATTTCATCGTTTTGCAGCCATTCAGTAGAATCCAAACCAGTGAAATACGTAGGCTCATGCGTAATGATGAGATTGGCACCCCGAGAAATTGCCTCCCTAATCACATCCACCGTTGCCATAAAAGTCGTTACCATCCCCGTGACTTCACAATTCCAGTCACCAGCCATAAGCAGGTCACACGTTTTTTCCAGCAGAGGAGTATCACAAGCCTCAATCATTTTGTCGACTACTTGTTTTACATTCATTTTTAGCCTCAAAGTATTTGTTTCATTAATTGAATACCCGAAGAATCACTGCAACTAATTTCAGATGAATAATTTGCGAGATCGACATGTAATCTGGCATAAGTATCGTTTAAATTCCAAGACAAGACAATTTCAGAATCGCTGCAAACATCCACATTAAAGGTTCCGTTGAATGCCGGATGTGAATTTCTAAACTTTATTAATTCAATGAGTTTGCCGACCACTGGTCGCTGAACTTCACTGTCAATTTCTGAAAGCGAATAATTGTGACGATTAAGTTCCCGCCCTTCACCGGTTTGTTTTACTGCTTCAATATCGTTTTTCCCGGCAAGCAGACCCACATAATAAACTTGCGGGATGCCTGGCGTGAAGAATTGTATTGCTCGCGCAGCTAAATAAGCAGCATCATTACAGCCTAGTAAAGAGTAATAAGTTCCTCTAATTTGATGCACATCAAATCCGTCTGAATCTTTATGCGCTTGAGAGAGAATTAAGCTCAAGTTAGCCCCATTTTTTACGCATTGGTCAACGACCTTTCGCGCGACGGCGCCTTGATATAAACCATCCATATCAGGCTTTATGGGTACACCATCGTGACAATCAAGCATTGTAAATTGGTTGCGCGGACGTACTTTTAAATATTCCTTAAGGCTTTTACTGGATTTTGTTATCAAAGTTTCCAGAATGGTGTAAGGAAGGATGAAGTCATATATCCAATAGCCCTCATTGGCCAGTTTAAATTGGGTTTGATATTCTGCATGGATTTCAGGTAATATCTCAATATTTAACGAACCGGCTAGTTTATGAATCCATTCCAAAAACGCATAGATTTCGGGTTCGACAAAAAAACATGATGTCCCAAGTTTCTTGACCACGTAACCCACTGCATCCAAACGAACAATCTTGACATTATTCTTGCTGAAATTGGACATGAATTTCGTTAATAGATCAATAGCAATTGGAGAATTCATATCCATGTCAATTTGTTCAGAGGGTATGGTTTTTCCAAAAGTAGTCCAAACTTTTTCGATCTCGCCGGTTTTTTCAATTTTGAAGTCAGAAAACGGTTGTTCTCTTCGAAGAAACATTTTATCAATGTCTTCTTGAAGAGGGATTCCGTCAGCCCATAATTTCTTTACTTGAATAAAAAGATCAGCATATTCTGACTCGTACCCATTTTTAAGAAAATCTTGAAAATAACTTGATTTAGCAGAAATATGGTTGACCATTAAATCCAGAATAATGGCATGCTTTTCACCAATTCGCTTGATATCATCCCACGATCCAAATTTTGGTTCAATCTCAAGATAGGTTAAGGGTGCAAACCCACGATCTCCAGAAGAAGGAAATGGTGGAAGGATATGAATGCCACCGGTAAAAAGATCTGGGAAATGTTTTTCAAGGACATTATCAAGCTTTTTGAGATCACCCCCCAATGAATCTGGATAGGTAATTAATTGAACCTGGTTTTTTACCATAAATGAATAACTCCTACTTGACTTTTGTCACTTCAAACTCATCAGAGATAATAAAATCCGCAAGCTGCTTGTGACCGGCAATGATCTTGTGTTCGGTTGCCAAAATTTGTTCGGTGAAAGGATCGTTGACTTCATTGCCCCGGTTTCTTCTACGACGATCTTCCAATGTTTTTAACCAGTTTCTAGATATAAAAATTTTTATATCAACATGCTTGAGTAANNTTTTCAATCGCATCAATCAGGTTTTGTTCAAAAATCGCAAAGTTGATTTCTGCATGAGGTCCAAGCCAGTCTGGATCTTCATGTCTCTTGGCACTATTTAATTTTGGCGGAAGATAAAAATAATCGTCCTGTCCCAAAACAATAGACTCAATTCCAAAATCTTTTAATTCATTGGCTATTGCTACTCCAGTTTCAGACTTACCACTTCCAGACTCACCGGCAACTGTAATAACAAACCTTGTGGGTTTGGCCTTTATTTGGTCAATAATTTGCGCAACAATTCCTTTTGCGGCATTTTTATGATGCTCTTGTATTAAAACAATGTCACCCTTCATATCGGTCTCTCTTTATAAAATTATTTTTAACTCAGCCTCAAAACTGAGGATATTTCTAAATGTTAGTCCAGGCAATTAACCCTTTACCGCGCCAATCACAATTCCTCTAATGAAGTATTTTTGAAGTAATGGGAAAATAATTAATATTGGCAAAATTCCGATGACAGCCAATGCCATTCTAATGGAAGCACTTGGTAAATCGATAACCACGTTGCCAATTAATGCAGCAGCCGTACCGGATTTTAGAAACTGTATGTTATCAAGAATGCGAATCAGTAATTGTTGAACACCGTATAATGCCGGATCATTTATATAATACAAACCATTTATCCAGTCATTCCAATATGCCAAACCTGTGAACATACCCACTGTGGCAATTACCGGAGTTGCCATTGGCATCATCACTTTGAAAAATATCGTGAATTCATTAGCGCCATCCATCTGGGCGGCTTCAATTAAATCTTTAGGTACATTTTTTTCGAAATAGCTTTTCACCAAAAGAATATTAAAACCATTCATCAAGTAAGTCGGAATGATTAATGCCCAAATGGTGTTTTTAAGTTCAAACAGCTTTGTCCACATAATGTAAGAAGGCACTATGCCGCCATTGAACAAGAGAGAGAAAAACACCAAAAATGTAATTATTTTTCTATATTTGAAATCTTTGCGTGAAAGTGGATAAGCCAGCATCGGTGTAATCAATAAACTCGTGGCTGTTCCCACGACGGTAACAAAGATTGAAACCCCATATGAACGCATGACAATTTTCGCCTGTCCGATCATGTAATAATAAGAATCCAGGCTCAATTCTTTTGGGAAAAAAGTGTACCCATTTGTAATTAATGAGTTTTCACTTGAAATTGACGACATAAAAATGAGAATAAATGGAACAACGCAAATCAATGCCAGGAACGCCAAAATGGATGCCGAAGCAATTGCAAAAACTTTTTCACCACGAGACAGGATTGTTTTCATAACTCTCCAACTTAGAACAATGCATCATCTGGGCTGACTTTTTTTACAAGAAAGTTAGCTGTCAACACAAGAATAAACCCGATTACCGATTGGTAAACTCCTGCCGCGGATGACATGCCGATGTTTCCCAACTGCATCAATCCTCGATAAACATAGGTGTCAATGGTTTGGGTCGTAGAATACAATGCACCCGCATTCATCGGAACCTGATAGAACAGCCCAAAATCAGAGAACATGATTCTGCCTATCGAAAGTAAAACAAGAATGATGATGGTTGGCTTGATTAACGGGATGGTAATTAACCTGATCTGACTCAGTTTTCCGGCGCCATCAATTCTTGCCGCTTCATAGATAGTCTTATCAATGCCGGCAATGCTGGCAAGATAAATGATGGATGCATATCCTGTGTTTTTCCAGAGATAAACGACTAATAAAATCCAGGGCCAACTTTTAGCAGAAGTGTAATAATTAATCTCATCAATACCAAATAATGATAAAACGGTCTTATTTATAAATCCATTTTCAGAATTTAGAAATGCAAAAGCGATATACGACACAACCACCATCGAAATCAGGTTGGGGAGCAAAAATGCACCTTGAAAATACTTGGCATAAAAATGGTTGGTAATTTCAAACATCAGGATGGCCATGCCAAGGGCGCATATTGTGCCGATGACAATAAATGCAAAGTTGTAAAAGATTGTGTTTCTGGTCATGGTCCATGCGTCAGGGGTACTGAATAGAAATTTAAAATTATCGAACCCAATCCAATCACTTGCGAGAATACCTTTTCCATAATCGATTTTTTTAAATGCGATAATGATTCCTGCCATGGGGATGTAATTGTTGATGAGAAGATAAATCAACCCTGGGAGGGCAAGGAGTAATAAAGGGATATTCTTCTTCAATGATTTTGTTAATGAAGTTTTTCTAAGGGACATGTCTATCCTTTTTTCCTTAGTGCCATGGAGTGAAGCATAAATGCTCAAGCCTCACTCCATGGTTATCACTTTACTTTTTAAGTAATTATTTCATTACTGAATCTTTAACCATTCATCCAATTGAGCTTGCTTGGCAGCGATGATTTTATCAAGACCGGCTGCTTTAAGTTTTTCAATAAACTTAGGTAGTTCAACTTCAGGGTCAACACTACCGGTTTGAAGACTTGGCAGATATTCATTGATCACATTCACTACCGCAGACACTTCATTTGAAACGCTGCTGTTATCAAAGGTGAATCCCATTGCCGGTGAGAGTGCGGAATTCTTGTTTTCGTAATCCCATAGTTCAAGATCAGCCATATCTGTACCATCCATGGCGTATTGGATGAACTGGTTTCCTACAATGCCGCAGCTTAGTTGTGCAGTGTATGGAACTGTGTTTCCGTCTTGACCATCGGGATACTTAACATGGTCTTCATCAGTTTTTACATAGTCTCTTCCCTCAAGCCCATAGATGACCAGGTTGATGACATCTTTATCAGTGAAGAGCAAATTGATGAATTTAAGTGCTTCTTCAGGATGTTTACTTGTGCTGGCAACAGCATGAGTCAAAGAGTTTACACTGGATGTACCAAGGTAAGGTTGAGCGACCCGAAGCATTTTTATATCCTGGCCAGATTGTGCCGAGATTTGGACGTAAGCCTGGTTGCCGCTATAACTGGCTATATAAGAGAAGGCTTTACCTGATGTCAACAGTTCGAGAGCGGTACTGGTGGATGTGGCAGCATCCTTCATGATCAATCCCTTGTTGTACCATTCCCTGGCCAAAGTCACGGCATCTTTAAATTCCTGGGTTTGATAAAAATCAACAACTGTTAAGCTGTCGCCCACCAAGACACCCTTGGGTGAATAATAATCATCCCCAAGGTAATCAATGCCAAAAATGGATTGGATTAAACCAGAAACACCAGTATTGACAGGTGCTAATGGGATCATATCAGGATATTTTGCTTTTACCTTTTCAAAAACCGCCGTCAGATCATTTACTGTTTTGATGGTGGAAGGATCTACACCAATCTCTTGCATAATATCGTTGCGATAAGCCAAAACCGGGGCTAAAGCATAGCCCTTAAGATCTGGGATTCCATACAATCTTCCCTGGATGGTTGAAGTCTTGAGGAAGGTTTCTCCAACAATGGCTTTTGCTTCAGGAGCATCAGTGTCAATCATATCGGTGATATCAATGACCTTGTTTTGTGATACATATTGGGGGAAGTCGCCCAATGTATGGAAGACATCAAGCCCCTCTCCACTTTGTAATGCAAGGTTGATTTGTTGTGTATAGTTTGCAACAAAAGTCGGGTGAAGTTTAATTGTGGCATTAATCTTCGGGACAGTAATTGCATTTAGGGCTTCTTCAACAGATTCAATTGCATCCGTTTCAGGAATTTTATTAAAGGAAGTAAAGTAGAAATGAATTTCCACTGGCGGCTCGGCCGGAGCAGGGGCTTCAGTGGTTACGGCATCAGTTCCCGCAGGGGATTCTGTTGCAACCGGAATTTCTGTTTTCGCGGTGGTGCATGCACTTAATACAAATGCCAAAACAAGAACCAACGAAAATACTAGGTACAAACTCTTTTTCATTTTCTTCTCCTTGTAAGTTATTTATTTTCCAGATCCAATAACATGCATGATTGTGTTTTCTGATCACCTCCTCCTGAAAAAAGGAAGTTTAACTAAACCCAATTTTTCAAAAGACATTTTTGTGAAAATAGCTTCCATGAAAACACTTTCATAAAAATGATAACATAAGAAATTTTTATTTCAATAAGCAAAATGTAATGATTTGGATCTTATGAAAATAACCTGACTTGATTGCCCAATACGTCATATCTTTGATGGCAAAAGGGCAGTCAAGCATGAATTACTAAATTTCGGTAATTTAACACAAGAGACTTAGTGGCTCATCCTTTGACTGCACCTTGGAGTAATGCCTTAATAATCTGACGTTGGAACAGTACAAACACGAGAAGCGTGGGCACCAGGATGATAATCGTGCCAGCACACAGCAAGGGAACATTGGTAGCGTAGTGACCTTGGAACGCTCCCAATGCACCTGCCATCGTACGCTGATTCGGGTCTTCGACTAGCACAAGCGCAAGGAGGAATTGGTTCCACGTCCAAATTGACATGAGAATCCCAAGCGAGGCGATGGGTGCTTGCGCAAGTGGAAGATGAATTCTCCTGAAAAGGTCCCAGGTGGTGGCGCCATCAACACGAGCTGCCTCTGAGATCTCAATGGGCATATTGATAAAATGCGCGCGCATCCAATAAACACTAAAGGGCATATACAAAGCGATGAGCGGTAAAGCGATGGCGAACTTGGTATTATAGATATGCATGGCTCGCTCCAGGATATAGATGGGGATGATAATCCCCTGGAATGGGAGCGTTAAGCCAAATACAAAAAGAGCCAAAAGCCATTTCGAACCTGGGATCCGAAGCAAGCCAATAGCAAACCCGGCCATCGTCGAGATAACAAGTGCAAAAGGCACAACCATTAAGACAATGCGTACGCTGGAGACTATAAGCGTGTTCATATTCGCCACTTTGAAAGCTTCAACAAAGTTGCCCCATTGTGGTTGCGCAGGCCAATCGAGGCCTCCGGGTACAGTACCAGATGGATGTAGTGCTGTCAAAAAAATGCTAATAAAGGGTAATACAGTGAACGCCATTAGCACAAAAAGCAGTGCGCGTCCTGCAATAATTTCTCCACGACCAATTCTCATTAATAAGTCTCCTTATTTAAGCGTTGGATCGGGAGGATAATCACAACGACAAGTATCATGAGCATGACTGCCAATGCAGAAGCCAGACCAATATTTCGTTGGGCGAATGCAAGAATATAAATCTGGAGTCCGGGGACAGCCGTTGCGTTACCCGGTCCGCCAGCCGTCGCGACGTACACAATATCAAATGTGGCAAGTGCGAAAATCACTGTTATCGTCAGACAAACACCAATTTCCTGTTTAAGTAGAGGAACGGTGATTCCAACAAATTCTCTAAACCAACTCGAGCCGTCAATCCTCGCTGCTTCATAAAGTGCCGGATCAATCTTCGACATACCTGTTGAAAGAAGAACTGTACAGAAACCAAGTAACACCCAGATGCCAATGACGCCGACTGCCGAAAGTGCCCAATCAAAATCACCCAACCAGGCGCGGGTGATTGAACCAAGACCGACAACGTTGAGGAACTGGTTGACCAATCCTGAAAGAGAAAACAACCAACCCCAAATGATGCCAGCGGCAACGAGGGCAATGATATAAGGCAGAAATAATACTGTTCTGGAAAAATCACCAAATTTTCCTGTTGCCACCCGATTAATCACACTCGCAACCACAAGACCAAGACCCACCGGTATAAAACTGAACCACACCACTAACCAAAAAGCGTTGATGATGGTGCCTATCAGGTTGGGCACTTCGAAAACGGTTACGTAGTTCTTTAATCCGACCCATTCCATCGGACCAACACCATTCCATTTATGAAATGAGTACACGATGGTTAAAACGAAAGGTACGAGCACGAAAACTGCGTACATGAACAATGCCGGTAAGGCATAAAGCCAACCAATAAAATCTTCACGACGAACCCACTTATTGCGGGTTCGCTTGGTATTAGAAAGTGTTGCTGGCTGATTATCTAATGTCATCATCAATTCACGATCTGGAAGGCGCAGGGTTTTACCCCTGCGCCTTTACCTCTATTTATTCAGCAGCCAGTTCACGCTCATATTCTGCTTGAACAGCTTTGAGTAGTCCGGCAGCATCTTGCTGGCCACCGACCATCTTCTGGAGCTCAGGCGTCCAACCTTGAGCGAAGATGGCACTTGTTGCATTGGCAATGAAGTCCATTGCACCACCATCAGCACCCATCACAGGTCCGGCAGCGAGAGTTTCAGCAGTTACAGAGCCAGCAGCAACTTCTGGCATAGTGGCGCCAGTAGGTCCACCGGGGTTTGAGCCGCCAATGGCTACATCTATTTTACGTGCTTCATCGTTGGAAGCAACCCAATTGAGGAAGAATGCGGCACAATCAGGATTCTTGGCCTTGGCTGCAATGCCAAAGGTCAATGGAGCAGACATGGCTGCATAAGGTCCACCCTCTTCAGCAGGGGGCATCAAGAAAAATCCAACATTATCAGGCATGGCAGCATCGTATCCGGCATTCTGCCAGTCACCGTTGAAGGTAAAGACACCTTCACCAGCGCCAAATCTTGCGGCAGCATCGGTATATTCGATTGCATTGATGTCAGCCGGGAAATAACCAGCCTTGATCCATTCTTCAAGATGTTGAGCGGCCACCAGGTTTGAAGGAGTATCAATTGTTGCTCCGGCTTTTCCGAAGATCCATTCATTGATCGGATCAACTGGACCGTAGGCAGCCATCAATTGCTGAAGCGGGAAGGCAAGACCCATACCGCTTTTGGCACTTCCCCAGATCATGATCGGTTGAAGTCCGGCTTCTTTTGCAGCAGCAAGCAAGCCTTCAAACTCGGCAACAGTCTTGGGGGCTTCGGTCATACCGATCTGCGCGGCAAGCTCTTTATTGTAAAAGACGCCAGTCAGGCTATAGTTTAGACCCATTGCATATAGTGTACCAGAACCACGGACGCCGTCGGCATCAATGCGGTTTTGATTGAGCTGGGGTACCGGCCAGTCATTCCAACCAAATGCTTCAGCGTAGGAATCAAGGTTCATGAGCAAACCATCCTTGGCGAAAGAAAC
This sequence comes from Anaerolineaceae bacterium, assembly GCA_003524305.1. Taxonomy (GTDB): domain Bacteria; phylum Chloroflexota; class Anaerolineae; order Anaerolineales; family Anaerolineaceae; genus UBA6107. The sequence goes on from DQHW01000030.1 coordinate 132,993, forward strand.
CATCGTCGGCAGCCGGAGGAGGTCAGGAGCATTGTCACTCGCTAAAACAAGAGGTGTCGAAGTGATCAAGTTTGCAAATTGATCCTGGCTAATATCCCAGGTTACATTCGGGAATTGTTTCGTGAACTCTTCAGCAAGTTTGAAGGGAATTTCAAAACCAGTTTCAAAGGTAGCCTTGAGTACGACAGGTTCTGTGCCGCAAGAAGGTGTAGTAGCTGCGGCTTCGGTTGGAGCTGTTGTAACTTCTGCAACAGGTGCTTCAGTTGCAGCTTCGGTTGCTTCAACAACAGGGGTAGCCGTTGCAGCGGGTTTACATGCTGCCAAAAGCATAATACTGATCAGAAGCAAGCCAAGCACTTTCATAAACTTTTTGTTCATTTTCTTCTCCTTTTGGTTTTTTTGAACAATAGAGAGTTGGGTATTTTTGGTAGATTTGTGAAGTATTTCACCTCCTCAAATTACTTATCAAGAAATGTATTTACGAAACTCGATTTCAATTGGGAAGAAGTCAGTAAAACGTTTGCATGAAAACACTTTCATAAAAAGAATATCACAATCCAAATTAAAAAGCAATAAGCAGTTTCTTATGCGGTCAATCTTTCAATTACGGTCAAGGGGAGAGTAATATGCTGGACTGGACGGGAATGGTCAGCAATGTGTGAAAGAAGAATTTCAATGGCGATTCTTCCTGATTCATCAAGATGTTGTCGAATTGTTGTAAGATCCTCGTAGTCAGCCATATCCAGATCATCAAATCCTATAACAGCCAGTTGTTCCGGCACTTTCACGCCAAGTTGGCGAGCCGCTTTTAGAACTCCCAATGCCTGGTAATCTGTAGCGGCAAATAATGCAGTTGGGGGGTTAGGCATATCAATTAATTCTTTTGCAACCACACGAGCTTGTTCCTGATCGTAAGGGGCTAATCGCACGAATTCTTTTGGAAGTTCGATACTCGCAGCTTTAAGTGCTTGCCGAAATCCCTTTAACCGCAAGTTGACCGGGTGGATTGAGTACTCTGGTAAATCTGTATCACCCAGAAAGGCAATCCTTTTATGCCCTTTTTTTAATAAGTATTCAGCGGCCATTCTGCCGCCCTCAACATCATTAATTTCAACACTATTTAGAAGGGAATGGGGAAATTCAATTAATACCGTTGGAAGTTGGTGCTCAACAAGTCGATTTACATCAGTCTCGGCAACCGGCAGGGACATAATTACAAGTCCATCAAGGTTTCCGGTAAGAGGAAGTGACGAAAGATAACTTTGCAACCGATTATTTGAATCAACGGTATAAATTACCAAATCATAGTTCTCTTTGGATAATGAACCGGCAATTCCGCGTAACCTCTGGACAAATGATGGGGCTGTAAAAAACGGAGTAATTACTCCAATTCTGCCCTTCAGGCGAAGTGCCCGGGCGCGTGCTTCAGCCTGTGGGATAAACCCCAATTTATCAATTGCCTCATAAACCCTTTGCCTGGTATTAAGGTTTACTTTTTCAGGGGTATTAATCACACGGGAGATAGTAGATATACTAACGCCAGAAACCGCTGCAACATCAAAAATTGTCGGAACTTTTTTTCCATTAACCATTTTTCTTCTCGGGCGCTTTAATGAAAACACTTTCATGATAGCATAAGGTCTTTTTTTCGTCAATGAAAACTAAGGTTATGTCAACAATTATCCAGGATTTTGATACTATTTCCAATTTTTCGTAAAGAAACCCTGAACATTATCAGGGTTTCTTTACCACCAGTGCTTAAAGGAGTTAGGAGAGAGGAGAGAGGAAGATGTTAGTGATTTTGATATATCATTTATTTTTACTTATCTAATAATTTTTCAGCCTCATCCATCGAGGCGACATTTACAGACTCGTATCCAATGGATCCACTTAATCTTTTAAATTGCATCCCTGTTAATGCACTTTGACCAACTATCCGAACACCAATTCTGACACCAGAGTTTTTGAAGTGGGCTTGAGTGCGTTCAATTTCTTTTGTAACTTCAGGCAACGTTGGTTTTAATTGAGAAATGTCTGTAATGACATCATACCCATGTTTAAATTGGTTCGTTGCGATAATCGTTTCATCAGTACATTTTTTTGCTTCTTCGTAGCTCAGAAATCCACTAAAAGAAATATAGACTCTTTTCTTTGCGGCATCAGTCTTAATTGTGTACATATTGATCTCCTATTGTGTTTGAAGATGAATCATTCACTACCTACTTTTGCGATTTTGCGTTGTATGATAAGGAAACCAATAACTGAAAGTGTTTTCATGATAACATTATTATAATTACTTGTCAACAATCAAAAGTCGCCCCGCTGAATTCAACAGGGCGACTCTTGATAATTATTTGGATTTTCGTTAAACTGCGAAAGCAAAGACTCCAAATGCGGAGAGGTACCAAACGATAAACAAAGTTACCAGGAATATTCCAGTATAAACACGGCCTGTTTTACGGAAGAAATATGTGTATAAGCAAGCAACAAGCGGCCACAACACCACCAACGGAATGTAATAAATGGCGCCCATTCCTGCCGCCAGAGGACCAAGCATACCAGTTCCTTTGATAATCAAAGGGGCTTGAGCCATCACAGGGATGTAGAACAGTAGCAACCAAATCACTGCACCCAAAGTTAAAACAATTGAGTTTGTAACCATTTCACGGCCTATACTGGCTTTACCATTGTTTACTCGCAAGAACCCCGCGAAAAGGATTCCTTGCGGAACAAAGTAAAGGGCAAAAGGAACGAGGTAACCAAGAAAAGCTGAAAACCGTGCTGAAGTCATTGGTATTAAAGCTACTACCCAGGCTCTGAAATCAACAAACAATGCTGAACTGGTGAATGCTAATATCAAATACACTGGCAAGAGGATCAAAATTGCCAGGAGCAACGCTTTCAGAACCTTGTTCCATTCAACTCCCTTACCTGCTGTGGTAAGCCCATAATTTACCGCAGATGCACCTTGCTTCTTTGTAAACACGAAATGGTTTACAAATATCAACGCTATGGCGATTAAACCAACCACTACTGACCAGACCATATAAATGTTTGTGAAACTCTGGGGCCACAGCGAGCTCACCGGCACCCATGCTGCGAAGAACATACCTTGGAATACCCACACATAGAGCAAAGGACCGATTGCAGTGGTAATCAATGCGGCGATTACCCAACCCAATCCCTTGAATCCTTTATATTCCGGTACCGAATCACCCAATGGTTTGAAGAATGTTGTTGAGAGTAACAAGCTTCCCATTGGGAAGAAGAACAAGAAGGCACCCAACAATGCCAAAGCAGTACCAAAAAGTTTCCAACCCCAAATTTGATTTGTTGGAGCCAAACCACTTCCACCGGTTAAGGTTCGCTGCATCCAGTCAATGGTGTTCCCGATCGCCGCTGGCGCATCTGTGGAACCTGCATGATCTTCCCAAGGTTGGTAAAGAATTCGAGCTGTTCCATCTTCAATCGAGCCATAGACTTCACCTACTTTAATCGGTTCTTCAGTATTGAACAATGGTTGGATAACAGGAGAGGTCGTTGCTTGTGGACCGCTTCCTATTAACACCATACCAGCCAATTCTGTAACCTGACCGATATTAAATGCCACATTTTTCAAGTTAACACAAGGTGAAATATCGGGGCTTCCAGGAGCAGAACATTCAGATTCCATATAGAAAATGGATTTGTATGCATCAGGCATCGCATTTGCGGCTATCGTCACAGGACCAAATCCACCTTGCGACATACCAACCAATCCGATATTTGCTTTATCGACCACAGCCTGAGAAAGCAAATACTCCAGAGCATCAACTCCGCCATATCCATTAGCACCATTTGCGCCATTAGAAAGGCCATGGCCTGTCATGTCTGCCGAAAGAACAACATACCCGCGGCGGGCAAACTCCAAGGCTGTATTTGACATATAGTTTTTTTGATTATTTAGCCCATGAAACATGAGAATTCCAGGAGCTGGCTTATCCATTGAAGCACTTTTAGGCGTATATAAATACGCGCTGATGATATATCCGTCTGATCCATGAATGCTAACCTCTTTTACAGTGGCAGCACCAGCGCCAGTATTAATATACGACCCTAACAGACTTCCTCCCAACATCATTACAAGAGCGATAATCAATATTGTCCAGGATGTTCGATTGTTTTTCATTTGCTTCTCCTCAAGATTGAATTGGATGCTTACTGCCTAATATGCTTTCGTGAAATCGATAAAACCTCCTTTCTTATTATCCATTCCTTGTTAGAAATATGCTTAAATAAATCAAACCTTTTTAATTGGATGTATTTGATCGCAATGCATATGTGCTGGCACTAAAACTAATGCCTTTCAGTCATAAATTAATCAAAGGTCATCTTTTTCAAGATCATCCATCAATAAGGCCGTTAAACATTATTACAAATCTGCAATTCATTGGAAATCAGGGAAACAACCCTTTTTAAACAGATAAATCCCCATAAGGGGATCATCCTGAGGATTATATTTGTTACTCTTGGGGAGTAATTTTGATTAAGGCTTTAACCAACCGATTGAACGAGATACAGCTTTTTGCCATCCATTGTAGAGACTATCACATTGGTCTTTAGACAAATAAGGTTCAAAACGTCGTTCAATCTTCACAAGCGATTTAGTCTCTTCTAGAGAATTCCAAAATCCTGTCGCAAGACCGGCAAGAAAAGTAGCTCCTAAGCCACTACTCTCGTAAACAATTGGCCGGTCAACAGGAACACCGAGAATATCTGCGAGAAATTGCATCAAGAAATCATTTTGAGACCCTCCTCCGCCTACATGCAAAGATGTTGGTCTCTTTTTAGATTTAGCGTAAATCGCTTCATAAGAATCACGAACCTGAAACGCCATAGCTTCAATAGCGGCACGCACCATATGGTTTTTTGATGTACTTTGTGTAATCCCAAAAAATGTTCCGCGTGCATAAGGGTCATCATAAGGTCCGCCCAAACCCGTAAATGCAGGGATAAAATAAACCCCCGCATTATCGGGAACTCGGGATGCCATCACTTCAGCTTCTGCATAATCTTGAATGATATTCAACTCATCTTTAAACCATTGGATTGCAGCACCGGATACGTTTGACCAACTCCCTATTCCACGGGTAACTTCTCCATTTATGCCCCACAAAATAGGTGAATCAACTCCGTATCCAGGTTCAAAACAAATTTCTCCGGTATTTAGTGTGAGAGAAGACCCTGTTCCCAGATTACATAACATTGAATCCGGTTGGTAACAAGCCTGGCCAAATACAGCGGCGAATTGATCGCCAGCAATGCCTGCAATTGGTATTCGGGCGTTAAAGAAAACTTCAGGTTTAGTGTATGCATAAATCTCACTGGAACTGCGCAATTCTGGCAATATCTCATAAGGGATGCCAAATTGTTTTAACAACAACTCATCGTAAACTAATGAGTGTGTATTAAGCATTAAACTCAAACACATATTAGAAAGATCTGTTACATGAGCAGCACCCCCTGATAGCTTCCAAATCAACCATGTATCAACTGTGCCAAAAAGAAGCTCGCCACGTGCAAGACCTTTTTGAATCGACTTATCATTTTCCATTAACCAACGAATTTTTGTTCCTGAATTGTTCGGAAAGACATGTATACCTGTTCGATTTTCAATATCAGCCTGGTTGTTCAATATCAATTCCTCACAAAACTGAAGATTTCGGCTGTCTTGCCAGCTTATTGCCCGACCAACAGCGTCACCCGTTGATTTATTCCAGAACACTGTAGTCATCATCTGATTGCTAATTCCAATGCCATCGATTTCTTCAGGAGTGATACGACTGTTCTTCAATGCATTGGCGGCCGCTTTTAATACCGCCGCTAATATTTCGTCAGGATCCTGTTCTACCCAGCCAGGTTGAGGATAATACTGAACATTCTCTATAGATGCTCCTGAGACAATTCTGCCTTCATGGTTAACGATTATTGCCTTTGTAAGGGTTGTTCCTTGATCGATTCCCATGATATATCTTGCCATTTGCTTGATCTCCTCTATTTATAAATCGAAGGGTAACCGTTTAGGCACTATCTTTAGATTCTTCAGACAATCCCAACTTCATACTGACTCTAACCAAAGAGGCTATATTTTCGACCTCCAACTTCCGCATTGCGTCTCTCCTTTGTTTCTCAATCGTCTTCACGCTAGTTTTAAGTTTTTGAGCAATTTCAAGAGCGGATTTTCCAGCCACGACTAGTGTAACAACCTCACGTTCACGTGGAGAGAGGCGATCGAGCGGGTTTTTTGGCTTGTGTTTCATTAAAACATGAGAAATTTCAGAGCTTAAATAGACACTTCCGCGATTTGCTGCACGAATAGCGTCTTGAAGCTCCTCAGTTACTGATTGTTTCAATATATAAGAAAGTGCACCCAATTCTAAAGACTGTTGTATCAAAGCTAAATCAGCATGAATCGAGAGCATCACTACTTTAGGTCTTGGAGAGAAATCCATCAATTTTCTGAGCGTATCTATTCCATCCATTCCGGGCATCGAGATATCCAAGACGATCACATCAGGGGTCAACTCTTGCGTAAGTTTAATCCCATCGACTCCATTATCAGATTCACCGATGACTTGAAAGCCATCCATGTCATTAAGGATCTTACACACTCCCTGACGGATCATGGGAAAATCTTCTACCACCAAGATGTTTATCATAATGTTTTTTCCGTTTCAGTTATTATCGGCAAAACGCCACTGATTCTCGTGCCTTTGCCGGGGTCTGATTCTATTTTAATTTTCCCATTTAATAGTGAAAAACGTTCGCTTATTCCACGTAAACCAACACCATAGTCAACTTCATCCTGATCAAATCCCTTGCCATTATCTTCAAGAGATAAATTAATGTACCCATCAGAACAATCCAGATTTATCCAAGCCGCAGAAGCAACAGCATGTTTAATGACATTATTCAAACCTTCTTGAAAGAATCGATATATTGCAAGGTTTTGGGTTTCTTTTAAATCGAGGAGTTCAACTTGACAATTGAAATCGATCTGCAAGTTATTGGCTTCACCCATGGTTGTGCAAAAAGCCGCCAGTACTTTGCTTAACGCCATTCGGTTTAACGAAGGTGGATAAAGTTGGTAAAAGATTTGGCGAACTTGCTTATTTATGGTTTCAAGGTCACGAATTGAATTTCTAATTTCGTCCACAGTTATTTGTTTTCCATTTTCAATTGAATCCTTCACCATTCTAAGCTGCAAGACCAATGAGGTCATACGTTGACCAATTTCATCATGCAAGTCGCGAGAGATGCGATTTCTTTCATCTTCTTGGGCATTGATTAGTTGTAATAGAACCTGTTTATATCGGTCTTCAGCTTCTATAACCGAAGAAATCTCTCTGGCAATTAAAACTACACTCTCTGCCTTACCCTCGCCCCCGCTAATTGGAGAAAAAGTGGTTTCAAACCAGGATTCTTGTAGCTTATTTTTAACTTTTAAAGGATGGCCATTTCTAATTGCCTGATTCCACAATATTTGATGGTGAGCTTTGATAGATTCAGGGTAGACATTCCAAATGGAATTATTTATTATGTCATTTTCATTCTTGCAAAATCTTCTAGCGGCTGATGTGTTTACAAATATCACGTTGCCCGACAGGTCACACCAGATTATTTGATCTGTTTCAATATCAAGCAACTTCTGAAGTGATAGATCCATTTTTTTATATGTTTTTTCTATGAGTTTTTAAGTTATTGTGACCACATGGCTAAATGCACTAATTTCAAACTTGGGAAAATAAGAATATTTGTATTGTACACGAAATCAAAGTTGAATCTTTCGTTTCAATCCATTTATATAACTCGTATATGTTCCAGAATTAATCGATTAGGTCATACAGATACGGAAAATGATATTCAAAGGATCTCGATTGACTTTATTTAGGCACACTACTGTGTGTTATCGCTTTACTCATCACAACATAGGTCCCATATCATCCCTCGAAATTAAGAATACCGAACTTTAAAACAAAAAAGAGCCTGGATCGGCTCTTATTATAGTGATCCACCAAGGGCTCAAATACCACACCCTTGGGGTGCCCTGAACCTGATTAAATTAAAAAGAGCCTGGATCGGCTCTTATTATAGTGATCCACCAGGGGCTCGATATCCTCCCCCGAATGGGGGAAGCCTGAACCTATAAA
>DQHW01000006.1 GCA_003524305.1 Anaerolineaceae bacterium
CGGTGGTCCAAAAAGGAATGTTGTAATTTTGAGCAATGGCTTCGGTTTTTTGAGGATCACGGCCAGCGATGGCGGCGACTTTTACATTTGGCAATGTGAGGTAGTTTTCTAGATGCACCTTGCCGATCTGGCCGACCCCGATGATGCTAACTGTTGTAATTTCGTTTGTCATCTTATCCTCGCCTGAAAATTTATTTTTTCTTTGTGACCAATGGAACCGAGAAATATACAGTGGTACCTTTGCCCAGTTCGCTAGTCAGCGCCATTTCGCCGCCATGCAGTTCGATCAATTGTTTTGAGATTGAAAGGCCGAGACCTGTGCCATAATCTTCACGGTCATTGGATTTATCCACCTGGAAGAAAGCGTCAAACACTTTTTCAAGGTCCTCTTCGGGGATGCCCTTGCCGGTGTCTTTCACGTAAACGTATGCCATTGAATCTACAACCGTGGATGAAATTCTCACTCCGCCCTTGCTGGTGTATTTGAGCGCATTCGAAAGCAGATTCAGTACGACTTGTTTCAGGCGAACTGCATCGCCATGGACGTTTCTTATTTGTGGTGAAAGTTCGGTTTCAAGGTAAAGACCCTTGGTTTTATAAGCGCTTTCAGTGATCAAGACCACTTCATGAATGAGATTGTTGAGGTTCGTGGTTGAGATTTCAACTTCATATTTTTTGTTTTCTAACGAGGCCATATCCAGAATGTCGTCAATCAGTGCCTTAAGGTGCTGGCTGTTTTGATAGATGCACTCGATGTCACCGCGAAGATCGGGCGTCCAGTTCACTTCGCCGTAACTGCGCGGAGAGTTGATCATGGTTTCGCTGAACCCAATGATAAGGTTCAAAGGGGTACGCAATTCGTGACTGACGTTTTGCACGAAGTTCTGCTTCACCGTCCGCGAGAGTTCGGCTTCTTCGCGTGCATGAATTAATGAGATATTAGTTGCTGAAAGGTATTTTTTGTAATCATTGAGATTGTTGACCAACTTTTCAAGCTTGACTTCGTTCTCGCGGATGATTTGTTCGTTTTGCAGTGCTGTTTGGTAGCGTTTGTGATACCAGGTCAGATTGGAATGAATTTGATTCAATATCAATTCAAGCAGAATGGAAATTGAGATCAGAAGAAATAATGGAAAAGCGAGTTGATTGAAGAAAGCCCATGATTGGTAATGAATGTAAAAGAGACTGACTGACGCCACAACCACCAGCGAAACGAAGATGATGGATTGTTTGGTTTCTAACAGAATAAGGGCGAATAAAATTGGGATGATGAAGCTGAAGAGATAATGTGGATCGAAATAGACGGTCAAGAGCACGAAGATGGCGCTGCCTTCTGAGAGACATAATGTCCAACTTGAAAGTATTGGAGCCTTATCCTTAAAATATAATGCGACGAGAAAACCGATAAGGTTCAGGCCGCATACGATCCAAATGGAATTATCGAGCGAACTCAGGAGGATGGCTTGCGTATCGTACCCGGCATGGAAAGACCATATTCCGGCATAGGCAAGCACAACCCCCACGATGAATGTAAAGCCCAGGCAATACTTGAGTGATTCGCTGCGAAATGTATTCACCAGGTTATTATTATAACTTTTCCAGCCCGTTCTCGGTTAAAGCGTTTTTGTTTTAGAGCAAGATATAGTCATCAGAACGATAAGCGGCATACATGGCAGCGCCGATCACGCCTGCCTGGTTGCGATAAAAAGCGGGCGCCAGTTTGGCATATTTAGTAGTCAAGTATGGGTGGTAATCTTCAAAATCGGAGCTGATGCCGCCGCCCAAGAGAATATGATCTGGTGAAACGATGATCTCAACCTGGTCAATGACTTCTTGCAGCCGGGCAGCCCACTCTTGCAGGGTCAGATTGTCGCGCCTCAAAACGGAGGCTGCGGCGTAATGTTCAGCCCACATGCCCTTGATTTCAATCATACCGAATTCGGTATTAGGCAGCAGTTTGCCATCCAGAAACAAGCCTGAGCCGATGCCGGTGCCGAGGGTGAGCACAATGGTGACCCCTTTGCGATATTCTGCTGCACCCGGGTTATAAATTTCGGCAAAACCGGCGGCATCTGCATCATTGAGGGCAAAATGGGGCACTTGTTTTTCGCGCAGAATTGAATCCACTTTTTGCCAGATGTCATCGAACTGGATATCCAAGTTCATGATGCCGTGTTCCCACACCACACTCGGAAAACCGATGCCAATGCCTTTGTAATTTTGGGCAGAAGAGATCAAATCGAGTAATGCTTCGGTATATTTCTCTGTTCTTTGCGTTTGTGGAATCAATTTCATGTCGAAATCGATCGTCTTGATTTCTTGGCCAAATTCCACTTCGCCAAATTTGATAGCAGTGCAGCCGATGTCAATGCCGAAGTAATTCATGCTATACCTTCCAAAATTAATGTGTGCCAGGTGGAAAGAAGAAGGCGTAAATATCACCCAATTCAGGATGGCGATCTTCAAGATTTACATCCGGATTCAACCCCTTTTGCAAAGCCAGGGAGTAAAAAAGATATTGTGATGCCACTGCAGCTGGGAATTGTCCATAGAGGCGACCGTTTTCCATTTTGGGAAGGGTCATTTTGTGCGTATTATCAGCCCAATCCGCTTCAGGGTGGTCGGTAATGATGATTAAGTTAACGTTGGAGAAAACGATTCCTTTGGATATGCGGATTGCTTTATCAAGCGTCCGTTCGTCTGTTTGCAGCAAGATGACGGTCAGGTCGCTCTTGAAACAAGCACTGGGGCCGTGCGTAAATTCTTCCAAACCGAAACTGGTGGCACTTTCGCCGAGCACTTCCATCACTTTTAACCTGATCTCATCTGCGTTGGCTTTTTGAGCGCCAAAACCGGTGACCATGTAGCGGGTTTGAGAAACAGGTAGTTTTTCTGCGATGGCTTTAGCGGTTTGCGCCCAAACTAGTGCATTATCACGGATGGATTCGATAGTATTAGACATCTGAGCGATAAATGGTGCGCTGAAGGCATCTTCTTGAGTCAAGACGCCTGCCAGCATGGCAAATAATGCCGTGCTCAGGTAGGTTCGTGTTTTGCCAAGCGGAATTTCGTGTAGACATGGATCCGTCAAGACGAGTTTGGCTGATGTTGCCAGTCTTGAATCCGGGTTGGCAGAGATGCCGACCGTGAAAGCGCCGAGCTCGACTGATTTTTCAAGCGAAAGGCAAGTGGTAATGGATTGACCAGATTCACTGATACCGATGACCATCGTTTTATCATCTATCCCGGGAGGGGTGTCGAGTTCAAAATCGTAGGCATCCATGGCTGTGACAGGAATTTTCAAAAGCGACTGCAATACATAGGCTGAAGCCTGACAGGCATTATAAGAGGTGCCGCAGCCAACGGTGAAAATATTAGCAGGTTTAAAACCGGTTACTACAAGTTTGATGAACTCAAGGATTTCAGGTGCCATACAGGCGGTCAGACAATCGGGAATGTCAGCAATGGCATCTGCCATATAAAAAGGATGCTGTTTGCGCAAAACACCAGACGGAAACTTTTTGCATAATTTTTTGAGATCCATGATTATTCCTTCGTATAGAGTCAATCACCAATATAAACGATAATTGAGAGGAATAATTGCCTTTCGTCTGCCAAATTATTGCCAATGAATTGAGGTGAGGAAAGTTTACTCAACCGTTTTAATGAGGTTAAGGTCTTGCAGTGTTTTTATCAATTCCAGACGGTTGATCGGTTTGCGGATATAAGCCGCAGCTTTGACTGCTTGAGAGAGTTCAGGTTCAAAGAGCACCGAGCATATGATGACAGGAATTTCCATGGTTTGGGGATTGGATTTCAAGTTTTTGATCATCTGCCAGCCATCCATTTTGGGCATTAAGATGTCGAGCAATATGAAATCAGGCTTGACCAGTTGAATCAAATTGAGAGCAATGATGTAGTTATCCGCACCGAAAACCTGGATGCCGTATGAGCCCAACATCCTTTCGATCAAACGGCGAACGGATTCGACATCATCAATCACCAGGCAGCTGATCTGCTTTTTGACCGGCAGGATCACCGAGATTTCCGTCATGTCGTCGTTTTGGGTGAAATGGTGGCGCAGCCCCTGAATGGTGAAAAAGAGTTGAGCGATGCTCCAATGCTCGGAAGTGCGGCTGTTGGGGGTAATAAATATGAACGCTAGTTCGTAGAAAAAATCATTCAGTTTGCGGGTTTTAACCTGAGCCTTTAGATTGCCATTACTCTCCCCAATCATTGAAAAAATCTTGTAGAGCCCTTGCTTGGTAAGCACCTGGTCAACCATCACATTGAGTGATGTGTCTACATCCTTTAGAACAATCTGCTCGTGAAATTCAGTGTTCATCAACGATTTGCATAATTGCAGTGCTTGTTCAAGGATTTGCGACAGGTTTATCAGATCATACGAGATTTCCCAGTTTTTCAATTCTTCCTTGATCAGTTCCTGGTCGTAGGTTTCAATTTCTTTGATAGATTCTGTTTCAGGTTGATCAGATTTTTTGGTTTGCGAAGTATGGTGATCCCAAAGAATTGAGACAAGGGCGTCAAGTCCTTTTTTTAAATCACGTTGAACCTGTCTCTGACTTAAACCCAACTCTTCTTCAATGATATGCCATTCTTTGAGTAGAAAATAACGGAAGGTAAGAATCTTGTAACAGCGCCATTCAGTGGCAATTGAAGGCGTACCATCTGGCGGTTGCAGAAAATTGATGCTTTTCTGAATTGTTTCGCGTAAGGCATGCATTCTGACGGTGATAGGTGCATCTTCACCAGAATAAAAGAGATTCAATAAATTGTGGTTTTCAAGATAGGCAGGGTCTGACAAGTGATTCAAGATATCTTTCACAGCATTTTGAAACTCAGTCCTATCCATGAGCACCTTCTAAAAAATAGTTTAAAAATTTTTTATAGCTCAAATATATCATTTTTTTGAGCCTGCGTTTAAAGCCTCATATAAAAATTGTGTTTGAAATAATAAAAAGGCAATTCCTTGGCAATAACTTGGCGCAAGAAGACAGCCAATTTGTAATATTCTGTAATTGCGAAACTTCTAGACCAATAAAAACCGTGAAATATTGATTCTATTAACATTTTTTAATAGGAGGTGTCAATAAGTCGATTAAGATTATGTCACTAACATTTCCGGTAATTCATTCTTTGCAAGCGATAAATTGAGGAGAAAAAATGAAGAAAAGTATTCAAGTGTTAATCAGCATCATCATTTTAGGCGCGCTTTTGCTCTCAGCCTGCGCCCCACAAGCACTCGCACCAGAAGTTGCTGCCACCGAAGCTTCCGCCCCTGAAGCCGCTGCAACTGAAGCACCAGCAGACGGAAAGCCTGTCACTCTTGAGTTCTGGACGTTCTCTGATTATGCCTCCGATGCCGGCGGCGATATGATGAAAACTTTCATTTCTGAATTTGAAGCTGCCCATCCCGGTGTTACGATCAACATTACCGGCAAGGGTGGAGATGAATTGAACACTGGCATCGTCACCAGTGCTGCAAGCGGCACGATCCCTGACATTTACATGGGTACAACCAGCCAGGGTGCCCTCTTCACTGGCATCAATGCAATGGCAAATGTTTATGATAGCTGGATGGCTATGCCGGAAGATTATCGTTCTCAATTTGACCCCAACATGATCAGTGAAGTCACTCCCGTTGACGGCGAAATGTATGCCATGCCCTTTACCGGTTATGCCACTTTCTTGTATCGCAACTTGACCGTTCTCGAAGCTGCTGGCATTGACCCCGCCACCCCCATCAACACCTGGGATGAATGGTTAGCTCAACAGAAACAGATCAAAGAAGCAGGCTTCCTGGCCATGGGTTCTTTCTATAACGATTGGTGGGATTTCACCAATATTTATAGCGGCGCTGCAACCAGCGAGGAATGGGGCATTGATTTTGATGCCAAGACCACAAAAATCAATCCTGAAAAATATATTCAGACTGTAAAATTCCTTGAAGCCGCCAAAGAATACGGCACCGAAAATGGCGACCAGGATCAGGCAACCACAGATCTCTTCTTGAGCAACCAATTGGCTTTCATCGTCACCGGCCCCTGGATGGATCCTACTTTCAAAGCCGCTGCTGAATCTAATGGTTTGATATATGATTACATTCTGACCCCTGGTGCAACAGCCGATAACAAGGGTGGTGTTCGCGGAACAGAATTCGTGACCATCTCACCTGCCACTGCCAATGCCGACCTGGCTTGGGAATTCGTCACCTATATCTGCGATGAGCCCCAGTTAGTGCGCTGGTCTGAAGCTCTGGGCCGTTTCAATGGCAATCAAAAAGCCATGGCTCAGGTTGATAATTCATTGCTCAAAATCACCATTGACGCTGCAGCTTCTTCCCTGCTGGAACGTCCCCCTCATTTCACCACTGCCTATCCCGGCAACTACTACCAGGCATTGCAAGATAACCTGGCCCAGATCACCACTGGTGTATTTACACCTGAAGACGGCGCTGCTGATTTGATCACCCAATTGAACGCTACCATCGCTGGAAACTAAACCTTCTTAGCTTTTTTCTCTGTACGATGAGGTGCGGATTAACCTCCGCACCTCAAAACAACACTAGTCAGGAGAATCAAAATAATGAAATACTGGTTCAGAAAGACACTTAAGCATTATTTGATGCTTCTCCCTTTCTTCTTCTTCTTTTCGATTTTCTTTTTGTATCCAATTATTAATGGGTTGAATACCAGCTTCTTCAAATGGGATAGTGTCAATCCTGCAGTCTATGTTCAGTTTCAGAACTACATCAATCTAGTAAAATCACGTGATTTCATTATTTCTTTTACGAATATTCTGAAATATGTTTCAATCACGGTTCCCCTGGGCATAACAGTGGCTTTTTCACTGGCTTTATTTGTCAACAGCTTGAAAGGACCGTTATCCAATTTCTTTCGCAGTGCTTATTTTGTGCCCACCATGATGCCATTGTTTTTAGCGGCATCCGTCTGGCGGTGGATGTATGCACCCGAAGTTGGCATAATCAACACTGCCCTTCAGGCAATAGGGCTGGAATCAATCAACTTCCTTAAAAATCCGGTTTATATGATGTTCGCGCTCATTGTTGTTGATGTATGGCGGTCTGCCGGATGGAATATGGTTATCTTGTTGGCCGGTTTAAAAAACATTCCCAATGACTATTACGACGCTGCAAAGGTCGATGGTGCAAATAAATGGCAAGAAATGATCTACATCACAATTCCACTGCTCGAACCGGTGCTGTTTTTTGTGATTGCTCAAGGTTTCATTTTCGCACTTCAGGTATTTGATGCTCCCTGGTTGCTCACATTATCCACTACACAAGGTTATGGCGGCCGATTAAAGGCGTTGTTGTTCCCCGTAATGGATATGTTCGGACGCGCTTTTGGTGTCTACAAATTTGGTGAGGCTTCAGCGTATGGGTTCATGCTAACTATCTTAATTATCATTATCACCTCCATCTTGTTTATTGTGCGACGTAAAGACTAGAGGATTCCATGACGACCTTCTCTAAATATATTAAAAAACATTTCAGTATTGGCGGCATTTTTAAATGGACGCTTGCGATCGTCTTTCTCATCATGGCGCTCTTCCCCATCTGGTGGATGTTCAACATCGTTTTCAGCGAACCGGGAATTCCCATCGCCATCAATCCGCGCTTGTATCCGACTTCTTTTTCAGCAGGTATTCAGAATATCAAGGACGTACTCTCGGAAGCAAATGTATTGGCTGCTTACGGACATTCATTGACTTATTCTTTCCTCACCGTTATCGGATCTCTCTTGTTAACTTCAATGGCGGCGTTTGAATTTGCATTGTTTGAATTTCCAGGAAAAAAGGTATTGTTTGCGCTTGTGCTGATTGCCATGATGATCCCCACGGCAGTCACACTTGTGCCAACCTATCTGCTAGTGGCTAAATTAGGTTGGGTGAACAAAATGCAAGGGCTGGTTGTCCCAGGTTTAGCCTCCGCATTTGGACTATTCATGTTGACACAGTTCTTTAAAGATATTCCTCGTGAAATCATGGATGCCGCCCAGATTGATGGTGATACCCATTTCGGTGTGTATTGGCATGTGGTGCTGCCCTTGTCTCGCAACGCATTGGCAACCATGGCCATCTTAACTTTTATGACCACCTGGGGTAACTATGTCTGGCCGATGGTGATTGCCAAAAACAATGACATCATTACCGTTAGCCAGATGATCAACTGGTACAACGATCCGAATTCGTTTATGACAGTCAATTTGATGATGACTGCATTTCTGCTGGCCGCAATTTTGCCAATCATTGTCTACATCATTTTCCAACGCCAGATCATTCAAGGCATATCCATTACAGGCTTAAAAGGCTAGTTAGACCAACTATGAAATCCCACTCATAAGGAGATAATTTAGATGTTCAAGATCAAGCAAAGTTTAGATGCAGTAAATTACGGTGCTTATTTTTATAAAGGCAATCCGTTGACCATGGAGGCAGTGGTTGATCGGGCAGCAAAATTTGGATACGATGCTGTTGACTTGTGGCCGCACCGGCCGATGACCTTTCCGCCTGATTTAAACGCTAAAGCTCGCAAGAAACTGCTAAGTTATGCCAATGATAAGGGGATTAAGTTTGCCGCTGTGGATGGCTGCACGAATTTCATGCGCAGCGACCATGCGCTGGTTCCACATACCGAAAAAGAACTTTTATATGTGCGATCTTGCTGTGAATTGGCTCGCGATCTGGATTGCCCCACCGTTCGCATTCTACCGGCTTTCATTGGATACTTCTGGCAGCAATATTGGGACCAGGGTTATTGCCAAACGGCCATGCACTCCCGCACTTACGAAGTCTCCACCCAGGATGATTACCTGCTGGAATGGGATTCAGTGCGATCCGGTATCATTGAATCTGGACACATCGCCAAAGAGTATGGTGTGGAATTAGCCGTGCAGGGTCACCCCCCGGTGGTCAATGAAGTGCAAGACCTGATTGATCTGGTGGAGGAAGTCAATCTGCCGAATGTGAAGATTGGTTTGGATTTGCCATTGTTTGACCATCAAGAATCTGATTATGTCTATGAAACGGTCAAGAAAATTGGCAAGAAGATGATCCACTCACACACACTCGGGTCTAAAACCCGTATCGGACCAGGTGGGTTTGCCTACGCCAGCATGGAAGTCGTACCGGGAGAGGGCGTCGAGAACTGGCTGCCCTTCTTCAAAGCTTGCAAAGAAGTTGGTTACGATGGGTACTTTGCCTATGAACAATGCGCGCCTTTCTTGATGCCCGGGCATGTAAAACCCACCATCGATGAGTTTGACCGCCGTCAGCAGGTAGGATTTAACTTTATCAAGTCGTTTGAATCCCAAATATAGCAATTGAGTTTTTCTGACATGTGCCAATCCATTTGAGGTGACTCGATATACCTTAAATGGATTGGTTTTAAGAATCCAAATTCAATTAGCAATTATCATTTTCCGATCTAGCAGGAGGTATTATGCATCCAAAAGCGGCAGTCATAGGGTTGGGTTTTATGGGCAAAACGCACATTCAATCGCTGAGGCGATTGGGTGTTGAGGTTTATGGTGTGGCTGGAATAGATGAAAA
>DQHW01000015.1 GCA_003524305.1 Anaerolineaceae bacterium
AAGTGATGGAGACCTCCGTCAGCACTTCGCTTGAGGTTTAAACAATTAACACAATCCGCCTCAGGAAAAAAGGTTTGATAGGGAACAAATTCAAAACCGGCCGAAGTTCCGTCGAATTGGTAGAGACCGGCTTTCAGTCCACCAGTTCCCAGGTCATAAGGAACCACATACATCAAGAGATCAACTCCATCAAGATTATATAAATGGCGAGTCTGCTGAATTTTTTTGACATATAAAGAATAAAACAAAATGCGGGAGGTTTCCGCCTCAATTTGGCCAATGAAATGCCGGATTTATTTTTGTAGGATCATTATTAAGAAAAAGCCGACTCAAGACATGAGTCAGCTTATCTTCTTTAAGTAATAAGATCGATTTTTTAAAATTCTTCCTTGATTAATTCCATCACAAATGCTTCATATTCTTTTTTGGATGCTTCCTGGGCGGTCATCCGAACCTGGTTTATCTCTTCAAGGTGATCACCCAACAACTTGACCAGAACGCCGTCCAGTTCTCCTTTTTGTACATCCACATCCAAAACAAGCATCGCTTCTTTGCCAGAAACGCCTTTGCGGTAAGGCCGGTCTTCAGTCAAAGCCGTAAACACATCCGCAACTGCAATTGCCCTGGATTCAAATGGCAGTGTTTTCTCATTCTCGTGGAATGGGTATCCCCGGCCGTTCAACCGTTCATGATGCTGCGACGCCCAATCACGAATATCCCTAAAAATGCTCATACCATTGAGAAATTCATAAGTGAAATAAGTGTGCGTGCGGATGATATTGAATTCTTGTGGTGTTAATTTGCTGGGTTTTTCAAGGATTTCTGACGGTACGATCAGTTTGCCAATATCATGCAGATAGCCGGCCATTTCTATTTTATGGATGGTTTCCTCTTCACGGCCGTGGAACCTGGCCAGATCAGCCGCTACTACTGCAACCCCGGCGGTATGGGTTGAGGTAACCTCGCTGCGAAAATCAATAATTCTGCGAAAAAGATGTACCAGCCCCATCAGTTCAGTACTTTTAATATGCAGATTATCAAGTTTCAGGTGATCTCTAAAAAGCGAATTTAATGTCAGGTTCTTGATATCCAGCCAGAAAATTTCTTTTTCGGCAGCCCGGTTAAATGCGTCAACAATTTCAGGGGTAAACAAGACTCCCGATTGCCGGTTAACTTCATTGATGATCGCGGCAGATGAATCAAGAATATTTAGAGAATCGCCAGACAAAACCGCGGCATGATCAGCGACCTGCAAAATAAGGGATTCATAAGGTATTTCTCTCCGATCCACCTTATTATTGACATTGAGAAAGGCGTGATGGTATCGAAGGATATCAGCAATATGATCAAAATAATGGAATTCCTTAAGCAGCAAATAGGCAGCCCGGGCATGCCGATTGATATTTTGAGATTCAAAACTCAGGTCTTGCAAAGCCTGTTGTTCCTTGACTGAAAAGGCACCTATATCATGAATTGCAGAAGCAAAGATTAAGTCATGCCGCTGCTGCCAAGTCAGATCAAGTTGGGTGGCGATATGATAAGCCGCAATTGCGGTGCGCCGGTGATGGTCTCTCAAAGGGGCAACGGTATGATCCATCAAGGTTGAGAGACTTGAGACCAGTTCTTCCAATGAAATTGTTAGTATATCAGCCATAAATTCCCTCATACATTTAAAAGAAAATAGAACCTCTAGGCACATTATACTGGATGGATATCCCAAAGTGAACTTGCATAAGTGTTAGTTGTTTACATTATTAAGTGATTGGTCATGATGTGACTTGATTTGGTGTAAGTAAATTTTCCTAGAACTTGTCAAATTGAGACAGCCATGAGCGTAAATGTCCGGTAGCTATCTGGTAACGGAACACATAAAACACCAGCTTGACATATTCCTTCCAGACCAGTTGGCGTGAACTGGCTTCCGTCCACCAGTATTTCGGAAAATCCGTGCGCGTACGCGGAACAGGCATCATGTATACCTTGACATCTTCGCCCAACACCTTTTGATAGATCCACCTGGCGCGCCGTGAATGCCATGGATCGGTCACCAGGGCGACCGTTTTGACCATATCGGGATGTGCGTCAATGTAGTTCTTAAGCAGAACGGCCTCATCATGGGTGGTCAGCACAGCGTTTTCATCAATAGCGATCGCCTCCCCCGGCACGCCGTGTGTTTCTGCCACATACTTGCTCCACGAAGCTTCGATGCGGTTGTTTTCTTCACTGAATCCGCCGGTGAAAAAGACCGTGTTTGACAGCCCTTTCATGTAGAGTTCAGAAGCATACAAAATGCGGTATTCGGGTCCGCTGACTGCGGCGATCAAATCGGTTTTTTGAATTTCATCTTGCACAACCAGGTAATCACCGATGGGCTGCAGCATAATCAGGCAACAGCACGACACACAAGCAAGGATCACAAAAAGGATCCAGAGTTTACTTTTCTTTTTTCCAGTCATATCGGTTCATTATAAAGCAATAAAATGACTGTTTTCATTGCGAATCCCCGGCTTGTGGATATATACCTCCCCGTAAGATAAAATAAAACAAGGTATAGTTAACCATGAAGACAGATTGTCATATTCTAATCAAAATTCTTAATGGTTGTTGAACGACTACTTGCAGGAGGAAGCATGAAAAAAGCAAATTTCGGCGTCATGGGTCTCGGCGTGATGGGACGCATGCTCGCCTTGAACATGGAACGCAACGGTTTTTGCGTGGCTGGTTATGACCTGGATGCCGTCAAGGTGGCTTCATTTGGTGAAGAAGCCCAGACAAAAAACCTGATCGCCTGTGACACGCTTGAATCCTTTTTGAAAACGCTTGAACATCCCCGGCGCATCTTGATCATGGTGCCCGCAGGAAAACCCATTGAATCCGCCATCAACTCACTCAAACCCTTGCTCTCCAAAGGCGATTTGCTGATTGACGGCGGCAACACTTATTTTTACGATAGCGAGTTGCGTTCACGCGAGTTGGAACTTTTGGGTCTGATCTATATCGGCGCTGGCGTCAGCGGCGGGGAACAAGGTGCACTCTGGGGTCCCTCCATCATGCCGGGCGGACAACCCAAAGCCTGGGAGCTGGTCAAACCGGTTTTCGAAGCCATCGCCGCCAAAGTGGATGGCGAGCCCTGCGTAGCTTATATGGGACCGCGCGGTGCGGGTCACTACGTCAAGATGGTGCACAACGGCATCGAATACGGCGACATGCAGTTGATCGCAGAAACCTACGACCTGCTGCACCGCGGCTTGGGTCTTACCAACCCTGAACTGCACGATGTATTCGCCGAATGGAACAAAGGCGACCTTGAGTCCTATTTAATCGAAATCACCGCCGATATTTTCTCAAGGTACGACCGCGCAACCGATAAAGCGATTGTGGATCTTATCCTGGATGAAGCCCAGCAAAAAGGAACAGGCAAATGGACCAGCCAGAATTCCTTTGATCTTGGTGCGCCCATCCCCACCATCAATGCGGCCGTCGAAAGCCGCATCATCAGCGGTCTCAAAGAGGAACGTGTCGCGGCTTCAAGTTTATTGGTCGGCCCCAAAACGCAGATCAAAGGCGACCGTGCCCAAAACATTGCCTTCATTCGCGACGCCCTTTATACCGCAAAAATTTGTTCTTATGCCCAGGGGTTTGGCATGCTGCGTATGGCCAGCAAGGAATACAGTTACGACTTTAACTATTCAGAGATCGCGCGCATCTGGCGCGGCGGATGCATCATCCGTGCTCGCTTCTTGAACGACATTCGCGACGCCTATAAGCGCAACAACGACCTGACCAACCTGATGGTTGACCCCGAGTTCTCAACCAAAATGAACCGCGGACAAGCCGCCCTGCGCACGGTGGTCAGCATGGCTGCCGACAGCGGCATCCCCACGCTGGCTTTCAATTCCGCGCTGGCCTATTACGACGCCTACCGAAGCAACCGACTGCCCGCCAACCTCACCCAGGCGCAGCGCGACTACTTTGGCGCCCACACCTACCGCCGCCTTGATAAAGAGGGATCTTTCCACACCGAGTGGAATTAATCTTGTTTTTCGAAACAAAACAGACCCCGGTAATGGGGTCTGTTTTTCAAAGAATTTTAGCAATTTGAGAGAGTCTAACTAATATTTGGTAAATTTTTCCAGTTTTTATCATTACACCCCAATGACCCTCACAAAAACGTTCACCGCGTTGACAATAAGTCAGTAAACTTCTTATTTCTTCAAACGATGCGGTTTTTACCTTTTCTGAGTTTTCTAAAAATTCTTGAGCAGATTCAGGTATGTAATTATGATCTACCCAAATTTCCTGCGAAACCAGACTAAAGAAATCGATAACTTCGGTTTTATAAAGTACTGACTTTTTTTCAAGATTATTCTGAAGTGTATCTTCTATTTCTGGCTGGATTAATACAGGATCAAAACCAGGATTACTAAAGATTGATAAAAAATCAACCAATACTTGAAAATCTTTTTTTGTTGGAAGTGTGTAATCGCTCATATCGAATTAATAAATAATCCCTGTTCAGACTAACAACTAAATTCCCTTTGCCTTAGAAAGCGCCGCCGCACGTGTATGCACATCCAGCTTCTCAAAAACAGCTTTCAAATGGCGTTTGACCGTGTTATTGGTGATCACCAGTGCATCAGCGATCTCTTTATTTGTCATGCCCTTCGCCAACAAGTCAAAGACTTCTCTTTCACGTTGGGTGAGCTGGTCAAGTTCAGAAATGGTACTGCCGGCGGCAATCGCCTCACGCACCAGACGCCTGAAGTTATTGCGGTCGAAAGCCTGCTTCTCAAGATAAGCAAACACGGAATGTTCGTTGTAGGCGCGTTGGATCTCATCCACGCCCACCACGCCGCTGACCACTATCGTGGGGATGCCCGACGTATGTGTGTTGGCCAACAGGCTGTAACCTTCAAGCGAATCACTGTCCGCGGAATCATCCCAGACCACTTCGGCAGTGAGTGAAAGATCCACCACTGCCAAAGAAAACGTCTCCCGCCTCAGTGCTCCGAGCGCATCACCGTAACTGCTGCACACCCTGATCTCCAGCCCGGCATCCGTAAGCAGTTCCGAAAGGATGCTGCGCCAGCCGGCGTCATCTTCCACCACCAGCACCTTCGCTGCTTTATGCGAAACAGGTTCTGATTTTGTTGTGGTCTGGATTTTCGCAGCAGGATTAAGCTGTGCGCTTTCAACCTCGCTTTTTGGAGCAGAAACCAGCGCCTGGCTGATCAACTCGCGGAACTGCGCCCTGTTGAAGCTTTCTTTGCGCAAGAATGAAAAAGCGCCAAGTTCGGTCAGAACACTGACGGCCAGTTCCACCGTAGCAAACCCGGTCAACAAGATGCTCTGGCAGCCGGGATCAAGCCGTTTGATGGCTTCAAGCGCGTGCAAACCATCTTCATTACTATGGTCGGCGCTTTCCAGCGACAAATCCACTAAAGCCAGCCGGTGGGGTTCGGCTTTAAGCAATTTCAATGCATCTTCAAGGTTGTCCGCCACATCCACAGTCAAGCCTGAATCTGAAAGGATTTCGCTCAGAATCTGCTGCCATGAGGAATCATCTTCAATCACAATCGCACGCGGAGAGGGTTTGGCATTCATCATTCTTTACTCAACCCATTCGGTTTGGCAATCGGGAGTCTCAAAACAAAGGTCGTACCGTGAGCGCCATCGCTCTGTATTGCCACATTTCCCTCAAGACGGGTCATCAAGGTCTTAACCCACCACAAACCAAATCCGAGCTTGCCAGGCCGGGAGGCTCCGCGGCCCGAATAATTGAGATCAAAAATGTGCTCGTGCAGTTCCGGCGGGATGCCCGGTCCATTGTCGCCTACCTTGACTTCGACCCAATCTTTATCAGCGCTGCCTGAAATGGTGATCATGCCTTTGCCATTCATGGCATCCAGGGCATTTTCAATCAGGTTGGTGAATACCAGCGTCAGCGTGCGGTCACCGGCCATGACCACGGGTAAATGGTCAAGTTGAGTGATCTTCACTTCAGCAGTCGGGGGCATCTTAACCAGGCTGACGGCTTCGAGCACCCGGCTGACTACCAGCACCGGTTCGCGCTTAATGGGCCGTAAATGCGAAAGGCTTTCACGCACGCTTTCCATGGCATCGGTGGCGCAATGTTCAATTTCATCAAGGTTGTGGGCAAGATAAGGGTTGGCGCTCAGCACATCTTGCAATTTATCTTCGATACCTTGAATGCGCACAGGGATGGTGCCCACTTTATTGTTTAAATGGTGTAGTAAATTAGAAGCTATATCACCCACTGCGGCAAAAGTCTCGGCCACAGATCGCTGCTCCTGGGCGGCGCGCAATGCATCTTGATGGGCGGCGTTTTGATAGGCTAGAACGGCATAATCAGCCAACGTAACCAGCACCTTTTTATCCCATTCAGATTCGGCAAAATGCCCCGCCCCGCTTGTGGAACTGTAAACGCCAAATGCGCCAAGCGGTTCGCCTTCGTCGCCAGGTAGCAGCGGAACGATCAAGGCACGCGCCCAATCTTGATTAACGGCCAGGTCGGCGCGGTGGAAACGCTTGTCTACACGAACATCCTCGCTGATAACCGGCTTTCTTTCAAGTATCGCCAGACCCGCCAGACTCCCCTCCACCGGGATGCTTTCTCCGTGTTGGTACCCACCGCACTCTGCTGCGACTTCCAGCAGATCACCCTTCAAGTTCCAGATGGCACTTGTGGCCGCATCCAACAGATCGCAAGCCAAAGCAGAAAGGTGAACCAACACTTTTTGCAGTGATTCGGTCAATAACAAATGGGTTATTTCTTCAAGCGCATCCAGCAGTCTTACCTCTTGAATGGTTATTACCGCCTGGGTTGCCAGCGCTTGTAGCAAATAGCTGTCATCTTCACTGAATGCGCCCACGATCGGGCTTTCAAGGTTAAGCACCCCTTCGAGCCTGCCGGTGGCACCTACCAATGGCACAGCCAGTTCCGAGCGCATTTCCATGTTTGAGTCGAGCGGATAGTAGATGTGCGACCATGGGTCGGCGTGCAAATCCGCGATGCAGGCTGATTGCCGCTCGCGTGCCACCCATGCCATTACGCTGTTTGACCCCAACGGCAGTGCTTCAATTTGGGGCCGGGCGGTATACTCACCGGCCACTGCTTTTGTGTTTAAGGTCTGGGCTTTTTGATCCAACAATCGGAAGATGCCATACTGGGCGCCGGTGACTTCAAGCGCCATCTGCAGGATCGACTCGAGTGTTTCTTCCAACCTCAATCTTGAAGAGATCAGCAGACCAGCCCGGCGCATACGTTTGATTTCTTCTTCTTTACGAGCCAGGTTGCGCTGCATTTTTTCGAGGTTATGGGCATGATAGATGGCCATTGCGGCTTGATTGACAAAATTATCAAGCATCAATAATTCCAGTTGGCTGAACTCGCGTTCATCTTGAAGATAAACATAAAGCGCACCCACCGGGCAGTCAGCCACAATCAACGGGAAGCAGCCCATCACCCTGGCGCCCGCCATGGCTCTTGCCGGATGGATGTTGATGCCTTTTTCTTCATAAGACAAGACCCGGCGCCTCTGTTTGATGGCTCTAAAACCAAGACCGTAAGGACGAGGTTCATCGCTCAATTCACCATTATCCATGACACCGGCAGTTACACGCGATAAAACAATAAACTCACCGATTGTGTCATCATAAGAATAGATCACCGCTGATGCCCCCTGCACCACCTGGATGGCGCTGGCTACGATCAGTTTTAAGGTATCTTCAACACTGACCCTGCCGTCCTGTCCAATCTGGTTGACGGTGGCGCCAATCTGGTTCAAACTGGCCAGTGCATCATATAGTCGGGAATTAGCGGTTTGTTCACTCATGGTCGGCATCCTGCTCAGGTAATTGTAGCACGTCAAAAAGATAACTATCCTTTAACAAACCTGACAGGTGTTTGAACACCTGCCAGGTTTGAAAAACCGTCTAAAGGAGAGACAGGAGATGAACTAAATATCGTAATAGAGTACAAATTCATATGGAACAGGGCGGATACGTACGGGGTCAAGCTCGTTCTGGCGTTTGTAAGCAATGTAAGCTTCGAGCAAATCTTTGGTGAAGACATCACCCTTGAGCAGGTAATCATGGTCATTTTCGAGTGCGATTAAGACATCACCCAAGGAACCTGGAACCTGTTTGATCAGCTTGGCTTCTTCACGTGGAAGTTCATACAAATCTTTATCCACAGGATTGCCAGGGTCAATGCGGTTCTGAATGCCATCCAGGCCGGCCATCAACAAAGCTGAGAAGCACAAATAGGGATTACTGGTGGCATCCGGTGCGCGGAATTCGACGCGCTTGGATTTTTCACTGCTGGTCACCGGAATACGGCAGACAGCCGAACGATTGCGCTGTGAATAGGCCAGGTTGACGGGTGCTTCAAACCCGGGTACAAGGCGCCGGAAGGAATTGGTGGTCGGGTTGGTCAAAGCCAGCAAAGAAGGCGCATGTTTCAGCAGACCGCCTATGTAATACTTGGCTGTATCTGAGAGTTGGGCATAACCGGAAGCATCAAAGAAAACGTTCTTGCCGTTCTTCCAAATGGAAGAGTGTACGTGCATACCTGAGCCGTTATCACCGAAAACGGGCTTGGGCATAAATGTAGCCGTCTTGCCATGTTGTCGGGCTACGTTCTTGGCAATGTATTTGTAAACCAGAAGCTGATCAGCCATGCGAATCAAGGTATTGAATTTCATACCCAATTCAACCTGACCGGCAGTGGCGACTTCATGATGATGAATTTCCATCTCGACGCCGGCTTCTTCCAAAGACATGACAATCTGGCTGCGCAAAGTTTGTAAAGTGTCAGTGGGAGGCACGGGGAAATATCCGCGCTTGGGCAGGATTTGTCCGCCAAAATTGGGTTTGCTCTTATCGCCGCTATTCCACCAACCTTCAGCGCTGTCAATTTCATAAAATGATTCATTGGTGCTGCTGCCATAACGAATATTGTCAAAGATAAAAAATTCAGCTTCAGGTCCAAAGAAAGCGGTATCGCCAATGCCGGTTTGCTTTAAATAGGCTTCAGCCTTCTTTGCAACATAGCGGGGATCGCGGCTGTAGGGCTGCTTGGTGATGGGATCATAGACATCACAGCTAATGACCAGGGTTGGCAGTTCGGCCACTGGATCAATGAAAGCAGTATCAGGATCAAGCAGCAGAAGCATGTCTGATTCGTGAATTTCCTGAAACCCGCGGATGGATGAACCATCGAAGGGGATGCCCTCTTCAAAAAGATCCAGGCTTAATCGGTGAGCAGGAATTGAAAAATGCTGCCAGGTTCCCGGCAGGTCAATGAACCGCAGGTCAACCATTTTTACGTTCTTTGCTAATTCAAGTACTTCTTTAACTGTCTTTGCCATGAGTTTTCTCCTTTAGAATTCACGATCAAATTTTGTAAAATAATAAATAAGTCCTCAAAAAGTATTTAGTGATTATAGAGAAACACTCTTACCCTGTATATTACCCGAATGGGTACTTTTTTCAACCACCAAATGGAATAAGATAAGAGAGTGTTGATTCTCATCTGTCAAAACAATCACATAATGTATAATTTTTTTATGAAAGAGTCTCTAATGAAAGCCGAAAAGAACATCGCCGATTTCAATACTGCTATTGCCCAGCTTCTTCATGAGAATGTCTTTTCTGACCATCTGAACGCTCAATCCATTTTCACCCGTCTGATCACGGCTTACCCTGACCGGATGCAGGAAATTCTGCCATGGCTGATTCCAGCGGTTAGAGGTGCAGCAGACCCTGATCGGTCGTTGGTGAATTTTGAGCGTCTGGTGGATGCGTTCTGTGTCACTTTGTTTGCCGACCTGCAAGAAAATCCGCGATTGGTGGAAATCTTGGTAACCCTCTTTTCTACCAGCCCCTTTTTGACAGAAATCTTGTTAGGCACACCTGATGCCATCCATCTTGTGGGGCAGCGCAGCCTGCTGACCGAGCGCAAAACAGTGGATCAATACCATAGTGAAGGCATGGCCGCCTGGCAATCCAAGAATGATTATCTGGAACGGCTTAACGCACTTCGCCGTTATCAACGCAGAGAACTTTTACGCATTGGGGTCAGCGATTTTCTCGATCTATTTGACCTTAGAGCGGTCTTTTCTCAACTTTCGCGTATGGCCATTGGCATGACTCGAGCCTGCATGGCACTTGCGGCTGAAGAAACCGGCGTCTCTGCGACCAACTTCACTGTGTTGGCAATGGGCAAACTCGGCGCCCGTGAACTCAATTACAGCTCTGATATAGACCTGCTTTTTATTGCCAAAAAGGATTCTGAAAACAATCTCAAACTTGCAAAATCCTTGATCGATGTTATTTCAAAAACTACCGGGGATGGATTCTTATACCGGGTGGATATGCGCCTGCGTCCCTGGGGACACGACGGCCCGTTGGTCACCACGCTTGAGGGTTATCTGCGCTATTACAAACAATCTGCACTGCTTTGGGAAAAACAAGCCTTTCTCAAAGCGCGGCCGATTGCAGGCAACCTGGCCTTCGGTGAAGAGCTGCGTAGAGATGTAGAGCCCCTGCTCTTCAGCATTCCCGCGGATGAAGTGCGCGCCGGCATCTTTTCTATGAAACAGCGCACCGAAGAATTTCTGCTCGAAAAAGGCCGCAAATGGGGTGAGGTCAAACTTGGCGCCGGTTCAATCCGCGACGTGGAGTTTGTGGTTCAATCCCTGCAATTAACCCATTCCTCCATCCGCACACGTTCAACCTTAAAAGCCATTCCCCTGCTTCGCGACGCCAAATTGATCGCGCCTGAAGAGGCGCGCATCCTCACGGACGGCTATATCTTTTTGCGCACCATTGAACATTACCTACAGATCACAGATTATCAGCAGACCTACACCCTGCCCTCGGATGATCACTCGCTGGCTTTATTAGCCCGTCGTCTTGGGTTTGAAGGCCAGGGAGCAGGTGAACGATTCATTCAAGCTTATGAGAAACAATCCCTGGCACTGCGAACCATATTTCTGAAATATGTCGGCAACCAGCCGGTGGAACCGGTTGCCCTGACACCTGAAATCGCCATCAAGGTGCAGCAGCATGTTGCCCGCATGGATGCATCTTACGCCACCACCTTCAGCCCGGAGGAGATCGCCCACCACACCCGCCTGACCGAACTGCTGACGAGTGAAAAACCGGTCATTGTCGAACCCCGGGCGTTGGATGACATCCGCTGGCGCATCACCATTGTCGGTTACGACTATTTAGGCGTGCTCTCCATTATCTGCGGTTTGATGTACCTCTACGATCTGGATATTCTTGAAAGCCAGGTCTTCACCTACGAAGCCAATGGCGCCAGCAGCGGTGATCAGGGGTTGAAGAAGATTGTAGATGCCTTTATTGTCCGTTCGGTAAAAAGTGAACCCATAGATCCCGCGCTTTGGAAAAACTACGCTGATGATTTGAAAGAATTGATCACCAAAATTAAAACCGGAAGACGGCGTGAAGCCCAGGGCGACCTGGTCAAACGCGTTGGCGCCAAGTTCCTTGAAGCGCCAACCGGGGGCATGCCCCTCTACCCGGTTGAAATTGAAATTGACAATGAAGAAGACGATAAATATACCCTGCTGCGCATCAGTGCACCTGACACAGCCGGTTTCCTTTACGAATTCAGCAACGCCCTGGCGCTGAGCCACATTAATATTGTGCGCATGCTGGTTCAATCCGTGGGCAACCGGGCCAGCGACATCTTGTATGTCACCAACGAAAAGGGTGAAAAGATCATCTCTGCTGCAAAACAGCGAGAACTGCGGGCTGCCGCGGTCCTGATTAAACATTTCACCCATTTACTGCCCCAATCTCCCAACCCTGAAAGCGCCATGCTGCATTTCAGAGAATTTTTGCTTCAGCTTTTTGAACGCCCCAACTGGGTGGATGAATTCGCCAGTATCGAGCGGCCTGAAGTACTCAACGCCTTGGCCAAACTGCTGGGGGTCAGCGATTTCTTGTGGGATGATTTTTTACGTATGCAGTATTCCAATCTCTTTCCGATCGTCAGCAATGTGGATACACTGGAAAAAGCCTATAACCGCAAAGAGCTTGAAAAAGAAGCCCAAAAAGCCGTCGCCAAAGCTGCCAACTGGCGTGACGGATTAAACGCCTTCAAAGACCGTGAGATGTTCCGCATCGACATGCGCCACATCCTCGGATACACCGCCGAATTTGGCACTTTTTCTGAAGAACTCACCGACCTGGTGGAAGTGATCTTGAGCGAAGCATTTAATCGTTGCAAACAAGAGTTGGTAAAACACCACGGCCAGCCAAAGCTTGAAAAAGGTCAGCCTGCTGAAGCAGTTTTATTAGCCCTGGGCAAATGCGGCGGACGTGAACTCGGTTTCGCCTCGGATATCGAGCTGATGCTGGTGTATGCCGGCCAGGGCAAGACCGGCGGATTTAAAAGCATTGCCACAAGTAGTTTTTACGAAGAACTGATCCAATCGCTGACCCAGGCCATCCAGGCCCGCCAGGAAGGCGTTTTTCACATCGACCTGCAGCTTCGCCCTTACGGAAAAGCCGGCAGCCAGGCCGTCTTGCTGGATTCATTTAAGAAGTATTACGCACCTGAAGGTCCCGCCTGGCCGTATGAAAGGCAGGCACTCGTCAAACTGCGTCCGATTGCCGGCAACGATAAATTGGGCGGACAAATAAGCATATTGCGGGATGAGTATGTCTATAACGGCACTCTTTTTGACGTCACCTCCATGCGTGCCATGCGCGAAAAACAGGTGCGCCACCTGGTGGCTGCCGGCACATTTAATGCCAAGTTTAGCCCCGGCGCCCTGGTGGATATTGAATATCTGGTTCAGGGGCTGCAGATCAATTTCGGCTTCAAAGACTCATCGCTCCGGCTTACAAATATCCGTGAAGCCATGGCAGCCATGCATCAAGCCGGTTATCTTTCAACAGAAGATTACGACCGCTTGCGCAAGGCGCATACTTTCATGCGCTGGCTGATTGATTCACTGCGGGTGGTGAGAGGCAACGCCAAAGATGTCAACATTCCGCCCTATGACAGCGACGAGTTCGCCTACCTCGCCCGCCGTCTGCAATACGGATCGGATGTGGAGCGCTTGATACAGGATTTAACTCGCTACCCGCAGGAAGTGTTGGAGATCAACCAACGATTACTACCGGCCTGAGCTTATTCCAGCGGATATTCCTTTTTGAGTCCCGTGATGTTTCCCTTGCGCACAAAATCCATCTCGTTGGTGCTGCGTTCTTCTTTGATGGTGACAATCACATCTGAATTCTGCCAGCGGCTTTGCTTCACCGCCACAGCCCCGTTAATCTCTTCAAACACCACCTGGCAGATGCGCTCCCCCGGGTACATGCGGATCACCTGAGATTGGGTGTTATTTCGCACCGGAATCAGCAAATTACCTTCATAACCGGCATCCACCACACCGGTGAGGTCAATTGAAAGACCCCTGCGGTTAACTGACGACCGCGGATACAAAATAGCCATCAGGTCATCAGGCAGTTTTATCTTTTCAAGTGTGGTCACTGCCACGTATTCCCCGGGCAAGATATCAAAAACCTGACCTTCTTCCAGCTCCACCAGGGTGTGGCGCATGGTTTTGTGATTCTGGTCGAGATGATCGGTGCGTACAGCCACACGGCCTTCATTGGTGAGATCCCAGGCTTTGGGCAGTAAAAATGAGAAGCCCAACCGCAAATCCACTGAATGCTGCTGAATTTGAAATTGGTCAATCTGCGGTGAGAAGAGCAGTTCCTTTTTTTCAATTCTTTCCATAATTTGCTGGCTGGTTAAGATCATTGAGTATCTCCCAATTGAGAATAAATTCTTTGTGCATTATGCAGATACTTTTCTTTTTGCAGTAGTTTAGCTGGTATGCCAATACCAGCCTGGTAGCCGTCTGTCACATCCATCAGCCATTTTTCAATGCGGTCCACCGCGGGCGCTGCTTCTGAGGGTAAATAAACATGGAAGTCGCCCGCGGTAACCGTGATCGTGCCCAGAGGACGGTTAGCGCTGGCAGCGGCTTCTGCCAGCCAATTGTAATCATGCATGAAATCCAGCAGCACTCCCTGCCCGGCATCCAGCGAGCGGTGCACATGGAAAGAATGCAAGGGTTCTTGTGCTTCACCCGGCAGCAGTTGAAAAAACTGGTATGGCGGAATGCCCAACAGGGGTTTCATGCGCTGATCCAGTTCGGGATAAACAAATGAGACTGTTACCGCCCTGCGTGAAGCCGGGTTGTCACTAATTTCATTGATAATGCGTTTCAACTGATCCACGCGTGACCTGGCCAGAAACGAATCCACCTGGAAAGGATTCTCAAGAAAGGCGAACATTTGCTGGCTGCCCAGCCAATCCCAAACAGCCAAAATCACCTGCAAGTGCACCAGTTCACCTGCTTTAGACAGATAATCGATGAAAACATCTTGATTCTGTGTAATGGCTTTGCTATCATCGCCTAATTTTTGAGTAGCTCGCAGCACCGCCTGGATGTATCCCCAGCCGCCATCCCAAAAACGCGAGCGCGCGGCATAGGTGTAAGGGAAAAGGTAATCGCCTTTTTCAGCCAACCGCTCCGGCCGGTTTTCAGGTCTGCCATCCACGAATATCCGTTGGTAGAAATCTGCAGACTCCCGCGGCCAGCCCCAGTAATTTTCATCTGAATTCGAGGGGGATTCCCAAAGCAGTGTCAGGGCTTTAACTGAAAATGTGGTGCCGCGCGACGATTCACGCCTCACGCCGTGGCTGACTACGTAATCGTGGGCTTCAGCCAGCAACTCTTTAAGCGTGGCACCTTTAACAATTGGGACATTATCTGTCATCAATTTACCTTCGATAAACGAAATAACTTACAACACCACCGGCAGCCCTTTGATGGGAGGCGCCGGAGTATATTGTGCATCCAGAATCTGCACGATTTCATCCACCAGGGTGACGTCGCCTTTTTCAGCGCGTTCAAACCAATTAGGCTCGGCGTTGAGCTCAATTTCATTTTCCTGTCCGCTGCGGCTGATGATCTCTCTCGCCGCATCGTAATGTACATCATAGATGTGCGCATTGGAGATGGAATGCGAATACACACCCACCCCGACGCCTAGGCGTGCAGCCAGCATGCGTTGAAGCAGGGCGAACCCGGCCACGTCAAACGGGCAACCCACCACCATATCGTTTGACCGGAAAATGGTATGGAAATGAAGTTTGCCGCCGATGATATTGACCGTAAACGACAGCGGGCAGGGCACGTTTTTCTTTTTGAGTTCAGAGTTCAGACCGTCACCAGCCGGATCCCAGGTTATGACCACACCATGGCGTGAGCTGGGTTCTTTTTCGAGCAGTTTAACCAGCAGCCCAATCTGATCACGTCCAAAAAACTGTCGCCAGCGAAAGCCGTAAGCTGAATTCACCACGCCGTTGAGGTTGGTAAAATCATTCCAAATCTTGGTGTACTGGTCAATAAATTCCACCGGTTTGCGGCTGCCCATCATGAACCAGACCTGTTCTGCGGCGAATACCCTTGATGCGATCTTGCGCAGCGATAAAAGCGGAAAACCCGCATCCAGGTTAAAATGCAGACCGGGCAGCGCCTTTACTTTGTGTCCGGTGCGTTCGTTAACTTCCTCGATGCCGTGGTCGAGGATCTGCTTCAGGCAATCGCTGTAAGTGCGGTCAAACTGCGTCATGCCTTCCACTCCTTCAGCCAATGCGAAAGCTGGTGCAGCGCGTCATCTTGATCAGTGAAATGGATTTCTGCCACCACGGCGGGGTTTCCACGTGCCATGCGCGATATTCTGCGGTCATTTTCCATCAACATCACGACCGGGATGTTGTTTTCACGGGCTATTTCAATTTCCTGCCCTACACCCAAAGAAGGATAGCCAACATAAGCCACCAGCAGGTTAGAATCCAACACCTGGCGGCGATCGAGATCATAGACTTCTTCCGGCGTCATGTTTGGGTTGCCAATTGGGTCGGAAACAAGATGAGGCACGTAAGCATCAATTCCGGCGCTTTTGCACGTTTCAGCAATGCGTTCATAAAAATGCTTAAGCAATTCAATTTCATCTCCACCGGTGAGCGCCCCAGATACATAAGCCGTAATTTTCATGCTGCATCCTTTTGTTTGGGTAGAGTCATGTTTTCATTTTGAAAGAATCCGTCATAGGCATGAGTGCCGCCTTCAATTTCAAAGAAAACCAACTGCAGCAACCTGGCATTTCGCGCAAACCGTACCCCGTCTGGATTGTATACGATTAACAAGCTTTGGCTGCGTCCGTTGTAACCTGCATCCCAAACGGCTGTTCCCACCGAAACAGCCATGCGCAGCAAACTTGAGCGCGGACGCCCCAACGCCATCACTTCCACCGGCAGATGCACAATTTCATTAAAAGTCACCAGGTACTGCCCTTGGGGTAGATTTACCCAGCCTTCAATAAAATCAATTGGTGTTAATTGTGGCAAAACGCGGTCGGCGCTTGTAAACCCAAGCTGACCACCAGATTGAAAAGCTTGAACGGAATACAGACTGAGATCCACGCCGTTAGGCTGGATCTGCTGATCTGCATCCTGCAGCCCTTCTATCAAGGGGGGATTATTCTTTTGGAGTTCTCTGATCTTTGCTGCCGATAATACTGAACCCATGAATGATCTCCGATAAAGATTATTTGATCGTACGTCCGCCATCCA
The DNA here is from genome assembly GCA_003524305.1 of Anaerolineaceae bacterium. Lineage (GTDB taxonomy): Bacteria > Chloroflexota > Anaerolineae > Anaerolineales > Anaerolineaceae > UBA6107. The sequence continues at coordinate 16,715 of DQHW01000015.1, forward strand.
CCACCAAAACCTGCCCGGTGATGAAATCTTCCTTCATTAAATAGAGAACCGCTCTTGCGACATCATCGGGTGAACCCAGGCGTTTGAGCGGAGTATTCTTTTCAAGACGTTTCCATCTTTCTTCATCACCACCCTCGGGCATCAAGACCGGCCCCGGCAGTACTGCATTCACACGGATGCGCGGCGCAAGCTCCAGAGCGGTAGAAAGGGTGAGCATGCGCAAAGCAGCCTTTGAGGCGCTGTGATGAATATAATAGCGGGTGGGCACCTGTGCGCTTTCATCCAGAATATTAATGATTGAACCGCCTTCACCTGCTTGCATAAATTTGCTGGCCGCTTGAGTGAAGAAAAATGGAGCCCTGGCGTTGGTATCCATGGTTTGCGCCCAGTCTTCAGGTGTGATCTCAAGAAACGGAATTTCTTGCATAATGGCTGCGTTGTTCACCAGTCCATCCAGACGACCAAAAAAAGTATGGCAATCGGCAACCGTTTTTTGAATTTGTAGAATATCAGTTTGATCGCAAAAGAAAGCCACCGCTTGTACATTGAGTGCTTTAAGTTCTTCCACGGTTTGAAGCGCGGTTTTTAGGGAGGAACGGTAGGTTATGGCAACAGAAGCACCTTCACGCGCCAATGACAACGCGATGGATTTTCCCACCCGGTGCGCCCCACCAGTAACCAGAATCGCTTTGCCTGTTAAAGAGGTCACCTGTCCGCTCCTGATTGTTTATGCTTAACTGATGAAATGAGATCAAACAGATTGGCAACAATTTCAGCCAACCTGCTTGATATCCGCTAAGAGGGTCATGATTGAGCATTCATCCAGGGGAAATAACGTCTCCCTGAAAAAAACTAAAACTCAATCGAACAAGTACCAGCCAGACAGGCTAATTCCTGGGCTGCAGTAGTCAAATCTTTTTCTTCGTAATAATACAGCTTTGAAAAATCAATGTTCGGGAATTTCGCAGCCAGTTTGTTATATTCAGCTTCTTCAATCTGCTCGTAAGGCATCTGGTTAAAGAGGGAATCGTAGGAAGGTAAGAAAGTCATTCCACCGATCACATCCTGATGTTCCCAAACCCACTTGATGATATCAATGATCTCATCCGGTTTGTAGGTAATGGTCACACTGGGATTATGCTCCGTCCAGTGCAGTTTATTTTGCAGCCAATAATCACACTGCACCAAAGCAGACCGTGATTCACGGGTAATGGCGCCTTCAGGTGCCTTGACCGGGAAATGGATGACCCAGGTGGTGGCGTTTTCAATGGTTTGGCCGTTTTCAGGCGCCATGGGAACACCGGCATCGCGCAGGACTTTGAAAATGGGCGAGTGTGTGCCAACGCGTACGTTGCGAACATAGTAAGGCGACCAGCGGGGATGTATGCCGGGGGAACAATCCAAAAGTTGAGAGCTGTTGCCAGAAGGTTTCACCGTGGTGACTGCTGCAGAGCGGTTAATTCCAAGCATGTCTGCATATAATTCATTTGTTTCGACTGCAACTTTGCGCAGTTTTTCTTGCACTTCAGGGTCTTGAGCAACCGGGCAATCCAGTTGGCCATTAATATCCACACCCAACAATCGTTCATCTTCACAATTTTGTTTCCAAACATCACGCATACCAGGGAAGTTGGTTGCCATGGCCTGAATGGTGCCAATGATGGTGGCCAGTTCCACTTTTTCACGCAAGGTTTCATACGTGTCTTCGCTGCGGGCGACTGCGATACTCAAATTGCAGAATTCGTAAGGACGCAGTACGATCTCACCGCACGGATTTGTGCCGAATTCAACCTTCTTGCGCCTTTCAGGAACGGTATTATGCGCCGCACGGCGATTAAAGATGCCAGGTTCACCACGTCCAGACATGTGCATGTCGGCAATGATGTTGAAGATTTCCAATTGGGTCAGTTTACGATCTGGCCAGACCAGAGAATTATTGGCGTTCCAGCGTTGGCTGTTATCACGTTCGAAATCGCCGCTCTTGCATTTGCGCATTTCAATATCGTCGTAATCAAAAAGACTGATCATGGCAGTTCGGCGCACACCGCCTGAAACAGCCGCATTGCCAACTTCGCACATGATGTCATGTGCATCAATTGGGCGGATAAAACCGCCCTGCTGAGCCAAGACGCGGCTGCGAACAAACTCAAGCATTTTCCGCAGGGGTTCAGGTCCAGAGGCGCGTCCACCTTTAATACGCAGGGGGGCGCCGGCAGGTCTGATCTCAGAGAAATCAAATTTAATATCATGACCATCAAACCATGTCTTGAGACCTGTGCGTAAAGCTTCGGCCCAACCTTCGGCAGAATCTTCAATGACCATGGTCGGTACTTCGCCATGAACCTGGCGGTGAACACGAGGGAAGTTTTCAACATACTGCTTTTCAACAGAAAAGCCCACACCACAGCCGCTCATGGAGATAATCAATGCTTCAACAAACGAATCAATGCTGTCTACAGGCATGTAAGAACAGTTATAAATAGCGATGTTATTTCTGCGGGCAGCAGGTCCGGCCATGGCCAATAGCCGCATTGAAGGCATGGCGCGCATCTCGAGAATGCCCTTGCGTACACGATCGTATGTTTCTTCGGGCAGTTTGTTTTCTGATAATTCCTTGAGGTAATCTGTTGCACGGTCCACGGTTTCAACCCAGGTTTCGCGGTGACCGAGTTCATAATTGAAACGCGAGTATTTATCATAAAACTGGAACTTTTGCAGTTGGGTCGGGAAGAATGCATCTGATTCTTCAAAAGCTTGGCGAATTTCAAGCGGCACCGGTCGTGATTGACGCAGCTTGGCATGTTCAGCACGATACAAGATATAGTGCTTGGCCGCTGAAAATTCTCCCAATGACTGCAGTGTCATTTCGACGATATCCTGAATGGCTTCCACCGAGGGGCGGTCAAACTTGCTGGCCACCACATTCACTGCACGTTGGGCAATCGTTTCAATAGGGATTATGGGTTTTTTACCAATACTTTCAAAACATTTGCTTAAAGCAATTTCAATTCGTTCGATGTTAAACGGAACGACACTTCCATCTCTCTTAACAACGGTACTGGGAACAACGATGACTTCCTGACCAAAGGGGTCATCACTGTGTGAGGGTTGTTCGTTAATATTATTAACAGATTGCTTTTCTACCTTGTTCATAACCGATCTCCTCTTGCTTCGATAAATATTCTTTTTCACAAGAATATCCCCCATATATGGGGGTCAGCATTCAACCCCCTCCTATATCTAGGTTGTAAAGACAATATTAGCACATTTGGTCTGTCAATTCAAGTCGCATAATCGAGATTTAACTTAAACTTTCAACCGGATATGGACGATTTAAGATTTTTAATAAATCTTCAGAAAATCCAAATCTAAACCATAACCATGGCCCCATTTCCGCTGTCGGTAAGTATAAAAAACGTATAAATCTCATAGGTTGGAGGGGAGAAAAACCGGCTTATTCCTTTTCGGAAACAAACTTAAAAAAAGAGCTTGTGAAAAAAGGAAGAAATCATGCCAAACTTAAAATACTTACGATTGAGGTTTTTCATGGATAAAGTAAAACTTCGTCATCCTTTCAAAAATGCAAAGAATTATTCCAGTTCTAAAAACACTAAATAGTTTTTAAATTTTTGTTTTCTCGTCTTTTGAATGTGATAAACTTCCCTATAGAAAAATTTTAATTAATTTTTAATTAATCTACTAAAAGGATATCCATGTGCGGCATTTTTGGGATTGTTACTAAAAAGGAACAAAATTTAGGCTCGATACTGGTTGAAGCAGCCAAACGACTTACTTACAGGGGATATGATTCTGTGGGTGTTGCAACCCTCAGCGGATCGACTATCGATTTGCGCAAAGATGCTGGCAGAGTCGAAGATGTAGCTGCCAAATACAAACTCACAGAAATGAACGGAACCAGGGGCATCACTCAACTGCGCTGGGCAACCTTTGGTGAACCCTCACAAGTTAATTCACAGCCGCATTTGGATTCTGATGGAGACATGGTCGGAGCGCATAATGGCAATGTCGTTAACAACGTTGAATTGCGCAAGCAATTCATGGCCGAAGGGCTATTAGTTCGCTCTCAAAACGATGGTGAGTCTTGTGTACATGCCGTTGAACGCTATATCAATCAAGGCCAGGATTTCATCCAGGCAATCCGTAATGCTTATAACGATTTGCAGGGTGATTACGCCTTTGTCATTGGAAAAATCAACGATGACAAACTGTTCGCCATAAAAAAAGGGTCGGGGTTGGTAGTGGGCATTGGTGAAGACTTCACCTGCCTTTCATCCGATCTGCCTTCCATTTTGCCCCTCACCCGTAAGATCATTCGGCTTGAAGACGGTGAAATTGTCACCCTCAAAGCGGATGGCGTTGAGCTGCATTCCGTCATTGACGGCTCCATCATCATCCGTGAAGCGGAAACGATCACCGAAGAGATGAATGCAGTTCAAAAGGGCGGTTTCGCCCATTTCATGTTGAAAGAGATCCATGAACAACCCGATGTTGCCCGTGAGTTGCTGCATGTGCTTCAAAAAAGCGAGGCTGTAAAAGTCATCCTCGATAAGATCAAAAATGCCAGGCAGGTTTATCTCATTGGCTGCGGCACCAGCTACCATGCCTGCCAGGCTGGCAGTGTCTATTTTGCACAACTGGCCAACCGGTCCGCTGTGCCGGTGGTAGCCACTCAATTCATCGAACAATTCCTGCCCACTCTCAACAACCAGGATGTCGGTATTTTTGTCAGCCAATCAGGTGAAACCAAAGACGTGCTCAACGCCATCAATGCTTCAAAAGAATCGGGCATGACCTGTTTCGGGCTTTCAAATGTGATCGGCTCCACCCTTACACGTGCGGTTGCAGAATGGCTGCCCCTGTGCTGCGGATACGAGATCAGCGTACCTGCCACCAAGACCTTCACCAATCAGATAATTGCCTTTCTATATTTGGCTTACCAGCTTGGCGGAAAAGACATGAACTCATTGGATGATCTGCCCGGCTTGATGGAAACCACAATAAGAACCACCATGCTGCAGGTGGAGGCACTTACTCCCGATATTAATAAATGGGATGACCTTTATTGTTTGGGTTACGGGGCTACCTATTCAATTGCGCTGGAAGGTGCTTTAAAGCTCAAGGAAATCACCTACGCCCACTGCGAGGGTATGCTCTCTACCGAATTCAAACATGGACCGCTTTCGGCGGTTATCAAGGGTTTACCAATTCTCTTTGTGGCAGGTCCAAATAATGTGCCTCTCATTGTCAGCGGTTTAAATGAAGTTACATGCCGCGGCGGACGAGCAATCGCCATCGGCGAAGAAGATGAACAACTTAAAACCAATGCCAGTGATGTGATCACCCTGCCAAAATCAAATCCCTGGTTTTCATCCCTGCTGTCAGTCATCCCTTTGCAGCTTCTTTCATACCAGATGGCAGTTGCCCGCGGGTTTGACCCGGATTTTCCACGTAACCTGAGCAAGACATTGACTGTGGATTAATCACAACCATTTATAAAAACTCGAATTCCCCGCAAACAAATAACTGCGGGGAATTTTCTAATATAGAATGATTTTTACTTATACCTTAGCCGTTGAAGGTTTTATGAGAATATTTGCTTTAAATAGATCAATCAATGTGAAAAATCCCTGAGCTGCTGAAAAACACCATGGAGCAATAATGATTAATGGATATTGTGCCCATTTTGATCCCCACATGAACAACAACGCCAACCCTATAACAATCCATAAAAAGAAAACATGGTATCTTTTGTAAGTCCGGGGTAATCCAATTAATGCAAGAAAGAAAACAAGTGTGTCGATGCTGAACAAAAATGCATTATTAGCTTGTGGATCATGAATCGGTCTATATGCAGCGAAAGGACTGAATAACCAGGCTAAGGGCTGCCAAAATGGATAATTGGCATTGGCAACGTGTGGAGATGCTTGAAAACGAAAATGATAAGAGAGGGTCTTTTCCAACCTTTCAATCGTGTGCACCCATAAATAAGGATCCAATATAAAGAAAACAAAAACTGAAAGAACGCCCCATCCAAGAAGGGTATACAGTGATCGTAAAGGAAGTTTTTTCAAAATTACAGAGAATATCCAATGAATTCCAATGGCCAGGCCGGCAACACAATAAATATATTTCGATGCGGCAGTGACTCCAAGGCTGGCGGCTGAAACCAACAGCCACAGCCAGGCTTTCTTCCGATTTTTTGAGTGATTGGTAAAATAATTATAAAATCTGGAATATGCAACCACTGCCAATAAACTAGCCAGCATGGGTAAGGCTTCAAGATAAACCTCACTTGTATATTTTATTGCCAATGTATCTACAGCTAAGAAGAGTCCGGCCAGGGGGTTAAGTATTGAAAGTAATAATACTGCAAGGCTGCCAAATCCGACTGAAACATAACGCGCCGCCAAGGCATATTCCCAGGCTTGCTGTTCCTTTATGGGAGCCATGTCAATCAAGTCGTTTTGCAAAACCTTTTCCAGCGGGTCTTGTGTGAGTAATGCAAGTCCAAAAATGATTTTATTTAAGCTGGGATGCTCGTAATTCCATGTTTCCCAAGAGAGCCAATTAAGTTTCTCTTCTCGAATATAATTGGCATATGAATTTGAGGCAATCAGGTAAGTTGTTTCATCATGATCAACATTCAGGTGGTTGGCTGCATAGAAGCGTAAACCAAATGCTAAAACCAGTGTCAGTATGACAAAAAGTGTGATAAAAAAGTGGGATGGCTTTCTCATATTCGTCCAAAATTAGAAGAAATTTGCATTTTATAACTAAAATAGATTCTTGGATTATAGCACCTCACATTAACAGGATTTTACTGGTTTTTTTTTAAAAATATTGTACTGAAGAAGGTAATGATGATTGTTCGGGGTGGATGGCATCAGAATCAGCTAAACAGAAACAACAGGTCAGACAATTGCCTGTTGACAACCGGTAAAAATATCCTTATAATGAAGGCATTCTTGGGAGCGCTCTCAATATGTAATTATTCTGCTCGCATTTATACGCTTGGAGTATAGGGATGGCTGAATTAACCCTGGAAGATATTGCAAAACAGGTTGGTGTTTCCAGATCTACGGTATCACGCGTGGTGAATGGTTCACCCAATGTCAGCCCTGAAGTACGCCAGCAAGTGGAAGAAGCAATTCGTATCACCGGCTTTCACCCAAACGCTGCTGCACGGTCCCTAGCTTCACAACGCACCAGGGTGATCGGGCTTGTACTACCCCGAAGTGTCAGTTCCTTTTTTACTGACCCTTTCTTTCCGCAGCTTACCCAGGGTATTGCCGTTGGATGTAATGCAAATGACCTTTCGCTTTCTCTTTTTCTAGTCACCAATAAAGAGGATGAAGATAAAATCATGCCGCGCATAACTCGCAGCGGCATGCTGGATGGCATTTTGGTCCAATCCGGGCGCGCTGATGACCCTTTGATGGATCGCTTGATCAATTCAAGAATTCCATGTGTGGTATTGGGCCGTCCATTTAACCATGATGGCTTTAATTATGTCGATGTAGATAACGTTAAAGCGGCTTACACTGCAACCAAACATTTGATCGATTTGGGATATACGCGAATTGCCACGATTACAGGTTCACATGGCAGTACCGTTACCCTGGATAGAATCGAAGGTTATGTCAATGCTTTGACCAATGCTGGTTACGCCATTAATCCTTCATTGATCGCCAAAGGAGAATTTTCGGAAACCAGCGGTTATGAAGCCATGAAGAGCCTGCTTCCGCATAAACCTGATGCCGTCTTTATTGCCTCTGATCTAATGGCCTCAGGCGCCATTCGCGCTTTGCAAGATTCCGGTTTACACGTACCTGAAGATATTGCGCTGGTAGGTTTTGATGATATTCCATTGGCGGCCTTGACCAAGATCCGGTTAACTACGGTCAGGCAGCCGATTCCGCAAATTGGCACCAAAGGCGTTGAATTACTGATTGATTTAATCGAAAATAACAGCCAACCGCCTCGAAATTTCATTCTTGACACGGAATTAATCGTTAGGGATTCCTGCGGTGCAAAATTACGCAAAAAAATATAAGAGTTCTTGCGGTAGCTAAATAAAAAAATGCTCACCTTTCTATACAAGATGAGTATTTTTATCCACTTTTTCTTAAATTGCAGACATGATTCAAAAAAATTTCGAGCAGGTTAATTAGGTTGGCTTTATTTGTGAAATTTTATGATTATTGTTTTATCCTGTTTTTCATCTCATTGTACTGGCAAAGCAATTTAAGGAGATAATATGCGTTTTGGGAAATTTGATGATCAACAACGAGAGTATGTAATATCCAGACCTGATACACCTTTACCCTGGATCAATTATTTGGGTATGGAAGCTTATTTTGGAATCATCTCAAATACTGCAGGCGGATATTCTTTTTATAAAGATGCACGCTTGCGCAGGTTAACCCGTTATCGCTACAACAATGTTCCCCTTGATGTGGGTGGACGCTATCTCTACATCCGTGATAATGATGCACCAAAGCCAACCTTTTGGTCACCCACCTGGCAACCAACCAGAACCACCCTTGATTCATATGAATGCCGCCACGGCATGGGCTACACAAAGATCAAATCCGAGTACCTGGGCATTCAATCTGAGAGCAAATACTTCGTTCCGCTTGGTGAGAATCTCGAGATCTGGGAATTTGTGGTGACCAACAACCGCGCAGAAAGCGCAAATCTCTCGTTGTTCTCTGCCATTGAATTTTGCCTTTGGGATGCCGTGGATGACACCAACAATTATCAGCGCAATTACTCTATCGGTGAATTGGAAGTTGTTGATAACGTCATTTTTCATAAGTCGGAATATCGCGAACGACGCAATCACTTCGCTTTCTTTACCTGTTCAGAAAAAATGGAAGGTTTTGACACGCAGCGTGAAGCCTTTTTAGGTTCCTACCGCGGATGGGAAAACCCAGTCGTGGTTGAAACCGGGCAATCGACACAATCTCATATCATCGGCTGGCAGCCCATCGGCTCGCAGCATCTGAAAGTAAACCTGGCTCCAGGTGAAAGCAAAAAATTCATCTTCCTGCTTGGTTACCAAGAAAACCCCGTCGGGGATAAATTTGATCCGCAGGGCACTCAGACTATTAACAAAAAACGTGTATTACCAGTCATCAAAAAATACCTGCAGCCCGTCGAAGTGGATAAAGCCTTCAAAGCACTTCAGTCTTACTGGGTGGAACTGCTGGATAAGCTCAATGTAAACACCCCCGACAGCCACACTAACCGCATGGTCAACATCTGGAATGCCTATCAGATGATGATCACCTTTAACTTCTCTCGGTCTACTTCTTATTTCGAAACCGGCATTGGCCGCGGCATGGGATTCCGCGATTCCAATCAAGACCTGCTGGGATTCATGCACCTGATCCCCGAAAGAGCACGCGAGCGGATCATCGACCTGGCTTCTACTCAATTGCCCACCGGCGGTGCATATCACCAGTATCAACCCATGACCAAACTCGGTAATAATGAAGTCGGCGGCAATTTCAATGACGACCCTCAATGGCTGGTGCTCTCAGTCTGCGCTTATGTCAAAGAGACCGGCGACTGGTCCATTCTGGATGCCCCCGTTCCATTCGACAATAAACCTGGTTCAGAAGAACCTCTATATGCTCACCTTCAGCGATCGATTAAATACACCGCTGATCGGCTTGGACCTCACGGTCTACCCCTGATCGGCCGCGCCGACTGGAACGACTGTCTCAATCTTAACTGCTTCTCAGACACACCCGGTCAATCCTTCCAGACCACGACCAGCAAAGATGGTGTTGTGGCCGAAAGCGTATTCATTGCCGGTCTCTTCTGCCTGGCGCTTGATGAGATCAGCGCGCTGGCAACACATTTTGGCAAAAGGGATGAAGTCAGCCAATATCAATCGCTGCGTGACAAGATGGAAAAAGTGGTTGAAACCGCCGGCTGGGATGGCGATTGGTTCCGCCGGGCTTATGACGATTTTGGCAATCCCCTTGGGTCAAAAGAGTGCAAAGAAGGTCAAATTTTCATTGAACCCCAGGGCATGTGCGTGATGGCCGGGCTTGGAGTTAAAAATGGCAAAGCACAAAAAGCGCTTGATTCGGTCGAAAAACGCCTGGCCACAAAACACGGTATTGTGCTGCTGCACCCTGCTTATAAACAATACTATCTGCATATTGGCGAGATTTCTTCATATCCTCCCGGCTACAAAGAAAACGCAAGCGTATTTTGCCACACCAATCCGTGGGTGATGATCGCCGAAACCAAAATCGGACGCGGTGACAAAGCATTTGATTATTACCTGCGCATCAATCCATCAGTTCGCGAAGAAATTAGTGAACAGCACCGCTGCGAGCCGTATGTCTATTCACAAATGATCTCTGGCGAAGAAGCCCAGGTTAAGGGTGAAGCCAAAAACTCATGGCTTACCGGCACCGCTGCATGGAATTACGTGGCGATCACTCAACATATCCTGGGTATTCGCGCCACATATGACGGTTTGCAAATAGCCCCGGTCATTCCATCCGACTGGAAGGGATTTGAGGCAGTGCGAAAATACCGCAATGTTGCTTACCAGATCAAGGTCGAACGCCAGGGTAAAGGTAACGAAGTTGAGTTAGCTATTGAAGGAAAAGCCATCACGGGCAATGTCATCCCCTTGCCTGATGCTGGTGTCAAAGAAGTAAAAGTTACTGTGACCATAAAATAAGCCGTGTACCCCAAGCTATACCCTGCAACATTTTTTGATTAAATTTGCCAGGGTATTTGAAATTATGGTTTTTTGATTTTTTGGCAGTGGCGGTTTTCATTGAAACGATTTGAAACGGTCATGACATAACACCAATAGAAACGGGAAGGATAAGAAGATATATACTATTTTTCTTACCTGACCCGTTTCTGTTTTCTGATCTGGCTTGAAAAAGGAGACTCCTATGCAATATGGATACTTTGACGATGATAATAAAGAATACGTTATTACCCGGCCGGATACTCCCCAGTCATGGAGCAACTACCTGGGATCAACCGAATACGGCGCCATCATCACCAATAACGCAGGCGGATACGGGTTCTACAAATCCGGCGCGAAGGGGCGCTTCTTAAGGCTGCGTTTCAACAGTGTTCCCATGGATCAACCCGGACGCTATTTTTACCTCAGAGATCGTCAAAGCGGAGATTACTGGTCCGCGTCATGGCAGCCGGTGGGCAAACCGCTTGAGCAGTACAGTTCAGTCTGCCGTCACGGCACTGCCTACACCACCATCGAATCCAGCTACAGCGGAATCAAGAGTGAAACCACCTATTTCGTGCCCATCGGAGAAAGTTTTGAATACTGGCGATTAAAGGTCACCAATGAAAGCGACAACCCCCGTGATCTTTCGCTCTTTTCATTCTGTGAATTTACCAACCAATGGAACACATATCAAGACACAGTCAATTTGCAATATTCATTGTTTATCCTTCAGGGCACCCAACTTGAAGAGAATTTGTTGCACTTTTCGATTCAAGATAATTTAAACCAATCCACTGATGGATTCGTTGAAAATGACGGTGCAATGTATACCTGGATCGCCATGGTGGGCTCACCGGTTACCGGTTATGACACCAGCCGCGAAGCCTTCTTGGGTACCTACCGCGGATACCATAACCCTGTGGCGGTGGAAAAAGGCAAATGCAGCAACAGCAACGCCTATGGCGACAACGGATGCGGCAGTTTGCAAACTGAAGTGACAATTCAACCGGGTGAAAGTCGCGAGGTAATGATCTTGTTGGGCATTGGCGATGCCCGCACCATCGGCAAACGCACCCTGGCCAAATTTGGCTCGCTGCAACAAGCCGATCTCGAATTTGAAAAATTAAAACAAAATTGGCACTCCAAAATTGGCAGCATGACAGCCAACACCCCGGATGAAGAATTCAACCACACCATCAACATGTGGGGTCTCTACAACTGCCTGATCACCTTTGCCTGGTCACGTGCCGCCAGTTTGGTTTACAACGGCGAGCGTGATGGGCTGGGCTACCGCGACAGCGTACAAGACGTTTTAGGTGTGCTGACTGCCATCCCGGATCAAGCCCGGGCGCGCCTTGAATTGATGCTGACCGGTCAAGTGAATTGCGGCGGCGCCATCCCCATTATTCAACCCTTCGACCACAAGCCAGGACAAGAAAAGACACCCGCCCCTGAAGAGTTCCGCTCGGATGACTGCCTGTGGTTCTTCAACGTCATCCCCGCTTATGTGAATGAAACAGGTGACAAAAATTTCTACAATAAGGTGCTGCCCTATGCCGACCACGGCGAAGACACCGTATTTGGACACATGCGCCGCGCTCTTGAATTTAACCTAGAACGCACCGGAAAGCACGGCCTACCGTGCGGCCTGTTGGCAGATTGGAATGACTGTCTGCGCTTGGGATACAACGGCGAAAGTTTGTTTGTGGCCTTCCAGGTCTATCTGGGTTTGAAGGTTTTAGCCGAGATCGCAGAACAAACCTGGCGGCTTGAAGACAAACAGTGGGCTGAATCTCAGCTCCATAAACTGGATCAAAGTATCAAATCAATCGCCTGGGATGGCAAATGGTTCATCTGGGCAATTGCTGAAGATGGCACTGTTTACGGCACCAAAGACTATGCTGAAGGTCAGATCTATCTCAATACCCAGGTTTGGTCAGTGATCAGCGGTGCTGCCACCCCCGAACAGGCAAAACTCAGCATGCAGACGGTCAAAAACAAATTAGCCACACCTTTTGGTTTAATGCTTTCTGCTCCCCCATTCGTTAAGACCTCGGTGGAGGTCATGCGTGCGGTAGTCTTCAACAGCGGCATCAAAGAGAACGCCGGCATCTTCAACCACACCCAGGGCTGGGGCATTATGGCGGAGTGCATCCTTGGCAACGGAGACCAGGCATGGGAGTATCTGCGTGCCGCAATGCCGGCTGCCTATAATGAAAAAGCCGAGATCAGGCAGATGGAACCTTACGTACAAGGTCAGGCAACCTATTCTTCATTTTCGCCAAGAGCAGGCAATGCCCGCACTTCGTGGTTGACCGGTGCTGCCGCATGGTTCTATTTCAGCGCCACCCAATATGTTTTGGGCATCCAGCCGCAGGTCAACGGGCTGCGCATTGATCCCTGCATCCCCTCCAAATGGGATGGCTTTACCGTCAAGCGCATTTTCAGAGACAAAGAGATCAACATCTCTGTTCATAACCCTGATCACCTCTGCAAAGGCGTCAAACAACTGACCCTGAACGGCATCCAAATCAAGGGCAACTTGATCCCTGCGGACCAATTGGAACAGCAAAACCAGGTTGAAATCTGGCTGGAAGGCTAGACCTTTTTCGTTAACTGCCGATAAATTAGTATATTCCATCCTGAGAGATTCATAATCCGAACCTGTCAGGATGGATTTTTTTTGCTATTGCAACTTATAATAGAAATCCGCATCAGGCAATTAGTTTTATTAATGTTAATTCTTTCATCGAGGTGCCATGTCAGGTTTTTATGAATTCCCAAAAGATTTCAAATGGGGAACCGCAACATCTGCTTATCAAATTGAAGGTGCAGCCGACCAGGGCGGACGCAGTCCATCCATTTGGGATGAATTCTCCCACAGGTCAGGAACCATCCGCAACAATGAAAACGGCGATGTTGCCTGTGATCATTACCACCGTTGGAAAGAAGACATCCAATTGATGAAACAACTGGGCTACAAAGCCTACCGTTTTTCGGTGGCCTGGCCCAGGATTTTGCCAGAGGGAAGAGGTCGAGTCAATCAGCAAGGCCTTGACTTCTACAACCGCCTAATTGACGAAATGCTGCAGTCAGAGATCGCCCCCTATTTAACCCTCTATCATTGGGATATCCCGACCAAACTGAAGGGCGCATGGTTAAATCGTGATTCTGCCTATGCCTTTGAAGAGTTTAGCGATGTTTGTGCCCGCAGTTTTGGCGACCGTGTCAAAAACTGGATGACCATCAACGAACCCATTTGCGCCAGTTTCTTAAGTTATACCTGGGGGCATCATGCTCCTGGTTTATCGGACCCCTTTCAAGGGTTGGTCGCAGCCCATCATCTCTTGCTCTCACACGGATTGGCCGTAAAAGCCATCAGGGCACATTACCCCGATGCCGAAATTGGCATCGCCCTCAACCCCGCCTCTGTATATCCATTAACAGATTCCAAAGTTGACCATCAGATTGCCAACCAGGCAGAAACAATGCAAAATCGTTGGTTCAGTGATCCCGTTTTTAAAGGATCGTACCCGGTTGAGGCATTGCAAGCTTATATTGAGTTGGGTGTGCTGAAAAACGAAAATCCAGATTTCATCCATCCAGGAGATATGGAAATTATCTCCATACCAACAGATTTTCTGGGAATCAATTATTACACCCGCCAGGTTTACCACACAGACCAACCCGAAATGCCATCTGTAGAGCATTTCAAATCTCTACCTGCGCCTGCAGACAATCAAACCGAAATGGGCTGGGAAATCTTTCCGCAGGGACTTTTTGACCTGCTGCAGAAGGTAAATAACGAGTATCATCCGCGTAAAGTTTTGATCACCGAAAACGGCGCCAGTTATTCTTATGCACCCGATAATTTCGGAAAAATTGATGATCCCAAGCGCATTGACTATATTGATATGCACCTGCAAACCATTGCCAGAGCCATCCAGGCCGGCATCCCCGTCGATGGATACTTCGTCTGGTCATTTATGGATAACTTTGAATGGGCTCAAGGATATTCGCAGAGATTTGGCCTGGTTTACGTGGATTATAAAACCCAAAAGCGCACGCCCAAAGCCAGCGCCTATTGGTATGGCAAAGTGATCAAAGATAACGGGTTGATCCTCAAATAAGATTAAAGTGGGTTCAAAATCGAACCCGCTTTTCCTTTATTGGTTTCGATGACGCTTTTTACCCTGCTGGAAGTTGAAAGGTTTGTTCTTCAATAATATTAAGCTGTACATCACTGGCAAGCATCGGTCTGGCCAAAAAATAGCCCTGCCCCATGTCACAACCCAGGCTGGTAAAAACCTCAAGTTGGTCTGCCTCTTCGATCCCTTCAATGATAGTGCGGATTCCCAATTGTCTTGCCAGATGAATGAGGGAACTGCAAATTGCGTAATTTTTCTTGCCGGGGCCAATGTTCTCCGCAAAGAGATTATCAATCTTGATCTCATCAATATGGAAATTGTTTAAGTTATACAGCGACGAATAACCGGTGCCAAAATCATCGACTGAAATCGAAATTCCCATGGTTCTTAAAGCCGTAATTTGTTCAGAGACAACTTTCTCATCCATGATCAGTGTGTTTTCGGTGACTTCAAGTGTCAATTGACGTGGATTCAGACCGGTATCATCAAGTATCTGGCGAATGGATTTCACAAGACTGGGCTTGAGCATCTGCTTGCCTGATATATTAATGCTTAAGAACATTTCTTCTGCCTCAGGAGAGGTTTTGGACCAGCTTTGCATTTGTTCACAAGCTGCTCTCAGCACCCAATCGCCAATGGGATTGATGGCACCCGAATCTTCTGCAATCGGAATGAAATCATCAGGTTCAAGTAATCCGCGCATGGGATGCTGCCAGCGTAATAAAGCTTCAAAACCTACAATCTTCTGGTTGGTTAAATTGGTAATTGGTTGGTACTGTAAGAACAGTTCTTTGTTGGTGATGGCGCGGTGAAGCTCACCCTCAACTTCAAGTTGATAAGTGGCAGCCGTGCCCATTTCAATATTGAAAATTTCAAATTTAGCCTTGCCAGTCTTTTTTGCCGTATACATGGCAATATCCACATCTCGAAGAACTTCCTCCGGGTTTCGATATCCATAGATGGATTGCACAATCCCTATGCTGCAAGTTACTGTTACCTTCGTTTCATTGTGCAAAAAAGGACGCTGTAATTCAACCAGAATGCGATTGGCAACTGAAAGGGTCACATCTTTTTCATCGGTATTTTCCAGCAAGATGACAAATTCGTCGCCCCCAAACCTGGCTAATGTATCTTCGGTGCGGATGCATTTGCCCAGCCTGTGCCCTAATTCGATCAGGGCAAGATCGCCTGCATTGTGACCGAGTATGTCGTTGATTGACTTGAAATTATCCAAATCCAGAAATAGAACAGAATAAACCAAACCTGGTTTGCGATTGATCTTTTCAAAAGCATGTTCCAGGCGGTTGGTAAACAATACCCGGTTTGAAAGCCCGGTTAATGCATCATGCATGGCATCATACGAGAGTTTTTCTTGAATAAGATAGCTCTTATCAATTTCACCCTGCAGATCTTGGGTTTGAAGTTTTAGTTTTTGATTCGACAGCGATAATGATTTTAATAATTGACGGTTTTCTGAAATTACAACGACCTGCCTGACCAGCACTAATCCAAAGATCGCACCTAATCCGGTGAATAATTCTCTCAACAAATTGAGGGCCGAATTATGGTAGATAATGAAAAGCAAATAAACGCCGCCCACCAAAATATAAGGAAAATAAACCACCCATGAGGTAAGCCACTTTCTGAAAACTGTTGTCTTCTTTAGAATTACATCTTTGTTCTCTTTGGTAATAAGGAACCTGTATTGAATAATCCCTGCCAATCCGAGCAGCAAATTCGAATACCACCAACCTATATTAACCATGCCGCCGGCCGAATAAACCTCTTTGATCATTTGCAGACTAAAAAAGTAATCAGTGACACCCATCACTCCAAAACTTGCCAAAATCCACCAGAAAGGAATCAAATATACTTTTTTTGGTTTGAAATAGATTACTCCGAGCGCTGCAAACATCAAAATAATATCTGCCAGCGGATATAACAAAAGAAGAAAATTGCCGGTATTGTTTTGTGAATCTAGAATATTTATGGCGGGTTTAAAAACAAAAATTAAAAAGGCCAACAGGGTGGCAATGATAATGATACTGACGTCAAAAGCCCGCTTTAACCATTCAATTCGTTTGAAATGCTGTACACCAAAAATCCCCATAGCAACAAAAAAACAAAAATATTCAAAAATGTAGACACTATCGGCTGCAGAAATGAAAAAATCGGGCATGCGTGGATTGGATGAGAATCTCCAGGTAAGATCAGCCACAAGTGTTGAAGAGGATGCTAATAATAAAAACAGCCAGGCAATTTGATACTTTTTAGATTCCTGACGATACTGTTTCACAGCCAACCACAACCCAAATATGGCGATCAGATTAAATAGAGTCTCTGTCACCCCAATAATCAAAGATTGCAAATTCTCATTGACGCGTGTAGAAGCTATATAAATAAGGAGTGGCATCAGAAGAAGCAGTGCTGTTGTTCCCCATTTACGAAGCGAATGATTTTTAAAAATATCTATTAACAAACGACACCTCCCCAACCTGTCGTTAAAGCGCTAAGGGCTTTCACCAATAAATTTTATAAGGAAAGGACAAAAGATATTATAGTTTTTAATTCAAATTATGAGCGTAAATTAATAATAAATAATTAACTTGCCATGACAGAAAGAGAATTTGAGTGATGAATGTTAGTGCAATGGCACCAGGCAATATTACATAAGTCCCTAATTCCGCTTAATTGTCTGAGGATTGATTGACTATCCATTTTGGGTTTGCTATACTTTTTTTGAACGAATCAATTACCCTGGAAAGGATTAAGAATGAAAATAGAACTTCCAACTCCTGTTTCTGTTGAAGAGATGAAATTAGACGTTCGAGAAATCGAAGGCATTTTATCTTCCCCCGCCATGAATATGCCCGTTTGGCCTGGTGCTCAGGTTAAATTATTAGATGGCCGCATGCTTTACATCCGCGCAATTCAAGAAAGCGATATCGATCCAATTCTTGGAATTATGGAAAAAGTTATGAAAGTCGAAAAAGACTTTTATGATATCGTGGGTGTTCGTGTTTACGGCGAGGTTCTTGCCCTGCGCCGAAAACGCCTCAAAGATCCCTTTACTTTTGTTGGCCTGATCGACGGCGAATTCCTTGGTTTCGCCAATGGCCGCGCCTGGGATAAAGACCTCGCCATCAGCTTGCACACCATGACCTTCTCCCGTCGTGCAAAATTAGGTTACCCGATGTACTATGCCAAAACCTACTATGCCATGGAAATGCTTAAGGTTCAGGAATGGTGGTCAACCTTCGAAAGTTACAACGGATGGCGCATGGCTGGTTTATCCATGGCCCAACCGACCAAACCTTTCCCCCAGGTTCAGCACGAATTGGGCGGCGCCAAGGTCTTCTATGTCAACCAGGATACCTGGCAGGGTCGTTTGAAAGAATATTGCAAACAAATCATCGGCGACGATTTGAACTTCAAAGTGACCGACGAAGTGCTCAAGGCCAACGAGAAATTCCGCGTTCCTGAGACTCTTGATCTCTAGTTTTCATTCCAATGATTAACCTTCATCCCTTGACTAGCTTCAGTTTGGTCAAGGGATGATTTTTTTGTACTTCAATTCATGAAGTTTGTCATACAAATGGTGCTTAAGGTAATTTGATTTTGTTTTTTGCACGTGTTATAGTGAATTGTGTCCCAGCTTGCAAGATCAATATCAGAATGAATGGATGGACTGGTGAAGATACGAGCAAAGACAATTCCAAGAAGCAATTCAATTGAACGTTTATTTATGCTGCACCAAACTCGTGTGTTAAACATCGGGGAATTGGTGATTTCGCATGCCAATTCTGCGTTTATTAATCTGACATCCTCCCAGGAGTGAAAATGGCAATAATTAAAACCGAAATTCGACGTGGTGTTTATATCGATTCTGCAAAATTGATGAAGTTGCAGCGTTCTTTGGCTGAATTTGCAGGAATTCAAGATACGGGTGTCATCATGGGCACCGACTCTAATAAGGAGTTGCTTTCTCATATTGGTTTAACATCCCCAGAAATTTTGGCCGCTAAACCTGACGAGTTGGTCATTGCTTTAAAAGCGGATGATGAGAAATCAGCAGAATTCGCACTCTCCAAAGTGGATGAACTTCTCGCGGCCAGAAAAGGCAGCCAGGATCAAGATTATCAACCCCACAGCCTTGAGACCGCCGCAGGCATGCTGCCTGACGCAAATTGGGTCATCGTTTCTGTTGCCGGTCGTTATGCAGCGGGTGTAACCCGTGAAGCCTTACGGCTGGGCAAACATGTTCACCTTTTTAGCGATAACGTTTCAATCGAAGAAGAAATCGAACTCAAAAAACAAGCCAGAGAATTAGGACTGTTAGTGATGGGTCCTGACTGCGGAACTGCCATGATCGGCGGGATGGGTCTGGCTTTTGCCAACAAAATCCGCCTTGGACCGATCGGCATCGTCGCCGCCGCAGGAACCGGTTTACAGCAGGTCGCCTGCCGCATCCACCAATTGGGCAGCGGTATTACATCTGGCATTGGCACAGGCGGTAAAGATCTCTCTGAAAAGGTCGGCGCCATCACCTTCTTAATGGCGCTTGAAGTACTTGCTCGCGATCCAGACACAAAAGTGATCGTGCTCACCTCAAAACCCCCTTCACCTAAGGTGGCTGAAGAAGTATTAAAGAAAGCCAGAAAAGCCGGCAAACCGGTTGTGATCAACTTTATTGCCCGTCCCGTCACTACATTACGCGATGGCAACTTGTTCTTCGCCACCGGGTTGGATGATGCTGCCCGACTGGCAGTTGAACTTGCCAATAATCCTCCCAAAATCGGCAGCGATATTGATGTCGATCTAAAAATCTTCAAGCCAGAACAAAAATACCTGCGCGGACTTTTCTCAGGCGGAACCCTGGCTTATGAAGCACAATACATTCTCGCAGGATATCTACCCAAAGTTTGGGCGAACTCTCCGTTGAACAAAGAAAACAAGATGGAAAACTCCCTGGTAAGCCAGGAACACTCCATTATCGATCTTGGCGAAGATGAATTCACCGTCGGCCGCCTGCACCCCATGATGGATAACGAACTGCGCATCCGCAGATTATACGAAGAAGCCAAAGACCCTGAAGTGGCAGTAATCATGCTGGATGTCGTCATTGGTTATGGTTCTCACCCCAACCCCTCCAGCGAAATCGCGCCCGCCATTAAAAAATGCCTCGATGATGCCAAGAAAGCCAACCGCCATCTTGAGATCGTGTGTGTAGTCACCGGTACTGATGAAGATCCACAAGACTTCAATGAACAAGTAAGACTCTTAAAAGATGCCGGCGCCTGGGTTGACCCCAGCAATGAAGTCGTTGTTCGTCGCATTGGCCGCATTTTGCGCGCCCTTGCTGAACGCGATTCAGAAGACGCCGCCGCCATTGGAAAACCCGTTGATCTTGATTCCTTAAAGAAACCAATGCAAGCCATCAATGTTGGTTTGGAATCTTTCTCTGAAAATCTGAAAGACCAGAACGCCCCTTATGTGCAAGTAGATTGGAAACCACCCGCTGGCGGCAACGAGAAACTTGCTGGCATTCTTGAAAGAATGAAACAGAAATAGCTCACTCTTCAAAACATCCTGGACACTTTTTAACTGGAGGATTTAATATGGCAATTGATATCGAAAAAGCTAATGCAATAGTTCTTGAACGTTTCATGGAAGCTCGCCCTGTTGTTACAACAATGGCAAAAGCAATTGATGTAATTCCTGGTATGAAAGACAACATGCTGCTTCATGCAGGACCTCCTGTCACTTGGGAAAGAATGTCTGGCCCAATGAAGGGAGCCATGATTGGTGCCTTATTATTTCAAGATAAAGCCAAAACGGCCGATGAAGCTGAAAAAATGCTGGCATCAGGCAAAATTGAATTTTCTCCTTGTAACGATCACATGAGCAGCGGCCCGATGGCCGGCGTGATTGCTCCAAATCAATTGGTATACGTTGTAGAAAATAAAACCCACGGCATTACCTGCTACGGAAACATGAATGAAGGTCGCGGCAAAGTATTGCGCATGGGTGCTTACAGTCAAGATGTGTTGGATAAATTGAAATGGATGGAATCCATACTCGGCCCCACCATTAAAGTTGCACTTGAAGCCATGGGCGGCATTGATATCCGCGCGATCATATCAAAATCCATGCATATGGGTGATGACGGTCACAACCGCGAGGATGCAGCATCCGTTTTATTTACAACCCAATTGGCTCCCTGGATTGCCAAGACAGCCAAAAATACCGATACCGCCTTTGAAGTCATCAAATTCCTGGGTGAGAATGCATTAAGTATCTTGAACCCGATTATGGCAGCCTGTAAATCTATGACCGCTGCCGGCGAAAATGTTGAAGGCAGCACCATTGTTACCGTCATGGCCCGCAATGGCACGGATTGGGGCATCAAGGTCAGCGGCATGGGTGATAAAACATGGTTCACAGCGCAATCACCATTCGTCAAATCGCTGTATTTCCCCGGTTTCACTGAAGCTGACGCCTGCCGCGATATCGGCGACAGTGTGATCACAGAAACTGCCGGCATCGGCGGTTTCGCCATGGCAAACGCCCCGGCTTTGGTTACCTTCATCGGCGGCGTTCCGAAAGATGCGATCAATACCACCCTGGATATGTACGAGATTACTTCTGCCGAACACAAGCAGTTCACAATTCCCCTGCTTGACTTCCGCGGCACCCCCACCGGTGTGGATATTCGCAAAGTGGTCGAAAAACAGATCACCCCGCGCGTCAATACTGGCGTAGCTCACAAAGATCCTGGTGTGGGTCAGGTTGGTGCTGGTGTGGCCTCTGCTCCGATGAGTTTGTTCGAAGACGCACTCGTCGCCTTCGCTGAAAAATATAATATCTAATTCATTTCTAATTTTTTACGGAGGTAATGATGGATCGCGAAAGTTTTATTAAAATGATGAATGAAGCCAAACTGTATGACCTGACCCAGGACTGCAGTATCTTTACTCCTCCTCATCCCCATGAAAAATCACTTGAAGTTCATTTCTTCAAACGTGTCACCGGTGCTTATGGCGGCGGACAAGGCGCGAATGGTCAAATCTTGAACTGGAGCAACACCGTCGGTACCCACCTCGTGGGCGAACGTGCTTTCAATTCAGGCGGCCGCGCCATTGCCGACATTCCCCTGACCGATCTGAACGGCCCCGGCGTTATCGCTGACATCTCTGACCTCGTTTCTGATTACAGCATTTACACGCCTGAAATGATCATGTCGAAGGTTGAGGTCAAAAAAGGCGATATTCTGATCATCAACACCGGCTATCACAAGTATTCTTGGGATCAGCCCAAAGTTAGCAACAAAAAAGCCCAGGGCGGCGTTGAATCCATGGAATTCGGTTTCCTGGTTCGACATCCCGGCCCCTCTCTCGGATTCTATAAATGGGCCATTGACATGAAATTGAAAGTCATCGGCGTGGATTGCGGCGCTGCAGAGCACCCCATGAACACCCCCATCCGCCGCTGGCATGAAAATCACTTCAAGTTGGCCGAAGCCAAACTGCAAAAAGAAACCGGCAAGTCCTGGGATGAAACCTTCCCCCAGGGTGAATACTACCAGATGACCCACATCGACATGCCCAAGGCTCATGTTTTGATGACCGAAGCTATTGTGGGTGATATTGACAAACTGAAAAACAAACGCGCCTGGATCCAGATCATGCCGATTCCTTACATGGAAGTCGAAACTGCCTGGACTCGTGTGTCTGCTCTCACTGCCCCTGACGGCATGAGCGATGATGATTTCTTCAAGGCAATGGAAAAATCGGAAATGATCGATATGACCGTGCCCTTCAGCGTTCAGACTCCCCAGTGGTTGAACTATGTTCCCCTGAGTGTCACTTACACCAAACGTGTTGGCGGACAGTACTTTGGCATGGGCCGCAATGGTTCCATCTGCAATGCCAGCATCCACCTCGGCACCCATATGGATGGCGAGAAACACTTCTTCCCCAACGGACGCACCATCGGACAGGTTCCCCTGAAAGAATGGGTCGGCCCCGGCGTCATCGCCGATATCTCAAAATTGGTCAGCGATGCCAGCGTTTACACTCCCCAGATGATTATGGACCAGGTTGAAGTTCGCAAGGGCGACATCTTGATCATCAAGACCGGCTGGAACAAATTCGGCTGGTGCAGCCAGGATTCTGATGAATTCCGTTATATGGTAAAACATCCGGGTCCCTCGGCAGACTTCTCCAAATGGTGTGTTGACATGGAGATCAAATGGATTGGTGTGGATGCCGTGTCGGCAGATCACCCCATGAATACCATTATGCGCATTTGGCACCCGAAGACCTTTGCAGAAGCCAATGCCAAATTGATCAAAGATTTCGGCAAAGACTGGGACGAAATGTATCCGATGGATGATTTTTACCAGGATATGCACCTCAACCTTTTCTCGAAATCCATTGTGCATGCTGAAAACCTTGCCGGTGATCTCGCCAATGCCAAGAGCGGACGCTATTACATTGGCTGCTGGCTTCAGAAAGCAATGGAAGCCGAATCCATGTGGGGCCGCTTCGTTGCCTTCAAAGAATAGTTGAATTTTCTCATAGACCTTCAGGGGAAGTTGTTTTCTCTGAAGGTCTATCAAATTAATTAGATTTTTGTTATTCGATTAAAATTGTTGGAAATCGCCCAAGGCGATTGTATTCCTCAATTTCAGGAGGCTAGAAATTAATGAAGCCAGCACAATTTGATTATTTTGCCCCCGCCAGTGTTGAAGAAGCACTCGACAAACTGGCTGAACTGGGTTATGACGGAAAAGTATTGGCAGGCGGACAAAGCTTGATCGCTGCCATGAACTTCCGCATGGCAAGACCCGGTGCTTTGGTTGACCTTAACAACATCCCGGAACTTTCTTATATTAAACCTACTACTGATGGCGGTTTAGCAATTGGAACCATGACTCGTGTTTATGCTGTTGAACACAGTCCCGAGGTTGTCAAACGCTTCCCCTTGCTGCCAGAAGTTGCACATTTCATCGGACATGCCCAAATTCGCCGCCGCGGCTCATTTGGCGGCGCAATAGCCCACGCTGACCCTTCAGGCCAGCTTCCAGGCATCGCAAAAGTGATGAATGCCAAATGCCTCATCCGCTCAAAAGGGAAAGAGGATCGCTGGGTGGATGCCGCTGATTTGATCATTGGTCCGTTTATGACCGTGATCGAATATGAAGACCTGTTAACTGAAGTCGTCCTGCCTCCCAATCCTCCTAAAACCGGAAGCAGTTACCAGCAAGTTGCCCGCCAGAATGGCGGTTATGCATTGGCAGCATGCGCCAGTGTCTTAACTCTTGATGATAAAAATCACTGCAAAGATGCCCGCTTGATTTTGATGGGCGTTGGCGAAATGCCAATCTTGTCTGACAAGATTAAAGAAATACTTATCGGTCAGGAACCCACTGAAGCAGCCTTTAAAGAGGTTGGTGTGGCTGTCCAATCTGAAATTGATCCTGCGAGCGATTTGAATGGAACTGCTGAATACAGGCGTGATCTCATCCGCGTGTTGGTGCCGCGCTCCCTCGCCCTATCTTTAGAACGCGCCAAAAAAGGAAGTTAGAATGGCACAATTATTTCCTGTTAAAGTTACTGTGAATGGCACAGTTTATGAGCGAGAAGTCGAACCAAGACTTCTGCTTAGCGATTTTATTCGCCATGAATTGGGTCTTTTTGGAACTCACGTCGGTTGTGAACATGGCATGTGCGGTGCTTGTACCATCCTCTTCGATGGCGAACCAGTACGCTCATGCTTGATTTTTGCTGTTCAAGCCACCGGTCATGAGATTAAGACTGTGGAATCTTTAGGCAGTCCTGAACATCTGCATCCATTGCAGGAAGCTTTCAACGAAAAACACGGTTTGCAATGCGGATTCTGCACTCCTGGCATTTTAATGACCGTGGTTCCCTTCCTGGAAGAAAATCCCCATCCATCGGAAGACGAAATTCGCGAAGCCATTGATGGAAACATCTGCCGCTGCACCGGATATGAAAAGATCATCGAATCCGTTCAGGCAGCCTCAGAAAAAATGTCTTCGGGCAAATAGTGAAGGATAGAGGTGATACAGTGACTGGAAAATACTTTGGTCAACCTGTTATAAGACTTGAAGACAAACATCTGCTTACCGGCAGAGCCAAGTTTTGCGATGATATCGTAATCCCGGGTATGCTGCATGCAGCATTCTTGCGCAGCGACTACGCGCATGCCATCATCAAGAACATTGATGTAACCGAAGCCCGCAAACACCCCGGCGTTGTCGCCGTTTATACCGCTGAAGATATGGGCGACTACTGGAAAATCGGCCCCTTGCAAGTGCCGCCCCCCTTTGCCATTAAAGGCGCTCAATTCAACGCCCGCCCCCTGCCCCCGATTGCTAAAGGCAAGGTTAGGTTCTCGGGTGAGCCCATTGCCATCGTCATTGCAGAGTCTCGCTACATCGCCGAGGATGCCTGTGAAGACATCATCTTCGATGCAGAACCCCTGCCAGCAGTGATTGATCTTGAAAAAGCATGGGAAGACACCTCGGTTCTCGTGCATGATGATTTACCTTCAAACATGGCCGCCCTGGTTAAACAGGAATCCGGTGATTACGAAGCTGCCAAAAAACAGGCAGATGTGGTCATCGCTCATCGTTATGTGGCTGATCATGTGGCTGGCGGCGCCATGGAAAACCGCGGTTTCGTGGTCAATTGGGATGAACGCACCCAGGAAATGACCGTCTGGGCCGGAACACAAGCGCCTCTGCCCTTGCGCAGCGCCATTGCCTCGCGTATGGGATTGGTCGAAAACCAGGTTCGTGTCATCACCCCATATATCGGCGGCGGTTTTGGCCCCAAAGTCATGACCTCCCAGGCGGATGATGTGCTGCTGCCCTGGATCTCTATGAAATTGAACCGCCCGATCAAATGGATTGAAGATCGGCGCGAGAACTTCCTGGCTACCACCTCAGAACGCGACCAGGTGCATCACTGCGAAATGGCGCTCAAGAAAGACGGCACCATCCTGGGCTTCAAAGACGTGTTCTATCACAACACCGGTGCATACGATCCTTACGGCATGACCGTACCTCTCAATACTCAAACCCACACGGTCAGCAATTACCGTGTACCAAACTTCTACACCGAGATCCGCATGGTTTTCACCAATGAAATGGTGGTCACTCCCGTCCGCGGCGCTGGACGTTCTGAAGGCGTCTTCGTCATGGAGCGTATGATGGACCTGGCCGCCAAAACACTCAAGATGGATCCGGTGGAAATCCGTTTGAAAAACCTGCTCGTAGAAAAAGAATTTCCGCTCAATACAGGCGTCATCGGCCAAGACTTCGTAGTCGGCGTGTTGGATAGCGGCGATTTCAAGAACAACCTTGAAAAATGCGTACAAATGATTGATTACGATAAATTCAAAAAAGAAATTCAACCCAAAGCCCGCAAAGAAGGCAAACACCTGGGCATCGGTGTTGTAACCTTCACTGAAGGCACGGCAGTCGGTCCATATGAAGGCGCACGCGTCACTGTTGGCAATAACGGCAAGGTTAGCGTTGCTACCGGTTACAGCACCCAGGGCCAGGGACACTTCACTGTTTTCGCTCAAATCGTAGCTGAACAGCTTAATGTGAAGGTTGAAGATGTCAGAGTGATTACCGGTGATACGGGTCACTTCCACTGGGGAGCAGGCACTTTTGCCAGCCGCGGCGCCACGATTGCTGGTTCAGCCATCCACAGCGCGGCAGTGTTGGTGCGTGAGAAGATTTTCGCAACTGCAAGCAAGTTTTTCAATGTAGCTGAAGATCAGGTGGAACTTTGTGAAGGATCTGTCTGTGTTAAGGGAAAGCCGGAAATGTCAGTTTCACTGGGCGATTTGGCTGGCAAAGCCAACCCGATGCGCGGAGCTGTTGAAGCAGATGTCAAACCTGGTCTCGAAGCCACCGCGTACTACGCGCCTCCTCATGGCGCCACAGGCTCAGGCGCCTGCGCCATGATCGTGGATGTTGACCCCGAGACATTCAAAGTTAAGATTGAGCGCTTCGTACTTGTGCACGATTGCGGGACGGTGATCAATCCACTGCTGCTCGAAGGTCAAATCCAGGGCGGCGTCTCAATGGGAATCGGCAACGCCTTCTATGAGAAGATTGTCTATGACGAAAACGGACAGTTGATGACCGCATCCTTCATGGATTATCTGATGCCCCAAGCCACGGATATGCCCAGAAAAATGGAATTAGGCCATAACGTCCATCCCAGTCCGCTAAACACGCTTGGAATCAAGGGAGTTGGCGAGGCAGGTGCGTTACCGCCGCCGCCAGCATTCTGCCAGGCAGTTGAAGACGCCTTGTATGAATACGAACTGGATCTAACAGAATCCAATCTCAATCCATCTATGCTCTATGATTATAAAAACAAAGCCATAAAAAGGTAAATCAGGTAAAACATCACCTTTGAATTACAAAGAAAAATTGAAAAGGAGGCCCAAATGAATGTCGAAGGCGAGTATGTGTTCAACGGTCCGCAGCAAGCAGTCTATGAAATGTTCAACGATCCGAATGCGCTAGCCACTGCTGTACCAGGAATGCAAAAAATGGTGCAGGTCGATGATACCCATTACGAAGGCGCAATTTTCCTTCGAATTGGACCCATCTCAGCAGCATTCGAAGGCGTTTTATCACTCTCTGATATAAACCCACCCGAAAGTTGCACATTGAATATTGAAGGAAAAGGAAAAGCTGGATTTGCCAAAGGAGTTGGTCGGGTTAAATTTACCGATCTTGGCAACAATCAAACCAAACTAAACTACTCCGGTGAAGTTAATATTGGTGGTACCTTGGCAAGCGTTGGTCAAAGAATGATTGACAGCGTCGCCAAATCAATGATCAAATCTGGTTGTGAAAAATTACAAAAAACTTTGGAGGAACGATGTCAACAGAAGTAGAAAAGAAAACTGAAGAAACAAAAAATGAAACCAAATGGCAAAAATTAATGAAAATCGCGGAATTTCGTATGCTTTTGTACGTAATTCCAGTTGCTGCGATTATTACCGTTATTGCGTTACTTCTTGGCAAATAAGGTGTTTAAAAAAACGGGTGGAAAATTTCTGCCCGTTTAATATCTTGACAAATGATGTATCATATTTATATCAAAAGTCAGGAATAGAAAATAATATCCAGGAGGTGCATATCGGATAGAACGTGCAGCAAGAAAGGTATGAGCAAACTTGTATTTTAAAATTTTGTTCAATCCAGCAATGAGTATTAGATCGAAGTATTCAATTTAATCAAAGGAAAGAAGGAAAAAAACCTATGGCAACTACTTCAAAAGTGTTGGGATACCTTCCATCAGATACCCCTCCATTCGGCAGAATGCTTTTGCTCGGTTTTCAACATGTGCTGACAATGTTCCCAGCCACGGTTTTGTGCGCCTTGCTCATGCACTTTGATGTGTCAACCGTTTTGACCGTCACCGGCTTTGGAACCATCGTCGCTCTACTTGGATCAAAATTCTCGATCAATACCTACATTCCCCTTTACTATGGCTCAAGCTTCAGCTATATTGCTGCAGTCACCTCCATCATTGGCGTTATGGAACCCGATTTAGCTTTCGGTGCCGTCGCCTCCCCCGCCTCCATTTCAGTTGTTACCGCAGGCTTCTTGGTAACTGGTGTCATTAATGTCCTCATCGGCTTGCTCATCCGCGTAACTGGTGGAAAGAAAAGCCTGGACAAAATTCTGCCCGCTGAAATCACCGGCTCTGTCGCCATCATCATCGGTATTGGCCTTGCCTACACCGCTTTGACCATGGCCTCCGGAACCTGCTGCGGCGTTGAAGCCAATATGGCTCCGACCCTCAAATGGTGGTTGGCTGCACTTATTACCTTCCTTGCAGCCGTTCTCTTCTCGGTCTATCTGCAGGGTAAGGGCTTCATTGGAATGCTCCCCATCTTGTTAGCCATGATTTTGGGTTATGTTGCTGCAATTCCCATCGGCTTGGTTGATTTCTCCACCATTGGTGCGAGCGGTTGGGTTACCCTTCCTAAAATCGTATTCCCTGTCTTTAATCATGCCCTGACAGCCACTGCCTTGATCGGCGTTGGTGTTATGGCTATCGCAACCATCCCGGAATCTACTGCCCACCTTTATCAAATTGGTCTGTATGTTGACCATTTGGCTGAAGAACAAGGCCGCGAGAAACCCGGACTTGCCAAACACATCGGCCTCAACCTGATGCTTGATGGTTTGAATGACATGGTCAATGGCCTCTTTGGTTCCACCGCCGGCACCAACTATGGTGAGAACAACTCCCTCATGGTCATCACCCGCAACTACTCCGGCCCCGCTTTGATCACCGCTGGCGTTATCGCTGTGATTCTTGGCTTCATCGGACCCCTCCGCGATGTTATCTACAGTATCCCAACCGCCGTCACCGGTGGTCTGGCGATCTACTTGTATGGTGTCATCGGTGTTCAGGGTATTGCCCTTATGATGGCTGAAAAAGTCGATCTCTTCGATCCCGGTAAATTGGCCATCGTGGCCTTGATCCTGGTCGTCGGCATCGGCGGCAACATTGGATACGGCGGCAATCTGCCTATTCCTCTGCTCAAGGGTGTCTTCCCCTTCGGTTGGCCTGCGATCGCTGCAGCCGCAGTCTTCGGTATTCTCTTGAACCTGGTCTTCGTGTTCATCAAACCGCCGAAAATTCGCGCCACTGACGTTTTACAGTAAGCCGTAACAATCTTGTTTAGAATAAACGCTCCCCTTGGTGTTAACGCTCTTTGGGGAGCGTTTTATTATCCACTTGGGTTATAATTTCAAAAGCCAAAACCTAAAAAGGATTCAGAACTGCGATGATCTTACTCACGGGCGCGGCAGGAAAAACCGGAACAACCATTCTCAAATACCTTGCCCAAAAAGGTGCCAAGGTAAGATGCCTTGTTCGCAGCCAGACTCAAGCAGAAGAAGTAATTTCTCTTGGTTGCTCAGAAGCCGTGGTAGGCGATCTCACAAATCAT
Source organism: Anaerolineaceae bacterium (assembly GCA_003524305.1). Lineage (GTDB taxonomy): Bacteria > Chloroflexota > Anaerolineae > Anaerolineales > Anaerolineaceae > UBA6107. The sequence goes on from DQHW01000015.1 coordinate 46,637, forward strand.
GAAACATTATCCAAAGCCATTATCGGAATAGACCGCATTTATTATATTGCCCCCAACATATCTCCTGATGAATTATCCATTGGGAAAGATATCATTCAACTTGCTCAACTACAAAAAATTAATCGTTTCGTTTACCATTCAGTTCTACATCCACAGATAGAAGCCATGCCTCACCATTGGCAAAAAATGCGCGTGGAAGAAGCTCTTTTCACCAGTGGTTTGGAATTTACAATTTTGCAGCCCTGTGCATACATGCAAAATATCCTCGCTGGATGGCAAAATATTTTGAAAGGTCAATATTCTTTTCCTTACAACTCAAGTACGCGAATTAATATTGTTGACTTAGAAGATGTTGCCAAGGTGGCAGCCAAAGTATTAACTGAAACAGGTCATTCAAACGCAATTTATGAGTTGGCCGGTCCAGAACCCTTAACTCAAAAAGAAATTGCAAATCTAATTGGTCTTTCAATAAATAAACCTGTTCAAGCAGTAGAACAATCACGAACTGAATGGGAAAACACCGCCACAGCTTCTGGTATGAACGAAAATCATATAAAAGTACTGATTAAAATGTTTGAATACTATGATAAATTTGGATTTGTGGGAAACTCCTCCATCCTTGAATTCTTGCTCGGAGAAAAACCCACAACCTTTACGCAATTCCTTGCTCGTATTTCTAATTCTGGAGATGAACGATAACCATGGAAAAAAACAAAAGCCTTCACTACAATTTTGGAATGGAAGCTCTTCCTGTACTGTTTCATAGTCAGACCAACCAATTCATGAAATATCTAGACAAGGATGGGGTAAAGTTTCTTCAGTTTTGGTGGAATCATGTTGGTGACCGTCTGCCCCAGGAAAAAAGACTTTCATCCGGTGGATTATCTTACGAAATTGAACAACTGGATTCAAAAACAAAACTTGTGATCATAACCCTGCCAACGCCAAAAGAAAATGAGGAACCTTATTTCCTTGGGTTCATCGCTAAACCAGAACGGCGATTCTTGTGGGTGAGAATTCCTACAACCACCGCTTTTGCTCTAATACGCGATGATTCATGCAAAGAGGAACATAAAACAAGTTTTGGCTACCTGACCCCCAGCGGCAATTATCGTTTGCGTGGCGTTGGATTAACCCCAACCAAACAAGATTTCAAACGTATCGTAAAATCCAAAATTCAAACCAAGAAAGCGTGGTGGAAATAATGAAGATAACCACAGGTGTAATTGTTGTAATTGCGTCAATGATCTTCTTTTACCTGAGAATGGCAATTCTGCGCGGCAAGAAGAAACGCTACGAAAGAGAATATGCTTTAAAACGCCGTAAAGTAAATGGCCGTTCGAAGGGTGCTGCACTGCCTGCTGCACAGCCAGGCTCTCCGCCATTCGGTGTGAATAGCTGGTTCCTTGTGGCAGTTGGAGTCATTATCATGATCGCAGGTATGATCATGTATAACAACATGACCATGTTTGGCATCAAGATTATCACCGATCCTGAATTGCTCAAATATACCGAGTTTTGGTATATTCCTGTTGCGCTTGGTGTTATCATCCTGGCATTCTGCATGAAGATTGATAAACCCCGGTTGGATGACGATTAACCTTCCAAAGTTCAAAAAAGAGGAAACCTGCTCAGGTTTCCTCTTTTTTTATTCTGGCCGTATGGTGTATCCGTATCCTGGGATTGTCTCTATAAAAGCCGGACAGGCCGGGTCTTCTTCAATGCGCATGCGCAGGTTTTTGATGTGCACCCTCACCAGGTCTGAACTTCCAGTTTCAGGTGGATAATCCCAAATGATGCTGAGCAATGACGAAGGTGAAAAGATATCACCAGGATGCGTCATGAAATTAAATAGCAAGTCAAACTGGATGGGCGTAAGCAATAGTTTCTTGCCGCTTGGTAAAAACAGTTCAAAAGTAAGTATATTGAGTTTAAAACTTTTAAGTTCAATGATCGGCTGTGACACCCGGCTGTGATCAAACAACTTGGATTCATGCACCCTGGGATCATCCTTGCTTCTGCGGTTGGACTTTTTGTGATCCTGCGTACGTCTGATCATTGCCCTGAGGCGTAACACCAATTCTTCGCTATTAAATGGCTTATTAACATAATCGTCCCCACCAGCTTTAAACCCGGCGATATGATCAGATTCAGTAGTTTTAGCAGTCAAAAATATGATCGGCAGCGTAGAAAGCTTTTTATCTGCACGGATCTCGCGGCAGACTTCATAACCATCCATGCCGGGCATCATCACATCTAATAGCATGACCTTTGGAACCTGTCTGTGAAGCAATTGCAATGCTTGCATACCTGAGTGTGCTGTTTTAACGGTAAAGTTTTCACGCCGCAAACACCTTTCTAGGGTGGTAACGATTACGTCGTCATCATCTACGAGCAACACATCAATGCTGTCCAAAAGACCCTCATTAAGAGCATTTATTAGTTGAAGTAATAAGATTATAGTGTATTTCGGCTAAAGATTGAATAAATCTTGAACTAAAATTTTGAGAATTTGTTGTAAAACGCTTGTAAATTATTAGCTAATTTCCCTCACTCGCAGTGACACAATAGACCCCACCTGCATCCATGGATGCGATACAGCGATTGCATTGATCGCAGTCAGAGGCAACCACTTCACCAGATTCCATTTTCTTCACAAAATCCGGGTCTCTGACGGTGGCGCGGCCAACTTCGACAAACTCAAATCCGCGAGAAAGTACATAACTGATATCTTCAAGCCGCAGCACACCGCCAATATAGATAACGGGAATGCTCACCACGTTCTTGAAGCGCAGGGCTTCTTTAAGCAGGAATAAACGGTCGAAACGATAGCGCTGCACCATGAACCAGCCGAACATGCTCATGCCCAGCCTGAGCAGCCATTCAGACTGGTTGGCTGCCATCTCTTTGACCGGCACATTGCCGCGCATCATAAAAATGGGGGTTTTGGCAGTAAAACCGCAGCTGGCCACCAGCGCACTGGCGCCGGCCGTTTCAAACGCTTTGGCTACTTCAACCGCCTCTTCAATTTCCAATCCCCCCTTAAAACCGTCGCTAACGTTCATTTTGATCAAAATCGGAAAACCCTCACCCACTCCCTGGCGCACGCGGCGGATGACCGCCAATGGAAAACGCAAGCGGTTTTCAAGTGAGCCGCCGTATTGGTCGCTGCGGTGATTGGTCCACGGTGAGAGAAACTGGCTGAGCAGATAGCCATGCCCGGCATGAATCTCAACCGCATCAAAACCGGCTAACTTCACCTGTTCTGCCGTTCTGCCGAAATCTTCAATTTTTTCGGCGATCTGCGCTTCATCCATCGCTTCACATATTGAAAGTCGAAACAAACAGAATTTAACAGACGCCCCCAACGGACGGCGGCCGATTTCTTTAGGGTTTGAGAAAAAACCGCAATGCCCGATCTGGATGGACGCCGCGGCACCTTCTTTGTGCACCGCTTCAGTTAACCGCTTAAGATCCGGGATGAGTTCCGGACGCATCCACATCTCGTGACCAAAAGCACGTCCATCATAGCTCACAGAGCAGTAGGCCACCGTGGTCATGCCCACACCGCCCTGTGCCACCCGCCGATGATGCTCGATGAGCGCATCCGTGATTTTGCCTTCCTGGCACATGCCCTCAAAGCAGCCAGAACGGATGATGCGGTTGCGCAGAGTCAAATTGGCGAGTTTGCCTTTGGTGAACGGGGAATTTTCGAGTGAGGTCATTTGCCTACTTACCTTGTAAGGGCGTATGGCTATACGCCCTTACAAGATCAATTTATCAAATAATACCAAAGGGAGCAATATAAATGTACTTTATCAACATCATGATTACCCAATATTGACTGAATCGACAATACCCACAATAAGAGAAATAACCGGTGCATCAGGGTCTCTCAATACCTGTCTGGCGCCGCCGCCCTCGCGGTTGATCAACACCGTGTCGCCAATGCCGGCTTGCGTGGCATCCAGCGCCACGAAATCATCGTCAGCCTTCTCACCCGCCATCACCAGCGGTTGAACGACCAGCAATCTGCGGTGTTTGAAGCCTGGATGGCTGATGGTGGTCACCACCGTGCCGATCACTTTTGCCAGGATCATTTCAACTCACTCATGTATAGGGGTTGCTCCCCTTCTTCAAAACAAAATCAAATTCATTGTCTGGATGTACACTCAGTTCGTCGACAACACCCACAAGCGCAAGGTCGACCGGCACGAACTTAATATCTGGCATGGCCAATGCTGCTTCGCGAGATCGCACCATTAGGCACACATCTCCTTCTCCAGCCTGGACGACATCCACGGCAACCTGAAGCACGCCGACTGGCTCAAGATGCCGGTTAAGAGGCTGCACAATTAATAACTTAAGCCCTTCAGTGCCCGGGTATTTCACCGAACATACAGCCGACCCTTCAACCCGTCCCAATAGCATGGTTTATTTGATCCCCACGTTGTTGAGCACACGGGTGATGATGGTTTCAAGCAAGGCAGGGTCAATCTGGTTGCTCAACTTGGCCTTCACCGAGTCGCGGATGCGCTGACGCAGGTCTTCTTCTGATGGACCTGCATTTACCTGGCTGCACTTCATACAGGGGGTCTTCTCAACGACAGGCTCCGAAAGATATGGCCTGATGGGCGCAGCCGGCGGAAGTTGNNGTCAGAGAAAGCTCCCCGCGTTTGGCCATATCTTCAATATCGCGTTCGGTAATAAAAGTCTTCGCCATAAAGTTGCTCCTTTACCCCTGGATGCCATCCAGACCGCGCAGGGCGGCCTCTGCGGCATTCTTGGCAGTAAGGATCTCTGCTTCACTGCCTGAGAGCCACATACGCCCAAAACGACCCACTGAAGAGATGTGAATAACCTTAATATTGGCTTTCTTTTCAGCTTCATTGCAGGCAAAATTGATATAAGCTGCCGGTGCACATTCCAGCACCAACAGCGTTTCGCCCGGCACGAGCATACTTCCGCGCCTAAAACGATTTATCAATTGAGACTGATACGGATCAATTCGCGTAATGACTTGGGTCGAAACGACTTCGGGTTTGATACGGTCTTCTTTCTTTAATCCAAGACGATCCAGTACCACTTGGCCGGCTTCGAGCACTGCGGCTTGGTTGAGCGAATGTACTTCAAACATGCCAAACTCGCGTTCCACAATCTGCGCGCCTGGCCGTGCTTCAGTCGCCTTCACGGCAATATCAACCACCCTGAATACTTCGTTACCGGGTGCCATTTCCACATAAAGTGCAGCCATACCCTCAACGGGTAGGTCGCCCTGGGTTATGGTGCCCACAAAGGCCGCATATTGAGCTTGCATGCGGTCTATGAAACAATAGCAGCGCAAACTAAAGGCATCTGCCATGATTCCTCCTTTTCCAGCTTCAAAAATCACCACATCCAGACCTTGGTCGTCCAAGTGGGATCAACCAACTGCCTGAATTGTGGAAGGATTGCAGCGGACAATTCCTAGGCTTTGCCGCGTCCGCCGATGTTGCCCTTGCTGTTTTGCGGAAGGATCATTTCGATGTCTTGGTGAGGCCGTGGGATGACATGCACCGATACCAGTTCGCCGATGCGTTTGGCAGCAGCAGCGCCGGCATCCGTGGCAGCTTTCACTGCGCCTACATCACCGCGGACCATGACGGTCACAAATCCACCGCCTACGTATTCAGAACCAATCAAGACCACATTGGCTGCCTTAACCATGGCATCCGCAGCTTCCACCGCACCGATCAATCCGCGGGTTTCGACCATTCCTAGAGCGATTAAAGAGGTATCTAAAGCCATTTTGTAAATCCTTTCTCAAGATAAGAATCGTTATTATCGGTTTAATATTTCATCGACCACACTGCGTACCACGGCCTCCACTTCAGCCGGGGAGGGACCGACACGCGGTTCTCCGGGGATCATGGCAGCCAACGGCGGTGCAGAGGTTTCATAAGCCAGGCGTTTCACATTGAACAGATGCGAAACAGTAATATTATCACCGGTGATCGAGCCGCCCACTCCGCCCGCGCCAAGCGTCAGAGAGGGTATCACGCCGGTGGTGACACCTATGGCACCCATGGTGCCCATGGTATTGACAGCAATGCGGAATACCGGTTTCTCAAGCCCAAAAGCCATGATCACGTTCTGATCCTTGGCATGGATAATGAGACTGTGTCCGCGTCCGCCAAACTGGATCAGCTCGATGCAGCGTTCGCAGCCAGCCTCCCAGCCGTTCTCTTCGTACCAGCCGAGCACGGTGGTCAGTTTTTCACGCGAAAGCGGTTCATCCTTTCCGGTTTTGGTGAGTCGAACCACCAAAATGCGTGTGCCGCGCGGAATCGCGAACCCTGCCATGGCAGCCAGGGTATCTGCAGGTTTGCCAACCGTGGCGGTATTCATGGCGCCTTCCGCGGTAAAAAGCAATTTGCGCAGCAAATTGGCCTGCATTTCATCCACAAAATAAGCCCCTTCTTGCTTCATTAAATCTTCAAGACGGCGGGCAATGGGGGCATCTGCCACTACGGATTGTTCAGTGGCGCAAATGGTCGAGCAGTCAAAAGCCTTGCTGGCTGTGATATAGCGGGCTGCTTTTTCGATATCCGCGGAGCGATCCACATAGACCGGCACGTTGCCCGGGCCGACCCCGTAGGCCGGCTTGCCGGTGGAGTGGGCTGCACGCACCATGGGTGTTCCGCCGGTCGCCAGAATCAGCGCGGTGTACTTGTGGCTCATTAATTCCTGGGTGCCTGGCAGCGAAATGTTTTGCAGACAGGCAACCAATCCATGCGGAGCGCCGTTTTCTTCAGCCGCTTTCGCCATCAGAGAAGCCGCTTCATAACAGCACTTCGCCGCGGATGGATGCGGAGCGACCACGATGGCATCCCGGGCTTTGACGGCGATCAATATTTTGTAAATGACGGTGGAAGTCGGGTTGGTGCTGGGGGTTAATGCAGCGACCACACCCATCGGCCAGGCGATCTCGTACAGCTTCTTTTCAACATCCACGTGGATCACGCCGACAGTTCTCACATCCTTGATGCTGTTCCACACACCGCGGGCGGCAAATTCATTCTTAAGCTGTTTGTGTGCCACCACACCGTAACCTGTCTCTTCATGAGCCAACCTCGCCAGGCGCTCAGAGGCGGCATAGGCTGCTTCGGCCATAGCCGCGCAGACTTTGTCCACCTGCTCCTGAGAGGCGTGCGACCAGACCTTCCAGGCCTCGTAGGCTTGAACGGTAAGGTCGCGTGCTTCTTGAACAGAGACAAGATCTTTATCGAATTCAGTCATTGTTTAACTCTTACGAAAAACCGTTTCTCCGCCAACTTCCAGCGAATCAATCATGGCCATGATGACGGCATCCACTGGGGTGTCTTTGGTGATATTGGTCTGCCGGGCGCTGGATCCGCCTGCGGTCAATACCAGGTCGCCCACACCCGCATCCACGGTGTCAATAGCCACGTAGGGCTTGCCAACCGGCTCGCCGTGCTCATCCGTCTGACGGACGATGAGCAGCTTGCGGCCGACCAGTTTTTCATCCTTGATGGTCGAAACGGTGGTTCCAATCACGCGCGCAATTAACATAGGAACTCCTGATTAGTACGCTTTCGATACTGGTGCGGCAGTTGCGGCAGCAGGCGGCTTGGCATCCGCCCCGCCAGCCTGGATGATCTTGACCCCGGCGCTTGCGCCAATGCGCGTCGCTCCGGCAGCCACCAGTGCTTCGGCGTCTTCACGGGAATGCACACCGCCTGAAGCCTTGACGCCAATGGTCGGACCAACCGTCTTGCGCATCAGGGCAATATCATGCACCGTTGCGCCGCCGCCCGAAAAACCGGTGGAGGTTTTCACATAATCAGCCCCGGCTTCTTTGGCCAGCAGGCAGGCAATCACTTTTTCTTCATCGGTCAGCAGGGCGGTTTCAATAATAACCTTGACTAATGATCCGGCTGCATGGACGGTTTCAACCACACCACGGATATCCTTGGCAACCACTTCGTTGTCACCGGCTTTGAGCGCACCGATATTGAGCACCATGTCTATCTCGGTGGCGCCGTTATCCAGCGCATTGCGGGCTTCGAAAGCCTTCACTTCCGCAGATGTCGCGCCCAGTGGAAAGCCGATTACCGTACACACTTTTACATCCGAATCGCGCAGCAAATCAGCACACAGCTTGACGTGAGTGGGATTGACACACACAGAAGCAAAATGATACTTGCGTGCCTCGAAACACAGTTGGGCAATTTTATCGGGGGTGGCATCCGGCTTGAGCAAGGTATGGTCGATCATGCCCGCCAAAGATATATCCTGCGGAATGACGCCGATGGTGGAGGTTAAACGCTCCGCGCCGGCGCTGACTACATGCCCGGCATTGTCAAAACAAGTTTTTACCTTGACGCCATTCGAAACTTCCACCACACAGGTTTCACCTGTGACGGATTTAATTTTTTCTTCCTGTTCAACCATCGCCAGAAGTACTTCGCGAGTGATGATTTCGACAATTGATTCAACAGTTTTGAGTTCAGGAGACATAATTATTTTCCCTCCTTTAAATAAGCCTTTTCAATGGCAATGATTTTTTCTACACGTTTGGCGTGTCTGCCGCCGCCGAATTCCGTGGCGAGCCAGGTTTTAAGAATAGCCTTCGCAAGAGCAACACCGATCAGCCCTGCCCCCAGGGTGAGAACGTTTGCGTCGTTGTGTTCACGGCTGTTGAGCGCCGTTGAGAGATCGTAGCACATAGCCGCCCGCACGCCTGGGACCTTGTTGGCGCTCATACACGAACCGATGCCGGCTCCGTCGATCACCACGCCGCGCCAGGCTTTGCCTGAAGCCACCAGTTGGGCAACGGCCAGGGCTATGTCAGGGTAGTCCACTGCATCTTTGGTATCCGTGCCGCAGTCAATCACTTCATAACCCATCTCGCCCAGGTCAGCTTTGAGCGCGGCTTTGAGGTCCACGCCGCCGTGATCTGTACCGATGGCAACCACCCTTCGGGTGGCTTCCGCTTTTTGACCGTTTGCAACTGGTGCTGGGGATTCTTGAAGTAAGGGTTTTGAGGGTTCAGGAACAGGCGCAGAAACGGGATTCATCATTCCGCCTAGGGTCTGATTAACGACCCGTTCAACCAGATTGTGAAGCTGTTCATCCGAGAGAGTCTGCATGCTGCCTAAAACTCCATACTTGACGAAAGACTAAAAAAGTTGGATAATTAAACTGGTAGTGACCACATGACCAGTTACTCATATCATACCACTTTCAAAACAAATGTCAAGAACAATCGATCCGTATAACGCTCTTCCAAAATACAATCAGCTTGCTTCAATTTTACGTCAAAAGATTGAAGATGGCGAATGGCCGCCGCGTACCTCCATCCCGTCTGAACGTCAGTTGGAAGTGCTCTACAATATCAGCCGCACCACCATCCGTGAAGCCATAGATCACCTGGTGCGCCAGGGTTACCTCTACCGCGAACACGGACGGGGCACCTTTGTCTCACCGCAGAAACTGCAAAAAGGGCTGATGGAATTGACCAGCTTCTCTGAAGACCTGCTCAAACGCGGCATCCAACCCGGACAGGTCATCCGTGCTCTTGAATGGGTCAATGCCCCCGCCAAGATCGCCCAAAAACTTGAAATAACAGCCGGCACCCCCGTGCTGCGCATTGAACGCATCCGCCTGGGCGACAACATCCCCATCGGATTGCAAACTTCATATCTCGCACTCCCCGCTGAACAGGCGATCAGTGAAGCCGATATGCAGAGCAGCGGCTCGCTCTACCGCATTTTGCAAGAGAAATTTAACATCATCCCCTCCGAGGCGGATGAGACCCTCGAGGTCACCCTGGCCACCCCCGAAGAAGCAGTGCTGCTCGAAATCCCTGAAGGCGCGCCCCTGCTCTTAAGCGAACGCGTGCTCTTCGCCCAAAACCGCAAACCGGTGGAATTCGTGAAGATTTTATACCGCGGGGATCGTTATCAATATTTCGTCAGGTTGACGAGATAAAGGATTTGCCGCTAAAATGATAGACCCCTCTGCCGCTTTTCACAATGTCCAACATCAAAAATGACACCAAACATGCCAAAGTGCAGACATGGTGCTTTTTTTATCACTTCAGAAATACATCTGCATTTCCTTTTGGAGTAAATTATTACCGAATAAGACCCGACCGCCTGAGTTTTCTACTGAAGATAAAATTTTTTACATGAAAGGATGCGTAAAAACCGAAGGAGTACTTAAACTCAAGCCTTCCTTGTATCTGTAGGACACACGCAAAATGACTCAATAATGAAAATTATACTGATCGTTACCGTTACGTTGATCATTCTGGCGGGAGTATTTTCCGCTCTTTTACAGCCGATAGGGGATTACCTTATCATTCAGGATAAAATCAAAAACGTGGATATGATCGTTACATCCAGTGGCGCGGAATATCGGACGGATTACGCAATTGAACTCAATAAACAAGGGCTTGCCTCCAAACTGTTTTTCACCGGTGGATACAGCGAGAAAAATCAGCGTATCGAGGCGGAATGGAGCAGGCGCCTTGCACTGGATGCAGGCGCCCCTGACGATGCTGTGATAATAGATACTTCTGATGTGGTTTCAACCTACCAGGAGGCGCTGCGCTTGCGCAGTTACCTTGACCTTCATCCTGAGACGATTACCACGATCATGATCGTCACGGATCCATATCACACTCGCAGGGTAAAATGGGCATATAAAACGGTTTTCGGGGATCAATTAAAAGTACGCATGGTGCCTGTCCCGTTCGAACGCACTAACCTTTCAAAAACCTGGTGGAAAGACGCCGAGTCGCGCAAGTTGGTGTGGAATGAATATGTCAAACTGGTTTTTTATGTAATCCGTTATGAATTATCTGCCGGAGAGCTGAAAACCTGGTTGACCAGATTTGATAATATCTAAGCAAAAAAGCAGGGTAGGTTGAATTAAAACCAATACAACCCACCTTGCTATTTTTATTTTCTACATTCAAATAATAAACTATCCCGCGGATCCTCGCTGATATTCGGATGCACGATATACTCTTTCAAAACCCTCTCAAACCTTAAACCGGCCTTCTCCAACACCCTCGCTGACGCCTTATTTTCGCAATCGCAAGTCGCCCACACGCGTCGAATTTCATGCTGTTGCAATGCCCATGAGACAACAGCAATTGCCATCTCAGTGGCGTAACCCTGCCCCCAAGACCCTCGCGCCAATACATAACCNNATCTTTCCATCCCTGGATGCAGCGCTCCACAAAAGCGGTCGTCTCTTCGACTGATTTGTGCGGACGCCAGATCAGATATTTCGTCACTTCGCTGTCTTGCGCATAATTCGCAAATATCTTTGCGGCATCCTCGTTCACTGCTGGCCGAAGAACGAGTCTTCTTGTTTCAAATAATTCAGGTGGTTTAATCATCACTCGCCTCCCTAAAAAAATGTCCAACAACTTCAGTCTACCTCTTGACAAATAAGAACTTATGTTCTATATTTTTTATAAATACGAAGAAAAATTATAGGTATTAAAGTCCTATTCGTTTCAATCGTTCCCGCATATTTTTTCATAGAACAATTCCATCGTTTATTGGTTGAAAGTAAACATGATCTTTACCAACTCAATAGAAATCTTGATTGCCCGGAAAAATTAACGACTATTTTTTCCTGAGTCGTCGCGGTGGTTGCGCCCTCAAGTGAAGCGAGAAGGGTTGTCGTTTTCTTTTTTAATCGAATACGAATAAATTTTTAATATTTACCGGTTCACGGATCAACATATTCGAACCTCATATTTTTAGGTACGAATCCCTAATCCCTGATTACTCATTACTGATTACTAATTACTTCCCCGGCACCACGTATGCGAAGAACTCCTGCCCTTGCACCTCGCTGGTGTTCAAGATCGCCGTCCCCGTTGGGTAGACCTGGTTAAGCGTGTTCATGCCGATGATATCATCCGCCTTGACCATAAACAGTTTTGGGCCGGATATATCAAGCGTCCCCTTGGCAATATCCTGCGGCCAGATGGCATAATCCATGCCCACGTAACCGGCACTGATCGCCACCAAACGCGTATCCACCCAATAGGGCACGCCCACCACCCACACATTGTAGGGGTCACCGCCGTGCGCCACAAAATCTTTCGCCACCTCGCCCATTTGGGTCGTGTTCCAGGTGGAGCGTTTATACTGGTCTGGATATTGAACCAGGGCGATATTGAAATTCTGGGCTGCTGAGAAAGCCAACAATCCAACGCCAAGCAGCACCACACAGACCCTTGCGATAATATGTCTTGACCTTTTCCACAGGCTCATCAGCAGGGTTTCTAGTGCAATGGCGCTAATCACAAAAATGGGGATAAGTGCCCCGCCTGCACGGCTGAGCGAGGGGTTTTCCTCCGGGAAGGCCAACGCCAGGATCGAAGGCAGCATCAAAATCGGGATCATTACCAGCAAGAAGAGGTCCTGCCAGCGGCGTGATTTCAACCATCGATAAACCATCAGCACCAACCCCATGAAATACAACCCGGCAGACACCAGATCAAGGGCAGGCCGGTCAGGAACAGAAATCACCCAGGTGTTGCCATCTTTCCAGAAGGGCATCACGGTTGCATTCCACAAGTTACTGAAGAAAACTTGAAGGACCGCCCCCGGCAGTTGCCTTTCAGCAGAAGTCATGCGTGTGATGGTTCTGAACCCGATGACCTCGGGGTAGTCAATAGCAAATCGCAGCAGAGGCAAAAACATCACCAGTGCAAACAAAGCCAACAACCCAAAAGCCCACCAGGTATTGCGGTTAATCCGTCTGAATTTGTGGTAAGCCATGAAGATCAACACCCCTGCGATGAGCACCAGCGGCATCACCCGATACGCACTGTAACCCAGCAGCCCCAGCCCGGTGAGGATGCCAGCCAGGATAAAGTCATTACGCTGCGAGGTGCGCAATCCGCGGAAGAGGTAAAACAATACGGGTGCAATAAAAACAGGCGCCAGCACCAGTCTCAAACCCACGCGGGTGATAATATTCGCCCACGCAGAGAAGCCCAATAAAGCCATAAAGAATAAACCCGTCCACTCACTGCCCAATTCCTTGCCCAGTCGATAGACGTAGATCAGCGAAAGCATGAAAACCACGGACATGGTTAACTTGAGGGTAAAAAAGGTCATGCCGGTATCGAACAGTTTGACAAAAAGGGCCGCCATGTAGAACTGGATCGGTTCCCTTCCGCCGTTATTTGAAAAGAAAATTTGTGTCTGACCTTGCAGCACATCGTTGATATCCAGCAGTTTTTCGGTATGATCGCTGGTCATGTTAAGCGGAATTTGGTTAAGCTGGTAAAAATGGAAAAAAACTGAGATTACAAAGACCGCCAGCACCAGCAGCTTCCAGGTATCAAAACGATTTCCTTTAAAGAGCCATCGGCGAAGGAAATCAATAAAATTAATCGGCTCACGTTTCTGCGGTTCCCAAAAAGTCCACAACCCGGCTGCCAAGGTGGCCAACCACAACAGAATATTTACCAGGGTGAAGCGGTTTCCGCCAAAGGTTAGAAAAGCAGCAAAGATCAAGGGGATGAAAATAAAAAGAGGAATAACACGGATATTCAGTCCGATGGTGGTTTCCACCATTTCTTGCCGCTTGAAAGAGCCCCACTCTTTCATAAACAAACCCCACAATAACAGACCAGCCGAGGATGTATAGAGCGCGACTCCGGCGATCCAGTTTTGGGCGGGAGGTTCCAACTGCATCTGAGCCAGCAGGGCTAAAACCAGGGCCAATATTGACCGCCAGGGGAATCTCGTTTGTCCATCGAAGGAAACCAAAGGAGTCTCGGGTTCTCCTCCATCAGCAGGTTCTTGATTAATTTGCTCAGACCCATCTGGGTGAAAAAGCCTGCGAAGGCTTAATCTTTCCTTCAGGTAATCGAGGACGCTTTGTTCTTCCATGTTTCTATCCTTTGACTTACTGTCGTCTGGCGATGTAAAAGGTGCAGGTTCCCGTTTGTTGAATGGAAGGCTCGCAATAAGCGCTTTTGGTCATTGCCATGGTGATAAAAAGGTTCCAGCGGGCAGGTACCAATATCCATTTGCCAAACAGTTTACGTGTGAAAAGTGAGGGCAGACCAAAATAATGCCCCCATTCCAACACTTGCAGCGCTTTGGGTGAAAAATAATGCCACCAATCTACCAGCTCAAAACCAGCCTTCTCCATGCGGGCTTTCCATACATCAACATCGTCACAGTGATGATGTCGGGCAATACGGTTGAAAAAGTTTCTATAAGCGTTACCTAGAAATTTCAGTCCGATGCGGTCAAAGAAGTTGCTCACCGACAGCGCCCCCAGAAAATTATGGTTGGGAACACAAAAGATGAATGGTGCGCCGGGTTTCATCACGCGAGCCAAATCTGCCAATACAGGGTCAAGATCTGGGATATGCTCAAGCACGGAGTTGCTGACCGCGCTGGCAAAATAACCTTCAGGGTAGGGAATCTGATCGCCTGGTGTATTGACCAGTTTCTCGTAGCTTCCGCGTTTAGCCGCTTCTTGCAGAGGTGCGCTCCACGGATCGAGTCCGACTTCCAGTTTGCGGTTGAAAACCAGACCGGCGAAATGTCCGTCACCGCAGCCAAGATCAAGCGTGGGAGACGGCAGTTCGATGTTTTCATAGAAACGTGCTTCAACCGCACGCAGCAATCCACGGAAGTAAGGCAGGCCAGAGATATGCAGCCAGAGGTGATCTTTTTGTGCGGCTTGCGCCTCAATGGGGATATGATTTTGGAGACTCATGCGCTTTCTTTCTTAAGAGAGGTTTTTTCTGCGTAAAGGTAAGCCAGGTCTGCATGCACGGGGTTAAGCGTGAGCCGTGTATGATAACCTGACTTTTCAAGGAATTCAATCATATCTTCCCGTTTATGCCGTGTCATGCCGTCATGCACTTCCATGCAGATGCGGTCTATTCGTGAAAGTGATTGGGCTGATGCCGTAAAGAGGATTTCATACTCTCCGCCCTCGCAATCCATTTTCAAGTAGTCGCATTGTAAAACTCCAAACCGGGTAAAAAGGTCGTCCAAGCTGGCGGTCTTGACCTCAACCGCCTGACCGGATTTTTGACCGATCGCGGTGGAATTTTGCACGACACTGCCCTTTTCGACTTGCAATGAAGTTGTTCCGCTTGAAGCCGCAACGGCGCCCGCGAAGATTTCAACGTTGTAAACATGATTCTTATCGAGGTTTGTTCTCAACAGTGACATTGAAGGCGGAAATGGTTCCACTGCAATCAAACGTCCATGCGGCGTTTGTTTGGCCGCCCAAACCGCATAATCTCCGAGTGCGGCGCCAATATCGATAATAGTCCATCCGTCTTGAAGCGGAAGACTAACCAGTTCATATTGCCGGTCAAGCAGGGTTTCCTTGAGAATCCATAAATCCATCAAACTGAAGACCAAAAAGATTTCACCGCTCTTTAAATTCACCCGGGCAGCGTATTTTGTTGAACGCCTGAAGAACAAAGATAACACCACACACGGATTTTTTACTCCGCGTAGCAAGGTGTTTAGCGATTTTAGATAATATTGAAAAGCACTGGTTATCAATCCGTCACCTGTATGGGCTAATTATAAACGACATCAATCGCCTGATTTAAACAAAACATTGACGAGACAGAAGTCTGTCAAGTCAATGCCTTGATAAATTATGAAAAAAGATTACTTGGCTTTTGCCATTTGACCGACAACCTGCATTAAAGTGTTGGCCACCAGGGTGCCTGATTGCGAACGGTGTGCAGAATCGCCCATCTTGCTTGAAGAAACCACCGCGTTGAGAATGGCATCCAGGTTGCTGCCGCCGGATTGCTTGGTCTGTGCATAAGCCATACCAGCGTTGAGCAGATCGCCAATATCAATTTTCCCGTCGCCCCCTGTCTGACCTTGCGCAGTTGAAGTCTCTCCGCCGCCCATCAATCCACCGAGTAAGCCACCCAACAGATCTCCGGTACCTTCATTTTGGTTTTGTGCGGGCTGTTGTGCTCCCATTAAGCCGCCCAGCAAGCTGCCAAGCATATCGTTTGATCCGCCGCTGCCAGTAGGAACGCTGCCTTGCGCCCCCAGCAATGTCTGGATCAAAGTCATAGCAGTATCGGTATTGATGGATTTGGCGCCCTGGAATTGTGAAGCAGCATCAGAGAGACCTTCTGCATAAAGCTGGGCTGAACCGCTTTGACTTTTGGCGCGCAGCAGTTGACTGGCATAGGCCAATTGGTCTGCTGGTGAGGCATTCTGTTTTTCTTTCATTGCCAGGGTTATCACTTCAAAAATCTGCACCATATGGTCGCCATGATCATGGTTATAGGTATCTGCTGTATTTAATTGAGTCTGATTTTGTGTTAGGGTTTTTGCTACTGTACCAAATAATTTGCCAAGATCAATACTTTTCGCTGCGGAAGCAGCCGGCTTTCTTGGCATGGAATTCGCCGCTGTTTTTGGTGCCGGTTTTTTTGCCATATTGGATGGTTTGCCTGGTGCAGATTTTGCAGATTTTCTCGCGATGGGTTTTGTTGCCATTCGATACCTCCTAAATTTGATAAAAATATTGTAGCATAAACAGGATTATGTGATTTCAATCTCCATGGAATAACGTGTATAATTTAGGTTATTCAATTATTGAATACTATGCGCGGAAACATTAACCCCTTCAGTTCCTCCGAGTTTGCCCTGCTTGGTTTCTTGTATGAAAAACCAACGCATGGTTATGATTTGCATAAATTGATTATCGACCCTGACGGCATTGGTCTGATCTGGAACGTAAAAATGTCTAACCTTTATGCCTATCTCGATAAACTGGATAAAAAGGGCTATATCCACGGCACCATGCAGCCAGGTGAGGCTCATCCTACGCGTATGGAATACCAGATCACTGAACAAGGTAAGAATGCCTTTACAGAATGGCTTTCCACCATCGTTCAACATCCCAGGGATTTTAGACAGGAATTCATGCTGCGCTATTTTTTTCTTTTGAAATACCAACCAGAAAGCATAAACTCTTTTTGTAGTAGACAACATGAAGAATGCAAAAAGTGGTTTGAAAATACAACCAATCAAAGTAATCTCGTTTCAAATAAAGAGCGGTTCAGAAATTCAATAGTTCAATTCAGATTAACTCAAATTAGCGCAATCATACAGTGGCTTGAATGGATAAAATCACAAGCAGGGTAGTAAGATTAAATGCCGTAAATAAAGACAAGTTTCAGCACTAAAAAACTCAATCACCATGGATTTCTGTTGAAAAAAAACCTGTGGCTTTCTCCCATCGTCCTCATTATGATCCCCTTGCTGGTGTTTCTGATTTCACTGGTGATGGGCAGATACCCCAAACCGCTTTTTATGCCGCTATCGGTCTTATTGAATGATGAATTGGCTCAAAGATTGGTGTTCAGCCTGCGGCTCCCCAGACTGCTCAGTGCCCTATGCCTTGGGATGTCTCTATCAGCCGCTGGCGGTGTAATGCAGATGCTCTTTCGCAATCCGCTGATTGAACCGGGTTTTTTGGGCGTAACCCAGGGCGCCGGCTTTGGCGCCGCCCTTAGCATAATCTTTTTAGGGTCTTCTCCCCTTTTGGTTGAAACCAGCGCCACGTTTTTTGCAGTGATGGGTTTGCTATTCTCCTATTTTATAGCGCGGCGAATCCGTTTTGGCGGATGGGTGCTGCGTCTGATTTTAGCCGGCATCGCGGTATCTGCCTTTTTCTCTGCCGGACTAGGTGTGTTGAAATACCTGGCGGACCCGACTTCGCAATTACCCGAGATTACCTTCTGGCTGCTGGGCGGATTATGGTCCGTCACCTGGCGTGATTTGTTCTACATTTTACCTGTAGTGGTGATCGGTCTGGTCATCATCTATTTGATGCGCTGGCGATTGAATCTTCTCTCTCTTGGTGATGAAACTGCCGCCTCACTGGGTGTATCGGTCAAGCGTGAACGCACCCTGTTGTTAGGGGTCAGTGTGGCGATCACGGCCGTGGTTGTCTCTGTAGCAGGCATTGTAGGTTGGATAGGCTTGATCATTCCTCACATTGCCAGAAGACTCGTCGGAGCCAATTCAGCTAATTTCATTCCGGTTAGCATCGCCATTGGCGGCGCATTCGCCATTCTGTGTGATGACATTGCCCGTACACTCTCCGCTGGCGAAATACCCCTGGGGATTATTACTTCATTGTTAGGCGCTGTTATTTTCTTAATCTTGATGATCAGCCCTGGTGTGAGGCTGCAAAAATGAGCCAGCCCATCCTATCCATCTCTAATCTTGAATTCAGCTACGAACCAGATCAGAAGAACGTATTGAACGCAGTCTCTTTCGATATTCTACCCGGCACCATCACAGCCATCCTTGGTCCAAACGGAGCGGGAAAAACCACCCTGATCCATTTACTGCTTGGATTGCGTAAACCATTAAGCGGCAGTATCCATTTAAAAGACAGATCCATTGGCAACTATTCCCGCAAGGAATTAAGCCAGTGGATCGGACTTGTACCCCAATCAGAGTACGTCCCGTTTGAATACAGCGTGCTCGAATATGTCTTATTGGGACGTGCGCCCTACCTGGGTCCGCTTGACCTGCCAGCCCAATCTGATATAGAAATCGCGCATCAAGCACTCATCCTTGTAGGCATAGAACATCTTGAAATGCGTCCCATCCCCGAATTGAGCGGCGGCGAATTACAACTTGTGCTCATCGCCCGCGCCCTGGCACAGCAACCCAAGGTGCTGCTTTTGGATGAACCAACTTCTCACCTCGACTTGAGCAACCGCAACATAACCCTGCAAATTCTTAATCAACTGCGATTAAATGGTGTAACTGTTCTATTTACAACACACGATCCTGAAGCAGCTTCACTTGTGGCAAACAACCTGGTACTGATGCGCCAGGGCAAGGTTTTGCATACCGGCTCCCTTGAAGCCACATTTACCAGTCAGAAATTGAGCGAAACGTATGGAACCCATATCGACGTGCTTCAGGTGGATGGCCTGCCTGTCGTTAGGTCTTTGGAAAAACTGCAATGAGCATAAAAGCATCAACCATATGGATCATCACTGGCCCATTCCAGGTGGGCAAAACATATTTTTGCAATAACCTGATCAACCAGGCTCGAGCCCGGGGGTATAAGCTTGCCGGTGTATTTTGTCCGCCAGTTTTTGAAAACCAGGTCAAAACAGCCATTACAATCGAAGATTTAAAATCACTCGAACGTAAAACGCTTGCCACAAAACGAACCACTGAAACCAGGGGTTTGCTGACGGACCATTGGGTCTTTGATGAAAAGGTCATGCTGTGGGCGAACCAGAGCCTGGCTAATACTTATGATTGTGATATTTTACTCATTGATGAACTTGGCCCGCTTGAATTCAACCGCGGACAGGGATGGCAGAACGGCTTATTAGCGATTGACAATGGTGATTATAAAATCGCTGTGGTTATCATTCGACCGGTATTGGTCGAAACTGCCCTTAAGCGATGGCCGAAGGCAAAAGTGTTTGAGCTTTCAGCAAGATTAACTGAAGAAGAAACTTCTAACCAAATCGTCAAAATACTTTCCGAATAAGATCAATAAGAAAAATACAAAAATTTAATGCATTCTTCAAGTAAAATAAGAGCGCCGGGCGGTTTGCCTTAAGCACACCATTTATATCGAGGGAACATGAATTTTTTTGATCGCATCATGGGTAAAAAGCCCAAATTAGGGTTGGCACTAAGTGGCGGAGCCACCCATGGAGCCGCCCATATCGGCGTTTTACAAATACTGGAACGTGAAGGCATCAAACCGGATTTTGTGGCAGGTACAAGCGCTGGAGCTATGGTGGGTGCAGCTTATTGCGCCGGTGTACCGCTGGATGAATTGGAAAAACTATTTCTTTCCATGGCCTGGCCTACACTGGTAAAACTATCACTCATCAAACCTCTGGCATTGTTTGATACGCAACCCATGGAAGCGTTTATCAGAAAAAATATCGGCGATTGCGAGTTCAAAGACCTGAACCTTCCCTTCGCAGCCATTTGCTGCGATATAGTGACCGGAGAACGAGTAGTAATGGATAAAGGACTTGTAGCTCCTTGTGTGCGGGCCAGTGCGGCCATACCCGGCTTGTTTTCTCCAGTCGAGATCAACGGCCGATTATTGGTGGATGGCGGTGTCGTGGATAATTTGCCGGTGGAACACGTGATTGCCATGGGGGCCGATTTCACCATCGGGGTTGATGTTTCTTCCCCTTCCAAACGAGGAAAGAGGCCTGAGAATCCATTTGAGAACCTGCTCGCCATGGTTTACATTATGCAAGAACGTTCCACATCCTTAAATCGAGATAACTGTGATTGCTTTATCAAACCGAAGATTTCTCAATACTCCTCCTGGGATTTTCGCGACTCTGATAAAATGATCGAAGAAGGTCGAAAAGCCGCAAAAGCAGCCTTACCGCAATTAACCAAATTCATGACAAAAAAGAAATAACTGCTCACAATTTTTAGATTAAAAAAGAATCGTTCAAACTTAACGATTCTTTTTGTTATACATTCCTTTGTAAATAAATAGTTGTGAAATCTCATATTGATTATTTCTCAAACACGAAATCCAATTATAAAATTTTATTTTACCGTATCTTTAGGGGGTATTAACTATAAAATTACTATATATTTCCTATATTTTTCCTATAATTTTACTAACAAATATAGATTTTATGGTGGATATGTGCAAAAACTAAGTTTGACCTTCAAAATACTTTCAATTGTTGTCGTGCTTTTCCTCGCTATAAGCCTTCTCCCTGTAATAACAGTACAAGCGGCTGCTAATCCGATTTCACTCAAAGATTTTTCTGCAACCTTGAAGAAATCTAATTCTTCGCAACTGGCAGGAGTTTTTGTAAATGATATTTTGGCGCTCAGTGTGGTTCAACAAGCATCCACTTATTCTGTTTCTTCAAAGTCTGGCACGGTTACGCAGTTCGGCTTGGCAAGTAAATATGGTTCCATTGGTTTGTTAGCTCATAATTATTTATCAGGGTCAAGTTTTTCAAAACTCACAACTGGTACTGAAATTATCCTGATATTTGGTGATGGCAGTACAAAAAAATATGTGGTTGATACAATTAAGAAATATCAATCCCTTAGTCCTGCTGATCCTTTTTCCAATTTTATTAATTTGGATAAACCAGACACCACAATATCAAGTGATGATGTGATTAATGAAACTTATGGGTCTGGGGATCTTGTTCTTCAAACTTGTATTAAGAAAAATGGTGTTTTAGCATGGGGGCGTCTTTTCATAATTGCCTCCCAGGTTCAATAATTTCCGATTACCAATAAAGATTGCCAATACAAGAGAGAATTGATCTCTCTGCTAATAACTACAAAACAGGAATCACTCGGCTTGAGTGATTCCTGTTTTGTAACCGAATAAAGTGACAACTTCATATTTCAAACTCGAAATTTAAAAATTGAATAGCACAAACTACTTACAAGATTGTAATTTCGACCATTATTGTCTTGATTTATTACCACAAAATTACTATAATATAACTAATAAATTAGAGTTATGGATAAAAAATGAAAAAACTAACCCTGAAATACAAATTCCTATCCTTTTTTGTGGCGTTGATCATCGTCTTCAGTTTTCTTCCTGTCACACCCGTACAGGCCGCTGCAAGCACTACTTCTCTAGAAACTTTTGCGGCTTCGTTAAAGAAAACTGACTCCACTCAATTGGTTGGCATTTTTGTTAAAAACGTCCTGGCAGTAAAAGTTGTTCAACAGTCCTCTGCCGCTTATGTATCCAGCAGCTCTGGTACGGTCACTCAATTCGGTATGGCCAGTCAATATGGATCAATCGGTTTATTGGCTCACAATTACCTGTCTGGTGCGAGTTTTTCAAAACTGGGTTCTGGCACCGAGATCATCCTGGTCTATGGTGATGGCAGCACAAAAAAATACCAGGTCACTGCGGTCAAGAAATACCAGGCTCTCAGCCCAACGGACCCTTATTCCAATTTTGTGAATTTAGATAACCCTGACGCTACTATTTCAAGTACCGACGTTTTCAATGAAACTTATGGTTCTGGTGGTTTGGTCTTACAAACCTGTATCAGCAAAAATGGCAACTCTTCATGGGGACGCCTCTTCGTTATAGCCACTTCTGCCGAATAATTCTCCTTTTTCTGCAGCTTTATAAAACACAAGAACAGCCCTAAAAGCTGTTCTTGTGTTTTATAATCATTGAATATCACATACAGGGAGAAAATCATGAATATCAAAACCATCGCGCCAAAAGACTTTTCTGCCAAAATTCACACGCTGTGGGATAAAGGCTGGTTTTTGCTTACAGCCGGCAATTTCCTTGATGGAAAATTCAATAGTATGACCATTTCTTGGGGTTGGATGGGAACCATTTGGAATAAACCCGTGGTTCAAGTTTTAGTCAGGCCTACCCGCTATACTTATGGGTTTATGGAATCGAACCCGGATTTCACTATTTGTGCTTTTCCAGACAAATACCGTAAGGCTTTGAGTCTACTTGGAGCAAAATCAGGACGAGATGGAGACAAAATCAAGGAATCCGGTCTCACCCCTTGTAAAAGCACTGAAGTAACAGCACCATCATATATTGAGGCCAACCTCGTGATAGAATGCCGAAAAATCTACACGGATGTGCTCAAACCTCAAGGTTTTCTCGATGCATCCATTGAAAGTTATTACCCACTCGCTGATTATCACAAAATCTATTATGGTGAAATCCTTACGCTTAGGGGTGACCCGGCACTGTATGCCGATTAAATAAAAATGGATGGCTCGAGACGATGGCCATCCATTTTGTTTTCCCCCTGCAGCGAAGTAAAGAAATTGCCCAAATAAGGGCATCTTTCGGATTTATCAATCTAATATTTCTTGCCCATCAAACAATCCTATAAAAGCCTTCACTACTTCAGGATCGTACATGAGCCCTGAATTTTTCTCGAGCTCGGCGATCGCTTCTTCATGACTGCGGGGAGCTTTGTAAACCCTTCCTTCGGTCATGGCTGAATATGAATCAACAACTGCGATAATCTTGGCCCCCATGGGTATCTGATCACCTTTTAGCGCATGCGGATATCCTTTGCCATCCATTCGTTCGTGGTGAGACAAAATGATGGATGCAATGCTTTCGAGACCGCTCAATCCTTTTACAATGTGCGAACCTACTTCCGAGTGAGATTTCATTACTTCCCACTCGCGCGTTGTAAGCGCACCGGGTTTATGCAAAATTGAGTCTTCTATGCCAATCTTGCCTATGTCATGTAACAAAGCCGCCCAACATAGTTCGCGGGTTTCGCGAGCAGAAAGATTGAAGTACCTTGCTATTTGTTCAGAAAAAGAAGCCAAACGTTTGCTATGAGCACCAATATATGGATCTCTGGTTTCAAGGGTTTTTGAAAGTGCCAAAACAATTTCAATGGATGAATTCTCAAGTTGTTCATTTAACTGCTTACGATGAACAGCATTGCCCAATTGATCTGCGATCAAGTCAACCAGATAAAAAGTGTCCAGCGGAAATGCATCCATTTCTGAAGAATTGGATTTTGCCAATACAAGAGTGCCAACCTGAGACTCTTCAACACAAAGGGGAATAATCCAATGGCAATCGCGAATTTTTAGTCCCAATAGTTCTCTGGCTTTACTGTCCAAAACCTGTTCCAATGACGAGGGTCTTTGTGATTCTTTTGAGCAGGAAACGAGATTAAACACCTTCTCAACCGCTTCTTCAGATTCAACATGTTTACCCTTTAGATGGTAATGTCCATCAGAAGAGAGGATGAAGATACGACAGTAATCCACATGCAGCATATCGCGTATATATACCGCTGAGCGTTCAATTAACTTGTCGATAGTCTCAATACCAACCAGAAAATGACTCAGCCTTGACAGACCGGTCAATTTTTCGGTTGCTCTGGTGGGAGCACCAGAACCCCTCGTTTTATAAGGATAACTGTAATTTTCGATGTAATGCGTCATGTACTCAAACCCTGGCATTTAACCAATAGCGATGTTTCCAGCATTTTGGAAAAACTGAAAATCAATCTGCAGCAAGTAAACCCATATTTGTTCTGGGGGGACAGCCATTCATTTGGCGGGCAAACTCGGCTAAAGAAGTGGCTTTGATTGCTGAAATTCGTTCAGATTCTTCTGATTCAAGATTGAATGCTTCTCCACCATATCCGCTTTTGAGAGCGAGGCTTGGATTTGAAAGCAACAACTTGCGAAAGCGTTCATTTACCACGGCAGCGGTCATGATTCGGCTATATTCACGCTCGTTATCCATGGTTTTTTCTGAGGGCTGCATATAATCAATAAAAATGTTACTCATTAATAATCTCCTTCATTTTTAGCTCTGATTTTCCGCCTAACATCCAAAGCAATAAGATCACACCTAAAGCTATAAAAGTATCACCCAAACTAAACGCCACATTGTAGCCAAGTACATTGGTAATGGTGAATCTGTCTGAAAGAAAAGCAAGTTTTGTCATTTCTGGAGAAAGGATAATATCCTTGGAAAAGCCAAACCGTTGTCCAATCATCCAGGTGCTTTCAGAGCCGGGATTCAGTTTATTTACCGTCGCCAGGCTTATAGGCATGAAACCGTTGTTGAGAACGATTACCAAAAAGTTGAGTAGAAACCCAATGGATATAGGCCAGAAACCGGGTTTTTTAATGTTAAGGATCGAAAAACCAAATAATATAATCAGAGAACTTACCAGTAGAATTGTGACCAGGTTGTTTGACAATAGTTCGCGAGTTTTTGGGGCAAAGAAAGCAAAATATTGTGGAATGAATGCCACCAATACCAATACCGGATACTTGAGTTCAAAAACCCGATACTTTCTCTTGCCCAACCATGCTCTGCATAACCCGGCAATCAACCCTACCAGGACGGCTGCAACGAGAATCATAAAAAAGATTAACCGCCAATTGTGCCTGTTGCGGAAGGAGCACCTGCAGCGAGGACGAACAAGACGAGGGTGGCGACGAACAAAATGACACGGAAGTTTTTGGTGATTGAGAATGCAAGTGATTTCATGATTAGCTCCTTTTTAGTTGATTGATTTGAAGTGTTACAACATTATTACAAATGCCAGGCTTCAAAACAGGCTCCAAAACAGGCTCCAAAATCACCAATTTTTAAAGAAAATATCGATATAAAAAAGCGTTGATGGCAACTACCATCAACAATATCTTTCAATTTGATAAATTCAAAGGGAGAATTACTGCATTAATTCTTTATACAACAATATGGTTTCAGCGGCAGGCTCCAAACCCAATTCTTTCTTCAAAGCAGCACAACATTTTTCATAATACCGAGAAATGGAAGCCCTATCGCCCAATTCTGAAAAAGCTTTCATCCCCGCTCGGTATGCTTCTTCAAAACAGATATCTTCTTCGATAGAGCGATTAACATAATGTATCGCCATCTGGAATTGTCTGGCTTTCATAAGTAAATCAATTAATTTCATAATACTTGCAATAAATGACCTATGATATTGCTCTCTTTGAACGACGACCCATTCATAATCAACTTTTGGCAAATACGGTCCGCGATATTGATTGAGCGCTTGAATATAATGATGAATTTTTTCGTCTGCATCTTCGGCTTTTTCAGCGACAATTAATTCATGAGTGAAATCTTCAGTGTCGTAATAATATTCGAGGGTACGGTTAAATCGATAGTAATCATCAATAAAACTGATGCTTTCACTACCAAGAGCGTGCCTCAATCTGTAAATTGAGTTTTTAAACCGGACCCTTAACGCTTCGATGGTTGAGTCAGGCCAGAAAGCCTCGCCAATCTCTTCTTTTGTTACCCCATCTGCATGGTGAACTATAAAAAAGAAAAGATCCCTAACCATTTGCGTTTTCCATTCTGACAAAGTAACTGAATGGTCGCCGATTTTGACCTGGCATTTTCCAAACGAGCGAATCAAAATTTTAGGGGTTGAAAATTGTACTGTTTCTGAGTGCCGCCGGATAATTTTTCGAATAGGTATTAAGGAGGCTTCAATATTGCTCACTTCTTGAACATAGTCCACCAATTCACTCGAACAATTACCTGATTTTATATATTCTTCAAGCAGTTTCAAAAGCTCAAAGCCAATTCGCAATATTGTAGGTTTATCTCTCTCACTAAAACTGGAATTTAATAAAGAAATGAAATCCTGATCAGACCCCCCAGATTTGTTTGTAAATAAATTCGATACTGCTAAATAAAAGCGGGTTCGAAGTTCCTCAAGATGAAATCCTTCGTTTGAAAAATATTCCAACATCTCACTTAATCGCGCTTGTAAGTTATCAAACTTCTTTTGGAGTAAATCAAGTACACATAACTCTAATTGGCAAAGATAAATTTCATATTTTGATCCGCCTTTTTGAGCAATTTCCAAAGCATTCAAGTTGCTTTTTTCGGATGATTTTGAATCTCCAGTCAAACGGGCCAAAGTGGCATCTGATAACGAGAGAAAAACTTGTAATGCCTGGTCATTGACAAATTCAGATGCTTCTCTTGCCATTTCATACGCTTTACTTGCCTCAGGCAGTGCACGGATATCACGATACAGATCTCCCAAACTTGTAAGCGAAAAACCTTCCAACCTGGGGTTCATCGCCAGGCGGGCATGCGTTATGGCCTTCTCAAAGGATATTGCTGCTTGTTCATACATGCCGCGCAAATGCTGCACAACCCCAATGTTATTAAGCAGGTTGGTTTGCCATAATGAATTTTGTGTTGCCTGCCAAAAAGACAGTGATTTTTTATAGGCATTATCTGCTTCATCAAATTCTCCAAGTGTAAGATGAACGAGCCCAAGATCAAGCAAAACCTTGGCTGCGTCCAATTCCTCGCCTAGTTGATTATATTTTTCCAGCGACGCCGATAGAGACGTCAATGCTTTTTTCAATTCTCCTGATTGATAAAAAGACAACCCGATCGAACGTAACGCTTCTGCATTGAGTTTCATAAATTGCGGATCATTTTTACTCAACGCTATGGCTTCTTTGGCATCACAAAGCGCCAAATCATAATTACCAAAAAAACGGTTTACCCAACTTCTGCGAATGAGAGTTGCAGTTAACGCCTCAATATTTTGGTTCTCACGAAGACCCTTAATAGCCTTATCCATAATCTCAAGGCTGTTCTTACTATCACCACGAAGCATGGCGATTGAGCCTTTGATGGAAAGAAATTCTGGTTGTTCATCTCTTTGCGATGTCGGCAATTCACCAAGCCAATTAGAAAGTGTCGTTAATCGCCCACCCAAAATCATGGATGGAGCCGCATGTAGAATCAGGTCTGCAACCTGGTCTGAATTCCCTATACGAGAATAGATTTCAAAAGCACGCTCCCATTCTTTGCGTTGCTCATAATATTTGGCCAGGCAAGATTCAATCTGCCGGCTTTCTTCAGGTCTTTCTGAACGCATGCTGTTCTGCAAGAAATCTCGAAAGAGATGATGGTAGCGCAGATGCAGCGTTTCATCATCGACAGGCAAGACGAATAAATTCTCGCGCAGCAAGAGTTCAATTCTTTCCTGCCAGTTCTCAGATTTAATTCCCTTGACCTGAGAAAATATTTGCCCACATAAAACGGCATCAAATTCTTCAAGAAGTGAAGTTCTTTTTAAGAATAATCTAAACTCGTCAGACTGTTGTTCCAAAACTTGCTGTGCCAGGTACTCGTAGAGTCCGATCCCTGAGACCCTTGCCAGCCGTAATCGATTGCTGGTCTCTTTGGGCGAAAGCTGCGCAGTTAAAAGCAGGCCGGTAATCCAGCCTTCTGTTTGCTCAACCATATCCATGGCTGCTTTTTCAGTAATACTTTGATGGTAATTCACTGAAAATAATTGTTTGATTTCTTCAGGTAAGAAAGCAAGTTCTTCATAACTCAAACCGCCAACTTGAGAACGCGCCACCAGCAGCGTCAAATCAGGCAATGTCAGCAGGGTGCGTGAAGCGATAATCAGGTGGCAGTTTTCTGAAACTTCAAGTGTAATGCGATTAATAAACTCATCAATGGGTTTGCTATCTCGAACATAATGGTAATCGTCCAGCACAAAGACAAAATGCTCTGTTATATGTTCATAAGCATCATTGATAATGGCTGAAATCACTGGATCAAGGTTCAATGAATCTTGATCCAGGTTGCTTAAGGCCGAAAAAGAGGCTTCTCCAAAAGTGGGAAACCGATTGGCGATGGAAGTAATAAAATGGGCAATAAAGCGCTGCGGATCTGAATCCAAAGCATCGATGGCAAACCAGCAGACAGGCAATTGAGTATGATATGTAAAATCGATGAGCAGGGAGGTTTTTCCATAGCCGGCAGGAGCAGCCAGGATCAATAATTTGAGATCAAGCACATTTTCAAGAATCGAAAGCAACCTCGGACGGGATAATATCTCAGTTCTCCGTCGAGGTATGATGATTTTTGTGCGGACTACAGGAACGGTTAATGTCATTTTATAAAAAAATATATTAACAGATTAGTTATATTTTACAATTGAATTACCAACAACGCAATTTAAAATAAAGAGCCCTTTTCAGGGCTCAATTTGAACAAATACAATATTACATTGCTGCAACGACAGGTGCCTGGTATTGGGCATCGCCAAAGGCCAAAATGGGAATAAAAATAAAGCTTAAGAATAACAAACCAAATCCAAAACCGGTGCCTTTGCCAAACACTTTGGCTAAATCAAAGATGACCATGATACCAATAACAATGTTGACCACTGGAACAAGCAGCAAAAGAAGATACCACCAGGGTCGTCCAACGATTTCAAGCATTACGAGTGTGTTATAGATGGGAACAATTGCAGCCCAACCTGGTTTACCGGCCTTAACGAAGACTTTCCACATGCAGAAGATGTAGAAAACGATAACGGCCATGTAGAGCAACCAACCCAAAAAACCAATTCCAGCTCCTAAAGCACCATAATCCGAATCCATTTTTTCCTCCAATAAAATAAGATAAACTTAGTTTAGCAAAAATGTAGTGAATGTCAATACTTTTATTGGAGTATTTTTATCCACTTTAGTGAGGAAAAATGTTCACCTTTCTTTCCAAGTTTCTCCCATTGTTTTTTTACCCGCTTGGCCTGGCTTGTGTCTTATTGATAACGGCCCTCCTCTTCTGGAAAAAGCGAAAATTCGCGAAAGTTCTGCTGATACTGGCTTTTGCAACCCTATTTATAGGCGGAAATCGATACCTGGCCAACAGTATGGCCAAATCGCTTGAATGGCAATATCCAGGTTTAGGATCAATACAAAATGTGGATTTGATTGTGGTGCTTGGAGGCAGTACTGAGCCTGAGATTGCTCCACGACCAATGACGGAAGTAAACGCTGCCGGCGACAGGCTTTTATATGCTGCAAAACTTTTCAAAGATTACCCTGAAGCAAAACTGCTCTTAAGCGGCGGTGATATCGAATTTCTAGATCTAGGTGATTCCACCCCCGCGGGAGACATGGCAGCTTTGTTGGAACTCATGGGCGTTCCAGAATCAGCAATGATTCTGCAGGATCAATCACAAAATACCTACGAAGATGCCCTGTTTAGCTGTGAAATGATTAAGACAGCCGATTACAAATCTGTTGTGCTGGTTACATCAGCCATGCACATGCCAAGGTCAGTGAAATTGTTTGAAAAACAGGGATGCACGGTCACCCCTGCACCCACCGATTTCACAATTACTGAAACTTCCTGGCAAAAAACCTGGCACCCCTCCTTTGAAGAGTTCATTATTAACCTCGTGCCATCATATTCCAACATGTCTCAGGTAACCAAATCAATGAAGGAATACATTGGCATGTTTATTTACCGCCTGAGAGGATGGTTGTAATCATCCCTCAAAATGCCGGTATAAAATCAAAATCCTCAACACTCAAATTATGGGTTGAGGATTTTTATATTAACAAGAAATTGTTTTGTGCTTGCTAAATCAGACTCTTTCGAATTTCTGAACTTAAGAAATCCAGAGCCCAGACCACCAGGATGATGGCTAATAGCGCCGTCCCGGCCTGCGAGTATTGCAAAGTGTTGATTCTCTGAGAGAGGAAATATCCGATGCCTCCTCCTCCGACAAAGCCGATAATCGTAGAAAGGCGGACGTTAATATCCCAGTGATAGATTGTAAAAGACAAGAAATCAGGAATAATCTGCGGCACAACTGCATACATGACCACTTGAATTCGATTCGCTCCTGTGGCGGTTACAGCTTCAATTGGGCCGGTGTCAATGCCTTCAACCGCCTCTGAAAACATTTTCCCTAGTGAGGCGGCAGTGGTTATAGCCAAGGCAATTACCCCTGCAAACGGACTGCCAAACCCGACGATCATGGCAAAAATTGTAGCCAACACCAGCGGTTCATAAGCACGGATGATGTTCAGAAATGCCCTGACTAAATAATAAACTGCTGAACCCAGTTTTCCGCGCCTTGTGATATTTGAAGCGGCCAAAAAACTGAGCGGAATCGCAATAATCGTACCGATAGTGGTGGCGATTAGCGCCATAAAAATCGTTACAAACATGGCGTCAATTACGTCTTTTAATGTTTTTGCGACAACCAACTTGCCATTTGGCAGGGATACTTCAAAGGAAATCTGGGCTGCTTTTCCATCAACGGCTGTGGTGATGGGCCTGATCTCCAAAGGCATGTTTATTTCACCTTTGTCATCAGTCTTTATATTTTTTATACTTAACAAACCCCCATCAGGTAGAATCCAACGAAGAGAGATATCTGCATTTTTGGGTAAATCGTATCCACGCAGGTTAATCACATCTTTTGGAGATCCACATGGGGGGTCAAGGATGATTCGAGGGCCAGAATCAACGAAGGCTGTAGTTGGAACGCTGTCACATGGAACAGGAACAACTTGCGAGACTGTGATTTTTTCGGATTCGCGATCAAATAAAACAGGGCTAAGCAACTGACCCATGATGGATTCAGCTTTAGGAAATGAAGAGACCAACTTCACTAAATCAGGTTCTGTTACGCGGACGCTAAGTATTAACAACACAACCAAGACGATTGTAATCAACAATTTTCGTAGCGCATTAAGGAAAGGTTTATATCTCTGCATACTACACCAACCGTTCCCGGATTTTGGCACTGAAGAAATCTAAAATGATCACAACCACTGCAATGGCAACAAAAGCCGATCCAACCGCTCTAAAATCTTGCAAAACAATCCATTGCCAGAGGAAGAAACCAATTCCTCCACCTCCAACAAAACCAATAATTGTTGAAGAGCGAACGTTAATATCCCATCGGTAAATGGTAAGTGCAGTGAAGGCAGGGATGATTTGCGGGATAACCGCATATCTCGCCACCTGCAGCCAGTTTGATCCTGTTGCCTTGACAGCTTCAATGGGTCCCGGATCAATTCCTTCAATCACTTCAGAATATAGTTTTCCCAATGCCGCGGTCGTATGAATGGTTATCGCAATCATTCCTGGAAAAGGTCCCAGGCCAACAATAATCACAAAAATGATGGCCATGATTAATGCTTCAATCGAACGCACGATATTCAAGATCGTTCGAACGATCAAATAGATAACCGATGACACCGGGTTGGCTGTCATTAAATTGCGTGCGGCCAAAAAACCAAACGGAATCGCAACAATTGCGCCGATAATAGTTGATAGAAAAGCCAGGGCAAGTGTTTCGTAAATGCCTTGAGTGATGTACCCCCCAACCGCTGAAAGCTCCAGCCCACCTATGGGACGACTTTGCGAGACTTTTATGCGATGAATTTGGGGGATTGTTGGATCAGGCGCTGTGGTGTGAACAATGGAAAGTACCGGCCACTCAACCGTCACATTTCCGTTTGCATCAGACATGGCTTGGGTCTGCATTGCCTTTCCGCCGATTGGATTCTGCCAGTAAAAAGTAGTCTCCTGATTCGGCCAAAACCCTTCACCATTCACGGTGATGACTTCACCCACATTCGCGCAAGTTTGAACCACGTAGACCCGAACGCCGTTTTCTGTGTGATCGGCAGCCGGGGGAAAATCAGAACAAGGTGATTGAATATCTGTATAACCCTCCACCTTTTCTGCTTTGGGTTGCACAAAATCCAGTTTAAACATTTGTGCAACCATATCTTTAGAACGGCTGGTGTTGGTTATTAAAGATTTGAGATCAAATTCAGTGACCTGGCTCCCAATGCCATACGCCATAATCAGCCAGAATATAAATGGAATGGCAAGTCCTTTTCCTTTGGGCAGAGAAATAACATCCCACACACTCCAGGCCCAAATTACAGCCGGGATGATATACCATATCGGTTTTCCATACCAGATTGTGACTGCCAGTGATGTAAAAAACGCGAGAAAAATTGAAATACCTGATCGATATTGCCGTTGAAAAACCTGTCCCAAGCCGGGCAATATGATTGAGAACAAAACCGACAACCATTTCGGGAATTTTCTTTTATCAGTCATATGATTTATTCTAACGCCGTGGCCCGAATGTCTTGGGCTTCTTCGCCGTAAATTTCTTTAAATTTCTCACGGTTAATTTCAGAAGGTAACCCCTCAAAAACCTTAATGCCATCTTTTAGACCGATAACACGTGTCGCATACCTTTGGATAAGATCCAAGTAATGTAGACTGCAAATGACAGTCACTTCGTCTTCTTTATTTAGACGTTCGAGATATTGCATAATTGAATGAGCTAATACCGGATCAAGGCTGGCCACAGGTTCATCAGCCAAAATCAGGGTTGGTTCCTGCATTAAAGTTCGCGCAATTCCAACGCGCTGCTGCTGTCCACCAGAAAGGGCATCTGCACGACTTTCAATTTTATCGTCAATGCCTAATCGTTTAAGGGCATCATATGCGCGTTTTTTCTCCTCAGCCGGGAACAAGCCCAATGTAGAAGTCCAAGGGTTCAAATACCCCAATCTTCCATTTAGCACATTGGTTAATACTGTTGAGCGCTTAACCAGGTTGAAGTGCTGAAAGATCATTCCGATTTTGCGGCGAATATGTCGAAGTTCCGCACCTTTGGATGCCGTCACATCTATACCATCAAGGATGACTTTTCCTTCAGTTGGATCTATCAACCTGTTGATGCAGCGTAATAATGTGGATTTGCCGGAACCAGACAGCCCAATGATGACTAAAAATTCGCCATCAGCCACTTCAAAACTGAGATCTTTTAAAGCAACAGTCCCACCTGGATAGACCTTGGTTAAGTGTTCTACCTTAAGCACAGTTTAATCCTTTTGAATCGGTGAAAACAAAAGAAAAAAATTGGAGGGGCGTAAACACCCCTCCAATTTACAACACAAGATTATTACTTCACCATGGTGGTGATATCAACACCGGATGCCTGCAAAGCAGCGCGGAAAGCATCGTAGAATGAATCTTCAGAAACCTTCAAACCTTGAATTTCGTAACCGGCATTCTTCAAAATTTCAGTGCCCTCTTCAGAATCAGACATGGCAAGGAATCCTTCAAGGACCTTTGCGCCGATGTCTTCGGGCATGGCAGAAGAGAATGAAACATTGTCATTGGGGATGATATTGTCAGTACGCCAAATGACCACGATTTTGTCCATGACATCGGTGTGAACTTTGTCACTGGTGCGTGCATCAATGTATGTGGCACCGAAATCACAAATTACGCCGGCGGGGGTCTCTTTGGAGGTGTCTACACCAGCATACAGAGCTTGAATTACTTGGGGATGACCCTGAACAGCAGCAGGGGTTTTATACTCAACACCGTATTGTTTTAACAAACCGCCCGGAATAATATAACCGGAAACAGATAACGGATCGGTAAAGCAGGGGCGTTTTCCAGAGAACTGAGCCAAGGCTGTTTCAGCATCTGCAGTATTGGTGTTAGTTTCTGCATCGAAATAAGATGTGAAATTCATATCGGCATTAGCTACAAATTGAGCGCCATAGAAATCAGATCCATTTCGGACTGTGACAAGTTTGACATCAGCAGCACCGGCTTGTTTGGCCAACAAGTATGCAAATGTGGGCATGAAACCAACATGAGCATTTCCTGATGACATGGCTTCGATTAATGCGGTATAGCTATTGGGGATCGTTACTTCATATTCTAATCCAGTTGCTTCTTTAAGAAATGTTGCGATAGCCTCTCCACCAACAGTTAATTGCTCGGCAGTTGCAGATGGGGCTAGAGCAATGATGATGGGGTTTTCTGCTGTACCTAATGGAACAACAGGTGCCTCAGTAGGTGCAGGCGCTTCAGTCGGTGCGGCAGTTTCCACGGGGGCCATGGTCGGAACAGGTGTGGCCTTGGCACAAGCACTTAGTACCAACGTACTCAACACTAATACGGTTACAAGTAGAAATAGAAACTTTTTCACTTCTCTCCTCCTCTGGGGATGAAATAAAAATTATTCACGTTGCAAGTCGCAACGTGAATTCATGATATATCAATCCAAACCAAAAGGCAAGTCGAGAGGCAAGGATTTTTCCTTAAAAATTTTAGGGAATTTAATTCTCGCTGTAACCTGCCATGGCTATAGCTTGAGGACCTGTATGAACACCTAAAACAGGCGACGTAATTGCAATAATCAATTCGATTGGTTTTAATTCAGCAACAACTTTCTCAGCCAAAGCTTTGGCATCTTCAATGGAATCGTTATGCAGAATTGCAATGCGTAATGGTTTTGTGATATCCAATTTTTTGACAAAAGTGGAATATAAGGTATCAATTGCCTTGGCGCGTGTTCGTGATACATCCACAGCCTCAACAGAGCCAGTGGCATGATTAACTCTAATTTGAGGTTTGATTTTCAAAACATTATTCACCCATTTTGCTGCTCCGGCCATCCTGCCCCCTTTGAAGAGGTACTCCAAAGTATCAAGCAACACATGCAGATGCAAATGCTCACGAACATTATCAACGATGCTCACAATTTCATTGACTTTGGAGCCAGCATCCCTCGCTCTTGCGCAAGCCAGAACCTGCCATCCAAGCCCCATGGTATTAGATTTTGAATCGATAATTGTTACGGGGATATCAATATTCTTAGCCGCCATTTTTGCAGATTCCATTGTGCCGCTCATGGCTGAACTTATTGTTAAAACAATAATTTGTTCAGCTCCTTCATCTTTTGCATTTTGATAAGCATTAAGGAAGTCGCCAGGTGCGGGTTGAGAAGTGGTAGGATGAATTTTTTCAACAATTAACCGTTTATAAAAATCCTCGGGGCGTAGATCGACGCCATCCAAATATGATTGCTGGTCTATTACAATCGTTAACGGCACCACTTTGATCTGGTATTGAGAAATGAATTCTGGGGGCAAATTATTAGTGCTATCAGTAATAATCGCAATTTTTCCAATAGTCATGAGATCACCTTAAAGAATATTTTGAAAAATATTGTACTTGATCGATTTTTCTCTAACATGTGCAAAAAGATAGAATAATCTCTTATTTGTTGAAATATTCACAAAAATCAAAATTATGCATTTTTCAGGCATAAAGCCGCCAAGAATCAAACTTTTTATTTCGTCTTATAGATAATTTATGGCGACTTAATGGCGTCAGGTAGCTTTGAATGTTAATATTGTTCAATAGCAACATTAAAATAAGATGAAAATAATTAAAAAGGGAACTTCTGGATTGCCGTTTCACTTGCGGATAATTAAGCATAGCTTATATCTGCTTGTTTTAATGTTGGTTATTGCTGGTTTTAATATTTCTGGATGTTCGCAAAATCAAACGATTATTCCCGTTAGCGGATTAGCCACCCTAAAAGTGGTTATTGATAACAATTATCCTCCCTTCTCCTTTCTTGACGAGCAAGGAAAATTGCAAGGTATATTAATTGACCGTTGGAAATTATGGGAGCGAAAAACTGGCAACAAAGTTGATATCACAGGTATGGATTGGGCACTTGCTCAAGAACAAATGGAATTGGGCAACTTTGATGTCATTGACACAATATTCCGAACCGAATCGCGAGAACTAATTTATGCTTTCTCAGAACCTTATCAAGACATTGAAGTACCCATTTATTTTAATAATAATATTTCAGGGATTGTGGATGTCACATCCTTAAAAGGTTTTTCTGTAGCCGTCAAAGCGAATGATGCGGCCATTGACTACTTGAATGAAAATGGAATCACAAACCTGGTTGAATATAACAGTTATGAAGCCATCATTAAAGCAGCGGCTAATAATCAGGTTATGGTCTTTGTAATGGACAAACCACCAGCCGATTACTTTTTAGAAAAATACAAAATCAGAAGAAATTTTAACCAAACGCTTCCACTCTACACCGGTCAATTTCGACGTGCTGTGTTGGAAGGAAACACAGCCCTTTTGAATATTATTGATAAGGGTTTTTCAAGGATTTCAGAAGAAGAGTATTTAACCATAGATCGGAAATGGTACGAAAGCACCGTTGACGCAAAATCATTTTTACAGGTAATTGAGATCATTGGCGGAATCAGCCTTGTTTTCTTCTTAATTCTAATTATATGGAACCGCAGCCTGCAATCGCAAGTTAAAAGAAAAACTGAGGTTGTACTTGAAAGTGAACAAAAATTTAGACAAATATTTGAAACATCTTCAATGGGCATGTCAATTACTGACTCTGAAGGTCGCTACATTTCTGGAAACCCCGCCATTCTTGAAATGCTAGGTTACAAACAAGATGAATATTCTTTGTTAACGACGACCAACCTAACCCATCCTGACGAAATTCAAAAGTTCGAAAATTTTCGACATGAATTGTGGAAGGAATCTATCGAATCTTTTACTTTCGAAAAACGAACCTTGCATAAAAATGGTCATTATTTATGGGGGCGTGTGACTTCGTCTTTGGTTTCGGACGCCAATGGAAAACCGCAGTTCTCAATAGAAATGTTCGAAGATATTACCTCGCAAAAATATTCAGAAAAACTTAGAGAATCCATTTATCGCATTTCGCAGGCAACGATTTCATCTTCTAGCCTTGAAGACCTTTATACTTCGATCCATAAAATAGTCGGCGAAATTATGCCGGTGGAAAATTTTTATATTGCTTTGTATGACTCAACCACGAACCTGCTCCATTTTCCGTTTTTTAATGATCAATACGAAGCCGAGGCTGAACCCATTGTACCCGGCCATGGCCTGACTGATTATGTCATGCGCATGGGGCAAGCCTTACTTGCAAACAAAGATGAATTCGAGAAATTATTATCTGCCGGAGAAGTCGAACTCATTGGCGCAAAACCATTTTGTTGGCTTGGCGTACCTCTGATCGTTAATGATGTTGTGATCGGCGTAATGGCAAGCCAAAGTTATTCAAAAGAAATTTCTTTCAGTCAAAAAGATGCTGAGTTCCTTGAATTTGTATCCAATCAGATTGCTCAAGCCATTGAGCTGAAACGTGCCGAAGAGGCAAGCCGGCAATCTGAATTACGTTACCGTTATTTATTTGAAGATTCTCCTGTTTCCATTTGGGAAGAAGATTTTTCAAATGTAAAGATATATCTTGAAAAACAAAGAGAAAATGGTGTCAATGATTTTAAGAAATTCTTTGAAGACTACCCGGAAGAAATTGGCCACTGCGTATCACTAATTAAAGTGATGGATGTCAACAACCAGGCATTAAAGTTAACCAAGGCAAACAGCAAAAGCGAATTATTTAAGAAAATGGATTGTATTCTTGATGAAAGCTTCGCGAGAGATTTCTTGCCTGAAATATTAAATATTGCAGAAGGTAAAACTGAGTTTGAATGGGAAGGGATTAATAATACCCTGGATGGCACGCCCATATTTGTTAACCTTCGTTGGACAGTGGTCGAGGGATTTGAAAAGACCTTATCTAAAGTCATCGTTTCCATGATCGATGTTTCAAAAAGCAAAAAAGCTGAAGCTGAACTGTTGGCAAGTGAAGAACGTTATCGAAATCTGGTGGATAACCTGGGTGAAGGCATTGTGATCATTGATCAAAATACCAGGTTCCTTTTTGCTAACCATAGTGCCAATGCAATTTTCGGCTTTAACAAGGGAACCCTTGAAAAAACCAAACTCAATGATTTCATTAAGTCCGATTCACAAGATTTCATCAATCAACAAATTGGAACTCTAAAAGCCGGTGAATCTAACACCTTTGAATTGGAAATTGTAAGGCATGATGGAGAACATCGCTTTGTTCAAATCTTTGCCAGACCCCAATTTGATGCCGAACACATTTTCACAGGAACCTTTGGCATTATTCATGATATTACTGAAAGAAAGAAATCTGAAGAAAAACGGGGAGCCCGTTCTCGCTTTGAAGAAATGTTAACCAATATTTCGACACGCTTTATTAATGTTGATAACGAAGATATTGATAATGAGATCATCTCCGTCTTGAAACATATTGGGCAATTTGAAAACGTTGATAGAACTTACGTTTTTAGAATTGATCCAAAAACCAAGACCATGAGCAATACACACGAATGGTGCCGAGAAGGGATCACACCAAAAATCTGTGATTTGCAAGAACTTCCCATTCATAATTATCACTGGTTTATTGAACAAATCACCTGCGATCCATTGATTATCAGCCGGGTGAATGATTTGCCTGTATCAGCTTCAGTAGAGAAAAAAATCTTTCAACAATATGGCATCCAGTCTTTAGCGAACTTCCCAATGTGGGTTAACCTTGAACTGGTCGGATTCGTTGGGTTTGATACAGTCACAGAAGAACACACCTGGGATATGGAAAATATAGCCATGTTGCAGCAGTTTGCAAATATTATCAGTAACGCTATCGAAAGATCCCGGTTATTGAAGATTCTTGAAGATCGTGCCATCCGTGATGAATTAACAGGAGTCTTAAACCGCCGTGGATTCCTTCAGATTGCCAATACTGAATTGATCAGAGGACGCAGGTACCATCATCCGGTTGGGATGATCCTGTTGGACATGGACCATTTGAAAAGAATTAACGACACCTACGGACATGCCGCCGGTGATATCGCTTTGCTTGAAATTTCGAAATTCTGTATCAAGAATACCCGCGAAATTGATGTGATCGGAAGATGGGGCGGGGATGAATTTGTTATTTTACTGCCTGAGAGCGATGAAGAATCAACCATCCGGGCAGCCACCAGGCTTCAACAAAGCATTAGCGAGCAAACCATTCAGATACTCGGACAAGAAATTCAATTGTCAATCAGCGCTGGTGTAGCCCTTGCAGAAAAAGAGATCACAACCATTGACGAGTTGTTCAAGAATGCTGACTCTGCCCTCTACCTGGCAAAAGAAGCTGGCCGCAATCGCATTAAAGCCTATCGCGCTTTTGATCACACCACGCTAACTTTTTAATCTTGCTCTCGCAATCAGGACTATTACATTTATCCCCTTTTGTCTGACAACTGAAATAACTTTCTTGAATTGATAATTTATTCATGCTATCATGACTTAAGCGGTATTGTTCAATAATCAGAACAGTTTAGACTATCTCAAACTTCATGTTTTCATGGAAACCAGAAATTAAGGAGGTCGGCTGATAAAACCCGCAACAAATTTCCTAGATTCTCAATCGAATTGATTGACCGTTTCTTTTTTGCACAATTTAATTGATGGCAATTCATCCAGCCGCAAGACTGGAAACCCGCAAATTCAAAGACAGGACATACTATGATTAATCCGCATCCAGGACTACCCGAATTACAGTATGTAAAACCCGCAACCCTGCAAGAAGCCAGCAAATTTCTTGCTGATCATGTGGGTGTTGCAAAACCCTATTCAGGAGGCACGGACAGTTTTGTTCGCCTTCGTGATGGGGTCTTAAAACTGGATTACCTTGTTGATATAAAAGGATTGGAAGGTACCAAAGAATTATCCTTTGATCTCAAAAAAGGTTTAACTATTGGTGCCGCTGTAACCATGAATCAGGTGGCTAGCCACCCTGATGTGCTCAAACATTACCCCAACCTGGCTGAATCTGCCGTATCTGTAGCCAGTTATCAGTTGCGTAATCGCGCCACCATTATCGGTAACATCTGCAATGCTTCACCTGCAGGAGATACTATCGGAACCTGCATGATCCTAGATGGCGTCCTCAAAGTGCATGGTGTGGATGGCGTTCGTGACATTCCCCTCAACAGCTTCTTCCTGGCGCCAGGCCGTACAGTATTGAAACCCGGTGACGTCGTGATTGCCATACAACTACCTCTTCCTCCCAAGGGACTGGTTGGTACTTATAAAAAACTTGGCCGCAACCGAATTGGAGACCTTTCCATTGTTGGTGTCGCAGTTTTAGGTTATCCAACCACAGACAGTGCTTCAGGTTACCGGTTCCGCATTGCGCTCGCCTCCGTTGCTCCAGTGCCGTTTGAATCGTTCAAGGCAGAAGGTGTTCTTTCAGGCAAAAAGATTACCGCCGAATTGATTGATGAGGCAGCCGTGGCCACCATGGATTCTGTGACCCCCATTGATGATGTGCGCGGATCAGCTCGATATCGTAAACAAATGGTTAAGAACCTGACTCGTGAAGCGCTCACAGAAGTCTGGACGAAACTCAGCAAATAACCTATTAGGTTGTTTGATCCTGTTCAGGAGGTAATTATGACTTTGAAAACCATCACCCTCACCGTCAATGACATGGTTGAAACGGTGGATGTTCCCCAAAATATGACCCTGCTCCAGATGATCCGCGAAAAGCTGTCACTTACTGGCACCAAAAACGGTTGTTCAGCCGGCGAATGCGGAGCTTGTACAGTTTTGATGAATGGTGAACCCGTAAACAGTTGCATGGTTCTTGCTGCTGAATGTGAAGGCGCCAACATCACCACTGTCGAAGGATTAGCCAAGGCAGGCAAGTTGTCTACATTACAAGATACCATCATTCAAGCCGGTGGTGTTCAGTGTGGATTCTGCACTCCAGGCATGTTGATTTCAGCTACCGCCTTGCTCAAACGAAACCCCAATCCTACAGACACTGAGATCAGATCGGCTATCGTTGGCAACCTGTGCCGCTGCACCGGTTATGTGCGCATCGTGGATGCCATCAAGATGGCGGCCAAATAGGTCCCAAGTCGATCAGATTCAGGATAGGCGAAATCATCCAAGGAGCCAAATATGGCAAACGCAAAATCAAAAGAACAAGTGATTAACCCCATCGGCGCAAGTTTTACGCGTAACGATGTTTACGAAAAAGTAACAGGCACCGCGGTTTATACAGATGATTTTCAATTTGGAAACAAGCTGCTCTATGCACGCGCCAAACGAAGTCCATACCCGCATGCCTTGATCAAGAAGATTGACACCAGCAAAGCTGAAGCATTGCCAGGTGTTAAAGTGGTTGTTACCGGCAAAGACTTCCCCAACAGAATCGGTCTTTATCTGCAAGATAAAACCATCTTCGCAACCGATCGTGTGCGTTTTATCGGTGAACCGGTTGCAGCAGTCGCCGCAATCAGCGAAGAAGTTGCCATGGCAGCAGTGGACCTCATCGAAGTTGAATATGAAGAACTCGAAGCAGTATTCGATGCAGAATTCGGTGCATCAGACAAAGCCCCTTTAATTCACCCTGACCTTGATAAATATATTTGCCCCAACTTTATCTTCCCCAAAGCACACACCAATATTGCCAACCATTTCAAGATCCGCAAAGGCGACGTGGCTTCAGCGTGGAGCAAATGCGAGTATGTTGTGGAACGCTCATTCAAGATTCCGCATATTCAACACGTGCCAATCGAAACGCACATTGCCATCGCCCAAATGGACGAAAAAGGCAAAGTGACCGTGTGGGCTTCATCACAATCACCTTTTGCCCAACGCAACCTGATTGCACATGCGCTGCATATCTCACAGAGCGACCTGCGCGTGATTGCTCCATTGGTGGGCGGCGGTTTTGGTTCTAAAGCCGGTGTCACCATGGAAGCCATCCCCGTGGCACTTGCCACCAAATGCAAAGGTTGGCCGGTAAAATTCCTACTCACCCGTGAAGAAGAGTTTTATACCAACTTCGTGCGTCAGGGCCTCACCATCCATGTAAAAGTCGGCTGTGATAAAGAAGGCAACCTGCTGGCTCTAAAGAACATGATGTACTGGGATGGCGGCGCTTCAACTGAATACGGGACCAACGTGACCCGCGCCGGCGGCTATTCAAGCTCCGGCCCCTATGATATTCCGAACGTTGAAACTGACAGCATCTGTGTGTATACCAACCACCCCATCGGCGGCGCTTACCGCGGATTTGGTATGTCCGAACTGCACACTGGTCTGGATCAAGCTATCGATGAACTGGCTGAAAAAGCCGCTATTGAAAAGGTAGCCTTCCTCAAGAAGAACGGCGTCACCGAAGGCGATGTTCTGGTCACCGGCATGATTATGCACAAGAACGGCATCCAGGAATGCATCGACAACGTCGCAAAATCATTAAAGATGAATGAAAAAGAAAAACCCTCTTCACCCGACCGCCTGCGCGGAAAAGGTATCGCCATTATGTGGAAAGCCCCCGCCATGCCCCCCAATCCTGGTTCAAGCGCCTGGGTTGAAATGTCAGAAGATGGCAACGTAACCGTAGGTCTTGGTGGACAGGAAATCGGTCAGGGCACCTTCACAGTCATGGCTCAGATGGCCGCCGCAGCCCTGGGTGTGCCTTATGAAAAGGTGCGCATTGCCGGTCCCGTGGATACCCAATACAGCCCCTACGAATGGCAGACGGTTGCCAGCCGCCTCACCTGGAGCATGGGCAACGCTGTGGTTCTGGCCGCTAAAGACGC
Organism: Anaerolineaceae bacterium; assembly: GCA_003524305.1. Classification (GTDB taxonomy): domain Bacteria; phylum Chloroflexota; class Anaerolineae; order Anaerolineales; family Anaerolineaceae; genus UBA6107. Next base: position 89,380 of record DQHW01000015.1, read on the forward strand.
CAGACGGCAGATTCTTGAAACCGTGGCCGAAGCCTGGAAAGAAAGCACTGAAGACCTCGACATCATCAACGGTGTGGTTGTCTCTTATAAGAGCGAACGAGAAACCTCACTTGAAAATATCGTTATCTACGGTATGCCCAAAGAAAACAACGAAGGCTGGACGGGCGGTCCGATCGTTGGACGCGGTTCATTCATGCCCAAGTATGTCACCAACCTCGATGCAGAAACCGGTCAGGGCCCTCGCGCAGTAGTGCATTACACCGTTGGCTGCGAAGGTCTCGATATCGAAATCGACAAGAACACCGGTACGATTTATGTGCTCAAAGGTGCAGCTTCATTCGATGTTGGTAAGGCCATCAACCCTGCGCTGGTTAAAGCACAGGTTGAAGGCGGATTTGCCCAAGGGTTAAGCTCAGCCATGTTTGAAGAGATCAAGCTGGTTAAAGGTGTGATGACCAACCCAAGTTTTGTAGATTACCGCATCGCCACTGCTCCCGATATGGATTTCCCGCTGGATACCCCCTTCGTGGAAGTACCGCAGGATGACGGTCCGTGGGGTGCACGCGGTGTCGGTGAACACCCCATGGTGCCTACCATCGCTGCACTTGGAAACGCCATCTATGATGCCACAGGCATCCGCCTGACGAACCCGCCCTATTCGGCCGAAAAAATATACCTGGCCATGTTGGATAAGGGTTTAGTCAAGTAAAGTGAATCTTAAACCGTGCCGGAACCATCCGGCACGGTTTTTTCATTGTTCCAACGATGATAAAAATTAGTAATTACTGATTAATCAAAAAATCAGTTAATCTACATGACAATCAACCATCGATGATGCTATATGTATCACTTGAAATGTCAGACATCCAATCGTACACTACTAATCAGAACAAGCATGAATTAAAATCCACGGAGGTAGTAATGGCTCAAAACAAACCTGAATCAGAGGGTGGGCACGAAGTTTTTAACACCAAGCTAAAAGGTCTTCGTAACCAATCAAAATTAGGTGGAGGGGAAAAAAGGATCGAAGCGCAGCACGGCAAAGGCAAAATGACAGCCCGCGAACGCATTGATGCCCTGATGGATGAAGGCAGTTTTCAAGAGATCAATGGATTAATGACCAGCCGCCATACTGATTTTGGCCTGGACAAAGAAAAATTTCCTGGTGACGGCATTGTGGCAGGTTTCGGCAAGATCAACGGCCGACGTGTCTGTGTTTATGCCCAAGATTTCACCATCATGGGTGGTTCTTTCGGCGAAGTAGCCGGACAAAAAGTCTGCCGCATCATGGATCTTGCCATGGATGCCGGAGTGCCGGTCATCGGCCTCAATGACGGCGGTGGTGCCCGCATTCAAGAAGGCATTTTCAGCCTTTACGCTTATGGTGAAGTCTTCTATCGCAATACCTTGGCTTCAGGCGTTGTCCCCCAAATTTCTGTTATTTTAGGACCCTGCGCCGGTGGGGCTGTTTACTCTCCTGCTTTAACCGACTTCATTGTGATGACTAAAGGTATCAGCAACATGTTCATCACCGGCCCTGAAGTCATCAAGACTGTTACTCACGAAGAAGTTGATACTGAAACGCTTGGCGGCGCCATGGCTCATGCAGCCACCAGCGGTGTTGCCCATTTTGCTGTAGAAAATGAAAAAGAAGCTTTACAGACCGTCCGTGACTTATTAGATTATCTTCCCGCAAACAACAAAGAATCAGCTCCCATGGCCGAAATTACCGACGATCCCTGGCGCATGGATAAAGAATTGGATTCCCTGGTACCTTCCAATCCATCTGAAGGTTATGACATGAAGGATATCATCACCCGGGTCTGCGACCAGGGTTCCTTCATGGAAATTATGAGTAATTTTGCACAAAACAGCATCATCGGTTTTGCCCGTCTTCACGGTCAATCAGTGGGTATCGTGGCGCAACAACCGCTCTTCATGGCCGGCGCCATTGATATTGATGCCGCTGACAAAATGGCGCGCTTTGTGCGTTTCTGCGATGCGTTCAATGTACCCATTGTGACCTTCTCTGATTCACCCGGTTTCTTGCCCGGCGTTTCACAAGAGCATAACGGTATTATCCGCCACGGCGCCAAGATCGTTTACGCTTTCTCCGAAGCTTCAGTTCCAAAACTCACCGTGGTTACCCGCAAGGGATATGGCGGCGCTTATATTGTTATGAGCAGCAAACACATCCATTCTGATATGGTGTTCGCCTGGCCGGGTGCTGAAATCGCCGTAATGGGTGCTGAAGGTGCTGTCGCAATTCTTTACCGTAAAGAAATTGCCGAAAAAGCTGACCCCGTAGAAGCCCGCAAACAACTTGTCGCAGAATTCCGCGAAAAATTCTCCAATCCATACATTGCAGCCGGTGCCGGTTTTGTCGATGATGTGATCTTCCCTCACGAAACCCGTCCGCGCCTGATAGCAGCCTTGGAACTTCTACGAGACAAACAAACCCAGATGCCAGCCAAGAAACATGGCTGCATGCCCCTCTAGACCTGATCCTAATAGGAGAAATTGCAAATGGATAATATTCAAACAGGTCTAATGGTTAGCGCAATCGGGTTGATTGTCACTTTTTCAGCCCTTGGCGTATTTATCGGTGTGATCGTACTTCTTCAGAAGCTGTTCCCGCCGAAACCACAAGCCAAAATATCTGCAGTTGAACAATCCGTTATGGCAATATCAGATGTCTCAAAAGAAAGTGACGATTCAGATGAGGCACTGGTTGCAGTCTTGGCTGCTGCCGCATACTTGCGCTCGCGTCGATCCGGTCAATTGGGATCCACTTTACTTGCCGGTCCCGGTCCATATCGAACATCTCGAAATTAACCTGCACTTCAGGAGTCTGAATAATGAGTAAAAAACTTCAAATTTCACTTAATGGCAAATCTTACGATGTTGAGGTCAACGACATTTCTGGAACCACAATGAATTTGAGCGTAAATGGCAAGTCATACGACGTAGAGATCGAAGATTCAGGCGCACCCATGCCGCAATCTTCTGTTCAAAATGTTCAACCGGCTGTCAAAATCGCTGCGCCTAAAGCTTCACAGGCAGCAGCCCCGGCAGTAGTCATCGCCGCAGCCTCAAATGATGTGATCATTTCGCCCATGCCGGGTGTGATCATGGATATTGCCGTAAAACCAGGCGACAAAGTGGAAGTCAAACAACCCATTTGTGCACTGGAAGCCATGAAAATGAAAAACATCATCCGCTCTAATCGCGAAGGTGTAGTGGCCAGCGTTGAAGTATCCGAAGGACAACGTGTGCCTTACGGTGCTGTAATCATCCGTTTCGCCTGAGGCTGATATGGACTTATCAAAACTGCTGATCCTGTTAGACGCCTTCAAAATGCTGCAATGGCAAAACGTACTCATGATTGCCGTTGGCGGTGTATTGATCATGCTGGCGATCAAAAAAGAATACGAACCTTCTCTTCTGCTGCCCATCGGGTTTGGAGCCATTCTCTGCAACCTGCCCCTCACTGGCGCCACTGAAGCCGGCGGTTGGTTAAAAACCCTTTACGAAGCGGGTATTGCCACCGAGTTGTTCCCGCTCTTCGTTTTCATTGCCATTGGCGCCATGACGGATTTTGGTCCGCTCTTGGAAAACCCAAAAATGGCTTTGCTGGGTGCTGCCGGACAATTTGGCATCTTCGCCACCTTGCTGCTCGCCCAGACACTCGGATTCACTCTCAAAGAGGCTGCCTCCATCGGTATTATCGGTGCCATTGACGGCCCGACTGCAATCTATGTGTCTTCAAAGTTAGCACCTCACTTACTTGGACCAATCACGGTGTGTGCTTACAGCTACATGTCTCTGGTTCCCATCATTCAACCCCCTGTAATGAGATTGCTGACTTCTCATGAAGAAAAAACCACTCGCATGCCTTACTCAGTCAAGGAAGTTTCAAAGACCGTAAAAATCCTCTTCCCGATCTGTGTGACTGTGGTTGTTTCTTTGATCGCCCCCAAAGCTTCACCTTTGATCGCATCATTGATGTTCGGCAACCTGATTCGCGAAAGTGGCGTTGTTGAACGTTTGAATGACGCTGCACAAAATGAATTGGCAAACCTGACCACCCTCTTCCTCGGCCTGGTCATCGGCTCAACCATGGAAGGCGTTGCCTTCATCAAGCCGACTACCCTGCTGATTCTTGGCATGGGTTTGCTCGCTTTCGTGCTGGATACTTTCGGCGGTGTCATGCTGGGTAAAATAATGTATGTTTTGTCTGGCAAGAAATTCAATCCATTGATCGGTGCAGCAGGGATCAGCGCGTTCCCGATGTCTGCACGTATTGTGCAAAAATTTGGACAGGAATATGATTCAGATAACCATCTGCTCATGCACGCCATGGGCGCAAATGCAGCAGGTCAATTAGGAAGCGTGATCGCCGGTGGTGTTGTGCTGGCTGTCATTGCAGGTGTTATGTAGGTTCTTCCATCTGGAGGATACTCCAGTTGTTATAGAATATCGTACAAACAAAAAGGAGAAAAAATGAAACTTCTTGACCTTACCATCCCGTTAGGAATTGGAACACCGGCCTGGCCGACCTATGAGCCTTTACAAGTAAAATATTTTAAAAGATTAGCTCCAAATGGCGCCAACGGACAACTTTTGACCCACTCTAATCACCTTGGCACCCACCTGGATGGAGAAATCCATTTCTACACCCCAGGCCGTGATATCGCTCAACTGCCCCTCGATTACCTGGTGCATGATGCCGCCATTGTTGATCTGAGCGACGTCTGCGGCGATTATGATGTATATACCAGCAAGATGATCACAGATCGTGTCGAAGTCAAAGAAGGTGACATCCTGGTCATCCATACCGGTTACCATCACTTCGGCTGGGATCAACCCACCGCTGATGAGATCCGCTATATGGTCAAACATCCAGGCCCCGATCAGGAATTTGCCGATTGGGCAGTGAAAATGAAATTGCGCTGGATTGCAGTGGACTGCGGTTCTGCAGATCACCCGATGAATACCATCATCCGCAATTGGATGCCCCGCCAAGCTAAACAGGCTGAATATGTATTCAAGAAGAAATTTGGTTTGACCCTTGAAGAATATTTCACCGATGAAAAATATCAATTGATGCATATCGACCTCTTCCCCAAACAGATCATCCACGCCGAGTGCTTTGGCGGCATGATTGATTTGATTCTGAACCGCCGCTTGCAGGTTGGTTTCTTCCCCTGGCGTTTTGTTGATGGTGAAGCTTCCATCGGCCGAGCCGTGGCCTTCATGGATGACAAGGATTATGACGCTGTCATGAAGAAAGCCGAAAGCATGCCCAAGACCAAATTCGGCGATGTTTACGATCTCAAGCATGTCGAAAGCCTTAATAAGTTGACAAATGCCAATTTGGCATAGAGTTTTGTCGAAATAAATTATCTGGTAAAGGAGAAAAAATGAAATTCGAACTTCCCGAAAAAGCAAGTATTGAAACTCTGCAAATAGATGTACGTGACGTTGAGGCCGTGCTTCAAGGTCCCGCTATGAAACTGCCCCCCTTCCCGGGTGCCACTGTCAAATTGAAAGACGGCCGAACACTCTTCATCCGCGAAGCACGCCTGGATGAAGCCCCCAAAATGATGGAATACATGGAACGCATCATGAAAGTCGATCACGACTTCTATGATATCGTAGGCGCCCGTGTGTATGCTGAAATCCTTGGTTGGTACCGCCATCGTCTCAAAGACCCCTATACCCTGGTCGGTCTGGTAGATGGTGTTTGGGCTGGTTTCGCCAATGGTCGTGTGATGAATGAAAAAATCAACGTCAGCCTCCACACCGTGGCATTGGATCGCGGCGGACGCATCGGCGCAGTCATGTACTACGCCAAGGCTTACTATGCCTTTGAAATGATCAAAAACACCGAATGGTGGGCTACTTACGAATCCTACAACGGCTGGATGCGCTGGGGTCTCGGTATGGCTCAGCCTTCTTACCCTTGGCCAGATGTACAGCATGAACTTGGCGGCGGACGAGTTTACTATGTCACCAAGAGCTACTGGGATCAACTGATCAAAGATTATGTAAAACAAATGGCCGGCGGCGCCGAGTTAGACTTCAATGTGTCCGATTCCGTCCGCAAAGCCAACGAGAACTTCATCGTTCCCGAAGGTGTCAACGTCTAGTTTTATCGTTACAACTAAAAAACCCGGTTTCTGCGCAGAAACCGGGTTTTTTGTTAATCCAATTTACGAATGGCCGGATGAAGTAGACCTAGCAAGGCAAGCAAAGCCGTGGCCGCGCCGCCGATGATAAACACAAGCGGTGCTCCGATCAAATCTGTTGCCCATCCGCTGATGCCATAACCAATCGGCAGCAAGATAAAAGATCCCAACGCGTCAATGGATGCCACCCTGCCCAACAAATGATGCGGCACCAATTCTTGCAGCGAGTTGGTCCAAATCAGTCCGAAAAGCGCCATTAGTGCGCCTTCAAAAAAGGCAGCCACCATCAACAGCGGAATATTTGTGACCAACCCAAACAAAGCAATCATGACCCCAAAAAGACAAGTCGCCAGGTAGGCTTGAAGCCCACGTTTACGCAAGCGCTTGAAGTTACCCATCACAATAGAACCCATTACAAAACCAATCGCACTGGAGGTTGTGAAAAATCCAAGCGTTTGAACATCTCCGTGCAAATTGACTTTGGTTAAGATTGGCAAAGAAACTGAAACCGGGGTGCTGGTGGCATTGATCAACCCAAAAATGAGGATGGTAATCCACAGCCAGGCTGAAGAAATAACTGCCTGGTAGCCTTCTTTTAAATCAAAAAAGACTGTTTTCAATTTTGATTGATTGGCAATCAGATCAGCCGGGGTTTCAAGTGACCTTGGAGCAACAACCAATGTATGTGGATTATTCTTTCTGATAATAATGATGCTAAAAATACAAACTGCAGAAATCACAAATGACAGACTGTTGAGTCCAAAAGCCAGTGAGGTGCCGCCAATCGCAACAATCGCTGCACCTATCGCCGGCCCGAAGATTCCTGCCCCTCTTTGACTAAGGTTGGTTAATGAATTGGCACTGGGCAGTTGGTCTTTTGGCACAATTTCGGGGACGGCTGCTACATAAGCCGGTTGAAAGAAGGCTTCCACCATGCCAAAAATAATCTTGCCAACATAGATATGCCAGATTTGAAGTAAATCAGTATAGGCAAGTATGGTGATCACCAACACGATAAACGCCAAAACAATATCAGCTATCAACATAACGTTAAGTGATTTAAATCGGTCAGTGACTACACCGCCAATTAAGAGAAACAATAGCATGGGGATGGTGGAAAAAATGAGCATTTTACCCATGGCTGCGGCAGAACCCGTTTTTTCAAGTATCCACCAGGCAAGTGTAATGCTGAATAGACTGTCACCCAACCTTGAGATGGTTTGTCCGCTCCACAATAGGGCAAAGGACCGGTTGGTCAATGATCGGAATAAATTCATGAAATACCCTCGTGTTTGATGATTCCTTAACTTTGTTATTGTTTATTATTGATGTTCTGAGTTCATTACTTTCACCGCCGCACCAATCCCCACACAAGTATCCACCCCAGAGGAATGACCAAAACTCACCAATCGTTCCAACTTGATGTCGCTAATCTCGGCATCAGATACCAATAGAGAATCGACAATCTCAAGAAAGAGCCCTTCTGACCAGCCCTGGCAGGCGGCTTCAATGCGATTGGCCGAGATTTTAGTGGTGCTGTCAAATGCCAAAGCCGTCAGAGACTGACCCAGATCGCGGATGAACGGGTTGACCTTTTTGGTTCGGGCAAAGTAGAGCAAAAATCCGCTCAGCCAGTCGTCACCGGAGGGGGTCAAGCCTCCCCCGCGACCTAATATGGATCGACCCGCCTTCAGTGAGCCTTCAAGGTCGGCCGTTTTCACACAAGCCAAAAATCGGTCTGTCATTTCGCGGATCATAAAGCCTTCTGATTCTGGCATCAAATCACTTTCGCTTGCCAAATAGAGCCAACCTTTGCCGGGATCCAGCGAGACCATGCGCTGTAAGAGCGCATCCACGCGGCGGGTCTGTTCAAGCAAAGTGGTTTCAATCATCGGAGCAAGTGCAGGCTGCCAGAGAACCGCCTTACTGGTGTCAATGCCAATATTCTTATTGGGAAAGATCAGTTCATTGCCTGAAAAGTTCCAGTCGTCACCGGTGATAATCGGGTCAAACTGCCCGGGGCTGCTTATAACTTGAATATTATAAGGACTGCGGTAATCGGCATCAGTAACAAACAGGATGCGTTGGCCAGTAATTAGAAAGACCCCTCGTGAAGTGATGCCCATGACCTTACCTGTACAACCCTCCATGAGAGCCTTACCTGCCAATGCGCCTAATTGAAGGGCGGTCAAATGAATAGTCATTTATCTGCCTTATTCGTGAAAAACAGCCATGTTGCCAAGTACTGCCCATGAATTTAAAAAGGTCTCTATTTGAACATCCGCATAACGGCCGTTGTTGTTATAGCGGACGGTATCGGCATTGTAGCCGGTAAGTACGACCACATGTTCATATGGGGCAACAATGGAGGTGACACCTTGTTTGTCAACATATTCAACAGGATCGCTGTATTCCATGTGACCGATCACCCACACGATGACAGGTTTGGATTGGGCAAGTTGAGCCTTGATCTGCTCAAATGTGTAGCCCTTGCCCCCCTCTGCAGGGACGCCAAACTTCGCGAGCGTTTCAGCAACAGGTGCAGCGTGGACCCCGTAAGCATAAGGCGGAATCTGTCCCCAGGGGCCGTTGACATCGCCTACAAATCCAAGATCCGGGTTATCAGAAAGCGGAAGAGTAGTTTGGAAATCATATTCAGTGATAGCTACATCATAAAAAGCCGCGAGATCGACTGCCACACTTGTTTCGCAGCCAATGCTGTAAGCCTGTCTGTGACCAACGAAACCACGAATGTAGGTTTGTTCAGGCACCACCAGAGTGGTGGGCGTTGGCGGGGCTGGTGTGGCTGTAGGCGGCATGCTGGTTGAGGTTGGCCGGGCAGTTTCAGTAGCGCTGAAAATGGCGTGCATGGTCTGGGTAACGCTCAGTGCAACATCCAGGGTCGGGATGTTCTGGGCTTGAGTTGCATTCATTGATTTGAATTTATTCATCGAGCCCACACCTGCCAACACAAGCAGCACCCCCACTATGCTGACAAAAAGTAAATTAATAATGCGATTTTGTTTCATCCATTGAGCTCCATAAGGGGCAAGTTGGGTAATCATACCCGAAGATGAAAGCTTTTGCCAGAAATCAGTAAACCTTGACAAGGCCGCGGTTAATGCGCCCCCGAGCTACGTTAGCGGCGAGTGGGGTTACCTTGTCAAGGTTGCCACTAACGTTGTAAAAAAATACACTCCCCGCAAGGAGAGTGTATCAGGTGCCGAGAACCAGGTTCGGACTGGTGACCCCACAATTTTCAGTCGTGTGCTCTACCAACTGAGCTATCTCGGCGTTTTTGCTGCTTGCTTTGGGTCAGAAAGCGTCGCTAATTTTACCAGATTTTTTTGAATTTGTGGGGAAATTAAAACCCTTTTTGCACTATTTCAATAATTTTGATTCTCATCAATAATTTAAAAATATGGGTGAGCGCATTTCTGGCGATCAAAATAAGCATAATGGATAAAATATTGTTGTGATAAAAGGGAAACTGGATTGTTTTCCATTGCTAATAATAATTGACATTGAGTTAGCTGTGTGCTATATTACTACTATGATTTACACTGTTGAATTTACAAAACAAGCAGCGAAGTCACTGCGCAAATTGCCTGCGAATGCAAGGAATTCAATAATCAAGAAGGTTGAAGAATTTGCAAAAGATCCATTTGCACCACAGCATGATGTCGAAAAAATGCAAGGAAGTGACGGTTATCGATTAAGAGTTGGCAATTGGCGTATTATTTATGATTTATACAAACATCAATTACTGATAGTTGTGATCAAGATAGGTAATCGTAAAGAGGTATACAAATGAGCGTACAAATTATTAATCGAGAGGGAAAACCCGAATGGGCTGTTTTACCCTATGAAGAATACCTGGCATTAGTGGAACAGGTAGAATTAGCTGAAGATATTCAAGACTACGACAATGCCAAAGCCGCGTTGGCAAATGGGTCAGAAGAATTGATTCCTTCCAGTGTTGTTTTCTCGCTGGCAAGAGGAGATAATCCAATAAGAGTATGGCGCGAGCACCGAAAACTAACCCAACAGCAACTCGCTGCTCAAGTGTCCATCAGTGTCCCCTATTTATCTCAACTTGAAACCGGAAAAAGAACTGCCTCACTAGATGTTTTGACCAGGATGGTGACCGCATTAAAATTGGATGCTATTGATGATCTCGTTAATTAATATTTTCTAATACTTAGTTCTGATGAGAAATCAAACCTATTGCCTCGCTGATCATACTCGGATGCAAGTTACGATCTCTTAATTGAAATTACCCAACCGGCTGCTTGCTGATCTCGAAATGGCAGCATTCTGCACCATCCACCTGGCACTCGATCTCGCGCGCGTCATAGAATTTGCCTGCCCCGGCCCAACTGGTCAACTCCTGCATCAAACCGATGAAGGTGCTGCAATCCAGGCATGCACCCTCGCCAACCAACCCTGTGACCGCAATCCGCCAGGCGGAATCCGTGGCAGATAATTCCCCTTTTAGAAAATGATTCGTTTCAAACCATTTTATTGCATCGTTAAGCGATCTTTTGATTCGTGCCTGCGCCGGCAGCAGGCGAAAATCCACCTCGCGCCAGCCAAGAGCGTCTGCGTTCTCGCGCATCCAATAGTAGAAAGCCGCCCTTCCAGCCCGCAGGAACATGCCGCATGCTTCCGCCTGCCCGAACTCTCTAATTGCAGATTCTATCAATGCAGATGAATCATCCGAACCTTGTTGAATTTCAATCAAGTCTTCACCAAAGATCTCAACAAGACCATTTTCGATGAATGTAGAATTGGAGACAACAGCAGTTGGCTTCATGGATGAATATCCTCGTCTGGTTATGATTTGGCGGAATCTAATTCTTCCAGGATGGCGTAAAGCAGTTCAAGTAAAACCGTCTTGACCGAACTTTTCTTTTTGGCAGTGCATGGCAGCAGTTTAATGGCTGGGTCAAGGCGCAGCGCCACACGGATATCCTCCAGCGACCAGGCGTCTGCCAGATCCTGTTTATTGGCCACCACAATGTAGGGCGTGGGTGCATAGGCTCTAAAGGTTTCAAGAATGCCGCGCGCCTCTCTAAAGGTTTCTGGGCGCGTACTATCCACCAGCACGATGAATCCGAGCATACCTTCTGAAAGAATCTCCCACATGAAGTCAAAACGCTTCTGACCCGGAGTGCCAAACAAAAAGAGCACCAGGTCATTATCCACGGTGATGCGGCCAAAATCCATGGCGACGGTGGTTGAATTTTTAACTTTTTCAGACTCGCTTGTCACTTTTTTCTCTGTGTTCACGACCTCAATTTCACTGACCGAACGGATCAGTTCGGTCTTACCTGCATTGAAGGGGCCAGTCACCACTATTTTTACGGTTTGAGTCTGCATGCGGCTTATCCTTGCCTAGATAGTCTTTATACGATCTATGACGCGATTTACCAAAGATCTCTGTTCGATTGGATCCCTTGGGGGTATCACGCGTGGAGGTGCCGATACAACAGGATTGTTGAGGCGAACCATATCAACAAGCCCGGCCTGTAATAAATTATAGACCACCCTGCGGATTTGGAAATCATTCAATTTAGCGGCGGCCGCTATTTGTTTTATCGAATTTTTGGGGCTGACATAAGAAATCACACGCCATTCTTCAGCGTTCAGGTTGATGTCGCGGATATTGATGCCCGGACGTTCAGCGAATTTAAGCGCTAAATCCAGGCTGGGAATCTCATTCTTTAGGTCTTCGTGTTCATGTGCCTGACGCGAACCTTCAATAATGATATCTTCAAGTGCCATGCGCAGCGGAATTGAAGCGGCCGGTGGTATCTCATCTGCCTCAAAGTGAAAAATCCCTTCGGTCAAGGTGAATAAACCGCGCAAAATATCTTTGAAAAAATCCGTTAGGCCGTTAAAAACTTGATCCTGGGTCAAGTAACCAGAATTGATCAGTGAAATGCCCAATTCCATATCATTGAGATTCTTGTACCGTTCTGAGAGTGAAGCTGCCATGGAGCTCGGAATTAGCTTCGAACGAGCCATGATCTTGATCAGGGGAACCGCATCCATGCCGGCGGTGGCATAAACCAGCTTTCCATCACTAAAGATCAGTTTGGCCGATTTGGTGCTGGATTCAATGTAAAGCGCCCCGGTCTTCTTCGCCAGGTTGATCAAGTTCAATAACTGGATTATTGAAAAATCACTTAAATTGCCTTTTAAGGCCATATATTCCTTAAATTGGAGAGTCTAACTTAAAAATTATACTTGTATGACAATAAGCCGTCAATTCAACCCAATAGCCTGAATCAAATGTTTTTTGTAGGGTGTGGTCACGTGAATTTTACGCCCCTCATGACCCTCGATCTTTGAGGGCGAGCCGTTTTCAGGCGAGTGGGGTGACCCGCTCCGTATTGATCAATTCCATATACACCTGTTTGTAGATGGGTCGTTGCCCCACCATAAAACGAAAAACAATTTTTATACTTATTGTAAATATTTACAAACCCCCGCGGTTTGGTTATCGAGACTTCCTCTATCCAATCAAAACCGCGGGGGTCTAGCTTAAAAGAGAACACTCGAAATCTTTTGTTAAAACACTTGACAATAGATTTATAATTAATATAGAATATATATTCTATATCATCATTGCCGCATTGTTCTTTAACAAACTTCATCCAATGTCAGGCGGTTTGATATGCTTTTGAACATTAAATATCTCTTGGTATTTCTTTGCGATTCGTGCATAAAAACAAATCAAAACAAACCTTCAACTTTCGGATTTTTGAAGCTAAAATATTCGTTTTCTTTGTTTTTGATTTTTCAACGAAACGAAAACGAATCATCTTTCACATCCATCCAACCAGGATTTAGTATAATGCGAATAGCCTAGCGTTAAGAGAAAACCATGCCTGCCCTCAAAAAAATGCTTCAGTCTTACGACCTGGATATGCTCGAAAGGATCTCCTCCTTTTGGAGTGTGGATACTTCCAACCTGGATTTGGCGGCATCAGCAGAAACGCTATATCAAGCCATGCAGGATGAAACGCTTGCGTCCGAGATATTAGCCAGCTTGCCTGAAGCCGTCAAGTCGGCCTGGGAGGATGTGGTTCACAATCCCCAAAAGATCACTTGGGCACATTTCATCCGCAAATACGGTGAGGTGCGTGAGTTCGGCCCTGCACGCCGCGAACGTGAAGAACCAGAACAACACCCCATCTCGATTGCAGAGACATTGTGGTATCGGGGTTTGATCGGACGCGCTTTTCTCAACCTCCCCCCAGAACCGCGTGAATTTGTTTATATTCCTGATGAATTGATTCCTGACAATAGCCTTACCGAGAAACTGCTTTCAAAATTTGACATCCAAAAAGTGGATGCCAGGTCACTCAAAATCATTGCCGCAGCCGACGGAAGGATCATCGACCACGTTATCGATTGGTTGGCTGCCAAACGCATGGGGCGCAACGTGCCTGACAGCAAAACAAAAGCCTGGGTTGAATCTGAACCCTTTATCGCTCACATGGCTGCATTTAGCGGGTTGATCAATGCCAAAGGGGAGCTTGAACCTGACGCTTTGCCGCAATTTTTCCAAAGGGAGCGCGCCTCGATCCTCTCTGATTGGGCCACCGCCTGGATAAACTCATCCGCCATCAACGACCTGCGCAGCATACCCGGCCTGGTCTTTGAAGGCGACTGGTACAACGATCCGCTCAAACCAAGGCAATTTATCGTCGAAACGTTGCGAGGTCTCACCCAGGGTGATTGGTTCAGTCTGACGGCTCTTACAGGGGCAGTTAAGGCCCTTCAGCCCGATTTTCAGCGCTCCAGCGGAGAATATGACCTGTGGTTCATCCGCATAGCCGAAAGCAGCGAATTTCTGCGCGGGTTTGAACACTGGGATGATGTAGACGGTGCATTGATCAGGTACCTGGTCAACGGTCCGCTGCATTGGCTTGGGATGACCGACCTGGGTCGAGGTAAAGAGAAGTCAGAAACAGCCTTCAAACTTTCCCCATTGTTCTTCACCCTTTTCACACAAGAAAAACCAGTCATTGAAACCACCAGAGAAACACCGATTAAAGTAGCCGCTGATTTAACCTTCAGCATTCCGGTTGGTGCATCAAGACCCCTGCGTTATCAAATCGCCCGCTTTTGCGAAATCCATTCCATGACAGCAGTTGAAACCCGTTACGAAATCACGCCGGCTTCTTTAAAATTGGCACAACAAAATGGATTAAAACCCGGTCAACTCGTGCAATATCTTGAGAAAAACCTGAAATCACCCCTGCCCAAGAACCTGACGTTACTGGCTGACAAGTGGGAAAAGAACGATAAAGCGGAAGAAATCACAACCGCAACATTGCTGAGAACACATTCCGCGGATGTAATGCAGCAACTGACCAGCCATCCGCAAACGGCCAAATTCGTGGTCGAACAACTTTCACCAACCACGGCGCTGATCAACCCGGCAGGGATAAAAGTCATCAAACAGGCATTACTGGAATTAGGTCTGCTCACCGAGATTCAACTGGAAGTATAATTTTCTCTACCCGGGCTATCATACACCCGGGCAATAATTCCTCCGAGGTGATGATGAACAAACGATTGGACTGGATCCAGAACGAGCTCGATACGCTAAAAGAGGGTGGATTGTACAACCGCATCCGCACGCTCAGTTCGCCCCAGGGCGCCTGGCTGCAGGTGGACGGCAAAAAGGTCTTGAACTTCTGCTCCAACAACTATCTGGGTCTGGCCAACCATCCCAGGATGGCCGCGGCTGCCAAGGCAGCCATTGATCGGTACGGTGTCGGTCCCGGCGCGGTGCGATCCATTGCCGGAACCATGGAGCTGCATCTCGAACTGGAAAAAAGAATGGCAAGCTTCAAAGGCGTTGAAGCCGCCATCACCATGCAATCCGGGTTTGTGGCCAACCTGGCTGCTATCCCCGCTCTGGTGGGCAAAGAAGATGTTTTATTTACAGATGAACTCAACCATGCCAGCATCATTGACGGCTGCCGGCTTTCTGGCGCACGCATTGAAAAATACAAACATGCCGACGCTGCGGATCTTGACCGCGTAATCCGTGAGAATAAAGGCAGTTACAGGCGTGCCTTGTGTGTGACGGACGGCGTCTTTAGCATGGACGGCGATCTTGCTCCCCTGGATAAAATTTACGAGATCACCAGCCAACATGATGTGATGCTGATGGTGGATGATGCACACGGCGAGGGTGTGGTCGGGCGCGGCGGGCGCGGCATTGTCGATCATTTTGGTCTTCATGGCAAAGTGGATGTTGAAGTAGGCACTTTCTCAAAAGCCTTTGGCGTGATGGGCGGCGTGATCGCAGGAAACGCCGCCATTATTGATTGGCTCCGCCAACGCGGAAGACCTTTCTTGTTTTCTTCAGCCGCCACTCCGGCCGACGTAGCCGCCTGCATCGCTGCAGTCGACCTGCTTGAAGAATCCACCGAACTGGTTGATAAGCTGTGGGAGAACGGAAACTTGTTCAAAAAAGTAATGAAAGTAATGGGCTTCGACACTGGCAACAGCGCCACACCCATTACCCCGGTCATGCTCGGCGAAGCACCTCTTGCCCAACAATTCAGCCGCGAGCTTTTTGACGAGAATGTCTTTGCCATGGCTTTGGGCTTTCCGACTGTGCCGAAGGGCAAAGCCAGAATCAGAGTGATGCTCTCAGCGGCTCACTCCCCCACCGACCTTGAAGAAGGGCTTGAAGCTTTCAAAAAAGTTGGCAAGAAATTGGGAGTGATATAAAGGCATACACCCAATGTAGTGTTTTAAGGAAAAACAAAAGGAAAAAACAACCTTGACAAGGTTTGAAACCTTGTCAAGGTTGAACTTAATATATTTTTCTTCAATGCTTGGTTAAGCCTACACACCCACCCTCCAATTAATATAAAAGAGGGGGAAACAAACTAATTATTTAAACATTCGGCGGCGGTTCCAATTTAAGAAGGGGGCGGCAATTTTTCTGAGCCAATACTTGATCACAATTGGCGCCCAGGGTTTGCCGCCATCGCGGTAATGCACCCGCAGCATTTCTGGCCAGCAGCGGTCATCAGAAGCCACCGTTTTTCCATCCGTGTGCAACCTGAACTGAGCCCAGGTTTTACTTGGAAGATATTTCAACTCGGATACGGCAGCCAGGCGGGTCCATAGATCGTAGTCCATGGCGAAAAAGAACGTTGGGTCCAGCGGACCGACTTTTTTCCAGAGGTCGGCTCTGAAAAACGCAGAGGGTTGGGGAATATGCACATAACCACGGCGCAGCCTGGAAAAGTCCGTCTGGGCAGCGTTGAATTTGCCAATCACACTGCCGCTTTCATCGATGAAATCCAACTCGCCGTAAACCATGCCGATTTGCGGATGGTCAACAAGATACTGCACAGCCTCACGCACGGCACCCGGCGAATAGACATCATCCGAATTGAGCCAGGCGATGATCGAGCCATTAGCGTGGCTGAACCCCTTGTTGATGGCATCCGTCTGCCCGGTATCGGGTTCAGAGACCCACCAGGCCAGCCGTGATTGATATTTTTGGATTACTTCAAGGGTGTTGTCATTTGAGCCGCCATCCACGATGATGTACTCAATTTTTTCATAATCCTGGTTAAGTACCGAGAGTATGGTTTCTTCAAGGAACTTTCCCTGGTTGAAAGACGGAGTGATAATTGAGATAAGAGGCTGCTTATTCATAAATTCCTAATTGACCACAGTCAAGGGATGGGCGAGGTCGAAAATATAATAACCATCCCCTTGCTGCACAGGATAAGTATTCAAAAGATGTTCCTTGAGATCGGTTTGCTTATCAAACTCATCAGTCATGGTCACCAAAAACACATCTTTGCCAACGGTTAATTCTTTGAAAAGTTGTTGAAACCCGGGATCTGAGGCGCCAACGATATTCTTAAGGTCGCGATCTGCAGTTCTCGGCCATAAGGAAGGGCCAATATAACTCCAATAACTGAGGGGATAACCATAGTCTTCAGTTAATGCCACGACCGATACATCATGCCCTACAATGTTGCCCAACTCAGTGAAATAAGCGGCTTTATCACGAAAATCCGATTGGTTCAAGTAACTATAGATTCTTTGAGCGCTCATACCGATAGAAAAAATAAATATCAACGTTATTGCTACCCTGGCAATCCATTGTGGATTGTTCTCTTCCAATATTTTAAATAGATAGGATATTCCGATGCCAAAACCAAGTGCAAGAATGACCAATAGCGGCAGTTGATAATAGTTGTGAGAGTAAATGTGATAAGCAAAAGTAAAACCATAGAATAAATATCCAAGCCAAAGACCGGCGTACAGCATTCTAATTTTTACATCTTTGATCAAGAAAAAAGCAAGCAATCCAATCACCAATGGAACCTGACCTGCCACGGCTTTGATTGTCGTCATCCATTGCAAATACCAACTCAATTGAATATAAAGCTGCGGATAAAATCTTCCACCCAAGATGGCGCCAGCATTACCCCCCACGGTGGCGCTGACCAGGTTATAGATCAAGGCTGGTGCGATCGACAGAACAGCCATTAAATAGACACGGCCATTTCGGGTCCAAAATTTGAATCCTTTTTGAAGGATGATAAAAGCAAAAGGAAGACCGGCAAAAAAGACCATTGGCGCTTTTACCAGAATTGCAACGCCAGTAAACACTCCGGCGAGAATTGCATTTTTGAGTGTATCTGCTTGAGACCATTTCACTTGAAAATAAAGTGCCCATAACAGAAACATAATCATCATAGAGTCAGGTTGAAAAGAACGACTGGCAAGCACTCCAAAATGTTCAAAAAGATAATAAGCCAGAACAGCAAAAGCACCGTTGATTGAAAGAATGCGTCGTGAAAGCAAGAAAATGGGTATTCCGCCGAGCACCCAGAAGAAAATCGAATAGATTCTTCCGACAAGAATGTATTCGTGACCAATAATCCTATAGGTTAAGGCAACAAGATGCTCCAGAATTGGCGGCTCAACGATCGGTTCTGCCTTTGCTTTGTTTATGGCAAAAGTTCGCGATTCTTGCGGCATTGAAAGTGTATCGGGTGAATCCATCTGGTAATAAAATGAGCGTGCCAGAAGAAGAGAGTGGAATTGCCGTGTGGAGGCAAAATCCAACGGAAGATCTGTAAAGTCGATCAGCCGGATTCCGATACCAGCCAATAAAAAGAGCACCACTAATACTATTATGGTAATTTTCTTTTTCGGTAGAAATAGTACCGTTTCAGAAAAATGTGATTCGTTCATCCATTGCCTCAAAAAAGTTTAGTTTAATTTATTGCGGCGGCGTTGTAGAAACCGTTTGCGAAGTCCATCCAGTCCCAACGGTGCAAAAAGAGCATAAACCATGCGATACCACTCAGGTGTGACGGTGGCAGGGTTCAGCCAGAAGGCTTTCCAATAGGCACGAAATGCAGCCGGGTATTCCCTGGCATCCAAAAGGTAAAAAGCATCAAAACGTTCAGCGCCAGCCAAAATCAATTTTCGATTTTGCTCAAATAGGTTATGAAACATTGGAGAAGATTGCATCCACAGAACCATACGCTTCGCTTCTTTTCCAAACTCGGCTGCAATTGCCAGGTTCTTACAATCTTCGTGATAATGTGCAGAAGCCCATAAAGAAGGTATGTGTTTCATTCCACTTTGGGCAGCAAGGCGAATCCAGAGATGATGATCCAACAGGCAGTGATATGACTGGTCGAGGTACCCCACTTTTTCAAGCAAAGATCTCCTCATAAAAACCGCGGGTTGTCCAATAATGTGAAAAGATAACAAGTCTTTCAGACTCCAATTATCATAAGTCAGTTGATTTAAGATTATGTCGTCCTTGTCGACGACCCTTACATTTCCATAAATAAATCCGACTTCCAGGTTGTTCATCAAGGCTTTTACCGCACCGGCAACAGCCCCCGGCATGTAATAATCATCAGAATTGATCCACGCGATAATTTCGCCTTTTGCACGGGCAAAACCTTTATTAATAGCTTCAGCCTGCCCGCCGTCTTTTTCAGAGACCCACCAAGTTAGGCGGTCTGAATATTTTTTGATCAACTCAACACTGCCATCCGTCGAAGCGCCGTCCACAACCAGATACTCTATGTTGGGATAATCCTGATCCAACACCGAGCGCATGGTTTGTTCAAGAAAACGCGCCTGGTTGTATGAAGGGGTTACTATCGTAACAAGAGGAGTATCATTCATTAGAAGAGTGAATCGTACTTCAATTTAGGAAAGACGGTAAGTTTACCGTTTATAGTGGCGTCAATGATTTCACGTCCATCTTTTGTGTAGGCATCACGAGCCATGCAATAGGCAAGTTCCGAGGTTTCGAGATCAGGTAATTGCCATCTGAAACCTTTACCAAAATAAGAGGGGTTAAAATGATTGGGGTCATCCCCGGTGGAAACAACGGTGCTGTTGGGTGTGCCCTTGGTGGCAAAACTGTGATCCACGCCAATCAAAACGACTTGTTTGAACCCCATGTAGTAAGCCAGCTGCATGGCCACAAAGGTAACCGTAGCACCTTCCCAAAGTCTGCCTGCGGCATTGGTATTGAAGCGCGGAAGCAGATATGAGGTATATAAGTAATGTAGATTTTCTGCAGGTTTTATCCACTTGTGTCCTCGCCAAGCGACAAAAGTGGGAATGGATAGTGCTCGAAAATCTTCGGCACACTGTTCAATCACCAAATTATTGACCGAAAGCAAGCAAGAAGTGGTAAACCCAAGTTCGGGGAAAGCCAGGTAAAACCGGTTCATTCCAATGGTGAATACATTTTTAAGTTTTGTAAGATCTGTTTCACGCAAACTGGGACCATTGCCAATAATGACACATTGCTCACCCAGATGAGAATTTTTCAATGACTTAATTTTTTTGATGGATTCCTGACGCCATGGATGCATGTAGGCATTTGGCAATTCAAGGGCAGTGGTTAATCCATCTCTGGTATTACGTAGAAAATTGGCAGCAGGATGGGGAAGCACGCGTAAGAGAGCTTTCTTCATCAATTTACTCAGTGCTTAGTCTGGCGGTCGCGCCGCCGTCAACAACCAGCGCCTGGCCAGTCATGAATGAAGATTGAGAGTTATCTGCCAGGAAATAGATGGCATGGGCAATTTCTTCTGGTGTACCGATCCGACCATTTACAGTTCTGCGAGCAAGATTATCCAGGCGGTCTGAGATTGAGCTACCCGAATTTACACCGCGCTCAAATCCTCCACGCAGCATGGGTGTATCAACAGCACCTGGTAAAACTGCGTTCACGCGAATGTTATTGGGTGCAAATTCAATGGCCATGGCGCGGGTCAAGGCTAAAATTCCACCTTTACTGGCCGCGTAAGCAGCAATATTGGCCGAGGTCTGAATGGCATGAACTGATGAAACATTCACGATTGCTCCGCCGCCAGCAGTGCACAATAGGGGATGGGCATATCGGGCGCCTACAAATACAGGTCGTAAATTGGTGGCAATGACCTTATCCCATTCTTCGACTGTCGTTTCAACCAACGGTTTGGAAACCTGGATGGCAGCATTATTCACAACCGCGTTCAAAGAACTTGTAAACTGCTTGAGTTTGTCGTACAAAACCGCAAATTGACTTGCATTCGAAATGTCTGCTTTAATAAACAATCCATCAGATGGAAAATTATCACCAAAATCGTTGCAATCAACTCCTATAACAATCCACCCCTGGTTAGCAAAATGCTGAATTGTGGCACGGCCTATTCCACCAGCGGCTCCTGTAATTAAAACAACTCGTTTATAGTCTTTCATTCGTGATCATCCTTTCAAACAGATGTTTGCCATTTCGAAAGATCTTCAGGGTTTAAATTTAAGCCAAGCAGCAGATTTCTAATTGTATTCCAATGAACAGCTTCCCAGGCACTTGGACTGGAATTTGAATTATGAGGGGCGAGTAACACATTGTCCATTTTTATCAATGCGGAGTTAATCGGAAGCGGTTCTTGTTCAAAAACATCCATGGCAGCGCCGCCAATCACCTTTTCTTCAAGAGCTTCCACCAGGGCGTCTTCATCCACGATGGGTCCCCTGGCAGTGTTGATCAGCACAGCCGTCGGTTTCATATAATCGAGTGTTTCTCGGTTGATCAAATGGAAAGAAGTCGGATTCAAATCGCAATTAACACTAACAAAATCCGCTTCATTCAACAGTTGATTGAGAGGAACCGATTTAACCTTGTTCTCAAGCAAAAAATCACGAGCAATGGGTTGAATATCATTACCCAGTAAGGTCATACCAAAAGCGGAAGCGCGGCGCAGTACGGCTTTTCCAACGTTACCGACGCCAATCACACCCAGTGTACATTCAGAGAGTGAACGCCCGGGGATCTTTTTCCATACCCCGCTTTTGACGGCTTTATCCATCCAAAGCTGCTGGCGGGCAAAGGCTAATATATAGCCAAGCACGCTGTCTGCCACTGGCAAAGTAAAAGCATTGGGGGTGTTCATCAACCGGATGCCAAATTCATCACAAGCCGAGCGGTCGATGGAATCAATGCCGGTGCCCCATTTTGAAATCACTTTCAGACGCGGGACACATTTTTCGAGCACCTTGCGAGTATAACGGTCATCACCACAGATGGTACCGTCGAATTGACCTGCCAGCGATAAAATTTCTGCTTCTTCAAGACGCTCGTTCACCGCGGGAGTCAATAACTGAATATCATAATGGTCAAAAACTGGACGAAAACGATCCAGGTATGGAATCATGTAGGGTGCGCTCATTAATACTTGTATCATCGGAGATCCTCTTGTTCAAAGCCAATCAATTATAACGTTCAATTATTCGAGAATGCGATATTTATAGAGAGTAAACCCTTCATTTCCGCGGATATATCCTATCTCTTCCAGTCTGTCCTTCAAAAAGCTGCCATAAGGATCAGATTCAAGCAGCATGTAAGGTTTGCCAAAGACATAATCCAGTGGAATGGCATCCAGGAACTGGGTGGCTTTGCCAGATTTCATGGCATTGAAATATTCCACACTGTTAATCAAGCCGTCAAGATTGACAACGGTGCGGTCATGAATGAAATAAGCCATCAATCCGCCGCCTGTCATACCTATCTGGGAACCGGGTTCGGTATAAAACTCGACTTCAATGACCTCGGCAAGATAATATGCCTGTTTTGCTTCGGGAACACTCATGGGGGTTAATCTGGAAATGAATTGCATATGATTAATTACCAGAACCAGCCCAATCAACGAAGTAAATACCAGAGATGGTTTAATTTTAAGTTTTGCTTGATCCACCCTTGAAAAAATTCCATCCAGTACCAGGCTGCCACTAATAATGATGGTCATCATTTCAGCCATCCAATACCATCCGCGAGTATGAGTGTAACCTGTGGCAAAGTAATAGGTGATTTGAATGATGCAGCCAATCAACATGGCTGGGATCATCATATTAAAAAATTTCCTTGCCAATTTGCCATTCTGGGCTTTCATCAGCAGTAAGAATAGAATTGCTCCGACCGCAAGTAATATGACAAAGACCAGGTTGTTATCCAAAGAGGCAAAAGGTTTCGAAACAAATTTGGCCGCCTGGTAAATCTTAGAAGTAAGAATTGACCATGGGCCATTACCGCCTCCAGTGCTTAACCCCAAAACATCGAGTAAAGAAACTGAACGCGCATAAACCGTGTTGGGCATGCTGCTCCACCAGTGCTTAATCTGTCCGCTTACTGGAGAAAAAGAGCCGAAGGTTACTTTATTGAAGATCATATAGCTGCCCACCAAGACTGCAATAGGCGCTCCATAAGCGACACCATCAAGCACGACACGTTTCCATTGTGCCTTGACCCAGTTCCAGAAAGTATTTATTGGTGAATGTTCAGCCTTGGCACTCCATTTTAACAACAATAAATGAACAATAACAACAATTACAAGTCCGATAGCAGCATCCAACAACATAATCGAATTGGAAAACATGGTTGTAATGTTAAATTTGAATAGAACATACAAGGTAACATATTCAATTCCAAAAGCAACAACCCATGCCAGAGAGGTTCGATAAACCATTTGAATTCTATTCAGCGGCTTATTCCCGGAATAACAACCTGAAAAATAAAACGCCACAGGTCTGACCAATAGGCACAACATCAGCATTGGATAAATACTTAGTTTATGAGCCAGAACACCTTCTGACCCTAAACGAAGTATCCATGCCACAAAGATTGATACTGTTATGGCAATTAGGTCAAAGATCACCATCGCAGGGATTTTCTTAATTTTGAACAACAAGAATATACCAATTACAGCGACTATGAATAGATTATCCAGCCTGGCGAGAATGGTCAAACCACCAATCACGCCCAACAGAATTAAATCGCGGCTCCGATGCGGATCAAGCTCTTGCCGATTCAAAAAGCTGGCCGCTTTTGATAATAATAAAATGATGAAAAATACACTTATTGATGATTCCATACCCAAAACTGTAGAAACATTGAAAATTGCAGGGTAGGTACCCCAGAGAAGCGCCCCAATAAAGGCAGCCGCGATATGCAGATGGCGTTTAAGAAATCGAAACAGCAATAAAGAGGTTGCTACATTGAACATACCGCTGACCAAAACCAAGACACGCAGCGGAAGGAGCAAGTTAAAACGCGAAAGCCAAAAAACGCCAAGGCAAACCACCATCCATAATGGATGAAAACCGTTTGAGAAGTTAATCTGATCAAAGGTAAAGCCGTGACCTGCAAGAACGTTTTGAGCAACTTTGTAATAAAAGAATGCGTCATCCACGTTGTACCAGTTCATAAGGCTATTGGCAGGAGTGACTGACACAAAAATGCTGCCCGCCATTGTAGCCAAAGCCAAAACAACCTGGAGGATGATAATAAATTTACGGTTCAAACCTACCCCAATCCCTGGTTGTTTTTTCGTGCCTGGATCAGCAGATCAACCAATTTAAAATCGATTTCTTCATCAATATCCCAGGCTTCATCCGCATCAATTTCGAAGAGAAACGGACGATCACCCAAACGGTTCCTTTTTATGGAGAGTGTTTCACGGGTAAAAAGATAGAGGCACGAATTTTCCTCGTAGATTGGGGGTAGATCCTGGGTTTGCAACAATATATTGGGGTTGTGATTAACCGCCCTGCCCAGGCCATCCCAAAAACGGGATTGAAAACGAGTCACCGAAAACAACGAATCATAAGCAGGATACTGTGATAAGAGCGTTTGAATGGCTCTTGAGATGGTTTCAGGTTTCAGCAATGGATTAGTGGAATGGGTTTGGAGATAGAAATCGGATTGTACGAGACTCGTGTCATACATCAAGATTTCATTCATTGGAATGTCGTCCGCCCGGAGATTTTCCGGACGGGTAACACATTGCACCTCTGGAAAACTCAATTTTATACCCTCAATAATCTCGACACTGTCAGTATCCACAAGAATATGATCAATCTCAGGCACGGACTGTAATGTTGATAATATGTGTGCATAGAGAGGTTGTCCATCCAGTGGTCTGAAGTTTTTACCCGGCACGCGCTGTGAATGGTGACGCATGGGTATTAGAGCTGTAATTTTTTTCTGCATAGTTTACTCCCAAAACTCAGTTAAGAGCATTTTTCAACCGCCGGTGATCACCGACATCAAAGATATAAACTCCCCATCTGCGGGTGATTGATCGAGAATCATGGCTGGAAACTCCAAATTGCCATTGATCACAAACATATTCGAACTCATGAAGGTCTCGCCGTCAGGATCAATGATCAGACCGAGCATGGACGGGTATTTCACCGCGAGCATCTTGACCAGGTCACGATAGGTGAAGTGCTGCGGTACATTAAATTCAATCGCGCCCGCTTGAGTAATCGATTTCGTGATCCCAGTGAACTCGATTGTAATCTTCACTTAGCGATCCTTCCAGAGCACAACCTTAATTATACTGAATCGGCTGAACTTTCCGTACCCTGGATTTCTGTTGAACCGAATTCCCGGGATAGTAAAACGCCTTCTTTAGCTGCCACGTTAACGGTCCGGACTGTTTATATCCGTGATATGTTCCAGAAAATTGCAGCCAACGAAAGCGTATGATCTTGCCAATAGTTGATAAATATCGTTTTGCTTTAAGGGCTTCGCGCCCATCACTGAGAACATTTTGAATGAACAATTTTATAAGATCTCGCCTTGTAAATTTTTCATCGGGGTAAATTTGTTTAAACGCCATTCCTTCACGGCGATAACGGTTAAAAATACCTGCCGTGGATTCATTGTGAACATGAACGACTTCGGCTTCTGCAACATAATGAATGGATGATCCATTGTCCTGCGCCCATTTTGCCCAGGCTAAATCTTCAAGCCCTGGCAAGTTTTCATTGTATGGGTGTATTTGCCAAAGTGACCTCCGAATGGCTGCATTGGCATTGTTGCAAAAAGGAAAAGGTTGTTGTAAAACCGAGTGTTCAGGATACCAGGTCTGAAAAATCTGCTGCTCTGAAAAATGTGATGTTTCTGCGCCGCGCTGCATTCCGTAGGTTAAGGCGACATTTTTATCACTGAATGGAGCCAATAGCGTTTCAAGCCAATCTGGATAAACTGGAAAAACATGGGCACTGGCCATAACGATCAAATCTGCTTTTGCGCATTCAATCCCCACGTTAAGCGAATGACCAAAAGTAAATTCGTGAGGCTGAATAGTCACTACTTCTACAGAAAATTCCTTTGTTTCGTCAATCGTTCGATCCGTCGATCCAGAATCCACCAAAATGATCTGTACATTTTTGACTGTCTGTTCTGCAATTCCAACCAAAAGACGTCTAATATACTTTTCTTCGTTATATGCGCGAATAATAATTGAACATGTTGGTTTCTGAGTCATAGGACACGCAAAAATTCCTTTCTGTTGAGGATTCCATCTGTAAGGATTTGAATCGTTTCGGAATTTTGTGGAAAAAGTGCTTGTATCTGAAAATCTTTTAGGGTTACATAACCTTTCCACACACCATCCTCTTTTAGAAAATCGCCAAAGGGGAGGGAAGTAAGGAACAATTGGGCATAAAGGAATCGGCGTGCATTATGCATGAATTCTTCAGGCACTTCTATCTCTTCAGTTCTGAGGAATTTTTCCAACATATCAAAGTATTCATTCTTACTTGTGGGGAAAAAAGTGGTGGGAATCTGGGTGTAGCGCGCCTTACCGGCAGTAAGCACGGGGTGGCCCAGTAATGTGGCTTCAAGCCCTATGGTGGAGTTGTAATTCATTACGAAATGCGAACGGCGGATCAATTCATAGGAGCTGACAAATTGATTGGAATCGATGAAGATTATATTTGGCAGTCGCAATAAGCCGCGATTATTTACCCAATCTGCGACACTCTCACGGCTTGCTTTACCCTTGCGGCCCTCATCTGGATGGGCACGCAAGATAAATAACACTTCAGGATGATCCAAAATGGATTGATAAATACCCTCAAGCCATTGGAACATGTCTTTGAAAAGTGTATTGGCATGCACCTGGCTGGTGTCAAAGATCACATTGGAAAAAATTGGCACAATCTTCTTATAAAGAGCAATTCGACTTGCCAATTCGGAATCAAACTGTTGCATTTCTGGCCAAAACTTGATCCCTGCCATGGTGAAATTTCCACTGAAGCGGTTGCTCAAGTAGTCATCCAGACGCGCGTTCATATCTTCATTAAGCTGAAAATCATCCGCAATGTGCATGGGGTAGGCAGTGGCTTCGCCTTCAGTAAAAAAGGCAGAGAAAGGCTGAATGCCCACTTCGTGTGTGATAACACGGATATTGCGTTCGAGACAAACCTGCCTGACAGCAGCTTCAGGGAAGAACATGCCATTGAAAACAACAACAGCCTGCGGATTGGATTCTTCGGCCAAACGAGAGAATTGTTGATATACGTTCCAGGCTGACTGGATGAAAGAGACCATAAAAGCGCGGGTGAGCGCGTCTTCTTTCAGGGTGTAACGGCGCAAGACCCAGCGCAGAGAATTTACCGCCCAGAAACCCAGTGGAAGATCATGCCAGGTAAACTCTGAACATTTGGCAACAGAGAGGGTTTCAAGTGCAAAATCAAGCATTTCGTCAGTTTCATACTCAAAAAACCAGGTTTTATCACCAGAATAAAGAGCATGACTTTGCTCAATACATTGGGCACAGGGTGGTTCCTGATCAAATTCATCACGGTTGCTGCCCAATATGCAGCGTTGAATACCCGATTTACACACAAAATGGATCACCGGTATCCCCTGGGCGCGTAAGCCAAGACTGGTCAGCCTGGAATAGGCTGCGTTTTGACTCACACCACCCAAGCGAGTGGAAGAATTAAAAAACACAACCGGTTGTTTTGAATTATCAATCTCAAGAGAATTGACCTGGTGCGATAAATTCTTCCAGCGTTGGCTGCCTAAACGGTGCATCCAACGCTGATGAATAGCATTTTTAAGTCGTATTGCTAATTTGAACGCCAAGCTTAAATCCTGCGCAATTTTTTTTGTGAAGGCAATTCGCTTTCATACACGCGTTTTACACCATCACCCACTGCAGCTTCAGTAACACGAATATATTTGACCAATCTTTCAAAACCGGCGGGTTCAACAGAAGCTGCTTGATCAGAACCCCACATGGCGCGGTCAAGGGTGATGTGGCGTTCTACCATGCAGGCACCCAGACCAACTGCCACAGCGGAAGTCACCAAACCAACCTCATGGCCTGAATAACCAATCGGGCAAGAAAATGTATTGCGCAGCGTTTCAATCATGCGCAAATTCAACTCGTGAGGATCGCAGGGATAAGCACTTGTGGCGTGTGTAATTGCCAAATTTTCTTCGCCAATCAATTTTATTGCGTCTGTAATTTGATTCATGGTTGACATACCTGTGGAGAGGATCAAGGGTCTACCTGTGGCACGAAGATGCATGAGCAGTTTGTGGTCTGTTAAGGAAGCTGATGGAATCTTATAGCAAACAGGATTGAATTTTTCCATAAAATCAACGGCTTCTTCATCCCAAACTGAAACAAACCAATCAATGCCTACCTCTTTGCTATAACGGTCAATTTCTGCGTATTCTTTTTCGCCAAATTCAGTCTTAATTCGGTATTCCATGTAGGTGATATAGCCCCAGGGAGTCTCGCGCATTTGTCCGCGTTGTTCGGGGGGTACACATAATTCGGGTGTACGTTTCTGGAATTTCACCGCGTCTACACCGGCATGTTTGGCTGCGTCGATTAATTTCTTTGCATTTTCAAGGTCCCCATTGTGATTGATGCCAGCTTCAGCAATGATATAGGCTGGATGTCCGTCGCCAACCAATTTGTTGCCTATGCGTATTTCTCGTGTCATGAAGTTCTCCTGAATAGAGATGATTTTTTTACTTTATTACTGCTTCTGATACTGATGCAAAAGGTTTATCAGACTTAAAACAAAAGATCTATATTTGATTGTCGACCAATCCATTGATGCAGGTCATGCATTTTTTGCGCTTGCTATAAATGATTTGCGTCAACAGGAATTCCTATTGTAACCGAGACAATAAAATATCACAAAGTTCCCTGACGGCGCCGTGACCGCCATTTAGAGTGAGGACAAGGTCGGCCTGACGGGCAACCTGCGGATGGGCATCTGCCGGGACAACCGTGTAACCCACAATCGGGAAACAAGGCAGGTCATTGGTATCATTGCCCATATAAATGACCTCAACGGACGTGAGCCCTTTTTCAACCATCACTTTTTTAAGAGCAGCGGCTTTATCATCCACGGCTTGCATAACCGGCACCTGCATTTTGCGGCAGCGCGCCTCAACCACCAGATTACGTTCCTTTGAGATCACCAGACTCTCAATGCCGGTCTTTTCTTTGAGAATGGAAAGACCCAGGCTGTCGCTGCGATTGGCAGCGATGCTTTCTTCGCCTTTATCGTTGACCCATACGCGGTTGTCAGTCAATACACCGTCAAAATCCATCACCAGCAGTGAAACTTTTTCAGGCAGTGAGCGACGCTGATTGGCAGGATCGACCATTTGCAGGCCACCTTCCTTTACCAACTGCTCACCCTGCCGCCAGTCACGCAGGTTGTCCAAATCCACAGTGAAGCGTGGATCCATGATGAGGGGCATAATTACTTTGCCGCTCATGGAGTTCTGATCAACAATCGCCCGCGGACGGATGGCATCAATATGACCGATCTGCCAAAAAGCCTTGGGCAGTTTTTGACGCGGGGCATTATAAGCTTCTGGAATGCTTTCAACGCCAATTAAAGGGCTCATGGTGCCGTTTGAAGTATCTATCAGCCACATTTTATAAGGACATTGATCCGCTTCAACCACCCCACGCACTGATTCTGCATCGGGATGAGACAGCAGCAGGTTGATGGCATCATCCACACAGGTCAGCGGGCGCACCGGTGAGGTTGGGCGCAGTTGAATGACCACGTCAGGAACGTAGCCTTCGTTTTCTTTAAGCCAGGAGAGCACATGTTGAAAAACCGGCAGGTCGGTGGTGTTATCCTGGGCGAATTCAGCAGGCCGCAAGAAGGGTGTCTCGGCGCCATATTGCCGGGCCACGGCCGCAATCTCTTCGTCATCCGTTGAAACGATGGTGCGCGTCACCAGTTTGGATTGAGTGGCAGCCGCAATGCTGTATGCGATTAGTGGATATCCGGCAAAATCTCTGATATTTTTGCGCGGTATGCCCTTTGAACCACCCCGAGCCGGGATGACCGCCAAGACCTCAAGCTTCTTTACCATGCTGTCCATCCTCCATCCACGACAAGGTTGGAACCGGTCATGTATGATGAAGCATCAGAGGCCAAGAAAAGTAAAGCGCCGCTCATTTCGTCACGGTGAGCCATTCTTCCCAAGATCGCATGTGACGAATAATTTTTGACGAATTGCTCGTCATTATTGTTTTCGACCCCCCCGGGGGTCAAAGCGTTGATTCGGATTTTGGTATTGGCATAATAAGCGGCCAGATAGCGTGTAAAGCCTAAAATGCCTGCCTTGGTGACCGAGTAGAAAACAGGTTTATAGGTAAGCTGTTTGCCTACACCTTCGTATATCCGTTGATCGGGCCCGACAAGACCATAAGTAGAGCACAGATTAATGATCGATCCGCTGCCCTGCTTGACCATCTGGCGAACGGCAGCTTGTGAAACCAGAAAGGGACCGGTCAAGTTAACAGATAAGCCGTCTTGCCAAAAATTGAGGGGATAATCTTCAAATGCATTATTCATTACCTGGGGATGTTCAGGGTCAACCTTGGGATCAAGCGCAGCGCTGTTAACCACCACATCCAATCGACCAGTCTCGCTGACAATCTGATCCACCACTTGTTGAATAGAAACCGGATCAATGACATTAATGACCACGGGGCGAATGGAAGCGCTGACATCTTTTAATAATGGAAGCGCCTTTTCGATAATTTCCATCTTGAAATCTGCCAGGTAGACCGTGGCACCGGCTTCTGCTAGTGTACGGCAAAATTCCTTGCCCAATAAACCTGCCCCGCCGGTGACCAATGCTGTTTTACCAGCCATGGAAAATTTATCGTATATGGTCATGCGATTCCTCCAACCTTCAGTTTAATTTCACTTTTTCACCCGAAATGGCAGAACGGTGGATGGCTTCAGTAAGCTGAATCGCTGCAATGCCATCTTCCAGGCTGCAAATCGGGGATGTTTTATGATTCACTATATCAAGAAAATGGCGCGACTCATCCATGAAGAGGAAGTTGCGTTCAAAACCTGTGGGCAGTGAAGATTCAAGCCATTGTTCCGTGTTAGCTTGATAATATTTAGCGATTCCGGTGGCATTATCCCAGCTAATCGAGCCATCTGTGCCAATAATTTGTAAAGTATGCTGACCGGGTCGCTGCACGTAATCGACATGCGTGGATGAGAGTACACCGCTCTTGAATTGCAATCCAATTTCTGCCGTGTCATCCACTTCAAGACCAAGTGCTAAATTGGAAGTGTTCGCCCAAAGGGATTCCACCTCGCCAAACAACCAACGCTGGTAATCAAGGGGATGACAAAGGGTATTGACTACGCCACCGCCCAGGTCTGCACGGGCAGCATAACTCTGGCGGTAATCTTCCCAAGGATGCCAACCCGGCATGTATTCACCCCAATGTGCACGACTTGAAACAGGTTTTCCAATCTTACCTTCATCAAGCCAGGCTTTGATCTGACGCAAGCCGGGGTGAAAGCGAAACTGGTAACCGACCAACAACTGACCTCCGCCCTGTTTCAGGGCGGACTGAAGTTCATCAATACGCGACATGCTGTGTGAAACAGGTTTTTCCATCAAAATGGAACAGCCCTCTTTTGCCGCCGGGATGGCTACATCCAGATGAAGCGAGGAGGGATTGGAGATGATCACGGCCTGGGGTTTATGAGTCAATGCAGCATCAATCGTGGTCTCAACAGGCAAGCTTTTGATGTCATCATCGGGCAAGGTCGAAAGATGAGAACGCAACAAGACAAAATCTGTTTCACCCAAGGCGCGCAGATTATTGAGATGTCTTCGTCCGATTGATCCAAAGCCAGCAATGAGTGTTTTCATCTACATAATTTCCTGTAACCTTGATTATAAATCAGGTACTGCGTCTCACTTTTCTTATTTAGAGCAGAGAAGCCAGGTATTCACCTGTGCGTCTGCCGGCACTACCGTCCACAAAAGTCACTTCATCTTTGATAAATTTCACACGCTGATCGGCATCAAGTGAGGCTTCTGATAAATAGGCATTCAAATGTTCTTTAAGATCTCCGGCATTAAAAGCCACACGACCGGCATTGGCCTGCCTGAAGCGCTGATGGGTGGGCCAATCTCCAATCTTTGAAAGATCGAGAGAGAATTTATATCGCTTGTTCCAGCCACCCGGGGTATCAATGCAAACACTGACAATCGGCCGGTTATGAATGGCGGTTTCAACGCACATGGTGGAATAAACGGTGGTAAACACATCTGAATAGGCCATCATGGAGGTCTTTTCAGGCATATCCTCACCCGAGTAATAACCCAGATCGCCGCCCAGCGCAACTGGTTCCACCACATGGACGTTTGGCAGGCTGCGCGCCAGCTCACGGACCTTTTCGCGTTCACCGGCGAAGAGTGGTTCATCCAAAAAATGGTTGGGATGCAGGCGGATAAGCAGTTGACTGGGTTCCGAGAGTTCATCCCCGGCGACCAGTTTAGCCAGCGCCTCTATGTTGAGATAATTGGGTGAAAAAGTGATGAAACTGGATGCGTATGTGATCAACTTGCGTTTGGGATCAAGATGATGCAGTTTAAAATATTCTTCACGCGGAATCAACCATTCCTTGCGGAAATAGCCGTCATATGAGGGAATGCCGCCAATATTCACCTTGGCTGGATCCCAATCGGAACCATCCACCAGTTCCTGCTTCTGAAGTTCGGACCAACAGGTCACAAAATCTAAAGGTGCAGCAGGCACACCATAGCTGCTGGGATTATCCCAGCCAACGATGACAGCCCCTGTTTTGATGCCGCGTTTGACCGATTCACGCAAAAGATATCGGTCATTTCGCCAGCCATATGTGGCCGAAACCACCAGGTCTGGTTGGTATTTTTCAAACACATCATCGTAAATGCCGGGGGTGAAACGCATTTGCCAATTCACCAGACATTGACGGGCAGCCTTTGAATGGCGCATCAGGCTGATCACCATTCTGGCGAGCGCCGCCACAATTCGTTGTGACCCCTGTGCTTCGGCTTCGACCTGCTTGATGTGGCTATCCATGGCTTCGGTGTTGATGCAATTCGATGTACCGACGCGCCGCACATAATTAGACCAGTACTGCAAACCGGGGTTAACCTCGGCAGCATATTTTGAGCAAGCCTTGAATCGCAATCCTTCGACAATCATACCGGGCATGCCAAATCGGCTGCGGAGCTGATCTACCAGGCCGTCATCAGTCAGAACAACCACGCGTAAACCTCTTTCAACAAGGGTTTTTACCACGTCGCTTTGTAAAAAGTAAATGATAGCCAGACCATGGTCGGCACTGATAAAAACAGTTTTTTGAGCTTCAGTCATCAGGCTTTCTTTCGCAGCACCACGAGATAACCGACGGGTGCAGGGTTGGGTTGGGATTGAGTTTCAGCAATAAACCCTTTGCGGGTGACCTTGCCAAACCAATTGACCAGCCGCTGAATAATGAAAACCAGCACTCTGGCGATGAATTGTTGAGGTTTGGATTGTGTTTGGATCGAGTATTGCCAGGCATTACCCAGACTCTCATTGAGCAGATATTGCGTATCGTAATAGCCTTGCAAGGTTTCGACCTGTAAACCTGCATCCGCGGCCATTTTTTCAATAAAATAGGGTGTATAGCGGGCAAAATCAAAAGGCGCTTGATGAACCTTGAGCAAGAATGGAACCGTGATCACCACACTGCCGTTCGCAGCAACAATCCGCGCAATGGATTTCAAGAGATTTCGGCTCTCATAAACATGCTCAAGCACATTCATCAGAACCGCAACATCAAATGCGTTATCTTTGAACGGATTAACTTCACCAAGATCAGCGACGAGATCCACTTCGGCGTAAGGCACGATATCGAGAGAATAATACTGACGCCCCTCAAAAATATCGGCGAAATCGCCGTGACCGGCGCCAACATCCAGAATTTTTGCGTCTGCTGGTAGTTTGGTGACAATTTCATTGAGAAACTTCCAGTTGGATTTGCGCCAGGCGGTGCCTTTGTCTGGTCCGCGTTCGACCTTCTCCCAGGGTTCAATGGTAGCCGGGACGTCGGTGAAGAGTGGAATGCCCTGCACCATTCTGGCGTGGTATCCGCATTTGGTACATTGTAGAGCGTCGCCAGATTCACTCAAAGGAGCGCGGCATTTTGGACAATTCATCAGGTCGAGAAGTTCTTTTTTCAAGTGTCTTATCCTCTTAACGGTAATACAGTCCAAAGATCCAGTCATAAAGCCGCATCAACGGCCATTTAATCAACTTCAGGTTACGCAGCCTTTTAGTGAACGATGCTTTTTTGGTAACATGGTCCATCGGTTTGTATTCTATTAACACATCGTTGCTCATATTCTGCATGTAGGGGGTCGCGGTCATCAGCCGCAGGTAACCCGCTTCATTCATGCGGATATCAAGCTGGCGCACCTGTCCCATGGGGCGATCCATATCGAAGGGCAGAAATTCTTTCATCACTTTTTTGTAAACCAGAAATTGGTAATGGATGGCGCCAATATGGGCTTGCAAGTCATTGTAGGTAATACGTAAATCCTGGTGAGTCTCGTAGAGCTGACGGGTTTCATCCTCTTCGTGACCGAGGCTCATGGTGAACGAGCGGAAGGTTTCCCAATCCAGAAAACGTCCGCGTTCAAAATTAACGCCGGGGGTATGCTGCGCCCATTCGATTGTTTTTGTGGCGAATTCCTCTTTTTGAGCAATCGGACGGGAGGTGACCATGCCCACATTGGGATAGGTTTCAAGCACCTTCAACGAATTGGAAAGCCACCCCGGATAGAAGTAACAGTCATTGTCTGAATAAGCAATGATCTCGCCGGGTGCGCCCTCCAGCATTATATTCCAGGCGCCGCCTTTGCCAAGATTCTTTTCAGAGAGCATCAGATATTGAATTTTGCCTTCACGCTGCATCTGCAAGAGATAATCAGTAACCTCCTTGCAGGAACCGTTGTCGAAAACCAACAGGTCGTAAGGCAGATCAGTGTTTGCCCAAATGCTGCCCAGGCAAGATTGAAGCACTTTAAGCAAGTTGGCGTAAAATCCGCTTAACATGGGGATGTAATTCAAAATTGCCACGGTGATCCGTTCCGGTTTGGCAACAGTATTGATCTTCTTGACTGGATTTTGTCCCTGGCGCATTGCCTTACTCCTGTTTCGATTTTTTGTTACTAAATCTTGCACGGATGGCTGCCCACAACTTGCGGGGATGCATTATCAGATGCATGATTTCAGCCAAATAGATTGATTTCAAGACAACTATCGGAAAGATTTCAATTTCCCTGAGCAGCCGTTTGCCAATCCATCTCGCAGGCTTGATCTGCCCTTCATGAAAGATGTAATTAGCATCAGGTAAAGTAAAAATGGTGCGTCTGCCGCCAGCCATACGGACGTTTTCATCTGTTTCGGGCAGATGATAGTGGGTCTGACCGCCAGGTAGATGGCTGTAATCGTGATTCTGGTGAATGATCTGGATTTCTGAGCTGGCGTCAATGGTTTTCCAGCCCTGACGGCGTGATTGGTAAATCATCCAATTATCCCAACCAGCGCGGCCAATGGCAAAATCGGGGATGGACTCAAAGCACTGGCGTGGATAGATAAAATAGTCGCTACCTGAAGGTGTATGCAAATTGCCTTTTTCAATGCATTCCAGCTTCAGCCTGTCTTGCCAGCCTGTTGAAAAATCCAGTTCGCGAGTCACTTCTAAATCCCAACGCTGACCAACCAGCAAAAAGCGACTGGTTTGAGCAAGTGTTTTTTGAGCCGTAGAAAGAAAATTAGAGAAGAGCAGAATATCCGCGTTAACGTAAGCCAGCAACGGTGAGTTGTTTTGCTGCCGGGCAGTATCAAAAAGCGAACTGATCAGCGGTGTGCCGCTGGCATTGCGCTTGATTGCTTTGATCTGACGAACCCCAAGTTTTTCAACCTCTTCAGCCATTCCCTCTTCGTCACCCAACAGAAGCACTTCAACCTCGCTGCCCAACTGCAGCCACGAACGGATGGCATTGCGTTGGATCAGTGCGATATGAGGGTTGGTAAACGCCTTGGGGGCTGTGAAAAGGGTCAGTTGGGTCACGATTAAACCTTCTTGTTGCGATCTTCAACATCAAACATGGACTTATGCTGGATGGATTGATTAATTTGTGCCAATTCAGGTTCTTTTCTAAATAATTCAAGCACATCCAACCAAGTGAAGTCGTTGCGTCTACCGAGGCGCGTGATTACCACTTGTAAAAGAGCATAATCTTCAGGGGTATCAAGCGTCCAACGCAGGCTGCCAAGGTCTTCGCTATGGTCAATCTGAGCCACTTTAAAACGACCTTTTACTTCGTAAAGGTAAGGCAGCACGTGTTCTCGATCATGTTTTTCATCAGCCACATGCCAGGCAAAGGTTAAGGCAGCCATGGTGCAAACTTCAACATCCAGGCCAATGGGGTAGGTGCGGTGGAAAGGCGGCGGCAAACGATTGCATGAAAAATCGGCTTGCTGATCGATTAAAGCCTGTATGGTCTGGTCGATCAACTCTGGATCGATCAGCGGACAGTCTCCGGTGAGCCTGACCACGATATCAGCGTGATATTTTGTGGCTGCTTGATAATAGCGATCCAACACGTCAGGCAGACTGCCGCGAAAAACATCTATCTTTTCATCCTGACACATTTTGACGATCAGTTCATCAGACGGATCAATAGTGGTGGCGACCACGACGCGGGTAATCAGTTTTGACTGACGCACCCGTTCAACCATGCGGCTGAGCACAGAGCGTCCGCCCAGGTCAAGCAGCACTTTGCCCGGCAGCCGGGTTGAACTCATGCGCGCTTGAATAATGGCAACAATTTCAGTCATGCGACCCTACCGTGGCAAGAGCAGTTTCATAGGCTTTGAGCAAAACAGGGAAGTTCTTGTTCCAGTCTGCACGTTGTTCAGCAAGGGCACGGTTGCCCGTTTTCATTGGTTTGAGCGAATCCAATTGCAAGGAAGCCAGAATAATTTTTTGAGCAAATTCATGGGTATCTCCATCTTTGAAGAGCCAACCCTGCTTGCCTTCTTCAATCCACTCAAGGTTGCCAGGGATATCTGAGACGATCACCGGCAAACCACTGGCGAGGGCTTCCATCAGCGAGACGGAAGTTCCGTCACTGTGTGAGGCGCTCAGATAAATATCCGCGCTGCGGTAAACGTCGGGGAGTTCGTCCAACGAGGCATGTCCGCCAAAATAGACGATATTCTCCAGATCATGATCAATCATAAACTGCCTGAATTGCGATTCTTGTCCACCTTTGCCATACAACAAAAGACGCAAATTTGAGTTCTCGGCAAACGCGGATGAAAACGCCTTGAGGAGTACATCCACGCCATAGAGGGGAGCAAATGAACGGTTCGAGAGCAACACAACCTTGTCTTGCCAGCCCAGTTTTTCACGCAGAGATGCGCTGCCAACTGGTGAAAAATGCTGTAAATCCACTCCCCATGGGAATTGAAAATAATTTGGATTGGCAAAACCAAATAATTCGGCTTTTTTACCAACACAAGCACAATCTCCAACCAAAACATCGGTATGTTCCAGTGTGTAATTGGTCACAAATTGAGAGAAAGGATTTTCATCAGCTTCAAGCATCAAATCGGAACCCCAAGACATGGTCACCAGGGGATGAAATCCTACTTTTGCAGTGTAATATGCAGCCGTTTGAACAGGCCCGGCATGAACAAGATCGGGATTTAAATTTTCTAATACTACCTTCAACCATTGAAGTTGATCATTTAATTTTTGTTCGACATCATTGGGGTTAATTCCCTGCCACTCAACTTCAACGATATTACCCGGCCATTGACGGCCAACCACTGGTTCAAGGCAAAGCACGAAAACCTGGTGCTCAGTAGCAGCCAGGGCTTGGGTGAACCTTAGATCGTGTGGAGACTGGGTGCGGGTGAAATACAATACTTTCATGGCGAGGCTTCTGCTTAAGCTCCCAGGTCCGTCCAACGGATTTCTTTGCCAAGGGGCATGTCGTGCAAAAGGATGGTGCCAATCACGTTGTCAATTTGATCGGGTTTAATGGCTCCAGGGGTGGCAGGGCGAAGCACATCAATGCATTCGCGAGTCAATTTTTCACCCGCTTTAACCTCACGGGATGTGCGCAGGCAGCGGCGCTGCACCACGGTGGTATCTTTCTCATTGTCTGTGATGGTCTTATCCGCCGAACCCATGGCACGTTCAAGTTCGCGGGTGCGGTCAACCATTTCCTTCCAGGTGGCGGGCGTCATCGAGAAGGGATGATCCGGTCCAACCCGGGTTGTGTCATCGGTAAAATGTTTTTCAATCACCCGGGCACCCAATGCGACTGCACCCAGAACGGCGGTGTGCCCCAATGTGTGGTCTGATAAACCGGTGATAACTTGTGGGAACATGGTCTGATAGGTATTTAATACGCGCAGGTTGATATGCTCAAAATTGACTGGGCTGGCGGTGTAGTTGGTATTGCACTGCAGGAGAACGACCTGTGGATTAATGGCCAGCAAGGTATGCACAGCCTGCTGCACTTCACCAATGTTGGCGGCGCCAGAAGACACAATCACCGGTTTGCCTTTTTTTGCAATATACTCGAGCATTTCGAGCCAATCGACGTCTCCTGACCCGATCTTGTGCGCCGGGACAAATGGATCCAAATAATCTACGGCTTCGAAATCGTAAGGAGAAGAGAAATAATCAATGCCAACCTTGTCGCACTCTTCTTTAAGGATGGGCGTCCAGTCAAAGGGGATGGAAGCATCTGAGTAAACCTGGAAGACAGATTTCTTCCAATTGGCTTGGTGAGAAACCTGGCTTTTCATGGCAGTGAAGCCGTAATCAGAGACAATCTTGGGAGCCTGGAAGTTTTGAAATTTGGCAGCATCCGCGCCAGCCAGTTTGGCCATGCGGATGAGCATCCGTGCGCGATCCAGGTCGCCGTCATGATTGGCCGATATATCGGCAATGAAATAAGTGGGGTGTTCCAGCCCGATCAAATGCGAACCGATTTTCACCTGCATGTTATCCTCCTTGAGTTGGAAACAGAAGTTATTCGACCAGCGTTTTGATCATTTCAGGAAAGCCGTGTCGATACTGGCTTTGGAATTTTTTTAACCCTGGCTGAAAAGCCGGCAGTGGATGGCCTAAAGCGGCTGTTAACTTATCTGTGCAAAGGGTGAGATTGGGTGACCGGGCAGCAACAAGTCCGCCTTCGAGATATGAAGTAGGTGATATTAAGGCAGGATCAAATTCAAACTGATTGGCAATCGCCACTCCAAAATCATACTTAGACATGACTTCAGGACCCACACAATGGAAAAGCCCGTTTAAGCCTTTTTCGTTGGCTTCGAGAATCGTGTCGGCGAGGTCTAATACCATCATGGGACAAAAAACCACATCGGTAAAACCCTTGAGTTGCTTTTGTTCAGCGAGATTATTCACAAAGAATTCTGCCAAACTGCGTGTGCCGCTAATACTCCATCCGTAAAAATTGACTCGCAGTACAAGCGCCTGTGGATTCACAGCCAAAACGGCGTTTTCACCACGAAGTTTGGTGAGCGAATATACGCTCAACGGATTGGGCATAGCGTTTTCTGAGTAATTGCCGACTTCGCCGTCAAAAACTGCGTCCGTTGAGATGTGGATCATTCTGATCTTGTGATTGCTGGCTGCCATGGCGATCTCGCCAGGCAGAATGCTGTTGACAGCCTCAGCTTCTTCTGGATGGCTTTCACAATCATCCACGTTGGCATTGGCGGCACAGTGCAAGATCACATCCGGCTTAACTTCGTTAATTATCCGTTCAATGGCACCCGGTTTGGTCAGGTTGGCTTGCTGCATCTTGAAATTGATCCACTTGAGCGGATTACGATAATCCACCCCGGTGACTTTGTGTTTTTTGCCGTCCACTGCAAGGCAAAAATTCAATCCCAGCAAACCGCTGGCGCCAGTGACAAGAAAATGCGTCATCCCAGTTTTCCAGACAAGTAATCGGCTTCAATCGGGTCGATAATCTTGCCGATTTGTTCGATATTCAACCATTCTGAATTGTTGTTGGAAGCGTAATGGAAGCCGTCGTTCAGTAGCTTCCCCTTGGATTCCCAATCACGGCCAAACCATAAGGATTCGGCGGGCTGTACGACAAACATATCATCAAGTTCAACCGTCTGCCGGGCTTCGTCTTCAGAAATGAGTACTTCATGAAGTTTTTCACCTGGACGGATACCGATGATTTCGACTTTGGCTTTTGGAGCAATCGCTTTGGCTAAATCCACGACTTTCATGCTGGGAATCTTGGGCACGAAGACCTCACCGCCGTGCATGTTTTCTGCAGCGTGGATGACAAAACGCACACCTTCTTCCAGGCTGATCCAGAAGCGGGTCATACGGTCGTCAGTGACGGTCACTTTGCCGCTCTCGCGCTGCTTTAAAAAGACCGGCACGACTGATCCGCGACTGCCAACCACGTTGCCGTATCGCACACAGGCAAACCGAACTTCGTGTCCGGCGGCATAAGCATTGGATTGAACAAAGAGTTTCTCAGCGGCTAATTTTGTGGCGCCGTATAAATTGACCGGATTGACTGCTTTATCGGTGCTGAGCGCCACAACACGGCTGACACCCCTGTCAATCGCGGCGTCAATCACATTGCTGCTACCAAGAATGTTGGTCTTGATGGCTTCCATGGGGTTATATTCACAGGCAGGCACTTGTTTGAGTGCTGCCGCGTGGATGACGATATCCACACCGTCAAAGGCGCGCAAGCAGCGTTCTTTGTCGCGGATGTCACCGATGAAATACCGCAGACTGGGATCGTCATAACCCGCAACGCGCATTTCATGTTGTTTCAATTCATCGCGACTAAAAACGATGATTTTCGCCGGATGATATTCATTTAACATCACGCGG
The DNA here is from genome assembly GCA_003524305.1 of Anaerolineaceae bacterium. GTDB lineage: Bacteria > Chloroflexota > Anaerolineae > Anaerolineales > Anaerolineaceae > UBA6107. Next base: position 130,209 of record DQHW01000015.1, read on the forward strand.
ATAAACTTCTTGCCAAATGAACCGGTACCACCGGTGATAAGAACAACTTTTTTTGACCAATCCATAAGTTTTTTCTCGATTCTTTATTTAGGCTTTGAGATCACAATCAGGGGATATTGACCGTTCTCGCCGTAATATTCAGGTTCCTGCTCTTCCTGGTTGTATAACCAACGCAGCCAGAATTTGCCAAACAACCAGGGTTGTATGACTGTACGCAAAAAACGAACGCTTGCACTGCGCCAGACCATGATTTTGAAATCAACCCGCCCTGCCAAATTTTCTTTCAACCATTCGGGGGTAATATGCTGCGTAAAAGTGCCTGTGGGTTTGTTTGCTGCCGGTTTAGCTTTCGTTTCAGGGAGCATAATTTCTTTCCTGTGTTTCAGGCGGTTGATTATGCCATTAACCCGATCCATCAATTTGATCAACCACCCCATGCGCGTCATCAACAAGGGAGAAGTCCAGGCATTGACCACCACACCAGTACGCTCAGCTTTGAGTACACGCGCAAAACCCGAATAAGCATCCGGCTGTTCAGCGGGAGGAATATGATGCAATGTGTGCAGCGAAACCAAACCATCAAAAGCGTCTGACTTGAATGGCAAGTTGGTTACATCAGAAACCACGTAAAGACCTTTGCTGCCAAGTCGGTGTCGGGCTTCTTCAAGCGCCACAATTGAAATATCCAGGCAGACGCGGTATTGGTAATTTTCGGAGTATGTGAGATATTCAGGCCACTGTACCGGACCTGATCCGGCATCCAGGAGAAACTTGCCCGTAGGATGCAGGTATCGATTGACACGCAGGTGACATTTGTGGATGTATTCTCTTGAAACCGGACGCAGGTCTTCGTAGCGGGCGTTCTGATAGAACCCGTCGTTTTCCATCTTCCATCCGATTTGATTGTAGAAGGCGCTGACCTGTTGTTTTACTTCAGCTTCGGACTGCTCTCCGCTCATGCATGCCGTCCGTTGTGGTTCATTTTCGTCCAATCCAGGGGTTCACCCACCAGGTAGCGGAAGGTGTTGCCATATTTTTTCTTGCCTTCCTTGCTGAAAACATGCGAGAGTTTGTGGGTTTCATAATCTTGCCAAACCTTGATGTGCCAGGGAAAAGGCAACGGGAAGGTATAAAAGAAGTGATAGGCATACTTCCAGGCAAGGGTGATCTTTTCTTTGCTGAGTTTATATTGCTTGGGGTTTTCCAGAATCATACCAAGCAACTTGAAATATTCCACCCAGGATGCAGGATCGAAGGTGAATCCGCGGTCACGGTAATGCGTTTGTCCGGCTACCACAACCGGGATGCCCTTCAAAGCCATCTCAAGCCCAACGGTTGTTGTATAAACCAGACCTACATCTGTAATTTCAACCAAATCATAAGTGTTAACTTTTTCTTCAGGCTGGATGACATGGATGTACTCCGGCAGTTCAGGCAGGGTTTGCCTGACCACATCCACCATGGAATATTCACGAGTGAGGATTTCGCCAGGATGGATGCGAATGACCAATTGGATATCCGGCCGGCCAATAAAGTAAAGAATGGTGCGACTGACCCAATCTGCCATGGTTTTGCTGAATACCTGCCGACCTAGGGTAAGACTGTCACCAAGCACGTTGGTAGCTAATAGCACAACCGGACGATTATCGAGTTTGAGCTGTTCGCGCACTGTTTCAGCACCCTGAGACGGCAGTGACTGCCACTGACGGGTGAAGTTTTCATTAACCTTGGCTTGTTGGCGAGATTCAAACAGACTTTTGATACGGGATAATTGCTCGTTGCTCAACTTGCTATCTGCCTGGGCACTCCACATTTCTGAAGTGTCCTGGCGCATGATTTCAGCGTTTTGTGCAATCCAAAAAGCCTCGCGCTGATCGCTGAACTCATAGGTGGTTACAGGAATTTTCAAGAATCGCGCCACACGGTAGACAATGCCAAATTCTTGCACGGTGCCATTTGGAACAATAACAACATCGGGTTTGGTAGCCCGCAGGTAAGCCAGTAGAGATTGCGCGGCTTCCTGATTGCGTTTGAGACGGAATTGATAGGTAGGCCAGTTGGGATCAACATCCTCGATCTGGAGGGTGTATTGGGTGTCAAAAACCGTTACTTGATTGACTGCATCCTGCAGAGCCTTGGGAAGCGGAGTGTATGGAGCACGGTATGTTATGAAAGATACCACATCCATAACCGAGGAGGCTTGTTCAAGCACTTTTTGGGCGTAAATGTTCTGACGCCTGATATCAAACTTGGTTGAATCGGTGAACCAGTCAAAATAGGGATAGAACCCCAGAGTGACATCATGATTATCCGCGGCGAGACCGAGACCTGTGATGGCAGCTTGTTCAATCCAATAATGCAGCGCTGCAAAAATGAAAACTTTTTTCTTTTGCACCTGCGAATGCGGACGAATCTTCTTTACTTCCTCTACCATCGAGGGAAGCGCCTCATGCAAGGCTTTTAGAGAAAATCGTGAATGAGTGGGGTTATCTCGCTGCCTGACCAACCAATATAATTCGGCGGTAAGCGGAATACCTCCAAGGAAACGCTTTAATGTTTCTTTGTTGTTGTTTATCATAGTTGATCCGTGTTTCTCATTGGAAAGTAAACCAATTTCAGGTTACTCGAAAATGCTTCAATATTCAATTGTTGAATTATAAACCCCGAGCTTTGAACGGTCAAGATAACCTCGTATCATTGCTAAAATTTATTTTTCGACGATCTGCCAATCAAGACGCGGACGGGTAACACCCTGGCGCGGCTCAACCCAATGCATACCTGGAGCCCCTGTTGGATTGACATTGAAAACCACAGCGTTGGCATCCTGAAAGTAACGCTTGATGCGAAAAACGCTGGCATTCACACCAAGTGTGTATCGACCCTCATTTAACAAATCTGCTGGAATCGTACAGCGGCTGATGTAATGCCCTGCACGACGTTCAGTATGTTTAGAAAACTGCTCCGGATCATCCGTATCGAATGAAGTGAACACATAATCACCGCGTACAGTCATCAAGTAGATGCCTACACGCAAACCGGTAATTGCCGAATCAAGACTGTATTCCATTTCAAGGGTCAACGGTTCCACCGAACGGACTGAATCCACCACCTGCCCCTTGACGTTCATGACGCGCATGGCAATGGGTTTAAATGGATAGGCTTCAGACGGGATATCATCAACTGTCCAACTGCGTTCGCCGCCCTTTTCGTACCCGTGTGAAAGGTAATAATCCACTGCCTCAGAGCTCGGTGCTCGCATGGTCATTTTGCCGTGTTCAAGGATGATGCATTCCTTGGTGAGACGTGTTACCGCAGACATATTATGCGAAACAAAAAGCACCGTGCGGCCTTCGCCTGCCACATCGCTCATTTTGCCAAGACACTTCCTTTGAAATTCAGCATCCCCTACTGCAAGCACTTCATCCACGATGAGGATTTCCGGTTCCAGGTGGGCAGAAACTGCAAATGCCAAACGCATATACATTCCGCTGGAATAGCGCTTGACGGGAGTGTCAATAAATTGTTCAATTTCAGAAAAAGCAACAATCTCATCAAATTTCTTGTCGATTTCATTGCGTTTCATACCAAGGATGGCGCCGTTGAGATAAACATTTTCGCGTCCGGTGAGTTCAGGGTGGAAACCCGTACCGACTTCAAGCAGCGATCCAACCCGGCCGTGAATTTCAGCACGACCTTCAGTGGGTTCAACGACACGTGAGAGCATCTTGAGCAGGGTTGATTTACCGGCGCCATTCTTGCCGATAACACCCAAAACCAGCCCTCGCTCAACTTCAAATGAGACATTCCGCAGTGCCCAAAAGGTTTCACTGCCAGTGGGGTTTAACAAGTTTTTCAGAGGAGAGCGCAAAGTTTCAGAGATCTTTTCACGCAAAGTCTGAAACCGGTTAACCTCGCTGAAGATTTTGTATTGCTTTCCTAAATCGTTGACTTTGATTGCCAGGTTGCTCATGGTAAATATCCTAAATCATATCCGCGAAGACACGCTCCATACGGCGGAAGAAAAACAGACCGGAGATGAAAAGAGTCAATGCGATAATGGAAGAGATGGCAATCATCAAAGGCGAGATGGATTGCTGTGTACCCAATAAGGCCCAACGAAAACCTTCCACAACACCTGCCATTGGGTTGAGCGAATAAAGCACACGCCATTTTTCAGGCACTATACTTGAAGCATACACAACGGGAGAGATAAACATCCAAAGCTGTGTAATAAAAGGCAGCATATAGTTGATGTCGCGGTACATTACGAGCAATGCCGAAAACCATAACCCCACACCTAAAGCAGTAATAATTGCAAGCAGCATAAAGGCAGGCAGCCAGAGCATATTAATAGTAGGGGTGATGTGGTAAAAGATCATCATACCGATCAAAATTACAAACGCAATTAAGAAATCTACCAGGTTGGCGAAGACCGAGGCAAGCGGCACAATGATACGTGGAAAATAAATTTTGGAAACCATATTACCACTGGTAAGCATAGAACGGGCTGATACACTCAGTGCTGCCGCAAAAAACTCCCAGGGCAGCAAGCCGGTATAAGACCAGATTGGATACGGCAATCCGTCCGATGGCAGTTTGGCAAGGTTGCCAAAAAAAACTGTAAAAACCACCATAGCCAAAAACGGTTTGATAATTGCCCACAACACGCCCAACACTGATTGCTTGTAGCGCACCTTGAGATCACGCCAGGTGAGAAAGTAGACCAGTTCGCGATAGATCCAAAGATCGCGCAGGTTTAACGCCACCAAACCTTTGACTGGTTGGATGATGACCGTTTCTGGTTTTTTATCAGTTTCGATTACTTCTGTTTTCATAAATTACTTTTCGGAATCCAATTTCGCCTGATACCACTCAATGGTGCGACGCAATCCTTCTTCAAAACCCACTTGCGCTTTGAATCCAAATTCTTTATAGGCTCGTTCCACACTGAGCTGGCGGCGAGGTTGTCCGTTGGGTTTGGAGGTATCCCACACCAGGTCGCCCTCGTATCCGGTCAGTTTGGCAATGAGCGTCACCAGGTCTTTGATGCTGATTTCCATACCCGAACCCAGATTCACCGGATCAGATTTGTTGAATTTTTCGGTTGCCAAGAGAATTCCCTCGGCTGCGTCTTCCACGTAGAGAAATTCGCGAGTCGGAGAGCCGTCTCCCCAGACTTCAATGGAGGGGGCATCGTTGGCTTTGGCTTCGAGGCATTTCTTGATCAACGCCGGGATGACATGTGAACTCTCGGGGCGGAAGTTATCACGCGGACCGTAAAGGTTGACAGGAAGAAGGAAGATGGAGTTGAAACCATACTGCTGGCGGTAAGCCTGGGATTGAACAAGGAGCATTTTCTTGGCAAGACCATAAGGCGCATTGGTTTCTTCAGGATAGCCTTCCCAAATGTGGTCTTCTTCAAATGGAATCTGGGCGAATTTTGGATAAGCGCATATGGTTCCCAAGGCAACAAATTTTTCGATCTTGCGCAAATAGGCTTCATGGATAAGCTGAACGCCCATCATCAGATTGTCGTAGAAAAAATCCGCAGGATGCAAAAGGTTGGCGCCAATGCCGCCTACCTGGGCAGCCAGGTGAATGATGATGTCAGGTTTGCTGTCATCTAACATTTGGATGATGGCGTTTTTTTGCACCAGGTCGTAATCTTCGATCTTGGGGATGAAGATTTCTTTAACACCGCGGTCTTCCAATTTTTTGCAAACAAAGGAACCCAAAAAGCCGGCTCCACCGGTGACGCAGACTCGCTTGTTATTCCAAAAGGATTGTTCGGTCATAAGGTTTTGTGATCCTCCGGTTCAAAGAATACTTTCAATCCAACAATGCGCAGAAGTGGTACACTGGCATCAGTAGAAATCTCAATGCCCTGTTCGAGGCAGGTGAGGCGGCAAACTTCCGCCACATCGCCGCTGCCTTCAATTCGTACGGCGGTAAAACCTGAAGAATGCACATCTTTCAGAGCATCCACCACGCGTTCACGGACCAAACGATAAAGGTTAAAGGAATTCTGGATATAGTCAATTGTCAGTCTGGCACGCAACGCCAGACCTTCAGCAGTAATGATGTACTTGAGTTTTCGCCGTTCGGCGCGACTTACCTTGACATAGCCCTTTTCAATGAGGCGTTTGAGGTGCCAGTTGATCGTGCCAACTGCCACTTCAAGAGTATTCGCCATGGCAGCTTGGGAGGTATCAGGGTCTTGTTCGATGTGTTCTAGGATGATCAGGTCGCGTTCTGTGCAATTTTCGAGGCTCATGCGTCTCCAATATTCAACTGTTGAATTATAAAACGCAAGGGGAGGT
>DQHW01000043.1:0-23488 GCA_003524305.1 Anaerolineaceae bacterium
ATCGCCTCGTTGATGGCGTCCTTGAGCGTGCGCGAGCCCGAGGTGACCGGCCGCACCTTGGCGCCGAGGAGCTCCATGCGGAAGACGTTGAGCGCCTGGCGCGCCATGTCCTCCTCGCCCATGTAGACCTCGCAGGCGAGGCCGAGGAGGGCGGCGATGGTCGCCGTCGCCACGCCGTGCTGACCGGCGCCGGTCTCGGCGATGATGCGTCTTTTACCCATGCGTTTGGCTAATAAAGCTTGCCCAAGGGCGTTGTTGATCTTGTGTGCGCCGGTGTGCGCCAGGTCTTCACGCTTGATGTAGATTTGTGCACCGCCCAGTTTTTCAGTCAGGTTTCTGGCATAGGTGATGGGGGTGGGGCGGCCAACAAAATCCGCCAGCAGGCGTTCATATTCCCTGACGAAGGTTTTATCTGCCATGGCATCGACAAAGGCTTGTTCGAGTTGAATCAAAGCTGGCATCAGCGTTTCGGGTACGAACTGTCCGCCGTAGGGTCCAAATTTGGAGGGAATAAGGGTTGTGTTCATTGAGTCTCCAACTGTGTTAGTGTTGTGTTTAGCGCGAAACTGGCCTTGTCTGCCTGACGGACAGCATTGATAAAGTCTTTCATCTTTTGCACATCTTTTATCCCCGGCACGGATTCCACACCTGAAGCCACATCCACGCCCCAGGGGTGAACCTGCACGATGGCCTGGGCTACGTTTTCAGGGGTCAGCCCGCCTGCCAGAAATATGTGATGTTTCGCAGCCAGCTCTACCGCCGCGGACCAATCCGCCTGCTGCCCCGTACCGCCGTAAGCCACTGAGGAAGCGGCGTCCAGCAGAAATGCAGGTTCGTTAGCTTGAATGTAATCCATCGGTTTATCCGGGATGCCCCTGAAGGCTTTGTAGGCAAAGGCACCAAGTTTGGCGACTACCTCGTACGGCTCATCCCCGTGAAGCTGCACCAGATCCAATGCGCAATGGTGTTTAACCTCTCTGACGTAATCCGTTTCGGCATTGACAAAGACACCCACAAACTTGATTTTCGGAAACTGCGCCCGCAGCAAATGGGTGACTCTTTTGCAGACTTCAGGTTCAATATAACGCAGGCTTTTCGGATAGAAATTAAAGCCCAAATAATCCGCACCGGCTTCTATGGCTGCAAAACCGTCATCAAAAAAGCGGATGCCGCAAATCTTTACTTTGGTCATAAGCCACCTTCTTTAACCGCGAAGTGATCCGCACCCGAGAGTTCGCGTACTTTTGCGGGGATGTCTGACGCGGTCACCAGGGCTTCTCCCACGAGGATGGCATCCACACCCGCTTTGGCCAGGCGCTGCACATCAGTGGCTGCGAAGATTCCGCTTTCTGCCACAACGGTGACCGTTTGAGGGATCAAGGGACGTAGTTTTTCGGTGGTCTCAAGTGTGACTTCAAAGGTGTTCAAATTGCGGTTGTTAATGCCAATCAGTTTTAGATTTGGCAAACGAAGCACTCTTTCGACCTCAATTTCATCGTGCACTTCAACCAGAGCAGTCAGCCCCAGCTCAAGCGCCAACGCGTGCAATTCGGCCAGCAGCCCATCATCGGGCAGGGCCGCGGCGATCAACAGAACGGCATCCGCACCGGCACCGCGTGTTTCATAGAGCTGTGTTTCATGGATAATGAAATCTTTACGCAGTAAAGGCAGCTTGATGTTGCGTGTGTGGCGCAGGGTTTGCAGGGTTTCAAGCTTGCCCTGAAAAAATGCTTCATCGGTCAAGACGCTAATCGCAGCGGCACCGTTTTGTTGGTAGAGATCGGCGGTCTCAAGAAGATCAAGCTGCGGCGCGATCGTGCCCCTTGAAGGTGAGGCGCGCTTGAGTTCGGCGATCAGTGCAGGCGCGCTGCCTCTTTTGTTGGCATGAATGCCCGCAACAAAATCTTGCGACACAGGGCTTTGATACGCACGGATACGAAGCGCCCCGCCATCCAGGCTGGCGATCTCCAGTTTCTTTTGGTCGAGAATCTTATCGAGTATGCTCATGGTTTAGGCAAAAGAATTGCTGAATTCGACCAGCGCGTCGAGTTTATTGAGCGCCGATCCATTGCGGATGGCTTCTCTGGCTTCGGTAATCGCGGTTTTGAAATTGCCGGTTTCAGCGCTAAGCAGACCGGCAGCGTTGAGGATGACCGCGTCCAGAATGGCATCAGAGATTTTGTTGCCAAGCAGTTCGCGCATCTTAATCGCAGATTCATCGGGTGTGCCGCCTTTCAGCTCCTGGATGGTGGAGCGCTGCATGCCCAACTCTTGGGGATCGAAATCGTAGGTGCTAACCTCGCCGTCTTTCAACTGGCTGATGCGGTTGGAGCCGATGGGGTTGAGTTCATCCGTGTCACCGGCACCGTAAACCACCATCACCGCACGCGAACCGAGTTCCTTGAGCACGTTGGCCAGCGGTTCGGTCAGTTCGGCGGAATACACCCCGATCAACTGGGTGTCTGCATTGGCCGGGTTGGTGAGCGGACCGAGCAGGTTGAAGATGGTGCGCTGTCCGATCTCTTTGCGCGGACCGACCGCATGCTTCATGGCCGGGTGAAATTTAGGTGCGAACATGAAACCAATGCCGATTTCTTCGATGGCGGTTTGCACCTGTTCCGGGCTCAGATCGAGGTTGACGCCCAACGCTGCCAGCACATCCGCGCTGCCGCAGTGGGAGGATGCCGCGCGGTTGCCGTGTTTGGCGACCTTGCGGCCTGTGCCCGCCACCACAAAGGCCGCGGCGGTGGAGATGTTGAAGGTAAATTTGCCGTCCCCGCCGGTGCCGACGATATCATACAAGTGTTCGCCATTAACTTGCGGCGCGATGGTGACGGCATTCTCGCGCATGGCGCGCACCGAACCGGTGATCTCGGGGATGGTCTCACCTTTCATGCGCAGGGCGGTGAGGTAGGATCCGATTTGGGCGGGGGTGGCCTGGCCGGTCATAATGATGTTCATGGCTTCGCGGGCTTCTTCCGCGGTGAGGTCAATGCGGTTAATGGCTTTGGCGATATAAGTTTTTAACATGTTTGCTCTCCTTTTTATGCCTGGACGGCTGAATTTAGGAAGTTTCTCAACAAATCTTTGCCGTTTTGAGTCAGAATGGATTCGGGGTGGAATTGCAGCCCATAAACGGGATAATCCTTGTGTTTTATCGCCATGATCTCGTTCTCCTGGGTTGAGGCGATCACTTCAAGGTTGTCGGGCAGAGGCTCGTTGACGATCAACGAGTGATAGCGCGTCGCCTCAAAGGGCGTAGGCAGGTTGGCGAAAATGCCCTTGCCGGTGTGAAAGATTTGTGAGGTTTTTCCGTGCATCAGGCGGGGGGCGCGTTCCACTTTGCCGCCATTGACCGCAGCCAGGCATTGGTGACCCAGGCAAACGCCGAGAATGGGAATCTTGCCGGTGAAGTGAAGCATCGCCTCTGGTGACACGCCGCCGTCTTTGATCGGTTCACCTGGTCCAGGTGAGATGACCAAATGATCAGGAGCGAGTTCGATCAATTCATGCAGCTTGATTTGATCATTGCGAAAAACGCGGATTTCGGCATCCAGTTCGCCAAAATACTGCACCAGGTTATAGGTAAATGAATCGTAATTATCAATAATGACCAGCATGTTCTTTCCTCTCTAATTTGCAGATTCAGCCAAATCTATGGCCCGCAGCATGGCGCTGGCTTTATTGACCGTCTCTTGGTACTCAGTGGCAGGGTCGCTGTCGGCCACGATGCCGGCGCCAGCCTGCACGCTGACCGACCCGCCGCGTCCAATCATAGTGCGGATGGTCAGGCAGGTATCCATGGCGCCGTCGAAGCCAAAGTAGCCCACCATGCCGGCGTAGGCATTGCGCGAGTCTTTTTCAAGCGCCGAGATGATCTCCATGGCGCGTACTTTTGGCGCTCCGCTGACCGTGCCGGCCGGGAAGGCCGCGCGCAGCAGATCAAAGGCGGTCAGACCTCCTCGCATTTGGCCTTGTACTTCAGAGACGATGTGCATCACGTGCGAATAGCGTTCAATGGTGAAGAAATCGGTGACCTTTACGCTGCCATACTGACAGACGCGGCCAAGGTCGTTGCGGCCAAGATCCACCAGCATCACATGCTCGGCGCGTTCTTTGGGATCTGCCAGCAGTTCACTCGCCAGTTCTTCGTCAGCGGCGGCATCCGCGCCACGCGGACGGGTGCCGGCAATAGGGCGCAGCGAGGCGATACCCTGTTCAAGGCGCACAAACAACTCAGGGGATGACCCCACCAGGTAGAGAGGTTCGTTATCGATCAAACCGAAATCAAAAAAGAACATGTAGGGGGATGGATTCAAACGGCGCACGGCGCGGTAAACGTCGAAGGCATCCGCTTGCGTCTGGCGGGTGAAGCGCTGTGAAAGAACCACCTGAAAGATGTCGCCGGCGGTGATCTTTTCTTTGGCCGTTTTGACCATGGACTCAAATTCGGCCTGAGTCAGGTTGGAGGTGATGTCTGAGGGCTCGTGATGTGCGGTGGCGGTTTCGGGCAGCGGCTGTGCAATGCGCTGTTCAATTTGGTCGAGTTTACTTTCGGCCGCAGTAATGTCGCCATCCAGTACATTGGCGATCAGAAAGATGCTGTGGCGCACATTATCAAAGGCGATCAGCGTGTCGGCCAGCATAAAGATGCCATCTGGCATGCTTTGGGCATGCATGCGGGTATTAAGCACCGGCTCAAAAAAGCGCACCGCCTCGTAACTAAGATATCCCACCAGGCCGCCGGTAAAGCGCGGGGCGTAGGGAACCTGGCTTACCTCATATTGTTGTAGCTCATGCTGCAAGAATTGGATGGGATCAATAGCGTCATTCAGTGAGGCGACTTTACAATCTACACCTTCATGGATCTCAACCAGTCCGTCTTTTAGGTGGTAGGTTTTCTTGGGTTGGATGCCGATAAAGGAATAGCGGGCCACGCGTTCGCCGCCTTCCACGGATTCAAGCAAAAAAGAGGCGCCCTGTCCCCTGAGTTTGAGATAAACGCTGACCGGCGTTTCAAGATCCGCATGAAGTTCTCTGATGATGGTGGGTATGGGTTTGTTAGACGTCATGTTCATGAATGGCTCCCGAGATTTAAAATAAAAATCCCATCCTCCATTGGGACGAGAAGGGATTCTCGCGGTGCCACCCATGTTACGCTGCTAAAAAACAAAAATCCCTGTGGTGATGCAACAGGGAGAAGAAAGCCAGCGTCACTCTATCAGGTACGGTCTCAGGTGAGACTTATACCCTTCCTCTATAACGGGAGGCCCCGGATCGGGTTACTCATTGCTTTTCGCCCTTTCAACTCTTAGGTCCATTCAGCTTCTGCGCTTTTACCGAACTCACACCGCTTGCTGTTCAGCTCTCTAAAATCCGCTTTGAGGCTTACTCGTCCTCGTCATTGCTTTTAAATATATTAGGTTCATAATAGCACTAGATTATTCAAAGTCAAGGAGCAATTAATTGAAATTTTATGAAAATGGAAAATTAAAGACCCCCGCGGTCTGCATAAAAACTGCGGGGATTTGGGTGATATTATATTTGGCTCCTGCCTAGAATTTTTTCTATCTCAAGAAACTTATCCTGACTGAGCGGACCGAATTCCATGGCTTTGCAGTTTTCTTCAACTTGAGCAACTGTCTTAAAACCCGGAATGGGGACGGTCAAAGGACTGCGAGCCCAAATCCAGGCCAGGGCACCCTGCGTGAGTGTGTGCCCTCCGCTGGTGAGCACTTCGCGGATGGAGGCAAGTTTGTTAAGCCAATCTTGTGTGGGCTTGCCGTCTTTAAAAGCCGGGTGCCATTGGGCGTGGGTTCGTACATCATCCTGAGGGAATGTGCTTTCAGGCGCAAACTTGCCGGTCAACAACCCCATGCCAAGCGGACCGCGGTTCATGCTTCCCAAGTTCAGCTTTTCGCAAAGCGCCACTAATTCATTGTTGCCGTCGAGCACACTCAATTGTTGTTGAATCACGCCGCAATTAGGCGAGGTTGCAAACGCCTGGATGGCGTCTGTGCGGTCGGTGCTCCATCCATAAGTGCGGATCTTTCCGGCTTTGACCATCTCTTCAAGTATGTCGCGGGCGGCCAAGGCGCGTTCGATGGTCAAACCCCAGACATGGATGAGGTAAACGTCTATGTAATCTGTTTCGAGGCGGCGCAGACTGGCTTCAAGGCTGGCAATCAGATAGCCGGCGATATCGCTGTCTTCTTCAGCGGCATCATAATGCGCCACTTCTTTTTTTTCTTCATTGACTTCATATCCGAACTTGGTCGATATGATGACCTGGTCGCGTTTTCTTTTGAATGCTTGCGCCAACAGACGTTCGCTGTGGCCGGCACCATAATTGGCGGCTGTGTCATAGAAGGTCGCACCGAGTTCGAATGCGCGCTGGATGGCGCGTAACGATTCAGCGTCATCCACACCGCTCCAGCCAGCAGGCATGCCGTTGAATTTCCAGGGTCCGCCGATCGCCCAGCAGCCCATGCCAAGGGCGCTGACTTCAATGCCGGACCTTCCGAGAATGCGGGTAATTTTTTGGGTCATTTCTCACCTTTCTTGAACAATCATATTTTTCTAATTATAGAAATGATCTGGCCGGATGTATAGTGTTGAAGTCAGGGTTATTTTTTGAAACTATAACCGTTTTTGGTATCCTATTCTTTTGACTTGATTGAAGATCCAATACATGATCAGAGGTTAGGGCTACAAGGTTGCGAGTTTTGTTTCTACATGAACCGGGGTGAAAAGTGATTAAACTTCCAACTGCATGGCAGCATAGAGGATGGGCATGACCTTGCCTGCAAATACTTCAGATGAAGACCACCTTTTATCGTGAGACCAATCCAGGGTCAGGCCGTAAAGCGCCCAACTACCTGCTATGACTACGGTCTTGGCGTCGGCACTAAAACCCTTTTTCTCGTTCCACACTTGAAACAGCGCTTGTACCTGTTGTTTGACTTGTACTTCGACCGGTGCTTCAAAATCACTCAATCTGCGCTGGGCACACATTGGAGAAGTACGGTCAAGTCTTTGGATGTTTGTTAATTCTGCCATACATAAACGGACAACTTCTCAAACATTGAGGAATTGTCCGTTTATTTTTTATGTGGCGTAAAAAGGTTTCTTTTATCTCAGAAACGATGAGGTCAGAGCGTTTTCTCCATCCAGACCACCTGGGTGGTGCCAATGTAATGGGAGGGTAACCCGTTCATCACGTAACCATACTTTTCGAAGAATCCAGTCGTAACGAGGCGTGCCATACAGCCAAGGATTTTATATCCTTCCCTGCGGGCTTCATCTTCAATAAAAGTCAACAACAGTTTGCCGATGCCTTGGTTTTGGCTATTCACAGCGACAGCCATATGCGAAAACCAACCGACACCGGTTTCTTTTTCCATTAATTTGATAACCCCCACGATCTGGCCGGTGGTATCATCCACTGCCATAAAATGTTTTGAGATCGGTTCATAATCGTCTTTTTCGGTGCCTTTCTGCAATCCCCAGGTTTCTCGCAACACCTTGTAACGCAGGTCATAATATTCTTTGAAATCATCATGGGTTTTTGGAGAAATGATTTTGATCATTTGAACTGCTCCTCAATGAATTGGTCGCTGATGTTTATTAATGATTATAGACAGAGTCAACGAAAATGGATAGTCAATCCTTGGGGATCCTCTTCACGGGTCAAACCTACTTTCAACCCACCTCAACACTTTCGGATGGCTGAAGAGATTGTTCTTTGAGAGATGGCAAACGAATGACCCTCGTAATCACAAATGGCCAGGAGATCAAGGCGATGGATGCGGTGCTGATGATCATGACGCCCAGGGCCAGGATCATGTTATTCCATGGTTGTGAAATGATCTGGGTACCCAGGCTGCCCATCAACATGGCTGTGCATCCCATTAAAGAGGATACTGCACCAGAATCTCTCTTCTGTTGTTCAAGCAGCATGTTGGTGGCTGGCGAACGGAAGCAGCTTCCTGCAGTTGAAACGGGCAGCATACACAATGCGAAGATCCAGGGTTGGAGATTACCAAGCAGGCATACCAGAACGCCTCCGATGGCAATCACCATATAGCATACACGGATGATGGTTTCAGAATGAACCCGATGAGACAATCGTAGAAATATCATTGGTCCAAGAATCAATCCAATGGCGTTCAATGAAAAATATAAACTATAAGCCTGACCGCTGAGGTGAAAGCCCTCTTGATATATATACGTGGAAGAAGCGACGAAAGCCATGGTTGAAAGACTTCCGATGGAAAACATGATCAACAGCATGGCAAATCCGCGGTTCTTGAGCACATGGCCGAGCCGCAGCATACTCGGCAGCAGGCTGCCTGCATTGCGCTCAAGGATGGATTCGGTGAACAATAAACTGCCAATTAATGCCAATACGCCAATTCCGGTGAGGGTCATGAAAACGCCGCGCCACGACATCACTTTTAACAAAAAGGCGCCCAAAACAGGCGCGAGGGCAGGTGAAATCAACACCATGGATTGCACGATGGCAAGGATGGACATGCGTTTTTTGCCGCTGTATGAGTCTTTGACAATGGCAGTGGCCACGGCTCCTGCGGCGCTTCCACCGAGAGCCTGAAAGATGCGGAAAATGATCAGCGCATCAATGCTGGATGCAAACACACAGCCAAGACTGGCGATGATATATATCCCCAGGCCGGTAGCCAAAATGGGTTTGCGTCCAAAATGATCGCTGAGCGGACCCCAGATCAAGGTGCCGAGAGCGTAAAAAACGAAAAACAAGGTCAGGGTAAGGTTGGTGCGTTCAGGACCAACGCCAAAAAATGCACTCATGGTGGGCAAGGCGGGCAGATACAGGTCAGTAGAAAGGGGCACAAAGGCGCTCAAAAGAGCAATCAGAATAACCAGCCCTTTTTCACCGATAATTTTTTGTTTGGTTGGTTCCATTGAGAAGTTGATCCCTTCCATTGCACGGAGGTACTATATGATGATTGTAATAACTATGAATTTTTAGTAATTCAGTTTTGATTCAGGGTTGGGCGTTGCCAGACTATTGTCGGTTAAGAATCGCACAATTATACGCCCAACAATTAGTATGAGTAATATTGGGAAGCCAGTTCTGGATGGGTTGATTATGTTCTGGTTAATCAACCTATCCAATCCTTCTAATGGCGCACCGATGGTCATTGTAAATAAGACAATTTGTATCTTGATTACATTATTTGTTTATTCTATAATCAAGTGTAATGAACTACATCGTAATCTCTATTCATTGAAATCTGTTATTTGGTTTCGTAAACAATTATGTTTTTACAGGAGGCAATCCATGACACATGTTCGAGTATTGGTGGGCACACGCAAGGGGGCATTCATCCTGACTTCAGACGAAAAAAGAAAGAAGTGGGATGTGACAGGTCCGCATTTTGCTGGCTGGGAAATTTTTCATGTCAACAGCTCTCCTGTGAACCCCGACCGATTATATGCTTCTCAAACCTCAGACTGGTTCGGGCAGGTCATCCAGCGCTCGGATGACGGCGGCAGCACATGGGAAGCGGTGAATAATGATTTTTCATATATTGGCGACCCTGGCATGCATCTGTTCTACGATGACTCCCAAAAACCTTGGGCGTTTAAGCGCGTTTGGAACCTCCAGCCCGGCTTGACAAACCCTGATCTGGTATATGCCGGGGTCGAGGACGCCGCACTTTTTGTTTCAAAAGATGCAGGTCAAAGCTGGCAGGAATTGGCCGGTTTACGGGACGTGAAAGGGCATATGTGGCAGCCCGGTGCAGGCGGCTTATGCCTGCACACCATTTTGCTTGACCCAGCCGATCCGCAGCGCATTTATGTAGCCATCTCCGCAGCAGGGGCTTTCCGCAGTGAGGATGGCGGCCAAATCTGGGTTCCGATTAATAAAGGGCTCCGTTCAGATTATGAATTGCCTGATCCTTCGGCTGACGTGGGCCATTGCGTTCACGGCCTGGCGATGCACCCCTCCAAACCCGGTGTTCTGTTCATGCAAAAACATTGGGATGTGATGCGCTCGGATGACGCAGGGGATATGTGGCATGAGGTCAGCGGCAATCTGCCGACCGATTTTGGCTTCCCTATCGCGGTGCATGCCCACGAACCCGAAACCATTTACGTGGTGCCGATCAAGAGTGACTCAGAACATTTTGTGCCAGATGGCAAACTGCGTGTTTACCGCAGCCGCAGCGGCGGCAACGAATGGCAAGCCTTAACAGACGGACTGCCGCAAAAGGATTGCTACGTGAATGTACTGCGCAGTGCCATGGCCGTGGATACCCTCGACGATTGCGGTATCTACTTCGGTACTTCGGGCGGACAGGTGTATGCTTCTGCTGATTCTGGCGACCACTGGTCGGCCATCGTACACGATTTGCCGCCAGTGCTTTCGGTTGAGGTACAGGTTTTAAAATGATCCGAGTGGTGCTGCCTTATCATTTGCAGCGGCTGGCGAACACCGGCCGTGTGGTTGAGCTGGAGGTCGCAAGCCCCGTAACGCAGCAATCCATTTTGGATGCGCTTGAAGCGCGCTTCCCCATGCTGCGTGGAACGGTGCGCCACCGGAAAACGGGTGAACGCAACGCTTTCGTCCGCTTTTTTGCCTGCAATGAAGATTTCTCGCTCAATTCCCCGGATGAGCCCTTGCCTGATGCTGTGGTGCAGGGGAAGGAAGAATTTATGATCGTTGGAGCGATGGCTGGCGGGTAATTGGAATAATTGTAGGGTGCATCCCGTTTGGTGGGATGCACCAAATTTAAATAAAAAGTGCCCCGCGCGAAGCCTCCCCGAATGGGATTGCGAAGCACCCTTTAGGGCAACGGGACTTATCACACTCTTGTGGTGCGAACCCGTGTTGTTTGTTCTCTAGCGAAGTGGCTTTTTTTCTTCGACACTACACTCGCTCTAATCATTTTGCGAGCTAGGTTAAATTTATATTAATTATGCATGTAAAAATGTAATGTAAAAAACTAATTACCTACAAAATGGATAACATTAGTTTTGTAGGAAAGTATTACCCAACTATAAATTTATGAATAATTTATTTATTATTATGATAAGTAGACAAAAGACATGAGTTATTCTATACTCTTTACGGGGAAAAGAAATAAGTTACACAACCCCAAAAATATTATAGGTATTTAGCAATCAAAGAAATTGTTAGGTTAGAAAATAACCAAACGGAGTCGCTTATTATATGAAAAGAATTAAGGGAATTGTAAAATGGTTTAATGGAACAAAAGGATATGGATTTATTAGTCAAGAAGAAGGTGAAGATATTTTTGTACATTTTTCTGCAATTCAAGGGGATGGTTATAGAAATCTTGAAGAGGGTGAAAGTGTTGAATTCTCTATTGAGAAAGGTCCAAAAGGGTCACAAGCCTCTAATGTTGTAATAATCCAAAACCAAAGTGAAGAAATAATTAACGAAAACGAATGTTTTGGTATTGGACTTTTTGATGGAAAAATACGTATTGTATCTTTAAACCAAGACGGCCAGTATAAATTTGTCGATGGAACAGAAAAATTACATAGCATTCTTTATGTTGCAACAGTAGAAGCACTTGCATTAAAAGAAGCCGTCGAAGAACTTGAATACCTCTTAAATGATCCAAAATCAACAGAATTTACTTTCCAGGATTTTTTTGAGCGTTATCCTAATTTGATTCTTAATGATGAATATAAGGAAGCACATTCGCATATTGTATTGAATAACGACAAGGGTACATTAATTCCAGATTTTCTTTTAGAACCTATTGACCAAAGTAAACTTTGTGACATACTTGATCTCAAACTACCAAAAGCCAAGTTGTTTGTCTTAAAAAAGAGCCGTATGAGGTATTCTTCAGCAGTTACGGAAGCATGTGCTCAACTTCGAGAATATAACATGTTTTTTGATGATGAAAAGAATCGAGAGAGAATTAAACAAGAATACGGATTATCGGCATACAAACCAAAGATGATTGTAATAATTGGTAGACGAGGAGATGTTGACCCCCTAGTATGTAAAAGGATTGAATCTGATCTTCCTCAATTAATTTTAAAAACATATGATGATGTATTGCGAGTAGCTGAACATAAACTGAAAAGAATGTAATAGATTTTTCTTATGTCGTTGTGCCTAAGGTTTTATATAGCAAATAATTTGGAGGGTTGTGATGGTCTTCCTATTTGTAATATTTCAGTTCATTTCAAATAATAAGAGGTTTATAGAATAAAAGGAATTTTCAACAGTTACTAATAAACGTAGTTAGGAAAGCTAATTTCCTACTAAGGAGAAATTTATGGAAAATTCGATCCCCGAAGTCTTTATTATTGAATCATTACAGCAAGGAGATTTTCGTGAAGGAATACTAATAAAGAAAATCTTAAAATTGGGTGGTAGAAATGCTAAGCATAAATATGTCATTTCTAAAAATGATTTTCTTGATGCTGTGCAAGAGTTTGAATCACTGAACTATAGATATTTACATATTTCAAGCCATGGAAATAAAAATCAACTTTTTTTCGAATTTGGTGGAATGGATTTTCTAGATTTTGGACGAATTGTGAATCCTCATCTTGAAGGAAAGAGAGTCTTTATTTCAGCGTGTGAAGCCGTTAATGAAGTAGACAATCGGCTTGCAACTACATTGATTAGGGATGGAAAATGTGTCTCTGTAATTGGTTTTGAAAAGCCAATCCGATTTGATTTGGCAGCATTGTTCTGGTCAAATTTTTATTTTCTTGCATTTGAGGATAAAGATCAAAACCAAACTAAGATAAAAATCACCAGACGTATTATTTTAAAAAACTTAAAAAATCTTTCAAAACTCTTTTCTTTAAATGTGAACTACTACTCTTTATCAAAACGTAAAGGTGTTAAACTAACATCAATAATTTGTTAATTACAATACACAAAAAATAGATGTTAGATTCGATTATTGAAAACATCTCGTTCTATAAAAAAATACACGCCAATACGGAATTTAGCCTCTATTTTGCTAAGCAACTGTATAGTCTGGATAACCAAATTTATGGGTGTATTTATGAATTAATTAAAAATAGTCCTATATATGAACTATTATATAAAGTGCCCCCAACGGGACTCGAACCCGTGTTTTGGCCTTGAGAGGGCCACGTCCTAGGCCGCTAGACAATGGGGGCGTCTTGTGCAGCACACTAAATGAGCGAGAGGATTTTATCATGAAGGCGGAGGGCCGTCAACGCACCTAAGGATACGTACCGAAGGGCAGGTAACAATTTAACTTAGGCTAACACGCGATCACCTGCAGCGATCTTAACAAATTGCTGCTTGAAATCAGGTAAAAAGAAGTGCTAAACTGATCTAGACGAAGCGGAGGGAATTATGGATTTCTTTCTGATCTGGGTTTTTCCTGCACTTTTACTCGGTGGATTCGGATTATTGCTCTTCTTGGCGACGACCAAAAATATCAATCGCTGCAAGGCAGTGTCAGGCTGGGCCAAAACCACTGGCATCGTTGAAAAATCTGCAGTTGAAAAGCATAAATCACAGCGTTTCAACCGGAGGATTCGCAGAGGTTATCAGCAATCACATTATGAACCAAAAATCGAGTTTTCCTATTTGGTTGGAGGTTCAACTTTTCACTCGAGTAGTTACAAAAATTTCGACGGCATTTATCAAGATGATTCTGAAGAAAAAGCGGCTGAAATAGTTGCTCAATTTCCATCTGGGAAAAAAGTGACCGTCACATATAATCCTGACCAACCCGCCGAGTCATATCTGCTGCCTCAAATCGATTTCACCCGTTTAAGCGAACACCGTAAGATTCAAATTGTGATGATTGCCTTCGCCCTGGTTTGGGTAGGATTGGGCAGTGGTATAAAAATGCGAGAACAGATTATGGCAGAAAACACACAAAAGCAAATTCAACAAAGCGTTGGCGTGCTGCCCATCAACCCTGATCAACTTGAACCTGGCTTGAATTTAATAATTGCTGAATATGCGTTAACCTGTTCAGAGGATGGTTATAGCGGAAAAACCATCGCCTACAAAGAAAAAAGATGCACAAATGGCGATGTTTCAAATTTGACTGCTATTGAAGTGGATTCGCGAAAAGAGGATATTCAAAAAATTGATGTTATTTCTGCACTTAAAACCCCATCTGACATTGATGTCACGGTTACCTTTTTTAATCAAATAGCGTCATTGATTTTCAAAGATGAGGCGTTGGCTTCCACCTCGGAATGGATATCAACTACGCTGCCAGAGGTGATCCAAACAAGCAATACAATTTCAACTACCATCGGCAGCATTCCTCTGAAAATGAGTAACCTGGGATCAAACATCCGGTTCACACTGGGTGACTCGCAATAATTATTTTTGGGATCTACTGAAGTCAAAAAAACTGTGAAGAACACAATCATGGACGATATTTCTTGCCCGAACCCTGTAAAAGCTTACGCAGCATGATATATCTTATATTATTTACATGATTATTATGATAATATTTATCTAAATAAAGGATGATTCACTTCTTCATTCCTGGAGCTAAAATGGATAAAAATTATCAATCACTCGATATTAACCGTTCGGAGATCACCCCCAAATCGCTTTACCTTTCACGGCGCGATTTCATGCGCTCGGCTGCCCTGACCGCCGGAGCCGTTGCGCTTGCCGCCTGCGTTCCTGCGACTGCCACACAATCCATTGCCGGTTCCACTTCGCCTACTGAACCCTCAAATGACTACACGGATGAATTGGGCANNACTACAACAATTATTACGAGTTCACGCCATCTCCTCAAGGCGTTGCGGGTTTGGCTGAGAATTTCTCGACCTCGCCGTGGGATGTACAGGTTTACGGCATGGTGAAAAACCCCAAAACTTTTACAGTAGACGAAATGAATCAGCTTTTCAAACCTGAAGAACGCATATATCGTATGCGCTGTGTGGAAGGTTGGAGTCTGGTCATCCCCTGGCTGGGATTTCCACTTTCGAGACTGCTTGAAGCGGTTGAACCCACCACCGCGGCCAGCTATGTACGCTTTGAAACCGTGTTTTCTCCAGACGAAATGCCGGGGCAGAACACGCTCAGTTATCCATGGCCGTATCAAGAAGGACTCAGACTCGATGAAGCCAACAACGATCTCACCATTTTAGCCACGGGTATGTACGGCGGAGAATTGCCCGCTCAAAACGGCGGCGGCATCCGCCTGGTGGTGCCGTGGAAATACGGATTCAAGTCCGCCAAGGCGCTGGTCAAAATCGAACTGGTGGATTACCAGCCCGACACCTTATGGAATGCCATCGCGCCGAATGAATACGGTTTTTATTCCAACGTCAATCCCAATGTGGATCATCCGCGCTGGTCGCAGGCCACTGAACGGCGCATCGGCGAAACGGAACGCCGCTTGACTTTGATGTTTAATGGCTACGAAGACCAGGTGGCCCATCTTTACGAGGGAATGGATCTAAAGGTAAATTACTAATATGAATAAAAAAATAGAATGGCTTAGACTTCTCGTCCACTTTGGCGCCTGGGGCACGCTTTTGGTGCTGATTCTCATCAACTTTCTTAATCCCAATTCGGTTAATCCCATCCTGACCTTTGAACATCATACTGGCAAGACTGCCCTTATTTTTCTGATCTTGTCACTGGCTGGAACCCCGGTCGGCTCGATTTTAGAGTGGAAAGATTTCGCAAAACGCAAGAAAGCTTTCGGCGTCTATGGGTTCATGTTCGCTGCGGTTCATTTAACGACCTTTCTGTGGTTGGATTATGGATTCCAATTCAAGTTCATCTTAAGTGTAATTAAAAATACGGTTTACATTTGGTTTGGGCTGGCGGCCTTCACCATGCTTCTGGCAATGGCGATAACCTCTTTCAAAAAGATGAAACAGCTCATGAAAAAGAATTGGAAGCGTCTGCACCGATTGGCATACGTGATCACTCCGTTGGTGGTGGTTCATTTCTTCTTGATCGTTAAGGCTAATCTCTTTACTTTGCAAGGCAACGTGCAAGAACCGCTGATCTATGGCAGCATCGTGCTCATCTTGCTGTTGGTGCGAATCCCGCCCATCAAACGCACGCTGATCAACTTGCGTAACGGGATTCAAAGCCGCACCCGGCGCACAAATCCTGTATAATTCGAGTCTATGACTCCCAACGAACCCTCGAAACAAGCTGAACAAGTCAGAGCTATGTTCACGCAGATTGCAGGTCGCTATGACCTGATGAACCGCTTGATGAGTTTTGGCCAGGATGTTTTCTGGCGGCGCAAAATGATGTCAAGGATTAACTTTCCGCCCCGTGCTGAGGTTCTGGATCTTGGCGCCGGCACAGGGGACCTGTCGCGCGAGGTGCGCCGATTGGCGGATGACGTTTCGATCATCGCCGCGGATTTCACGCTGGATATGCTCGAAGCTGGCAAGGAGTGGCAATCCATTTCGCGCTGTAATGCAGATGCCATGCGTTTGCCATTTGAAAATAACCGTTTTGATGTGGTTGTATCAGGTTTTTTGGTGCGCAATGTTGAGTGTGTGGAACAGACGTTGGCTGAAATGGTGCGTGTGCTCAAACCTGGCGGCCAATTATTGATTCTGGATATGACCCGACCGCGCAGCAAGGTTTTGGCCCCCTTCATCCGTTTTTATCTCAATCGGGTGGTACCGCTGCTTGGCACACTGGTTACCGGTCAAAAAGAAGCCTATACTTACTTGCCTGATTCCACGCAAAGCTTTCTGAAAGCCGAAGAACTGGCAAAAAAAATGAAGGCCAGCGGCCTTCAAAATGTGGATTTTGAAACACTCAATTTTGGCACCGTTGCCATCCACCGCGGAAATCTTTCTTAATCCCTTGCTTTTATTTTGGATATTGCATCTTTAATTTCAGGTAAAACCCCTAACTGTTGCCACAACCATAAGCGGTCATAAATATCCCAAATCTCGGCAATTTTTTCATCTACGATGCGAAAGATATTGATCCCCGAATAATTGACCGGTTTGTTTGTTGGAGAAAGCTCGGAGTATTCGCCTTGTTGGATTCCGTAAAAGGTCCAACGCACCATTACCCGATCATCCTCTGCGATCATTTCATCAACTGTCATGCGCCAATCTGGTGACCAAACGTTTTCAAGCCATTTGTAGGCTTCTTTTTCTTTTTGTGGATTTGATTCAATGGTTTGTGGGGTGATTGAAGCCTGCTGGATTGTATGAAAAAGAAAGGAAGTAGAAAAAATCTCATCACAGATTTCTGGATGAGAAGGGGCTTCTTCAAAATAGCGTCTCACAAGTTTTTTATTTTCTGAAATAGACATGAACTTTTATCCTTATCCAACTATTTCACACAAAATAAAACTATTCATCCAGTAAATTGGATGGTCTACCCCATATCTTGCCGACCAGCCAATGCCCGCAGCAGGGTATTTTGATCTGCGTATTCAAGGTCGCCGCCCATGGGAAGTCCGCGCGCGAGGCGGGTGATCCGCACTCCCATCGGCAGCATCTGCTGCCTTAGGTAAAGGGCCGTGGCATCGCCTTCCATGCTCGGGTTGGTGGCCAGGATGATCTCTTTGGCCTCGCCGCTGCGTACCCGTTCAAGCAGTTGTTTGATCTTGAGGTCATCGGGGCCAACTCCCTCAATTGGAGATAGCACACCTTGCAGCACATGGTAACGGCCGTGAAAACCGCCTGTGCGTTCCAGTGCCAGCACATCCAGCGGATCTTCAACCACACAGATGGTACCGTCTGCCCGTTTTTCATCTTCACAGATTTCGCAGTGTTCCTGGGTGGCAAGCGTGATGTTGTAACAAATCTTGCACTGCCCGGTGGCCGTTTTCAAACCTGTCAGCGCATTAACCAATTGATTCGCGAGGTCTTCTGGCGCTCTTAAGATATGAAACGCCAACCGCGATGCGGATTTGGGTCCGATGCCGGGCAGGCGTTCGAGCGCATTAATCAGGTTTTGAATGGGCAGGGGCAGAATGGACATAAGTCAGTTTAGAAACCCATTCCTGAGAGTCCGCCGGCCAGGGGGCCCATCTTTTCTTCTGAAAGCTTGCGTGAATCATCCAGTGCCAGGTTAACTGCGCTGAGTATTAAGTCCTGCAGCATTTCGGCATCAGCGTCTTTGATCAATTCGGGGTCAATGATCACTTCTTTGCAGTGCTGGTCGCCGGTCATGGTCACTTTCACCGCACCGCCGCCCGCAGAAGAAGTGACGGTTTCAACAGCCAACTGTTCCTGTGCGATGGCCATTTGTTCCTGCATTTTCTTGATCTGTGCCATCATTCCGCCGCCGGCCATGCCACCCCCGCCGCCCATAGGTCGATTGAATCCTTTTGCCATGGTTGTTCTCCTAAATAATTAATGAATTACTGGCGGAGTTTACCGCCAAGATTTAAGGCTGTTCCAACGATGCCGTCTGCGTCTACATCCAAATCAACTGAAGAGGATGAGGTTTTTCCGCTTACAACAATACACACGATGGGTAGATCCACTTTGAGCAAATGGTGGATTGCCCTGCGGGTGACCTCCAGGTTTTCAGCAGATTCCATTTTTGATTTTAACACTTCACTGGCAAAGCCGATCACCAGTGCGCCATCCTTGATCTGCAGGCTTTTGTGAGAGTTCAACAGTGCTTCAGTTTGTGAGCGCTGGCCTTTGACTTCGGCGCGGATGGTATTCCAATTCGCCTGGATATCTTGAGCAGTGACTTCACTGCCTGTATGTGAACTGAGAACGACCGACGCTGCTCCGGCTTGCACTGGTTTGAGCGATTC
Source organism: Anaerolineaceae bacterium (assembly GCA_003524305.1). GTDB lineage: Bacteria > Chloroflexota > Anaerolineae > Anaerolineales > Anaerolineaceae > UBA6107. Next base: position 18,762 of record DQHW01000043.1, read on the forward strand.
TTTTTCAGATGTCTTTATGGCAGACTGTTCTGTAATCTTGGGAGCGGACTTTTCGCTGCTTTTTGGTTCAACAGCCGCAATCGGTTCTGAAGTCTTGGTGTGCTTCTCGGCTGCAGGTTTGACATCAACGGTTTGCAGCCCTTCGACAGCGCGGGCAAAGGCTATTTCAAGCGCCATTCCAGGCTGCCACGAGGTGCGGATGTCGTTTATTGCCTCGTTGAATAAGCGCATCCATTCCATTAAAACAGCCGTTTCAACGGACTGGCTGTGCTTGTGCATCAGGTCTTTGCTTTCTTTGGTGGCATCCACTTGTTTGTCGTTGCCCATGCGGATGAGCAGCAGGTTGCGCAAGTATTCCACCACCTGGCGCGCATATTGGCGCGGGTCGCTGCCGCCATCCAGCGCACGGTGAATCACTTCAAGCCCTCGGGCGGTATCACTGGCTTGTATGGCGTTTACCAGGTCGATGACCAGTTGGTTGGTGGCCGTGCCCAAGACCAACTGGGCTAATTCGAGCGTAATACGTTCACCGGTTGAAGCCAATTGATCGAGCAGAGAAATGCCGTCTCGCATGGCGCCGGTGGATTGGCGGGCGATCAGGATCAAGGCTTCTTCATCCGCATCAATTTTCTCTTCGGTGCACAGTGTTTTGAGCGTTGATACAATATCCATCACCGGAATGCGCCTGAATTCGTGGCGTTGGCAGCGTGAAAGCACCGTGGCAGGAATTTTGTGGACTTCGGTGGTGGCTAAAATGAATATGGCATGCGCCGGGGGTTCCTCAAGCGTTTTAAGCAGCGCATTGAAGGCTGCTGTTGAAAGCATATGAACTTCGTCAATAATATAGACTTTGTATTTACCATCTGAAGGTGAAAAATTGATCTTATCACGCAGGTCGCGCACATCTTCCACGCTGGTGTTGGAGGCCGCGTCTATTTCGATCAAATCAAGGTAGCGGCTTTCATTAACGGCGATACAGTTCTTGCATCCGTCGCATGGACGGTTTGCCAGGTCGGGAGAAAGGCAATTAACAGCTTTGGCGAGTAGACGGGCGGTAGTGGTTTTACCCGTACCGCGCGGACCAGAAAGCAAATAAGCATGCCCAACCTTATCCGCCTGGATGGCGTTGCGCAGGGTTTTGACCACATGATCCTGTGCGATCACTTGATCCCATTTTCTTGGGCGCCATTTTCGATAAAGAGCCTGGGTCATTTTGTAACATCCTCAAAAACCGAGTTTTAGTGCTGTTGCCAGTTTCTCCCCATTTTAACCGATACTGAACGGGATGGTGAAATTCTTAATTCAGGGGATAAGGTAGCGTGAGCGTTCTTGGCCTTTACTGTCAAGCAGAATAGCTTTTCCGCCGGATTTCCAAACCGCTTCTGGGGCATTCCAAAACAATTCCACGGCGGTGTTGACGCCAGCGACAGAATAAACATCCACCGCCCCTTTGGGGAAGATGGTCAATGCCGGAAATATGAATTTGTCATTTGAACCATTGCTGAGAATCCAATCAGTCATATCAATGGGTTGATCGCCAATATTTTTGAGGCTGATCTTTTCGTAGTTGATTTCACCAGGCAAAAAAACGGATTGAATTTCGACTGTTTTTTCAGTGAGGGGAGGTAGTTGTGTACTGCCAGTAGTGATGGGTATCTCACCCCCGCTTACGGCTGCCAGTGGGGAGGGGTGCAGGGCATTCCAGATAAGAATAACCACCAGCATGGTCGCTGCTGATACGGCTACGTTGATCAAGAGATAAGGGAAAATCTTCTTCATTGTCACCCGATTCGGTTAAATGATAGCATAATATGGATATAAAATGTTTTGTCTGGATGAAGAATGAAAAAATTGATTATTGATGGGCACAACCTGGTGCCGAAAATTGCGGGGCTGCATCTCGCAGATGAAGATGACGAGATACACTTGATCGAGCTGCTACAAGAGTATTGCCGGCTAGCACGCCGTCAGGCAGAGTTGTTTTTTGATGGTTCCCCAGAGCCGCGGGCAAGCAATCGAAAAAATGGACTGGTGCACGTCCACTATATCAAACTGGGTTATTCTGCTGATGACGCCATCATCCGGTATGTGCGCAATCTTGGCAGTGAAAAAAACAATTTTACGGTTGTGAGTTCTGATCATCGCATCCAAAACGCGGTGCTGGCTTTAGGCTGCAAGGTGATGGGTTCTGATTCCTTTTCACGTTTGATTAGTACGACACTCAGCAGTGAAGTAGCAGTGCAGCAGCGGCGCGAAAAACCACCTTCTTCAGGTGAAATTGACGAGTGGTTGAGCTTGTTTGATCAGGATAAAAATTCTTAATTTATTTTAATGAAATTCTGACAATTAAGGTGTATATTATCCATAAGACACGATTAAAGGTTGAACTTAGAGTGTCTTCCATCAATTTTGATGGAGTTCCCTCCCTAGAGAGAAGGCAGACATGTCCCCCCCATGCCTGCCTTTTCGTTTAAACACTTGAAAAATACGGCAATTGGTCTTATTCTTTTAATTTATCTTCTTACCAATATGTGTAAAGGAACAGGCAATGGCTAAATATTATGATTCCATAACTGATCAAATATGCGAATTCATCCAAAAGCAGCACATTTTTTTTGTCAGCAGTGCGCCGCTTAGCGCCAGCGGACATGTGAACCTGTCTCCGAAAGGGTTGGATAGCTTTCGGGTGCTTTCGCCGAAGCGTGTAGCGTACATGGATATTATCAGCAGCGGTAATGAAACTTCCGCGCATACACTCGAAAATGGACGCATCACCTTCATGTTCTGCTCCTTTGAAGGTGCTCCAAATATTCTGCGGTTGTTTGGCACCGGCCGTACCGTGCTGAAGGGGGATGCTGATTGGCCAGAACTCGCAAAGAACTTCAATTTGATTTCGAGCACCCGACAGATCATTGTGGCAGAGATCAACAAGGTTCAGACCTCGTGCGGATACGGCGTTCCGTTGTATGAGTACAAAGGTGAACGTGATCAGCATTTCAAATGGGCCGAGAAGATTGGCCCTGATGGGCTGATAGCCTATCGCAACGAAAACAATCTGACCAGTGTCGACGGTCTACCGACACCCTTGGGGAACAGTTTTGGGCAAAATTAATGAAGTAGGGGCAATTCACGAATTGCCCCGGGTAAGCAGAACCCAATTTAAACCAAATCCCCCGGCGGCCATTCCGGGGGTACTTTCTAAGTGGCGGAGAGAGGTGCGCAGCCTGCCCCGAAGGGTGTGAGGATCGAACCCAAAAAAACCATTAATTAACTATAAAAAAACTCCTCCAAAATGGAGGAGTCTGAGGCGGAGAGAGGTGCGCAGCCCACCCGAAAGGTGTGAGGATCGAACCCAATTTAAACCAAAACCCCCGGCGGCCATTCCGGGGGTTTTTTCTAAGTGGCGGAGAGAGTGGGATTCGAACCCACGATACCTTGCGGTATACCCGCTTTCCAAGCGGGCGCGTTAGGCCAACTGCGCTACCTCTCCATGGCTTTTCTTGTGTAGCGCGCCAATTATACCATTTCCTTGAAAAATCTCCATCTTTTTTATAAGTTTTTCGTATTAACTAATAAGTGAAAACGGTTTTGACTTCACTGTTTTTTCATTCTATAATTCAATTGGCAAGTTAAACAGGAGGTAACAAGATGGATGAATCTAAACGTGGGACGATGGCTGCTGGCATTATCCTGGTGGCGCTGGGTGCTTTGTTTTTTGCTCTTAACCTGATCCCCGGAATTGTGGCTGCCAAGACCTGGCCTTTGGTATTGATCGTGATTGGCATTGGTTTTTGTCTTCCGGCTCTTATCTGGCCGCTGCAAAAAGAATCACTGGCCGGATTGTTCATTCCGGGAAGTATTTTATTAGTATTGGGAGCCATCTTCTTGTTCAACACCCTTACCGGCATCTGGTCCGTGTGGGCCATTGCCTGGATGCTCATCCCCGCTAGTGTCGGGCTCGGATTGATCCTCGGTGCCAGGGTTGGCAAATGGGATAAATCTGTAACCACGGTGGGTTTGTGGATGCTGGTGTTGAGCCTTGCCGTCTTTGCCCTTTTTGCATCCTTGTTTGGCAACCTGGTGGTGAAATCCATCGGTGCAGGGCTGTTAATTGTCACCGGTCTAGTACTGCTCGTAAGATCATTAATGAGAAAGCAGGCTGCCTAAATTTATGTCTTCAAACGTTCCTGACCTCAAACTGCCGCTGGTAACAGTGGATGATGCCCACTGGCAAAAGGTGCATGCCGAAAATACCGAAGCTTTGGAGTATTCAATTCCCTTGCGGGAGGGTTTCCAACTCTCCACCCAGGGTTTTGAATTCATTATCCCTGATGGGATGGATTTCAAAGCTCCGAATATCATCCAGGTTGTGATTGGCAAAGAAGAATTGTATGCCATGGCGTATGAAAAAGGGTTGACCCTCTATACATTGGATAAAGCCAATCTTGTGCCCATGTACGGTTCAAGACCTTTTGAAGGTTATCGGTCAGGAACGAAATTGATTGTGGCCATCGGACATCTTTCTCCACCGACGCCAGAGCTGCCGCAGCCAAAATTTACGGTAATATGGGCAGGCGTGGTCAATATTCTTTAATCTCTTGCCTGCCTGACCATTGTCAACTTGAAAAATCGCCATTATAATAGGCCTCGTTGGGCGGTTAGCTCAGTTGGTTAGAGCGTTGCGTTGACATCGCAAAGGTCGTAGGTTCGAGTCCTATATCGCCCAC
>DQHW01000043.1:23583-23703 GCA_003524305.1 Anaerolineaceae bacterium
CGAGCGCTATATCGCCCACTTATTATTTAGCTCAGACAAACGTCTGGGCTATTTATATCGCAAAGGTCGTACCCCATGAAGGGGGTTATAAGGTCCGAGCGCTATATCGCCCACTTATTA
>DQHW01000016.1 GCA_003524305.1 Anaerolineaceae bacterium
TTTCGCTGGCAGCCAGAGAACCGCAAACGCTACAGCTACATGTTCAAGAACTGGCAGGATGCACGCGAAGCTTGCCGTGAAATTATGCAGTCAGAATTTGGATTCCCTTCCGTATTCAGGCTTTCTGACCCGGAAGAAACGGATGTGGCCATGAAGCTCTATCACATCGAAGGCACCATCGCGGATTCTGTGCTCAAAGTTCTTGGCTACAAACCCATGCAGAAATGCCTCCTACTCGGACACACTGACGGCGAACGCGGATATTCGGCCAATGTCGACCGCAAGATCCGTCGTATCGCTCGCAAATACGGCGCCTTTGAATTGAGTTTTGCAGGTGTCACCAAGAACTGGGAACACGGCCGTTTTAGAGATCCGTATATGCGCGAAGATTTGCAAGACTTTGGCATCCTCATAGATACACTGGAATGCGCGGTTACCTGGTCTCAGATGGAAAGCGTTCACAAGCAGGTACGGGCGTTTATCAAAAATCGTCCGCAAACCATCTGCATGACCCACCTTTCACACGCCTATCCACAAGGCGGAAACTTGTATTTCATCTTTATTGTTAAAAGCAATTCCATTAAGCAGTACCTTGACTTACAATATGGTGTATTGGATGCGATTCAAAAAAGCGGTGCCGCGCTCAGCCACCACCATGGTGTCGGTAAACAATCCTCACCCTGGCTAGAAGACCAGATTGGCACCCCGCAGATGGATGTCATCCGCACATTGAAAGGGCACTTTGATCCACACAACATTATGAACCCCGGCGGTACACTTGGTTTGGATATGTCCGCCGATCAGCGTGCCCGACGCTGGAGCAAAGACCTGGAGGATTAAAATGGCATCAGAACAATTGCTGGCAATCGATACTGGAACACAATCCGTCCGTGCCTTGATATTCGATCTGCAAGGCAATTTGATCGCCAAAAGCCGGGTGGTGATAGAACCTTACTTCTCCACTGCGCCTGGGCTGGCTGAACAACACCCACATGTATATTGGGATGCCATCGGCGAAGCGTGTCAGAAACTTTGGTCACTGCCTGGAGTCGAAAAGAAAGCCATTGCAGGTGTCGCGCTAACCTCACAGCGCTCCACCATGATTAACCTTGACAAGAACGGCCAACCGCTGAGACCGGCCATCCATTGGCTGGACCAGCGCCGCACTCCCGGATTAAAACCACTGGGAGGCTTGTGGGGAGCCTTGTTTGGCATTGCGGGTATGACTGAGACCGTTGCCTATCTCCAGGCTGAAGCAGACTCCAATTGGCTGCAACGATATGAACCTGAAATCTGGAATAAAACGAATAAATATCTATTTCTTTCGGGATATTTGAACTACCGCATGACCGGCAATTACAACGATTCTGTGGGTTCACAGGTTGGCTACATCCCATTCGATTACAAGGCCCTGGCCTGGTGCGGTAAATCCGATTGGAAGTGGCAAGCCGTACCGGTTGACCCGGCCATGCTGCCCGACCTGGTGCCCCCGACCGGCAAATTAGGCGTTGTGACGGCTGAAGCTGCCGCCCATACAGGCATCCCCGAAGGGTTGCCGGTAATCGCCGCTGCTGCCGATAAGGCATGTGAAGTGATTGGCGCGGGTTGTGTGGATCCCTCCATTGCCTGTCTGTCTTACGGCACCACCGCCACCATCAACACCACGCATACCAAGTATGTAGAAGTCATTCCGCTGATTCCTCCCTACCCATCAGCCGTGCCAAATGCCTATTCACTCGAGATTCAAATATTCCGCGGATATTGGATGGTAACCTGGTTCAAACGGGAATTTGGTCAAAATGAAGAGCGGCTGGCAACCCAGCGCGGCATTGAAACCGAGGAACTCTTTGACGACCTGGTAAATTCCGTGCCGGCTGGTTCATTGGGGTTGATGCTTCAGCCCTATTGGTCTCCCGGTCTTAAAGTTCCCGGCCCGGAAGCCAAGGGTGCCATCGTCGGTTTTGGTGATGTGCACACACGGGCTCACATGTATCGTTCTATGCTTGAAGGTCTGGCCTATGCACTGCGTGAAGGCGCTGAACGCACCACCAAACGNNTGCCCACCACCAATCCGCATGTCTATGAAGCCAGCGGACTCGGTGCCGCCATGGATGTTGCAGTCGGGCTCAAACTTCACCCTGATTTCACAGTCGCGGTTAAAGAAATGACCCGCACCGGCTCGACATTTGAGCCGATTGCTGAAAACCAAAAAATCTATGATGAACTCTACAACAAGGTTTATCTCAAGATGTATGACCGTCTCAAACCGCTTTACGATGATATTCGCAGCATTACAGGATATCCACCCAAAAATTAGTAGTTAAGAAAAAATTGAGTAGGGTGCATCCCATAAAGCGGGATGCACCTTATTAATAAAACAGATATAAAATTAAACAATGCCAAATTACCACCGTTTCAGGGTGGAAGGTGGAATCTATTTCTTTTCGGTTGTAACATATCATCGGCGCCCTTTTTTGGTGACCCCTTCCGCACAGAAAATATTACATGACGCCTGGGAAGTTACCCAGGCACGTTTTCCTTTTGAGACCGTGGCCGTGTGTTTGCTGCCCGATCATCTGCATTGCATGTGGAAATTACCCGCGGATGATTCCAATTATTCCATTCGCTGGCGGGTTATAAAAAACTTGTTTACTGTCCGTTATCTGAAAGAGGTTGGAATTGAAGAGCCGCGAAATGAATCGAGGATAAAAAGGCACGAAGCCGCCATTTGGCAGCGGCGGTTTTGGGAACATACCATCCTTGACGAGGACGATTTTGAGGCTCATTTGGATTACATTCATTACAATCCAATCAAACATGGCTTGGTCGAACGCGCAGCAGATTGGAAATGGTCAAGTTTTCACAAATACGTCCACGAAGGTATATACGATATCAATTGGTGTGGTGGGGATGAAGGGCGGCTCCAGGGTTTTTCGTTTGATTGATGTGAATGTTTTTTATATTTGAAGGTGCATCCCACCAAACGGGATGCACCCTACAACTTAATTTAATAAAGGCAATTATTTTTCATTAATTGCCTTTTTCATTTTGAATAAATCTTTATAAAACCGAACAATAAGTTAAAAGCTGCTTGCTTTATTTGTTGATCATATTTTATTACTAAATCAGATTTGGTAATATCATGAGCGCTATAATTTCGCAGTTTATAAAGCAAATAGACATACTTCTCGTCTTTTGAGATTGATAATCCATTAGTAAAAACGAATTTATTTAATATTATTGATTCCAAAGTATTACTCAAATCCCTGTTAGAACATTCGCACACATAACTAAACTCAGGTTGCATTTGACCATCATTTTTCCCTGATACATCTTTTATGTAAGACTTACAAATTTTGTCAAAATCCATATCATTATGAATTGAATGGGTTATCTTGTAGAAATTATCCACGATCAAAATTAACTGTTGAATAACACTTATCAAATTTTGACTAGTATAAATTGAATTTAGCGGCGGCAGATATGCATTGTCTAGGATATATAAGGAAGCTGTCGTTTTAGATAACAATACCGATAATTCTAAATACTCAGGTTTGATTAAAAATTTCTTTATTAACCAATCTAAATTGTATGTTGGATCTGTAGAGTAATTTAACAATCTTTGTTGAAGATATTTTCCGTATTCGATTACGATTGGATACCAATACTGATTTGAGTCATCAAAACGCAGAGTTAATGTTTTAAACGCCGGTGTGTCAGGATTTTTTATTTTATGTGTAATTGCGTCTTCTTCAACTGCTTGATTTATTAACAGATATCCAGCATCAATATTACCCTGAAGCAATTCTGTACCACCCCACCAATAATAAATTGAACCCTTATGTACTCTAGAATGATTTTCCTTTTCCCATTCATTCACAATACTTAATATGTATCTCCAAAAATCACATCCTTCCATATAACGCTTGTTCTCAACTAAAAAACTCCAGACAAAACTTAGTTGATTAAATATGTTATCTTGCTTCTCCAGATCATCTTTATGCCTTGAGAAATAATTCTTAAAATCGGTTGAATGATTTTTCAATATATTTTCAATAAAGGCATCAGTGCTATTTGAAAAAGTGTAATGAAAAAAATATTCTCTATGAATGTAAATTATTACAGGATTTAATAATTCATCGACCGAAAATTCTTCACTCATTTTTGCCTCCCTAAATCTTTTTTGAGATCAAAATAAATAAATAACATCCTGTATCCGACATTATACAGTTCTTAAACCAATATTAAACCACGATGTAGTTCTCCACCAAATTTCGCGCCGTGGGTTCATCCACGATCAATTCGTTGATCAACCCGCCTTTGAGTGCGGCAGACAGCCCCCTAACCTTGGCAAACCCGGATACCACACACACGCCGTACTTTTTTTGAATCAATTCCAGATCAGGTCCGCTGGTGCGGTAATTCATTGGAATATTGTTAAAACTGCCATCTTCCCTGAAGAAGACCGTGGCGATATCCCCCACCAGTTTCTGTTTCTTAAATTCAATAAAATCACTTTTTTCAAGATACCCGGCGTTGTAAACATGGCTGGGCACACCGGCATCCACGGCGCCGATACTGAAGAGCAATAAATCCGCCCTGCTTTGCAAGTCAAGCAAGCGCTGGATGCTGCGCTCTTTCCATAATATCTGTTTGGTAACCGGAAAATCAAAAAATGCCGGTACGGGGAACAAGTTTGCCACCGCCTGGTAATTCTGCGCGAAACGCACAATGATTTCGCTGGCATATTCAATCCCGGTGGATTGGGTGTTGCCCGCGCCGTTTAACTGGATGATCTGCGAATTATGTGTCGTTTTGGGTAATAAATATTTTGAGATACCGCTGATGGTGGTGCCCCAGGCTATGCCCATGATCATACCTGAATTGAAAAGAGAATTCAGGTATTTTGCTGCGTACTGTACAACGCGTGAAAGCCATTCTGCCTCACCTGCCACACTCGGCACCGGCACCACATGTACCTTTTTAATCTTGAAATGCTCAACAATCTTTTTTTCAAGAAATTGGGGATGCTCATTGGGATCAAGGATTGATATACTAATCAACCCCTGCGATTTTGCATAAGTGAGCAGCCGTGAAACCGTGGACCGCGAGACATTCAATTCATGCGCAATGGCATCCGTGGTCAGGTTTTGATAGTAGTACATGCGGGCCACATTCAATGCTTCAATGCTTTTGTCCTGGTCTTCCATCCGCCACCTCTTTGCGATAATAAATAATTAAGGCAATTATAACTAAAATGAACAAACGTGCATCCATAATGAATAATTGTTCCGTAATTCACCCATTCTTTTTGCACATTTGTGCAATTCTCATTTTTCTTTTTCAGGGCTCACTATAATGAAATAAGTTAATAGATCGTTATTTTATGGTCGATGGAAAAAACATGAAAAATTATGACATCATAATCATTGGGGGGGGCGTAATCGGATGCATGACTGCCCGGTCGCTCTCACATTTCGATCTGAAAGTATTGCTGATCGAACGTAAATCAGATATCGGCATGGGAGCCAGTTCAGCAAATTCAGCCATCATCCATGCAGGCCACGACCCCATGCCCGGTTCGCTCAAAGCCGAGATGAACCGCCTGGCCAACCCCATGTGGGACCAGATCAGCACAGAATTGGGCATCCCATTCAAACGGTCTGGCGCCTATATCGTCGCCATTGGAGAAGATGAGTTTGGCTGCCTGACTGCCCTCAAGGAACGCTCTGACAAGAACGGTGTCGCATCCGAGGTCATCAGCGCGGATGAGATGCGCAGGCGAGAACCCCTGGTCAACCCCGCTACCAGCGGTGCATTGTTCACCCCCACCGCCGGAATGGTAGATCCGTTTGCAGCTTGTGTGGCTTCAATCGAGAATGCCGTCCAAAACGGCGTGGAAGTGCTCACCGAGACAACCTTTACCGGTTTCATTATGGAAGGCAAAACGATTACAGGCATCCACACCAGCCAGGGTGATTTTGGCTGCCGTTGGGTGGTAAACGCTGCCGGCACTTATTCAGATGAAGTCATGCACGCCGCAGAGACCCACCAGGAGTTTAAAATCACCCCCCGCCGCGGAGAGTATTACCTGCTCGACAAAGCTGAAATTGAAATGAACAACATTCTCTTTCCGGTGCCAAACACAGTCAGTAAGGGCATTCTGGTCTTGGGGAGCACCCACGGCAACGTGTTGGTGGGGCCAAACTCACAATCCACGGATGATAAAGAAAATAAATCCGTCACCTCTGAAGGTCTCGCAGAGATCTGGCAGGGTGCCCAAAAACTGGTACCCTCAATTTCACCAAGATCGGTGATTGCCATGTTTGCAGGTTTGCGCGCCACAGGCAATGCTGCCTGCATGACCCCCGGTGTGAATTATCACAATGACTTTTTGATTGAACGCTCTGCTGAAGCGGAAGGGTTGATCAACCTGGCCGGTATTGAAAGCCCGGGTCTTACCGCCGCCCCCGCCATCGCCCAACGTGTGACTGAACTGCTCAAAGACGGCGGCGAAAAGCTGATCGAAAAAACAGACTGGAATCCCATCCGCCCTGCAAGACCGCGCTTCAACCACATGATGCGTGAAGAACAGGCCGCACTGGTCGCCAAAGATCCGCGCTACGGACGCATCGTCTGCCGCTGCGAAATGATCACCGAAGGCGAGATCGTGGCTGAAATCCACGCACCCCTGCCCGCCCGCACCTATGATGCCATCAAACGGCGCACCTGGCTGGGCACCGGCCGCTGCCTTGGTTCTTTTGACATACCGCGCGTCGTTGAACTACTTGCACACGAACTCAACCTTCCCGTCACCGCCATCAGTAAAAAAGGTCAAGGCTCTGAATTCTTGCTGCGCCAGACCAAAGAAGTGGAGGCTTGAGATGATCATCAAAGATCGCTATGACGTGGTGGTGATCGGCTCGGGCCCCGGCGGATTAGCCGCGGCCATCTCTGCCAAAAAGAACGGCGCACAGGATGTTTTGATCATTGAACGCGATGTGGAACCAGGCGGCATCCTGCTGCAATGCATCCACAACGGATTTGGTGTTGAAGTCTTTAAACAGGATTTACCCGGCCCTTCTTACGCGCAACGCTTCATCAACGAAGCTTATCAAGTGGGTGTGGAATTTTTACTCGACACCATGGTGCTTGAGATCACCCGCGACCACCGCATCACCGCCACCAGCAAGCGCTACGGATTTCTCACCATCCAGGCGAAAGCCGTGGTGCTGGCAATGGGCTGCCGCGAACGCACACGCGCCCAGGTGCGCCTGCCGGGCACCCGCCCTGCAGGGGTCTATACCGCCGGTACTGCCCAACGTTGGGTGAATGTTGAAGGTTATATGCCCGGCAAAAACTTCGTTATTTTAGGTTCCGGCGATATTGGCATGATCATGGCACGCCGATTGACCTTTGAAGGCGCCAAGGTGGAGCGCGTGCTCGAAGTGATGCCCTACCTGTCTGGACTTACCCGCAATTACGTGCAGTGTCTGATGGATTTCGATATCGAACTGCAGCTCAAGCACACTGTCAAAAACATCATCGGCAAGACGCGCGTTGAAGCCATTGAAGCCGTTGCCGTGGATGACAAATGGAACTATATCCCCGGCACCGAAGAGATCATCCCCTGCGATACTCTGCTGCTTTCTGTAGGTTTGATCCCGGAAAACGAACTCTCGCGTCAGGCAGGCGTCTTGATAGACCCTGTCACCGCCGGTCCGTTCGTGGATGACGGTTTTCAGACCAACATCCCCGGCATTTATTCAGCCGGCAATGTGGTGCATGTCTACGACCTTGTGGATTGGGTGACCGAAGCGGGGCTGATAGCAGGTCGTTCAGCGGCCAAACTGGTGCAAAACGGACCCCGGCCTGATGCCAAGTCCATCCCTGTCAAGGCCGGCGAGAACGTGCGTTACGTGGTGCCGCACACCCTCAACCCAGACCATCTGGCGGATGGAGAAATTCGCATTCAAATGCGGGTGCGCCAACCGATTGAAGCACCTGTGTGGGTCGAAGTGCACAATGGCGGCAATCTGCTGCACCGTAAAGCTGAACCCTATGCACGGCCGGGAGAGATGGTCACCATCCCCATCAAACCCGCGCTGCTGGATGATGTCAAATCAGCCGGTGAATTAACGGTTGCAATTGTGAAAAGGTAGAAAACCATGACTAAAATATCTGAAAATGTCATTTGTGTTACCTGCCCCAAGGGCTGCACGCTGATTGTCACCCGCGACGGTCAGACCGTGATTGATGTCGAAAACGGTTGCAAACGCGGTCACGCCTATGCCCAGCAAGAACTCGTTGACCCACGACGCATGGTGGCCAGTTCGGTGCGCCTCAAGGGTGGTTTGCATCCCCTGCTGCCGGTTTATACCTCTGCACCTTTCCCTAAACCGCGCATTTCTGAATTGCTATCCGTGCTGCGAAAAGTGGAAGTCACAACCCCGGTCAACCTGGACCAGTTGATCCTTGAAAATGTCCTGGATACCGGCATCAACATCCACGCCAGCCGGGAGATGAAGGAAATTGTAAAGTAATCCTTAGTTGAAAAAAACCTCTCATTAAATCTGCCTTCTTTCCCTCCCCTCTTCCTGTATTGAGGAAGTGGGGAGTTTTGATGATGAAAAACATACATATTCAATGAATATTGTTATAAAATAAACTCACTGCGGGGATCAAGATATTCTGGCAACGTGCAACAAAAACTTTGATGTAAACAGGAGTGTCATGAATAACGCATTAAAATGGATCGTTTCCATCCTTCTTTTGGTCAGCTTTGCTGTCGGAGCTTATTTTTGGGCGACTGCACAGATCGCCTCCAACTTCAATTATCGTTCTCTGATTAAAGAAAACCCTCCTCAACCAGGTGCCGCTCTAGGCACACCCTCCACCGAACGTATGGTGATTGTTCTCATAGACGCACTCCGTTATGACACCTCCCTTAATTCAGACGTGATGCCAACCCTCTCTCAATTACGCTCACAAGGTGCTTCAGCATTGATGCACAGCCAGCCGCCCTCTTTCTCTGAACCTGGCTACTCCACCATTCTGACAGGCGCCTGGCCGGATATCAATGACGGTCCTGCCTTCAACCTGGATTACGAAGATATCCCGACTTTTACGCAAGATAACCTGTTCAGCAGCGCCCACCGCCTTGGATGGAAAACCGCCGTCAGCGGTTATTACTGGTTCGAAAAGTTGATTCCGCAAACTGATGTCGATTTCAGTTTTTACACCCCCGGCGAGGATGATGCCGCGGATATTGAAGTTATGAAGGCGGCGATACCCTGGCTGCAAAACAACGAAGCTCAATTGGTATTGATCCATCTCGACCAGGTGGATTATGCCGGTCATCATGAAGGCGGTCCTCAATCTGCCAATTGGGATGCGGCAGCCACACGGGCTGATACCATGCTGGCCGAGGTCGTTTCAACTCTCGATTTCACCAAAGACACACTGGTAGTTTTCAGCGACCACGGACAAATTGATGCCGGCGGCCACGGCGGTCAGGATTCCGCCTGCCTGCTTGAACCTTTCGTCATCGTTGGTGCCGGTGTCAACCCCGGTAAATATTCTGATATCCAGATGGTGGATATTGCCCCCACCCTTTCAGCCTTACTTGGGATTAATCTGCCCGCTTCAACTCAGGGTGAAGTACAAACCAGCATGCTGTCTTTGCCACAAGATGTGATATCCACATTACCTGTTGCAACAGAAGATCAACAATTGGGCTTGCTCACTGCCTATTCAACTGCGCTTGACCAAGAAACCAAAGCTCTGAAATTATTGAAATCCAACACAGTTATTGACACACAGTCAGTCATTCAAGAGCTGCGGTCACAAAAACTGTTTGGTGACCGTGTGATCCGGGCCATCCCCACGGGCATATTGCTGGCTGTGGCGGTTGCATTGTTGATCCGTCAGCGAAAAAATCAAGCCTTCACATGGCTGCTTGGCGGAATCTTGTTTGTTGCCCTCTTCAATTTGAGGTATCTCTTAATTGACCATAAAGTCTATTCCTTAAGTTCCATCATTAGTCAAACAGACCTGATCGTCTATATTGCCACTTCTACTGCAGTGGCTCTGGTTTTGGTTTGGCTTGTTGTAAACTTTTACAATAAAACATTCGGTAAATCCCCAAATGAAAATGGATTGAAAACACTTTGGCTTGGATTCACCGTGATTCTTGTCGCAGGGCTGCCTGTCCTCGCCAGCTTTTTCATAAACGGACCGGTGGTCACCTGGACGCTGCCAGATTATCTCACCAGCTTCCTTGCTCTAATTGGCTTGATTCAGATTTTGATCATCAGCGCGTTAACCCCCATTCTTGCCGGTTTGACAGCAGGTATTAACGCCATTAATCGAAAATTCAAAAAATAAAGCAGAGGGAGAAAGAGATGATCAAAACGAATGGTCCATGGCTTAACGATGAAACCGGACGCACAGTCATGCTACGAGGCGTCAACCTCGGAGGCAGCACTAAAGTCCCCACACAGCCGAATGGCGCCACATGGAATCCTGAAGGCTTTTTTGACCATCGCAACGTTTCCTTTGTGGGCAGACCCTTTGCACTTGATGAAGCAGATGAACACTATTCCCGCCTGCGCCAATGGGGATTCAACTGTCTGCGTTTTTTGATCACCTGGGAAGCCGTCGAACACGCCGGCCCGGGAATCTACGATGAAGAATATCTCGATTATCTGTATGCAGTAGTGAAGAAAGCCGGTGAGTACGGCTTGCATGTCTTCATTGACCCGCATCAAGATGTCTTTTCGCGCTTTTCAGGCGGCGATGGCGCCCCGGGTTGGACGCTTGAAGCAGCCGGATTTGATATGCGCCATTTCAAAGAAACCGGTGCCGCCATCGTTCACCAGACTCACGGAGACCCCTTTCCGCGGATGATCTGGCCGACCAATGCCTATAAACTGGCGGCAGCGACCATGTTCGCTCTTTTCTTCGCCGGCAACGATTTTGCTCCCAAGACCCTGGTTGAAGGCAGGAACATTCAAGATTACTTGCAGGAACATTATTTCGCTGCCATGAAAAAGGTGGCTCAAAAGCTCAAGGATTTGGATTGCGTGATGGGTTTCGATACTCTCAACGAACCGCAACGGGGATACATCGGCGTGAAAGACCTGCAAACCCTCTACGGTTTTATGGATATAGGCATCGTCCCCACGCCGTGGCAATCCATATTGTTGGGCGCCGGATATACTCAAAAAGTGAAACACTTAATCCGCAACGTGATTGGAACATTTCAAAGAGGCTGGGTCACTCTAAATACTGAGAAAAAATCGGCATGGCTACCAGGCCGTGAATGTGTCTGGAAACAAAATGGCGTCTGGGATGTTGATGCCGAGGGCAACCCGGTGTTGCTGAAACCGGATCATTTTCACAAAATCAACGGGCATGAGGTCAATTTTGTCCAGGATTACATGAAACCATTCATCCAGAAAATGACCGCCAACATCCGCACTGTAAAGGCCGAGTGGATCGGATTCATGGAAAGCGAAGTTAATAACTACCCGCCATTTTGGGAAGAAGCTGCAAAATTAAACCTGGTTAATGTACCCCATTGGTATGACGGGCCGTTGTTGTTTTTCAAGAAATATGTCTCTTTCTTGGGATTCAACGAGATTACCCAACAAGTCATCTTTGGCAAAAAGAAAGTGGATGAAGCCTATGTGGCTCAACTTGCCGAAGTCAAACGCCTCAATCAAGAAAGACTTGGGAACATCCCCCTGCTAATCGGCGAGTTTGGTATTCCATTTGATCTGGATAAAAAGAAAGCCTTCCGCACCGGTGATTACAGCAATCATGTCAAAGCCATGGATCGCAGCATGAGTACGCTCGAAGCTAATCTGCTCAATTACACGATCTGGAACTACACCTCCGATAATTCCAACGAACGCGGGGACCTTTGGAACGACGAAGACTTATCCATTTTTTGCCGTGACCAGCAATGTGATAAATCAGACCTCAACTCTGGCGGTCGGGCACTTCACGCTGTCATCCGCCCCTTCCCGATTGCTCTTGCAGGTGAACCGGTGAAATCCTGCTTTGATCCATTTTCTGGAACATACCACCTAGAATTTATTGGAGACAACTCCATTACAACACCATCTGAAATCTTTTATCCCCTATACCATTTTGCCAATGGGGCTGAAATCACAGTCTCTGACGGAACAACAAAAATTGATAAAGAAAAACAAATCCTGGTTTACTCACCTGGTAATCTTGAGCGACACGAACTCATGATTAAAGCAATTAAATAATTGCTGTACCCATCATTTGTCGATAAGATCTAATATCAAGAGCTGGATGATAGCCAAAATCCATTGGTCATCCAGCTTTTTCATAATATATCATCCCAATTATTGCATGATCAACAACATTAATCCTGCATTTATTCATATAATTGCAGGGTGATATAAAATTGAACAATATTCCTTTATTATGGTGAAAAAAATGTCAAGCTCCCCCCCAGCTAAAGAAATGATCAATCAATTAAGAACACTCGCAAATCCTGATACGCTCGCCTCTCAAACCAGGTTTGGAATATCAGGTCATGAAATGTTGGGTGTTTCAATCTACGATTTGCGTAGAATGGCCAAAGGCATTCAAAACCATAGCCTCGCACTTGAATTGTGGGAAACCGGCATTCACGAAGCCCGTATTCTCGCCGCCATGGTGGATGATCCTGCTCTAGTAACACTCGCCCAATTAGAAGCATGGGTGATCGAATTTGATTCCTGGGATATATGTGATATCGTGACCGATGAACTTTTTATCCACACACCTGACATGCTGGAGGTCATCCCTCAATGGGCTGTTCGTGAAGAAGAATTTGTCAAACGGTCGGCCTTTGCCATGATCGCTGCCATAGTGGTTCACCGCAAAGATGTGTCTGACGATATAATAAGGTCTTATTTCTCGCTAATTGAAGCCGCTGCGGATGATAACCGCAATTTCGTTAAAAAAGCAGTCAATTGGGCTTTACGCAACATTGGCAAATGGAAACCTTCGCTTAGGTCAGAAGCAATCGCCTGTGCAAACCGGTTATTAAATCAAGATTCACCCTCGGCGCGTTGGATCGCAAAGGATGCACTAAGAGAATTTATCAAAAAATTTGGAGGTAATGATGAAATCTGATGTGAAATTTAAAGACCGGCTCAAATATGCAGTGGATAACACCTTTTCAAAAGGATCAGGTGCATTGATCTTGTGGCTGGCTATTTCATCCGTTGTAATTATCGGTTTCATGGCTGTGGTTGTTACTGTTTTCAAAATTTCTCCCGATGGTGAATCACCATTAGGCTTTTGGGAAGCATTTTGGCGTAACCTGATGCGCACACTTGATGCCGGCACCATGGGTGGCGACGCCGGTTGGGGATTCCGCATTGCCATGCTCATTGTGACCATCGGTGGTGTGTTTGTTATCAGCACCTTGATTGGTATCTTGTCTTCAGCCATTGAAGCCAAACTGGATGACCTGCGAAAAGGACATTCTCGCCTCCTCGAAGAAAACCATACTGTCATTTTGGGATGGACTGAACAAATCTATACCATTATTCCTGAAATCGTATCAGCCAATGAAAATCAAAAGTCATCCTGCATCGCCATCATGAGCGATCATGATAAGGTTGAAATGGAAGAATCTTTGCAGGGACGTATCGGTAAAACTGGTTCAACACATATCGTCTGCCGTACCGGCAGCCCCATGGATATTAATGACCTCAGCATTGTTTCGATTAATTCCGCCCGGTCAATAATCATCTTATCTCCTGAAGATAGCGAAGACCCTGATTCAGAAGTGATCAAGATCATCCTGGCGATCACCAACCATCCTGATCGCCGCCAGGAACCTTATCACATCATTGCCGAGATCAGAAATCCGCGCAATTCTGAAATTGCTAAAATTGTAGGTAAAGATGAGCTTGAAACCATTCAGACGGGTGAAATTGTCGCCCGTATCATCGCCCAAACCTGCCGTCAATCCGGTTTATCGGTGGTTTACACCGAACTTATGGATTTTGGCGGCGACGAAATCTACATCAAATCGTTTCCGGAACTCGTCGGAAAAACTTATGGCGAAATCTTGCCACTATTCAACAAGAATTGTGTCATGGGCATTCGATCTGCGGGGAATCCTGCTCAGTTGAACCCCCCCATGGAAACGGGAATAACCGCTGATGATAATTTGGTGGTGATCGCAGAAGATGATGACAAAATCTTCATTGATGGCAAATCAGCCGTTCAGAATGAGCTGATAAAGTCAATAAAAGGCGATAACACCAAACCTGAAAAAACGCTGCTCATGGGATGGAACTGGAAAGCGCCTTCCATTATCCGCGAACTTGACAATTATGTACCCAAAAACTCAGCGATCACAATCGTGGCTGCTGCTGATGGCATTGAAGAAAAACTGGATGAGCTGTCGAGGGAATTGAAAAACCAAAAATTAACCTTCCTTGAAGGCGATATTACAGATAGAAAGAATCTCGAATCACTCGATCTTGGCTCTTTCGGCCACATAATCCTCTTATGCTATTCTGATGATCTGGCAGTACAAAAAGCCGACGCCCGTACCATGATCACGCTGCTTCACTTGCGCGATATTGCAGAAAAAACCAATCAAGACTTTTCAATTGTGAGTGAAATGCTCGACATTCGCAACCGCAACCTGGCCGAAGTTTCTCAAGCAGATGATTTTATTGTCAGCGATAAATTAATCAGTTTGATGATGGCACAAGTTTCAGAAAACAAAGCTTTAAACTCTGTCTTCCAGGATATTTTCGATACTGACGGATCAGAAATTTACCTCAAACCAATGTCAGAATATGTTGAAACAGGTAAACCCGTCAACTTCTACACCGCAATTGATTCTGCCCGAAAGAAGAATGAAACCGCGATTGGATACCGTTTGGTGGCAGATGCCAGAAATGCTTCACAAGCTTATGGCATCCATCTCAACCCGGATAAATCAGAGAAAATTATTTTTACAGCCAATGACAAGATTGTTGTTCTGGCCAACGACTAGGAACCCATGACTCATAAATCACCCATCCTTGAATTTGATGATGACCGTTCGGCCATTTTGATGCCTGATCCATACCGTTTTGCAAAAAACGGACCAATTCCGGCAAGGGCTGTAATTTGTTTTTTCAAAGATGTCTTTGATACCTTACTTGTAGAAGGTAAGCTGACCAAATTAGGTGATCTGCATTCAGAAATTGGCGACCACCCTGTCTATTCCTACTTGATCGATGGAAAACCCATAACTGTCTTTCATCCGGGAGTAGGCGCCCCATTGGCGGCCGGTTTTCTCGAAGAATTGATCGCAGTTGGGGTCACCAAATATATTGTTTGCGGCGGATGCGGTGTGCTTAACCCGGAGATTGCTGCAGGACATCCTGTCATTCTGACATCAGCAATCCGCGACGAAGGTACTTCTTATCATTACCTGCCTCCCGCGAGAGAAGTGAAGGCAAATCTTAAGGGAGTGGCTGCACTTGAAAAAACCTTCAAAGAATCAGGTTTGGAATATCGTCTCGGAAAAACATGGACAACTGATGCGATTTATCGTGAGACCAAAGGCAGAAGAAACATCCGCATGGCAGATGGCTGCGATGTGGTCGAAATGGAAGCGGCTGCCTTTTTTGCAGTGGCGCAATTTCGCGAGATCACACTTGGTCAAGTTGTCTACGGAGGAGATCTTGTCATCCCTGAAGGTTGGGATGGACGCGAATGGCACAAACGCGATGATGATCGCCGTTTGATGTTTGAGATGGCGGCAAAAGCAGTTTTGAACCTTTAGAAAACAAACCGGGAGTTGGCGAAACTCCCGGTTTGTTATCCATGATCCAACAACTAATTTTTATGTAACGATTTGTGAACCTTGCTAAGTGCTCTCACTTGATCGGCCGCATGGTATGAAGAACGCACAAGCGGCGCACTTTCTACCCATTTGAATCCGATTGCCAGACCAAACTCTTTTAGCTCGGCGAACTCTTCTAATGTGTAATAGCGTTCGATCGGCATGTGCTTGCGGCTGGGCTGCAAGTATTGTCCGATGGTTAATATATCAACATCCCAATTACGCAAATCTTGCATCACTTCTTTTACCTCGGCAATGGTCTCACCCAAGCCCAACATGATACCTGATTTAGTCAATACATCAGGGTCAAGTTTTTTGGCATTTCTCAGTACAGCTTCAGACCATTCATAATGATCCTGCGGTTGAACTTTTTTAAACAGAGACGGTACAGTTTCAACGTTATGGTTTAGAATTTCCGGTCTTTCATCCATGACGATTTTCAACGCGGGTAAGTTGGCCTTGAAGTCGGGGATTAATACTTCCACCGAGCAGCCTGGCACCAGTTCACGGATTCGGCGAATGATGGCCGCAAAAATTGGCGCGCCGCCATCTTCACGTTCGTCTCGATTAACCGAAGTGATTACGGCATGTTTCAAGTTCATGGTTTTAACTGCCTGGGCTACTCGTTCGGGTTCTTCCCAGTCTATCTCGGCTGGGCGTCCGTGCTTGATATCGCAAAAACGGCAGGCACGTGTGCAAACATCACCAAGGATAAGGAAGGTGGCAGTGCCGCTGCCCCAGCATTCTCCCATATTCGGACATGCCGCTTCTTCACACACGGTATGAAGTGCTTTGCTGCGCATCAGTTTTTGAAGTTTGGCATAGGTTTCTCCAGTAGGAGCTTGCACCTTGATCCACCCAGGTCTGCGCTGCGGTCTGGGAGTGTTGATTTCGTTGTTTACCCGGTCTCGGGTCGGAATATTTGTCATAATAAAAAACTCCTGACAGGATTATAACCTGTCAGGAGTAACTATCAAAACTTAAAAATGTCAATTTTCAGTCATCAATTTGTAGCCCACACGGTCTACATTCTTGATCACCGGGTTTGCGCCATCAATCCGCAGGAACTCTTGCCGTAACAAATAGATCAAGTATTTCAATCGGTTGTGGGCTGAAACATTTGTTTCGCCCCAAATTTCGTTGGTAATTTCATCGTAGGGCAGCACCCGCGGAGCATTCTTTGCCAAAACAAGCAGAACTTCAAACATCCTGCCGGTTAGCTGCACTCTTTCACCCTTGTAAACGATTTCTTGTGAGTCAAGGTCAAGAATCAACTCAATCATCGAAAAACCAAGGCGATTGAGTTTCGGTTTTTTTCCACTCCGTCTCAATACACAATTAACCCTGGCAACAACCTCAGCCTGGTCAAATGGTTTGGTTATGTAATCATCCATACCCATCTGTAGTGCCTTGACCACATTGTCAGTTTGCCGGGCGGCAGAGACGACAATAACAGGTAAGTCTGATATTTTTCTCAACTGTTGGTAGGTTTGCCAACCATCCATTTCAGGCATCATGATATCGAGAATGATCAGATTCGGTTTAACTTCATGGATTTTTTTGAGTGCTTCTTTGCCGCTGCATGCACCACTGACGTCAAATCCCTTTGCCTGGAACATGAGTTTAAGCAGGGTGATATTATCAGGTTCGTCGTCAATGAGCAGTATTCGCGGGTGCTCACCTGGAATTCTTTGGTCCAGATCAACCCCTTCTTTCACGGTAAATGTTTGTGTAGACATAAACAGCCCTTTTTTCTCCCTTTTCGGCACACCGTTTAATTCAACCGATGATAACGCATTTTCCCCAAATTTGACAACCAAAACCACATCAAATGGATAATAAATGAGAATGATAATATATCATCCTCATTGTAGCAACAAATCATTTTATATCAATCAGTCAGTTTATTCGCCAGTGATTAATTTATATCCCAAGCGGTCAATATTTTCGATGAGTTCTACTTTGTCGTCAATCTTTAAGAATTCTTGACGCAGCAAATAAACCAGATATTTTAAACGATTGCGTACTGAGGCTGAATTTTCTCCCCAAACTTTTTCAGTCAATTCTTGATAATTGACAACTTTGGGGGCAGATTTGGCTAGCAAGGCAAGCACTTCAAACATCTTGCCAGTTAATTGGATGGTGCTGCTCTTGTACGTGACTTCATAGGTTTCAAGATCAATGATCAGATCCACACCAGGGAAGGAAAGCACATTCATAACCATTGGTTTTTCAGCACGGCGCAGAACGGCATGTACACGGGCAGTAACTTCAGCACTATTAAAAGGCTTGGTGATATAGTCATCCACGCCGTGTTGGAGCAAATTGACAATCTCTTCTTTTTGATTAACTGCGGATAAGACAATTACAGGTATATCATTAATCTTGCGGATTGCATCAAGAGTCTGTCTGCCATCCATTTCAGGCATGAGCAGATCAAGAATAACGATTGATGGATTAATATCGTTTATCTTTTTTATGGCTTCTCTGCCGCTTAATGCCCCGGCAACATTAAAACCGTCATTAATAAAAATATGCTTCAAAAGGGTTATGGTATCGGGTTCGTCATCTACAACGAGAATGCGCCGTCGATTTACAGGTTCCAACTCGTCAAGGTCCACCCCACTACCTAATGGAACTGCGTTGTTTTCGGCGGTTTTGAAAGTATTGGCTATCATGGCACTCCTAAGAATTGCGCAGGCATTTTCTTTACCCAAATATTACTATGCCCGTTCGATTTAATGCCTGTTGTAGTAAAAATAACATTAAAAGTAACTTTAACAGTAATCTATTAGTATTATAACAGTATAATTTTGGAATTCAAGTAAAAATATTATTATCCACTCATCTTTTTACGCCGTGATATACTTTTCTCCGAAGGGATTCCACCATGTTAGTTTTAATCGCAACACCAATTGGTAACCTGGGAGATATATCACAACGCGCGCTCGCAGCGCTTGAATCTGCGGATGTGGTGGTAAGTGAAGATACGCGTAAAACAGGCTTCTTGCTTACTCATTTTAGCATTAAAAAGCCACAAATTTCATTTCGTGAAGATAATGAACAACGTGTTTTACCCAAAATCATGGACATTCTTACCTCCGGTAAAAACGTTGCTCTGGTAACAGATGCCGGTACCCCCTCGATTTCGGATCCCGGTTTCATTTTGGTGCGTAGTGCGATTGCCTCAGGTATTGAAGTGAGCGCCGTCCCTGGTCCAACGGCTCTGATCATGGCCGTGATCCTTTCAGGTCTGCCGGTACACAGCTTCACCTTCCGTGGTTTTCCTCCGCGCAAAAGCGGACCTCGTAAACGTTGGATGGAAATCGATCAAAAATCTCCGCACACCTTGATATTCTATGAAAGCCCGCACCGTCTAGTGGCTTTTTTGCGTGACGCACTTGAAGTCTATGGCGACCGTTCGGCAGTGATTGCCAACGATTTGACAAAGAAATTTGAGACCCTCTTTCGAGGGTCACTGAGTGAATTGATTGGCGAAATGGAAAGGACTGATTTGAAAGGCGAATTTGCAGTGGTTATCGCCAGTGCAGATTATGCCCTGGTCACCACTTCATTTTCCAATGAGTGAAAAACGGGTCTTGGAATCGTAGAAATCTTCATTCTCTGCGCGCTTTAACTTACCCACAACCCAGTATGTGACGGGGGTCATTAATACTTCAATCAGACTCTTGAATATGTAATTAGCAACTACCAGGGTAAAGAACAGGCTCCACGGAAAAACGCCCACCAGACACGCCACAGCGATAAAGATGATGGAATCCACGCCCTCACCCACCAGTGTGCTGCTTATGGTGCGCAACCATAACCAGCGGCCTTTGGTGGCGACCTTCAACTTGGCCAAAATGACCGAATTGGTAAACTCCCCTGCCAGATAGGCCACCAAACTGGCCAGCACAATACCGCCGGTGCTGATGCCGCCCAATACGTTGTTGAAGGCTGTTTGACCGGTACTTTCCATCCAGGTGGCTTCACCCGGCATGATGCGCACCAGCCAGAGCACCACAGCCGTGAGCGCAAGACAGGCAAAACCCGTCCAAATCACACGGCGCGATTTGCGAAAGCCGTAAACCTCGGTCAGTACATCTCCAAAAATGTAACTGATCGGAAACAGGATCGTTCCGGCATCGAACGCCAGGGGCAGGCCAAATAGTGAAACTCCCCAATCGACAATCTTGGCAGAGGAGGCAATGTTGCTGACGATCAACACGGTCACAAAGAAAGCCATGACCAGGTCAAAGTAGCGGTAAACTCGAGGGTGTTCTGTTTGCTCGTTCAATTTGTTATTTCCTTATACTCTAAAAGATGCACCTAGTATAATCGAATTGGAGGAATACCATGCATCGATTCTTTATCCCCGCTGAACTCTTTCAAACCTCTGAAATCACCTTGCCGCATGATATTTCACAGCAGATTTGCCGTGTGCTGCGATTGAAAACCGGTTCAGAGATTGTGCTACTGGATGACCAGGGTTATGAGTACCCTTCACGACTATCAGAGGTGAGCGAATCGCATTGCACAGCGTCTAAAATAACCAAACAACCTTCTCTTGGCGAACCTGCCACACAAATTACGCTGTTGATTGGCTTGACCCAGCGCGAAAAATTTGAATTGATCCTGCAAAAATGTACTGAAATTGGCGTGACCTCATTTGTTCCAATTGTCACCACACGCACACTTATTCAGAAAACCAGTGATGCGGATGACAAATCGCCGCGCTGGAAGAAGATCATCCAGGAAGCCGCCGAACAAAGCCACCGAGGACGCATCCCCGCGCTATCACCCGCACAAAAATATGCCGACGCCCTGGCGCTATCCAAAACGGATGATGCGCTCAAGCTGATCCTCTGGGAGGATGAAGCTAATCTCTCGATCAAGCAGCAATTGCGAGCATTCAAGGGTAAACAAGTCAGCCTGATCATCGGCCCTGAAGGCGGACTTTCAGCCGAGGAAGTGGAACTCGCCAAAGCCAGCGGTTACGTTGCTGTCAGCCTGGGCAAGCGCATCCTGCGCATGGAAACCGCCGCCATTCATGCAGCGGGGGTGGTATTGTATGAGTTAGGGTGATTCTATTGTAGGGGCGGGTTCAAAACCCGCCTTAACCCTTGGGTGGTAACCCCACTCGCCTGAAATCGGCCGTGGGCACAAAATTCGTGCGGACCGCCCCTACCGAAGATGTCTCGATGACAAATTCTTCAAGCGGTCAGAAATAACCCTTCCACGACCTGCCAACCTTCCAGATTGATCCATTACCACACGGATATCCGTTTTGGAGTTAATGCCATCCTTATAACCCATCAGATCGTCTCCGCGGCTGAAGATGGCAAAAAGTTCATCATCCAGTTTTACCAGACAATCCACACACTGCCCGCCGAAGCGCAGCACCCACTCGTGCGAGGGAATGAAGACATCGCCCTCCCACTCGCCCAGCAGCATGCCCGCGGATTGCACCGGCAGGCTGCGGAACTTCTCCAACAGCAGACGCGGGAAGAGAAAGACGCGTGCATCTCTTTTAACCAATGTTCTTTGCTGCTCTTGAAGATAACCCGAGAGGTCAAAGCCGGTCCAACTTTTGAAGTCCTGACTGAACTTTGCAGATTCAGTATAGGAAAGTTCAAAGAAACCGGCGCCTTCCATGGAATGGGTCGGCGCGTCAATTGTTTTAAGATCGAGATCAGCGGTTTTTTGCAGCAGGCAGGCAAAAAAGCCCGCCGTCTGGAAGCGGTGCGGCCAAAGCCGCACCACCCTGCTCATGTCGGTCTGGTAAGCTTTCCCATCCAGTTCTTGTATGCCGGGGGCAGGATGCACCAGTTTGGGGCTTACGTCCACCAGTTCCATTGAGTGACCAAACTTACCCAGCACAGCCTCCACCACTCCTTCATCCTCGCCGGGCAACAGCGTGCAGGTGGAGTAGACCACCTGACCGCCAACCTTCACGGCTTGCAGCGCACTGACCAGCAAGGCGGTCTGGCGTTGGGCAAGCAATCGGCTTTCTTTTTCAGTCACCGGCCGTTCCTCATGAGATTCCGCGGTGCGCAGCCCCTGCATGGAGCAAGGCGCGTCGATCAAAGCCCGGTCAAAGGTGTTGGGGAACCAGGCTCCGAATTTCTCGCCTGCAAAACGCGTCACGGCGGTGTTGGTGGCGCCCCAATGCTGCAAGACCACCTTGAGCGCCTGAATGCGCCCCTGGCTGGAATCGTTGGCGAGAACCAGTCCGTGGTCGTTTTGGCGCGCCACAATATGTGTGGTTTTCCCGCCGGGCGAAGCCGCCAGGTCGAGGGTCAGACCTTCATCCCCGGCGCGGATGTCAAAGAGAGCTACCGGCAGCATGGATGCCGCCTCCTGGATGTAATACTGCCCGGTGCGGTGCTCCAGTGCAGCACTGACTGCCAGGCCGTCATTCACCTGCACACGGAACCCTTCTTCGCAGAAAGGGATGGGTGTCAGCGTCCAGCCGTAGCGTGCCGAAAGGTCTCGCGCCATTTCAGGCGGTGCCTTGAGTGGATTGATGCGGATGGCAGGCGGCAGCGCCTTATCAACCTCGATTTGCAGCTCGGCGAACTCCTCCGCGCTGAGCAGGGGTTGAAAGGCGGCCAATTGCTCCGCTTTGGAGGGGATAATCGTGAGCGGCTTCTGCGTGGATTTCTTTTTACGTTTCATCCGTGCTCACTTTTCGATCATAAAAGCCAGTTCACCGGTAAAATCCATTTTGGTGATCTTCCAGCTTTCGCCTTCGGTCAATTGATTAAATCGGGTTTCATAATTTTGCAGCATGCCCTTGGATTTTCCCCCCAGGCTGTGCGCCGGAAAGGAGACCAGAATATACTTCGCTTTCAGCGCTGCTAACAGGTGTTTGGCGGCGTTCTTGTCCACCTGATCCAGGCAGGGAATGGTTTTGAGCAGCAACGCTACCTGGACAGAGTTCTGCGGGATAGTCTGGGTCAGGTCGCACACGAAAGCCGAACCGTTGATTTTGAAATGCTCAAAATAGTGATTGAGGTAACCTGTCATATCGGCGTAGATGTCGCAAGCTGTGTATTCCACCTCCGCGGCGGCGGGCATCCACGGCAGGCAGAGCGGATTGAGTCCGCAGGCCAGGTCAAGTATGGAGTGCAGCGGCGCAATGGAACCCAGCGCATCATTGAATACGTGCGGCAGAATGGATAATCTTTCTGCCGTAGACGCATGCATGCTCATTTGACGCTTTAAGGTTGTCTTAACCTGTTCATCATGTAAGTCATTTGGCAGGTCCTTCAACTCATCCAACCATGCGGAATAGGGTATAGGCTTTTCTTGATAAGCGGAACCCACCTGGTGCAGTTTGTTGCGGGTTTCTTTGACCGCTTCCTTGAGGTTTCGGCGCTTGGCGAGTTCCTTTGCACCGATCTCACGGATCAGGTCAGGAGAAATGGATGCATACTTATCCGCGGCCGTGACCAGGCTGAACAATTCTTCTAGCTGTTCGGTTGGTGATGACATCATGCATACTTTCGTTGAATACGGTCGCAAAGCTGCACCATGAAGCGCAGATTGTGCAGGGTGGCCAGGCGGAAGAAAAGGGTATCGCCCATTTTGAAGAGGTGATGCAGATAACCGATGGAGTAGTGCTTGCAGCACGGACAGTCGCAGTCCTCGCTGATGGGGCGATCCGCTTTGATGTGTTCTTCATCGTTTACATATTTGAAGCCAAACCAGTCACCGGTCAGCCCAAAATCGGGCTCATTCGCAGGCTGGCGGAAGGTGAACAACCGTCCGTGGCGGGCGTCGCGGGTGGGCATGGCGCAATCAAAGATGTCATAACCCAGCTCAAAGCAAGCCAGCACGTTTTCGGGGTGACCGATACCCAGGGCATGCATGGGGTACTCCGCCGGGATGATACTGCGGGTGTAGCCGATGATGTCTGCCAGCAAGTGGTTATTTTTATCCAGCGGCCAGCCGCCAAAACCGTAACCGTCAAAGCCAATTTCGAGCAGCGCTTCTGCGCAGCGCAGACGCAATTCGGGGTATCCCCCACCTTGCACCACCGCGAATAAGCGCGGACGCGTTTCTTCGGTCAGTTTCTTCTGTTCAATAATGCGGTTGAATTCTTTCTTGCTCTTTATCGCCCAGGCAATCGTGCGTTCCACAGATTCCTTTTGGGCGGCCAGGTTTTCATCCACGTTGGTGCAATCATCCAGGCAGATGACCACATCAGAATCGTAGCCGATCTGAAGCTGCACGGTTTTCTCGGGCGTCAATTGAAATTTGCGCGAGCTGCCTTCTGGTTGAAAGCTGATGCCCTTTTCATGAATGCTGCCAAATTTAGGATTTTGGCGGATAAGCGAGTAAGCCTGAAAACCGCCTGAATCGGTGACGATGTTGCGCTTCCAGTTGGACATTTTGTGCAGCCCACCCAAGGATTGGATGGTCGAGGAGCCGGGTTTCTGCATCAAGTGAAAGGTGTTCATCACCAATGCTTCAATGCCAATCGAGAGCAGGTCTTCTGAATCCACCGAACGCACCACGCCAAAAGTGGCATCTGGCAGATAAATGGGCGAGCGCACCTCACCCTGGGTTAACTTTAAGAGTCTGGATTTCATAAGCGCTTCATACGAAAAGCGGACCAGGTTTCATCCACGGAGACCATTGCCACACCCGTCCAACCGATGGTCTCTGCGTATTTCCAGATGGAGTCACGGCTGATGTCAGAACGCAAAGCTGAGGTCAACTTGGGGTAAATCACCCACAGGATGCCACCAGGGGTCAAAGCGTCTGCCGCTGCAGAGAGCCCGGTTTTGAGCCATTCCATATTTTTAACAAAAAACAGCACCACATCCGCTTTGTCAAATTTTGACGCCATTTTGGAGCGTTCGGGCAAGGGACCTAAAAACGAGGCAAATCCTTCAGGCGCATTGATCAACCGCAGCGTGCGGCCAGGTTTCACTTGCAATCGTTCGGGTAAGGATTTTTCACTTGACATACTCTGATTATAAAGGAGTTTTAGGGGTTTCGGATTTGGTGCGGTTGATGTATTTTTTTGCTTGCCTCTCCCCTGATACCTCTCGCCACTTTGTGGCTCGGGTACGCACAATTCGCGCCTCTCGCCAACTTGTTGAAGAGGGGAAAACCGTTTTGGAATTGAATCCTACCCGAAGCAAGCTGCGGGATATCAAGATTTATAAATCATTTATGAGCAAATATTCCATTCATTAATTCCGGCCTCTCCCAAACCCCTCTCCATCCAAGGATGGAGAGGGGTTTGGGGTGAGGCGCAAATTACTAACTTTTTCTTATCTGAATTGCAGGGAAATATCCTTTTCGTTATAAATGGTCTTATCCAGCCGCTTCTTCTGCTTCCACAACCTTGAACTCGGGCACCTTGCGCATGGCCAGGGCGGATGCCAGCATGAGCACGGCCGAGATCACGAAGAGAGTCGTCCAGCCCCACCAGTGACCCGGTGCGGCATTGTTGAGCACATCCGTCATGGGGCCTTCCAGGCGGGCGACGGCGGCCGAACCGGCGGTGGCCAGGTTGGTAAGACCGATATATTTACCCACGTCTCCCAGCGGCGCCATTTGATTAGCCAGCGCCCAGTTGGTGGCGAGGAAGATACCCATCCCCGCCCCAAGGATGCTGCCGAAGAGAATCAACTGGAATGGGGTCACGGCAAAGATGACCAAAATTGAGCCCAAAGCGCCGATGAAAGAGGAGACAATCTGAAGGCGTTTGCGTCCGATTTTGTCACTCCAACGGCCTGAAAAGAGTGAGAAAATGATCAACACGATCACGAAAGAACCCATCACGAATTGGGTAAACTGGATGGGATCCTGACCGCTGAACTTGTCGCGGATGAAATACTGCGCAAAAGATTGAAAGCCGTAAATACCCACCAGGTAGAGGAAGCGGCTGAAGATCAAACGCCAATAGTTTTTGTCGCCCTCCGCTTTGAAATAGAAGACCGACTTCCACAGCCCCATCCAATCCACACGGGTACGCTGCGGTGCATAGGTGGATTTTTCATGCGAACCAAGCAAGGTGATCAGCCCGAAGACCACCAGCACCCCAATGATGACGATGGTCGAGAGGGTCGGATCAGGGTCTTTCGATGAGATCAGAAAGCCCATCAGCAGCGATGAGAGGATGATACCGGCCATGTCTAGCGTGGTCTTGATGCCGCTGGCCATACCCAACTGCGAGGCTGGCACTTCATCCGGCAGCAGACCCTGGGCGGGACCGTGTGCCAGGTTGGAGCTGGTCTGCAAGCCGATGTAACCGATGAAGAGTGCGGGCAACCCGCCGATAAAGCCCATGATCGCCAGAAAGATCAGATCCCCGCCGGTGCCGATCCACATGAAGGGGCGGCGTCTGCCCATTTTGGATTGCCATCGGTCGCTGATGGCTCCCGAGAGCGGCTGAATNNAGCACAGCGGGCAAGATTGTGACGTGCAAGCTGTTCCACATGAAAGAAAGACCGATCCAGTAAGCATTGAGTACAAAGATATACCAGCCGCTGACACGTTTCATGAGGGACTCCTGCGATGATTTATTGAGGTTTTAGGTGCTGGTCAAAAAAACCGATGACAGTTTGAAGGTAAAGTTCAGGGTCTGCCAAATCCACTTCGCGGTGGCGGGCACCGGCTACGCGCCATAAACTCAAATTGCCTTTGGATTTAGCCACTATATTAATCAATTCGTGATTGCGTGTGTAGGGGTCTTTGTCGCCGTGGATCAAGAGCACAGGGGTTGGGGCGATCTTGCCGCCCAGCACCAACGGGTCGTGATAGAAGAGGTTGGTAAACAACCTTAACGAGGCACCCAGAAGAACCATGAAAGACAGGATGGGGGTCAGATTATCGGGGATTTTGCGGCGGCGCAAATCCATGCTGATGGCAGTACTCAGGCGCAGCGGCCCACCGTCAGAGATGACGGCCTGAATGCCCGGATGCTGTGCTGCGGCCAATAATGCGGCTCTGCCGCCCATTGAAAAGCCCATCAGCCCGATAGCCCAACTGTTGCAAGATTTGGCAAAATGGATGGCGCCGATGACGTCGTTGACTTCGAGCGCTCCCAGGCTGGTGCGGCTGCCGTGACTGCGTCCGTGGGCGCGGAAGTCAAACATCAAGACGTTGTAGCCAGCCTGGATGAAGGCCGGTACATACTTGAGGTCGGGATCCATGGTGCCGGCAAAACCATGCAAAAAGATGATGGTATTGGGCGACCCTTCCGCCGGGATCCACCAGCCTGATAGGGTGATGCCATCCGCGGAGGGGAAATGCACAGGCTTGTAGTCCAGGCCAAGATCCGCGGGGGAGCGAAAATCTTTGAGGCTGTACCGCTTGGTTAATGGCACTGACAAAACCAGGCAGGTTGTGATGAAAATGAAAAGAATTATGGCAAAGGTGATCAAATAGTTATTCATGTGTTAATTGTACAACCTTGTGCGTCATTGCGAGTGCCGAAGGCACGAAGCAATCTTCTCCAGGTTTGCCTTATAACTACTATTGCAAACTCGTCTATGGAAGTGTGAATTGGTTTATTGTTTCTATACACGAATAAACCCCTTCATTCATTTAATCCTTATGAAATTAATTTAATCATAGTTATCTTCTGTAGTTATTAGGTAAACCCTAATGGGGATTCCCGATGAATCTGGGACTATGTGCTGCGCCGCACACTTGCCCTCCCGAAGGACATCGGGACGATGAGGCTGCAAGTGCCAGGGAAGACCGCGGCTCGCAAAGACGTAGCTATTCTTTTTTATACTTATATTTCTTTTTCCACAAATCTTCCCAGTTAGGATTCATCGCATTGATTAAGTCAAGTTTCTTTTTACGAGAACCTGCTTTGATTTGTTTTTCTCGGGCAATTGCATCACTGATATCTTCAAATTCTTCATAATAGACCAACTTGTGCACATTGTATTTAGATGTAAAACCTGGATAGACTTTTTCTCGATGCTCAATGATGCGGTGGTATAAATCACTTGTTACACCGGTATAAAGTACGGTGTTGTAATCATTGGTGAGGATATAAACGTGACAGGCGAATTCCATAATTATTTTGATATCTAAAAAAATTATTTATGCATTGTTTTCTTAATGAATTACTGGTCAAATCATGGTGGGGATTGCCGCGCCGCAAAAGCAGCGGCTCGCAATGACGAATTCTTAACTTTCCGTCAATCATTCAGTCGGTTTTGTCTTGAATACGTAATCCCAGATGGGAGAGCTGACGCCGTAACGTGCGTTGGGGGTCTTGTAATGGTGCTGCATGTGATAACGTTTAATGAACTTGGCATACCCGCTGCGCATGGGGAAGTGATGGGTGGCGTAATGGGTCAGGTCGTAGGTCAGGTAACCCAGAATGAAAGCGGAGAAAATTGGGTCAAACCAGAGCGGCGCCTTTAACAGCACATTAATCACCAGATGGAACAAGCCGAAAAAGACAGCCGCGAGCGGAATCGCCACGATCGGCGGCATGACCAGGCGGGTCTTGCACTGCGGTTGGGCATGATGGATGCCGTGAAAAAGAAAGGTGATGCGCTGACCTTTTTCTGATTTGGCGGCAAAGTGGAAGACGAAGCGGTGTAATAAATACTCCGAGATGGTCCAGACGAAGAGGCCAATCAGCAACCCGACGGGGATGTAGAATGGGAATCTACCCAAGGGCGCTTCAGCAATGGAGCGGAAGAGGAAAAAGAGCGCCACAGGCAGCCAAATGATGGTGACTGCCACGGGACTGATGTGTGAGAAGAATTCCATGAAATCCGACTTGAACAGCCGGATGGGCACGTCGCTATGATCAATAGGCAGATGGTTCATCACGAGACCTCCAAGAATAAGATAGTTAATTGTACAACATGTGTAAAGTGTCATTGCGAGGGCCAAAGGCACGAAGCACGAAGTCCCCCATAGGGGGAATCCCCATTAAGGTTTACTTGGTAACTTCTTAAACAAACTCATCCAAGATAGTTTGAGTTGTTCCTTTATGAATTTTGTATTGTTCCTATTCTCGATTAAACATTCACTTTCATTTGATTGGTATTTCGTGATTCACATCATAGTTTTCTTTTGTTGATACTGGGCAAACCCTGGTGGGGATTGCTTCGTCCTTCAGGACTCGCAATGACGGAACTATTCTTTAATATATCGATATTTCTTTTTCCACAAATCTTCCCAGTTGGGATTCATTGCATTGATCAAGTCAAGTTTCTTCTGACGAGAACCTGCTTTGATCTGTTTTTCTCTGGCAATGGCATCAATGATATCTTCAAACTCTTCAAAATAGACCAACTTGTGTACATTGTATTTAGACGTAAAACCCGGATTGACTTTCTCGCGATGCTCTATGATGCGGTGGTAGAGGTCACTGGTAACACCGGTATAAAGTACGGTGTTGTAATCATTAGTAAGGGTATAAACGTGAAAGGCGAATTCCATAATTATTTTTATATCAGAAATAGTAAATTATTCATTGTTTTCTTCAATAGTTTTCAGGTAAACCTTGGTGGAGATTCCCCTTCGGGGACGATGTGCCACACTCGCTTCGCTCGTTCGCAACACTAGCACCTGCTGCTAGTGCAGGTGTGACGGATCATTTTTAATTATTTGTATTTGAATTAATAATGCGGGGTCGAATGAAACGAATGCCCACCTTTCAGGGATGCCGAGCGCCAGGCGATTGTTGAGTCATAAAGGTTTCTTTGAAGAGTTCGAGGAGTTCATGGTATTCATCACCCAAATCAGGAAATTGCGGCGGGGATGTTATGCGGTCGCGCATGTGAAGCATGCGGCAAAGCCCAATGGCAGCCATGCTGAGGGAGTTCATCGTCTGATTGATCTCCTGGGTGGTTTCGGCTTTCAGGCTAACCCGATAGGTGTGCGCCATGGTTTTTTTGACCGCAATGATGAGTTGATCGAGGGTGTCGAGCTGATCTTCTTCTGTGGCGTGGACGAAGTGGATATTCTCTTTGGCGATGTAGCGTCCATGTCTGAGGGCGTTGTGATTGCCCGGCTGACCGCCTTTGCGTTTTTTGGTTTCTTCTGGCATGGTTTAACCCCTATTGAATAAGTGACAGGGTTAAAAAAGCACTTTTGTTCTATTTTGTCAAGAGGAGATTTATGTTGATACTGCATGAACATTGTAAAAACCGCCAGAGACTTACATTAATAGAGAAAAGTTCAGACCCTATATTTTGAATACCGTAGAGTCTTTCATACAGAGAATTATATGTAACTACCTTCGCAACTTCTTGACTAAAAGAAAACCAGAACCCGACATTACCAATTTCAACTTTTCTCATTAAACCTGGATTTCTTCAATTGTTACAGGACAAACCCTGATGGGGATTCCCGATGAACCTAGGACTTTGTGCATCACACACTCCGTTCGTTCACAATGACGACAGATTTTGTCATTGCGAGACTTGCGATCTGTGCAAGTCAAAGCAATCTCCATGAGGTTTACCTGGCACCTTCTTAAGCAAACCCATCCAAGGTAGTTTGATTTGTTCATTTATAAATTTTGATTGTTCCGATTCCCGAGTAAACCTCTATTTCCATTTGATCGGTTTTCCTCGGGTCAAATCATAGTTTTCTTTTGTTGTTTTTGGGCAATTCTTGGTGGGGATTGCCGCGCCGCAAAAACCGCGGCTCGCAATGACGTATTTTTTACACAAAACGTTGCCCCCCTTCTTGACTAGGGAAGAGGGGCTGTAAAGAGGAGGGAAATGATCAGTTGACTGATCATAAAATCAAAAGAAATGCCGCGGCAAACAAGTATGCAGATTGTTTGTCATTACCATTAATTGGGTTATCTAGACATCTAATGAAAAGATTTTGCTGATTATACAACTTTTTTTCAGGATGCGTTAAAATCTCAACCCGATTGAGTCACTTAAGTCTAAAAAGTCATTTACTCAAGTTTAAAATTGTTAGATGCCTTGCGTAGCTGCTGCATCATCTCCACCAGGTGATCAATGGAACTCTTAAACTCGGATACCTGGGCAGTCACTTCTTCAGTGGATGCAGAGGTTTCTTCGATGGCGGCGCTGCTCTGCTGACTGATGGAGGCGATGTTTTCAATGGCTTCGTTGGCAATCAGCGAGTTGGCGGCCATTTCTGCAGCCTCCGAACGGTTGGTGTCAACAATTTCTGCCATTTTCTGCATGGTCATTTCAAGTTCGCCGGCAGAAACACCAATTTTGTTGGCAACTTCTGCGGCACTGGCAGCCTGGGCCGTGACCATCTCGGCACTTTCGAGAATCTTCTGCAACGATTCACCCGACTTTTCAGCTTTGCCCACACCAGATTCCACTTCTTTGGAGCTTTCTTCCATGGCCAGAACCGCTTCACGCACAGTCACCTGAATGCGATGCACAAGGTCGCTGATCTCTTTTGTGGATGTGGTTGAGCGCTCGGAAAGCTTTCTGACTTCATCCGCGACGACGGCAAAGCCTTTGCCGTGTTCGCCGGCTCTGGCAGCCTCAATGGCAGCATTTAGCGCCAACAAATTGGTTTGCGAAGCAATATCATCAATGGTTTCAACAATACGGCCGATCTCTTCGGAGCGCTGCCCCATTTCATGAACTTTTTCAACAGAATTATTGACCTTGGTCTGGATCTTTTTCATACCCTCCAGGGTGGCATCCACGGTTAATACACCATCTGATGCGGATTCAGCCGCGGCTTGTGCCTGCTGCTGCACAGACTGGGTATGCTCTTCAACTTCCTGGATGGCGGTGGTTATCTGGTTGGATTTCTCTGACACCTCGGTCACCACCAGCGCTTGTTCTTGTGACACTTTATCCACCCGGTGGATGGAGTTGCTCAACTGTTCAATAATGGCTGTGGTTTTCGTGACGCTTGAAGCCTGCTGAGAGGCCCCCGTGGCGATCTCCTGGATGGTTGCCGCAATTTGCAACGTTGCCTGGTTTACCTGGCCTGAACCGTCTGCCAATTGTGCAGATTCATCATCGAGGATGGCAACCCCCTGCTTCAGGGTTGAAATGGTCTCGCGCAAGTTGACAAGCATTTGTTCAAATTCCGTGCCCAGCACGTCTTTTGAATTAATGGGATTAACGCGAATGGAAAGGTCGCCTTTGGATATGGAATCTGCGGCGCCGGCAATATTTTGAATGTATGTAACGAGCTGCCTGAAAGCATCTGCCAGGCTGCCGATTTCATCTTTTGAGGCGTGGGTAATTTC
Organism: Anaerolineaceae bacterium; assembly: GCA_003524305.1. GTDB lineage: Bacteria > Chloroflexota > Anaerolineae > Anaerolineales > Anaerolineaceae > UBA6107. The sequence goes on from DQHW01000016.1 coordinate 32,088, forward strand.
GTGATAAATATCACCTTCTGCCAATTGTTTGGCCGTGAGGGTCAACGACGCCAACGGGTTGGCAATTTTGGATGCCAAGAAGAAGACGATCACAGAACATACAGCAGCCAATCCAAGCCCGAAGAGAATGAACATCCACATCATCTGCGCCTGTGCCTTTTGAAGCTCTTCAAAAAAGGTTTGGTAATCAGATTCATTGGCATTGACCAGGATAACCCAATCCCATGGGGCATAATATGCAACTTCAACAATCTTTTTTGATTGATCAATTTTCGAGGTATAGATAAAACTGGTGGTTTCTGCGGCTTGCAGCTCAACGGCTGCATTGATTATTTGCTGGATGATGGGGTTACCTTCGCTGTCTTGATCTTGCCACGCAGATTGGCCGTCGAGAGTGCTACCTTGAGAAATAATATACTTGCCTTGCTGATCATTCTTGCCGCCCAAAATGGAGATATACCCGGTGGAACCCACTTTGGTCTGTTGAATGGCATTTCTCAAAGTCGCCACGCTCTCTTGTTTCACACCCACCGAAAGGACGGCAATGATTTCACCTTTATCATTTGTGACCGGATGGAAAGCCGTGATGTACCAGGCATCCACTTCATAAGAGATGCCAAGATAATCCTCACTGCTCATTACCTTTGAATAAACAAGATTTTCGCTGCCATCCGCGTTTTTGGCGGGGATATAGGTGCCCAGGGCGCGGTTGCCGTCGGAGTTGATCACATTGGTTGCCACCCTCAATAAACCGGCGTCCTCCGGCATTGGCTGGTAGATTGTGGCTTTTGAGTTAAGCAAAATTTGCATTTCATCTATAGCAGGGATGGGTACATCGGCGTTGGTTACTTTTCCAAGCCATTTTTCACCCAATATCAATTGAGGCAGCGTGACGCCTTGTGATTTTTTGGTTAACTGGTTGATCACCGCCCACACAACATTTTGGTCGTTTACACCCAGTCCGCCTTCAGTCTCAATCAATTTCGTGAAAACTTTTAATCCACCTTGCACCTGCAATGAAATAGCTTCATCCTGTGATTGCACCAGGTTGTAGGTATCTGTTGTAATCTGGTTGATCTCTTTTTGAATAAACGCATCGGCCTGTTGTGCTGATTTATCTTCGGCTATTTTGGATTGCCAGATGCCTACAATGGCTAAGACTAATGCAGTAACGATGACACTGCTGACACCTAGCAAGACTAATTTCGTGCGTATATTAAATTTCATCAGCACTCCAAAGTGGATTTACAAATCACTTTTTTTGAAAAATAGTTCAAGGATTCTCAAAAATATGAAAAAACCTTTTATAGTTTACAGAGTACTGATGGGAGTGCCAGTAAAAACCTGATAAAGGTTGAGTAAAAAAAGATTAATTTGGGAGCGCGACCAACGCAATTAGTGGCATTTTTATTCTTCGCGTTTTATTGTGAAAGTGTCAAAATCGCGGGCAACCACAGCACCCGGGTAGACACTCTGCGCTTCAGCTAATACGTCTTTATCACGGTAGCGGCGGCTGAGGTGGGTAATGATCATTTTGCCGGCATTGATCTTGTTGGCAAAGGCGGCTGCCTGCTTTGCGGTGAGGTGCGAGAATTGTTTAGCCATGTCGGCTTCTTCGTCAAGGTAGGTCGATTCGATCACCAACCCGTCCACATCTTTCAAGATTTCAACCAGGCTTTCAGTCTCGCCCAGGTCTCCGAGTGCCGCCAGGCGTGTGCCCCGGCGCAGCTCTCCCATCACCATTTCAGGGGTTATGGTGCGCCCATCTTCGAGTGTGACAGATTCGCCTGCCACCAGCTTGCCGTTTAACGGTCCGCTGGGCACACCCAACTCGGCCGCTTTTTCAGGCAAAAACGGGCGCCGCGATTTTTCTTCAAACAAAAAGCCCAGGCAGTCCGGTCCGCGGTGTTGAACGGGGAAAGCACTAACTGTAAAGTCATCACCTTCAAAGAACACTCCCTTTTTAATGGGAATGAGCGAAATCGGCATCGGGGTGCTGTTACCGCGCAAGACGACGCCGTAAAGCAAATCATGGATGCGGTCGAGAGCACCGGTGCCGCCGTAAATCTCAAGATTGTCTATGGATTCCCAGCGCATGAAGGTTGAAAGCAGCCCGGCCAGGCCGAGGATGTGGTCCAGATGTCCGTGGGTGATGAGAATGCGGTTTAACCGTTTGAATCCGACCCCTGATTGAAGAATCTGCCGCTGAGTGCCTTCGCCGCAATCCACCAGAAAGCGGAATTCGTCGTGTTGCACGAGATAAGAAGGCAGGCTGCGTTTGGGAGACGGTGCAGAAGCTGAAGTGCCAAGGAAGGTGATCTCAAACAAGGGGCGAAGTCCTTTCAGAATGTGCTTTCTATTTTACCCTAACTTGTTATGAAGTTGTGGCATGAACCTTGCAATCTAGACAGTGTGCAGAAAAAAGCATGAAATTCGATATTATTTCAGGAGCGCTGCTATGAACCTGCTTTCCATTAAGATTGAAAAACCGGATGATATTAACTTTATCCTCGGCCAATCTCACTTCATCAAGACAGTGGAAGATATTCACGAAGCCCTGGTGACTTCCGTACCTGGAATCAAATTTGGCCTGGCTTTTTGTGAAGCCTCAGGCGCCTGTTTAATTCGAAGTTCAGGCACCGATAAAGCCATGATCGAATTGGCGCGTAAAAACGCATCTGCCATTGCCGCTGGACACATCTTCATCGTCTTTTTGGGAGAGGGGTTCTATCCGATCAATGTGTTGAATACCCTTAAACACATCCCTGAAGTCTGTGAAATCTACTGCGCCACGGCCAACCCCGTGGATGTGGTGATTGCCGACAACGGTAAGGGGCGCGCCGTACTGGGCGTCTTTGACGGCGAAAAGCCCAAGGGATACGAAACTGAAGAAGATGTGGTTTGGCGCAAAGATTTCTTACGCAAGATTGGTTACAAGGCCTGAGCGCCTTGATGGAGGAGTACTCATGAAATTAAAAATCATCCCTATGGTGGTCATTCTGTCATTATTATTGTCGAGTTGCAGCATGTTTTCGAACCTGAAAGCAGAGCAGCCGCTGACAGATGCCGAAATGGCAACGCGTGTGGCGCAATTGCTCTCCACCATGACCACACCGACCTCTGAAATTGACTTTCCACCGACCCCTACAATGGGTCTACCAACCACGGCTCCCACGGTTACCCCAAACGTGATCGTGCTGGCGACATCCACGCCTGAGGTTGAAGTGGGAGGCGAACTGCCCACCTCCACGGCGATGATCGTGCTGCCCACGCTTGAGGCTACCCCCACCCTGGCAGAAACACTTCAAGCCAGCCCGACAGCCACACTTAATGTACCCTCCACTGATCCAATCAATTCGCTGGGCACTCCCAGTGGAAGCGACCCCATGGACTCGAACAGTAAATGGTCTTGGCCAACCGGTGCGGATGATTATATAGATGTGCAGTTTAAAGACGGATTCATGCTGATGACCAATTTGAGCGAGGTTGCGGCCGGCTGGCGTCTGCCCCTGCTCGGCCAGCAGGTGGATACCTACATTGAACTCACTGCCAATTCCGGTTCCTGTTCGGGCAAAGACTCCTACGGCGTCATTTTTAGAGTGCCGGTCTTGAAATCACCCGACCAGGGTTATCTCTACCAGGTCACCTGCGACGGCTACTACCGCCTGTGGAAATGGGACGGTCAGGTCGGAGACAAAGGGCTGGCGGTCAGCCTGCTCAATTGGAAGCAAAGCGACAAGATCAACAAGGGCCCAAATCAAACCAACCGCCTGGGTGTGAAGGTCGTAGATAAGAAGATCACCCTCTATATGAACGGTGTGGAATTAGGCTCAGTTTCTGATGCTTCTTATTCTGCCGGCTTCTTTGGTGCCTTCGTCCGTTCGGGCGGCGATGCAAACTACACTGCCAAGCTGGACGAGATGAAATATTGGGAAAACCCAAAATAAACACATTATGTAATCAAGGCTAATTAACTTTATAAGAATCATATCTCGCGCGGAGCCGCGGAGAACGCGGAAAAGTACTTAATAAATTCCAAAAAAATATAGCGGATAACAAAAAGCCTCAGCAATGGGGCTTTTTGTTTGATAATCGGCTAAAATGGTGAAATGCGGAGGTTTACATGAAGAGTTTTCGCAAGGAATTATGGTTTCTGATCCCCGCGCAGCGCGGATTTATCAACATCACCGACCAGGTGGACGAATGCGTACGCGAGAGCGGCATCCGCGAAGGGTTGGTGCTGGTCAACTCCATGCACATTACCGCCAGTGTGTTTATCAACGATGACGAAGGCGGGCTGCATCACGATTATGAAGTGTGGCTTGAGAAACTGGCGCCTCATGATCCCGTCTCTGGTTACTGGCACAACCGCACGGGCGAAGACAACGCGGATGCGCACATGAAACGCCAGGTGATGGGCCGCGAGGTGGTGGTAGCCATCACCAATGGGCGGCTGGATTTCGGTCCGTGGGAGCAGATCTTTTACGGCGAGTTCGATGGCGGCAGGCAGAAACGTGTGCTGGTAAAAGTGATCCGAGAGTAATGCTATTCTCTCGCAAAGGCGCCAAGAACGCAAAGAAGAGCTTTGTAAATTAATCATAAAACACGATAACTTAAATAAACATACTATTACACGAAAAACACTAAAATAAATGGAATAGATTTCAAACTCAGTTTCAAGTATTATTAATAATTATTGGTCTAATTGCAAAAGGGATATTTATGTCGGAACACGCGTTAATCTGCCCACAATGTAAAGCACCTCTCACCGCCCATCGCTTTGCAAAATCTGCCGTGTGCAGTTTTTGCGGCACCACCGTTTTTCTTGAGGACACACAAGTTTCATCCGAGCAGTTTCATGAAGCGTTTCGGTTTTGGAATGCGCCTGAAAGTTATGCCCTCACCTCGTGGATTACACTCGGTAATCGCAATTGGGTGCTTGAAAAACAAATCGCAACTGGCGAAAGCGCTGATGTTTACACCGGCAGGCTTGCGCGCTGGCCGACTGAATTGGTCGTGATCAAAATTCTACGCAAAGCCGAAAACGAACACTATCTCGATAACGAATGGGAAACGCTGCATCAGCTCTTGCGCAGTCATGCCACGGGTGCGGATGTTTTTTCCAGGATGATTCCGCAGCCAGTGGTCTATGGCAAAGCAAGCGGCGGCGCGTTTTCTGGGGCTAAAACCTTGATCTTACGCTGGGAAAGCGGCTTTCATCACACTTTTGATGAAGTCAGCCGCCATTACCCTGAGGGCATCCCAGCCAGGGCTTCGATTTGGGTGTGGCGAAGAATTCTCGAAATTCTCGGCTTTTTGCATGATTCGGGTTATGTGCACGGTGCGGTGGTGCCTGCCCACCTGCTGGTTCAGCAAAACGAACACGGGGTACGCCTGATTGGATACGGCCGATCTGGCCGGATTAACAATCCGCTGGATGCAGACCGGGAGATGCTTCAACCTTACTGCCCCACGCCAGCCAAAGACTGGAAAGTGCTTTCTCCGCAGCTTGATATTGTGATGAGCGCCAAATGCATTATCAAGATGCTTGGCGGCGACCCAGAAACCAATACACTTCCGACCACCGTACCAATCAAGCTGGCTGAAGTGATCAAGAAATACACACAGCTTGATGCAAAATTTCCTTCCAGCCTGAATGCCTGGACGATACATCAAGAATTGGGCCGCATCGCTGACACGGTGTATGGTTCACCGGTATTTATTCCAATTGATATGCCGCACAAACCCTGATACCAATTTATTAATAACTAGAAAATAAGGAGAGACATGGGATACGGTAATTACAGTCAAGCAGCACATGATGCCCTTCTGAAAGGCAGAACAAACATCCCTGCCCAACAGGTCTTTAAGCAGTCTCAATGCCACCCCCTCATGAATCCGCACGGCGTGAAACTGAGAGAAAGTCGGGACGGCGCAGACCATCCTCAATCGCTCAGCATCGTCTTCGCTCTGGATGTAACCGGATCAATGGGTGATATTCCGAGATTGCTGGCAACTAAACAACTGCCGGTGTTTATGAAAGTGTTAATGGGATGTGAAATCCCTGACCCGCAGTTGATGTTCATGGCCATTGGGGATGCCTATAGCGACAGTTCCCCATTGCAGGTGGGTCAATTTGAATCCACGGCTGAGTTGATGGATCAGTGGCTGACCTGGTCGTTTATCGAGGGAGGCGGCGGCGGCAGCGGTGAAGAATCTTATGAATTGGGCATGTATTTTTTGGCTGCCCACACCGAGATGGATTGCATGGTCAAACGCAAGAAACGCGGTTATCTCTTTATGACCGGGGATGAATATCCGTATGCAGTGCTGCCGAAAAATGTAATCGAAACTGTGATCGGTGATCGTCTGGATGAAGACCTCAAAATCGAAGAGGTTGTGGCTGAATTGCAAAAAACCTACAATCCCTTTTTCATCATCCCCGATTATGCCAGGGCCAACCGCTGCGAACGGCGCTGGCGTGATCTATTGGGTGATAACGTGCTGGTGATGGATGCCCCCGAAGACGTCTGCTACGTCGCCGCCGGCGCCATGCTGCTTAGCGAGGGCCGGGCCAAGAATATGGACGATGTGGTTAAATTCCTCACCGATGCCGGTCTGACCAATGATCGAAAGTCAAAAGTGGTGGCCACTTTGAAACCTTATGCTGAAGTAGTACTTAACCTGAGATAGTATTCAAAATTGCGCGCCACTATCGTTATTGACCTTGGATTTGGCGACGCCGGTAAAGGTCTGATCACGGACTTCCTCGTCCGTCAGACCCGTGCCGGCGTCGTTGTGCGTTACAACGGCGGCGCCCAGGCGGGCCACAACGTAGTGACACCGGAAGGCGTTCACCACACCTTTTCGCAATTCGGTTCGGGGAGCTTCGTTACAGGGGTCAAAACCTACCTCTCGAAACACATGGTGGTTCACCCTGGCGCGCTGCTGCTTGAGGGGGATGTGCTGGTCAAAAAAGGGATCAGCGATATTTATTCAAGAATCAAAATCGACCCGCAAGCCCTGATCATCACCCCCTATCACCAGGCGGCCAACCGCATCAAGGAACTGTCTCGTGAATCAGGACGCCACGGCTCTTGCGGTGTCGGCGTGGGCGAGACGGTTGAGGATGACCTGGCTGGTCATGAGGATTGCATCCGCGCAGGCGACCTCGCCGACCCCAATTTGTTGCTGCAGAAGATGGACTCGATCAGGACGAGAAAACAAAAAGAGCTGTTAGACGCATTAGGCCATGACTTATCTTCACTGCCCACGACTTCAGAATGGCAGGTTTTTCAACAAAATGACCTGGCCGTACGCTGGATGGACTCCATTCGCAGGATCATCGAACTTGATCTGGTGGATCAAACAGACAGTCTCTCAGAATGGTCGAAAGGCACTGAATCAATCGTTTTTGAAGGCGCACAGGGCGTTTTGCTGGATGCCAATGCAGGGTTTTTTCCCTATAACAGTTGGACGAACTGCAGCCCGGATAACGCGATTGCGCTTGTGCATGAACATGCACCTTCCTTTGAGATCATCAAAATTGGCGTCTCGCGCTGCTTCACCGTTCGCCACGGACCCGGTCCGTTGCCGACTGAAACGCGCGAGCTGGATGGCATTGTCAAGGAGCACAACCAAAGTAATGACTGGCAGGGCAGCGTCCGCTATGGCTGGTTTGATCAGGTGCTTTTCAATTATGCGTTGAATGCGGTCAATGGCGTTGACCTGGTGGCCGTCACCCACCTGGATATTTTGAATAAATTAGATGAATGGAAAATTTGCGGGCATTATCCAACAGATAATATTTTGGAAACCAACCTGGCTACCTACCCTTCGCTTTCTCTGGCTCAAAAAGAAAGTGTGACGCGCCAATTGATGGCAGCCAAACCGGATTACGAGTCTTTTGCTTCGAAAGAATCGGAAATATTGAGAGCGATTGAGCGGGCATCTGGTATGCCTATCTCCATCGCTGCCCGCGGATCAAATTCACAGCATGTTACAATATTAGAATCAAACGCGATATAACAAAATAATTGGGGGAGTCAAGCAATCAAAAATGGAGTAATAAATGAATATTGTTTTAATCAAGTCGTTTTCCAACAAGCCCTGGCGCAGCCCCGAGACCTACCAACAAATCGAAACAAGCTTGGCGAGAAAATGGAAAGTACAATCCATTGAAACACAAGACCCCAAAGTATTGGAAGAATTCTTACAGAGCGTCAGAGAACACGGAGATGACAAAGTCTTCGTTTTCAATATCGCCGAGTATCTGGATGAAAACAATAAACAAGGCTTTATCCCCGGTCTTCTGGACCACTGGAAAATACCCCATCTTGGCTCAACGGCTGAGAGTATCTTGTTGGCAATGAATAAGGAAAAGACCAAAATCCTATTAAAAAGCAAGGGGATACCCACCCCGCAATTTTTTATCGCCGAATCGATTGATTCTGATTGCAGTGCCCAGGCTGAGAATATAGGCTATCCGCTTTTTGTTAAGCCGCTCAATGAAGGCGGTCATATTGGCATCGGTGACCATTCGATCGTTCACAATGCGGATCAATTAAATTCAGAGATTCATAAGATCATACAAACATATAAAGAACCTGCGCTGGTTGAGGAATACATTGATGATGCAGAAATGCGGGAATTTAGTGTCGGCATCCTTTGCGGAGAACCGAACATATTCACCCCTGTCGAGATCGATTTTGACGCCATGCCGACCAACACAAGAATTCTCAGTTTTGAAAGCGCAGAAGAAGACCTTGAAAGAATTAAGCTCATCGATGATCTGTCGATAAAAGAATCACTCTTGAAGTTGACTCAAGACACTTTCAACGCCATTGATGCCAAGGATTACAGCCGGGTGGATATCCGCATGAACGCCAGGGGATATTACGTTCTTGAGATCAACGTCATGCCGGGGCTCGGTCCGCACAGTTTTTTGCCGGAAGCAGCCGAATCCATCCTCGGATTGAGTTATGAACAATTAATCCAAAAGCTTGTTGCCTTTTCAATGAAAAAACAGGGGCTATAAGGCGGCAAGGGTCCGCGCATCATCTATTATTGGAAATTTGATTAATAAAAAAATTGAATATTTGTTAGTCTCCTAGATGGCAGGTTAATTATGATGAAACCTTATGAATGTACTCAATGCGGTTCAACAGATTTTGAAGATATAAATTTAAAAAAAGTTCGTTGTGTTTATTGCGGCAGCTTGTTTCACTTATTAAAAAATGAACCCACCTTGTCTATCAACGATGGTGCGAATGTTGTTTTTGGAAAAACCGCAAATGTCGAAGTACGTGGAGATATCCAAATTGAAAAAGGTGCTCGCGTTGACATTCTGGGAAAGGTAACGGTTCTAAAAGGCAAAAAGCAGCAAGAGTTTAGCTTGAAGCTCATCAAAGGATAAATTTTATTACTTCCAACCTATCAAACCCACAAACTGATCCACCGTTAATCATACTATCTACCTTAAAGCAAAATTCCGCCTGCCGCTCAGCCGGAATTTTGCACGTAAAAGGAGAGAAATGTCCCTTATGGGGGATCGGATGTAGGTAAATTAATTGTTAGCGATTGCCGCGCATATGATAATAGGCTTCGTTCCAGTGAATTTCTTTCTTGAACTCAGTTAACCTGGTATTTTCGTCAATCAGAAGCAGTTCGATGCCTGCCATTTCGGCAAAATCCTGCATGTGTTCAGCCGTCAGGTCAAAGCTAAAACTGGTGTGATGCGCCCCGCCTGCATAGATCCAGGCAGCGGCGGCAACCTTCAAATTTGGACGTGGCAGCCACAAGGCACGCGCCACCGGTAGTTTGGGCAGCGGATGGTCTGTGGGCACCACATCCACCACGTTGGCAACCATTCTGAAGCGGTCGCCCATATCCATTATCGAGGCTGCCACCGCCGGGCCGGTCTTTGAGTCGAATATCGCACGTACGGGGTCTGCTTTGCCGCCAATTGAAAGCGGTAAGACATCAATTTTTGGCTTTCCGTTAGCAATGGATTCATCCACTTCAAGCATGTGAGCGCCAAGAATCTTATCGCCGGAGGGATGAAAGTGATAAGTGTAATCCTCCATAAAGCTCATGCCCTTGGGTAGACCGGCGCCCATGACCTTCATGGCGCGCACCAGGGCGGAAGTTTTCCAATCGCCTTCAGCCCCAAAACCGTAACCGTCTCGCATCAAACGCTGCACTGCCAAACCGGGGAGTTGAGTCAAACCAAATAGATCTTCAAAATTAGTGGTAAATGCTTTAAAATCGCCGGCTTCGAGAAAGCTGCGCATACCAATTTCGATCCGCGCTGCTTCAATCAGCGATTGGTGAGCCTTGCCGCCGGGCAGCAAAGCCGGGGCTACTGTATATTCATCCTGGTAAGTTTGAACCAGTTTCTTAATGTCTGCATCGCTGGCTTCATTGACACATTTAACCAATTCTCCAACACCGTAACCATGGACTGCATAGCCAAACTTGATCTGTGCTTCTACCTTGTCGCCTTCTGTAACAGCCACGTTACGCATGTTATCGCCAAAACGGGCAAGCTTTGCGCCCTGCCAATCGGCCCAACCCGCAGCTACGCGAGACCAAACGCCCAGACTGGCATGCACCTCTGGGTCCTTCCAATGACCGACCACCACTTTACGTTCTATGCGCAGACGGCTGCCAATGAAACCATATTCACGGTCGCCGTGAGCAGCCTGGTTGAGATTCATAAAATCCATATCCATTTCGGCCCAGGGGATCTCGCTGTTGTACTGAGTGTGCAAATGGACCAGCGGTTTCTTCAAATGAGTCAAACCTGCAATCCACATACGTGCAGGCGAGAAGGTATGCATCCAGGTGATCAATCCAATACACTGATGGGCATTGTTGGCTTCAAGACATAAGGCTAGAATCTCATCAGAAGTCTTCACTACCGGTTTGAAAACCACGTTCACCGGAATCGCGCTGGAGGCATCAAGGGCCTTGGCAATTTCTTTTGAGTGTTCAGCCACCTGGAGCAAGGTCTCCGGACCGTAAAGGTGCTGACTGCCGGTGACAAACCAGATTTCGTATTGTTTTAGATCAATCACTTTAAACTCCTTAATCATTAATAATAAGTAAAGGGTTTTACGACGGTTACTGGCCGTAAACCCCTGTATAGCGCTGGTGCAATGATTCAACCTGTTCCGCCGGTATTTCATCTGGTTTGCCGATTTGCAGAGCCATCCAAACCGTTGCAGCCACATCTTCAGTCATGACCGCTGCTTTGACTGCAGATATGGCATCTTTGCCGATGGTAAATACACCATGATTCTTGAGTAATACAGCCGGAGAACGTCCAATACTTTCGAGCACAACTTTGCCAATGGCTTCATCACCGATCAGCGCGAATCCGCCGCAGGGGATGGGACCGCCAAATTCGTCTGCGATGGCAGTCAGCACGCACGGAATGGATTTGCCGACCGCAGCAAAGGCCGTGGCGTAACGCGAATGGGTGTGCACGATGCCATTAACATCCGCGCGGTGCTGATAAATATATAAATGACTCCAGGTATCAGAGGAGGGTTTACAATGACCCTCAACCACTTTACCTGACATATTGAGCACCACCATGTCTTCAGCGCGCAGCTTATCAAAAGGCACGCCGCTGGGTTTAATCACCATCAAGCCAGAATCCACGTCTCTGGCGCTAACATTACCGCTCGTCCAGGCTACAAGGTTGTTTTTCGGCAGTTCGCGATTCAGTTCGACCAATTCCTCTTTAAGTTTTTCGAGCATTAGAAACTCCTTACTCTGGTTACCTATTATTAATAACGTCTACTATTTCATCGAGTCAACAGCGGCCCGTTCAATTGCAAGTCCATTTTTGTAGCGCTTCATAAAGACAGCAAAACCTTCAACATCTTTTGGATCAGGTGAAATGGTTTTGCCATTTTGACTGGCAAACACATGGCTGGAAAGAAAGGCTTCCAAGGGTTCACCGTTGGTTTTGTGCAACATATATGAAGCCAGCAAAGCGATCCCCCAGGCACCCCCCTCACCTGCGGTCTCCATCACAGCCACAGGCACGTTCATTGCTGCAGCCATGATCTTTTGTCCCACGTCCCTCGTTTTGAAAAATCCCCCATGCCCCAGGACCTGGTCAACTTTTACTTTTTCCTGTTCAAACAGGATGTCCAACCCGACTTTCAGCGCGCCCAGTGAAGAAAACAGATGCACGCGCATGAAATTGGCCAGATTGAAGCGGCTTTCGGGGGTGCGCACAAACAGCGGACGGCCCTCTTCAAAGTGGGTGATATGCTCACCAGAAAGGTAATTGTAGGCTAGCAAATTGCCGCCATCCGCATCACCTTGAAGCGCTTTTTGATAAAGCAGTTCAAACAACTTATTCTGATCAATTTCAACACCAAGCGTTGTAGTAAATTCCTGAAACAGGCCTATCCACGCATTGAGATCTGAGGTGCAGTTGTTGCAATGCACCATGGCTACTGGTTTGCCCGTGGGGGTGGTGACCATGTCAATCTCGGGATAAAGCTGTGATAATGCTTTCTCCAAAACGATCATTGCAAAAACGGATGTTCCCGCGGAGACGTTGCCCGTGCGTTCGGCCACACTATTGGTAGCCACCATGCCCGTGCCAGCATCCCCTTCAGGCGGACAGAGCGGAACACCTGCCTTCAGGTTGCCAGTCGGATCAAGCAATCTGGCGCCTGTTTCTGAAAGCACCCCGGCTGACTCACCTGCCGCGAGTACCTTTGGAAGGATGTCTTGAAGCTTCCATGCGAGAATATTTGCCTTATTTTTTTCATCAAAGCGCATAATCATGTCAGAATCGTAATCATTGGTGGAGCTGTCGATGGGGAACATCCCGGAGGATTCACCCACACCCAACACTTTATGACCGGTTAACTTCCAATGAACATAGCCAGCTAGCGTTGAAAGAAAGTTTATCTCTTTGACATGCTCTTCTTTGTTTAAGATCGCCTGGTAGAGATGTGCAATACTCCAACGCTGCGGAATATTGAAACCGAAAAGTTCGGTCAGCTCTCTTGATGCTTCATCAGTCATGGTGTTGCGCCAGGTGCGGAAGGGTACCAGCAGGGTTTCGTCTTTATCGAAAGCCATATAACCGTGCATCATGGCGCTAAAACCGATGGCGCCAATCGTGGTGAGTGGAGTGTTGTATTTGTTCAGGACTTCGTCACCAAGTTTTCGGTAGCAATCCTGCAAGCCATGCCAAATATCATCCAGGCTATACGTCCAGACACCATTTTCGTATCGGTTTTCCCATTCATGGCTGCCTGATGCGATGGGGGTATGATCCTCACCAATCAATACTGCCTTGATACGGGTTGATCCGAATTCAATGCCCAAAACGGTCTTGCCGTTTTTTATTGCATTTTGGATGGCATTATGCAAGTTACTTTGATCCATTTAGAACTCCAATTTCGAATATAGCAATATCAATAAACCTAGCCTACAACGATTACTTGTCTGAAATATCGATCACATGATTTATAAAATACTTGGATTGTCTGGTTTCAACACTCACCATTATATAGAGTCCGGTCACATCTGCAGGAACTAATACAGAAGTTGTCCATTCCGACTCATCTTTTGGAAGCGCTATGGTTGCATCTGCAATCGATGGGTCCACATAGTATCCGTAGATGATCCCGTCATTGCCAAGCACCGGAGGCTCACCAATATGAACATAATTTGGATAGTCGCTTGGGTTTTCTGCTTTCCATAATAACTCCAAGCCGGTATCGCTTCGCATGGCCTCAGTCAGGATCAAAGAAAAATTGTTGATCGCGCTTATTTTGTCACCCATTTTATTTACGACAACCATGCTGGAATCATCAAATGGATAAACCAGGGCAGATTCTACTTGATCCAGGTTTAGTAACATTTCCTTTTTAATTTCGATGGATGGCACATGCAGATCGTATGCTCCCACTATATACTGATAAGATAATGAAAGATTCGAACCCGCCGCTATTTCAGAAACTGGACATTCCACATACAACAATTGTTTTTCAGGTTCTTTTCTTGTTCCACCAGTAAATCCACGGATTTGGAATCCGGGAGCGATTCGGTGCTTACCAGTACCAACGATTACAATCGGGCATTCAGTTTTAGAGCCAGATGAGGTTAATAGAATTGCGGGCTCATTTTCCACCGCCTTCATTGCGCTCCAGTCATTGGTACTATTTCGCAAACTGATGTAAATCCGCGTGCCCTGGGTTTCAGTCTCCTCAAATCCAGTGACCATACCAGTCCACCCCGAAACTGATTGCAAGGTGGGTGTGGCAATTAGATCTGCAGGAACAACGATATACACGCATGCAAAACAAAAAACCAAACAAAGAGACAGAAGCAACAACGGTTTCTTCGAACTCATTTTTGAGACTCCAATCCAGTTTACAACTTCAAAAAGATCAAGGTTGATTTCGGCTGCTATTGTTCAAATTTTGGCAGCAACGTGTGCAATCTGCCTGTCATCGCCCAATACTCTGACGGAGCATCAGTTCCACCATCAACAGCTTCCACGGTTTTTAATTCACCATTGTAATTAACACTTGTAAAGTAGTGATAACAAACACCACAAGGCAAATGAGAGGTTGAATACATGGTATCTGTAAACCAATTTAATTCAACAATGTAATTTACAAGATTTTCTACCTCAGAGGCAGACAATTGCTTTTCAATGGTTTGGGTGCCATTATCAGCAATAATTCGTCCATCAGGAAAAATCCCAAACAGTTCATCAATACATTTAGCGCCGCCATTTCGTTCGTACACGATTACTGCACCCTCTTCAACCAAAGTTTCAGCTTGGTCTTGTCTGAAAGATTTCAGCTCACATTTTTCTTCCGGTTCGTTGGTTCCCAAGAATTTGACGGCCAAAAAAACCATCAATACGGCAATGGCGATCGCTGAAGCACCAATAATAAACCGACGGTTTCTCCTTCTTCGATTGGCGATATCCATGACTGTGTCACCAATTTTTAAATTGGAGAAGAAGGATTGCATGCCAATGAAGAAGAGCGTGATTAAACCGATAACGATTAGAGTCCACCAAGAGATTAACGTCCCCTGTATTTGTATGATCGTCTGAATCAGGATTGTAATTAGAGTTCCAAAAATCGCACCAAAAACATAGCCCTCACCACCGGTCAACGCAGTACCGCCAATCACGACTGCAGCAATAACGGTCATTTCAAGCCCCGTTCCATACATGCCATGACCAGAACCAGTATAAATACTTAACAAAATCCCCGACAATGCAGAGCAAAAACCATTAATGGTATAGACCAAC
This sequence comes from Anaerolineaceae bacterium, assembly GCA_003524305.1. GTDB lineage: Bacteria > Chloroflexota > Anaerolineae > Anaerolineales > Anaerolineaceae > UBA6107. Next base: position 47,398 of record DQHW01000016.1, read on the forward strand.
ATTTTCGTTCGATTTACGGGCAACCCCATCAATTTTGCAGATTGCTCATTGGCTCCATTTTTTCCACCAATTGCATAGACGGTACGGCCAAACCTGGTATACAAACTGATATAGATCGCGATCGCAAACACAATCACTCCAAATACAACCGAAGGAGTTATATATGGTCCTTTTTGTGCGACGACATCACTAAGTCCGGGGATAAGTATTTTAGTTCGTGAAAGTAACTCATAGGTGCGGTTATTAATTGATATAGAGTTATTGCTGATGAAATATGCCAATCCGCGGCCGATGAACAAACCTGCCAAAGTGGCAATAAAGGGTTGAACTTTCATATAGGTAATGAAATAGCCCATAATTGCGCCCATGGCCGTTCCGATAACAATCATTAGCAACATCGTTGCCCATGGATTCCAACCCGTCTGTATCAAAAAAGCTGATGCCGTTGTCACAAGAGGAACAATTCCAGCAACAGAAAGATCAATTCCACCTGAAAGAACAACCAGAGTTTCTCCGATGACCGCTACTAATAGATAGGGTGTTTGATTTAAAAGGTTAAGAAAAACCTGAATATCCCTCATCCCTGGCAGGTAGACCGCACTCACTGTATAAGCAATCACAAATAAAATAATCGTGGCAGAGAGTGGAAGAAGTCGGCGGTATTTATTTATGAATTTCGCAAAGCCCTTCTTCATGACCTGGTCTCCTTCACTTTATGGGTAATAAAAATCCTGCGCATCAGGTCTTTTACTTGCTGCGAGTATAAAAGAATGATTAGAATTACAACCACACCTTTTACTGCCAGAAGAGAATTCGCACTAACACCAACAGCATACATAGTTGTTGTAACAGCCTGCATTGCCAACCCGCCGATAGCACTTGCCATCAAAGAGTATCTGCCGCCTGACATCATCGTTCCACCAATCACCACGGCAAGAATGGCATCAAGTTCCATATTCATCCCAAGATTACTGGCATCACAAGTTGTTATATTTGATGTTTCAATTAGACCGGCTACGCCAGCGCAAAAACCACAAAAGATGTATGCAAATAATTTAACTTTTTTCTCATCAATTCCGCTGAACATGCTTGAACGAGGATTTGCACCCACAGATTCAATGAACAACCCAATTGATGTTTTTCGAGAGATTAACCATGCAATTATGAATAACGCGACAACAATAAAGAACGCGAAAGGCAATACCAGCCAACCATGCCCTATATACAAAAAGGGTTTATAGAATATGAGAATTTTTTGAGAATTTGTGATCAACTGGGCAATTCCACGCCCCGAGATCATTAAAATTAATGTCGCCACCATGGGCTGGATCTTGCCGTATGCAACCAGGGTTCCGTTCCACAAACCACAAAAAATTGATACCAGTAATGGAAGCAGGATGACCAACCAAAACGGCGAATTTGAAAATGCGGGATCGTTTTGGATTCCGGTCAATTGTGTACCGGTGATGAATGGATTGATTAATAATGCCGCCACAGATGAAACAATCGCCATCGTAGCACCAACCGAAAGATCAATACCTCCAGTCGCAATCACAAAGGTCATTCCAATTGCCAAAGCCACGACCGGCATGCTGTTACGAAGAATGTCGATTAAGCTGCCATACAAATGACCTTGTTGATATGAGACCTGGAAGAAATTTGGAATGAAGATTAAATCAAACAAGAGAATGATCGCCAAAGCAATAATAGGAAACAGAAGTTTGCTCTCGGTGGCTTTTCTCAGATTGTGGAAAACGACGGGATGTTCCATTATTCACTCCCTGCAATAGCACTCATAATTTCATTGGCGGTGATGTCTCCTGAGAATTCTGCAACCTTCTTCCGATCACGGAGAACTGCTATGCGATGGCTGGTACGCAAAATCTCTTCAAGTTCTGATGAAATGAACATGCACGATTTTCCTTCTTCGGCCAACGCCAAAATCAACTTTTGTATTTCTGCTTTGGCGCCAATATCAATTCCGCGGGTCGGTTCATCCAGAATAAGTAATTGAGGATTGATTGCCAGCCACCTTGCAAGGATGACTTTCTGTTGGTTTCCACCACTTAAATTTTTAATAGGTTGGTCAGGTGACGGCGTGGCGATATTTAATAATTTGATGTATTTTTCTGCAATATTATATTGTTCTTGTTTTGAAAGATACTTTATCCAACCAAGGTTTGCTTGCATTGCCAGGATGATATTTTCTCTTACGGTCAACTCACCAACAATTCCCGCATCCTTGCGATCTTCAGGACACAATGCAATACCTCGACCGATTGAATCCAGTGGAGAATAATTTTGAATGATTTTTCCATTAAATGTGATCGTTCCCGAATCAGGTTTTGTCAATCCAAAAATTAATTCCGCCATTTCGGTCCTGCCAGAACCCAAGAGCCCTGCCAGACCGATGACCTCTCCAGAATGCAGTTCAAGGTTAAACGAATCAATCGCATTAAGGCGACTGACCTCATTTGCTTGAAGTAATTTTTCACCTTTTATATGTTTTCCTGTTTCATTCTTCACCTTGGACATATCTTCGAATTCACTCAAACTGCGGCCAATCATCTTCTTAATGAGTTCAAGGCGAGGTAGTTCTGAGGGAGTGTAACTTCCAACAAGGTTGCCATTTCGTAAAACTGTAATTTTGTCAGCAATCTCGTAAACCTGATCCAGAAAATGGGTAATGAAAACAATTCCCACTCCCTGACTTCGTAATTTACGCATCACACCAAATAATTGTTCCGTCTCATGGATGGTAAGGCTGGAAGTTGGTTCATCAAGTATCAGGATTTGTGCTGAAGCGTTTTCAATTGCCCTGGCAATTGCAGCCATCTGTTGGATGGCAACAGAACAGCTTCCCAATGTGAGTGTTACATCTATATCAATTTCCAAATCATGCATGATCTTTTTGGCGCTGGAATTCATGGTTTTCCAGTCTATGCCAAACCATTTTTTTGGTTCACGGCCAATTAAAATATTTTCTGCAATCGTTAATTGCGGACATAGATTAACTTCCTGGTAAACGGTACTGATGCCCAAGGTCTGTGCATGCTGCGGTGAACGAATGGAATGAATTTGTTGATTAATTGTGATTGTTCCGGAATCTGGTTGGTCAACACCAGTAAGGACTTTTATTAAAGTGGATTTGCCTGCCCCATTTTCACCAATTAAAGCATGAATCTCACCTTTTTTTAAAGTAAAATCCACATCTTCCAAGGCTTGAACCCCAGGAAAAGATTTACAAATTTTTCTCATCGTTACAATGTTGTCTACTTCTGCCATTTTTTCTCACTCTTGATGCTTGTCTTCCGGATTTATTTGGTGGAGAAGCGGCTGATGGGCCGCTTCTCCTTTTATTCCATCCATGGTTCTATTAAATTTGTGGCGAAATTAGTATTTCCAACCATCCAAGATGGACTGCAATTCGGTGGCACCTTGTGCGGAGGTGAAGACACTTTCATTTGAGACGATGTAACTTGGGATTGAGGTGTCGCCGTTCAAACCTTTGAGTGCGATCTCATAAACTTGTGGTCCAAGCAAAGGATTGCATTCAACACCGACACTCAGTTCACCAGAAATCAAGGCAGCGAAGGTGTCTTTGGTGGTGTCATAGGCTACAACTTTAATATCAACACCCGGGACAAGTCCAGCTTCTTTGATGGCTTGAATGGCGCCGAGGGCTTCTTCGATGTTGTGGGCATGCACACCCTGAACGTCTTTTAGCACAGGATCTTTCAACCATGCTTCCATGACTGCTTTAGAGGGGGCAACTTTCCAATCACCGGTTTGAGTGGCAGTTACGGTAATTCCGCATTCTTCCATTGTCTGGCGGAAACCTGTACCACGGTCAATACCGGCTGAAGCGCCGACTGCACCGGAGATCTCGAGCACATTCTTTGTGTCCATTCCTTCCAGCAGCTTGCACATTTCCGTTCCGGCTTTCTGACCCTCAAGTACGAAATCAGAACCGACGCGGGTATAGTACAGTGAAGCGGAAGAATCAAGACTTCGATCTTCTAGAATGACAATCTTGCCATTATCCATGGCTTCTTTCAATACGTCATCAAAACCTTTGGTATCCACTGCCGCAAGGATGATTACATTGACAGTCGGGTCTTGAATGAAGGTTTGGAAAGCTGAAATCTGGTTTTCTACTTTACCCTGAGAATCATAGACTTTCAATGTGATGCCCAACTGGGTTGCAGCCTCATCGAATGAGGCATTGTTCGCAGTACGCCATGCACCTTCAGGTCCGGTCTGGATAAATCCAACAACCATATCATTGTATGTACAGTTTGGTGCGCAAGCCGCGGCCGGGAGAACGTAGCCGGATGAAGTCACAAGTGCAGCTTCGGTAGCGGCAGGTGCTTCAGTCGCAACAGGAGCTTCGGTTGCAACAACAGGTGCTTCAGTAGCCACGGGGGCGGTTTTGCATGCAGCCAACATCATTGACAAGACGAGAACTACTGCAAATACTTTGAAAAGCTTATTCAAATTCATTTTCCTTCTCCTTGTTTTTGGTCAAAAAATTGAGTTAGAATTGAAGTGCGCGAAAGATCCTTTATTCATATAAAGGTTTTTTCGCCGTACCGGGAAATGCTCTGGCTGGTCCTCAATCAAATAGGGCATTTCCTTTTTAATTTAAGTCTGATATTAATCACCTCCTTTAATGAGTTATGAACTTTGACGAATAATCAGCTCTGGTTGGATCGTTATGTATTTTGGCTCAACGATGATGTTGTCATTGATCTTGTGCTCAATTTGTGAAGCCAGCTCAGCAACAGCAACCCTACCTAATTCGTCCTGATTTTGATAAAGGGTGGTTAATGGTGGACAATAAAACTCGGAATCCGGGATACCGTCAAACCCAACCACAGAGAGATCCTGGGGGATTCTCTTTCCAATTTCTTGAGATGATAAAAGCACACTCAAAGCCATTTGATCATTGCCGACAAAAACGGCATCCATCTCAGGGTACTTGGCCAATAATTCCAGAAAAGCAGACCTGCCACTTTTAGGAGACCAGTTGCCAAGGGTCCACATTTGTTCTGATACCTGCATACCAGCTTCTTTGAGTGCGGTTTCCCACCCCAACTTGCGCTGCCTTGCTTCCCACCATTCCAACGGACCGGCGATGTGGCCAATATGTTTGCGTCCTTGTCGGATAAGATGTTCGGTTGCAACCCTGGCGCCGCCGAGGTTATCTGTGGTCACAATGGTGACCTGGTTATTTTCTTCCATGGTGAGAAAGAGCACCGGGATATCGAGATCTGGCATCAAGTCTTTCAGCCAGTAGCGGTTATCTTCAATTTCTGGTGCAGCCCAAATGATGCCATCCACCTGGTGAGATTTGAACCACTGCAGCAGCGGTTTGACATTATTCGAGCTGAAACTTGCCAGTTCCTTGAGCAAGAGGCCGTAACCCAACTCTTCGGCTTTGCTGGTGATGCCGCTCAAGGTTCGAGAAGGACCGATGAAACGCAACCCTGCGGTGACCACTCCAAAAAGATAACTCTTCTGACGGCTCAAACTCTGGGCAATCGCGCTAGGATGGTAACTTAACTCATCCATGATCTTTTTAACCCGTGTGCGTGTCTCGCTTGAGACATCCTGACGGTTGTTAAGCACACGCGAGACAGTCTGCTTGGAAACGCCTGCCATTTTCGCAACATCATAGATGGTGGTTTTGTTTTTTTCGGTCAAGGTTTCCTCAAATAAGGGATAATTCGTGTGCGTTATCGGTACCGTGACCGATAACGTTACCGGTCACGAACATAATAGCAAATTCATTTAACGAAGTCAATAGGTTTTCGGCAATCTGACATTTATTGTCCGATTAGATTAATGGTTTTTAATCTTCTTTTTAAACCCCTATACGCATATTTTTATGGATTCATTTACCTTCCATCATAAAAAAAAAGAACCAGGCAAATGCCTGGCTCTTCATGTGTTATTAATGAAACGGTTTATGGATTGCCCACCACGATCTTCATGCTCATTTGTTCACCAAAAAGTTGACCGTCGCTGTTGACCAACCGCCAATAGCTGTTATAGGTGCCTACCTCGGCAGGAGCTGTAAAAGTAACCGTAACTTGAACAGAGATGCCTGGTTTGACTTCATTTGGAAGGTGCACATAAAGCATTTCTTTGGCATCTTTAAGCCCTTCCAGGTATGACAGACGGTAAGAGGTCTTCCAGGTGGTGGTTCCGGTATTCTTGATCGCCCAAATTTTCACCACGGTCGAACCGGGTTTAACGATCGTGCCGTCAGGGATGGTGACATCAGAAACGTATACGGCCTTGTCATCCACATTGCCCTGGTCAGAAACACGGATCGTTGCCGTCGGCGTTGGAAATACTTCTGAAGTTTCGGGGGTCGCGGTAGGCGGCGCCATGGTTGCCGTGGCGGTGGGCTCGGACGTGGGTGTGGCTGACGGCGTGAGGGCTGCATTTTGGGTAAATTCGGCCTGAATGGTGGCGGCAATTTGCGTGATCTTGACCGCCGGATCTTCTGTTGGGGTAGCGGCTGCACAAGCCGACAGGACGAAGGTGGAGAGTACGAGGGCAGCGATCAACCCTCTGCGGATTTTTGAATTCATTGTGATTTTCCTTTTTTATTGACATTTATTTTTTGCAAGACGTAATTGTCAGGCGAAACGAAGCTATTGTCAAGGCATGCTCATCGTGCAGGATTCAGTTTTTTAGGTTATTTATCGTGAAAAATATTTGTGATTTTGGTAAATCTCATATAATTAACGCATAATCCTTGAATTCTTTTGCCACTGTGAAATGGAAAATGTATGGTCAAACAATCAGAACATGACTGCATCATTTGCCTCAAACACCGCGGTGAAGTAAAACTCTTTGGCGGATTCATCTATGAAGATGATCTGATCGCGATCTCTCACTCTCTTCTTTGGGGAGATGAGACAAGGCATTACCTCGGTCATATCTTCATCGAAACCAAAAGACATGTACCCGAGTATGCAGAATTGACAGATGAAGAAGCCCAGCGAATTGGACTCTACATTAAACGGGTATCAAATGCACTGCTCCACACCCTCGACGTGGATCATGTGTACTCCTTTATGATCGTGGATGGTGTTCCACACATCCATGTGCACGTTATCGGCCGCTATCGCGGCGCACCGCGTGAGTATTGGGGCTCCAAGGTGGACGAGTGGCCAGACGCCCCTAAAGGCGGTGAGGCTGAAATTTCAAGATTAACCAATCAGGTACGCCAATATTTGATTGATCAAGACATGTTGCATTGAAAAATGACAGAGGGCTTTCTATGTTTTCAAGAGTAAATTTAATATTCGTCCTGATCGTCTCTGCTGCATTAGCCAGTTGTAAAAAGGCAGAAAACATGAAACCAATAACCCAAATAACGACCATTTCTGAATCAGGCACCATACTGCCTGAACTGCAATGGCATGAAGAATTCATCATTCTGCAAAATTCAATCACCTTCATACGCACAGGCAATACAGACGCGAGCGAAGTAAACACCGGCAGTTGGTCGGTGCTTTTTGATTCTGCCGGTTTGGCTAATCTGTTTGAAACCCTTGAAAATGTCGATTTAACCAAAATTGAACGCATCGAACCCGTTGACCAACCAGATGGTGGTGGAAGCGAGTTTTACCTGTTTAACTACGCAAATGGCAAAACCTGGTCGCTTGAATATAGTCTCGGCGCCACCTACACAAACGGCGAAGAGATCACCCAACCCCTGCAAGATTTTATTAATGCACTTCAGATCCCTACTGAAGCCGCCAACCGTTATAAATGGTGAATGACAGAATTGTGCTCAACAACAAATAATCTTATAGATGAGGGCCAGCCGGCGTGTGCAGTACAACCAGACCGGTTCTCCCATCTTAATTACTGCCACAACACTAGAGAATGATGATCAAAAACTCATATCGCTCCTTTTTGGTCATATAAAAAGAGAGTAAATAACTTAAGAAATCAAGTTTTTTTAGGCCAGACTAACCTAATAAATTACTGTTGAAGTTACTTATCCATTGAGCTATTATGAAATAGGTAATTTTCATGACTTTTAGCGGGTTAGGCAAGTCAGCCAAGAATGAGGTGATTCCGATGAGAAAAACTTTTTTTCTATCATGTATCTTCCTTTTGGCACTCACTGGTTGCAGCGGAGGCGTTCAAACCCCAACCGTCACACCAGATCGAGAAAGTTTTATTCCCCTTGAGCATGAAAAAATCACTCCCGAAAATGATCTTTATCCACCACAATCGTTTTCCAATGAATTCTCCGAGCCCGTTCCTTTGCCGTACCCTGTAAACACCCGCGGTGCGGAGGACTCTGCATTTGTGATGCCAGACGGCAATACGCTCTACGTCTGGTTTACACCGGATTGCTTAAAACCTGTGGAGGAGCAAGCTTTCGACGGAGTGACTGGTATTTATGCATTTCACAAAATGGATGATACATGGGGACCGGCTGAGCGGGTCGTCCTTCAAGACCCAGGTAAGGCAGTTCTGGATGGTTGTGAATTTGTGTTGGAAAACAGGATCTGGTTTTGTTCAGCACGCGAAGGTTTCACGGGAATGCAGTGGTTTATTGCCGATTTTATCGATGGAAAGTGGCAGAACTGGAAGCAGGCCAACTTCAACCCGGATTATGAAATAGGCGAACTGCACATCACCGCGAACGGAAAAGAGATGTACTTCCATTCTGCACGACAAGGCGGCTTGGGAGGTTACGACATCTGGCTTTCCAGAAATGTTGACGGAGAATGGCAGGAACCTGAAAATATTAGCGTGGTAAATTCTCCAGATACGGATGGTTGGCCCTTTATATCACCGGATGGTGACGAGTTATGGTTTACCCGTATTATTGGTGCACCAGAATTGTGGAGGTCAATAAAGATCAACGGCAAGTGGACGTCACCTAAAAAGATGTTTGCCAACTTTGCAGGTGAGGCAAGCATGGATATCGAGGGTAACCTCTACTTTACCCATCATTTTTATAAAGATAGTGTTATGCTCGAAGCGGATATATACACAGCTCACAGGATTAATCAGCAAAACGAAGACGGTTAATATATATTAATGGTAGTAAAAAGTACTCCTGTTTACAAAACAAAAATAATTTCATCCTTGGTAGCTTTTTCATCGGGTTGATCAATATTGATCAAATGAAATAATCACCAACCTTTGTTGAGCAACTCATAATACGACCTTTCCCTGATTAGGCAGCCTTTGCTATAATTAGTTAATTATCTCAACCAGGTCAGGAATCATTTTAATGGGTCAAAAAATCTACTTCGCCGACAACCTCGGTATCTTGCAATCATTGCCTTCTGAATCAGTAAGTCTCATTTATATAGACCCGCCGTTTAACACAGGCAAGACGCAAGCCCGCACACAGATCAAGACCGATAAATCAGATACAGGCGACCGTACCGGCTTTGCTGGACAGCGCTATTCCACAGTCAAGATCGGTTCTCAATCATACAGTGATATCTTCGATGACTTCCTAAACTTCCTCGAACCGCGGCTGATCGAAGCCAGGCGCATTCTCAAGCCCAACGGCAGTCTCTACTTTCATATCGATTACCGCGAGGTGCACTACTGCAAGATACTGCTCGACCAGATCTTTGGACGCGAAAGTTTCTTGAACGAGATCATCTGGGCGTATGACTACGGCGCCCGCACCAAAAAGAAATGGCCAGCCAAGCACGATAACATCCTCTGGTACGCCAAGGACCCCCAAAACTACATCTTTAACGTGGATGAGATTGAGCGCATCCCTTATATGGCTCCCGGCCTGGTAGGACCTGAAAAAGCCGCACTCGGCAAACTACCCACCGATACCTGGTGGCATACGATAGTGCCAACCAACGGCAAAGAAAAGACCGGCTACCCCACACAGAAACCCCTTGGCATCATCCGCCGCATCGTGGCAGCCTCCTCCAAACCGGGTGACACCGTGCTCGATTTCTTCGCAGGCAGCGGCACCACCGGCATGGTCTGTCACGAACTTGGGCGCAACTTCATCCTCGTGGATAGCAACCCGCAGGCGATTGAGGTTATGAAAAAGCGATTCAAAGATTTATCAGACATTGAGTGGATTGCACCATAAAAATCCGCAAGCATGATATCTATCAATAAAGTTTTACGAGCTGTATTCACTTCTAAGGTACCTGATTATAGATAAAGGTGGAAGAATGAGACTCAATAATTACAAACAACACCTATTTGTCTGCATTATGTTTCTGTCGATTGTGATCTTAAGCGGCTGTCAAAGCCTTCAAACGATTAGCACAAAAACTGACCAGCCAAAAGATTTTCCGCCCGTTCCTTATGAATTAATTTCCACAGACTCCATTTTTACATATTTAACTGAATTGACTTCTATTCAACCTTACTCCGGCTGGCGAAACTCGGCCAGCAGCGGTGAAGCAGAAGGGTTTGATTACATCCAAAGTCAACTCGATCAGTTTTCAAACCTGACAGCCAATGGGCTTGAAGTGGAAAGACAATCTTTTGAAGTTTATTCAGGTGTCGAATTCTGGACAACTGAAGTCTATCTCACTGTCAATGGCCAGGAAATTGAAGTGCCGGCAGATGGTCTGAGGGGTTCACGCTACGACCCAAAAATTGCATTGTCTCTTGATTCTGATGGTACTGCGAATGATTCCGAGCCAAATCCATTAGAAGCGGCTGGCCCAATCTTGATGATCGATAGCGCTGAACATTTGAATTCTTTGAAATCTTCTGATGTAGAAGGCCGGATTATTTTTCTGGATTACGCCTTAATCGATTCAGTCACAAATCAAGATTTCATTAAAAATGGTCAACGCTTAATTAACCTGGTTGATAATGGGTTGGCCGGTTTGGTGATTGTAACCAGGTATTCCAATGTCGATGGCGAAAGCAGGGGAACCATGATCGGAGACGGAGGGATCTTCCAGTGGTTCAATCATACCCGGCGCATTCCAATTCTGTACGTCCGCATTGAGGATCTTACAGACGCAGGAATTATGAATTGGCAGGATTTCGAAAAAGTGACGTCAGCCCGCCTGATATTGGATGAAGATGTGTTCATGCCAGGGAGCGCTGGAAATCTAATCGCCCATATTCCCGGGGTTGATAATTCTCGTGCGGTATTGGTTTCGGCACACGTTGATTCGCCTAACGGACCCGGGGCTTTTGATGACGGCAGTGGTTCGGCTATTTTGCTCGAAATCGCACGTGTTTTGGATGAATCCCAAGTGCAACCTGCAGTTGATCTCTATATTGTCTGGTATGGCGGGCATGAGTTGGGCACGTATGGCTCATCTTATTTTGTCTCAACCCATCAAGACTTGATGGATAAATTGTTGGCCATGCTCGTGATTGATCCGGTCGGCATGCCGCTGGAAGGAAAAGTGTTCGATATTTCCACCAGTTATTCAAGTTATCAGGGCTTTGGAGATGACCGTTCTCTTTGGGCGGATTATTTATCCAGCGACATGACAACACACGGCATTGAGATTCAACAAGAAAAATTTATTGGGCTGTTGGCTGATAACAGTAATTATGACGCTTTTGATGTGCCTAATTTCAACTTGTCAGTATTAGACTATGCCGAGTGGATGGCAATGGGCAGTGCATACGGTCATTATGCCAGTCACTGGCACGATCCTTATGAGACGGTTGATCTTGCAAAAAGTGTGGAAGATATTTTTGCCGACATGGCAAAAATTACTCTATCAGCTGCTGTTGAAACGGGTCGAGAAGAAGTTTCTCTTAAAGTCACACCAAAGGTCGAACACCATGCGCTGGTAATTGCCAGTCACACTGAAAATCCAACCATCGGACCCGCATTGATGCAGGATATGGGTATGGCTTTAGCCTGGAACGGATTTGATGTTGATCTTATTCCATATGGACAAACTGTCACAGAAACAGATTTGCAGAACACAGAAATTGTGATTTTGCTTCCATCACTAGATTACCCTGGAGAAAATGTTGAAACGTGGAGTGCTGCAGAAATAAACCTCCTCACAAAATATGTCGATGACGGTGGATTAATGGTTGTCACTAACAGCGCGTTTAGCCTTGCATCAGGCAGAAAAGTTGAAGAAATAAATGAAGATGCCACTGCCATTAATGATCTATTAAAACCCATGGGGGTTGAGTTCAGAAGCGGCAACCTGGGTGGAGAATCTTATAAAGTTAATAATGATCATGCATTAACCAAAAATATAAAGATTTTAGCCTCTATGTTTGAAAATAATCGGGTTCCGATAAAGCTTTCACAAGGAAATGAACTCGTTAAGGGTGTTTTAGGACTAGTGGATTATGGAGAACACGGCGGCCAGGTGATTGTCATCAGTGATATCGGCTTTTTGATGAATATTGCTGCTAACGTTCAAAACCTGGAATTGGTTAAGAATATTGCATCATATGCAGCAGCCCGCTGATAGTATAAAAGACAATCAAAACCATGAAGGTCCGCTTTTATTATTAGTGATTGAGAGTGCGAGTCTGATTTTTCAGAACGTGTATTCTCACGCAAAAATAATTACCTGAGACCTTTATCGATAAAGAATTCTTTATAAGCCATGTCTTCTTCAAGGATGTGGTGAGTCCACCAATTGGTAAGATATTTCAAGAGATCTTCTGCGTTTTCTTCAGCATTATGTTCTGTTGCTTCATATACTTCAATGGTTTTTACCTGGAAATCGAGATGTTGTTTTTTATGTTCTTTTATTCCAGGATAATTATAGGTTTCCATCAACCTTTCTTCAGTCTTAAAATGCACATGGGCATAAGTAGTCATTTCGTCTAAAATGCTCTTAATTACTTCAGAATGGATGCTGTGGGTGGCTGAAATCAGAATCAAACGGTTGAGAAGGTTGATCATTTTTAGGTGCTGAAAATCCAGTTCCTTATTCCCGACACTGAATCGATCAGACCATTGAGTGGAATGCGTTCCTAATCCGTAGATTTGAATATCCATAAGTCATCCTTACTCCAGCTAATTTTTGCGCCATCTCTTCTAAAAAAGATTGCAACAGGATCACTAAGCAACCTTTGTATGTCTATGTAGAGTATCAAAAATAAATATAGAAATAAATAAAGTCCACCTAAAAATACAATGACATCCTTCATCCCTTTACCGGATCAATTTGTGCAGTTTTGGATACCGGATTTCTGCCATCCATGACCAGTCACCTTGCACAATGTGACCTTCGTAATTTGACACGGACTTTCAAACATGATAAACTCACTCTACAATTAAATAGCCCCAAAACGGCACTTCTATCCAGAGAGGCGGAGGGATCGGCCCGACGAAGCCTCGGCAACCAGAATCACGAAAGTGGTTCATGGTGCTAATTCCGACAGAACAATCTGGAAGATAGGAGGGCAGCCGCAAGAACGTTGCCCCTCGTGTTTTCTCCGATAGGGGCAATCTATTTTTAAAGGAGACTAACTCTATGGCTTCAAGCACTTTCATGGATTCACCCAGCTACAAATTCACATCCGAGTCTGTTACCGAAGGTCACCCCGATAAACTCTGCGACCAGGTCTCAGACGCCGTGTTGGACGCCTGCCTCGCGCAGGATCCCCGCAGCCGTGTGGCTTGCGAAACGGCCACCAAAACCGGCTTCGTCATGGTGCTTGGTGAAATTACCACCAACGCCTTCGTCAATTTTGATGACCTTGTACGCAAGGTGGTCAAAGGCATCGGCTACGACAGCAGTGAAAAAGGTTTTGACGGCAATACTTGCGCCGTGATGAGCGCCATTGCTAGCCAATCCGCGGATATTGCCCTCGGTGTGGATAAATCATACGAGGTTAAGGGCGGCGAAGTGACCGAGCAGGAGCTCAACGAGATCGGCGCCGGCGACCAGGGGATGATGTTCGGGTTCGCCTGCACCGAGACGAAGGAGTTGATGCCGATGCCGATCGCGTTCGCGCACCGGATATGCGGCCGGCTGACCGAGGCGCGGGAGAAGCGGGTGCTGCCGTGGCT
>DQHW01000037.1:0-169 GCA_003524305.1 Anaerolineaceae bacterium
AATCCCTTTCCAAAATCCATTTATGACAACATCGCCTGGGGGGCAAAAATTAATGGTCTCAAGGGCAGCCAGAATGACCTGGTGGAAGAATGCCTGATCAAATCCGCTTTATGGGACGAAGTCAAGGATCAGTTGCAGAAACCTGCCCTTTCGCTTTCAGGTGGACAGC
>DQHW01000037.1:189-2294 GCA_003524305.1 Anaerolineaceae bacterium
TTTACCAATCCAACCCATAAATCAACAGAAGATTATATTTCTGGAAGATTCGGCTAATTCGACTTAAGAGGACATTATGTCAAGAGAAAACTTGATGCTTCATATTCATCAAATACAAGATGAGATGCTCGTGATGGGCAGCCTCGTCGAACAAGCCACCATGCAATCCATTGAATCGCTCAAAAAACGAGACAAAAAATTGGCGGTTGAAGTTTACAATGCAGATCGAAAGATCAACGAAAAGCGCTACGCCATTGAAAACTCGGTTCTGATTTTAATCGCCACGCAGCAGCCTCTTGCTCACGACTTGCGTTTGCTGGCAGCNNGCAGAAATTGAACGCATGGGTGATTATGCCAAGGGTATCGCTAAAGTGGTTGTGAATTTGGGAGACGTTGATATCCCGATTCCGATCAAAGAAATTGAGCAAATGGCGAATATGGCATTAAATATGTTACACAGAGCCTTGGGTGCATTCATTATTGAAGATGCTGTCACAGCTAAATCAATTCCCCCAGAAGATGATAAAGTGGATGAGATCTACAACAAAGTTCAACGCCAGATTGTAAATCTGATGATAGAAAAACCACAGATCATTGACCACGCCAATTTATTGATGTGGGTTGCACACAACCTTGAACGCATGGCTGATCGGGTCAGTAACATTTGCGAACGCACCATCTTTGTAACCACAGGCGAATTGCTCGAAATAGAATCCAAAAAGAAAGAAATAAAACTTTAACTGTCGATAATTAGTAAATTTATCGCAAAATCGGCGATAATATGAAAATCAAACATTTTAATAGAAAAATAGAATAGTAAAAATTATCAACAGGAGAATATAAAGATGGCAGCAGACGCGGTAAACCCAATTGAAGAAATCCGTCAGGAGATCAATTCGGCAAGAAGTAATCTATCTAAATTAATCAGTGATTGCAGGCTTTCGACCATCATTGATGAAGTTTCTGCCCTGGATACAAATATCGCCAACATGGGTTTACGCATCACCAAGATTCGCGACCGCAAATATGCCTTTAATAAAATCTCAGAACAATTGGGCATAGAATATAAAAAACAATGGGTTGCCAAGAAGGGTTTGATCCAAAACCAGACCACCATCGAATCAAACAACCTTCGTTTGGGGCTGCGTCCGCTTGAAACCAGGGTTGCCGCCCTTCAGGTGAACATGGGTTCCGCTTCATTGGTCAAAATGGCGCAGAATGAACTGGATAATTACGAAACCAGGATCAATGCATCTGAAAGCATGCTGCGAAATCTATACGATGATCTTAAAGCTGAAGTAGAAAAACTGGATAAACAACTCGACCTGGTCGAATATACCCTTGATAACAGCGATGCTGCCAGCTTTGGTTTTCTTCCAGGTGAAAGTGCGGTGATGGCTGTCAAGGCTGTATGGGCAAGGGACGGCAAAGAGAAAAAAGATGATCCTGAGGGTGTTTTATTCCTTACTGACCAACGCTTCATTTTTGAACAAAAAGAAGAAATTGCCACCAAGAAAGTGCTTTTCGTCACCACCGAACGTGAATTGGTGCAAAAACTTCAGTTTGAAACACCAGTAGTCTCCATTGAATCAGTCAAAGCCACCAAACAAGGCTTGTTCAAGAACGAAGACTGGATTGAATTGGTTTTAGCCACTGGTTCTTTCAGCCGCGAAGTTTCGCTTCACCTTGATGGACAAGACAGCGCGGAATGGCAAAAATTGATAAACCGCGTTAAGACCAAAGAAATTGATGCCGACCGTGCCATCGCATTGGATATGGCAGCTGTCGAGAAAGCCAAAACTGCTCCCACCCAGTGCCCCAATTGCGGAGGTGCAATCACCAAACCTGTGCTGCGCGGCATGGATACCATCACCTGCGAGTTCTGCGGTAACGTCATACGGTTATAATTATTTGTAGGGGCGTATGGCTATACGCCCCNNCGCCGCCCTGGCTGGCATGACAGGCAGAAGCCTTGTCTCGTTTTACGAGCACACTCCGGTAATCCACCTTTGCATTGATCGGAAAATTCGCCTCGGCGATGGGTACAAGGTTGATATCTCCGTTATTGCCAAACTTGGTCGGATCCTTGCCAAACAACCGCATGA
>DQHW01000037.1:2339-2508 GCA_003524305.1 Anaerolineaceae bacterium
CGGCTACCTTATCAAGCGGTGCGGCCGCCAACGCTCTTGGGTGGAGATTGTCGATCGACCCTGGCATGCCAGAATCGCGGTAGTCGAGCATGTGTACCTGTGTAAGACCCAATGTTTCAGCAGCACAACGCAATTCATTCTCACGCAGATCAGCGATGCTATCAAAGCC
>DQHW01000029.1 GCA_003524305.1 Anaerolineaceae bacterium
TCACGGCAAGGATTGCTATGTTGACCCTTATAACGTAGCGATTAATGGCTGCAACGACCACAAACCCTACACCGACATACCGCACCGCTCGTGGACTTTCAGGAGCATAGGCTACGGACACGATCTCAAGGTCTGGAAGGACATCGTTTCCGCGCTGAGAATGGTGGGGTATGATCACGCCATTTCACTCGAACACGAAGACGGCATGATGTCATTTGATGAAGGTGTAAAAAAGGGATTGGATGCCCTCAAGGAAGTGGTGACGGTGGAGAGTGCCGGTGAGATGTTCTGGGCGTAGTACTTAGAACCATTTACCACGAAACACACTAAAGACACGAAAAGAAGTTCAAAAAATAGACGGATTGTGGTCCGTCTATTTTTTATAATTTCAACTCCAATTAATCTACTTTGCTAAGGAAATTACAGTTTCGGGGGTGACCCAGATGGCAGCACCGGTGGTATCCACGAAGATGTCGCAGGTTTTGAGCTGGGGTTGGTAATTCTTGACCGCCATGGGTGCTTGTTCTCGAAAATAGCGGTTGCGCAGATAGAACGGATCGTATTTTTTGCGGTAGTCAATATCACGGCGCCATTTGCGTTTGAGGCGCACACTGTCATCGGTGATATAAACCACTTTGATGCCAATCAGGGGGGCTATTTCAGGCAGCAAGAAAGGCGAGTTGCCTTCAAGAAAGATGATATCCGCCGGATCAATTTCGACTGGTTTACGGCCTTCTTTTAGATTGCCTGACAGGTCATGGCTGGATGTTCCGTCTATGAAATCATAACGAGGAGTAATAACTTTTTTGCCTTGTAGTAAATCTTTGACGCAAGCCTGAAAAAGTTCAAAATGCAGGGCAGCTTTACCAAACGAGCCGATACCTTTTTCTTCACGGCTATCGCGATCGGTCAAAAAATTATCCAGTTCAATGGTGGCGACATTTTGATGGTTTTGGTCGAACCTCTCGCGCAATTGGTCCACGATTTCAGTTTTACCGGCAGCCGTTGGACCTGCAATCGCCAGAATGATGGGAACACCTTTTTGGGCAATTAGTTTGAGCACAATTTCAATAAAGCCGTGATCCACTTCCTGGTTGGCATTTCTAAAATCAAGATAACCTACTTCGTGCAATACATCCAGCACTTTTTGTTTTTGTTCATATTGGCGGAAGGGTGTTCCACCCAGGTGGGTGATAATTTCGGGGGTCAGATATACCGAACGGACAAAAAAGTTAAAACTGCGGGGATCAAAATAGAAATGAGCATTGACCCATTCAGGAGAAAATTCTTCGGTAACCAACCCGACAAAAAGCATTTGGGTGATTTTGACGATGGTTGGATCCAGAACAATTTTCCCATCCACTTGTGGCTTGATCTGGACGGCGTCGAAGAAGCTAGGTAAATTAATCTTTTTTTCTATTTCCTCGATTGCCTCAAGAGCCACAGACGACCACTTATCTTCTTCAGGTGAAATGTTGTTCAAGGAATAGCGAAACTCATAAGGTTCCATACGATTAACGACCTGGGTGATCAATCTCATCTTGTGTTGAAGTTTTTCGCAAAAAAGGTCAGGGTTATCTAGAAATTGTTGATTATTCATTGCTGCGCCTCATAATTTCACTATTTTGTGTTGAACAGAATTAAAGCACCACTTTCATGCCCATTTTCGCCATTTTTACCGAGATGGATGGCGCCGCCGCATGGATCTCTTTTGAAACCAACATGTAATGTTTGTCATCCCATAATTCATCTTCAGCCCGGCCAAATTCATCGAGGTGAGTGATGACAAGCCTGGCAGGTGAAAGGGCTGCATAAAACTTTACGAAATCCTCCAGACAGGGGGGGCGTTTGTCTTTTGCATGCCCTTTACCCAACCAAAGATGAGCAAAGATGCCATCCAGTTTTTCAAAATATGGGAGCTTGGAAGAGTCGTAATTTCGGATGTCTCCCGGAAACAGCCAGCGCTTGTTATTGAATTCAACCTGGTATCCGGTTTCTTCGATGCCGCCCCGGGCGTGGAAATGCAAACTGTCAAAAGGTGTCAGGGTTACACTGCCGAGGGTTAGGCTCTTTCCATTTTCAGGCACGATGATATTCTGTTTATCAATGCAAGTCTTTTCAATGACCTTCTCAAGCATGTGCTGCGGAATAATCCACTTAATGGGAAGGTGAGCGATGGCATCAATCAATGTCAGATCAAGATGATCATTGTGTGCATGAGAAAGTACGACAAATTCGAGATTTTTGAGATCATTGGCAAAATCTGGTTTCTGAATGCCCTTGATGCGCGTAGACATTGATAAAGGGTCTATCGCCCAACGTGTGCCGCCAGTAAACAATAGGTAATTGGCGGCATACGTCAGCCAGGCTGCATCTGTTAATTTTAAGGAATTCCAATCTTTGAGAACTTTATCCCATTGATCTGAATATTCTTTGCGTGCGGTTTCCAACTTATCTACAAGTTTCACAATGAATCAGCCTGGTTTAATCCCGATAGTATTTTTGAATGAAGGCTTCTACCAGCATTACAGGTCTGTCGAATACACCCAGTTTTTCAACTTTGAGGCTTGTCACTGCGGCGGCCCATTTTCCGGCTTCCTTGGGGGGCAGGGTCAAGCGTTTGGTGACATAAGTGCCCACACAAGTATCGCCGCGTCCGCTTCTCCCTGCCATGGATTCGGCATGAAAAGCGTAGTGGTAATCATTACCATCAGAGTGAATGAGAACACCTTCGCTGTGGGTAAGGATGATCTCTTTGGGTCCCATGTTGGCGAAGAAACGGGCGGCTTTTTCAATATCTTTTTCACCGGTCAGGTATTCTGCCTCGACTGCATCGCTTTTTAAAATATCGAGGTGTTTCAAGACTGGTTCCATCTCGGTCCAGGGTTCATAAACAAGAGATTCACCGCGCAATACTCTGATGAATCCTTGCACATCGGCAGAAAGCAGCACACCTTTGCGTTCACGCATTTTCTGGAAAAATTCAAGTTCAACCTCACCACGCAGACTGGAGTTGGTGACGATAACTTTTGGATCAATTTCATCCAACTGTGAAGGTGAGATGGTGCCTGCTGTGCCTTTGACAGAGAGGTTACGTTGATCTACGTCTCTTGTCTTATACTCCAGAGTCATCAGCGTTGAAGAAGGGGTAAATGTTGCAATACAATCGATCCCCGCATCTTCAAAGGCTTTAACCACCCGTTCATCTTCTTTGTTTAGCCGTGTGACGACTACCGGGTTAGCCCCCAGTTTTTTTGAGGCGTGGGCGGCATAATTCATACCACCTCCGTCTACATGTTTGGTACCGTCAGGGGTAATAATAGTATCTTTGGTGTAATTGCCACAAAAAGCAACATCATATTTCTTTGGATTTGTCATCCAGCACCTTCCTAGAATAGTTTAATGATGGCCGGAACACCAACTTCAATAAGCCAATAGATTCCTGCTGCCAATAACGCTGTAGAGGGGATGGTAAATAACCAGGCAGAAGCAATTTCACCTGCCACACCCCAACGTACTTTACTCATACGTTCTGCGGCACCCACACCCATGATGGCGGTACTGACCACCTGGGTTGTACTCACCGGACCGCCCAGTAAAGAAGCGGTCAAGATAACAGCGGCGGATGTTGCCTGAGATGCAAATCCATGCACTGGTCGAATTTTGTAAAATTTTGAGCCAAGCGTGCGGATCAACTGCCATCCGCCAACAGAGGTTCCCAGGGCGATTGTCAGGGCACAAACCAGAACGACCCAAAAAGGAACCGAAAAGGTCTTTTGAACTCCTGAGATAACCAACCCCAGGGTGATGATACCCATCGTTTTTTGAGCATCATTGGTGCCATGGCTAAGGGCCAGACCTAATGAAGTTACTACTTGCAGTTTTTTGAACACGCCATTGATTTTGGGTGAGGCTTTCCATGATGCGGCATAAATAATATTTGCGAAAATTATCCCTACCACAAACCCAAGGATGGGTGAAATGAAAAGCGTCAGAACAACTTTTAAAACACCAGCGAGATGAATTTCTTGAAAACCAGCACCAATGGCAACAGCTCCGATGATGCCGCCAATTAATGCGTGTGATGAACTACTGGGAATTCCAAGCAGCCAGGTCATTACATTCCATAAAATTGCACTAACCAAAGCTGCAATAATTACGATCATATTGCTNNAATAATTACGATCATATTAAGGTTGTCAGACGCCACAATTTCATGGCCAATCGTGTTGGCAACTGCTACACCAAAAATAAATGGGCCACAAAACTCAGCAATAGCTGTCATAGCCAAGGCCATACGCGGTTGGATCGCACGAGAAGAAATCATTGTTGCGACAATATTACTTGAGTCATGAACGCCATTAAGGAAATCAAAAATGATCGCCAAGGCAATTAAAACTATTAACAAAATAGGCATCACATGTTCCTAAAGTAGTTTTTCTACTTGTTTTTTTAGTTTTGGTACTGATTTGCGGTTAAAAAAGCTTGATTATTGTGGGTATTCCAGTTTCTATGATCCAATAACTTCCGGCCCCTATGAGAGCTGTGGAAGGAATGGTTAATAACCAGGCTGACGCGATATCTCCAGCCACTCCCCAACGGACTTTGCTCATACGTTCCGCAGCCCCAACACCCATGATTGCCGTACTGACAACCTGGGTTGTGCTCACTGGTCCACCCAATAGAGATGCTGTAATGATCACAATTGCGGAGGAGGCTTGAGCTGCGAACCCATGAACTGGACGTATCTTGTAAAACTTCGAACCAAGTGTTTTTATAAGTTGCCAACCACCTAATGCTGTTCCAACACCGATTGCACTGGCACATATTAAAATTACCCAAAAAGGCACTTCAAAACTGGACTGAAAACCAGTGATCACCAATCCCAAGGTAATAATCCCCATGGTTTTTTGAGCGTCATTCGTGCCGTGGCTGAGTGCAAGACCAATGGAGGTGATAATTTGAAGTTTTTTGAAAACGCCATTGATTTTTGGAGAAGATTTCCATGAAAACAGGAATACGAGATTTGCGATGATTATGCCTGCGATAAAACCGACGATAGGTGAAGCGAATAGTGCAATTAATACCTTGACCACACCACTCCAGATAATCACACGGAATCCTGCTGCCATAACAACCGCACCGATCAAACCCCCAATTAAAGCATGCGAAGAACTGCTCGGAATTCCAAGAATCCATGTAAGTACATTCCAAAAAATAGCTGCCGCGCAGGCTGCAATAAGAACACTCATATTGATGGATTCTGCCGCAACGATATCATGACCAATCGTTTTTGCAACTGCTACCCCAAAAATAAATGGACCTACAAAGTTAGCTGCAGCTGTCATATATAGGGCAATCCTTGGATGAATTGCCCGTGATGAGATCATGGTTGCAACCACATTACTCGAATCGTGGACTCCATTTAAGAAATCAAAAGCTAGCGCAAAAATAATCAATACAATTAACAGCGGTTCCATTGACTATCCTTTAAGTGGTCTTAACCACAATATCCGCGAGAACGTTGGCTGCTTCGTCGCCCCGGTCTGCCGCATTGCTTAAGTGACGATAGACTTCGCGTAGTTTTAACATTTTTACCAATTGTTTTGCATCATCAGTTTCGGTAAACATATCTGCCAGTGCTTCGCGATAAACATCTTCAATTTTATTTTCATAGGCTTTGCAGCGTTGGGCATGCTCAAGGGTAACAGCGGGATGATCTTGAAGGCGGTCTACTGCATTTAAGATTTCAAAAGTTGCATCTTTCAAGAGTGAACATATGCGCACCATAAACGGAGTTGGTTCCACTTTAAGGATGACAATTTCTGTAATCGTGCTATAGGCATAATCAAGAATGTCGTCAACTGCACGTGAAAGTGCAAATATGTCTTCACGATCAAATGGAGTAATAAAGGTTTTGTTGAGTTCAGAAATTAGAATTCTTCTTGCTTCATCAGCTTCTTTTTCTTTTTCTCTTAGTTGATCAGCAAGTTTGGTGTCAGGTGTTGTCAAATATTCTTTGAGTATGTCAACGCCCTCAAGAGTCAGTTTTGCTTGCTCATGAATAAGGTGAATAAATATATTTCGTCTTTTTTTAAAAATCTTAAGCATTTTTTTTCTCCTTTAAATTTTATATTCTGGAAACACACCCTGTGACCACCAGGGTTTCCATTCCAGACCGGATTTCTTCTTTGGTTAATTTCGAATCAACTTCCAAAGTTCGATATGAGAACTCGGGAAGAAATTTCGCGATTTTTGAAAAGTCAACATCTCCGCAGCCTGGTGAAAGGTGATCAACAATGCCCTGCACGTCATGCAAATGAACCCCCACGATGCGGTCTCCAAAATGGTTGAGCCACTCATCGAAATTGGCCAGCCCTAGCTCGGCGTGGATTTGCAGGTGACCAATATCAAATTGCCATCCCACCCAGCTCTGTTTAAATGCAGATAACAAAGATTGCAGTTCTTCAAAAATAGGCATTTCGTAATAATGCAGACGATTTTCAAGACCCAACATGACGCCGCTGTCTGAGCTAAACGTCACCAACTCGGAAACACTTTTTAGCAGCGAATCAAGGTGAGGTTTACCTCTTTCAAGGCGATCATTAATCAATCGAATGCGCAAGTCATCATAGACAATGCTGCCTTTTTCACCATTGCGGTAAAGCGTGCGAATTTGTTTATCCAGAGAATGATCACCAACCACACGCCCGGGGTGGATGACCACCAGAGAGGAACACAGGGCAATGGCCTGCTCAATAGTCCGTTTGATCACATCCACACCCTTGATCCTGAGCGATTCATCCAGTGATGAAATCAACCAGTCTCTTTTATCAAGTTCCTTGGTGGAGATAATGGCCGGGCAGGGATCGTGAAGAGAACCCACATGAAATTGGTTCTGATTAAATTCATCAAATGCTTCTTGTGATACATTGTGGTTGAGTTCAAATCTGGCAAAACCCATATCACGCCCTTGTTGAAAAAGGGTCGAGATGGGCACGTTTTCTTTGATTCCCCACATGGTTGAAAGGGCGGCATCATATAGAAAGAATGACCTCTTGTCTTCTTTTTCAGTAGTGGAATTTCGGGGTGGCAGGATATTCAACAACTCTGACAAACTTGAAATCGTGTAATCAGGCTGCATGGGCACTATTTCAGATTCCTGGGTTTGATCTTTCCCGTTAATAGTGACTACTTTTCCGATGCCTGCTTCACGAGAACCGATAACATCTCTCGAAGGACGGTCGCCTACATATAAACATTCCTCGGGGCTTACCTGGCATTCACGCGCCGCGGCGAGGAAAAGAGAGGGATGCGGTTTTCTTCTGCCAAATTTTGAAGCATAAATCACTGTTGAGAGCAATTCAAGAACGCCTGTACCTTCAAGAAAACGCGGAGAGGTGTGACTAATGGTGCCCAATTTATATCCGCGTTTGGCAAGCTCAGTCAGTGTAGTTACAGCATCCGGGTAGATCATCTTGCTGCTCTTGGAGGTGCCCCATAACAATTGCAGTTTGTCGGCGTTCGCTTTGATAAGAGTTTCTGAATAGCGCTTTCCAAGAAATCTTATCCATCTGTCTTCAATGGAATATTCAGAGAGTGTTTGTTTGCTCCAGGTTTTGTAGTTCTTTTCTTCCTTCTCAAGCGCGCCAACAAATTCATTGACATCGCACTTCTCGCCGAGAAGCGCCATCATGGCATGGATATTTGAGATTTCTCTTTGTTTATTCTTTTTCTTCATAACGAGTGTTCCGCCGATATCAAAAAAGATGGCTTTTGTTTGGGCTTTCATATTAATATCTTCTTTCGATTATTTCTAATAATTAGATTGTATGTCGATTAAAGTTTCTTCACAATTCCCATCGTCACCAATAATTCAGTGCCATCGATCAGTTCTTGTTGGGTAGCCTGTGGACCTACTTCAAGAGTGCGATAGGCATACTCAGGGATGTACTTCGCTACCATTTCAAAATCTATATCGCCATGACCGGGTGTCTGATGATCAGTGATGCCTTTTACATCGTGCATGTGAATGGCAACAATGCGTTTTCCATACCGTTTTAACCATTCTTCATGGTCTTCAAGCCCTAACGCGGATAAGGTTTGGGCATGCCCCATGTCATATTGAAAACCATACCAAGGCTCATCACATAAATCCAAAAGCAAACCCATTTCATCGATTAGAGGGATATCGTAATATCTGTACCTGTTTTCAAGGCCGATGCTCATTTTGACTGATTTGGCATATTCAATGATCTCATGCAGACTTCTTTTAACTGCTTCAAGATGCGGACTTACTTTACTTTTGCGGTCTGCCACCATGGCATTCGTAAGTTCTTCGTATTCCTGTGAACCAAATAATCCTTGGTCATACATGGCGCGCAAACGTTTATCCATGGATCGATCGCCATTGACCTGGCCTGGGTGTAGAATGACAGAACTGGCTCCAAGTTTTACTGCAAGGTCAATCGTACGCAGGGTAACATCCACACCTTTCTTGCGGTTTGTTTCATCAAGAGATGAAATCAACCAATCTTTTTTCTTGAGTTCATTCATGCTGAAATATGCCGGGCAGGGATCATGGACGTTGCCTGCGCGGAAATGGTTGAAATCGATTTCTTCAAGCATGGCCGGAGAAATGGCATGGTTCAATTCAAGCCTTGCGAATCCCAATTGCCGACCAACTGCAAATGTTTCGCCAAAAGGCATTTTTTGACCCACATTCCACATGGTTGAGAGCGCCGCATCGTAAAGAAATTCTGGCTGCAAGGCTTTTACCTCAACCTGGGGGAGGTCTTTGTGATCAGGGAAAATATCCAACAGCTCGGGCAAACGGCTGATTAAATGGTCGGGATTCATGGGCACGTTTTCTTTTTTCTCATGCTTCAATCCGGCTGCCTGGATGATAACCACCTTCGAAAAACCGGCTTCTCGGGCGCCAACCACATCACGTGAAGGGCGGTCACCGATGTAAGCACACTCTTCAGGGCGAACACCAAGTGCTCTGGTGGCATCCAGAAATAATGAAGGGTGGGGTTTACGTCTGCCGTAAACTGCAGACAGGATGACCGAAGAAAAGAGGTGGTTGATCCCATTTTCTTCGAGCAAAGCAGGCACTTCAACAGATGAGGTGGTGTTGCTGATGATGCATAATTTATATCCGCGTTCGGCTAGTGTCTTTATCGTTTCTACCGCATTTGGCAGCAATTTCTTCTTGCCTTTTGAGTTGCGCCAAAGCTGATTTAGCTTTATGGCATTTTCACGAATAAATTCGAGCCTGGATTGATCAGGATACATAAACCTGACCCATAATTCCTGTTCAGTTAATTCGACTAAAGATTTTTTAGCCCATTTACGGTAATCCTTTTCACCGCGTGTGAGCCTGGTTTTGAGAGAATCGACCGTGCCCTCGTAGCCCAGGAATGAGCGTATTTCTTCTAAAATTATTATTTCTCGGCCGTCAACTCTCTCAGTAAAACGAAGAGTACCGCCGACATCAAATAGAATGGCATTGATTGTCTGTTTCATTATTGTTTTGCCTGTCCAAACTCCCCAGACAATAAAGTTAATAATTCTGGAAAATTTTCAATATATTTATCTGCAACCGCTGATTTTTCGTAATTGTAGGCGATGGTTTTGAACCCAACCTTGCGGGCTCCTTCAAGTTCTGTAGATTTATGCCCAACAAATACAGTTTCTTCCGGGTTGAGTCCAGCCTGTATGAGTGCTTCTTCATATAATATGGATGCAGGCTTGCGTACGCCCAAGTCTTTGGAACTGATAATGATATCCCATATGTGACCAAACCCTTCTTTTTCAAACCATTTGAGTTTGATTGTATAGGGAAGTGCGGTGTCGGTGATGATGCCCAGCAGGTAGCCCTGATCTTTTAACGCTTTTATTGTTTCAGGTACACCGTCAAAAATAGCGACAGTATCATCATCCAGGTCAAGCGCAGCAACACCATCCTGAATCAGTTTTTCATCGGTAAAGCCGTAAAGTTCAACTGTTTGACGATAGTAATCTTGGCGATCTACTTTACCCTGGAAGGCAAGTTCTCGAACCTTTTTTGCTTTTTGATCCAATTCAGGTTCTGGATTGAAAATTTTACCTTTAAGAAAATTCTTAAAATTGAGGTGTTTTTGAGGGCGATAATACAAAATATCTCCAGCATCGAAGAAGACTGCTTTAATTTTTCGAGTCATCTCAACTTTTGCAAATATTTTGTCTTGTTCCATTTCTTTTTCGAGCAGTGGAATCAATTGCATCATATTATCAATCTCGGCGTCTGGAGTAGCCCCTTCATCAGGGTCTCCATCATCGAAGATATGTGAGATTTTTACTGAAAGTCTGAAACCCGCACGGTATGAACCCAGGATGTCGCGGTTGATCTTATCACCTACGTAGACGCAGCTTCCTGTGGGAACTTTTGCCAACCGGGCGGCATGATAAAAAATAGATGGATCTGGTTTGCGAAGTCCAAATTGGGATGTAAGAACGATTGGATCGAAATAATCAATAATGCCGTATTGTGTAAGGTTATCAGGAACCTGGCGTTGGCTCTGACAATTGCTGATGATGCCCATGGAAAGTCCCATGGATTTAATAGCTGCCAGAACCTCTGGCATTTCTGGCCGCATTTCTCGATAATAAAAGGTTGTTTCATATAAATATGTCAGGTCTTCAGCGATTGAAGCAAGTGAATCATCAGGGAATTGATAATCTCTCAGTACAAATCTTTTCCAAACTTCGAAAGGTTTTAATTCAATCAGTGATGCGCGATTCCATTTGTGATATGACGAAATTCCACGTGAAACCAGGTCAGTCAAAGCCTCGTCAGTAAGTTCTAAGTTGATGTTTGCCCGTAGAAAAGTATCACGAAATTGTGGAATACTTTTTACTTTGAGTTCGCGATTTGTCCAAAAACTCTGGATTGTACCGCCCATATCGAAGAAGACTGTTTTAAGTTTCATGAGAATTACTACTCCAGTGATTATTGGCCGTGCTATTTCAGCACCAATAAATTAATTTCAGTTGTGGAATGGTTGGGCACGGACCGGAAAAGCATCCGTGCCCAAAGATTGACTAATCGATCTTGAAAATTATTTTCCGAGGTTCAACAGATAGAAGTCACGAGCCTGAATCATGTTATCGTAAGCGTATTGCTCATCGATGAACCAGGTCATGGTCATCATTTCATCTAAAGGTTTCTGACCTTCAGGAACTTCATATGTGGAATCAGTGAAATAGGTGCCGAATTTAGCCCAAGGATCGCGGCCATCTGCTCCGACAACGAATTTAACCCACAGTTTTGCAGCATTGACGTGGGGAGCCTGGTTGAGGATGCCCAAGTAACTCTGGCTTTGAACACCAAGAGCAGGTTGGACGCCCCAACAGGGTTCGAATGCCAAGACGCCATCCATGACATCAGCCATATTGGAGTAGGAGGTCAAGGCCATATAGCTGTCGGTCATGCCTGGGGTTGCGAAGGCTGAGTCGACTTCATCACCACCGGGTTGAGGGATGGGGCCATTCTGAGCGAAACGTTTGAGCCATAACCAACCAGCATCGGGTGTGTCTGCATCCAGCTCAGGAGCGGATCCATAGAGGTCAACATAAGCAGCTTCTACTTCATCAGCGTGAGCAGCGATGGTGAGCAATTTGCTCAAGGTTGAGGCATCATTCAAAGGATCTTCGATGAAGAATTTGCCTTTCCATTCTGGTTGGGTAAGTTCCCAGATATTGGTGATGGGGCAGGTTTCGTTTAACTCAGAGTTGTATGCGAAAATGCTGGTACCCAAGCGTGCCATTAACAAAGGCTGGGTGTATTCATCTGAAATCAGACCTGCGACACTGTCGGGGACAAAACGCCATACATATTGTTTGGGTAAGACGTTGCCGACGAGTTCTGCACCACCACTGCTGAACCAGACATCACCAGTGAATGCACCGGCTTTTTGTTCTTCAATGGTTTTTTGTAAGACATCATCTCCACCGAGGTCGAAGGCCTGCACGGCGATTCCGGGGTAGGCTTCCATGAATGCTTCAGCGGCTTTTTCAACCTTGGAACTGTTGGCATAGACCAAAAGGGTTCCTTCAGCTTTGGCTGCTTCTTCAATTGCGGCCCAATCTTGGGTGTCTGTCTGGTAGGGGCCGACTTCATTGTCTTTTGCCCATTGTTCAGCAGCGCTGAGAGGAGCATCGGCGGCTGCTTCGGTGGCTGCAGGGCTATCTACAGCAGGTGCTTCTGTTGCGGCAGGTGCTTTTGCACATGCGGCCAGGAAGCAAATCAAAACAATAATTGTTACAATCTTCACGAACGGTTTCATTATCTTCTCCTTGTAGAATAAGAATCAAACACACTTCGTTACCCGATAATCCTAAGCTGGCTTTTTTGTTTGGTTGGGTTCCTCCTTGTACTGTTCTCTGAATAATTATTAATAGAGTAAAAAAACCTGCAAAATTAACCGTTGACCAGTTTTCCACTGGCTTTATCATAGAGGTTGATGTCATCTTTATGGAACTTCAACCAGATTTTTTGGTCCATTTTGATTTTTGAAACGCCCATTTCTCTGACGGTTAATTCGGTATCACCTTTACGCGCAATGATGGTGGTTTCAGCGCCAGAGGGTAAAACTGAATAGGCCTGGAATTCAATGGCGCCATCTTCCTGGTTTGCTGTAATACTGATATCTTCAGGGCGAATGCCTACAACGACATCACCGGTCTGATCCAGGGTTTTTACAGGGATGTTAAATTTGCCAATGTCAACTGTATCTTTGCCAGAAACCCACCCCGGCATGAGATTGACTTTAGGGTTGCCAATGAAATCAGCGACAAACAAGGTGGCAGGGAAGTGGTAAACCTTGTCTGGCGTATCCATTTGCTGGATGACCCCTTCTTTCATGATGGCGATGTTGGTAGACATGGTCATTGCTTCAACCTGGTCATGAGTCACATAGACTGTGGTCGCGCCTGATACATGGTGCAGACGCTTGAGTTCAGTGCGCATATCCATTCTCAAACGTGCATCCAGGTTGGAAAGCGGTTCATCCATCAGAAAGACATGCGGTCGATATGCCAACATACGGGCCAGTGCAATACGCTGCTGCTGTCCGCCGCTCATTTCACGCGGGTAGCGGTCTTCATAACCAGACATCTGAACTTCAGAGAGAGATTCTTTAATTCTCCGGTCCATCTCTACTTTGGAGAGTTTTTGGATTTCTAAAGCAAATGCCAGGTTTTTGTATACATTCATATGTGGCCATAAGGCATAATTCTGAAATACAAGACCCAGATCACGCTTACCCGGCGCCAGGGAAATACCTTTGACGTGGGAATAAACCAGTTTATCGCCGATATAGATCTCGCCCTCATCGGGGTCTTCGAGCCCTGAGATACAGCGCAGAAGGGTGGTTTTTCCGCAGCCAGAGGGGCCGAGTAAGGTCAAAAAGGTGCCAGGCTCAACAGTCACGCTGACATTGTTGACCGCAACGACGTTGCCAAATTTTTTGGTGAGGTTTTTAACTGTGATTGTGGTTTCCATGAAGTTCTCTCCTTACATTCCCAAGCCTTTTTTCAGGCTTCCGCCTTTGAAGCGGCTAATAATGAAGTTGCCGATCAAGACCAAAACGATCAAAACGATAATGACAGCGTTTGCCTGCTGTTCATTTCCATTTTCGATATAACGCATGGTCATACTTGCCAATACAGCCGTTGTAGGTGTAACCAGCAAGATAATCAGGGATAACTCTCTCATCGTGGTGATGAAGGTCATCAAGAATCCAGAGACAAAACCTGTGCTGGTCAATGGAAAGATGATCCTTTTGAAGCGCTGCCATGGAGAAGCGCCGGCGATCGCAGCCGCTTCTTCAAGTTCCTTACTCACTTGCAGCATGGCTGAAACACCACTGCGCGAAGAGTAAGGGATATGTTTGGCAACTGAAACAACCACCAAAAGGGCGAATGTGCCATAAAGAGCGGGGATTGGACCAACCGGTTTGGTAAACATCGAAATATAGACCGCACCAAATGCAATACCTGGAATCACATATGGGATGAACGCCAGTTGTTCAACAAATTTCGATAGACGTGTTCCCCTGCCTTTGACAATGGCATATCCGAGGATGATTCCAAAGAAGGCAGTGAACAAAGCGGTAAACAAGGAAAGTTTTATGGAGTTCCATGCCCCCAGGTAGATTCTTGGGTTTAGAAGAACTCCTGGCTCACCGCTGTTTATCGAAATATCACCTTTTCCAATCCAATGCGCAAGGGTGAAATTACTCATACTGTAATCACCCGTACGCAGCATGAAAGTACTCCAGATCAATAGGGTAAGCGGAAGCACTGCAATGATGAATTGAAAAACAACTATGATCGCAGTGAATAATCCCTTGAAGTTACGAAGTTTCATTTTTTGGGCCATAAATCCGCGGCCGCCAATGGTTTCATAACTTTTTCGCGTGCCCACAAGTTTTTGGTTGATCATGACGGTGACCATGGCAAAAAGAATCAACACGATGGCCAAAACAAATCCGTCGCCATAATTGCCTATACCTGTGTTGGATCTCAACATGGTCGAAAGGGTATAGTATTGCACTGGAACACCCAACACATTCGGTCCACCGAAGGTGCCCATGGTTTTTGAGAAGGTCATGATAAAACCGGATGCAATCGCCGGCACAACCAATGGAAAGGTGATCTTGCGCATGATCCGCCATCGGCCCGCACCTGACAACTCACCTGCTTCTTCGAGTGAACTGTCAATAGAAAGCAAAGCTGCCGCCACAAACAGGAAGAAGAAAGTGTAATAGTGCAGGGCGCTGCTAATGATGATCGGCACAGGACCGTAAGCCAGCCAATCAGGGGTGGGCTGGTTGGTTATAAACTCCAGCAAACCCGGTGTACCTCCCGATTTGGCATTTTTAAACAACACCTTCCATGCCATGGCGATTGTCCATGAAGGCATAATGTAAGGGACAGTGGCCAATGTGTTAATGATGCCTTTTCCAGGAACATCAGTGCGCACCACCAACCAGGCCATTAATCCGCCAATTGCCAACGAAAGCAAAGTGGCACCTAACGAAATGGTGAGCGAGTGCAACAGAGGCTCATATGTCATGATCACGGCGATTTTGCTGGTAAGCATCCTCAGCCAGTGATACCAGGTGATGTCTCCGATATTTGCATCTTTAAGGACACGCAAATCACTATCTGAAACTGTGATGGTTGTGACTACCATTCTGTAAAGCGGAATGATCACCATGTAGAACATCACGACAAGCATGATGAGCGACAAAATTACTTGTGGTCTTGAGATCCACCTTGAAAATCTTCGCAGATAGGCCAGGAACTTCTCTGCTTTTGTTTGATGGTCGAACGTACTAGCAGCCATTCATTTTCTCCTATTCAAAGCAAATTACCAGCTTCGGATCACGTTCAACAAAATGACTTACAGAAAAACAATCCTTTTCTAACTACCTTTTATCTTGAAAATCCTCCTAAACAAAGTTTTGTAACTCAGAGTTCCTCGGCATTAAATATTTTCAAACGTTCTCGTAAAGAATCCAATTTATCCAATGCGGGCAAAATCGTTTCTGGTTGTTGATCAGCCACAGACAGCAACAACGCATTGATAATGGTCATTGGCACAACCATGGAATGAAATTCAGAAACGGGACCGCGCTTTGCAGAAAGCACAACCCCAGCTTTATCACCAATGAGCGTGTCTAAGGTGTCAGTGATCAGAATTATTTTGCAGCCAATTTCGCGAGCATAATCCAGCACGAGTTTCAAGGTGGGGTTAAGATTGTAGAAACAAATTACAAACAGAACGTCTTCAGGCGAAAGTGTGAGGAGTGAATCAAGTACTTCACGACCTGAGCTTTTAAGTGGGATCACCGCCTTGCCAAAACGGCTCAACCTGATTTGCATTAGATCGACGAGCGTGATCGAAGGACCGGTTCCGAAAACAAAGAATCGGTTGTTTTCCATGGTTATTTTGACCGCTTGATCGAACTGTTGCCGATCGACTGACTCTAATGCCTGGGTAAGATAATCAATTTCCATCATGGTCAGGCGTTCAAAAATATCACCTTTTTCAGGTACTTCTTTTAACCGTGAAAGGATTCTTGACGAGTGCGTCAACCTGGTTTTGAACGCAGCTTGAAACGATGCGCGAAGTGCAGGATAGGAGGGGTATCCTAAAGTGCGTGCAAACCGAACTACCGTCGCTTCGCTAATATCTAAATCTTCTGCGATTTCACTGGCAGAAAGGAAAGCCGCATCGTTTTGATTATTTCGCAAGAAATTAGCGATTTGTTTTTCACTCTTTGTCAGGGTGTCAAAATAATTGCTGACTTGTTGGTTGAAATCCAATTTAGGCATTGTCTCTTCAGAAGTCATATTTTCTCCGATCAGGTTTTTGATTTAACAAATACCTTTAAGCGCCGTATTTGGCAAGTCGAAATGCATTCGCCAGGGCAATTGGCATTACTTCTTTGGCTGGTAGAATACCCAGGCTGCCTTTTAAGCAATTTCGTTCTCCAAAACTTGAAATTCCATCAGGTCGCACATAATTTGAGAACAACAGGGTGGGCACTGGATGCCACGAATGAAACTTCAACGCCGCAGGTGAGGAATGATCTCCGCTGACAATGACCACATCAGGATTCAAGGCTGTCAACCTCGGAATCAAAGCATCTACTTCTTCAATCACTTTTACCTTGCGGTCGAAATCGCCGTCTTCGCCGGCAGTATCCGTTTGTTTGACGTGTATATAGAAGAAATCGAAGTTCTGCCAGTTTTGTTCTAGAGCAGCAAATTCATCTTCGATTGATGTGCCTTGAAATTGAATAATTTCCATGCCAATCAGGCGTGAGACGCCCTTATACATTCCATTTACTGCAATGGCTGCCGGGTTAAGTTTAAAGATTTCTTGATAAGTTGGGATGACTGGTAACTTGTCGAAACCGCGTAACAAGATGCCGTTGGCATGTTTTTCACCGGCAAGGGCATTTGTAGCTTTGTTGATAAATTGATTAACGATTTCAGCCGTACGGATTGAAGCATCATCCATCCCTTGAGTTAACAGAGGTTTGACGCCGTTTTTTTGTGGGTCCGTTTCGCTGACATTGGCGCCCAAACCAGCACCTCTGATCACGAAGGCAAAACGGTGTTCTTTTACCGGTTCCACGAAAAATTCAACACCATCCATCTTAATCGTATTGAGAATTGCAGCAATTTTCTTGGCTTCAATGGTTGCCAATCTACCTGCACGTCGATCTACGAGTACACCTTTATCATCCAGCAGGCAGAAATTTCCTCTTGCCGCGATATCGTCTGGGCGGAGATCGAAATCAACGCCTAAAGCTTCCAATGCGCCGCGGCCAATCTCATGTTGAATGGGGTCGTAGCCGAAAATTCCCAGGTGGCCTGGACCGCTGCCGGGGGTGATTCCATAGGCAGCAGGAACAGTCAAACCAAGAGCTGAGAGAGAGGCAAGCTTATCAAGGTTGGGGGTATTGGCTGTTTCCAATTCGGTCAATCCGCCTGGCTGCATGGGCAATCCTCCAAGCCCGTCAAGGATGAGCATGACGATCTTGGTTTTTGCCGGTATGGTCATTCGACGTAAGAAGTCTAAATCCATAAGTCCTCAGTAATTACCGTATTATTTAATAAAACTGGGTCTGCCTTTACCAAAAACAAATGCGATGTAGGCTTTCTGAGTCTTTGAATAATTTCCATCACGATCAAGTGCGATGCCTCGCCCGATTCCCGACACAATTTGACCAATGCCAATTTCATTGACCTTTTCGTCCATCATTTCAAGCAAGGAGGGGGCGCTGCCGGGCTCGGTGCTTCTGCCGTCAAAGATCATGTGAAGGCATACATCTTCAAGTCCGCGTTCTTTTGCCATTTTTAGAACCGCCAATGGGTAATCAATCGAACCATGAGAACTTTTGATGGTCATCAAACCGATGAGATGAAGTTTGCTTTTATTATTAATGGCGTGATCTATGGCTTGAAGAATGGTTGGGTTGGAATAGAAACTGCCATCTTTCATGGCTGCATCCAAGCGTACATCATCCTGCAAAACAACGCGGCCGGCGCCGATATTCATGTGTCCGGCTTCTGAATTGCCGGCTTTTCCTGCTTTCAAACCAACGGCTTCACCCGAGGCTTCAAGCGTGCTTTTTGCTTGAGTGGCTAATAATTGATCCCAATAGGGAGTTTTGGCCAAATAGATGGGGTTTGTTTCATCTTTTTTTCCTATGCCCCATCCATCCAGAATGATCAACAGGACTTTACGATTTTCCCCAAAGTGATGATCAAGGGCTAGATTGCTGCCAGTCATGGTTGGAGGTTGGTTAAGCCCCATGGCTTTTAGAATTGTCGGGGCGATATCACCAAGTTTTCCATTTTTCAAAGAAATCGGTGAAGTAGTGTCGGGATCAAGCAGAATGAAATCCACAAGGTTGGTGGTGTGCGAGACATTCGGGGTGCCGTCTTCATTAAATAGCTCTTCAAGATTGCCGTGATCTGCCGTGATGAGAATGACATACCCTGCATCTTTGGCAGCTTCAACTACTTTGCTCAGATTACGATCGACAACCTCAGCGCATTTGATTTTTGCTTCGCGATTCGAGGTGTGGCCGATCACGTCTCCATTGGCAAAATTGGTGACAATCAGGTGATCTTTTTGTTCAATTCGCTCGATGACCTTATCCGCAACTTCATCCAGTTTTAACTCGGGCACCTTGTCATAAGAGATGCCTTTGGGTGAAGGAACACGGATATCCATTTCACCAGGGTAAGGGGCATTGTTACCGCCATTTAAGAAGAAGGTCACATGGGCAAATTTTTCTGATTCAGAGATTCGAGCCTGGTTCAACCCTGCTTTGCTGACCACTTCACCAAGTGTTTCTTGCATTTTGACTGGTGCAAAAGCAACTGGCAGGTCTTTAAATTTATCGTGATATAAAGTCAAAATGACAAACGGAAGGTTTTTAAAAGGAATTTTCTCAAATTGATTGAAATTTGGTTCGGTGAAGGCTTCTGTAAGTTGAATTTCTCGTTCGCCTCTGCGGCAGCAAAAGATGACGGCATCGTTCTCTTGGATTTCTCCAATGGCATTACCCTGGTTATCAACCAAGACAACAGGTTCAAAAGAATAGTCTGTCTGTCCTTCAGAATACATTTCTCTGACGGTACCAGCCAGAACACTTCCGCTATTTTTAATCCGATGTAAGACCATTGAAACTCCGTTGTTTACAATCTAGGCAGCTATTGGCGGAAAAATAGAAAGGAGATCGGTAAGGCGCTCAATCACCATGTCTGGTGTTTGTTCCGGGGTTAGCTCCATCTCTTTATCTTTTTTATCAGGCATGATGATGATCATGCCAAAACCGGCATTGCGGGTGCCTTCAACATCACGGGCAAAGTTGTCACCTACATATACACATTCTTCAGGGGTAACTTCAGCCCGGTTTGCTGCTTCAAGATAGATGGCTGCATCAGGTTTACGTATTCCAAAAACGGAAGAAAGCATCACGGATTTGAAGTACTTAGCCAGACCGTCTTCTTCCAGCCATTCGGGGATCTCACGTTCAGTGATCACGTTGCTTATGATTCCCAAAACATAACCGCGTTTATAGAGCTCGATGATGGTTTCAGCCCCGCCTTCAGCAACGACGCGTCTTCCCATGGATTGTCGAAACTGAAAAGTGAGCGGCGCTGACAAAGACGCTATTGTTTCAGCGGGATAATCGGGCAAAAGCCAGCGCGTCCACAGTTCTTTTTCTGAGGCTTCACGCATGTTGTCAAAAGCCCATTTGCGATAAATCTTATAACGGCGGTCCAGTTCAGCAACAAAACTGTCGGGATCTTCTTGGGTGCCAACGAGTTTGGCAATTTCGAGTCGTGCAGCCGCCCGGTGCGGCTCTTCTTTAAGAAGAATGCGCAGGGTGTTGCCCACATCCAGAAAAATGGCTTTCATGTTGGCGATATTTACCGAATTGACAGCATCCATTTTGATTAATTCCTGGCTGGAAAGATATCCAGCAGTTGAGAAATTTCCGTGATGTGATAATCAATAACAAAATCACTGGATTGAGGTTCTTTTTCGAGGGTTTTTGGCTCGTCAATAACGATCATCATGCCATAACCGGCGACCTGGGTGCCTTCGACGTCGCGGATGGGGTTGTCGCCTACATAGGCGCAATTGACCGGCTCAACGCCAATTTCTCTGGATGCCAGCCAATAGATTTCAGGGTCTGGTTTGCGCAGGCCGACTTTAGATGAGAGGACGACAGGGTTGAAGATGCCAGTTAATCCATCAGATTCAATCCAGTCGGGGATTTCGGTTTCAGTAATAGTGTTGGCAATGATGCCGATCTTGTAACCGCGTTTGTGCAGTTCAAGGATGGTTGCCTTCACATCGTGACGTGGCACGCGGATGCCGTCGTGATCTCTCCAAAGGCGGGTGAGTTTTCCGGCCAGGGGGGCAATTTTTTCAACAGGGTATCCCGGTAGAAGGTGAATCGACCAAAGATCTTTTTCGGAGGATTCTTTCAATGATTTTTTTGATGCTTTACGATAAGTCTTCCAGCGTTCTTCCAAACCGGCAAAGAAAACTTCTTCAGATTCGGTTGTGCCAACTAATGTCATCAAGTCTTGTTTGGCTCTTGCTTGAAACTCAGGATCTTCCAAGACGATGCGCAGCGTGTTGCCAACATCCAGGAAAATGGCTTCGATATTAGGATTCATGGAATTTCCCTTTCGATCTGTAGAATGGACAGTCAAGAAAAACACTGAGAATAAATGACGAATTCAATTGCAAAAATAAAAAATGTGAATTTGTGCTTACAAATGTAGATATTACAACATTTTTCAGAAATATGCAAGTATTCTTGCAAAAAGGTATTGACTTTCTTTTTTTTGTTTGCTATATTGTTGATGCACACGTGTGCAACATCTGTTTGCCCGTTTTTTTGTTCTGAAAGAAAAAAAATAGCAACTCCAAAATTCGTATCTGAGTAGGAGATACGAAGTGTATTTTTGCTCGTTAAATCCGGATTGATTGACAAGAATGCCTTGTAATCTCAGATTCATAAGTAATGTGTCGGAAAAGTAGTTTTTTCAATGTGAATCAGCTTCGAGCTGAGTCGTTCTTTTTCGACTGAACTTTTTTGCATGGTTTTTACCCAATATCCTGATCGCCCAGATCAGTGATTGGGAGAAATGATCGGAACATCTTCAAACATTTTCTTTAGGAGGAGTAATGAATATTTTAGGTCTTGGATTAAGGCATGGGCTGAGTAATTTTGAGCAAATCGCCATCGTCGCCGTTTTGGTGATTTCTTGTGCCAGCCTGTTTTATGCCTGGATTTTGAGGAAATCTGTTCTCAAAAAAGACAAGGGGACCGAAAAGATGCAAGAGGTCTGGGATGCCATCCGCGTCGGGGCAGAGGGCTATCTCTCCAAACAGTTAAAAACAATTCTGCCTGCTATTGGCATTCTCTTTGTGGCTTTGTTTCTCTCTGTCTATGTGGTTCCCCCAAGCTCCGAAGCATTGGTAGAATTTCCCCCGGAGAAATTTAATACACAACTGATCATTGCAATTGGACGCGCGATTGCATTTGTTTTGGGAGCATCGTTTTCTTTAATCGTCGGTCAATTGGGCATGCGCATGGCCATCCAGGCCAGTGTGCGCTCTGCATCTGCTGCCAGACGCGAATTCAACGAAGCACTTTCAATTGCCTATTATGCAGGTGCTTATACCGGCATGCTCACTGATGGGTTAGGACTGCTTGGCGGAACTGTCATTTTCATCATCTTCGGCAAAGCCTCCCCGGATGCCCTGCTGGGATTCGGTTTTGGCGGCACCTTGCTTGCCTTGTTCATGCGCGTTGGTGGAGGTATTTACACCAAAGCGGCAGACGTTGGCGCAGATCTTGTTGGCAAGGTTGAAAAAGACATTCCAGAAGACGACCCCCGCAACGCCGCCGTAATTGCCGACCTGGTTGGCGACAACGTGGGTGACTGCGCCGGCATGGCCGCTGATATCTTTGAGAGCTATGAAGTGACCATTGTCTCCGCTTTGATCCTCGGTCTGGCACTTTGGAGCACGGATCAAAACTTGAAATGGATTGTCTATCCGTTAATCGTCCGTGGAATCGGTGTGATCAGTTCAATCCTGGGGACATTTGCCGTACCGATCTGGGAAAAATTTCCGATCAAATTCTTGCGCGCCCACGATGCTGAAGAATCCATGTTCAGGTCATATGAGATCTCCAGCATTAACACCATTATTTGGTCCTTCGTGGTTGCCATTTTGTACGCTCATGATTGGAAGCTGGCAGTATTAACCACCATCGGTGTGGGGCTGGCGGTTGCTTTCAACCCCCTGACTTCTTACTTTACGTCAACCAAATATGCACCGGTTCGTGAAATTGTAGACAGCACCAAAACCGGGCCTGCCACCACCATCCTCTCCGGTTTGGCTATTGGCATGGAATCAAGTGTCTGGGCACTGCTGGTGATCGCAGTTGCTTTCTTTGCATCCTTGATGCTGTATACCGGGTTTGA
Organism: Anaerolineaceae bacterium; assembly: GCA_003524305.1. Taxonomy (GTDB): domain Bacteria; phylum Chloroflexota; class Anaerolineae; order Anaerolineales; family Anaerolineaceae; genus UBA6107. The sequence continues at coordinate 22,588 of DQHW01000029.1, forward strand.
ATCAATCTACGTGCTTTACGGCATCGCCATGGTGGGTATCGGTATGCTCAGTCAAACGGGTAATAACGTGGCCATGGATTCATTTGGTCCGATCTCAGACAATGCCAATGGCATTGGAGAAATGGCCTGGCACGGTCAGACGGATGAAGTGACCCTAAAAGCGCGCCAGACCATGGCCGATCTTGATGCAGTGGGCAATACCACCAAAGCCATCACCAAGGGTGTCGCCATTGCGTCTGCAGTGATCGCTGCTGTCAGCTTGTTCTCATCCTTCATCACGGATGTGGGCAACGTCCAAAGAGGACTTGTTGCCAGCGGTATGAAAATTGAAATCCTGGAATCGATCAGGGTGTCTGACACGAAGGTGTTCATCGGATTTTTACTGGGTGGTGCTTTACCCTGGTTGTTCAGCGCTTTGAATATCAAAGCTGTCAGCCGGGCTGCCACCAAGATTGTTGAAGAAGTTCGCCGCCAGTTCAAAATCCCTGGCATCATGGAAGGCACCAAGAAACCAGATTATGCAGAAGTGGTTGCCATTTCGACCGGCTCTGCTCAAAAAGAACTGCTACCTCTGGCTGCCATTGCTGTTTTGATGCCGCTGGTGGTGGGCATGGTTTTACAGGTTGAAGCGCTAGGCGGCTTTCTCGCCGGCGTCATCTTGAGCGGACAGTTGTTGGCGGTCTTCATGTCTAATGCCGGCGGTGCCTGGGATAATGCCAAGAAATCTGTTGAAGATCAGGCGCGTGACATAATTGCCAACACCGGCAAGGGTTCTGACCGCCACAAAGCCGCCGTGGTGGGTGATACAGTCGGCGATCCGCTAAAAGATGCTGCGGGACCTGCCTTGAACCCGATGATCAAGGTGGTAAATCTCGTCAGCCTGATTGCTGCTCCTGTGATCGTCCGCTACCAGAACCTGGGCGTGGTCGGCTGGGTGATTGTGGCTCTACTGCTTGCCGCCATCGTGTGGGCAATCGCTGTCAGCAAGAAACCGGCAATTTTGAAATAACGCGGAACCCCTGATAAGGATCCGAAGTTTATTCGGATCCTTATCAATAAAGTCACAATAGTCACATATTGTTTGAACAGTATTGACTTTCAAATTCTTGTTTGTTATATTTAATGCACACGTGTGCGTTAAATATAAGGACAATCATATGCCAGTCACAATAAAAGACATTGCCAAGAAAGCCGGTGTTTCACATACAACAGTATCTCGTGCATTGAACGGAAACCGTTCAATCCCCGAGAAAACGACGCTTACGATTTGTGAACTCGCCAAAGAAATGGGATATCTTCCCAGTGCCGCGGCCAGGGGATTGAAAACCAATAAATCTCATGCAATCGGCGTCATTGTCAGCCGCATTGATAATCCCTATTTTGGAGAAATCCTTCAAGGGATTGAAGAAATTCTACAAAAAACCGGATACAGTTTGTTTGTTGCTTCTTCTCACCTGGAATTTGACAGCGAAAAGAATATTGTGCAGGCATTTGCAGAACACCGTGTGGATGGAGTGATCATTTGCTCGGTCACTTTTGGCTCGAAACATGCCGAGTTCTTAAAGAAATACGGCATGCCGATAGTGGTCATCAATAACCAATCACCAGAAGATTATCAATGTTCCATCGCTAATGATGACGTGGATGGCGCACGCAATGTCACTCGTCATCTCATCACTCTTGGGCATACAGAAATAGCATTTTTAGGCAACGCCAGTGCGGATCGCATCAACGAAGACCGTTTGTTGGGTTTTCGTGCCGAAATCCAAAGAGCATCACTTCAAGTGAATGAAAAGTTCATTGTTAATTGCCCCGCCAGCGAGATTGAAGATGGCGTACATGGCATGCAAGCATTGTTGAAATCTGAACCAAGACCTACTGCAGTCTTTTGTTTCAATGACCTGATGGCTATCGGTGCCCTAAGCGTGTTAAATACCAACAAGATTGCTGTTCCAGAAGAAATTTCCATCGCCGGATTTGATAACATCCCATATTCAGCATATACATGCCCTCCTTTAACGACATTTGATCAACCCAAGCGCATGATCGGTGCAGAGGCGGCTCAAATGTTATTGGGCATTATCGATAATCCAGACAGCTCAAATACCACAGTACCGGTAACTCATATGATGCGCGGACATTTATTGATCCGCGGTTCGACCAACGAAGTGCAAAAGAGGAGTTTTTAATGACAACAACTGCATCCAACTTTCTTGTCAAGCCGGATTTTTCTCATCCATTATATATAACCATCACCCCGGAAAGTGCCAGGTGGGAGCACCTCCATTTTGCGGCAATCAAACTAAAAAAAGGTCAATCCTGGTCATTTGATACCACTGAGTTCGAATTGGCGCTTACCATCCTTGGCGGCAAATGCGATGTCACTTCTTCAGCAGCGAAATGGGAGTCAATCGGTTCTCGCGAGGATGTCTTTCACGGTATGCCGACAGCGCTTTACCTTCCCCGTAAGACTACGTTAACAGTAAAGGCAGTCAGCGAATCGCTGGATTTCGCCTGTGGATGGGCAAAAACCGATAAAGATTTTCCGGCGGTGTTAGTCAGCCCTGAGGATGTGACGGTTGAACTGCGCGGAGGAGATAATGCCTCTCGCCAGATCAACAAGATGCTTCCGGCGGGCTTTCCGTGTGACCGGCTGGTGGTGGTGGAAGTTTATACGCCCTCTGGCAACTGGAGTTCTTATCCACCGCATAAGCATGATGAACGCAAGTTCGATGATCAGGGCAACCTGGTTGAAGCGGATCTGGAAGAGATCTATTTCTACAAAATTGATAAACCTGAAGGCTACGCCTACCAGCGGATCTACACTGATGACCGCCGGTTGAATGAACTGATATTGGTGAGTGACAGCGAGGCAGTCCTTTCGCCCGAGGGCTATCATCCCGTTGTGGCGGCACCCGGTTACAACGTTTATTACCTGAATATCCTGGCTGGCTCTGACCAATCATTGGCCAGCAGCGACGATCCTGCTTATACATGGGTCAAAGAGACGTGGAAGGAAATGGATAAACGCCTTCCCTTAGTATCGATCAAGATGAATAAGTGATCCAAGGAGAATAAAATGGCCGAGTATAAAAGCAAGCTTCACCAAACTGTATCAACGACCCCAACCGATTATTGGAATGATTCATGTTCAATAGAAGAGTTGACTTATGCCATTGAAAATGGCGCAGTTGGGGCAACAACCAATCCAACCATCGTGGTGAACGTTCTCAAAAAAGAAATGCATCTTTGGGAAGACCGCATTAAAGAAATGATTCGAGAAAACCCCACCTGGTCAGAATCTGAAGTCACCTGGAAGCTAATTGAAGAGATGGCAGTCAAAGGTGCCGAATTGTTGAAACCTACCTTTGATAAAGAAAAAGGCAAGAAAGGCCGCCTTTCCATCCAGACAAACCCGACTTTCTACCGCAATGCGCAAGCCATCACCGAACATGCCGTTCACTTTAAAACCCTGGCTCCCAATATGCAAATTAAGGTTCCAGTTACCAAAGCAGGCATTTATGCCGTGGAAGAAGCAACCTATCACGGCGCCTCCCTCAATGCAACTGTGTGTTTCACTGTTCCGCAAGCTATTGCTGTCGCCGATGCAGTCGAGCGCGGTTTAAATCGCCGTGTCGCCGAAGGAAAACCCATCTCTGATATGGCTCCAGTCTGCACCATCATGGTTGGACGTACAGATGATTGGATGAAAGCAGTCTGCAAACGGGATGGCATTGAAATTGATCCAACTTACCTGGATTGGGCAGGGATCGCCTGTATTAAACATGCTTATGCTGTGTTCCAGGAAAGAAAATACCGCACCCGTCTTTTAGCAGCAGCCTACAGACATTTGGGTCATTGGTCCGAATTGATCGGCGGCGATATCGTTTTAACCATTCCATACGAATGGCAATTGAAAATTAATGCCAGCGATATTGAAGTCAAAGAGCGCATGTCAGACCCCGTGGATGCCAATATATTATCTGAAATGCTTGCCAAAATCCCCGATTTCCGCATGGCTTATGAAGTCAATGGCATGACCTGGGAGCAATTTGATAGTTACGGTGCGACCGTGAGAACCTTGCGCGGATTCATGTCATCCTACCATGAAGTTCAAGGTGTGATTCGTGAGATCATGCTGCCCAACCCTGACGTAAAACCTGCATAGAGAACCAGGAGAATTAAATGACCACGATCCGATTAACTATGGCGCAAGCCCTCATCCGCTTTTTGAAAAATCAATACGTCGAGCGAGATGGAAAAGAAACCCCGTTCTTTGCAGGAGTGCTAGGCATTTTCGGCCACGGCAACGTTGCCGGCATTGGGCAGGCTTTGCAGGAAAATCCCGATTTTCGTTATATCATGGTGCGAAATGAACAGGCCGGTGTACACATTGCCAGTGGATTTACCAAAATGAAAAACCGCATGCAGACCTTTGCCTGCACATCCTCCATCGGACCAGGTGCGACCAATATGCTCACTGGTGCGGCACTTGCCACGATCAATCGCCTTCCTGTGCTGTTGCTGCCCGGTGATATTTTTGCCCGCCGAAACGTGGCGCCAGTGCTGCAGCAGTTGGAATCTCCTAACACGCAGGATATCAGCGTCAATGACTGTTTCAAGCCTGTTTCGAGATATTGGGACCGTATCAGCCGGCCTGACCAACTGATTACTTCCCTGCCTGAAGCCATGCGCGTGTTAACTTCGCCCGTGGATACTGGTGCAGTGACACTCTCTTTGCCTCAGGATGTGCAGGCTGAAGCTTACGATTACCCAGAAGAATTATTTAACAAACGTGTTTGGCGTATTCACCGCCCAATGGCTGACCGCAGCCGTCTGGAAGATGCCATCACCATGATCAAGACTGCCAAGCGGCCGTTGATCGTAGCTGGCGGCGGCGTCTTGTTTAGTGACGCCTGCAAGACCCTTGATAAATTTGCACTTCAAACCGGCATCCCCGTGTGCGAAACGCAAGCCGGAAAAGGTTCCTTGGCATATAACCACACCTGCAACCTTGGGGCAGTCGGCGCCACCGGCACCCTGGCTGCCAACCGCATGGCGCATGATGCCGACCTGGTGATTGGCATTGGCACACGTTATTCCGATTTCACCACGGCATCCAAGACGGCCTTCCAAAACCCGGATGTGAAATTTATCAACATCAACCTTTTTGAAATGGATGCCTATAAACACAGCGGCATCCCCATCACGGCCGATGCCAAGGTGACGCTTGAAGAATTGACCAGGGCTCTGAATTCATTCAAGGTACAAGCGTCGTATACCGGTGAAATAGCCTTATTAAAAGAAGCATGGGAAAAAGAAACAGACCGCTTGTTCAACCTGAATCATCTGCCTGTGCCTGCACAGAGCGAAGTCATCGGTGCAATTTGGGAAGCCGCAAAACCCAAAGATGTGATCCTTTCAGCGGCTGGCAGCCAACCCGGCGACCTGCACAAACTGTGGCGCACCCACACGCCCAACTCCTACCACATGGAGTATGGCTATTCCTGTATGGCCTACGAAATCCCGGCCGGCATCGGCGTCAAAATGGCTGATCCCAGCCGTGAGGTTTTTGTCTGGGTGGGTGACGGCACTTACCTGATGAACCCAACCGAAATCGTCACTGCCGTTCAAGAAGGAGTCAAACTGACTATCATCGTGGTGGATAACCACGGTTTTGGCTCAATCGGATCGCTTTCAGGTTCCATCGGCAGCAGCGGATTTGGTACAAGGCTTAATCATCGTGACCCTGAAACGGATCAATTGGTTGGTGATCGCCTGGTGATTGATTATGCAGCTAATGCAGCCAGCCTGGGGGCAGTCGTCTTCACCCCCAACTCCATTGCTTCCTTTAAAGACGCACTCAAAAAGGCAAAAGCTGAAACGATTACCACTGTCATAGTGATCAATACCGATCGTGAAGAGAAGGTGCCGGGGTACGAGTCTTGGTGGGATGTAGCCATCGCAGAAACATCCACCATGCCTTCGGTTAAAAAAGCACGAAAAGCATACGAAGAGAATCGAAAGAAAGAAAAATTCTTTCTATAAATCATCGCACTTGACCAGAGGAGATGAAACATGAGTATTCGTATTGGATTGATCGGTGCAGGAAGAATGGGGAAGGTGTTTGCCAATACCCTGGCATTTACTGTCTCAGAGGTAGACCTGGTGGCAGTCGCCGACCCAAGTGAACAAGCCCTCGCTGATGTCAGCAATCGCTTTGGCATCAAAAAAGCTTATAAAGATTACCGTGAATTGCTGGATTCAAAAGACGTGGATGTAGTGGTGATCACCACGCCCACAGGCACACATGCCGAGGTTATCATGGCGGCCGCTGCTGCCGGCAAGAATATCTTCAGCGAGAAACCGATTTCTCAAGCAGTGAAACCCTGCGATGATGCCATTTTGGCAGTCAAACAAGCAGGTGTAAAACTTCAAATGGGATTCATGCGCCGTTTCGATCCGCCTTATGCGGCTGCCAAACAAAAGATACTTGAAGGCGCCATTGGCACCCCGGTAATGTTCAAGGCGATTAGTCGTGACCCGGGTTGCCCAAATCTTGAGTTTGCCAAACGAGTCAACAGCGGCGGGCTGGTGATTGATATGGGTGTTCATGACTTTGATCTGGCGCGCTGGCTGATGGGCAGCGAGATTATCCGTGTTTACACTGAAGGCACCTGCCTTGCATTTCCTGAGCTCAAGGGCGTGGGTGATATTGATAATGCGGTTATCAACCTGCGCTTTGCCAGTGAAGCTGTCGGCAATATTGATACAAGCCGCAATGCCGTCTATGGATATGACATCCGCACCGAGGTGCTCGGCACCGCAGGCAGTCTATGGATTGGCTATTTGCAGCAAACCCCCATGCTGATTCTCAACAAGCAAGGTGTTACCCACGACGTGGTTCCGTTTTTCATGGAACGTTTTGGATTGGCCTACGCTGAAGAAGTCCGCGCCTTTGTGAAGAGTATTGTCAATAATACGGATCCGAGCCCCACCGGCGCAGATGCCCGCGCGGCAACCGTGGCCGGCATAGCAGCCACATTATCACTGGATGAACAACGTCCGGTGCTGACCAGCGAAATCAAATAACTTATTCTATTTCGGGAGAGAACAATGATCAAAATTGCAAATGCACCATGCTCTTGGGGAGCACTTGAGTTTGACCTGCAAGGAAAGCCCGCTACTTTCGATGTGGTTCTGGATGAAATGCAGAAGACCGGCTATGAAGGAACCGAATTGGGTGATTGGGGATTCATGCCCACCGATCCAGAGGTCCTCAAAAAAGAACTGGAAAAACGTTCCTTGACCATGCTGGGCGCTTTTGTTCCAGTGGCGCTCAAAGATGAAACCACCCATGCAAAAGGCGAAGAAGCTGCTCTCAAAGTGGCCCGCTTGTTATCCGCAGTTGAAGGGTCCTCACCGGTGATCGTGCTGGCTGACAATAATGGCAGCATCCCCGAGCGAACGCTTAATGCCGGGCGAGTCACGCCTGCCATGGGATTGAGCGATGCCGAATGGAAGACTTTTGCCAAGGGTGTTGAACGTATTGCCAAGACAGTGAAGAAAGAAACCGGCATGCGCCTGGTATTCCATCACCACTGCGGCGGATACGTAGAAACACCTGCCGAAATTGATAAATTGCTTGAACTCACCGATCCCTCTCTTGTGGGTATTTGCCTGGATACCGGGCATTACCAGTTTGCGGGCGGCGACCCGGTGGCATTTTTACAGAAGAATGCCAAGCGTGTCTGGCACATGCATTTTAAAGATTGTGAACCTGCCATTGCCGAGCTATCGCGCAGCGATGGTTGGGATTACTTCAAATCGGTTGAAAAAGGCGTCTTCTGCGAACTCGGCAAGGGTGCAGTAGATTTCAAGGCCGTAAAAGCAGAACTTGAGAAACAAGGTTTTGAAGGTTGGATCGTGGTTGAACAAGATGTGCTCCCCGGAATGGGAAAACCCTTTGATTCAGCGCTGCGCAATCGTCAATTCATCAAATCCATTGGTTTATAAACGGAGAGAAAATGAGCAATCCTAGAGTTATCAAAGTAGGTGTAATCGGTGCCGGCCGTATTGGTAAGATTCATGCCGGAAACCTGGCCACACGCATCCCCGGGGTCGAAGTTGTCGCCATTGCGGACCCAAATGTAGATGCCGCAAAAGAATTGGCCGAGAAACTTCATGTTTCTGCATATTATGAAGATTACCGCAAGGTTCTCGAAGATAAATCCATTGAAGCAGTGCTGATTTGCTCCTCAACAGATACCCATGCCCGTTTCATGACCGAAGCGGCTGAAGCCGGAAAGCATATTTTCTGCGAAAAACCGGTTGATCACAGCCTCGAGAAAATTGACGCCGCACTGGCTGCTGTCAAAAAAGCTGGTGTCAAATGCCAGATTGGATTCAACCGCCGCTTTGATCCCAATTTCAAAAAAGTGCGTCAGATGGTCAATGAAGGCAAGGTTGGTGAGGTGCAGATCCTGCGCATTACGAGCCGCGACCCGGCTCCCCCTCCTGTATCTTATGTAAAAGTTTCAGGCGGCATGTTCCTTGACATGACCATCCACGATTTTGATATGGCGCGTTATTTATCTGGCAGCGAGGTGGTTGAAGTTTTTGCAGCCGGCGCCGTCATGGTTGATCCGGGCATCGGAGAAGCCGGTGATATTGACACCGCTGTAATCACCCTCAAGTTCGCCAATGGCGCCATCGGTACCATTGATAACAGCCGCAAAGCCATATACGGATATGACCAAAGAGTGGAAGTATTCGGTTCCAAGGGGATGGTGGCTGTCGCGAATAACACTGCCAATTCAAGCATGTACAGCAGTGAAGACGGCGTATATTCTGAGAAGCCTCTATATTTCTTCCTCGAAAGATACATGGATTCGTTCATTGCAGAATTATCTGACTTTATTGATGCCGTTCGAGACGATAAACCGACACCTGTCACTGCACTGGATGGCCGCAAACCAGTGGTCATCGCCATGGCTGCAAACAAATCATTAAAAGAAAACCGGCCGGTCAAGTTATCTGAAATTGAATAAGAGCAATAAGGAGTAAGTAATGGTTGATGAAATTCTGGAATTGGTTGCAAAAGCACGCGCTGCCCAAAGTGTAGTGGAATTTTGGTCTCAAGAACGCGTTGATGAAATGGTGGCAGCGGCAGGTTGGGCGGCATACGAAAGATCGCATGCCGAAGCCTGTGCACGCTCTGCTATTGATGAAACTGGTATGGGTGTTTATGCCGACAAGATTGCCAAGCACCAAAAAAAGACTTTGGGCACTTTGCGCGATTTGCAAGGTTTAAAAACCACCGGCATCATCGAAGAAAACAAAGAAAAAGGGTTGATCAAAATTGCCAAGCCTGTTGGTGTAATTGGCGCACTGACTCCCGTGACGAATGCATCATCAACTATTTCTTGTAATGGCTTGCCCATGTTGAAAACACGGAACGCCGTCATTTTTGCTCCGCACCCCAAGGCGAAAGTGACCTGCGGATTAATTGCAGGTTATATGCGCGAGGGTTTGAAACAGGTAGGTGCTCCTGAAGATCTAATCCAATATGTGCCGAACCCCAGTGTTGAAATGACACAGGAATTAATGAAACACGTTGATCTGGTGGTGGCTACAGGCGGTTCTGCGATGGTGAAGGTGGCATATTCCAGCGGAACACCTGCTTATGGGGTTGGCGCCGGAAATGCCGTCGTTATCGTGGATGAAACCGCTGACCTCGCGGATGCCGCCAACAAGATCCATCTTGGCAAAATCTTTGATAATGCCACCTCCTGTTCATCAGAGAATTCTGTGGTCATCCAGGCGGCTGTATTTGACCAAATGCTCAGCAACCTGAAAGCACTTGGCGGGCACCTGTGTTCGGCTGAAGAAAAAGCTCAATTGAAACAAGCCATGTGGCCTGATGGTACGCATCTGAGCCCCAAGGTGGTTGGCCAGCATGCCCAGAAGATTGCACAAGCGGCTGGTATAGCGGTCTCACCTGAGATCAAATTTCTCATGGTGCTCGGCGAAGCCGTGGGCAGTGCTGATATGTTCTCAGGCGAAAAGTTGTCTCCGGTGATGACGTTGTGGAAGTATGACGATTTTGATGCGGCAGTGGCATTGGTCACCGATATCACCCGCTACAGTGGTTATGGGCATTCCTGCGGCATTCATTCCACCAACCAGGAACATATCATGCAGTTGGCAACTCAAGCCAAGGTTAGCCGCATGATGGTGCGTCAAACCCAGGCATACGCCAACAGCGGTAATTACGACAACGGCTTGCCTTTTGCGCTCACCTTGGGCTGCGGCACCTGGGGAGGCAATATCACAAGTGAAAACGTGCATTGGAAGCATTTCATCAATACCACCTGGGTTTCCATGCCCATCCAACCCGTTTTGCCGGATGAGAATTTGATCTTCGGCGCTCATTGGAACAAGTACGGCAAGGTTTAGGTTATAGGTTTCCTTCAAAGACCTTTTTTCTTCCTCCACTCAATAACCTGCCAACAGCAGGTTATTGAGTATTAAGGGATAATTCAGTCTCGCTGTCGAGGAGATAATATGACGTTGCAATATTTGTGGTTATCCATTGCGGCATTTTTTGCGGCTGCCCTCTCTGGCGCTGCCGGTTTTGGCGGAGCACTTTTGCTGCTGCCTGTGCTCGCCGGCACGGTTGGCACAATGCAGGCGGTGCCGCTGCTAACGCTTGTGCAGTTAATTGGCAACCTTTCACGGGTTGGTTTTGGTTTCAAACAGATCAAGTGGAAGCCAGTCGGTTTGTTTCTCGTTGGCGCTGTACCCTTATGCGTGGCAGGCGCACTGTTGTTTGCTGAACTACCCAAATCAATCGTCAACCGCTGTATTGGTGCAGCTATCTTGTTTTTTACAGTTTTGAAGTTAAGTGGCATCATCAAACTAAAGCCAAGTAATACACTAATGGTGGTTGGGGGAGGTGTGGTGGGGCTTCTTTCTGGTTTGGTTGGCAGCGCGGGTCCGCTTGGGGCGTTCATTTTCTTGAACCTCGGATTGACACCGGTGGCATACATCGCCAGTGAAGCGACAACTGCACTGGTCATGCATGGCGTAAAGACGGTTGTTTATCAAAGCATACTGACTATTGATCCCAAGACCTGGATTTTAGCCGGAATGATGGGGATTGCAATGATCTTCGGAACCTGGGTTTCAAAACGGATTTTAGAGAAACTGGATGCCAGAAAATTTCAAATTTTTGTTTCAATATTGTTGATTGCCATGGCTGGATATATGGTTATCCATGGATAAGGAAATTGTCTTTGATCTTTAAAACACAAGAACGTGGAGAGTTTATCCACGTTCTTGTGCCTTTCAGGAGAAAACAAGAAACTATTGAGTCAGCAGATTCACGGCATAAAAGTCGTGATAATCAGTGATGTTTTGGAAAACGAACAAATTATCGAAGTTGTAAACAGACAATTCTTTGAAGGGAACAGCATCTTCAACTGGAGCAATGTCGCTGCGGCCTGAATATTGTCCGACCTGGTTCCAGGGTTCAAAACCCTCGGCGCTCAAAGCAAATTTCAGGAATAATTTGGCTGCATTTGGATGCGGAGCCTGGTTGATGATGGCCAAATAGTTATGTTTTTGTACACCAACAACAGGTGTCAAGCCTTCGCACGGCGCGAAAACTGCGTCGCCAGCGAGAACTTTGCGATATTTTGACAACGGAAGCCAACCCAGATTATTGTCTGTTAAACCTGGGATAGCCATTGCACCCCATACATCGTCACCACCGGCAACACCAACAGGTTGATTCTGGGCAAATTTCTTAAGCCACATCCAACCGGCATCAGGAGTATCGGCGTCAAGAACTATATCGGTGCCATAGAGTTCTTTGTACGCAGCGGCAAATTCATCGGTATGAGAAATTGCGCTCATCAGCATGCCAAGATCTTCTGCGCTGTTGATGGGATCCTTGATGAAGATTTTACCCTTCCATTCGGGGTCAGTTAATTGCCACCAGTTGGTGATGGGGCAGGTTTCATTCAGTTCGGTGTTGTACACCCAACCAAAGGTCTCGGTGCTGGCAGTTACAACGGGATTTTGGTTTTCTTCAGGGATTGCAGAAAGCAATTCGGCGGGGATGTACTTCCAAAGATATTGATTTGGAACAAATTCACCTTCCAGGTCTGGCCCGCCAGCGCTGTACCAAACATCTCCGGTAAATGCGCCTGCTTTTTGTTCTTCGCGAACTTTGGTGATCACTTCTGCACCGCCCATATCGTTCGCTTCAAGAACAATATCGGGATATAATGTTGCCCATACCGCGGCAGCATCTTGGATGCGTGAAGAATTGGAGTAGATGACCAACGAGCCTTCTTCTTTTGCTGCAGCTTCAATAGCAGCCCAGTCTTCAGTATCAGAAAGATACGAGCCAAGACCATTATCTTTAGCCCATTGTTCAGCAGCGCTGAGAGGTGCTTCGGTGGCAGCCGGAGCTTCGGTCGCTGCAGGCGCTTCAGTGACATCGGCGATTGGTGCCGCGGTAGGTTTTGCGCAAGAGACTAGAAAACTGATCACGAGTACGAGTGAGACTATCCAAAAAAGCTTTTTCATTTATTTCTCCTTAGTTTATGTAGGAAATGATATGAAAAGTGAGAGGATCTTAGTAAAGTTTCTTCAGATATTACCTCCTTCTTGTCAACGGCAAGTAAATGAATTCAAGCATCCAACATTTTTCACTAAACCGCAGTAATTAAATAGACCCTGGCTTTTTCATAAAGATTGGTTGCATCTTCATCGATAGTCGACCATGTTTTTGTGCTCCTTTTATAATCCCAAGCCCTTTTCAAGACTGCCTTTACGGAATCGACTGATTAACCAGTTGCCTCCGAGGATTAATGCGATCAGCAAGATAATGACTGCGTCAGCTTTTTGTTCACTGCCATTTTCGGTGTAGCGCATGGTCATACTCGCCAAGACCTGGGTGGCTGGCGTGACCAACAGGATGATTAAGGAAAGTTCACGCATGGTGGTGATGAAAGACAATAAGAATCCTGAAACAAATCCGCTTCTGGTAAGTGGAAAGATGATGCGCGTAAAACGGGTCCAGGCGTTTGCACCCGCCACTTTTGCAGCCTCTTCAAGTTCCCTCCCCACCTGCATCATGGCAGTTACGCCTGTCCGGCTCGAAAAGGGAAGGTTCTTGGCAACTGACACCACCACCAACAGTGCAAATGTTCCATACAGCGGCGGAATTGGTCCAACCGGCTTTGCGAACATGGAGATAAATATGGCGCCAAAAGCAATGCCCGGTATGACATAGGGGATGAATGCTAATTGTTCTACAATTTTTGATAATTTCGTTCCACGGCCTTTGACTATGGCGTACCCTAAGATCACACCTAAAATTGCAGAAAAGAAGGCAGTCGAAAATGCCAATTTAACTGAATTTATGGCGCCTTTTATAATTGCGGGATTTCTAAAAATACCAGGTAATCCATCATCGATTGTCGAATCACTTTTTCCGATCCAGTGAACCAATGAAAAATTGGCAAGACTGTAATCCCCCGAAGTTTTCATGAAGGTATTCCATAGTAATAGTGCAGCAGGAACAACAGCGATAATGATTTCAATGCCAATAATGAGGACGGTAAAAAAGGGGCGCCACTTGCGCAGGTTGATCTGCTTGATGACCAGACCCCTGCCGCCGATAGTCTCAAAACTTTTCTTGGTGCCCATTGCTTTTTGATTGATATACACGGTAATAATGGCTATCGCAATCAACATGAGGGCTAATACAAACCCATCTGCTGTGTCGCCCAACTTCATATCGGCACGGATCATGGTTGAAAGTGTGTAGTAGCGTACGGGAACACCGAGGATATTGGGGCCGCCGAAGGTGCCCATCACTCTTGAAAAAGTCATGATAAATCCAGATAAGAGTGCCGGCAGCACCAATGGAAAGGTAATCTTTCTTAAAATGCGCCAACGGTTCGCGCCCATCATTTCACCGGCTTCTTCAAGGTTTGAATCGATGGACATTAATGCAGCAGAAACGAACAGGAAGAAAAAGGTGTAATAATGCAATCCGCTGCTGAACATGATGGGCACAGGACCATAAGCGAACCAATCTGGAGGGCTTATGCCTAACAGGTATTCCACGATCCCGGGCGCGCCGCCAATGGTTCGATTCTTGAACATAACCGTCCAGGCCATGGATATGGTCCATGAAGGCATCATATAGGGCACAATGGCAAGAATATTAATAATTTTTCTTCCCGGCATGTTCGTGCGCACAACAAACCAAGCCATCAGGCAGCCCAATGCCATGGCAATTGCTGTGGCTCCAGCAGAAACCACCAGCGAGTGTTGCAAGGGAACATAGAGCATAATCATGCTGATTTTTGATGACAGCATTCTGATCCAATGATAAAAAGTAAATGCGCCAGTGGTGGCATCGGGAAACTTGATCAAGTCTTTTTCTTGAAAGGTAAGGGTGGTGGCCATCATGCGATAAAGCGGAATGATGATCAGGTAGATCAGCAATGCCAACATAATTAATGAGAGCAAGACATGTGGGCTGCCTATCCAACGTCCAAATCGTCTTGCGCGAGCAACTAACAATTGTTTACTATTCTTTTCAAGATCAATGTGGGCGGCCATGATTGGTCTCCTAGTTCTTTTTTCTTGAGTTTGTGTTGTTACTTGTACGTTTAACACTTTCACGAAGCTGATCGAGCTGGTCAAGGTTGTTCATGATCCTGTCTTGATCGGCTGCAGTTAACGCCAGAAGAAGCGTGTTAATAATGGTCATCGGTATGGTCAGGGAATGGAAGGCAGATACGGGGCCACGGCGTGAAGCCAGTGTGACTGTTGCTTTGCTGCCAATCAGGTCGCCTAATGTATCAGTGATTAAAATTACCGGCACCTTAAATTCATTTGCGCGATCCAAAACGAGTTCCAACAGAGGATTAACACTGTGAAATGCAATTGCGATCACCAGATCGTCGCCTGTCATTAGAAGTAATGGCTCGATCAATTCCCGTCCGGAGGTGCGTAACGGAATTACGTGTTTGAGAGAGCGTGTAAGGCGTATATCCAATTGATCAACCAGTGATACGGATGGGCCGAGACCAAACACATAGATCCGTTCATGTGTTCGCAAAAGTTCTGTAGCCTGTTTAATCGCGTCGCGGTCAAGCGTCTGCAACGATTCTGTTAAGAAATCAATTTCAGATGTGACTAATTGCTCGTAAAGATCCCCCGCGTTTCGCAGGTCATCCAGGCTGCTTCGAATGCGTGCGGAATGGTTTGCCAGGTTTCTCACCTTGGTCTGCAGCATGATTCGCATGGCCGGGTAACTGTCAAACCCAAGCCTCTTTGCAAAACGCAGCATGGTAGGCTCGCTCAGGTTTAATTTGTTTGCCACCTCTGCGGCTGACATGAAAGCGACTTCATCATGATTCTGACTGATAAATTCCGCGATCCGTTTTTCGCTGTGAGTAAAAAAATCGTAATGTTTGGCAACTAACTTGTTGAATTCCAGGTCATTTTCTTTTTCTGAAATCATGCACACCTCTGTTCACCAGGCAAACTAAATTCGGATTTTTTGTTGGCATTTCAGTTCAACTAAAAGTGAAAAAATAACTTAATTGTTTTGAAATATTGGTAGTGCCGGCAAATCCAGGAGGGAATCACAAAAATAATCAGCTTTTGCGCCTGCGTCATGGTTTATTGCAATGGTTGTCATTCCGGCTTTGCGTGCGCCTTCGAGCTCTATGCCAAGGTGGCCAACAAAGGCAGTTTCGGCCGGGGTTAACCGGGCTTGCTGAATGGCATAACTGTATACCAATGGATCTGGTTTGTGGGCACCTAGATCCGTGGAACAGGCGACAATGTCAATGAATTCTGCCACGCCGGCTTTTTCGAGACGGCGCATTTTCCACTCAAGCGGGTACATTGTGTCTGTGATAATACCCATGGGGAACCCCTTTTTTTTCAGTTGGGTTAAGGCTTCTTTAGCGCCGGGCATCGGTTGAATGGCATTTGAATAATTCACAATCTCTGTTGTGAGCTCTCTGCGCTGGTCAGGATCATTAACGCTGCGCATCGAAAGCCATTGGTCCCAATAAACTTCGTGACTGATACTACCTTCGTTTGCCTGGGATCGTAAAGCCAATTGTTTTTCCATTAACTCACCCGATATATCAGATGAAAAACCTTTTTCGTTCACTAATTTAATTGCGAAATCTTCCGTGGTACCTGATCTTGTGTAGAGGATTCCAGCCGCATCAAAGAAAATTGCTTTTATCATTGTGAAGTTTTCCTGTCGCTAAAGAATAAATAGTCCCACCAATTTTCCATTTCTTCGAAAAAGAATCGGCAGGAAAAAGTGAAATGATTATTGTAATTACATTTTTTAGTATTTTGTAATTAGACTTACATAATATTACAACACTGTAAGTTAAAATGCAAGCACCAATTTTGAGCAATTTTAGAGAAATAATCTTACATCAAAGCGAACACGTTTCTAATTGATATAAAGTCGATCATTGAATAAAAAAATGAGATGGTCTGTTAGTAAACCCTGATGTTATTTAGTTAAATGGTCAGAAGAGTTAAGACAAACCAAATGTCAGCTTGTCTGGCGTTGGATGAAGAGAGTGGGGGAGCGAATAATTGTTGAGAGGATTTTTCTGATTTCTCCATCAGATAGGGTATTGACTTTTCTAGGAAAGGTTCTATAATGTAAACATAATTCATTCACTAAACGAAGTAATTATATTATGAACCCAATACCACGCGGCAACCGCGACCTTATCCGCTCCATCAATCGATCCATCCTCCTCAATGTGATTAAAACAGAGGGGGAGGTTTCGCGTGTGGCATTGGCGCATATGACTGGATTAAGCCCGGCAACAGTTACTACTATCACAGGGCAGCTTATTCAAGAAGGTCTTGTATTTGAAAAAGCTACTGGTGATTCCACCGGCGGCAGGCCGCCGATCATGCTGGCATTGAACCCGCGCGGCGGATTTGTGATTGGAATCAAGTTGATGGAAGGCAAAGCTGTTGGAGCCATTACTGATCTGAATGCATCCATCCTGGCAAAAGATGCCATTATTTTGCCTGACAAACAGGTAAACACCAGTGTCGAGACATTGGTTAAACTGGTGAATCGCCTGGTGCAGCAAGGCGGAATAAAAAAGAAACAATTAATGGGAGTTGGCATTGGCCTGGCTGGTGTGGTTGATTTTGCCCAGGGTATTGTTAAACAAAACCCCATTTTTGGCTGGAAAAACGTAAATTTATGTGAACTTCTAGAAGCTCGCATGCGCGTTCCTGTCTATATTGATAATGATGTCAATACCCTGACTTTAGGTGAAAAATGGCTTGAACCGGGTAAACCCGAAGATAATTTTATTGTCATCACACTTGGGCGCGGTATAGGCATGGGCATTGTGATCAATGGACAGATCTACCGTGGCAAGGGTGGTGGAGCCGGCGAATTGGGCCATATCATGGTGGATCCAAACGGACCTAAATGCGATTGCGGCCGCCAGGGCTGTCTTGAAACTTTATTGAGTGATCGGGCACTGGTTGCTGAAGCGCGTCAGGTAGTTTCAGCGGATGTTAGCGACCTTGATGACTTAATTGCGCGCATGAAGGCCGGCGATCAAAATGCCGCTTTGATCTTTACAAAAGCAGGACAACTTCTTGGCCATCAAATCGCCAACCTGGTAAATTTGTTTGATCCGAAATTGATCATTATCAGCGGTGAAGGTATCCGCATGGGTGATGTATTCTTCTCTGCTGTACGCAGTACTTTTAATGAAGGCGTCATGCCTGGTCTTGCTGAAGATACCGAGATCCGTGTGAACTCTTGGGGTGATGATATTTGGGCACTGGGCGCAGCCAGCCTGGTGATTGCCGAGATCTTTATTTCTCCTATCCAGAAGGAGGGCAGAGCCATACCAAACAGATAAATTTTTTTAATAAAAGTTAATTCGTTCAGTATATAAAGTAATGTATCCTCCTGCATTTGCAGGTAAATGATAACAATCTTAAAGGAGTAGAAATGAAACAGCGTGTACCGTTTTTTGTCGTCTCTGTTGTAATTGTTTTGGCAATGCTGCTCGGAGCTTGCGCTCCCGCCGCTGCTACTGAAGCACCGGTTGTTTCTGACGCCACAGAAGCTGCTGTAACCGAAGCTGATGTGGCTGAGCCTGTAACCATCAAGGTTGTCAGTTTCTTAACCTACAGTGAAAATGTTGATGGTGCTGAAACAAAGGTTGTTGAAGCCTTCCAGGCTGCACATCCTGAAATCACCGTTGAATTCCAACTCCTGCCCTATGCAGATTACTTCACTTCTCTGAAGACCTGGATTGCCGGCGGAACTGCTCCTGACGTCGCTTCATTAGACCTCGGCATGCTCCAGGAAATGGCGGCGGCTGGTTCTCTCTCTGACTTGAATCCATTGATCCAGTCTGATGGTTACGATCTGAATCAATACTATCAGAGCACCCTCGACATGTTCCAGAATAATGGCGGTCAATATGGCCTTCCCGCCTCCTATTCAAACGTTGTCCTTTACTACAACAAAAGCCTCTTTGATGCCGCCGGTTTATCTTACCCCGATGACACCATGGATTGGGCAACCTTCATGGAATACAACAAGAAACTCACCCAGGATACAAACGGTGACGGCACCATTGACACCTTTGGAACCTCCCGCTTATGGTGGCCTTACTACATGCTCATGACCGGCGCCACCCCCTTCAACGCTGACGCCACCCAATGCACACTGACCGATCAAGCTGCAATTGACGGTTTCCAGGCTATGGTTGACCTGACCCTCACTGACAAAGTTGCCCCTTCAGCCAACGATTTGGCCGCCCAGGATGATTGGCACATGTTTGAAGCTGGTCGTATTGCCATGTATCCCATCGGACCCTGGTCCATCACTGAATTCAATGATGTCATCAAAGATTTTGATTGGGACGCCACAACTCTTCCCATCGGACCTACCGGCAAGAAAGCAACCTTCCTGTTTGGAAACGCGTATTCCGTTCTCTCCAGCTCTGAACAACAAGATGCTGCCTTTGAATTCTTGAAATTTGTCACCGGCCCCGAAGGTGATCAAATCCGCCAGGATTCTGGTTTCGAAATTGCCCCGATCAAAGCTGTTGCCGAAGGTTCTTTCCTGAAAGCAATGGAAGGCAAGAAACCCACCAATGCAGCAGTCTTCCTTGATTCAGCAGCTTTCGCTGAGAGTGTTCCAACCCACGCTCGCTGGTCTGAAATTGCTGATGCCATTTCAGCTCAATTGGATTCCGCTTTACTTGGAGACATCACAGTTCCTGAAGCAATGCAGAATGCATGCGATACAATTAATCCTATATTAGCCGAATCAAATTAACGTTTCTCCCTTCTCTTTTTTGATAAAGGGCGGTCAAACCGCCCTTTATCAAACCCCGACGAAATCTTTAGAAATGGAGTAAGCTATGGAAATTACCCGACCACTGGAGTCCCCGCCAACGTTTTTTCAGAAAATTCGCAAGAGTATGGGGAAGTATTTCTGGGGTTATTTCTTTGTCTTACCCAGCCTGTTGATCATCGTACTTTTCAAACTAATTCCGTTGATTATCGGGTTTGGTATCTCTTTTACAAACTGGTCTCTGCTTTCGGCACCGGATTTTGTGCAGTTAGACAACTATGCCAAATTATTTACGGACCCAACCACCGGTAAGGTTTTTGCGAACACTTTCTATTATGCTTTTTTAAGTGTTCCCCTGAATCTTCTCTTATCGTTAGCTTTGGCATTAGCCTTAAATCAAAAAATTAAAGGATTGGCATTCTTTCGCACCGCATACTACATCCCCGTGGTGGCGGCTTCTGTGGCGGTCAGTGCTATTTGGGTTTGGCTGCTTTCAGATTTTGGAATTCTCAATACCTTCCTTACCAGCCTGGGATTCCAATCTTTGAACTTGCTGCAAAACACAAAAACCGCGTTGACTTCAATCACACTGGTGGATGTTTGGAAAAATCTTGGCTTTAATGTCGTAATTTTCCTGGCGGCATTGCAGGATGTTCCTGAGGAACTCCGCGACGCTGCAAAAGTGGATGGCGCCAACAGTCGCGGAATCTTCAAGAACATCACACTGCCTTTGATCACCCCGGCTATTTTCTTTACCGCAGTCATGGGCATTATAGGTTCCCTTCAGGCATTTGACCTGGTCTTTAACATGTCTATGAAACACGAAGGCGGACCGGCGCGCGCCACCAGCACTGTTGGTTTCTATGTCTGGCAAAATGCATTCAAATATTCAAAAATGGGATATGCCGCCGCGATTTCTTTCGCCCTAATGGCAATTCTCCTGGTATTGACCATTATCCAGTGGCAAATGCGCCGCAAATGGGTTTATGGGGAGGATTAAGATGAAAAACGCAGCGATTGAGTCCTTATATAAACCCAAAAGCAAGGTTTCGATAGGCCGCATATTGGTTTATGCATTGTTGACCATTGGTGCATTGGTCATGATTGTCCCCTTTCTGTGGATGCTTTCTACTTCATTAAAAGACCAGCAGCAATTATTTGCATGGCCGCCGAATTGGTGGCCCCAGCCCTTTGTCTGGAGTAACTATACAGAGGTGATGACCAAGATCAAATTTGGTCAATACGGATTGAACACTTTCAAGATTACGGCTGCAGTTACGATTGGCCGCCTCATCTTGTGTTCGATGGCCGGATATGGTTTTGCACGCATGAAATTCCCGGGTAAGAACTTTTTGTTCTTTCTTACGCTTGCGACCATGATGATTTCCAGTCAGATCACGATCATTCCCAATTTCATCATCATGCGCTACCTCAGTCTGGTCGATACCCACCTGGGTGTTATATTACCGCAGCTTGCAGATGGATTCAGCATCTTCTTAATGCGTCAATTCTTCCTAACCTTTCCTTACGAACTTGAAGACGCTGCCAAGCTCGATGGCTGCAATCCACTCATGTTTTATTTTCGAATATTGATTCCCAATTCCAAAGCCATTTTGGCCACCCTTGCGGTGATGACATTCCAGGGTGTGTGGAATGATTTCCTCTGGCCGTTGGTTATGCTCACAAGTCCCGAAAAACGCACCTTATCGGTAGGGTTGTCTTACCTGGTGGGTCAATATACCACTCGTTGGGATTTACAAATGGCAGGTTCTGTACTCACGGTTCTTCCAATTCTTATCTTGTTTTTCTTATTGCAGAAGTACTTTGTACAGAGCATCAAGATGACGGGATTAAAAGGTTAAAGGTGCTGTTTAATGGATCAAGGTTTATACAAAAAATCAATTCAAACGATTCTTGCCAGTCAAAGCGAATGGGGATCGTATGTTGCATCACCTTTTTTCCCGACTTATCAGTATTGCTGGCTGAGAGATGGCAGTTACATCGCCCATGCCATGGATACAGCCGGTGAATATGAAAGTGCCTCCGCTTTTTTTAACTGGGTGGGGCAGACCATTCAAAGATTTAGCTACAAGGTGGAAGAAGCCAGACTTCGTCTGTCTGCAGGCTTACCATTGGGCAAGGATGATCTGCTGCATACCCGTTTTACATTGGATGGCGAGGAAGTATACATCGACAATACCTGGGGTAATTTTCAGATTGATGGTTACGGCACCTGGCTGTGGGCATTAAATGATCATGTCAAACGCTCAGGCGATTATGGCATCCTTCAAAAATTGAAGGACCCCATAGAGACCACCCTGCGTTATCTTGAATTAACCTGGAAGCTTCCCAACTACGACTGTTGGGAGGAACATCCTGAATATTTACACACTTATTCACTATCAACTGTATTTGCCGGTTTTCATGCCGCCGGAGAGATGATCCGGTCGGGCAAACTTGAGATAAAAAATATAGCCGCAGATGTATTGGCAAAGGAAGTGCGCAAGTTCATTCTGGATTCAGCGGTTAAGAACGGTCGATTGGTTAAATATTTTTGCCCGCCTAGTGTGAATTCTGTATCGCACTTGATCGGCAATGACGGCGTGGATGCGAGTTTGATGGCAGTAGCTATACCTTACCAGATGTTCTTGCCTGATGATCCCATCATGTTGGCGACTATTAAAGCCATTGAAGAGGATTTGTTCCGAATTGACGGCGGGGTCTATCGTTATAAAGCAGACGTCTATTACGGCGGCGGTGAGTGGATTCTGCTTACAGCCTGGCTGGGCTGGTATTATGTTTCAATCAAGCAATTTGATAAAGCCCAGGCGATTTGTCAATGGATTGAATCTCAGGCGGATGAAAACGGGTGGCTGGCTGAGCAGGTCAGCGATCATGCACTTCACCCTGAACATTACGCTCCCTGGGTCAAAAAATGGGGACCTGTCGCCAATCCACTCACCTGGTCACACGCCATGTATGTCATTTTAACCAATGCCATTAACCAAGGACTATAACCATGACCACTTCACACACTCCCAATGCCATTGAAATGCGGCACGATCCTTACGGAGAGATGCATCCCTATATTCCGCTTCCCAATGAAAGATCCCCGCGATATCCCTCCAGTGGAGCACCAGTCACAGTGAAGATTGAAACCGAATCAATCTCGCCAATTGATGCGTTGTGGTGTGAATGGACCGAAAAAGGAAGCGCCGAGATCCACCGTGTGGATGCCTCATTAAGCTCAAAGTCAGAAAATTTGGCTCAATGGCAGGCTGTGCTTTCACCTTTTAGTGGCGGCGAAGAAATCAACTACCATTTCTGTGCGATGAGTGATAAGCAGGTTCACCATGGTGAAAATTATTCTTTTTATGTAAACACCTGGGTCAACGTTACCTCACTGGTAGAAGTAGAAGCAGTTGAAAATCAACTTGAACTACACCTTGCCACTCAGCGTCAGGGTTTGGAGTTGGTTTTGACCATGTCTCTCGAATTCGCAGGCAAACTGGCATTTAAATTGTCAACCTGCCGAGAGAGGATTGGGTCCATTGCAAAAATGGAATCCACTTATGTGTCAAATTGGAAGGATTTTCAAATCACATTGCAAGAAGATCCGTTTATTTTTGAAATTAAACGATCTGGTGATGGAATGGTGATTAAGATTAAACCACCTTTACAAGTGCTGGTTGATCAAACCGGTAGTGTACTTGAATATCACCTGGAAATTGAAAGCCCAAGCGATGAAGCCTTTTACGGTTTCGGTGAACGTTTCAATGCCCTGGATCAACGCGGCAGCCATTTGGATAATTATGTCTATGGTCAGTACACCAGCCAGGGTAAACGAACTTACATTCCCATTCCGTTTTTTGTGTCTTCACGCGGTTATGGCATGTGGTTAAAGACTTCGCGTCAAGCTCAGTTTGACCTGGCAGCCGCCAACCCTGAGTCTTGGTATCTTGAAGGCCGCGCTGAAGATGATGAAAACCTTGAGATTACTTGGTTTCTTCATCAGCAGCCCTATGAAAATGTCAAAGCTTTTACGCTGCAAACGGGCCAACCCAAAGTTCCGCCAGCCTGGGTATTTGGCTTATGGATGAGCAGCAATGACTGGAACAGCCAGAAGGAAGTGCTCAATCAATTGCATGAATCTCAAAAGTTGCAGATTCCAGCCAGTGTGCTGGTCATCGAAGCGTGGAGTGACGAGATTAATTTCTATATCTGGAATGACGCCCAATATAAAATCAAACCCTCGTCTGAACCCTGCAAACTCACAGATTTCACCTTTGCAAGCGACAGCCGCTGGCCAGACTTAAAATCCATGGTGGATGAATTACATCAAAATGATGTGCGCCTGGTGTTGTGGCAGAACCCGGCAATAAAATTTCAGGGTGAACACGAGAGTTTTGACGACACCTTAAACCTGGCAGATCAAGCCTATGCCATTGAAAAGGGATATGTGGTGACCAAAGTGGATGGCACTCCCCACCGTGTTGAGAAACACATGCCCTGGTTCCAAAACAGCCTGGTGCTTGATTTCACCAACCCTGAAGCCGCAGAGTGGTGGTTCTCAAAACGAAGCTATCTCGTGGAAGAACTTGGTGTGGATGGATGGAAATCTGATGGCGGTGAGCATATCTGGGACCCTGATACCCGCTTCTTCAGTGGAAAACGCGGCACAGATGGCATCAACGAATACCCGGTGGATTACGAAGCCGCCTATGATCGTTTTATGCAGAAACTGCGCGGCAATGATTTCGTTCTTTTCAGTCGGGCTGGCTACACCGGATCGCAAAACTATCCAAGCCATTGGGCAGGGGATGAAAACTCCACCTGGGAGGCTTTTAGAGCAACCCTGCAAGCCTTGCTCAATGTTGGTATTTGCGGTCTGCCTTTTGTCGGCTGGGATATTGCCGGCTTTGCCGGACCAATTCCGACCAGTGAACTCTACCTGCGAGCGGCGGCTTTTTCAGTTTTTTGCCCCATCATGCAATACCACTCGGATGTAAATCGAACCGAACGCACCAGCCGTGACCGCACTCCCTGGAATATGCAAAAACAGACCGACGATACACGGGTGGTTCCCACTTTTCGTAAATTTGCCAACCTGCGCATGAACTTGCTGCCTTATGTGTTAGACCAGGCTCGATTATGCAGCGAGACAGGGCTGCCTTTGATGAAGGTCATGGGGTTGGTGTATCCGAATGATGTCATGTGTCCGAAATATGCCAGTCAATATTTCTTTGGCGAAGATTTGCTTGTTGCTCCAGTGACCCATGAAGGTGTCGAAAATTTGCCGGTTTATTTACCCGAAGGCAGTTGGCGCGACTTTTGGACGGGCGAAATTTTGTCAGGTCCGGTTGAACTTGTCGTCAACGTACCTGTTGATCGCATTCCTGTTTATCAGAAACAGAGCAGTATCTTGCCGCTAAACCTGAATCATACCGGTGAACTTTGCACACCCGTGGGCAACATATGCGACCGGGTGGATGATCTGACCCTGATCCTCTACCCTGGCATCGGAATGAACACAAAACAAATTGTGTTGGCAGATTCAAAATCAGTATCTTTGGAAGTAGCATTTGACGCGCTTACAACTGGACTGACAGTAACAATTGATCCATCCCCGATCGAACTACATTTGGTAGTTGTGGGGAAGGAACCAAAATCAGTGTTCGTTGACGGCGTAGTTTTGCCAAAACGCACAGACCAAACAGCGTCCCCTGCCATTTCTGGCTGGACCTGGAATGAAAAAGCGGAAGAGATTAAGATCACGTTGGCTGCCAAAGCATCTAAAACAATCATCAAAATTCAATAGGATATTTATTATTAACCCCCATCCGCTTGCTGGATGGGGGATGATTACATGCGCTCTCAATAAGCACTAGGATACCATCATGAAAATTCATCCATTGTTTCATTCCTTAGTCAATTTCAAGGGTAATGCGCGAGGTTGCGTGTATCCTGAACCTTTGAATGCCATACCGGTCAATTTGTATGCACCGTATGTATCCGTTTTTATGCTGGCGCTTGGTGTCACTGATGCTCAAATTGGGCTGACCGTAAGCGTGAGTTGGGCTGTGCAGCTAATATTGGCAATATTCAGCGGCACAATTACTGACAAGCTTGGCAGACGCAAGGCAACCTTAATCTTTGACCTGGTTTCATATGTAATTCCAGCCATTATTTCTGCAGCGGCGCAAAATTTCTGGTATTTTCTTGGCGCTGCCATTTTCAGTAGTTTTATCCGCATTCCGCAGAATTCATGGATGTGTCTGGCGGTGGAAGATACTGATCCGGATCAGTTGATAGACATCTTTTCGTGGGTATACATCGCCGGGCTGCTTTCTGCATTTTTTGCTCCCATTGCAGGTTTATTGATCAAATCATTAACCTTAATCCCAACCATGCGAATTTTGTATATATTTGCTGCCATTTGTTTTACCGCAAAAGCCTTTATTACTTACCACTTGACTAGTGAAACCAAACAGGGGTTCATTCGCATGGAAGAGATGAAACGAAAAAGCATCTTTTCAGGCATGGGAGGATATCGCCAGATATTTAACCAGGTTTTGCATACCCCCAAAACACTCTATACAGCCGGTATTATGGTGATCATGAGCATTTGTCTGATGATCAATAGCACTTTCTGGTCGGTGATTGTGACCGAAAAGATCAAAATAGCGGTCTACAATATTTCGATCTTTGCTTTTGTGCATTCCGTGATCATGTTGGTGTTTTATTTTGTGATCTCGCCTCGTTTGAAGAAGTATCATTACAAAATACCCATGGTGCTCGGTTTCTGGGGATTTGCGCTGAGCCAATTGCTGCTGATCTTAACCCCTATCAACGGATATTTCTTGCTCATAATCAGTATCGTAATTGAAGGCTGTGCATTGGCGACCTTGAATCCATTGGTGGATCAACTTATAGTGTTGACCATTGACGCAGAAGAACGTGCACGCATTCAATCCATCTTGTATGTGGCCGTAATCATCATCACGACTCCCTTTGGCTGGATTGCGGGCAACTTATCAGCCATGAATAAGTCTCTGCCTTTTATCTTGAATCTTGTATTGTTTGGTCTTGGAGGAGTTTTAGCCTGGCTTGCAGGTCGAGAAGATAAATCAAGGAAAAATTCCCCTTCGGTTTCTGCCTGGGAATAAGAAATGGATACAAAAAAGATCCCCCATGAAAGATGGAGGATCTTTTTTGTAAATAATCCAGTTTGGCTTTAAACCACGAAAAATCAACAACGAGATAACAAAGCTCTGCCCTCATCCTCAAACATCACTTCAAAAGGCGGACATTCCGCAGGGATAAACAGCGTTTCAAGCAGACTGAGGTCGAAGGTAAAACCATTTCCTTTAATAATAATGTTACTGTTTATTGAAGTGATGACCGCAAAAGATTCTCCCATGGTATTGATCTTAACATTACTTTTATTACCTTGCAGCATGGTTAACGAGAAATAACTACAGGAAGTTAATGTGTTGATTGGAGAAGAAGAAACTTTTTCATCAAAAGATTTAACCGTTCCCTTCTCATCAGGGTTTAGAACTTCAATCGATTCAGCAACGTGCAATTTTCTACCCCCGTTCATCGGACGGTCCCAATCATAGACGCGGTAGGTGATGTCAGAATTTTGCTGAACCTCGTAGATCAGTAACCCGGGTCCAAGCGCGTGAATGGTGCCTGGCGCGATGAAGATGGTATCACCGGCTTTGACTGACCTGCGTTCTACCAGGTCAAGGATTTCTTTTTTGCCGGCAGCATTATGAATGTCCTGGCTGGTGACGTTGGGTTTAAGACCGCTGATCAATTGAGCATCTTTATCGGCATCGATCACATACCAGGCTTCTGTTTTACCAAACTGAGTTGAGCCAGCCAGTTTCTTGGCTTGTTCGTTGTTAGGGTGAACCTGCAATGAAAGCCAGTCTGCACAATCCAATAGCTTGATTAGTAGCGGGAAGCGTCTGCCTGTTTGTGTCACAACTTTTGAGCCCAATAGTGCGATCCCTTCAAGTTCAACCACTTTGGCAAGGGTTTTTCCGATATAAGGGCCGTCTGCGACAATATCTTCCTCATAGACAATCCAGGCTTCGGCGGTGATGTCGGCTTGCGGCCGCAGTTTTTTTCCACCCCAGACATATTCTTTATAGTTGGGAGTCAATTTAAATGGGATGAGCATGCAAATCACCTATTATTGAGTTTTTTTCTATCAAATTTATTCAAACCGATATTATAAACTTGGATTTTTTTTTTCATTATCTTTTTAAGGAGGGGTTGGCATCCTTTGATACTTAGAGGAGCAGATTTTCGAGTGCAGCTTTTGAATGGTCTCGCACGGTTGTATGAAGGCTGGCATTATGCGCATCCAAGGTGACTATTACGGGCATGTCTTTAACTCTGATTACCCAAATCGCTTCCGGAACACCAAATTCCAATTTATGAACGCCAACCACTTCAACAACAGATTTGGCAATCAGTGCCGCCGCGCCGCCAATCGCATGGAAATACACTGCCGGCGCTTCATGGCAGGCGTTAAGCGTTTTGGATCCCATACCGCCTTTTCCAATCACTCCCCTCAGATTCAGGAATTTAATCACATCTGCTTGATACGGCTCTTCACGAATGCTGGTGGTCGGTCCGGCGGCGATAAAATGATATTGTTTTGAGTCCAGACCTGAAACAACAGGTCCGCAGTGGTAGATCAGACCTTCATTGAGAAGCGGTTTCAATTGGTTCATGATATCAAGGTCTTCTTGACTGGCGGTCTTAAGTTTGTTGATAAAAGTATCGTGAATCCACTTATGAGCAGCATCTCTGCCGGTGATCAGAATACCACTTAAAAGAACTGAATCGCCTACTTTCAAGTCTTTAATTTCATCAGCACTTATGGGGATGTTGAGATGTTTTGTCACGATTTCTCCGTTCTATTCGTAAACGATCTTGTCACCTTTGATGACCATCTTATGGCGGCGGTAAGCCCAACACATGTAAGAGATGGTGACAAAAAAGGAGGCAGGTAAACGGTGTGTGGAGGTTATTTTTGTGCCAAGAACTGTGCTTTTCCCGCCAAACCCCATAGGACCGATGCCCAGTTCGTTTGCCTCAGTCGTAATTTGATTTTCCAATTTATCCAGGCCGACATCCGGGTTTTTATCATCCGGATCGCGTAAAAACACTTCTTTAGATGCCAGGTAAGATGTACCGCGATCTCCGCCGATGGCGATGCCAAGAAAACCTGGAGAGCAGCCTTCACCTTGTGCCTGGTAAACTGCATCCAGTGCAGCTCTTCTGACGCCTTCAAGATCTCGGTTTGCTTTTAATTCATCATTGGGCAGCGAATATTGTGCGCCAACATTTTCACATCCGCCGCCCTTTAAGATCAGGTCGACAGTCAATTCATCTGTTTCAGACACATGAAAATGGATGGTTGGAAAAAATTCATCACCCAGGTTGTTGCCTGTGTTTAATCCGGTGATTGCATCCACAGCGTTGGGACGAAGATAGGTTTGTTTTGTTGCCAATGTAACTGCAGTGCGAATCTGGCGTGTTAATTCGTTTCGATCAATCGATGCAGCGGAGTGGATGAAGAAAATGGGGGTGCCGGTATCCTGGCAAATGGGGGTTGAATTCTTGCGAGTCATGGCCACGTTCTTGAGGATTGTTTCGAGTGCAGCCTGGGCTGCGGAACCGGGGGCTTCGTTGGCCAATGCTGCCTTTAATCGTTCTTCAACCTGACCGGGTAGATCGGTTGAAGTGAGGCGAATCAATTCGAGGAGTTCGTATGTATAATCCCGCATCATTCCTCTATTCTATCTTGAGCCTGTCTTTTAATTGTTGTTCGTATTGTACTAAATCAATAGTGATTCGTGAAACGCCGCTTTCCATGGCTGCTTTCGCAACTGCAGGGGCAACCCATAAACAAACACGGCTATCCAGAGGTTTGGGCACGATGTAATCAGGTCCAAATTCAAGGTGATTAAGCCCGTAAGCTTTTAAAACCTTGGCAGGTACTGGTTCTTTTGCCAGAGCAGAAAGGGCATTGCTGGCAGCTATTTTCATTTGATCATTGATTGCGCTGGCGCGTACATCCAATGCGCCGCGGAAGATGAAGGGGAAGCCCAAAACGTTGTTGACCTGGTTCGGATAATCAGACCGGCCTGTTCCAATCATGGCATCCGGGCGGGCTTGCTTGGCGAGGTCAAATTTGATCTCGGGGTCCGGGTTAGCCATGGCAAAAATCACGGGTGCCTGGCGCATTCTTTTGATCATTTCTGGTGTGACAATATTGGCAACTGAAAGCCCTACAAACATATCAGCACCTTCAAGCACTTCTGCCAGCGAGGCGGCATGCCCTCCTTGGGCGAATATTTCTTTTTCAGGGAACATTTCTTCTTTTCGACCTTTATAAACCAGCCCTTTGATATCGCACATCCAAATGTTTTCTCTTGGCACGCCAATTTTTACAAAATGATTTGCAGAAGCGAGTGCGGCAGCGCCGGCGCCTGAAAAAACGATCTTGATATCCTCAATCTTCTTTTTGCTTATTTCAAGTGCGTTGATTAAGGCAGCGCCCAGGATGATCGCCGTGCCGTGTTGATCGTCATGAAAGACTGGGATATCCATTCTTGATTGAAGGACTCGTTCAATATAAAAACACTCAGGAGATTTAATATCTTCAAGGTTGATGCCACCAAAGGTTTTGCCTATGAGTTCAACAACCTGGATTATTTTTTCAGGATCGTGAGAGTCAATTTCGATGTCTATGGCATCTACATCTGCAAATTTCTTGAATAGTACCGATTTTCCCTCCATGACAGGCTTGCTGGCCAGCGCTCCGCGGTCGCCCAAACCGAGAATGGCGGTGCCGTTGGATATGACGGCCACCAGGTTTCCTTTATCGGTATATTCATAGGCAAGATTAGGGTCTCTGGCGATCTCAAGAACTGGATACGAAACCCCAGGGGTATACGCCAAACCAAGATCGGTTTGTGTATCCAATGGTTTGCTTGGAATGATTGAAATTTTCCCAGGCACTCCATTTAGTTTGTGATATTCAAGTGCAGATTCTTTTGTAATTGGCGGCATGAAGTTCTCCAGTAAATATCCCACGAAGTGGGTGAGGTGTTTTTTTCTAATTGTAGTTCATGATAATCAACTTTAAGCTAACCGCTCAATTTTTTAGAAAATCTTTATATTTGGGTTTGTTTGTAGTCTTGTTTAATTCAAAAATATTCCAGGCTTGACCTGGAATATTTCATCATCGGCAATTCTTTTATCAACTTTTAATTACTTAACATGGTGTTCAAATATGTTTTTATTTTCTCAACATCAGGGATATTGTTGTTCATCAAATCAGGTGAGGTTATGGCGCCAAAAGTGACATTTTCTTTGGGCATGGTTAAGGCAAGGCAAGCGAGGTTGGTCAATTGTTCGGTGCTTAAATCAGTGATAAAGGCATCTTTGAATTGGGTGATGAGCGTGGGGATTTGAGGAAAAATATTGACATTGATCATTTTGGCTTGCAGGGCATTTACGACTTCATTTTGACGTGCGGTGCGTCCAGATTCGCCGCCAGGGTTGTTAAAACGCACATACTCGGTTGCCATCGCACCATTGAGAGTTTGCTTGCCTGCCGGAAAACTAATGTTGTGTTCGGTGGTGATCGCTGCAGGGAGGGTGACCTCGATGCCGCCAACGGTGTCAATCATGGCAGCAAACTTATCCATTTGAACCGTGATATAGAGGGTCGGTTCAACACCAAAATTTTCACGTAATAATTGTGCAACCACACCTGCGCCTACGGCATTTTTCTCGAGCGGTGCGCCGATTGCGGCTTCAAATGCTGTAAAGTAAGCAAGCCCAAGCGGTTGTTGCATTTTGGAAGCATCATTGACTGAGGCTGTCTGAATGAGTAAGTCCCGTGGGAAGGTGATGATTTTTATTGACTGTGTGTCGAAATTTACTTTAATCAGACGGATTGCGTCTGCACCATAAGGTTTTGAGCTGCCTAAAACATCAGAACCAACAAATATGATGGTCTTCGATCCGCTTTCGCCACAGGTTTTATTTGATTTTGGTGTGTTGGTCGGCAAGAGAATTTCCTCGTCGGGGTTACTGGTTGGCAGGTTAAGCTCAACCCCTGGAATCGCATTTGATTCGGGCAATTCTGAAGTAGGCAAATCTAACTCTGAGGCGATAGTTGAAGTCGCCAGATCCATGGTCGGGGCAAGTGGTTCTTGAAATGAGTTGTTGGAGGAACACGCGGTTGTAACGAGCAAGACGAGAAGAGTAACGAAAACCATTAATTTTAGTGGATTATTTTTTTTCATGACTTGCTCCATTCTATTTGTGGTCAAATACATCTAATATTTATTTTACATCAGTTATCTGTTCAAAAAAGCCCTAATATGCACCTTTACCTCTGACAACAATCCAAAAGGTATTTATCAAGATATATAAATCCAGCCAGATGGAATAATGCTGGATGTAAAAGATATCATCTTCAGTATGCAGGTACATCGGTTTGTCACTGCGTCCGTGGATTTGCCACCAGCCGGTCAACCCCTGTGGAATTGCAAAACGCTTTCTCTGCCAGGGTTGATATTTCTCTACCAATTCAGGCAACTCAGGGCGGGGACCGACCAGGCTCATGTCGCCTTTAAGAATGTTGAATAGTTGCGGCAATTCATCCAAACTAAACCTGCGCAAAAATCGTCCAAAGGCGGTTACCCGTGGATCATTTTTGCTCTTGAAGATCATATTACCATTATCATCGAGACGTTCCACTTGTGAACGAATGCTCTCTGCGCCATTAACCATGGTGCGGAATTTTAACATTTTGAAAATCCGCCCATTGCTTCCAGCTCTTTTCTGTCGAAAGAATATAGGGCGTCCATCCACCAGCAGAATAATAAGAGAAACTATGACGAGCAAAGGAAGTGCCAGAATTAAACTGAGTGTACAAAAAAACAAATCAAATGAGCGTTTAACCATGAGTTGATAATCATCAATGGCCGAGGCGCGCAGGTCAATCATCGGTATGCCTGAAAAATCATCAATTGAAGTTTTATAGAGGGCCAAATCAAAGAAACCTAGTGCGACCCAAATCTTCACCGGCAATTCTTCCATTTGCTGGACGATCAGGCTCAACTGCGGATAAGCCGAATATGGAAGGGCAATGATCACATCCGTGGCATGTTTTGCAAAGATAATTTCCTTTATGTCAAAGGTGTTACCGAGTAAAGAAAAAGCTGAATGAGACTCGTTTTTGTCATCCACGAACCCCAAGAAGGTATTCCGCGGAGTGGTTTCATTGATATGTGCCAGAACCTTTTGCCCCATCGGCCCGGAGCCTACGATCAGAATGCGTTTTTCTTCTGTGGGAGGAACTTTTTGAAAACGAAACAATAAACGTGCACATAAACGCCATAACAATGATAATAAGTAGGCAATCGGTAAAAACAGAACAAATGCAGCTCTTGAAAAATCGCGATAAGAAAGATACAAAATCCCGGCAGCTGAAATTGATGCGATCAGCATTCCAAGAGTCAATGCACCAAACTCATCCACAACCCTTAGATATTTTTTACCATCATATATTGAAACGATTAGGTATATCAAGACCCATACCAGGGGAAAAATCAAATATACTGCCGGAGGAATCAAAACAGGAGATTGCATGGGTTTGATAAAAGAGAAGGAGTTTAATATCGGACGGATAACAGTTGAAAGCCACAAACTGAACGCGATGGTTAACGCGTCCAGCAGCATGGAGAGGATTGCAAAATTGATCGAAAAGCGTCGGTTCATTGAAAAAACCTCATTATTTTTTCAAACCACTAATAATTTTCACATACTTATTTTATATTCGTTTGCAATTTCTTTATATTTCCGATTCCTTGTTTAAAGAACTAAATCGCTTTCCAAATAACAGCAGAAACCCTTCATTATCAAAAGAAACAATTCGTATGAGTTGAAGAAAAAAAACAAATAAAAAGAGAACATTATAAATTGTGTATCTTACCCACAGACGCTTAAAATCATGAAAAAGCCGAAAGAGCCATTCAATTCCAAGATTGCGGATCCATTTAGGGGCTTGTTTGATTTTTCCGCTAAAAAAATCAAAGGTTGCTCCTGACGGAATAAAAATACATCCATGTAACTTCTCTTTATGTTCATGAATCCAGATATCCTGCTTTGGTGAACCTAACCCGATCCATAAAAAATCGGGATTGGCAGCGTTGATCATTTCACAAATTTCTCTATCTTCTTCATCAGTCGATTGCCTGAATGGAGGAGAATATTTGCCAACAATATTAATCCCTTCAAACTTTTGATTTAAGAACTCTTCAATTTTCTCTGGAGCATTGGGATAACCGCCATATAAGAAAAAGGAATACCTTTTTTCTTTTGCTTTGCTACTTACTACTTCCAATAGATCGGGTGTATAAAAACGATCACTATTTTTTTTGTAAAAAACTCTTGCCCACATAAGAAATGGCATACTATCAATACTGACCAAGTCGGCAGTATTATACATATTTCTTAATGACCTGTCAAAAAGAGATGAAACACAAATATGTACATTAATTACAGCAAGCGAATGACCTCGCGAGTATTTATCTGACAGCCAGGTATCAAAAATGCGGAACATTTCTTCATATGAAAGACAAGACATACGAAGGCCAAGAATATTCATAGTCTTGGATTTATTGTGCATAATCATGGGTACGATAAAAATCCTTGAAATCGTTAATCATCTAGATTAACCAGTCCTTTTGATATTTGATTACTTGCCCAATCAAAAGTATGCTTAAGTCCCTCTTCAAGAGAGGTAAACACATCCCAACCAAGCAGCAGTTTAGCTTTATTGAAATTACCTGATCTACCACCATCTCCTTCGGGTTGATCTTTATCATAAATAATATTTATTTTTTTTCCGCTAATAGATACTAAGAGTGAAGCCAATTCAGCGATTGTGGTTTCTTTTGCTGTTCCGATCTGAATTGGACCTTTATTCATTCCCTTAATTGGTACGCGCAAGATCGCATCTATTACATCTCCTACATATACAAAATCGCGCGCTTGTTGACCACTGCCCCAAACAATGAATTCTTCATTCGGATAAAGGACCGCTTTTCTAATAAGACTTGGAATTACTTGCGAGCGTTTTTTTGACATGATAGCACGAGGCCCATAAACATTGTGCAGGCGAAGGATTCCCACTTCCATGTCTGAATATTTTTGTAGAAGTTCAGCTTCGTATTCACCCATCAATTTGGACCATCCGTATGCAGATTCCGGGTTTGCAGGGTACATTTGTTCTTCAACCAGTGGAACCGACCCTGGTTTTTCTTGCAACTCCTTGGGATAACTGCATGCTGATCCTAAGTACACCAAACGTTTGATACCTGCTTCTCTTGCAGCAGTGAAAACATTTGAATTAATCCGATTGTTGACGCGGAACAGGAATGGCTCGTTAGAAAAAACATAATCAATTCCAGCAACAATATCTGCCAAATGAAAAATAATATCGGGGAAAACATCCACACAGACCTTTGATGCGGTATGAAATTCCTTCAAATCACCATACAGAAAATGATCATCAAGATTTATCACATCGGATCCATCTTCCCTTTTTAGATTTTCCAGAGATCCCCGCCAAAGGTTATCAACGACATAAACATCAGCACCTGATTCGACCAACGCTTCAACCAACCATGAGCCAATGAATCCAGCTCCACCGGTAACAAGTATTTTTTTCCCGTGATACCACTCAATACCAACATTTTCGTTGGTTAATCTTTCAAGAATTTTTGAAATCATCATACTTGCCATCTTTTATCTCACTTATTTTGATACTTATATCGAAGCTGTTAGTGAACAAATCAATGTCGCTGAAAAGGTTTCACTATCTGAATAAGGATGAAAACTCAGCTTTATTGAATACTGGGCACTTTCCTCCAATAGTAGAATCAATTATTTCCCGGCCATCCGCTTCATAGGCTTTTCGTGCAATTGAAAAATCTATCTCTGATCGCAGCAAATCTGGCAATTGCCATCGAAATCCCTTTGGAAAATAATTTTTATGAAAATGGTCCTTATCTGTATCAGATGTTCGTATTTCTGATTTACTGGGTATTCCAGACTCTGTGTAATCATGATCAAGTCCAATTAGAATAACCTTTGAAAAACCCATATAATATGCCAACTGTAAAGCTACAAAAGTAACCGTTGCTCCCACAACCAGCGGGTGGGTCAAATCATATTGAAAAGAATCCTTGATCACCATCTTGGATTTTAAGAACATTGTGTTCGCATTGTTTATTTGAAATAAAGAACGTCGATTCCAATTTAGGAATTTTGGCATATTTAATCGTAAAATTTCATTAGCACATTGCTCCAAAATTAATTCATTCACAATTACTTGATATGTCGGACGAAATGGGGACTCGTCAAAATTTAAATATATCCTGTTCAATCCAAAAGTAACCTCATTTGCCAACAAATCAAGATTTGTTTTTTGCAAGCTTGGTCCGTTCGCCACAATAAAGCATCTTTGACCTATGTGAAGGTTTTTATATTTTCGTAAATATTCTTTGTTTAATTGTGCATGAGGAGAAATGTTCCATGCAATAGAATGAGGAATTTCGGAAGCGCGTGTTTTGATAGCTTTAAATAATCGAGATATTGTAATATTTGATGGGTCAAACCGTCCGTATGTGTTCATTCTAATTTTTTTTCTTTATGCATATGTAATAATTAGATGGAAAAAGAAATTCATCTAATTTGGTATTAATTATGAATGCAATAATTAGGCCTAAATGCGAATATTTTGACAACATATAATTTCTTCTTACTGGAATGATCGTCTCAAATACAGAATGGGCATCCATCAAAAACTCTTTTTCAGTGAACCCTGCATGAGCCCCATATCGGTTTTCAAATTTTCTCAGAAGCTTGAATTTGTAATCATTTAGGTTCCATCCGATTTTTTCGGCAATTGTGGCTTTTTGACTTGTTCCAATATATGAAAACAACCGATTCTTGTTTGGAAACCCAATAAAGAGCGCACCCCCAGGTTTTAAGACACGAGAAAATTCTTTCAAAACTTCTAGGTGCTTGGTTACATGTTCAAGGACATGATAGCAATAGATTAGTGAAAAAACATCCTTCGAAAATGCTAAGGTGTGTAAATCTTGTCTTTGAAGAATAAAACCGGTCAGCAAATTCGAAGGATAAACTTGAGAAAAATCGATATTTAAGTCCACCCCAATTGTTCTATTTTGAAATTCCTGCTTAACAAGCAATGCCTCTTGCCCTGAACCGGCTCCAGCAACAAGGATCAAATCCTCTTCAGAAAGTTTTATGTTCTCATCAATAATATTTTTGTTTATTCTAATCCCCTGAAGCATTTTTTGGCTATCAACAAGTGATAGTTGAGAATATCCAATTGTTTTTGAGTATTTTTGTTTCATATTGAATAGTCTTTTTGACCTACTTTTTTGAACATGGAAAAAATATGATATCGATAAGTATACTTGCAATTATTGGACTGATTTTTAAATATTACTTTAGTGAAATGAAAATCATTAGGATTCCTACATAGATTGAGGAGTTTGTTTTTTTGATAAGCTGACTCCTACAGTAGCCCATATAAGAATAAATATAAAAAATATTTCTTGATGGTCAGGGGTGAGAGTGGTTTCAGTTGTGCCTGCTAAAACTAAAAAGAAAATCAAGAAGAAAAGAATTCTAAAAGTAATGTCTTTAGGATTGTTTTTGATCAATTTCGCTAAAGAAAAAAACAGAGAGGTTACCAACCAAAAAACGATTATCAATCCAATGTAACCGAGTTCAATTAGGGTTTGTAAAAGGAAATTATGAGCAGTCGCAAGTTCACTTGAAATGAAATTAGTGAAAAGATACGAGTAACTAGTTGAAATACCTGATATTTGCTGTCCATGATATCCGTACCCAAATAAATGAATAAATTGAAAATGATTAAAGTGATCCAAAATTCCGTTCCATATTAGTTGACGACCTGAAAAAATTTCAGTACCTGATATTACTGAGTTTCTTGATAAGGCTTCAATAAATTTCAAAGGGATGATTTTTTGCACAGCCAATAAAAATAAGGGGATTGCTGGAGTAAATAAAGGGAGCCAGCGCCAAAAAATAATTGATTTTGCTGAAAAAACAATAGCAATAAAAATTGTGATAGCAGCGAAAAATAGAGCACCTCTGGAATCGGTCAGTAAAATCTCATAAAGACTAAATATGATACCTATTCCGCCAATAACCTTCTTACTATTTGTTGAATTGAAAAAAAATAAAAGTGCACTGACACATAAACCTGCACCAGCGATCATACCTTCAGAATTAATCCCGCTCGAAAAAGGAAACAATACCCGAAAAGTTGATATACCAACAAATTGGAGCATCACTGCCGGTCTTAATGATAAATAAATTTCTTTTTGATTTATAAAACCCAGTAATTGGGTTACAGAATTAACCACAATATATAGAATTAATCCTAAATAAATAACTTCTCTGTATGTTTTGATTTTTTCTTCAGAACTATTGCGAGTTAGTGATAATATACCAAAAAGAGCAAAGGTAATCCAAATAAAGTAATTTCCAAAGGTTGATGCGACAGAGAAGTAACTACTTATAGCGCTTCTGAGTACAGCGACCCCCCACAAACATAAATATAGAAAAAAGATGATAAAGCTTTTTTTATCAAACAGAAGTTTATTTGTATTAATTAATAGAATAATATTGATGAATATCGAAACCCAAAATGGGGATAAACACATTATCCTCACTGCGATAGAATCAGAATACCCCAGAAAAGTCGGAAGTTTATAAATTATTATTCCGAAAATCAATATCCAATAGTCAAACCCTTTATGTATCTGCCTATTCATGATTATTTCTCAACAGCATTACCAACCATCCTCAACCAAATGTTCAAAAGCAGCATTATGGAAGCTCAATTATTTGGTTTATTCGTTATAAGTAACAATACCAACAGGCAAATAGGAGGGTTCCCAAGTTTCTGGTTGCTTTCCTGGTTCATTTTTTACTTTGTATATACTTGCCAAGTGTTTCAGAATAAAAGAATTATGTTTATATTCATAAAGCATTTCATCATAATCAGAAAACTCATTTACAGTTTTTTCGGCCAACCGAAATACTTCTGCCAGTGTTTCATAAGAAAAACACCATCCTGCACTTGGTTGGTGAAACCAATCATCTGATTTTGAGGCACTCGTGGTTAAAATTATAGGCTGATTTGTTTTTAATACCCTTCGAAATTCATTCAAAGCTAATTTTACGCTTCCAATTTCCATATGCTCTATCGCTGAAACAGAAACCACTGCATCAATCGTGGAGTCATCGATAGATTTCATATTTTGCATATCAGATTGGTGAAAAATAATCCTTCCAGGCTTGTCTTTGCCAGTTCGTACTTTGATGAATAATCGGGCATATGCAAAAATACCAAGATTTCCACTCCGGATCAATGACCATAATTTGAGAAATTTGTTTCTTAAATTGCCGGATTCTCTTATGTGATTAATGTAAGGACTCTCAAACTCAACACTTGATTGCATGATCTCAAATGGAAATACAAGCTTAGCCAAAAGAGATATTTTTCTAGGTGAAAAATCAATACTAATCACGTTATACCCATACAAGGAGAGGAGATATTGAAGCAATCCGTTTCCGGCTCCGGCATCTAAAATTGTTGAACCTGGATAGATCTCATTTTCTCGCAGACGGTTTACGATCCAAATTAAATCTACATAATAATGCCACCCAATTTCTTTATACAATCCCTTTTGTAGTAATACTATGTCTGCAAGAATATTTCCATTATCTCTTATTGCATCGCACGAAAGCAATTCTATGATCGATAATTTCTTTGAATTATGCATCAATGCTTACCCTCCATTCCTTCTACCTTTAAAAAGGAAAACCAGGGCATGGAACTATTTTTTACTACGACAATTTTTACAACAATAAATGAATAGAAAAATGTTATTGCTGTTGATTGTGCTGCACCAATTGTTCCATATTTTGAAATAAGGAAATAATTTAATATAATATTAAGCAGAACCGCGCTGATCGTAATCAGTGTTAACCATCTATTTTTATTTAGAAAATATAAATATCCAGCGACGATTCTATACATTCCATGAAATGTGTATCCCAAGAAAATTAATGGGACAAATTTGAAGGCTTCGCTAAACTTGCTGCCAAAATATATTGGGGTAATCAGATAGGCAAAATAAGTTGCGGCGAAAAAAAGCACAAAAGCAAATAAAT
This sequence comes from Anaerolineaceae bacterium, assembly GCA_003524305.1. GTDB lineage: Bacteria > Chloroflexota > Anaerolineae > Anaerolineales > Anaerolineaceae > UBA6107. The sequence goes on from DQHW01000029.1 coordinate 62,354, forward strand.
AATACAACCAAGTCCATTTTACGATTTTTCTATTGGTTACCAGATCATTTTTTTCCAGTTTTTCAAAAAAGTATGGCTGCCAGGTTCTTTGAAGAGCATCATAGATCAACATTAATCCAAGCCCTAAATTATAGGCGGCAGAATAAACACCGACACTTTGAAGTCCGACAATTTTTTCGAGAAAGAACCGATCAATAAAATTCATACCCCATAAACAAACTGAATGGGGTAATAAAGGAAGCGAAAAGTTAAGCAAGTGTTTGATCTTTGCCCACGAAAAATTTGATTTATATGGATATTGCTTCCGAAGGTAAATTAATAAAATCGCACATATTACAAACTCTGCGAGAAGATCAGCGATCAGTTTTCCTCGCCAGTTATCTTTGTATATCACGACGAGAATAATTACAAAAGACAATTGCAGAAATGCAGAAATGGAACTAAATATGAAGAAAGTTTGTCCTTTTTTCTCCATCTGGATGGTCGTAAACACAACGGCTTCAACAACCATAAGCAAAGCGGTTATAAAAATGACGACTAGAAATAAGGTTGTTTGGTTAACAAAAAAAGTGATTTTCAACCCTAAATAAAAATAAAGAGTAAACAACAGAATTGATGATAGAAGAATGATTATGAATATGTTCGATAAATACTCTGCCAACTCATCCCTTTTTGTTTTAAAAAAATTTACGATAAGAAATAAAGAGGGATTAAAACCAATTAAATTTTTGAGCAACCCTGAAATAACAGCTGCGATGCTAATAATTCCATATTCTTCGGGATTTAGGAAATTTGTTAAAATGGGAATCAACAGAAAAGACATTCCGCGATTCAACCCAACAGCAAGAAAATACATTATCGCATTTCTGATAACGTATTTTTGACCGGATATTTTGTGAAACAAAGATTTCAGAAAATAAACCATAATAATTCAATAATTGAAGTGTCTAGCTTTACTTCAATTACAGTTAATAATCCAATTGTTTGAAATATAAAACACAAAATAAATAGAAGAATCCGGCATTTAAAAATCCTAAAGGTGTTATACTTTTTCGATTGGTTACGACAAATCTGCAACTACCTGTAAATTTTCTCGTTTTGAATTTTTCTCTTTTACTTCTTCTTTCCCTTAACGTTGTTGCCATAATAAGTCTGGTAGGCAGTATAGTTCCGATACTCCTTATAATGATAGCCGTAAGACTTGCCCCGGGTAACGACATTATTCAAGACAACACCCAGAACACGGGCATTCACCTGAGAAAGCTGTTCAAGGGTTTGTTTGAAAGCGGTCATGCGGGTTTTACCGGGTTGAACGACGAGCAGAACGCCATCGAGCGAAGGAGCAAGAGCGGCAGCATCCGTCACGGCCAGTACAGGCGGGGTGTCGATGAGAATGATATCCGCAGTTTCACTCATCAGGTTCAATATCTTCTGCATGGTCTGCGATCCCATTAACTCGGATGGGTTGGGCGGCAGGGGTCCGGTCGTGACGACGGAAAGACCTGGCAATCCGGTAGGCTGGCATACGCTCTTAACTACTTCCTGGTGTGAAAAGAGAGTGCTCATACCAATGCGATTGGGCAGGTTGAAGTATGCATTTAACCGCGGATGACGCATGTCGCAATCCGCGATGATCACGCGGCTTCCGTTCTGTGCCAACACGACTGCCAGATTTGAAATTGTCGTGGATTTTCCTTCACCGGGTTCAGCGCTCGTCACCAGTATCTTCTTTAAAGGATGGTCGACGCTGGTGTAGTTGAGGTTTGTTCTTAATGATCGGTAAGCTTCGGCGGTAGGTGATCGCGGTTCGGATAACGAAATGGGTATCTTTCCGTTAGCGGGGTGGCGGTTAATTACTCCCAAGACAGGCAGTCGAAATTTTTGGATGATATCTTTGGGTGTTTTGATGGTATCATCCAGCGCTTCGCGTGTCACTATGATGATTACCGATAACAGAAAACCGGCTATCGCGGCCAGGGCTGTATTCAAAAAGGTTTTTGGACTGACTGGAATATCATCAGGTGTTGCCGTCTCAACTTGAACCACGGATGATACCGACTGTGCTTCTGCAAGACGAATTTGTTCATACGAAAGCAGCAGGTTGGCATAAATTGAGCGATATTGCGTCAATTTAGCATCCAGACGTTCTTTTTCATCCGTCGATGTGGCTTTTTCTACTTTATCAGTGTACAAAACAATTTGTTTGTCAGTTTCAGCTAATTGGGTTTCAAGAGCTGCTTTTGATTGAACGAAACGTCCGATCTGGATAGCCTGGATTTGCTCGCCAAATACTTTAACTATTGCGTTTGCAATTTTTGCTGAGAATTCAGGGTCAGTGGTTGTTACCGTGACTTGAACAAGCTGCGTATCGCGAATAACGCCGACATCTATCCATTCTTTAAGGTCATTGATCGTATTCCCAATACCAACTTCTTTAATTACTTCGTTTAAAATTGGATCGGTAATCATCATTTGTGCATAAGTGCTGGTTAACTGTTTGGACATTAAGACTGAGGAATAATCGGTCGCTTTAGTGGCAGGGGCTTCATTAACCAGCATGGTTGTCGAGGATTGATAAAAAGGACGCATGCGGCTGCTGATATAAAAGCTCACCGAGCCGGCAACAATTGCAACAACAAGGAATAACCACGCCCAGTGCCAAAATAACGATAAATACTGGCGAAAATCCAGGTTAATACTTTCTTGTCCCTCTTGAGAATTTTCCATTTCCAATAATTTCCTTTGAGTCAGTAATGTAAAAAAGTCGTTTATCGGTCTATCTGCCAAAGTCAGTTGATACTAAATAATTGGTGAAAATCCATCATGCAGTAATAAAGTCAATTGTACCAGTTTGGAAAATGTCTGCTTAATTGAGCTGTTTATGAGCTCTGCGACCGCATCAGAATTTGTAAAAGCGTCTTTAGCCGGATCAGGAATCTCACCATCAGGTACATTCGCGATTTGGCCCAGGATAACTATCTTTCCAAGTGTTTGTGGAAATTCCAATTCCAACGATTCTTTATGATTGTTCTCCATCACCACAATCAAGTCAAACTCATTAATAAATTCAGAATTTACTTCCTGGGTTTGATGATTTGTTATATCGAGTCCAATGGTTGAAGCTGCGATGACCGCTTTTGGATGTGCGGGAAGACCAGAAGTGGTCCAGGTTCCTGCACTGGCTATCTTCCAGGTATCGGGGTTTCTGGAGGAAGATAACACTTGGGCAAAACTGGCCGCTGCAATTGGTGAACGAAATTGATTGGCAGTACAAATAAATAAAATCGCCGGCATTTTTTGTCTTATCAACTCATATTTTTATTTTTCAAAGTAATTATTTAAGCTGCAATACTTGGTATTCTTGTTGCAAGAACTTCACCAATATTTATTCGTATTTTGGTAATGAACACAAAAAAAAGATTTATGAATTCATAAAATCAGTTTGGGTATTTATTTTAAAATATTTGGAGGGAAAAGTGAATTAATCGACCATTAATATCGGTATAAAAGGACATTAACAATTGACAACTTATGATAAATTGACTTAAAAAAATATTGCACTTGTCTTGTCGAATTTCTTAAAAATTATGATTGGCGATTATGAAACCTCGGATCTATATCATCCTTGTTATCTAAGGGTTCGATAAATCCGCTTTGAAATCATCCAGGTTCACAACCTTTTTTGATAATCTGGATTGTTCTGCTGCGAATGACATGAGATGACTTTGCACCGAGATATCTGCCGAGGTCAGGCTTTTTGTGCTGCCGCTTTCCACCAGGCGTATAAAATCCTCCATCAGTCCTGCGTCACCCCCGCCGTGGACGTCTCCTCCGATAGTCTCCACCGATATGAACTCAGTTACTCCACTTGCAAAATTGCTAATTTCTATTTCGTTCTTTTCCATGTGACCCCTGATTTCACCCAGTGTTCCCATCAGTTTGATGGTTCTACTGGTGTCTTTTGTGAACGCGCACATGGTAAAGGCGGCGGTTACACCGTTTTTGAATTCAATGTTGACCACCTGGTGGTCAACCACGTTATTATCGCAGTGAAACACGCAGCGCCCATAATTCCCTTCTTTCAAAGCTTTCTCACGAGCCTTAAGGCTGGTATCAATGCTGATGGTGTTGGTGAACCAATCCAGGTTGTCTGTCAGGTAGTGTTTTTGCGCGGAATAGGGGCACTCCGGTTCAACCGGGCAGCCATCTGTGCAGCGCAGAGGTGCATTTTTTGGTGCATGCTCTTCTTTGAAATAGGAGAGTTTACCAAAAGATGAAACACTTTCACAATCTGCATCCACCAGCCAGAGGAGAATATCCATGTCGTGGCAGCTTTTCGCGAGGATCATTGGACTTGATAAATCCGAATTTCTCCAATTGCCTCTTACGTAGCTGTGGGCATAATGCCTGTATCCCACGTTTTCGTTGTGTTGGATGGAAACCAATTTTCCAATCCGTCCTGAGAGTAAAAGCGCTTTAAGGTTTTTGAAGAACGCCGCATATCTCAGCACATGGCAAACAGCAAAAACTTGTTCACGCTGTTTGGCGTATTCTCCCATGGCAATACATTCAATCGGGTCTGTCGACATGGGTTTTTCCAACAGGATATGGTAGCCTTTTTCGATGGCTGCCATGGTTGGCTTGTAATGTGTGCTATCAGGCGTGCTGATGATAACTGCATCCGCAAGGCGCGGTTGTTTTAATAGATCTTCCCAGTCTTGAAAACAGCGTTCTTCGGGGATGTTATGCAATTTTTGAAATCGCTGCCGGGTTTGTTGATCGGGGTCTGCCACGGCAACAAATTGAGCTTTATCAGCATGATCAAGAACATAAGCACCATAGGCATGTGTTCCGCGCATGCCTGCACCAATCAACGCAATCGTCACCATGGATAAATCCTTTCAAACGCTTAAACTAAACAAAATTTCACACTGTTACTTCAATTTGATGGTCTTGATTTCAAAAGGAGTGAACTCCAACTTATTAATATCGATACTGCCAAGTTCATTTTCCATCAAGTCAGTTTCAACGGCTTCTTTGTGGGTAAAGAAGGTTAGCAGCCGGCACACCGCAGGCACTCCCTGGCTTTCATACAACCGGAGAATAACGCTATCACCCTTGTAGGCGCGTTTGATCGTTTCAACGATTACTGTTGGTGCATCAGTCTGCGCGATTGAGCTTACATCCACCTGACCTGGGGTCAGATACACAGGCTTGTTGAGGCTGTAGCTGTGCATCAACGTTTCAGTGCCGCAACCGCCCTGATGTAAGAATAGCGCATAGGTAAAGCTGTGTTTTCTGCGGTCAGCAGTCTTATCGGGATAAATGGGCGAGCGCAGCAGGTTGAGCGAGATGCGGTTGCCTTTGACGCGATGACCGTACTTGCTGTCGTTCAACAGTGAAGCGCCGTGCATTCCATCAGATAAATCAACATATTTGTGAGCACAAATTTCAAATTGTGCTTTTTCAACATCGGATGAATCGCCCGTACTGCGTTGGATGCTGCCAAGCTGAATATCACAAGTCACAAATGGCGAATGAACCGCCAGGTCAAATTCAGCTCTCAGCATTTTGAAGGTTTCGTGATAATCGCAGTTGGTTTGAAAATAAATTACAGGACGGTCAGAATATAAAACAACATCCTGGGTCAGGGTCGTGCGTCCATGTTTGTAAAAGCTGCGGCGAATGACGGTCGGTCCGTCTATAAAACTTTCGTGGCGGTAGGCTTTTAACACCTGGCTGGGTTTATTGAAATATTGCCAATCGATATCCCAGGCGTTGAAGAACAGCCATTTGTCGCGGTAGAGACGCAAGGTGTTAAGCCGGCTTTCAGCATATTCAGCCCCGTCTTTTTTGATGATTGCAGAGATAATATCCCCTTGATTTGAAAACTGCACACGGATGTGCTCGTTTTCAAGACAGTCTTCTCCAAATTTCAATCCACTTTGCAGCGGCAGTTCTTGCAGTGGCGCAAATCCGTATGGGGCAAGGTTGGCATGGTACCAGGCGTCATCCAGATGGATATATTCGTGGCGGTCATAGCTCGTGGGGTTGAAGGCTGCGGTGCCGCTGCCATTAGAAAGGAAGCTCATCACATCTTCGTGTTCGGCATTGATTTCATTCAAGATGATTTCGTAGCGTGCGCGGCTTTCTTCATAGACACGGGTAATGCTGCTGCCAGGCAGAATATCGTGGAACTGGTAAAGCAGCACCTCTTTCCACCAGGTATCCAGTTTGTCTTGTGGATAGAAGCGGCCTTTTTCGGCTGCAAGTGTGCATAGCGCTTCGAGGTTTTGCAACGCATATTCACAGCGGCGGTTATACATTTTATTGGCTGCCTGTGTCGTATAAGTACCTTGGTGTTTTTCAAGGTAAAGCTCGCCGTCGTAGGTGGGCAATTTATCCCGGTATTGATCCAGTTTTCCAAAAAAATCCATGGCTGAGCCGGGTGTGACGCGCGGACTGCCAGCCAGGCTGTGCTGCCGCATCACCAATTCAATGTGGGCCTCGCCGGGTCCGCCGCCGCCATCGCCAATGCCGTAAACCAGCAGCCCTTCGGGCGCCTGTTCACGCTCGCTGTAATTGTCGACCGCATGACGGGTGCAAGCCGGGCTGCCTGCGCTGTTATAAGAATCATCCGGCGGCATGTGCACGAGCACCTGGCTGCCGTCAATGCCATGCCATATAAAACTGCGGTATGGAAAACGGTTATGTTCGTTCCACGAGAGTTTCGTGGTCATAAAAAAGGGCAGACCGCTTTTTTTGAGAATTTGGGGCAGGTTGCCATTGTAGCCAAATACATCTGGAAGCCAGCACAGCTTCATTTCCTGCCCAAACTCCTTGTGGAAGAAGTCTTTGCCATAATAGATCTGCCGGATGAGCGCTTCACCTGACGCAAGGTTGGTGTCAGCTTCAACCCACATGCCGCCTTGAAGTTCCAACTGTCCGCGCTCGGCCATTTGCTGTAGTGCGGTATATTGCTGTGGTGTGTTGTTTTTAATAAACTCAAACTGCCAGGGTTGGCTGGCGCCGTAAACATACTCCGGGTAGTGTGCTGCATTGCTCAATTGGTTGGCAAAAGTGCGTTGGGCTTTGCGTTTGGTTTCGCGAATGGGCCACAGCCATGCGAGGTCAAGGTGAGAATGACCCACCGCGGTAAAGGCCACCGATTCATCGGGCTGTGCTTCAAAGAGTGGTTTAAGGATGCTGCTTGCTTTTTCAACTGAAGCCGCCAGAGCTGCATAACTTTGATCAAGGAGTTGTTCCAGCCTGGCTCGCTCTGTTTTGACGGTTTTAGTAGAAAGCAGTGAAGTAATGCACAAATAATCGTAGTAATAAGCCAGAAGTTCGTCGTTCACGACACACAGATCGGCATATTGGAAGATACCCCCGCCAAAGGGATAGCCGTAATAGCCGTTATAACCNNATTAACATGGGCAACGAGGTGCTTGCCTGCCGCGCTCGCTGGGATGGTTCCGCGCAGGCGAAACCAGGCACAATCATATACACCGCCCCAAATGCTCTTGCTGTGGATGGGCCGGTAGTTTAGATCATATTGGTTACCTGGAGCTATCGGCTCTTTGGATGGATGGACCCCCACTTTGAGTGGTGTAACTTTTGTATAGATGGCGGATCGAATCGCTTTTAACCGCCGCAGATGTTTTTTTTCTTTTTTGATGAGTGTTATCGGTTCGATGGGGAATTACTCCTGGTCAAAATAGATGGGGTTGGATATTGCACGCACGTATTTCATACCGAAGAGGTTGCGTGAAACCAGTAAATATGCAAAGCGCCATGATGCAGAAACCGGCACTTCTGCATCCAGTTTACCATTTTTAAAGCGACGCCATTCGGCGGCTACACCATCCTGGTTGACCAATTTGAGGTGCATACCTTGTTTCAGTCGGCTGGCTGATATTGTGAGTGTTTGTCCATCTATTGGTCGGGTCGTGTCGCCCATCATGCTTTCGCCGTAGTGTAAGTCTAATTGAACCCCTTTCACCGAAGCGGATAAATAGTTGCGCCCTTGAGAGATGGCTTTGAGAATATCAGCAGCCGCTGGTGAACTGGCGTAAACATGGTTTACCGGACGTGCGAACCTGACGATGTGTCCGCTTCTGTGAAAGTCGCTGCCTCCGACCAAGGGGATTTTTCGACCTTCTAATAGCATGTTATGCCACCATGCAATTCCATTAATGTTTACTTTTCGCATGGGGCCGTTCCATACTTCCACCAGGTCAAAGCAATCATTGTTCAGCCACAAATACGGACACAAGGTGCATTTTGGATGATTCACTGATACTAAAGCACCTTTTTCTCGCGCTTTGGCAACCAATGCCAACATTTCTTGTTCATCGTTGGCGACAAAAGAATTATCAAATGGGGCGGCAACCCCTAAAAAGTTCATATGACCGCGGTAATGAGTCCATTCCACGGCGGGTATGAATGTGAGCCCAGGCACCACCGGAAGATTCAGGTTTTCACTATAATTGTTGTGGTTGGATACGGCAATAAAATCGAGACCTGAATTTTGAGCCATCTTCGCCAATGTAAAAATGTCGTGCTTTCCATCTGATGCAGTGGAGTGCATATGCAGATCGCCCACCAGCCACCTTGACTGCATGGGGTTAAACGTGATTTCATAATGCACCGGCAAACCGCCGTCAGGGATCTTATAAGCTCCAACCAGGATGTGCCATTCTCCTGGCTTGATTTCAGTCATCAGGTAGCCGTTGGTCGCTGAATAAGGACCCACAAAAACCATGCTCCTCGCACTTCCCGACCAACCCAAAAACCTTCTGTCTGCGTCCATCAAACCAAGGTCAACGATGTTAACCATGTTCGATTTGAGATTAAGTTTGCCTGAAAAACGGTTGTAGCTGTAAGACACCGTGATACGGTCAATCTTGTCATCAGGAACCTGAAAGGGGATGGTGAAATAGGTTCCCTCGGCAGTTTTCGGGATGGTGTGATCTATGACGAGATTATTCATGTGTATCGCTTGCCATCATCAAAATGAAGTCCTCAATATATCGATCCCACAGCCGCCACTCATGCGCGCCATCCTCAAAGATGGCTGTGGCATCCAAACCCAACGCAGAAGCCTTTGCATAAAAAGCCTGGCTTAAAGCGAATAAGTTATCCTGTTTGCCGCAGCGTACGATAATTTTTAAACCTTGCTGTTTGTCTTTATCAAGCAAGTTAATTGGGTTGAGCGGGGTGGTGTCAATATCATTTATAGCCGCCAATAAAAATGGAAATTCCTGTTTTTGATCTTCAGTCACAACCGCCAACATCATCTTAATATCCAATAACCCTGAAAACAGACCTACTGCGGTAAAGCGTTCTGGATACGTGAGGGCAATGCGGGCGGCACCCATGCCGCCCATCGAAATACCCGCAATGTAATTGCTTTCTCTTTTACGCGAAAGCCCCATCACCAGTTCCAGGTATTCAGGGATTTCGTTGGCAATATGTGAAAAGTAATTTTGACCGTTGATGCCGTCGCAGTACATACTTCGTCCTGCACTTGGCATGACCACCACCGTGCCGGTTTCCATTGCATAAAGTTCTACCTTGCTAAGGCGCATGCAGGCGGTGCCGTCATCCGATAGGCCGTGCAACAAATAGAGGCATTTGCGTTGAGAAACAGGCTGACTGCCAATTCGGACGGAGTCTGGTACAACCAGGGTGAGCAGTGTGCTCATTTTGAGCTCCCTGGAATAAAAATCCAATGTCATGATAGCCATGCGATCACTCCTTAATCTATTATGCTTCTTGTACTGCTCCGGGAGCAACCTCACCGGTGGTTGTGTTCTCTTTAAATTTTAGCAGTAAAGATAAAAGGACGCAGACCACCATAATGATGAATGGAAAAATACTAATCAGGAATCGGGCAGCATCCGCGGGCTGCGGACCAGGAATCTCACCGTTTTGATAGCCATAAATGCGTGACACCATGAAAAATCCAATTGCTGCAAACAACCCGCTGGTTTTGTTGAGAATTCCGGTCAGGCTTGAAAATGTACCCTCGCGTTGGACTCCATACTGTGCTTTATCTTCATCAAGAATACGGGCGGCCACGATATCCATGGTGACAGTGACACCGCCATAGCCAAAGCCCAACACGACTAGCGCCAGTGTACTGGCAACCAGGGTTTGCGTAAAGAATAGCGGGATGAGTGCAACCGCAACGACGAGCAGCGCCAGCCTCCAGGTCTTCATCAAGTGCAGCTTCTTAATGACTTGAACCCATGCCAAAATTGCCAGCATGGCAACCACAATAACGGTTGCCAGCATAATGGTTGAAGCTGCCCCTTCAGAGCGCAAAACGTATTTTGCATAAAAAGACACAGATTGCTGCAAAACTGCAAGCGCTGCGAAGAAGGCTGCATTGGTTAAGCCGTATAGCCAGAATTTAGGATTTTTTGCAATAGCCCATATTGATGAAAATAGATTGGGTTTGGGAAGTTGTTGCGCTTCGGGTGTTTCATGACTGTTGAAGGTCATATAAAGTATGACAGCAACAGCCATTACGCTGTAGATTAAAGCTGTGTTGCGATAACCAATTGCTCCGGTGATCATGGGGGTGAGGGCAATGCTGATGATCATTGCCAACAGTTGAAAAGCCTGTCGCAAGGCGTTCGTTTTGGCGCGATCTTTTTCGGTTTTGAACAGCTCAGGGAATAATGCGCCGTAGTTGGCATTGATGAGCGAGTCGAGCGTGCCGGTGAAGATATACATTATCAAAGCATAATAAAACACCGAGCCCTCGGCTAGGCCAGCGGGAACGTTGAAAAACATGATGAAACTCAGCGCCAATAAAGGTGCGCCAATCACCAGCCATGGCCGCCGTCTGCCCCAGGCTGAACGTGTACTGTCAGACAAAAAGCCGTAGATTGGATTGTCAATCGCATCCACTATGGTGTAGATTGCCAGGATCAATGCGAATTGTTCTGTTGTAATGGCTGAAAGTTTGTCTACATAAAAAATAAATGCGTATGTTTTGAACATGTTGATTGGAATGGATGTTCCGAACATACCAATGGCATAGTTAATGGGTTTTGTCGGGCGTGAGACTAATCTGGATTTAATATTCATCTTTTTGCTCCTTCCCAATGTGGAATTTCTGATGGCACTAAAAAAGATTGTAGCATTCTGGCTATGGCGGTGTCTAACGGTTACTTAATATAATGCGCGATTATTTTAAGAGTTTATTCCTTTTTGGATTGAACAGGGATGCAGTAACTGCTACAATGGTACAAACAAAACTGGAGAATTCAATGGCGCAGTCAGTCAATACAGAAAACGAATCGGTGGTATTGGTCGATTATCATGCCAATAAAAACCTGTCTGAAATGCAGGTTAGTTTCCATTGGTGGGATGCTGCTTACACAACGCTGCATTGCCATAACTATTGCGAATTTTTTATCATCACATCAGGATGCACCTATCACATATTAAATGGCGAGCGCGAATCGCTGAGCGAGAACACACTTTACCTGATACGTCCGCACGACGTGCATCAATTTGCTCCCATCGGCAATGAAAANNTCATCTGAAGCAATGTTTGATGACAGTCAAAACGCCTTGTGCGTGGAACTAACACCTGATGAAAGGAACTATTTTATGAACCGGGCGCAGCAGGTTCATTTTTTGGGGCATGATGAAAAAGATCGTTCAACACTTCAATTGACGATCAGCGAAATGTTAATCCAGTGCATTGCGCTGATGCATAAAAAACGCATAGTTCGGCATGATGGCTGTCCGCAATGGCTGCGAAAAGTATTTGAACAACTTCACACACCTGAATATATGGACTGTAACGCAAACGATGTTTATCAACTTGCCGGTTATTCTGCACCGGTTGTTATCCAGAACTTTAAACGTTACACTGGCGACACCGTGAGATCTTACCTGGTTAAGTTAAAAATGGATTGGGCCATGCAACTCTTTCTGACCACGAATATGTCTGTACTTGAGGTTTCTGATACGCTGGGTTATGCAAGCTTGAGCCATTTCGAAAAATTGTTTGTGCAACATACCGGCAAATACCCGCGGATTTTTAAAGCTCGGAAGGATAAACATCAATGGCTTGAGGGAAAGGATCGAATTTTAGCCGAGTAAAAAGGAAGCAAACGGGGGACATACGAGTCGGCACGAACTCATGCGGAATAGCTTCATTAGCCTTGATCTAATTAACACCTGGTTCAATTTTCCATTTATGTAGTATTTCATTTTTTAATTATTGTGATTTGTAACCGATTTGTAACTGAGCCTCGGTATGATAATCCCATCACTAATTAACACATTTCATTGGCAGAACATCTTCAGAAAATGATGATTCTGCTTCAAACTCTAGAAAATCAGGAGAAGACAACATGCGGCTATCAGGAAAAGTTGCAATGATCACTGGCGGCGCCGCCGGCATCGGAAAAGCCACCGCGCAAGTGTTTGCCAGAGAAGGGGCGAAGGTAGTCATTTGTGATGTGTCTGAAGAAATGGGTTCCGCGCTGGTTAAAGAATTAGGCGCTAATGCTCAGTTTAACAAAGTGGATGTCTGCAACCGGGCTGAAGTACAGCAGTGGGTGGATGATGTTGTTGCCAAGTTCGGTAAAGTCGACATTTTAGTGAATAACGCGGGCATTACCCGAGACGCTCAATTCATCAAGATGAAAGATGGTGTATTGGTCAAACAAATGAGCGAAGAGGCCTTCGACTCGGTCATCTCCGTCAATCTTAAAGGTGTTTTTAATTGCTCTCAAGCTGTTGCACCTTACATGGTGAAACAGCAAGGCGGTGTCATTCTTAATGCTTCTTCAGTAGTTGGTTTATACGGTAATTTTGGTCAGACTAATTATGTTGCCACCAAGGCGGCTGTGGTTGGCATGACCAAAGTATGGGCGCGTGAACTTGGCAAGTATGGCATCCGCGTTAATGCGGTTGCTCCAGGCTTTATCATGACCGAAATGGTCGCGAAAATGCCGGAAGAAGTTCTTGCCGGCATGCGGGCAAAAACTCCCCTGGGCAGATTGGGCGAACCAGAAGATATAGCCAATACCTATTTGTGGCTTTCTACCGATGAGGCTTCTTATATCAATGGCACCACCATCAGTGTTGATGGCGGAATTGTCTTGGGCACTTAAATTTCTAATTTCGAGGAAGAATGACGAGATACGCAACGATTATAGCTACAGGATCCTATTTGCCTGAAATTGAGCGTCCAAACTCAGCCATGAAAGAACGTTTTGGCGATGTCATTGACAAGTTTGAAGCTTCTTCGGGTATCAAGACCAGGTTTTATGCTCCTGACGAATGGGTAACCTCTGATCTGGCTGTAGAAGCTGGTAAGAAAGCCCTCGCCAAAGCAGGATTGCAACCGGAAGATCTTGACCTTATTATTTTAGGCACCGACAGCCCCGATTACATCACACCTGCTACATCGGTAGTTGTGCAGCACAAATTAGGCGCCAAGAACGCTGGCACTTTTGACGTTGGCTGCGCTTGCGCGTCCTTTCCGACCGGGTTGAATATCGCTGCCGGTTTGATAAGCAGCAACCCTGGATTGAAATATGTCATGGTCATCGGAGCCTACATGATGCACAAACTCTCCGATTGGGAGAATGACGTGATGTCCTTCTTCTATGGAGACGGCGCCGGTGCGGCAATTCTAACTGCCAGTGATAAACCGGGCTTTGTTTCATCCACATTCGCTGCAGATGGTTCATACCACAAGCATTGGGGCATCTATTCTGGCGGTACTTTTGAACCTGCCAATGAAGAGAGTATTAAAGCTGGCCGTACCAAGGTCAAATTAGTCACACCATTCCCGCCTGAAGTTAATCATGAGGGTTGGCCCGCGCGAATGCGTGAATTGGCGAAAAACGGCAATTTTGAATTGTCAGCCGCTGATTTGATCATCTACACCCAGGTGCGCCTGAATAGCATCAAACTTGTTCAAGAAACCCTCGGGCTGCCTTTTGAAAAAGCACATTATGTTATGGATCGTTTTGGGTATACCGGGTCAGCCTGTTTACCCATGGCGTTTGACGACGCCTGGGAACAAGGGAAAGTTCATTCTGGCGATCTGGTTTGCTTTGTTGGTTCCGGGGTTGGTTACAACCAGGCCGGTTCTGCATTTATCATGCCTTAGGTGATTATGAACCCATTAGATGAGTATAAATCGAAACTAATTACCATCGCCGAAGCTGTCGGTAAGGTGAAATCACACCAAACTTTAAGCGTGGCCATGGCTGCTTCTGAACCCCCTGGTCTTTTGGGCGAGTTGGGCAACCAACGTGACCGCCTCGAAGATGTAAAGGTTTGGGTTTGCCTGCCATTGGGAGCTTATAGTTTTGTGCTTGATCCCGGCATGGATGGGCACTTCTTCATTGAAAATTGGTTCTATGGGAATGCAGATCGAAAGGTCCACGGCGAAGGAAGAGAATCTTATATACCCAACAACTTACACCAGGCTGCAACCAAGAAACTTTACGCCACCAAAAACAAGGTAAATGTTTTCTTTGGAACCGCCACCCCACCGGATTCTCGCGGATATATGTCTCTTTCTCTGGGGTTGGTCATGGAAAAACAGTTGATCGAAGCGGCTGACCTGGTCATCCTTGAGATAAACGAAAACCTTCCTTGGACGCTTGGTGATACCCAGATCCATATCTCTGAAGTGGATTATGTTGTCGAAAATAATGTTGCCATTACAGAACTTCAAGTGACACCACCCACCGAAGCAGAAGAAAAAATCGGCCGCTTTATTGCCGACCTCATTGAAGATGGCTCAACTTTGCAGCTTGGCATTGGCGGTATCCCTAACGCGATTACGCCATTTCTGCTTGACCGCAAAGACCTGGGTATCCACACTGAAATGTTTACCGATGGCATGGTGGATCTCTATAATGCCGGCGTGATAACCAACCGCAAAAAAACGCTTTGGAAAGGCAAGATGGTTGGTGCTTTTGCCCTCGGAACCAAAAAGTTATATGACTTCGTGAATAACAATCTCGGTGTTGAATTTCAACAAGGATGCGTCACGAATGACCCTTATGTGATTGGAAAGAACTATCGCATGATCAGCATTAATACGGCCCTGCAAATTGATGTGTTTGGCCAGGTTTGTTCCCAATCCATAGGGTTCAAACATTTCTCAGGCACCGGCGGCCAATTGGATACCCACCGCGGGGCGCAGCTTTCCAACCAGGGCAGGGGCATCATCGCCTTAAGATCAACTGCTAAAAACGGTGAAATTTCTACCATTATGCCCATCCTCTCCGAGGGGGCTGAAGTAACCATTCCCAGTCATGATATTGACACCGTAGTGACTGAATTTGGCATTGCAGATCTCAAAGGTCTTTGCGTTCGTGATCGTGCACTGGCTCTGATCAACATTGCACATCCTAAATTTAGAGACCAGTTGAAATCTGAAGTGATGCGTCTTGGCATTGTTCCAAAAATTTAGGATATTGATAAATGGAAAAACCAGATAATCCAATTATCGGAAAGTGGCAGCAGCCTGCAGGGCAGCCTTATGCTGGTCAGTGGCTTGAATTTAATCTGGATGGTACTTTTCAAACGGTTTATTCAGAATTGGGTGTTACTTCGTCAGGAACATATATCGTGTCTGACGACCATATCTATTTGAATCAAACCCAACATTCATTCTGTTTGCTCGGCAAATTTGAAGGCCGCTTCAGAATTGATTCTTCATCGTTACTATTGTCGTTGCGTAATACTTTCGATAAAACACCGGTTGATTTATCCAAAGCGCGACTCTATCTGAAGCAATAGAAAGGAAATGACCTCTATGTCAACAAAGAAACTTGCCAGGGGTGTGGCGCTCGTTGGCGCCGGGATGAGTAAATTTGGAGCCTTCAAAGGGAAGACTTCACGAGATCTATTTGTTGAAGCCTTTGTTGAAATGCTGGCTTCAGTTGATAAACCCTTTGATCCAAAAACGATTGATGCATTATATGTAGGCAATTACAGCAGCGATTTATTTGAAAACCAGGGGCACACCGCCCCCATCATGGCCAGTTGGGTTGGTTTGACGCCAATACCCGCAGTCCGTGTTGAAGATGCCTGCGCCAGTGCAGGTGTTGCGCTCAGAGAAGGAATTTTGGCTATTGCATCAGGCATGTGCGATATTGTAGTGGTAGGTGGTGTAGAAAAGATGACCGACCTGGCTACAGAAAAAGTGACTGATACATTGGCAACGGCTGCTGATTCCCAGTACGAAATTCCAGCCGGGTTTACCTTCCCTGGTTTCTATGCCGCCATGGCTACTTCTTATATGGCTGCCTATGGAGCAACCCCTGAAACCTTCATGAAAGTGGGCATTAAGAATCACAATAACGGATCGCTGAATGAGAAAGCTCAATTTGGCGCCAAAATTACAACCCTCATGGAAGCGCGCAAGGCGAGCGCTGCGAAAAAAGGTCTTCCCGTCCCTGAATGGAAGGATGAGCTTGAATTCTTGAAAGATGAACGAGCCAACCCCATCATTGCCTGGCCGATGCGTTTGTATGACTGCTCCCCGGTTTCAGACGGTGCAGCAGTCGCTTTGTTGGTGAGTGAAGAGCTTGCCGGCAAATTCTCTGACAATCCTATATTCGTAGCAGGTGTTGGTCAAGCGAGTGACGGCGCCTTGCACGATCGTGAGGATCTTAATTCCATACCTTCTGCCCGGCTTGCAGGCCAACAAGCTTATGAGATGGCTGGCATCCAGCCAAAGGATATTGATTTTGCAGAAGTGCATGATTGTTTCACCATTGCAGAAATTATTGCCTCTGAAGACCTTGGTTTCTTTGAAAAAGGCGAAGGTTGGAAGGCTGCTGAAGCCGGCGAGACCGCACGCAGCGGCAAGAAACCCATCAATTTATCTGGCGGTTTGAAATCCAAAGGCCACCCAGTGGGTGCATCTGGTGTGGGTCAGGTCGTGGAAGTA
This sequence comes from Anaerolineaceae bacterium, assembly GCA_003524305.1. Taxonomy (GTDB): domain Bacteria; phylum Chloroflexota; class Anaerolineae; order Anaerolineales; family Anaerolineaceae; genus UBA6107. The sequence continues at coordinate 79,308 of DQHW01000029.1, forward strand.
TGGAAGCAGTTGCGCGGACAGGCCGGAGAGCGTCAATTGCCCGGCAAACTGAAATTCGGACTCACACATAACGTAGGTGGAACCGGTCAGACTTGCGTGGTTCACATTTTCGAGAGGAGAGACTGACATGGAAAACCAGTTTACCCATGCAGCATACAGCAGCTTCTTAAATGAACACAAGTTATTGGGCAGCCGTGATAAAAAATCAGGTGCGGTTTTTCTGCCCCCCCGGCCTTTGAACCCTCAAAACTATTCAGTGGATATGGAATGGTTGGAGTTCAGCGGAAAGGGCACCCTCGAAGCTTATACCATTGTCTATATCGCTCCCACCGCCATGATTGAAGCGGGATTTGACCGTAAAAATCCTTATTGTGTAGGCATAGTCAAGACCGAAGAAGGCCCCATGGTGAGCGCCTTCATTAAAGATGTAGATGTTTTACATCCCGAGACAATTAAGGTTGGCACCCCCGTAAAAGCACTATTTATTGATCGCGGCGAGGGTGATGCAAGACAATCATTTTTAGCTTTTCAACCCGCCTAAGATTGGAATTTTGGCATGCCATTGATAAAAGTAAATGACATCAATCTCTACTACGAACTGCATGGTCCTGAAAATGCAGATGTCATTGTGTTATCCAATGGTATTTTTATGTCAACCGCGAGTTGGGCTTACCAGGTGGCGGCGTTTAAACAGCACTTCAGAGTGTTGGTTTATGACTGCCGAGGAATGTGGAAATCTGATCACCCTGTTGGCCCGTATTCCATGGAACAACATGCTAATGATTTGGCAGCCCTGCTTCATGCGTTGAGAATTGAAAAAGCTCACATCGCTGGAATCTCGTATGGCGGCGAAGTCAGCATGACCTTCGCCCTGAAATATTCTGTGATGGTACGAAGTTTGATCATTTCTTCCTCGGTGAGTCAGATTGATCCACTGTTGTTGGCAATCGGTCAGAGTTGGGTAGGCGCGTTGCAATCTCGTGATGCTGAAACCTTGTATAAAGTTACTTTACCTTACAATTTTTCTGAGCGGTATATCAGAGAAAACCAGGCGATACTTGCCGCCTCGTCCAAACGTTATGAGCAGATGGATTTTGACTCTGTTTCGGAACTCATGGCTGCTTTTATGAGATTGAATCTTACAGGTGATTTGAAAAAGATATACTCACCAACCCTGGTGATTGTTGGTGAAGAAGACATCCTGAAATCGAGAAAATATTCCGAAATTATCGCTCATGAAATTCCGAATTCGGAGCTTGTGATTATTCCTCATGCGGCGCATGCAGTTTGCCTTGAAAAACCCGGCGAGTTCAATGCTGCCATTCTTGGCTTTGTACTGCGGAACTGCGAGGTTGTGTCATGAGCACATTTGAGCACCCTGATTTCTATCCCGGCCAGCAAGAAACTTTCAGTAAAGTGATCACAGAAGGTGAATCTGCCTTGTTTGCAGGTCTGGTTGGAGAGAATACTCCCGATATCATAGACAATTCGGCTGAGAAAAGTGAATTTCAGCCCAAATGTTGTGTCAATCCATTATTGTTGGTCGGTATTGTCGGCGGCTTACTCAATTCTCGCATTCCAGGAAATGGCGCACAATGCGTCACCATCCAATATGAGTTTCTCGCGCCCATCTATTGTGGCGATAGGATCGAAACAACCATTGAAGTGATTGATTTCGATCAGCATAAGCACCTGGTTACTCTTAAGCTAAATTGTTTCAACATAGGCAAGAACCAGGTACTCACTGGGCAGGCAGTTATGCTTGTTCATGTATAAAAAAAACGATTTTGAATGAATGGCTATTTTTAGGAGGTGAAACTGACCAATATCAGAAATGCTTGATTGGAATTCAATTTTTGCTCTAAAATTATAAAGAGGAGAGATAAATGAAAAAGCTTGCAACAATTATCAGCATTTTGACCATAATGGCAATTTTATTGAGCGCTTGCGCCACACCGACAGTTGCCCCCACTGCAGAGCCGACTGCTGCCCCCACTGAAGCAGTTGCCACCGCAGCTCCCACAGAAGAACCCCTGGGTGAAGTCCTCAAAATCGGACAGATCACCTCTGCATCTGGCGCCATGGCCCTCTATAGTTTGCAGCAGCAGCGTGGTTTCCAGATCGGATTGGAATACGCATCTGGTGGCAAGCAGGATTCTGAAGGCCGCTACATCATTGCTGGTCGCCCCGTTGAAGTAATCGTGAAAGACGATGAATTGACCGCAGAAAAAGGTGTCGCACTAGCCCGTGAATTAATCGAAAAAGATGGTGTCGAAATCTTGCAAGGACCTGTCAGCTCTGCAGTTGCTGTTGCTCTGACAACGGTTGCACTCGAGAACAAAATGGTTCTCATGATCGACCCCGCTGCCTCCGCTTTCACAACCGGCGCAAGCTTCAACCCCTACGTTTTCCGCACCTCCCGCACCAGCTATGATGACACACTCGTCATTGCCAAGTACCTTGTTGAAAATGTCAGCGAAAAATTTGCTCACATTTACATCGACAATGCTTTTGGTCAGGGCAGCGAAGCCGCCTTGGAATTTGCTGTGGCAAAATACGGTGGTGAAGTTATTGCTCCCATCCCTGCTCCTGCAGAAACCACTGATTACACCGCTTACATTCAGCAAGCCATGGATTCAGGCGCTGGTTGTCTGTTCCTCACCTGGTCTGGTATTGGTTATGTGACCCTGTTCCAACAGCTCACCGATATGGGTACCCTGGATGCAATGACCGTTTCAACCGGTTTTGGTGACAACGCCTCCTTCGCTGCTGTTTATGGCAATGCTGTTGGCACTGTTGGCTTAAACGTGTATCATTACACCGTTCCCACCAACGAAGTCAATGACTACCTTGTTTCTCGCCACATGGAACTCTTCAATGAACCCCCCGATCTCTTCACTGCCGGTGGTATGGCTTCAGCCATCGCTTTGGCCGCTGCACTTGAAAAGACCGCTGGAGATGCCTCTGGTGATGCTTTGATCCCTGCACTTGAAGGACTTACTTTCGAAGGACCTAAAGGCACCTATCATATCCGCCCAGGCGATCATGTTTGTGAACAACCGATGAACATTCTCAAGTTGGTCAATGTGAATCCTGACAGCGATGGTGATGGTGTGAACGATTTCAAATTCTTTGAGACCGTATATGTCAGTGCCTTCGATGAATTAGACATCCCCTGCACCCTTGAGGGTGACTACGCAGCTCGCTGCGACATGAACAAATAAGCTTTACCCGTTAGTAATATGAAGCGTAGGTAAGGATAGAAATATCCTTACCTACAAAATTATTGTAGATGAAGGATAACCAGATGGAGTCTGAACAGAAACCGCTTCTGGAAGCGAGAAATTTACGCAAGGAATTTGGTGGATTGGTTGCAGTTGAAGACGTCAGTATTTCTATTCGCGAAAACAGCCTGCACTCGATTATCGGCCCCAATGGAGCTGGTAAAACCACCTTATTCAACATGATCTCAGGTGTCCTCCGTCCGACTAAAGGGCAGGTAATTTTCATGGGGCGTGATATTACACACCTTCCAATACATCGGATCGCGCACCTTGGCATTGGAAGATCTTTCCAGATTACCAATATCTTTCCGAACCTGACCGTACTTGAAAATATTCGCCTGGCTGCTCAAGCCATGGGCAAAGACAATCTTCGTATTTTTACTTCCTCCAACCATTTTAAAAAGTACTTACTGAAAGCCGAAGAAGTGATTGATCTCGTTGGCTTAAATGGCAGGGAACAGGCATTTGCTTTAAACCTTTCACATGGTGAAAAAAGAAAATTAGAAATAGCCATCATGCTGGCTTCAGATCCGTCTCTGCTCCTCTTGGACGAGCCGACCGCCGGCATGTCTAGCGAACAAGTTCCAGCTTTGCTGGATATTATTAAGAAAATTCGCGGACTTGGTACAAAAACCATCGTGCTGGTTGAACACCGCATGGATATGGTAATGAGTATTTCAGACCGCATAACTGTAATGCATTTGGGTAATGTGCTCGCCGAGGGTACTCCTCAAGAAATTTCCAACACTCAATCTGTCCAAGACGCTTATTTGGGAGCGTTGTATGGGGACATCACAAAGAAAAAGGAGGCATGAGTGGAACCAATTCTCAAGCTAGAATCCATCCATACCTTTATCGGACAGTTTCACATCCTCGAGGGCGTTTCGATTGAAGTGCCTCGAGACAGCATCACTGTGCTGTTAGGTCGCAATGGTGCCGGTAAGACAACCACGCTTAAATCCATCATTGGTCTTACGCCTCCTCGAGAAGGAAAAGTTATCTTTGACGGCCGCGAGGTCCAGGGAAAACGAGCTTATGACGTTGCTAATTTCGGCATCGGTTATGTGCCAGAGCATCGCGCTGTATTTCGCAATCTTTCTGTTATGGAAAATCTTAGAATTGCAGAAAAAAAACGCGGCGATTTTGAGCATAAAGCTGATTTTATTTTTGACTTATTCCCTGATTTGAAGAGGTTGTATAAATTACCTGGCAATCACCTTTCTGGAGGCCAACAGCAGATGCTTGCTGTCGCTCGCGCCCTGGTGGCAGATAATAAGCTGCTTCTCATTGATGAACCCAGTGAAGGGTTAGCCCCTATCTTGATCGAACAAATGATGGCGGCAATTAAAGAACTCAGCAAGACAACCACCATCTTATTGGTTGAACAAAACTTCATCATGGCCAGCCAATTGGCTGAAACCTTCTTTATTATTGATGATGGAAAAACGGTAGAAAACGGAAAAATGGCTGATCTTGTGAAAAATGATGAACTCGTAAAAAGATACCTTGGCGTTAATATTGGCGCAGTTGGAGGGGCAGAATGATCAAGAAAGGGTTATTCAAACAATCTCTGCCAGTAATTATCGTGATGGGTGTATTGTTGGTATTAGCAGTCCTCGGATATCGGTTTATGGGCGAAGAAAGTTTTGTCCGTACTGCGTTATCAGGGTTAACCCTTGGGGCGCTTTATTTCATGGTCGCTGCGGGGTTAACGATCATATTTGGCTTGATGGATGTGCTTAATTTTGCACATGGTGCAATGTTTATGGCTGGCGCCTACATGGGATGGCAGTTCTACACTAATCCGACATTTTTGTTTGGGTTGCTCCCCCTCGTACTGGCATTTGCGGCCGGCCTTTCCTCCACCAGCATTTGGATGCCCATAGTCATCAACTGGAACCTTTCAACAGCATGGAAAAAACGGATTAATGTGGCACTCGTTGTTTCAAGTTTAGTGCTCATTGTGTTGGGATTTGTGAAATTGGATGTACTTGGGCTGGCTGAGACGGCCATGGTTGCTGCCATGAATGCCGGCAACCCCCTGGCTGAAGCCACTGCTCAAGAACCATTATCAGTTTTCTGGTTTCGACCGTTGTTATTGTTCATAAGCGGCTTGTTGTTGGCAATCTCTTCAGCGAGACCCGGTGACAAAACGCAAGTGGTCTCTTCGTCCAAAAAGTGGGTTCCCTGGCTGCGTTTGGCAACTTTGTTGGTACTCACCATTATCGCCACACTTTTTAGAGAAAGTGCACCGATCTTTGTTTTGCAAATGGATGCAAACCTGCGCTTCGTTTTGGCATTAATCGTCGGCGCCGGGATTGGTGCAGGGCTGGGCATGATCGTTGAGGTCAGTTTGATTCGTCCCCTATATTCTCGTCCTTTTTATATCATCCTACTAACCCTCGGCCTGGGATATGTTTTGCGCGAAACCATACAGCTTCTGTGGGACCCCGTGGCTTATGCCATGGAGAGGCCGCCGCTCTTTTCGCAGCCTGGCAAAGCTGATACTATTTTTGCCTGGTTCAGCGGACATAACTTGACGATTGATATTTTGGGGGTAACTTTTCCGAGTTACAGGCTGTTTATTATTGCCCTTGGTGTGCTCATGTTGATTGCGTTATTCATCATTATGCGTTTTAGCCGCCTTGGCATGATCATCCGCGCCGGGGTGCAAGATCGCGAAATGGTTGAAGCACTAGGCATCAATGTGAAACGCGTGTTTTCGATTGTTTTTGGCATCGGTGTTGGGCTGGCTGCGCTTGGCGGCATCGGCGCTGCTCCGTTTGTACCGGTTCAGCCGAACATGGGTGACGCTTATCAAATGCAAGGGTTCATCACGGTTGTGATTGGCGGCATGGGTAGTTACGGAGGTGCAGCCATAGGAGCTCTCTTGTTGGGAATGGCTCGCGCTTTTGGCGACTTTTTGGCCTTGAAATTCACTCTTTCTCCAGCCATCGCAGAAGCATCCACGGTGGTGGTGATGATCATTGTTCTCCTTGTTAAGCCTTCCGGCATTTTTGGAAAGAAGGAGTGATCATGACCGACAATACTAATTCCATTTCTCCTAATAACAAAGCAAATGGGCAATTCAAACTGTTGATGAAAAAAGAAACAGGTTTGATCGTTGCTCTGGTCGTCTTTGCTCTGTTCCCCTTTGTGTTTGCCTGGGTGACTGGTGGATCTCCCACCGAGGGGCCTTCAAAATTCTGGCAGTCGCAGCTCATTAATTTCTTCATCCTGGCCGTGTTTGCCATGAGTTATGACCTTTTGATTGGTTTTACCGGCATCCTCTCATTTGGACATGCTGCTTTCTATGGCGGCGGTGCATATGCAATTGCAATTTTCTACAAACATATCGTTCCAGGTTGGCTCGACAATGGATTTAATGTTTCGATTGGATCGCTCGACCTTACTCAATTAATCCTTTTCTTGATCGGTATTTTAATCGTGGTTTTGGTGGTGATCTTGTTGGGATTAATTTTCACCATAGTCTCTGTCAGGGTCAAGGGTGTTTATTTTGCCATGATTACATTGGCAATTGCAAATGCAATTTACATGATCTCAAAAGCGACTGATTTTGTGAAGTGGACAGGCGCAGATGAAGGGTTGCACGGGGTTCCTTTTCCAGATTGGATCAACCCAAACACCCATCGGTTGATGTTCTATTTCATCACATTGGCGTTTTTGGCTGTCATGTATATGGTGATGAGACGAATTGTAAACTCTCCCACTGGCAAAGTGCTGGTTGCAATCCGTGAAAATGAAGGCCGGGTCAACATGATAGGTTTCAACCCGGCAGTCTATCGTTCTGTTGCTTTCATGATCTCAGGGATGGTCGCCGGTTTGGCTGGCATGCTCAACGCCATATTTAATTTNNTCCGCCATGACTTCTGCTGCCCCGACAATTAATGCTTTAATTATCACCATCCTTGGCGGAATGGGAACCCTGGTGGGACCGATTTTAGGCGCGGGCATTTGGCAGTTCATCAGCCAGTTCTTCTTTGACTGGTTTGGTCCCCGGTGGCCGCTCGTGTTCGGTATTCTTTTTGTTCTGATTGTCATGTTTTTGCCCTACGGCATCGTTGGCACTTATCGGGCGAGAAAACTGGGTTGGTCAGAGGCATGGAAGCAAGGTTGGAAGAAGATAAGCGGACTGTTCACCACAAAAACCAACAAGTAACAAAGACACAAACCTATTAAAGGCACAGAGTAAAATCTGTGCTTTTTTTATTTTGATAATTGTTGATACAATGCAGTTGTTTCGCTGGATGGCTCCACGTCAAGGTCTTCTCGTAGAACCAGACAACATCTCTGGTAAACTGCCAATACTGTGGCTCGATTTCCCCGGGCGGCATGACATTGCATTAAAATTCTAAATGCGGCTTCATTGCAATTATCCACCGCCAAAATATCATGACTCAGTTTGACAGCCTCATCCCATTTTGCAGCTTTAATATATATTTCGGCTAATTTCATCGCAGTGGATAAATATAAGTCTCTGATACTTTCGCGTTTATCATTCGCCCAATGGTCTTCGGTGACTTCGCATAGATAATCACCTTCGTATATGGATAATGCTTCCTTCAAGTCACTCTCATCATCAGAGCTGCAGAGATTGACAAAATCATCCACATCCAAATCGATGCGGGCGGCAGGGTTCAATCCATACATGTTTTCGCGCCGTAAAATGAAGAAAGAGTTGATTCCAGTTTCGCGATTTGGTTCAAGAGCACGATTGAGTGCGTTGAGTGCTACTTTCAAGTTTTGAGTGGCATTATCACCCTCAAGGTGCGGCCACATGCGGTCACAAATTTGTTCGCGGGTGAACAATTTGCCGCGGCTGTTTACAAAGAACTGCATAAGCTGCCGGGCTTTTTCTCTCTGCCAATCGCGTGGACCGATCAGAGAGGATCCCCTCGAAACTTCAAATGGACCAAGCGTGCGAATATCCAGACCGTAACCCGGATGATAGTCAATGCCTTCCAGGTTCTTTTCCATTAATACACTCGCAATCCACTCTTTTTCAATGCCCTGGTTATAGACCTCGACCATCAGGGGTAAGAATACCTGATCATCCTGGATTCCCAACTGGCTGGGTTGAATTAAGGTGAAACCAAGGTTCAACGACCTGATTTGCGGAATTAAATTTGAAAAATCGGTGATTGCTTTTTGCTTTTGGCCATTAAGCCAGTTATTTAAAACGCTTGCGTTTGACGAAACTGTTTCGCCAAAAGTATCTCCAACCATTTTGAAGACTTCAATTCCTTTTGCCAGCCAGGTATCCGCCAGGTCTTTTTCGCCAGCTAAAGAATAGGAGTACCCCATGGTTGTCGAGAGGAGGGCTACGAACCAATAATCACCAGAAGTTTCTGCAATTTCAATTGCCTGGCTGGCATATCGTTTCGCCTCGGTGATATTACCTTGATATCCATAAAAACGGCATAACCCCCAAAGTGGTTCAACCTGAACGCGCATGACGTTGAAAGGTTTGACCAGGTCAATGGCTTTCTCATAGTACTCTCGCGCTTTTTTCAGTCGCTGGGCACGCCACGGAAGGTGAGAGTAAAGTTGGTAGGCATGACCTAATCGCATCAAACCCACCGCTTCAACAAAGGGTGAATCCAATTGATGGCCAATTTCAATGCCTTTGTGGGCAAAGTGCTCCCCTTTTTGAATGTTGCCCATCATCAAGTAAATTAGTGACAAGAGAAGTGGCATCTCTCGGTGAAAACGCTGTGGTCTTTGTGTTGAGGTCTCTTCGTTTAGTGTGCCAGAAGACTCTAATAATTCTGAACCCTCGTAAAGTTTTCCGGTGCGGAGAAGCGCCCTGGCTTCAAGATAAATATCATCAGGATCTGATTCCGAGCGCAGCATGTTGGCTTCTTTGTGCAGCGCTCGCGCTTCAGAGGGTTTTCCTGAATTTAATTTGTTCTCTGCGAGTTGGTCGAGTAGGGCAGCCACCTGAGACGGGTATTCTTGCGGTTCGAGTAGGCCAATGGCTTCTTCGAGCAAACTTGAACCCTTAAGCGGACGAATCGTATCAAGATAAACCTGTGCTTTGCTGCGTAGGGCATCGCTTCGTCCAAGAGAATCTTTGTTCTGCAAGAAGATTTTTTCGGCTTTGTTATAACAATTGATCGCATCTTCAAACTTGGATCTCAATCGCAGAACATCACCCATCAATAAATTGAGCGCCGGGTGTTGCTCCAGTTGGTGCTCATCCAATTGTTCGATCCATTTTGAAAGGGTTCGCAAACGTCCAATTTCAAGATGCTTTGGTCCGATCTGTTCGATCAGGTTTGCGGCTTGAGCCAGGTCGCCATACGAAAACCAATGAAAGACGGCTTCTTCAAAATCATTGATATTTGTGAAATACTCCGCGGCTTTTTTGTGCAGGTTTTCTGTCTTAAACGAAGATAGTTTGCCCTGGTTAAGCAAGAAGTCTTGAAATAAACGTTGGTAGCGGAAATTTGCATTGTCAGTCGTAGAGATAAAAAGACCTTTTTCAAAAAGCATTTGCAATATACTTTTGCTGTCTTGAATGGCAAGTAGATAGTTGCAACTGCCTGCATCCAACTGCCGCAAGACAGCAGTGGATACAAGGAATTGTTGAATGGGTTCAGGCTGTCGCATCAGCACTTCTTGTGCCAGAAAATTGAAAATGTCTGATAACGCTGATGGCAGTTCAGCCAAAATGTTATCCAGTATTTTTGAGCGGCTGGTTTGCAGACGCTGCCATACCATTTGAAGGGCAATGATCCAACCATCTGTATAAGAGAAGAGTGTTTGAGCCTGTTCATCTGTGATGGCAAACTGGTAATGATCGGTAAATAGACTGAGAATTTCTTTCTGTGTAAATGAAAGATCACTTTGATCCACCACCAGAACATTGCCTTTGACACGCCAGCGGATGAATGCCGGTGTTTCAGGAATTTGCCGGCAGGCAATGGCGATATGTAAGTGCGGAGGCCGTTGTTCAACCAGTTGTTCGAGCCAGTTGTTGATATCTGTTACGTTGCTGACCAGGTGAAAGTCATCCAGGATGAGGATGGCATCTTCTTCCAGGTCGGTAGTAAGTTGATTGATCAGTGCATTGATAATGGCCGTGTTTGCCGTTCCGCCGCCTTTTTCAAGCCGTTCAAGCAGCGATACAGTATCTGGGTGAAATGCAGAGACCATATGCGCCAGGAACAAGGTGGGATCTCGATCGGGTTCAGTGATGTTATACCAATATATTTTTTTATAGGATTTACTGAGTTCAATCAATGCCGTGGTTTTTCCAAAACCGGTTCCAGCATGCACCATGGTTATTGGGTAACGCACCGAAGAGATCAAACGTTCGTGCAATCGGCGGCGATGAAAAACCGCCTTCTGTGGTTGAGGCGGAATTAGTTTGCTTTTGATCACCATTTCAGAAAGTGGCATGAAGTAATTTTATCCGATTAAAATGAAATCCAGCCATGTTTCTTCTCGTATTTCTAATGATGACTTTGCCGAGGTGAAAAATGTAGGCTCTCGGATTCGGCAATATACAAAAGTGTACATTTTCAGAAAAAACTCAATCCACGATGGCTAATGATGGAGTGGATTGATAAGGTAATAAATGATTTTTAAATAAATTACGACCTGGCTTGATACAGCTTTTCCGGGGTGATCGGCAGGTCTTTGACACGAACGCCAACGGCATTATAGACGGCGTTTGCGATAGCCGGAGCCGTGGGAACGGTGCAGATCTCGGCCAAACCCTTGGCTCCATATGGGCCGTCAAACTCAGGGTATTCAAGCATCTGAATCTCAAGGTTGGCTGGCACATCCAGGCTGGTGGGGAGCAGATATTCTGTAAAGCTGTTGATCCACTGGCCATTGGATTTGAGGTTCATTTCTTCGAAAAGCGCATAGCCAATACCCATGACCACACCCCCTTCAATCTGACCTTCAGCGCCGAGCCTGTTAATCACCTTGCCAGGATCGTGTATGGCGACCAAATCTGTCAATTCTACGATCCCAAGCTCGGCATCCACTTCGACACGAGCCACCTGGGCTGCGAACATAAATTTTACATGCGGCATTCCGATGGGCAGGTGTTGCGGGGTTGATTTATCAGGGTAGGGGAATGAAGCTAAGGCTCCCGCTTGAATGGAGTTTCCTTGTTCTGCAACCCGGCTGGCGAATTCACTTACCGAAAAGCTGTTGCCATCAGGTAAAGTAATTCGTCCACGTGCATAGGTGAGTTTATCTTTAGGTTGCTCAAGGAGGGCGGCTGCTTTTTCAAGCAGTTCCTGAATTAGAAGCCTGGCGCCTGCGATCATAGCGTTTCCGACAAGGTATGTCATGCGGGAGGCACACACTGCCCCGCCATCGGGGACGGTATGTGTGTTGAAGGGTGAAGAAATAACTTGTTCAAATGGCAAGCCAAGTGTTTCTGCCGTAATTTGTTCGGCCACGGTGACGAGCCCTTGCCCCAAATCTGGTGCACCCAGGTGAATCAGAACACGGCCATCGGGCAGCCACTCAAGTCTATGACTGGAATTGTCAGGAACCTTGTTTCCCAATCCCATGCTCTGCATTGCCAAGGCCAGACCTACCCCGCTTCGTTTTCCGGGGCTGGGTTTGATCTTGCGTAAACGTTCTGCTGTTGAAGCGGCTTGTTGTAAGATGGGTTCAAGACCGAGGGCAGTTTCATTAATTTGAACGCGGGTGGGTAGAATATCATCTGAGTGCAAGATGTTTTTACGCCGAATTTCGACGGCATCCATTTTTAACCGTGCGGCAAGCATATCCATGGCGCTTTCGATGGCAAAATGCGCCTGCGGACTGCCAAATCCGCGCATCGCACCGGAGTATGGAGAGTGGGTGTAAACCACTTTAGTCTCGATGTTTACATTAGGGATGTTGTATGGACCAGTTACCATCTCGGTGAGCAGGCTTCCCACGGCAGGGCCGTAAGAGGCATAAGCGCCCGTGTTTAACCAGACTTTTCCATCAAGGGCAACAATCGTGCCATCATGCTTGGCTCCTATTTTAAGATGTATTGTGGCAGGATGGCGTTTGGGATGGGCTGTGAAAGATTCGCGGCGGTCGTTGACCAGGCGTACGGTTCCTTTCGTTGACCATGCTGCGATAGCTGCAATTATTGCGAGGCTGGAATCTTCTTTACCGCCAAATGCACCACCGATGACGGTGCTGAGAACCTGCACTTTTTCAACTTCCAGGTTGAGCGCGGCTGCGATTCGCGCCCGGTCAAAGAATGGTTCTTGCGAGCTGACCCAAACTCTAATCGTTCCGTCCGGATGATAACTTGCCAGTGAGGTTTCCATTTCCATATATGCCGGGGCAACTCGCTGCGTGGTAAAGGTTTCTTCAAAAACAACGTCAGCATTGCTATAACCCAAGTTAGTATCGCCGATTTCGATATTAAACTGAGAAAGAAGGTTTCCAGAAGGATGCACTAATGGTGAGGCATTGCCAAGTGCTTCAATCGGGTCTAGCACAGCTTCAAGTTTCTTGTATTCCACTACTATTTTTGAGGCAGCTAATTGTGCGCTATCTTTATCCTTGGCGATTACAAGAACCACGGGTTCACCAATGTGCCTGACTTCATCAATGGCAAGCGCAGGTTGATCCGGGATAATGCCGAAAGTTTTTAATCCTGGTATGTCTTCTGCAGTAATGATCGAAATGACGCCAGGATGTTGCAATGCAAGCGTTTTATTAATAGAAAGAATATCTGCGTGGTGGTGGGGTGAACGCACCAAAACCGCATAAGCTGCTTGCTCTGGTTTTAGGTCAGCAGTGTATTGCGCTTTTCCGGTAGCTTTTGATGCAGCATCTTTGCGAATCTCCGGTTTACCAATCACCAAAGTATTAGTGGCCATGATTTAACTCCGAGGCTGCATATTGAACCGCCTGTACGATTTTTGTGTAACCTGTGCAGCGGCACAGGTTGCCAGAGAGTGCTTCGCGTATCTGGTTTTCATCAGGCTGGGGTATGTGATCAAGTAATGCTTTCGCAGCCATTACCATGCCTGGTGTGCAATATCCACATTGGATTGCACCGGCTTGAACAAAGGCATTTTGGATCGGATGCAGCGTGCCATCGTGTGACAATCCCTCGATGGTCAGCACATGCCGTCTTTCGACCTGACTGATCAGCACCAGGCAGGCATTTACCGCTTCTCCATCGAGCAAAACGGTACAGGCACCGCACTCCCCGTCACCACCGCAGGAATCTTTTGCGCCTGTGAGGGCGAAATCTTCACGCAAGACATCCAACAATGTTCTTTCGGCAAACGTCTCAAGGCTAACATTTTGCTGATTCAGGTTGAAATGAACAGTAAGTTTAGTCATCAATTATCCATTTCTGCCTGGCGCCAGGACGTCTTCAAAGCTCGCTGTAAAAGTATNNGGCTGCGGATGGGCGTTGGAGCCACCGAGCCAAAAGCCACGCGTGCATGCTTGATTTTGCCATTTGGATCTAGACTGATCAGCGCGCATGTACTAACGACTGCAATCGCCATACCGTTACGGCGGCCAAGTTTCATCAAACATGATCCTGAATGATTTTGTGGTACATCGAAAGTGACGTGGTCAAGATACTCTCCCTGTTGTAAACAGGTTTGGCCTGGACCAATAATGAAATCTGAAAGAGGTAACAATCGTTGCTTGGCATCGCTGCAGAGGGTGACGACGGCGTCCAAACATAACAGAGGTGGAACACTATCCGCGGCAGGAGAGGCATTGCACAGGTTGCCACCCAGTGTGCCGCGATTGCGGGTTTGGGTTGAACCAATGCTTGCACATCCTTCAACCAGAGAAGGAGCATGCTCAAGCAATAGTGGAGAGTTAATCATTTTTGAATGCGTGGTTAATGCGCCAATTTCAATTTGACCCTCACGCTCGCGAATATAACTCAATTCGTTGAGTTGACTCATATCAATAAGCGTGAAGGGTTTGGTAATCGCATTTTTTCTCATGCCAGGGAGAATATCTGTTCCGCCAGCGAGAATTCGTGCAGAGGGTTCAGCGAGCATTTGTGATAATTCGGCACGAGATTTAGGGATTACCACTTCACAATTGAACATCTTCAGCTCCTGGTTACATTTAGTTACCTTTTATTTCATCCATGGCAAAAATTGAAAAGTAGAAATATTATATCAACGCCGCCCCATCCAGACTCAATTATTTAATAAGTCAACAGAAATTAAATCATAACCGCGATATTTAATGATCTTGATAAGTAGGATCGAACCATTTTTTTAGGCCATATATTCCAAAAAGAAAAGAAACGATCCTTTACTTCAATAAATTAATCGATTTTTAAACAAGTTAGTTAATCAAAGAACTATACTTATTAAAATACCAATCGATTTGAACATCATAATAAAAGTCATTAGATTGGCAAATGCCAACCTTAAAACATAGGTTATTTGTTATGAAACCACGAATAATTTCAATATATTAGTCTATTAGTGAAGCTGAATACCTCGTAACTTGATAAGGGTAGGTGATGGTTTATTCCATCACGACCTGCAGCATGCCCAATGTGCTTACATCTCTTATTTGGGATACAATCGCAATTAAATTTTATAAAAACAAAAATGTGATAAATTTTTGATTTATCTAATCCATGTTGAAATTGGTTGGTATCGAATCCGGACTTAGATTCTCACCTTTGAACAGGAATCATAATCTGGATATAGGTATGTTCCATTTGATCGCCGATAACATAGATCATGATATTTCGGGAGTCTTTTTCAAAAGACCACATGATCATATTTTGAGCTGACATTTCGGATGTCGTTATTAAATTCCAATTCTGATTATTCATTTCAGTAAGAAAATAGTCTACCACAATCTTCTTTTCGGCATTGGTTGAATACGAAAACATCAGGGTTCCTTCTGCCGTTGTGGTTGTCACATCACCATTATTGGGGATATAAACAGGAATATCTTCTGGTAAGTTTTCTATAGAGGCAATAGAATGATCTATTCCTATGGTGTCTTTGGTAGGTGATAGATCTGATTGTATTCCAGCATTTCCAAGTCCAATTTGTGTGTTCTCTTGGTTGTTATTATCAATCGTTTCTTGGGTAAAGGCTTCAACAGCCTCAGTTGATTTTTTAAAGTTTAAGAAACCATTTTTTGACACACTTGAGACAAGAAAAATGATCCATACCATGGCAATAAGTGCACCACCTACTATTGCAAAGGGAATCCACTTCTTTTTTTGTGTAGGATGATTATTCATCATAATTGGTGCGGGTGTGAATTGGGGAGGTCTATAGGCTACTTGAGTAACATCTAATTCTTCTGAAATTGAAGAAGGTGAAAAAAATACCGTTGCTTTATCTTGTAACACATTGTTCATTGCGTTAATAAAATCCTGCATTGTTTGGAAGCGCATTGTGGGATCTTTTGCCAGGGCTTTGAAAATGACTGCTTCAATATTTTCAGGGATATCAGTCACAAATATTTTTGGGCGAGGAAGCGGATCCTGAACTTGTTTAATTAATATAGCGGCGGGGGTATCCGCCTGGAAAGGGCAGCGTGATGTGAGTAATTCGTACAACACAATTCCAAGTGAGTATATATCAGTACGTTCATCGGCAATCCCGTTCCATTGCTCGGGTGCCATATAGGCAGGAGTGCCAACTCCCAAACCAACGCCAGTTAACTGAGTTTGGTCTCCACCAGTATCAAGTATTTTTGCAATACCAAAATCAGAAAGAATGGGCTCACCAGATTCACCAAATAAAATATTGGCTGGCTTGATGTCACGGTGGATAATTTTTCTTTTATGAGCATAACTTAAAGCTTCAGCGATTGGCAGAACAATCTTAATTGCTTTTTCATAAGGTAAAGGTGAATGAGTATATTGTTTAAGGGTGCCGTGCGCAATAAACGGCATCACGAGAAATGGAATACCGTTTTCTTCGCCATAATCCAATACTTTTAGAATATAAGGATGATCTAATTGCGCCAAAGCTTTTGCTTCACGTTGGAACCTGGCCAAGAAATAGGGATCAACCTGGTTAGACAGGCGGATGACTTTTATTGCCACATATCTTTCGAGGGAGGAATCAAAGGCTTTATAAACAGTTGCCATTCCGCCTTCACCCAACTGTTCTACGATTTGATATTTACCTAAGGTTCTGCCAATCATTGCATCCATGTTGGTATCCTCAAGTTGCTATTTTTTTCCCTTCAGTATTATCGAATAATGAATATTGGTTAGTTTTGTTACATACCAAATTTCAAGAGGACTTCTGGACCAAGACCAATGTGACTATCTACTTTAATTTCATATGGAGTTGAGGGTAATATGGCATTGCCTTCAATCGTAACGCCGTTCGTACTCTGTAGATCGGTAATGGTATAAGTTTTTGTCTGAGGATCAAAATTTATTTCTGCATGTCGTCTTGAAACTCCATTTTCAGAAGCAAGAACAGGGAGAATACGTCCTAAAACAAATGGATAGGTAACAATATCAATATGTTCTCCGATTCGTTTTTCATCAGTGGCGTGTTCGACAATCAAGTGTGGTGCAATAGCTTCACTTAAAATAACATCAACATTTGATACATTTATTGGAGTTGCTGGTGGCTGAGATGGTACAGGCGGAGGTGGTTGGGGTGTAGATTCAGATTTGGATTGAAAGTGCTGCGAAGAAACAGGTGGAATTGGTTGTGATTTTGTTCCGTGGGGGGCAGGTTTGGTGCTTTGTTGGGTCGTAAAAGTCATACTTACATCATGTTTCCCAAAGGTCAATCTATCTTGGTTATTAATCTCTTTTCTGGTCTCAAAAGGTATCTCCTTACTATTAACGAATATAGGGTTATTTTCGGTTAATGGTTCGATGTAATAATGATCATCAGCATAGGTAATTTGAGCATGTCTGCGAGATATTGTCATGCCATCAGGAATATATTGGACATCCACTGCCAACATCATATTATGTTCTGCTTCAGCGGTGGGGCGACCTATTACAGCAGGTTGCCATTGAATGGTAAAGGTCTTTCTAGATTTTTCTTCAATTAAGTTGGCATATTGTTCTGGTAAAAGGTTCTCAAGGATAGTATGGTGTTTGTATTCAAATACCAATTCATCTTGAGGCTGGAGATCAAGGTCTGTGACGGTTGCTCTCTTGCTTAAGGGTTGATCGACTCCTTTGAGATAAATTGCATATTTCTCTAAGGAGTCTTGTGAAATATCATCAAATTCTTTAAGGATTTCTTCAATCAACCCGCTTATTGTGAGAGTACGGCGTAATCTGGCTCGTTGCCCAGTATGTTCGAAGATATCCATTTTTACATCAAGATAATCATCCATACTAATCCGCCTCTTTGTTATTAAGTAAACCCATTTCACGAGCATTATCAATGACATCACTATTAGAAAGCATATCGATAATACTTTCTGGCAACCCTGCTTCGGCAAGTTTCTTTTTTAGCTCGGGTATATTGAACTTGGATAAATCAGGACCTTTTGGAGTCTCGGTTTGCGCCGGAGTTATATCAGTCTTCTTCTTTGATTTGGATTTTGCATCTTTTCCGATTGAGGTTGCCGCCAGCCACTGAACGTTTTTCTGCGGGTAGAGGTCTTTGATCCGTTTAACCCATTGATCGAGAGAGCCGTCTATGTCTTCATCATTGGCATAAGGTGTGGCAATTTGAAGCATATTGGTGATTCCTGAACGAACAATGAATGCACGTCCCATGGGTAACTCAACATCAGCCAAACTACGAGGAAATTTTCCATTAAGCCGGCTGACTGCATCCTCACTTTTAAGGGCTATGCCAAGGTTGGGTGCAGTGAACACCTTTCGGAGATCATCCGATGAATTAAGTATGCCCAACGAGCCAGCTACAACCATGAAAACACCTGAAGTTTGGTAATTTCGAATTAATGCTGAAGCTTCTTCAAAGAAAGTAACCTTCTTATTGGAAGATTCGTCAGTAAATGTATCGTAGTTATCAATAAAGATCATAATCTTTCGGCGTTTGGGATTGGACTCAAAATCAGCACACTCGTTTTTCAGGTTTTCAAGGAAGCCATCCAACTGTTCGATATTATCGATTGATTGAACAACATGAGGCAGGTCACGCAATGAAGTGTCACTTCCTTTCCAGAGTTTGCGGGAATAGTCAATTAACACCATCATTACTTCATCTGGTGAGTAATTGGCAGCAATAGAAAGGATCATCGTGCGTAAAGTAGTCGTTTTACCTGAGAATGGTTGACCAATCACCACCATGTGCGGACCCATGCGCTCAATATCAATCAAGGCCGGCTCCAACGAGCGATCATCAATTCCCATTACAGCATTTATTCTTCGTATTTCAGGCAATTTCGTTTGTTTGAGCAGATTATCGAGCGAGTACCGTAAAGGTAAAGTTTCAATTGTGGATGGTTTCTCGCCTTTCCATCGGTTGTTCCAAATCTCATTCGCTCTTATACAGAACTTGCTCATCTTACCAAGACCACCCTGATCACCCTCTTCTGGAGTGAAAGTTAATGCTGTTTGAAATTCCAGGGGCATATTACCAATTCTGACATAACCGCGGCCGGGTACACCACTTAAATCAGCCGGGACTCCACGGCCGACTATGTCGGCGTATTCAGATGGATCAGAAAGCTTTAGAGTGAAACGTTCTGTGATCAAATTGTACAATTTACCTGAAAGTGAATTGGGTAAATCAGCAGAAATTAAGAAATGTACTCCATAAGCACGTGATTCGCGGACTAATGATATAAAAGGATCCATCAATCCTTCGTAATATTCTTTAAATTCTGCGAAGTTATCAATCACCACCAGAATTGCCGGTAGTGGTTTGTCAGGGTGGCTGAGATTGTAGGATTCCAGGTTATTGGATTTTGCTTCACTGAAGAGTACTTGCCGTCGATCAATAATATCGCTGATTTTCCGAAGTGCTCGTTTAACCCGTTCTTCTTCTTCTGCTGTAATAACTGCTCCAACATGAGGCAGGTCACCCATAATTGACATTGCGCGTCCGCCGAAATCTAAAATATAAATATGAAGTTCATCTGGTGAATGGGTAAGGGCCAGACTTGCAATAGTTGTTTGAAGGAATGTGGTTTTTCCACGCCCTGAAGCGCTAAAAACTACAGCATGACCATTTGGAAAATCAATTTTCAAAGGCTTTTGACTGGCTTGGTAGGGATTATCAACCAAACCGATTAATGGACGCATGGCGGTTTTTCCCCAATCTGCACCCTCCCATTTGAAATCCTCATCCCAAAATGTGACAGCTTTCTCATTTAGTGCCATGCCCATAATTTTGTCGGAATTAGCAGATCTTAATAAATCCATATCTGTATCATTTATATATGCAGTATCAAGTGGGGTTTGCAGGCTTAGCGTATTGGATCCTGTTTGTTTTGGTAGAAACTGCGGCCATGGACGCCACTGCGGACGAGATTCTTTTTGAGCTAATGAATCCATCATTTCGACAAGAACGTCACATAATTTTGGCGGTTCGGCCTTTTTTTGCCCCGAGGATTTTCGTGGGCGATCAAGCCAAATGACATTTGGTGTCACGTTTTCTTCTTGCGGACCCTTATAATCAGCGCCAGACCATGCAGTCTGAATCAACTCGATATTCTCATTGCCAATTTGTAGGTACCCTCGTCCCGGGATCCCTGGAGGAAGAAATGCAGCATCTGATCTACGCAATACTTCACGACTGTCGTCAGGTGTTTCAACTCGAAGGCAAATGCGAAATTTGATATTTGCACGCATTTGGTCAGTAACACCCACAGGTCTCTGAGCAGCAAGTATCAAGGTGACTCCCAGGGCGCGACCGAGACGGGTAATGCTCTCGAGTTGCGCCTTGTATTCTGCGTTACCTGAGATCATTTCAGCAAATTCGTCAATGATAATGAAAAGGTGAGGATAAGGTGGACGTTCAGGCTCCAGGTTCAACCCTTTTCGACGGTAATGGACAATATCTTTGGAATTTGTATAAGTATTCAACCTTTGCCGGCGGTCTAATTCGGCAATTATGGAAGTGAATACGCGGGCTGTAGCAGATTGGTCGAGGTTCGACACAATGTCGACACTATGCGGCAGTTTCTTAAACGGATCAAATGCCGAACCACCTTTATAGTCGATTAGTACGAAATTAAGGACGTTCGGGTCGAAATTAAGAGCCAGCCCAAGGATCATGGTCATGAGCAGTTCAGATTTACCTGAACCCGTTGATCCAGCGACAATGCCATGCACACCATCCGCCTTGGCTGAAAATGTTAACACACGAGGTTCATTTCCTGAAAGTAAACCAATGGGAGCAAACAGCCAGTCTGCAATTTTTGGATCCATACTGCGCTTCCAGTTTTCAGCCGCCATTTGCTGAAATTCATCC
Source organism: Anaerolineaceae bacterium (assembly GCA_003524305.1). Classification (GTDB taxonomy): domain Bacteria; phylum Chloroflexota; class Anaerolineae; order Anaerolineales; family Anaerolineaceae; genus UBA6107. Next base: position 99,973 of record DQHW01000029.1, read on the forward strand.
AGCGTGGAAAGGCTCATCATTTCTGTTAATGTTACAGTTGACGCCAGACTGGAGCCATATCCTCTACGAACATCGACGAGTTCCAGGCTGCGAGAAAACTCACGAGCAATTTTTTGTGAAGACACTAATTTGGTCTTGCCTAAATAAAGTACTGAGTTGAATCCAGTTTCAGCATAGCGGAAAACCGCCGATTCGTTGTCTAATGGATCTTCATCCACTTCAATCACTGCAGAGCATCGGCTGGGTACTTTAGAACGGTCTGGAACCAAGAAAATAATTGCCGCACCTAACATCTGGCCGTCCATCAAGATTGTAGAAATAGCTGCTTCGCCCTCCAAATCATGCAAACAAGACCAATCCTGGGCTTGAGTTGTAATATCGACAACCACCAAAAGGAAGGGGAGTTTTACTTCAGAACTATTTTCTTTATCCTGGAGTCGCATACGGCGGCGCTCCAAAATCGTACGGAGATTCTTCCAAAATAAACGCATTCTATCAGCCTCATTTTCCAGAGGTTTTTCATCTTCTTCAAAAATGAGGGTTTCTGTTTTATCAGATTGTTTGCAATGGGGTAAGGCATATGCCCAACGCCAACTTTGACGGGTTTCACTTGTTCCAGCGACATAAAGCATGGTATCTTGAGGAGATTGGAACGTAGCATAATCAATCAGCATAGTCTGCAAGTAGGCATGCACTTTCTCTTCAGAACTGCCAGTAATGCCAATCGAGTGCCGAATCGAAATTCCTTTGGCTTCTTGTGTTTGTGCATTTTCACTTTCTATATCTTTCGTTTTGGCTTCGACCTTTTTCTTCTCACTTTCATCAGTTTGCATGAAAACCGGAATCGTAACCGGAACATTATATAAAAGTCGGGAGTCTTCAGCCAGACGCATTGCTTCACGCATCAAAGGGCTTGCAATTTTTTCATTTTCAGATATTTTATAAACCACTGTAGATTGACGAGTACTGATCCCTAAACGTAAGAAAAGAAAATCATGATCTTTTGGGCGCCGTTCCCACAGGCGGGTGCCTGAACGAATCTCTTCCTCTTTCGACTCTTTTTCACGGGTAATATCATTGGCAATCCCCAGGGTTTTTTCTGGATTCGGATAGTTGGTGAAATAATAAATACGCTGTTGTTCCTGTTCACTTTCCATTTTTAAACGTAATTCGCTGATGCGGCGTTTATAAGCTTCAGCAGCTTCTTCCTTTTGTTTGCGGTCTTTAACATTTGTGTACACAGCAAGGGCTATAGTTGCCAGTACTGACAAGAACATGGGGATCATCATCATCATATTACTACCCTGTCCGAAGACAGAAGCAAGGATGTATCCCATGATCATCACCGTGGGAAGGGCTGCCTGCTGTATTAATTGTTTAAAGTCAATTTCAGTATCAGGTGGATTTGGGATGTTGAATACCCCTGAAGGCAATTGTGGTTCTATTCGCGGTGGATAGTCAATAAAGATTTTGTCAGACATAGATCATCTCCCTGGTCATCCAGGTATAAAAGATAATGCCAATATCGAAAGCAATGAAATTGCAAGCAGGGATCCAAGAACAACAAATACGATTTTCCAGTTCAACTGGGATTTTTTCCGTTCACCAGGGATACGTGGAAAATTAGGTTGAAGCGAATTTACAAAATTCAGCACATGAGGGAAGCGCAAATTGTACTCCCGATTAATTGCTTTTTCGGCAACTTCCGGTATGTTTTTGAGATCAATTCGCCCCGTGGTTTTAAAATCACCTGCTAATACATCCCGCAAAATTGCGCTGTCTTTTCTAATATGGTATTCATAAGGGGGTCGTCCTGCCAGCATCTCGTACAATAGCAACCCCAAACCATACACGTCAGTTGCTGGACCAACGTTACCCTCTGGATCTATAATCTCGGGGGCTGTATATGCAGGAAGGTTATAGTTTTCATTCCACAATTCATGAATATTCTGACTCTGATCGCATATACCCAGGTCAAGTAGAACTGGTCTTGGAATATTTTGTTTATCATAGCGAACGAGGATGATGTCTGGGTTCATACACAGATGAAGCTTGCCTGACTTGTGAAGGTAAAAAATGACATCTGCAATGCTTAGAACAATCCATCCAACATGTTGATACCATAGTTGAGGATTCTTTAGTAAAAGATTGCGCAAGATTGAGCCATCAATAAATTGGAAAACCTCGTAATATTTTATCTGTCCATTGATAACTGTCCACCCATAAGGATAGTTTTCGATATTACCCTGGGCATGAGCGGGCAATAAAACAGGCAACAGGGGATGCTGCCCTGCTTTAGCCAACTGTAAAAAAGTCTTTGCTTCAGAACGAAGTTTATCTTCACAACCAACATTGGCTACTTTCAGCAGTATCTTTTCTTTTTCACGCCAGGCTTGGTAAACAATTGCTGAACGCGTGGTGACGATAGGTTGAATAATTTCTATTGGTCCGAACCACTCGCCATTATCGAATATTTCTGTGGCAGTCTCAGCTGGGCAATTCTTTTCTTGACACCATAAGTTAAAATCTTGCGAAATCACGTTGCATCGTTCACAGATTCGTTTCATAAAACCTCGCGTGAACAAGTTGGCACGACGTTATCGTTTGGAGGAAGATCCGCGCAGATGAAAAATCATCTTCAAATGCGCGGATCCAATACGCCTTTCTGTAATACATCAGTGTATGACCGGTATGGTTAAAATCCAAATATTCCGGTTAACCAAATGACGTATGTTTTACTAACCAAAAAGACCTGCCGCAGAAGAGTCACCAGTTCGATAAGAATTGACAGCTTTGGAAATATCGCTTGACAACTCTTTCATTTTTGTTGAAGCATTCTTCACATTCGGTTTGATTCGATCAATATATGCTGAAGCAGCTGCTGTGCCGCCAAAAGAAAAAAAGGCAGCCATTTTTAATGTCATGCTCAATGCTTCAAGTGCTTTTGCTACCATATCGAGGACCTCACCAAATGTCTTGAAATCTTTCGAAAGCTTTTCCACTCGCGGAATATCCATATAAACTTCTTGAGCCATTTCGTATCTCCTTTTTAGAATATTCCATTAAAAACATCAGTCAAACCCTGGGCTAATGACGTCGCCTGTTGGACGGCCTGGGTCATTGTGTCTTGGGCTTTCTTAATCGCATTTACCCAATTGTTACTGAAGCCAGTAATATTCGCCAACATTGGAATTACTTTGCTTGTCATCTCATTAACAAATTTTGTTGCTCCATCACCTTTCCAGATGCCGCCGGTAACTTCAGTTATCATCCCTCGAATCGGCTGGGTGACGCGATCATTTATGATATTTATTTGTGACATCACCTGTTTAATAATCTGGTCAACCAGTTCTTGAACCCATTTAAATATATTCATGGCTTATCTCCTAGAAATTTTGACCAGCAGTGGTATCAGCGCGCTGCATTTCTGCCATTGATTTACGGACGTCTGAATGCTCCTCATGAAATGCTTCAGCCAACTTATTTACTTTCTGGCTAAATACGCCTAAAGCTTGGGCAAAGGATTCTCCAGGAGGACCTTGCAGGGCACTATTCTGCATTGTCTGAGCCCATCTCTGGGCATTTTGAGCAGTTTGTCGAAGTTGTTGTTCCACCATTTGCAGGTGTTTTGCCATATCTTCAACTGCCGCATAATTCATCCTAATTTTTTCAGTCATATTTCACCTCCATTAACCCAGGTTGCTGAAGAAACTCTTGGTTCCTTCGTCCGCATCACGAATAGTATTAACAATCTTCTGAGCACAATCGGCAGCGGACCCTAAAGCTGAAGCGACCCTGTTCATGCCGGGTAAAATCCTTTGTGCCATTTCATTATCGAATTTGTTTGCTGCATCTCCAATCCATTGGTTGTTATGAAGGGCGTCTACCTTACTTTTTGTTTGCCTGGTAAGCTGCAAAATTTCTGATTGCTCAGATTTCATGCTTTTAATGATTGTTGTCATTTCGTCATAATTTACTTGAACTGTATTACTGGCCATTATTTCTCCTTTCTAAACTATCCCTTACTAGTCTTGCCAAATGGTTAGCACAATCACTAACGAATCCGACCTGTCTTGATAACGATTACTAGGTATGCAAAGATCGTCAATCCACCTCCTTACGATGTTTCATGTCTAATGGAGACTTTGACTGTAATGAAAAATTTGAATAATTCGTCTCAGTTTTTGAATATTTAATTAGTTTCGCAGATCACATGCTTTTTACTTTTTTCGACCGCGAACTGCCTTCGCTGCTGCGCCTACTGATGCACTTCCGATAACCGCAGCTCCTGCTGCAGCTCCTTCTCCGCCAGCCGAAGTTTGACCTGCAGACTTGGCGGCAATGCCAGCGTTGTTGATTTCTCCCCCACTTGTTTCAGTAAATGACGAACCCTCGTAGATATGATCGTTCTGTCCTTGCGATCCAATGGATGAAGCACCTCCCGTTGAACCAGAAGTACCTGATGAGGTTTGAGCCCCGACACCGCTTCCCATGTTGTTTAGGTCGCCAGTTCCTCCTGAGCTGGAAGTTCCACCGCTGTTTGATCTACTCGTTCCACCTCCTGAACTTTGCGTTGCAGAGGAGCTGGCTCCTTCTTGCTGTCCATCAGACTCCGATCCAGCTTCAGTCTGCTCTAAACCAGTCTCTCCCAAACCGGAGCTTCCTCCGTTTTGTCCAAGGATCGTCTGGGCTTCAGTATCAACGCCTATATTTCCAGGTATAGCCTGGCCTTCTGAAAAATTCTCTCCAATTCCACTAAAATTTCCAAAGTCATGCCCTTCAAATTCAAAGAGATCGTGTTTAAAGAATGATGCTGTTTCTTTATCAGCCTCGTTGATAACTCTTACGATCTTAACGAGAACTTCTTCGGAGAAAAACAATGCTTGAGCAGTGCGGTGAAGTGCAGGTAATAAGACTGTTTCCATCTCATCAAAAAATTTTTCTGCTCCTTCCCCAATCCATTCAGTTTCAAGATCATGAACCTTTTGACGAGTTTTTGAAAGGAGTGTAACAATATCTTCGCCATTATTTTTACAACGCTTGGCGATGATTCTCAATTCGTCATAATTCAATTGCACACTAAGATTCATATGTTTCTTCTCAATAACGTAAATCAAATCGCATGGTTACATTAGGACCAAGCCCAATTATTGAACCATTTACTAGTTGAACTGGTACATCAGCGATAAGAGGTTGCCCATTAAGTGTGGTGCCATTTTTACTATTGAGATCGGCAAGGTAATAGATTTGATTAATATCATCATAGGTGATTTGTATATGTTTTCTTGAAATACTGCTTTCTTGTATGTTCATGTTTCCTTCGGTTCGACCTACAATGAATGGAAATTGATCCAGTTTTGTTGGATTTTTTGTTGTAGGCCCAGTGGGAAGTAGAGTAATGGTCAACAAGGGGTGTAATTGTTGTCGACCTGATACCAATACCGTGGCTTTGCTTTGTTCGATCGGTGCGGCTGATCTCGGTTGAATTTGGGTAAGCTCATAAGACATTAGTGGATTCTCGATTGGAGGGATGACTGCTGTAGAGGGTGGGGGTGAAAAAACCGGAGGCGGAGCATTTACCGGTGAATTTACTGGTAATGGCGCATCCATTGGTGGTGGAATCATCGAGGTTGAAACAATCGGCGGCGGCACAGGTATAGGTTGAGATTCATACATATTTCGCCTCGAAAGAATGGGTTCGCTATCTGCAATTGGTATTACAGATCCGGTCGGTTTTTGACCTTTACCCAGTCCTCCGCCTAAACGGCCTTGAAGAACTGGAGTTCCACTGATGGATTTTTGGCGCGAAGAAGAAAACATCAAGAATCCAACAACACCCAGAATTATGACCAAGATTCCAATCAAAAATAATGGTTTGGCAATCAAGGCTCCACCAATGCGCGCAAAAATGGAGGGGGCATTATAAGTGACTCCTGGTACTGTAATAGAAGTGTAAACGTTATTATTCTTCGCGAGTAAACGCACAACTACTGAATATTTTCCATCAGGAATGCGGTTGGCTTTCATCGGGATGGTGATTAAACCATTTGTGCTTGTAAGTGCAGGATTTGTAAAATTTGAACCAGGTATTTGGGTGTTGGTTCCTTCGTCAACCAACCAACCATCAAATCCACCAACCAGATCAAGGTTAGTGACATTGACATTCATAATCAGATTTCCATTTTGTTCAATTATCGACTCAACTTGCAGGTTTGGATATGCAGAGGTGGGATCAAACTTGAACTGATGAAGAAGCTGCGTGGAAGTGTTTCCCTGGTCATCACGTGAAATAATAAATGGCTTTTCATCTTCTTTGCTTATGACAGATATTCTCAATTCATATCCGCGGCTGATTGTAAGAGGTTCAGTGGGAATAAAGAAGCTATTATATTCAACTGGATCATTAAAAACAGTCTCACCAACCTTGGATCCTCCCTCAGTATCCCAAACCTCGATTTTTACATACTTGGCTAATTCATGTGATGTGATTCCAAGCTGAATTTCATAGGATTGTTCGGCTGCATTGAGAAGTAGACCGCTTAGATTAATTGTCACGGGGCTTGGAGGACCAGGATAATCTGTGTTTGATTCGACCGTGAAGGCTGTGTTGAGGGTCAGATTATCTTTTAAATTTACTGTTAGCACTGCGTTGTTTGAACCATTTTTTGGATAAATCACAACTTCTGCCATCCATTGGGCTTTTTGTGCATCCATAATTCTTTTGAATGCCACAGAAAGATCGTCTTTCGTTGCAATGGACGAGAATCCACCAGTACTGGCAGCCATGGCTTGCAATTCGACGGTATTTATTTTGGCTTCATCTGTTGAGAGTCCTATTGTATTCAGTGGAACCTGTGATTTCATTGCCAAGTCAACCAGTTCTTGATATTTATGTTGGCTGCATGCAGAACCATCCGCTTTTTCATCTTTTCCATCAGTAAAGAGGATCACAGCTCTGCGTCCGGTTGGAAGCTTGGACATGGATTCAACTGCAGAATATGCGGCATCGTAAAGACATGTGCCGCTGTTTGATATTTTGTAATTATCAATGGCATAAGTAATAGCCGAAACATTTTTGGTGAAATCCTGAAGGAGTTGGATTTTTTCGTCAAATTGGACTACCGAGAACAAGGAATCATCAGGAATATCGTTCAGTGAGAGCTTTGCGGCTTCCTTTAATATGGGTGCAGATCCGCCCATACTTCCACTTGAGTCCATTACCAGTGCAATGTAAATTGGAATATCCGGTTTTTGGATATTTGCCCCTGCGACTTCATTCGTATTCAGGAGAGCAATCTGACCACTCGTGAATTCCGGATTCATCACTGGCACTCCAGTGTGACTTTCGAAAATGCTGAAATAAACTCTCAACGTCATACTGTCAGGAGTTTCGATCGGTATTGTTTGAAAAATTCGGATATCCCAGCTAGATTGGGCAATTGACTTACCGTTCGGCAATATAAAATATGCCAGAACTAAAAATATCAATAAGTAGGTACGGCGATATTTTTTCAACTTCCCTCCATAACGAATAAATAGTGGGAAGAAATTTTTTATAGAAATAGTATAGCAAGTTTAATTGCTGATTACTATGGTGTGTGTGAATATTTAGTAAGCATATTTTTGCCTATTCTTTTCAATGAAAACGGCACATTTGAGGTAGTTAATTGTGAAATGGTATTTTTCGCAGCAGGAACATATATTGTGTCAGAAGACCAAATCTACTTGATACAGGATAAACAACCAATTGAACTGTATGGAAGATTTGAAAGCTTGTGACAATTGAAGATGACCTAATATAAATGGTATTGGGTTATCAAGTTGAAAGGATATCGATGGCGCTATCCAAAGCCCGATTTAAATTAGAAGCAATAGACAGGAATTATTTCTTCGTCATCGAAAAAAATACCAGGTGTGTGGCACTTGTCGTTGACGGGATGGGTAAATTGGGAGCCTTCAAAGGAAGGACCTCTCGAGATTTATACGTTGAAAAGTTATTTGATGTGCTGGGGTCTATTGAAATCTGTTTGATTCGAATGTTTTAAATTCTTGTAGGATTGGTGAAACACTTGGAATTTCTTGTTACCACCTTGATCCTCGACCTAACCAACCTCTTATTCTCATTACTAATTTAGTTAATTCTTGCGAAGACATTCTCTCTATAAAGTGTTATTAATAATTAATTAGATTTTTTTGATAAAAAAGGGTATAAATACCTGATAGAGGATAATTATGCGACCTGAGAAAGACAAAAATAAAGATTTGGATTCTAAAATGATTGTCTCTGATTATCGGCTGGCCTATAAATCTCGACAAGCTGCAATAATTGGAAGACGCGAAGTTCTTACTGGAAAAGGTAAATTTGGCATTTTTGGGGATGGCAAAGAGCTCGCCCAGATTGCGATAGCTCATGCTTTTCAAAAAGGTGATTGGCGTTCAGGGTATTACCGTGACCAAACTTGGATGTTGGCGTTGGAATCGCTGACGCTGGACCAATTTTTTGCCCAAATTTATGCAAATCCGGATCCAAAATTGGAACCTCATTCTGGTGGAAGAAACATGAACAATCATTTTTCATCACGATTATTGGATGAAAATGGCAACTGGCTGAAACAAGTTGATAAATATAATTCATCTGCGGATATTGCATCCGTGGCGGCACAGATGCCACGTGCGGTGGGTTTGTCTTATGCCTCTGTGTTGTATCGTAAGATGGAAAATCTCAAAAAGTTTACTGATTTTTCTCACAATGGTGATGAAGTAACCTGGGTAACAATTGGAAATGCCTCAACTGCCGAAGGTTTATTCTGGGAATCTGTTAATGCAATTGGCGTGCTCCATTCTCCAGCGGTGATTACGATTTACGATGATGGGTATGGAATTTCAGTTCCCAATCAGTTCCAGATGGTTAAAGAAAATATCTATTCTATTCTCAAGGGCTTTCAACGGAATCCATGCCCTGCTGAAGAATGCGATAAAGGGTTTGACCTATATTCAATAAATGCCTGGAATTATACGGACTTAATGAAAGCCTATCAGCAAGCTGGAGCAACTGCCCGGCAGTATCACATCCCGGCCCTGGTGCATGTAACAGAAGCGACTCAACCCCTGGGACATTCAACCTCAGGATCACAAGAACGGTATAAAACACCCGATCGTCTAAAATGGGAAAAAGAATTTGATTGTTTAGTAAAGTTTCGCAATTGGATCGTTGCTGAAAGAATCGCCAGCGAAAAGCAACTTGATCAATGGAATGAAGAAGATTTGATCACAGTTGAAGCTGCGAGAAAATCAGCCTGGGAGACATTTCAAGCGCCAATCCGGCAGCTTCGCAGTGAGGCTCTCACTTTACTGACCAATTTGACAGACTCAACAACTCACTCTGAAAATATTGAACAATCCATCAGCGCTTTAGAAAATTTGCCAGAACCCCAGCGCAATGATATTGCATCCACGCTGCATTCAAGCCTGGTGGTCACACGTGCCGAACCCTCCGCAGCCCGGCAGGAAGTTGAAAATTTCACCCGGGATCTTCAGGCAAAGAATTTAGGCTATTACGATTCATTCCTGTTGTCTACATCAACGGAATCTCCATTTAAAGTTCCCGCGGTGCCTCCTACATACAACACATCCTCACCCTCCGTGATGGGATTTGAAATCCTCAATGCAAATTTTGATGCGGCTTTCGCACGTGATCCGCGTTTAATTGCTTTTGGTGAAGACGTTGGTCTATTAGGTGATGTGAACCAGGGTTTTCATGATATGCAAAAAAAGTACGGCATTCTACGAGTGGCAGATACCGGCATTCGCGAAGCTACAATCATGGGGCAGGCTATTGGTATGGCCTTACGCGGACTTCGTCCAATTTGTGAGATGCAGTATCTCGATTATCTGATCTATGCGTTGCAAATCATGTCAGATGATCTGTCGAGTTTAAGGTGGCGCACTGCTGGAGCACAAAAAGCACCTGTTATCATCCGCACCCGCGGACACCGTTTGGTAGGTATTTGGCACTCGGGTTCACAGATGGCAGGCATCCTCAATCTTGTTCATGGAATGCACGTGCTTGTTCCTCGAAATATGACCCAGGCTGCCGGTTTCTATAATACATTGCTGAAATCAGATGATCCTGGTTTGGTTATTGAGGTGCTAAACGGATATCGTCATAAAGAACGTAAACCCGAGAATATTGGAGAATTTACGACACCGCTTGGAGTGCCTGAAATAGTAAGACCAGGTAAGGATGTGACAGTTGTCACATATGGAGCACTTGTCCGAATCACCCTTGAAGCAGCCGATATGTTATCGGCGGTGGGCATTGACATTGAAGTGATCGATGTTCAATCGCTTTTACCTTTTGATATCAACGGAATGATTGTTGAATCGCTTAAAAAGACATCACGAGTCCTATTTTTGGATGAAGATATGCCGGGCGGGGCGACAGCTTACATGATGCAGCAGGTACTTGAAGTGCAAAAAGGGTACCAATATCTGGATTCTCAACCGCGCACACTCACGGCTGCAAATCACCGTCCATCTTATGGGGCTGACGGCAATTATTACTCCAAACCAAATTCAGAATCGATTTTTGATGCAGTTTACGATCTTATGAAAGAACAGGCGCCTTCTCGTTTTCCCAAGATACTCTAAGGAGGTATTATGGCAACTCGGCTTTTTGCACCCAGCATGGGTGAAGGTGTTGAAGAATTAACCGTTATCAATTGGCTTAAGAAGGAAGGTGATACGGTCAAGGAAATGGAAGTGATCGTTGAACTGGAAACCGATAAAGTCACCACAGAAATTCCGAGCCCGGCTGCGGGGACGATTTTAAAAATACTGGCTGAAATTGATGAGACAGTTAAAGTAGGTTCAACATTAGCCTGGATTGGTCAGCCTGGTGAGGCATTTGAAGAAGAAAAACCTAAGAAAAAACCTCCCGTGGCAGAAGCCAAAGTAGACATATCTCTTAAAGCGCCTGAACCTGTTACTACAGGTTCAACTTATACTGGGCATGTTTCTCCATTGGTGAAAAAAATTGTCACAGAGAAGAATGTTGATCTTAACCAGGTACGTGGATCTGGCCAGGAGGGGCGCATTACCAAAGAGGATGTACTTAATTATTTAGAGTCCAGAAAAGAAGCTCCTTCAACCACGGCTGCACAACCTACACAGGCAGCAGCAGAGCCTGTGCCCGTCGAAAAACCAGTTCCAATGGTAGGGGAGTTAATTCAACTTTCTTCATTGAGAAAGCAAATTGCCGAGCGCATGGTAAATTCTCAGCATACTTCTCCGCATGTGCTGACTGTAATGGAAGCTGATCTCAGTAAAGTGCTTGCTCATCGGGCAGCGAATAAGGCGGCTTTTGCAGCACAAGGCGTGAACCTGACCTTGACTGCCTATTTTTGTTCTGCCATTGTCACCAGTTTAAAAGCCTTTCCGATGGTGAATTCCTCTTGGACAGATGAAGGTCTCCAACTCCACCGCGATATAAATCTGGGCATGGCTACTGCCCTAGGTGAACAAGGTCTCATTGTGCCGGTAATCAAAGACGCAGATCTTTTATCTTTACAGGGGCTGGCGCAAAAGGTTAATGATCTTGCTTCGCGTGCTCGTGCCAAGAAACTACTGCCAGATGAAGTTAAGGGAGGAACATTTACACTTACAAACCATGGCTCAGGAGGCTCTCTTTTTGCTTCTCCGATCATTTTTCAACCGCAAGCAGCCATTCTTGGAACAGGCATGATGCAAAAACGGCCGGTTGTGATCACCGATGCATCTGGCAATGATGCCATCGCTATTCGGCACATGATTTACCTTTCTCTTGTTTTCGACCATCGCATTCTGGATGGTGAAGGAGCCGACCGGTTTTTAATGGCGGTCAAAGAAGCATTAGAAAACTGGAGTTAATACTAATGGTGTTTTCAATATAACTAGTATTGAAATCTTCGATGAGATTTGAAGGTAGCAAGCATGTTAAAGATCAAGCGTGTTTATGAGATTGCGGAAGCGAACGATGGCATTCGATTCTTTGTTGAGCGCTTGTGGCCGCGAGGAATAAGCAAAGAAAAACTTCAAATGCAAGCCTGGTTGAAGGATATTTCTCCGAGTGCCAGCTTGCGGAGTTGGTATGGGCACGATCTGAACAAGTGGAAAGAATTTCAGGAGCGGTATCGCACGGAACTGGCCAACAATTCAGTTCATTTGCAGCCCATTCTTGATGCCATGGAACAAAGAAATGTAACCCTGCTATATAGCGCCCATGATATTGAACATAACAGTGCTCTTGTGCTTAAATCGTTTCTGGAGGGTTACCAGAAATCGTAATTTAAAGAAAATGATTGATCGTTTCTTTTATTAAAATTATCTCTCCCTTGAGGATTGCGAGGCTGAAATGGATGAATTTGATGTGGTCGTTATTGGCGCCGGACCTGGCGGTTATGTGGCAGCCATTCGTGCGTCACAATTAGGATTGAAAACAGCGATCATTGATAAACAATGGATGGGTGGAGTATGTCTAAACATCGGTTGTATTCCATCCAAAGCTTTGTTAAAAAACGCAGAAATTGCCCATATTTTAAGAGAGCGGGGTAAAGATTTTGGATTCTCTTTTGAAAACTTAAAATTGGATTTCAGTTCTGCAGTCAAACGCAGCCGGCAGGTATCTGATCGATTAACCAAAGGTGTTGGTTTTCTGATGAAGAAAAACAACATCACGGTCATCATGGGGTCTGCCAGGGTGAAGTCAAAAGAGATTGTGGTTGTGACAAATAATGAAGGCAAAGACCAAACGCTTAAGGCAAAAAATATTATCATTGCCACTGGCAGTCAGGCGGCTTTATTCCCCGGTGCAAAGATCGATGGTGAAAAAGTGGTCACCTATCGCGAAGCCATACTTCAAGAAAAACTTCCTAAATCAGTGGTGATCATTGGCGCCGGAGCCATCGGACTCGAGTTTGCCACTATTTGGAACTCTTATGGAACCGACGTTTCCATTGTAGAGATGCTGCCGCGCATTGCTCCACTTGAAGATGAAGAAATCAGCACCGAACTGCTGAAAGCATTCACCAAACGTGGAATTAGATGCCTGGTTGAGACCCGAGTTCAAAATATTGAAACAACATCCAGGGGTGTAAAAGTAACGGTTGCCTCAAAAGAAGGTGAACAAACCCTTGAAGCAGAACAAGTGCTGGTGGCAATCGGATTTAAACCTAATAGTTCCAACCTTGGACTTGAAGAGCTAGGGGTGGATTTCACAGATCGTAACTATATAAAAGTGAATGATCATATGTCAACCAATATCCCTGGAATTTGGGCTATTGGTGATGTTTCCGGAAAATTATTACTGGCTCACGTGGCTTCCACCCAGGGCATTCACTGTGCTGAGTCTATTGCAGGCAAACAGGTTCAACCCATTGATTATGTCATGGTTCCACGGGCTACTTATTGCCAGCCGCAGTTGGCTTCTTTTGGATACACTGAAGCTCAAGCGCTTGAGCTTGGCATGAAAATAAAAATCGGTAAGTTCCCTTTTCAAGCCAATGGCAAAGCGCTTGGCCTTGGAGAAAGCACGGGGTTTGTCAAGGTTATTGTGGACGAAAAGTATGGCGAGATCCTTGGGGCGCATATGATCGGTCCGGAAGTCTCTGAATTATTACCGGAATTCACCCTTGCACAACAAAATGAATTAACGATCAGCGAAATTATGCGAAATATTCATGCCCATCCAACCTTAAGTGAGGCAATAATGGAGGCGGCAGAAAACGCAGAAGATCAGGCGATTCACATTTAATCGATCTACATAGTTATCCAATTCATGGTTTTTTTCAGGGACATTTTTTATAAAAATGAGAATTTTTCTCAATGAAAAATCATAAATTGAATTGATCTTTGTATAAAATTATAAACAATTTATTATTAATGTGGTTTTTATGCAGTTATTATCAGATTTAATCTTTGTACATTCTCAAAATAAAATGTCACAAAAAATCAAATTTCCGAATCCAACACATGAAGTTAGGGTTTTTAAAGCAAGAAGGACGTTTTTGTGTCAATTACTTTGAGGTAATATACGAACCTTTAGAAAAAGTTTAGTTGTTTAGATAAGCCCACTTAATTATTAGCAAAATTTTCTTAAGCCTGTTTCAGACAAGGCCTGGTTTTGTGTTGCAGTTTGACGAATTTTGAATTTGAAAAACGAAATAGGAGAAAAATGAATATTCAAAAAGCAATCGCAGTGGTTGGATTAGGGGCGATATTACCAGATGCATATGATGTTGCTTCTTTTTGGAACAACATTATCAATAAAAAAGATTCCATTGGAGAAGTTCCTGCGGATAGATGGAGTATCGCATTATATTACGATCCAGATCCCAGGGCTGTTGATAAAACATACAGCAAAATTGGCGCTTTTATTAAAAATTATCAATTTGATCCATTTAAAGCGGGAATTGCAATTCCGCCTAGGGTTCTTTCGTTAATGGATCATGCTCAACAATGGGGGTTGGCAGCGTCATATCAAGCTTTAAAAGATTATGGATATCCACAAAAACCATTAAACCCTGAACGTGTCGCTGTAATTCTTGGCAATGCTCTGGCTGGAGAAGGTCATTATCGCTCAACCTTCCGAATTTTGCTGCCCGAATACCTGGCATCTTTAGAATCCATACCGGAATTCAAGAATTTATCGGCTGCAACTCAACAGGCAATTTTGTTTGGAATAACCGGAGATATTTATTCAAAAATTCCTGCAATTACTGAAGATACCATGCCTGGCGAATTAGGCAATATTATTGCTGGCAGAATCGCCAATGTCTTTAATTTTTCAGGGCCTAATTTTATTACCGATGCGGCATGTGCCTCTTCACTCGCCGCGTTGCAAGCTGCAGTGGATGGACTTGCAAACAATCACTTTGATGCAGTTCTTTGTGGTGGTGTTGACAGAAACATGGGGCCGGAATCTTTCATAAAATTCTCAAAAATTGGTGCTTTAAGTGCCGAGGGATCCCGCCCGTATTCTGATAAAGCGGACGGGTTTGTGATGGGCGAAGGCGCTGTAATATTCTTGTTAAAACGTTTGGAAGATGCCGAACGTGATGGCGACAAGATTTACGCATTGATCCGTGGAATCGGCGGCAGTTCAGATGGAAAAGGAAAAGGGATCACTGCTCCAAACCCCTTGGGGCAGCAGCGTGCGATTGAACGGGCTTTATTGAATGCAGGCATCACTCCGCAAGAGGTCGGATTAATTGAGGGGCACGGCACCTCTACAAAAGTGGGTGATGTTGCTGAATTGAACAGCCTAAAAACCGTGTTTGGAGCATATGGACTGGCAAATGGCAGTATAGCCCTTGGATCAGTGAAATCGAATATCGGGCATTTAAAGAGCGCAGCCGGTGCAGTGGGTTTGCTCAAAACAATCCTGGCTTTGAATGAGAAAATCCTGCCTCCGTCGGCTAATTTCGTTACTCCCAATCCCAACATTGATTTTGGGAACATTCCATTTGAGGTAAATATTCAACCCCGTGAGTGGCAGGCGAAACCTGGCAATTATCGCTTTGCGGGAGTAAGCAGTTTTGGCTTTGGTGGAACAAACTTCCATATCGTATTAGAGGAGTATTTCCCCGGTGTGTTGGGCAGCGATAAGCCTTCATACGCTGTTCCGCTGAAAATCGAAAAAGAGCAAGAGGTTTTAGCCGAGATGACACAACCAAGATCCATTGAAAACATATCAGCAGTACAGACTGTTGGTTATGATAATTCCAGGATCACCGATTTTGTGCTGGAATCCATCAGCGAGAAAACAGGCTATCCGCGCGAAATGCTTGATCTTGAACTTGATCTTGAAGCAGATCTCGGAATTGACACTGTTAAACAAGCAGAACTTTTTGCGAGTATCCGCACGCATTACAATATTGCCCGCCGTGAAGACTTGCGGCTTTCAGATTACAACACAATCGCAAAAGTGGTTGAATTTATGACCGATGCACTCTCTGGTCAAACAACACAAACGGAAGGCGAAAATAAACAGCCGGTCAACGTTCAAATTGATCAAAAAACTGCCCCAATAGAAGAAGCAGCCAAATCGAATGAAGGTCATCCATACCAGGGACTCTACTTTTTATCGGCAGATAGCAAAATCGCTTTACAGCAAAAACTTGAAGCAGACTTGGTGTCTATTAAAAATGGTCAAACACCTCCATCGGTTTGTCCCACCCGTGTTGAGGTGTCAAGAAGTGAAAGACTTGCCATTGATTATGAGAATGCAGACGAATTGGTCAAACGATGCGAGAAGGCGATTTCAGCCTTTGAAACTGATCAGCCAGTCACCTGGAATGCTTTGCAAGCTCATGGCATTTATCGGGGCAGCGGCACCCCTGGTAAAACCGTATTTATGTTCCCCGGTCAGGGATCTCAATATGTGAATATGATCAGAGATTTGCTTGAAGTGGAGCCAGTGGTTCGTGACACTTTCAAAGAAGCCGATGAAATCTTAACCCCCATCCTTGGTAAACCGCTAACCAGTTACATTTATGCAGATGGCAATGAAGAAGCGCTTGCCCAGGCAGAAATAGAACTTAAAAATACCACGATTACCCAGCCAGCCTTGCTCACTGCCAATGTTGCTTTATTGCGGTTAATGGATAAATTTGGATTCTCTCCTGACTTTGTGATTGGGCACAGCCTGGGTGAATATGCAGCCCTGGTCGCTTCAGGTGTCTTAACCTTTGCTGAAGCACTTGAAGTAGTCAGCGCCCGCGGACGAGAAATGTCCAGGATTAAGGTGGATGATCCCGGTGGAATGGCTGCGGTTTCTGCACCTCTGGAAGAAGTCGAGAAAGTCATAAAAGCGGTTGAAGGCTATATCGTGATCGCCAACGTTAACAGCCCGGTTCAATCGGTGTTGGGGGGAACCTCCGAGGCAATTGAATCAGCGATTTCCATGTTCAAAGAAGCAGGTTTTCAGGCAGTTAGAATTCCTGTTTCACACGCTTTCCATACCAAAATCGTAGCGCCTGCCAGCGAACCTGTCCGGCAGGTGATTGAGCGTATGCATGTGGTTGCTCCAAATATCCCGATTGTGGCTAATGTTACTGGCGAGTTGTATCCGTCAACTGCAGAAGGAATCACAGATTTATTGGCGAAACAGGTAGCTTCTCCGGTTCAATTTGTTAAAAGCATGCAAACGCTGTATAACCTGGGTACCCGTGTGTTTGTAGAAGTCGGACCTAAAAGGGTATTAAACGCGCTTGCCACCGACAACATGAAAGGCAAAACAGATACCATTGTGTTGGCCACTAATCATCCCCGCAAAGGCGGACAAGCCAGTTTCAACGAGGCTTTGTGCGGATTGTATGCTGCAGGGGTACTTTCCAAAGAGGCGATTGATAATCAAATAAATGAACCTGACGCTCACATAGATATGAAATCTCAGGTTGTGCAACAATTTGAAAATAATCTGCATCAATTCGCAGTTTTAACTGGATCAGTTGTAGTGACTGGCGCCGGGCTTGGTCTTCCCGGTCGAAACAAGAAAGTTTTTGACGATAATAACATCAACAGCTTGTTGAATGGTGAAATGCGCATCGAATCAATTCCTGAAAATATCCGAAAAGAAATGCTTGAAAAACGGGTTACCAGGTTGATCAAAAGCGATTCTGGTGCTGTTATGGAAGAAATTACCGACATTGACCAGACCTTGAAACTTGCAGGTCAACGCGGCACCTTCAATTTGGAAGAAGAATATGGGGTTCCGGCAGAGCGTGTTGATTCACTGGATATATCGACACAATTGGCGTTTGCTGCGGGTATTGATGCTTTGCGCGATGCGGGCATTCCCCTCGTCATGCATCACCGCCGTACGAGCAAAGGAACATTGCTGCCTGACGGATGGAAATTACCGGAATCCATGCAGGATGAAACGGGTGTTATTTTCTGTTCTGCGTTTCCAGGATTGAATCGAATGGCTGAAGAAGCCGGACGGTTTTATGAGGCAAAATCTCTGCAAAGACAATTATCAGAAGTAATGGCCATGGAAGATTTGTTGTTGGCGCTCAATCCGACCGGACAGACTCACTTTCAAAATGAAATTATTCGCCGAAAGACAGAGTTGGAATTAAAACTGGACGAAGTTAATTATCACTTTGACAGGCGTTTTATCTTTAGAGTCCTTTCGATGGGGCATTCACAATTTGCTGAATATATTGGCGCTCGCGGACCTAACACTTCGGTAAATGCCGCTTGTGCCACTACCACCCAGGGTATCAATATCGCTGAAGACTGGATTCGCACCGGACGGTGCCGCAGGGTGATCGTCATCGCGGGAGATGATGTTTCAGACAACAACCTCGCTTCATGGATAGGAACAAGTTTATTTGCCAGCGGCGCTGCGACCACTGAAGGAAATCTGCGTCTGGCTGCTCTGCCATTCGACAAACGCCGCAATGGATTGATCATGGGCATGGGTGCTGCTGCTTTGATTATCGAAAGCCAGGATGGTGCAGAAGAGAGAGGCATTCGCCCCATTTGTGAAATTGTCGCATCACAATTCTCGAACAGTGCTTTCCACGGCACCCGCCTGGATGTGACGCATGTGGCCGGCTTGATGGAAACCCTGGTCGCTACGGCTGAAAAACGCTTTGGTCTTGAGCGAAATGCAATCGCTGCTAAAACTGTGTTTATCTCGCATGAAACCTATACTCCTGCAAGAGGCGGAAGTGCCAGTGCCGAGATTTTTGCACTGCGCCACACATTTAAAGACAACGCCAACAAAGTCATTATCGCAAATACCAAAGGATATACCGGTCATACCATGGGTGTGGGTGTTGAAGACGTGCTGGCTGTAAAGGCGCTTGAAACTGGCAAGGTTCCACCAATAGCACATATCAACGAAGGCTTTGAACCCGACCCGGATTTGGGTGATCTGCTGCTCTCTCAGGGCGGTGAATACAACCCCGAATTTGCACTGCGCCTGGGTGCCGGGTTTGGATCTCAAATTGCCATGGTGCTTTATCGAAAAATTGCTGGTGCAGGTGAGCGTATCAATCAAAACGTTTATCGCAACTGGTTGAAATCTAATTCGGGATATGCACTGGCTGACCTGGAGATTGAAAAACGGACTTTACGTGTGAAATCTCAAGGAATTCCGGTTAATGAACCCATCAAAAGCACCTGGCAGTTTGGGTTGCTCCCTGGTCGATGGGCTGTAAACGCCGAACTCTCAAATAATAAGTATTCTGAGAGTATGACTGTCACCATACCCGAACACCAAAGGATTTCGACTCAGGTAACCAGGGTTGAACAACCTTCAATTGAAATAAAATCCAATCAGGTTTTTGCTGATAATGATTCCATCAAGGCCCATGTCCTTGAAGTGGTCAGTGAGAAAACGGGTTACCCCATGGAGATGCTGGATTTGGATCTTGATCTTGAAGCTGACCTGGGCATTGATACCGTAAAACAGGCTGAGTTATTTGCCTCCATCCGCACAAATTATGGCATTCCGCGGCGTGAAGATTTGAAGCTATCTGATTACAATACGCTTGAAAAAGTGATCGGATTTGTCAAAGATAGTTTGCCTGGCGCTTCAGTTCAAACCTATGTTCAAAAGACCGCTGAGATCGAATTGACCGATCTACCTCAAATTACTGTTGCTACCATCGAGAATTCTGAGGTTGCTGTGACAACAAAGGAAGATGATTTAAGTATCTTTGTCCTCTCAACGGTCAGCGAAAAAACAGGTTATCCCATAGAGATGCTTGATCTAGATCTCGATCTAGAAGCAGACTTGGGAATTGATACAGTGAAACAGGCTGAATTGTTTGCCGCCATCCGCACACATTTCGGCATTGCGAAACGTGAAGATTTGCGCCTTTCTGATTACAACACACTATCAAAAGTGATCGGATTCGTCAAAGATGGAACATCACCTATATCCAACGAACCCAATAATTCTGAAGCATCTTCAAAATCAGTACTAAAGAGTACGGTTGTTGTAGAAAGTCAACCAACGATTCAAACATCTCAGGTTAATGAAAAACCCATTACCCTGCGTGTTCCGAAACCGGTGTTATTGCCTCGAATTGATTTATGTGAATCTACAGGTATCAATCTTGAAAATGGCAGAGTAATCATCCTCAAAGGGCAAACCAGGTTAACCTCTGATACTGCAAAACAACTGGCAAAAATTTTGGTTGCAAAAAAGGTTGATGTGATCATCCTTGAAGCAGGTTCCTCATTTGAAAAAGTGGATGAATGGTTAAAAACCGGACCCTTGACCGGGGTATATTGCCTGACAGGTTTGGATACCGATCCTGAATGGAACGAATCACGAGCAGTTAATTGGAAAAATGCGATTGATTTGAAGATTGAGCCGTTGTTTGAACTTGTAAAGATGATTCCATCAAGCGCTTTCTTGATTTCAGTAACTCGCATGGGTGGATTGCACGGACTGATGAACCCGGCAAACCCTTTGGGAGGTGCTTTAAGTGGATTTACAAAAGCATACAGCCGTGAGCGTAACGCGGCACTTGTAAAAACAGTTGATTTTCAAGTGAATGCAAAAGCTAATTTTATTGCAGAGAGTCTGATAGAAGAAACCTTGAACGACGGGGCTTCACTTGAAATTGGACGTGAAAACGAACTGCGCTTTACAATTTCTCTAGATGAGATTCAAAACCAATCTCTGGGTCAGTTAAATTTTTCAGCCGAAGATGTATTTTTGGTTAGCGGTGGAACCGGTGGGATTACTTCAGTAGTCATTGATGATCTCGCCAAACGTTCAAAGGGTCATTTTATCTTGTTGAGCCGCACACCTCTTCTTGAAATGAATGAAATAGACCTTGGTATCCTCAAAAATGATCCCCCGGCTTATAAAAACAAGCTGTTGAAAGAAATGTCAGCGTCTGGTGATAAAGTGACTCCAATCCAATTGGAAGCCAGGTTCAACGCTTTGGAACGTGCTGCAGCGACACGAGATTTGATCGCGAAAATTGAAGCCTATGGTGGAAAAGCCACCTATATAAATTGCGATGTTGCCGATTTGACCTCTGTCAAGAATGCAATTGCCGAAGTGGCGAAAACTGTTGACCATGTAGATTATTTCATTCATGCAGCAGGCTTTGAAAAGAGCCGCAAGCTTGAAAGCAAATCGCTTGAAGAATTCCACCAGGTGGTCGAGGTAAAAGCAAGTGGATTCATGAATCTTTTCTCCGTACTTGAGAAGGCAAAAAGAACGCCAAAATCAGTTGTATTCTTCTCCTCCATTGCTGGCCGCTTTGGTAATGCTGGTCAGCCAGATTACAGCGCCGGGAATGATTTTCTTTCCAAGATGGCAATTTGGCTGCCAACCCAGTATCCTGCGCTTCAAGTGATTTCCCTTGATTGGGGCGCCTGGGCTGAGGTCGGAATGGCAAGCCGCGGATCCATTCCACTGGTCATGGAACGCGCTGGAATTGAGATGTTGA
The DNA here is from genome assembly GCA_003524305.1 of Anaerolineaceae bacterium. Lineage (GTDB taxonomy): Bacteria > Chloroflexota > Anaerolineae > Anaerolineales > Anaerolineaceae > UBA6107. Next base: position 121,434 of record DQHW01000029.1, read on the forward strand.
AACCGGGCCAGGCCGCTCCTGTCGTTGGTGATCAGATTTTGGCTGGTAGTTCGGGTGAAATTGTGGTGGCGGGTAATCTCGGTTTGTTTGAGAGAATGAAGTCGAAAAACCACGACATGAATGTTCCATTAGCAGATGCCGCTCTTCGTGCAGGCAATCCAATCCATACAATGTTGAGCCACCTTACCGGTTATTCTCCCGATTCAGGTATCACGCTTGAAGTCACACTCGATCCGCAAGAGAAAGCATATCTACGCGACCATTCAATCAATGGAATTCCTGTGCTGCCGGGAGTGGTTGGGATTGAAGGATTTACTCGTGCTGCAAAACACATTTCTTCGGCTCTGGCAGCCGCTAATTCCGGATTTGAAGTTGAAAGGTTGGAGAATATTGAATTTCTAGCCCCATTCAAATTCTATGGCAATAGATCACGCGCCATGGCATGGAAAGCCGGCGCAACCCGTGTGCAAGAAGGATTGAGGGTTGATGTTACCCTCGAATCTGATACCGAACGAGTAATGGGCAAGGTTGACCATGTTCAACACTTCAAAGGTCAGGTTTACCTCACGCTTAAGGATATCGTCACGCCCAATAACGCAGTTCCTCCAAAATGGGGGAAAAACAATGAAGTAACCGCTGCTGAGATCTACCAGCTATTTTTCCACGGACCTTCATTCCAGGTGCTTGAAGCAGCACAACGGTCAGGCAACAACGTACTCGGTCGATTCAATAATAGTCTGATTGATATCAATGCTGATGAACCCGGTCTGTTTACGACCCCGCTATTGATAGAATTGTGTTTCCAAACGGCAGGGCTTTGGGAGGCAGGTTCGACCGGAAATTTAGGGCTGCCTCATTCCATTGGCAAATTGAGAGTGTACCGAAATGTAATAAATGGAACGTCAATTTTTGCCGAAGTAAAACCAAAAGAGGTTGATGGACAGTTGTTTTTTGATGCACGAGTTGTTGATTCGAAAGGAAATGTATATCTTGACTTGTCGGATTACCGCACGACTCCGCAAGTGGATACCCCAGAAGATCACCATCTCATGCCCATGAAAGTATTGGTTGGAAAAGAACGCAAATAAGGTTATTTCATGAAAGAGGGGATTCCTTCTCTTGAAGAAGGATCCCCTTTATTAAGAATGATAAACTGGACATTTTCGAGATTTACAGATGCTCCTCCTTTGAAAACCGTTCAACTCCTTGAACGGTTTTTCAGCGATCTTGAAATTGAGGAGTTTCAAAGGTTCAAAATACCAAAAAGAAAATCTGAGTGGCTTGCCAGCAGGCTATTGGTTAAACAGCTTGTTCAAAAAATAATTGCAACAGATATGCTCTTTCCATTGAAGGCAATCACATTTCACAAAGAAAGTTCAGGTGTACCTTTTGTTATGGTAGATGGCCTGGGCAGGGTAGGGTGGCTTTCCATCAGTCATTCTCATGATGGCGTATTGGCAGCTTTTACTCAAGATCGTAAAGTTCATTTTGGTGCTGATCTTGAATTCATTGAATCGAGATCACTTGATTTGTTCGCAGATTATTTCACCCCTTCAGAGATCGCCTGGATAGCTTCTTCCCAAATGGACAAGAAAGATTTTCATGCAAATCTCGTTTGGAGTGCCAAGGAGGCTTATCTCAAAGCCATTGAGAAAGGACTTCAAATGGATACCAGGAAGATTGAAATCCACCCTTCTGGCGAGAGTTCATTCTCAAAAGGGTGGAATAGAATCGGTTTTATGGTTGAAGGATTCAATTCACAAAGCTGGCAGATTCTATATTCACGTCATCAGGGATTTGTGATGACCATATGTCTGCCTGAAAACCAAAGTTCACACCTGGTTGAAATAGAAGCGTTGCCAGACCTTGATTATTAATCCGGCTGATTTCTAGGCGTAAACTCTTTTAATGAAGGTGCAATTTGAATCCCTTGCGATTCTAGAATATTTAAACGATAAAGATAAGCTGCTCCGTTTAGCAACTGCATATTCACATCCGCGGATTTTCGATTCTCTGGATTTTCAAGGTAAGTTCCGCGCACCCAATCATTAAAAGCACCCATGGATGGACCGCACCAGATTTGATAATCCATTTCACGGCCTGCCTCACCAATGTTGGACCATCTTGAAGCCAGACCCAGGTACCAGCGAAAGACCAGCGCCATTTTTGCTTTTGGGTTCTTTTCAGCGCGTTCAATTTGCTGTGGATCGCGAACTGAAAAGAATTTCATGCACTCATCCCACACTGAGTCCAGGGGTAATTTGAAGATGGTGGTTTCCAGTTTTTCGCGTTCCGGTAAAGGTATGTCATCCATCGAGTCGTAACGAGAATAAATTTCATACAATTTTTGGGCGCGCATGGCGAACATGGTGCCGCGTTTCAAGACCTGCACTTTGACGCCCATTTCAAACATATCGCTGGCCGGCGCCATGGCGACATCCGTCATTTCCATTTGGGCGAGCAGTTTTTTGGTGTGAGCAGAAGCGCCAGATTCAACACACCCCTGGTTGATGGATCCGGTGGTGACATAGGCGGCACCCATCATGAACGCAGCGAGAACAGATTCTGGAGTGGCAATGCCACCGGCAGCGCCAATTCGAACCGGTTGGGTGTAATTTCTTTTTTCTTGCACCTGGTTTCTCAGCCTGATGATCGCCGGCAAAATTCCAACCAGCGGTCGATTATCAGTATGGCCGCCTGAATCCGCTTCTACAGTAATATCGTCCGCCATTGGCACCAGACTGGCTAATCTGGCCTGTTCAGAAGTTATTAATCCTTCTTCGAGCAAAGAATTTATGATCTCGTTTGAAGCCGGTTCCAGAAACTTTATGGCCACTTCTTTGCGAGAAACCTTGGCAATGATCCGGTGAGTAATTTTAATACTTCCATCCGGGATTGCAGATAAACCGGATGCGCGGTAACGAACCAAATTTTTGGAAATGGTTAAATAAGCCGATGCCTCAATATTTTGGATATTGTTTTTTAGAAATAGATCAACAGTTCGTTCTTCAAGAGATGGTTCGAAAGGGCTATTAATGAGATTAATTAAATAGGGTTGGTCAACCAATGATTCTTTTAATTTTTTAATTCCGGCTTCGATATTATTAGGTAATAGCCCGCCGGCCCCGAAGGACCCCATAAAACCAGCCTTGCCGAGGGCTATCACAAACTCCGTGGAAGAAATGCCGTTGGCCATGGCTCCGCCATACAATGGATATTTAACGCCGTAGGTTTCTTGAAAAGTAGGATCTCCAAAAAATTCAGGCAGGAAAGGTGGACAGGCCGCCAAGACTTCCCATTCACTTGGGACCGTTGAAATGTCGTATTGATTTGAAATAAACAATTGATTATTTTGTTTAAGTAGAACAACCGGATTTGAATAATCTTGAAGCAGTAATCTAAAAAATTCTTGAGTGAGTAGAACAGGTTCTTTCTTGCCATGCCAAAAAGTAGTATAGATGGTAGATTGGATTATTCTGCCGGGTTGATAGACGTTAATTAATGAAGAAGTATTCACAGTATCACCAATGTTTTCCTTTTATTGATTAACCCGAAAATTAAATTTTTGGTTCGCCAACTTCTAAAAGAAAAGTTAAAAGGATCATTGGATCATTTATTTGTTGAATTAAAGACTGTCGTAACACTTTAGAAATCAGATATTTGTAATTAATACTTCTAATCATGCAGGATCGTCCTTTGTTTTCAGCTTACGAGGGAAATGATATGTTATCGCGTATTGACTGACATATTGGATTCCAGTCTGCCTGCATTAACATGAATATTAATTCGCTTATGTTCCTGGTGGAATTAATTGAAACCCGATCTAATTACAAGTTATTAATGTTTTAAATCAACTCCACAGACGGAACATCCTGGGCGGCGTTTTACTTTAATATTTTCGAATGACATATTTTCGCCATCGAATATTAACAATCGGCCCTTGAGACATTCTCCAATACCGGTCAGATATTTTAGCGTTTCCATTGCCTGGAGGGCGCCAATTACACCAGATGTCGCACCTAATACTGGAAAGACCTCTTTCGGCGGTGCTTCTGGAATGATGCATTTCAAACAAGGGGTTTCAGAAGATATGATAAAAGTGATTTGACCTATCAATCCCCAGATGGCCGCGTGAACAAACGGAATGTTGTATTTCACACAGTATGCGTTAAGTAAATATCGGGTTGGATAATTGTCGAGACAGTCCACCACAATATCTGGTTTACCAATGATACGTTCTACATTATTTTCTTCAAGTCGCTCGGCAAAGCTATTTATTAATAATCGCGGGTTCATTTCACCTAGAGTCTGTTTGGCAGAAAGTGCTTTTAACTGACCTAGGCGGTTATCTGAATGGAGTATTTGTCGGTTAAGATTGGATAACTCAACAGAATCTTCATCGCAAATCCTTATTTCACCGAGACCTGCAGCCGCTAAATAAAGTGCGACGGGACTGCCAAGTCCGCCTGCTCCAGCGATAAAGACAGAGGAGTTCTTGATTTTGCGTTGGCCATCTTCTCCCCATTTTGCCAACATCATCTGTCGGCTATATCGGTTAAGGTCGTAATCAGATAATGTAGTGGTTTCTTGTTTCATTAATGACCTCTATTATTGGTTGAACCATTGTCATGGACAACGAATCAAGCCTTGTGCCCATAAACATCCTCCACAAGTGAGTTCTGTGTTACCTAAACAATCCTCCATATTTTGTGTTGAAAGTTCACAACCATTACAAAAAGTACAAGGTGAGAATTCGAAGCGCTGTACACGCTCACGAAAGGAAATGTATTTTTTATTGTTCCATATATTCAGAAGGTCCTGTTCAAGAATACTACCAAATGTATGAGCAAATGATTTTCGCAGCCGTTGATCACAATAGCTTTGATTGGTGTGTAAAAGAGGAAGGCAGGGCGAAATGTTCCCATCCCAGCGAATTGCAGTGCTGCCCTGTTCAATGAATGGGCAACTATCCAGTGAACGATTGACCTCATAACTCGCAAGTTCTAACCTGTATTTTCGCGAATAGATTTCTGCAAGTGTATCTTTCGTAAGTCTATTCCAATCCATGCGTGGTATATTCACGATTGGGATTGATGTACTCTGGCGAGTGATAATATTTTGAGTTGTTCGAGCGTATAATATTTGGTCATTTAGCTCTGGAGTGTGAGCCAATACATTGCTTATAGAAAAATTTGTTGCTCCCAGTTCTATTCCCATGTGAAGGATTTCTGGTAAATCATTAATATTGCTTTTCATCGCGACGACGGCAATCCCTAAATGAGGTTTGCTGTTATCAATGTCCGTGGCTTTATAACGAATTTGACGTAAAGTTGTTAAATTTTCGATAACCTTAGGAAGTGAAGAGCCTTGACGAATATCGACGTAACTCTCAGGTGAGGATCCATCTATTGAAACCCATAACATATCCAGACCGGCTCGGATGAATTGCAGTGAGTAATCTTCAGTAAGCAGAAGTGCATTTGTAATTAATTCGACCTTGGCTCCAATACTTTTGAATCGCTTTATCCATTCGATAATTCTTGGGTGAATGAGTGGTTCACCGAAACCACCAAAGAAAATAGTCGGTATGGGTGATATTTTCTGTATGCTTGCGAAAATGCGCTCAAAGGTTTCATCACTCATAGATCCAGAGGGTTCACCCCATACATTACGCATGCAAGTTCGACAATCTAAATTACACAAGTTGGTAGGTTCTATATACACCTTGGCAAGGTGAGTAACTGGCCTAAGAATTCTAATTTCGTTATTACCTTCATCGAGAAAAATATCAATATTTGGAACCAATCCGAAACGCGAAGCAATTTCTTGAGGGATGATCACATTTCCGTCTTTATCAACATGGGCTTTAATTAATTGTTTTTGGTTCATGGCGAAATTTCTTTATCCCCCGCCAACTGGTGGAAATATTCCAACCACATCGCCATCTTTCAACGATGAACTTGATTCCTGGATGATGTTATTTATAAATACAATCTGAATTTCATTCACAGGAACTTGTAGAATATTAATTAAATCCGTTACATTAGCATTATCGGAAAGGTCAACTTCAAAAGGTTTTCCAGATTTTGCATCGTTTTTAAATCTGGTAAGAGTTGCAAATAATTTTACGGTCACATGCATTATTTCTCCACATTAGTCAATAATACTCTAAGCGGTTGTTATTTTATAGACAATATTTGCGTGTGTAGGGCCGGTATTTGTATCAATTATTTCAGAAGGCATTAGACCCAGAATTAGACTCTGTTCTTCTTTTAGAAGTTTATAACGGGCAAAACCTAGTTCAGATAAGCTCGAGTAAGGTACATACTCAACGATTTTCCAATCATGAGTGAGAAGTTCACGCAGGTAAAAAGATTGTAATGCACCGACTTCTGCCTCTCCTGTAAATGCACGCCAATGATTAACATCGGTAATATCATTGAGGATTTTTTCTGGATCAATTGCGTCAAAATTAGGTGGCAGGGGTAAGCCTTCAGAAGTAACTTTGGAACCTGCAATAATCTTTGGAAATTGTAAACTAGAGATAATTCTTGTTGCTTCGGGTTCGAATTGTTCGCGCATTTCTTTTGGGTGCATGACCATAAAGTGTAGAATACAAAACTCGTGTATCAAGATGCCGGTCCATAATCTATTTTTGTCTTTTTTTGGTAAAACAATTTCAGCTTCAATGCCTGTCGAATCCCCAATCCGCCATGGTGCAGACCCGACATTTCTGGCACCAACAATACCTGCAATCTTTCCTAATTGTTGATTCCAAAGCGGTTCAATATTTTGACGAGCCCAGTTCCATTCACCTCGTATTTGTATTTGGCCAGCTCCAGAACCGTTATAATCCGACTCTAGGGCTTCGAGAGTGGATATAAAAATATCAGTATCCTGGATTTTTTGGTGAATCCAAAAATCGGGATATGTGAGTTCATATCCCCAAAAAATATGTTGAAATACTGTCATTGGATTATTCTTTCCGGGTGCAGTTCAAAAACTGCACCCGGGATAATTAGAACCCTTGGGGATAGGTGGTTATTCTTCATGCACCCATGCAAAGACAGAATCGAGCTGTTCGTTGGGTATTGTCCACTTGACATTATGTGGGGGTAGAGACTCGTTAAGCATAAATTCGGGTGGGCGGTCATCCGCTGGGGTAAAACCAGCACGTTCATTAAATAGGCGTTCCATTTTCAAAACTTCTTTACCTATCGAAATCACATCATTGCCAGTGATATTTAATCCGGTAACACCTGCTACTGACTCTGCCATACCAGCCCAACCTTTTGCAATGTCAAGGATCGGGAAGGCGATAAATAAACAGTAACCAGTGCTATCGATGAATGCTGTTGCTGCCTGGAAAGTAAGTGAAAGTTCTGTTTTTCCAACATCTGAAAGTGGATCTAATTTTCCACTTACACCTGCGATTTCTGGTGCGATAGTATAACCAGCAGTGTGATCAGCACCCATGGGAGATGTCATATAGGTAACACCAATTCCTTTGACTGCACGGGGCTCATAGGCCGGCATAGACTGACCTTTAACAACCGGAACCCTACTAACACCAAAAGCTTTTGCCGTTGCTGCACAACCCTGCCCGAGGATGCGTCCGAGAGGTGTTCCTTTACGGATCTCATCGAAACTCTTGAAAGCGCCTTCGGCGTCACCAAATTTTAATAATCCGCCTTCCATTGCAACAGCGATGGTGTTGCCTGCTTCAATGGTATCCACACCAATATCATTACATTCGCGATTCATCTTGGCAATATAATCGAGTTGATCGATACCGCAATTGGCACCCAATGACCAGGTTGTTTCATATTCGATGCAAGAAACAATTGCTTTCCCTGATTCATCAGGGTAAATGTTGGAGCATTTTATGATGCATCCAGGATGGCAGCCATGTCCCATCATACCTTCACCGCCACGTTCTTCACATTTTTCAGCCATTGCTTCGCCCGATATCTTTGTTGCACCTTCAAATTGACCAGCGCTGAAGTTTCGGGTAGGAAACCCTCCGGCTTCGTTTAGGAGATTCACTAAAACTGCTGTGCCATAGGAATTTAAAGCACCACCTTTTTTTGTCAATCCGTGTTCTAGAATGGATTCAGTTAGTTTTTTTCGACCTTCGTTGAAGAGTTCTTCATTGGCAATTTCTACACCTGGCCCATCTCCGATGACAACAACTGCCTTTACACCACGGACACCCAAGACAGCACCCAGGCCGCCGCGTCCAGCATAACGCCCTGGTTTGTTCTCTGGGTCATTTACTGAAATGCCTGCATTGGATAATTTCATCTCCCCGGCTTGCCCAATACCAATAACTGCTGATTTTGGGTATTTCTTCCATAGTAATTCATCCACTTCGTACATTCCTTTACCAACAAGGTCTGAAGCGGATTCAAACTTTACACCGTCTTTATTGATCACCAGGGTGAACCATTTGCCCTTTTCTGGAACGCCTTCAATGATTATTGCGGCCAGGCGGAGTTTAGCGATCATTTGTCCGCTAAGTCCACCGGCATTGGATTCCTTGATGCCACCTGTTAATGGGCTTTTTCCACCGAACGAAGTACGGCCGCTGCTTGGAGCAGCTGGAGATCCAGTCACCCATCCGGGAGCAATAACAACCTTGTTGTTGGGTCCTAGCGGATGGCACAATGGATCTACTTCATCACAAACGATAGCGGAAGTTAGACCACGACCAGCCCACCTCGACCATTTTTGGGGTTCTTCTTCGTATGTTGCTTTCAATTCCGACATGTTAATTCTTAATATTTTTTTCACCATTGCAGGAATCTCCTTCCATTTCTATAGTTTAGTAATAATTGTTGTGAGATGTTTGAGAACATTAATTACTCGATTTTTGGTAAGAATGATGCAATGCTCCATTATCTATAAGGGTTTTCCTCAACCCCTCAGACATGGGTAGCCCATCACGATACTGGTAAGGATATAAACGGTCAATAGAGAAAATTCCAACATGATCATCATTGTTTAATAACTCATTTGCATTTGTGCTTATCCCAGGAACTTCACAAAGAACTGCATTGATAAATAGATAGCCTCTTTCAGTTTCTGGAATGCCAAGATGTTCTAATAATTCAAGTTTCCCTGACCCAGATTTCAGTTTTACATTGGTTTGGGCAACATACCGACCTCCACCAAACCTAGCCAATGTGCCATATAAACTGACATTCACATTTATCATTTTTGAAATAAACCATTTATTGAACCTGGAAACAAATAAGTAAAACAAACCTGCTTATAAATAATAAGTTAGAGATATTATTAGTGTATCTTTTTTCGGATTGGTTTACACTGGCATTAAGAATAGTCTTGCATAAGACGAAAGAAGGGTTAAAAAAACAAACCTATACTTAAGAATAGGTATTAATATTTCTATATACTAATAAGGATCTCGCAGGAAAAAATTATTTGAATCGGCCACTGATGATAAGTAACTATTTCTCAGGTGTTGAAAAAATCACTATGAGTAACCGAAATCTTATTTAGAAATTTAGTTGAAATTGATATCCCCATATTTAATTAATTAAATTATTTTTGAGTCCTATTGAAACTGCTTCGCCGCGACTATGTGCGTTTAATTTTGAAAGAATATTTGAAACGTGAAATTTGGCAGTGGAGAGGCTGAGTGACAATTTTTCAGAGATCTCAGTATTACTTTTTCCAATGGACATTAATGATAATACTTCTCTCTCACGGGTGGTCAATTTAAAAAAAGTTGATCCTGAACTGGATGATTGATTCACCCAAGACTGGGCAACTTCTTGAGAAAAAATGGTATTGCCTGAATTCACTGAGCGAATTGCATTTGCAAGTTCATTGGCAGAAGTGTCTTTATACATGTATCCAGAAACGCCGGCGTCGAGTGCATCGTGAATTAGTTGTGGTTCAGTAAAGCTGGTAAGGGCTATAATATTAATTTTTGGAAACTTATTATGAATTTGACGGGTGGCATGTAAGCCATCCATGGTAGGCATGATGAGATCCATTAAAATGACATCAGGGCTCAGTTTCTCTGCCAGGTTTACCGCTTCAATACCATTTACAGCCTCACCTACAAGTTCAAGGTCATCAAAAGCCATTAAAAACATACGTAGGCCGCTGCGTACCATCGCATGATCGTCAACAATTAGAATACGGATCGGATTCGATTGAATCAAGGTTTTTCCTTATTCTGTGATTTCCAAATAAGTTGAACGTTAGTGCCATGGTTTAATTGGCTTTTTATTGATAATTTTGCTCCAATTGAATCTGCACTCTCTTTCATTATACTAAATCCTAATTGATTAGAAATATCTGTAGATTCAATAAATCCTCGACCATCGTCAGTAATTGTCAATATTGCTTTTTTGCATATATCATCTGGCGAGTCACCCTCACGTATCAAATTGATTGAAATCGCGTTTGCTTCTGCGTGTTTAACTATATTGTTTATTGCTTCTTGCGCCATTCTGTAGAAAATAAGCTGAACATCCACAGGCATGGTATTTTGACCCTTACAAGTAAAATCAATAGGTTTACGCAATCTTCCTGATGCGGCTTCTGCTATTTGTTTAAGCAACTCATCCAACCGCGCACCCTCTAAATCACGCGGCCGTAATTCCAATAACAATGAATGCATTTCCGCAATAGCCCCACGGATTAACAATTGCAGCTCACTCAACCCTTCATGACCCTTTTCAGGATCCCGTTGTATTATTTTAGGTAAAGTCTCTGCTATTAGGCTGGCTGAAAATAAATTCTGAATGACTGAATCATGTAATTCGCGAGCCAAACGATTCCGTTCTTGATTAACTGCATCTTGTTGCGCACGTATGCGCAGCCTGGCATTATCAATGGCTAACGCGGCTTGAATTGAAAAATCAATAGCCAGGTCAAGTTCATCATCATTGAGTTTGTGCCTTTTTATAAAAAACAGCGACAAAACCCCATAGCTTTCGTCACGAATTTCGATCGGTACAGACAGAATCGAGCGATATCTTTTTATTATTTCATCAATTGCACTAATTTGCTCAGATCGTAGACCTGGTTCATTTAGAAAATCGGTAAGGTTTGTACAAAACAATGGTTGTTTGATTAAAGCTATGTTCCCAAGCGATACATTGGCTGATTTTACATATTCAAGGGGCAGACCGACAACTGATTGGATGGATAATTCGCCATTCAGATTGAGACGATATACCGCCGCTGCGTCAGCCCTTAGCAATGGCAGGGCTTGATTAACTATAAAATCCAGGAGTTTGTCGATGTGTAAATCAGAATTTACGGCTGATAGAGTGCCACGCAAACTGGCTGCAACCAAGCGACGACGCTCGAGTTCAGCCATCTCTTTATAAGTAAAAACTTGATCTGAATGATTCACAATAAAATTATAACTAACTTCGAAATTATTTGCTTCGTCAAGTAATATTACGTCCGAATTTTCCCTGATGAGATTAAATGAATCGCACTGGCTTTAAACACTGCCAGAACAGTTTTACCTACTTCTAACTCCATCTCTTTGACAGACCTGCTGGTTACCAAGGCAGTTAATGAAAATCCGGATTGCAACTGAACGCGCATGAATGGCCCCTGATTGATAATTTGCGTAATCTGGCAAGACACATGATTCCGTGCAGAAGAAGGTTTTATCTCTTGATTATCATTGAAAAGGGTTATATCTTCAGGTCTGAGGCAAATATAGACTTGAGTGCCAATAGCTATATTCCCAACGGCTTCAAATATTGCATGATCAGCCTGGATTTGAAGCATATTGTTTTCTAATCCAAAAACACTCCCGGGAATAATATTATCCACACCCATGAAGGCCGCCACCTCAGGAGTGGAGGGGTGTGAAAACACCTCTTGTGTTTGACTGAGTTGATGGATTTTTCCATTTAGTAAAACTGCAACCCGATCACCAATCGACAAGGCTTCTTCTAGGTCATGGGTGACATAGATGCAAGTCTGATTGGTTCTTGTGAAGATATTTCGCAAGTCATCCAACAAACCCTGCCTTGTAGGGTTATCCAGGGCACTAAATGGTTCATCCATTAGTATTAATTCTGTTTCGAGACAGAATGCTCTTGCCAGACTTACACGCTGTGCTTCACCACCTGAAAGGATTTTGGCATGCCGCTTCGCTATTGGAAGTATATGCAATTGTTCCATCCAAAATTGCACTCGTTGATTTATTTCTTCATTATGCAGACCTCTAAATTTCAAACCACTGGCAATGTTTTTTTCGATAGTATCGTTTAATAACAGCGGAGATTGAAAGACGGTACTTACTTTTCTGCGGAAATTTAAATCCGATAATTTTTTATAGGTTGAAAAAAGGACGCTTCCACTGATTGGTTTTATCAGGCCAGCCGCCACTTGAAGAAGTGTGCTTTTTCCTGCTCCATTTGGTCCCAAAAGAACCAGTACCTCTCCTTTATTTACGGCAAGTTCAGGTACGTTAAGAATCGTGATTTTGCCTGCCTGGACGATGATATTATGAAGTTCAAGAAGGGTTGTCATACGACTAATGCCTTCGCTGTTGGATTGAGGTTAATCCTAGGTTTACCAGGAAAGCAATCAAAAGGAGGATAATACTTAATGCGATTGCAGATGCAAATAATCCTTTACTCGTTTCAAGTACGATTGCAGTGGTAAGAACCCGTGTTGACCCCAACAGGTTTCCTCCAACCATCATCGAAGCTCCTACCTCTGAGATAACGCTGCCAAAAGCGGCAATTAATGCCGCAATAAGGGGTAGTTTGGCTTCCTTCCATAACGTTAATACCATTTGAATTTTTGAGGCTCCCAAACCCAATAACTGAATTCGTAGTTTGGGATCTAGCTGCTGCAAAGCGGAAAGTGTCAAACCTGCTGCCATAGGAAAGGCGATCAAAACCTGGGCTATGACGATGGCTGCCGGAGTATAGATTAAATGCATAAATCCCAGAGGACCATTTCTCCAAAGGAAGATACAAACCACGAGGCCGACCACCACTGGAGGGAGAGCCATTCCAGTATTAATTATGCTGATCCAAAAACGTCTCGTTGGAAATTTAACCAAAGCAAGAAAAGTTCCAAGTGGCAGACCCAAAATCAGACTGATCAAGGTTGCCATTCCTGAAACTTCAAGAGAAAGTAAGGTGATCCGAACAACTTCCGGATCACCCTGGAACAATAATTCAAACGCTTTCAGTATTCCATCAAGAAGGTTCTGCATTTCTTCTATTTTACTGCATCCTCGGCTTTACCGGCATCGGCAATGAACAAAGCTTGACCGTATTGATCGACACCAAATTCAGCGATCACCTTTTGGGTATCTTCAGAAACCATCCAATCGGCAAAAGTTTTAGCTCCTTCATAATTCGCATTTGGCCATAATGTTGGGTTGACAGTAATGACATGATAAATATTCAACAGGGCTTGATCACCCTCACAAAGGATGGATAGATCGAGTGTATCTTTCATGGATAAATAGGTGGCACGATCTGTTAGTGTATAGCCGGCTTTTTCTGAAGCAATACGCAGGGTATCACCCATTCCCTGTCCGGTTACCAAATACCATTCCCCTTCAGGAGTTATCGCAGCAGCCTTCCAAAGTTTCAATTCAGCTTTGTTGGTGCCTGAATCATCTCCACGGGAGACAAAAATGGATTTGGTATTGTTAATGGCTGCAAAAACATCATTGGTAGAAGCTTGATCTTTGGTTTTTGCAGGATCATCTTCAGGACCAACAATAATGAAATCATTATGCATCACAAGATAGCGATCAAGACCAAACCCGCCATCCATATATTCAACTTCAGAAGAGGGGGCATGAACCAGTAACACGTCAGCACTGCCCTCTTTTCCCATGGTTAGTGCTTGTCCAGTGCCCACTGCGACCATCTTAACCGTATAACCAGTTTGTTTTTCAAACAATGGTAGTAAATCATCCAACAAACCCGAATCGCGTGTGCTTGTTGTGGTTGCCAGAATAATCTCTGGATTTGCAGGTGTTGTTGGAGCGACTTCGGGAGCCCCAGTTGCCACCTCAGTCGCAGGGGCAGCGGTTGCAACTGGGGCTTCTATTGCAGTCACATTTGCTGATGAACAGGCACTTAACAACAACGAAAAAATGAAAATACAGATAACGATTAGCGTTGCTTTTTTTACCATCTTCTTCTCCTCTGGTGATAATTATTATGTATAAGTGTACCTGTACAATTAGAAAAATAATATAGAGAGATTCTGCGCCATTGTCAAGTACCCATGATTTTAAAAAACAAGAATGAACAGTAGAAAACTGTAATTATCTGTTTACCAATTTCTTTATTGCTTTTTTCTAATACTTTGAGTCATAATGATTGTAGTTGACCAATCAACCTCATTAGCTGTTATGGAGGAATAAAATGAGAATAAGTGCTCGAAATGTGATTAAAGGAACCATCAAAGAAATTATCTCAGGAGCAGTAAACAGCGAAATTGTTGTACAGACATCAGGTGGAGAAACGATTGTTTCTGTGATCACCAAAGAATCAGTTGAAAGTCTTGGATTGAAAGCAGGAAAAGAGGTCTATGCTGTCGTTAAAGCTTCTAATGTAATGATTGCCGTAGACTAGTTTATTAGCCATTACAGTTCCATTGATATTGATATACAAGATTATTATTTTTCGGAAATCATCTCCGAAGGTTAATAATCTTGTATATGGTTCTGTCTTTTGTTTGATAACAACCCTTGAATAGCAGAAAAAATAATTACTGAGCCTAAAACCAGTAGCAACGCCACAGGAATAGCTGAATTCAATCCAAATCCTTGAAATCTTTCAAAAACCAGCACTGAAGCAACCTTAGGATGATAAGAAAGTATCACGACTGCACCAAATTCACTTATTCCACGAGCCCACATCATTAACATTCCGCTCAGAACTCCTCTCCAGGATAGCGGTAGCGTTACAAACCAAAAAGTTCTCCACATTCCTGCACCATCGACCATAGCAGCTTTTTCTAAAGAGCAATCCACCATTTTAAACGCATCGCGGCTTGAGTTGATCAGGAACGGTAGGCTGACAAAAAGCATGGCGACCACGATCCCGGCAATGTTGTCGATAAAAACGATCCCTAGCGGCTCTAACCAGGAACCCAGCAATCCTCGTCTGCCAAAAACCAACAGCAGGGCAATGCCTGCCGCTGTATGTGGAACAACCAGGGGCAAGTTAATGATCGCTTCAATGATCCCCCGGCCCGGGAAGGATTTGCGTGCCAGCAAATACGCCAGTGGCACCCCTCCGCACAAGCCCAGGCAGGTGGCGATAGCAGCCGAGAGGAATGATAAGCCGATCGAGTGCATGACGTCTTGGTCGGTGAAAGCTATCAGCAGGTTTTTTGGAGTCGACTGAAGTAAAATGCTGATCAACGGCAGTGCAATAAAAAGGAAGATCGCGCCACCCAGGATCGAAAAGACCAGGTTAAACCAGAAGCGGTTATTGTTCACGGTTTCACAAATTTCTGAAGGGTATCTGGAATGGAATCGAAATCCATTCCGATTGGTTGATCAAATAAAGGTTGTTTATTGGCTTGCATAATGGCTCTGCCTTCTGGCCCCAGTAAAAACTCAATAAATAGAGCGGCATCATCTGGGTGAACTGCGTTGTTCGGGATTGTGATTCCGTAACCAATTTGCTCGCCCCTGAAAACGGGTTTAACTGTGGCAAAGCGCTGGAAATCCAGCAGAACCTCGATGCCGCTATAATCGGTGGTCTCGCTGCCAAGATTCAACTCGTCCGGAAGTGAGAGTAATTTTAATCCATGCTGCTGAATGACTGATTCATATTCAAAGGCATAATCCAGGTCGCCAGACTCTAACAAGGCCAGAAGCTCAACACTCGCTCCTCGGACGATCAACCCGCTGTCGGGCACCGTTTCGACGATCTCTGGTACGGTAATGAAAGCCAAATCGTCATCCTGGAACAACGTAACTGCCGGGTTGAATCGCCCTTTGAACATACGTGAAAAGATCTTCGGATCCTGGTAGTATTGATTGGCAAGCCCAAAAGCCATAAGCGCCCGGTAACCTGATGGATCAAAGCGCGGATCAGCGAGGCCTACCCGCACGTCAGGTAAGGCGAGGATCTCAACCCAATTTTCGGCATTGATCTCGTCTGAATACTTGCTTTCTGATGTGTAAGCCACCCCAAGCTTGTTCGTGGCAAAATGGATGTACCAATCCGCGTAAGGTTTACCCGTCTCCTCATCGTTTACTGCATACATCAACATCGGGATGAGCGAAACATCCGCGGTAGCCACTACATCGATACGCTCGTGCAGGTCTGTAACATGCCGCATCACTTGAATGCTGCCATGATATTCAGATTGCACATCGATGGAAGGATACCGGGCTTCAAAGGCGTCTT
The DNA here is from genome assembly GCA_003524305.1 of Anaerolineaceae bacterium. Classification (GTDB taxonomy): domain Bacteria; phylum Chloroflexota; class Anaerolineae; order Anaerolineales; family Anaerolineaceae; genus UBA6107. The sequence continues at coordinate 137,837 of DQHW01000029.1, forward strand.
CAAGCTGGTGAAAGGGTGTAATGAGACTGCCTGCGGCAAAAACCACCAGGGGAGTGCGTTCTGTTTGTTTTGGCGAACCACAACCGTACAAGATAGCGAACAAGAAACTAATTGTAATAAATACACGAAAGATTTTTTTCATGTTTTGATTCTCTTAAAAAGAACGGGTTGCCCCCTCGCAACCCGTTCTAATTTTTTATTGAATTTCTATGGAAACGATACCCTTGATCCAGACACTGGATGGCATGCCCGGCATGACTAGCGAATATGAACCTGGAGTGTCGGAGAAAGCCAGAAGACAATCTGGGCAAGCTTGTACTTCAGTGAGGAAGGCTTCCCCGCTAAAACCATCATCTGCGGTCAGTACCAATTTCTTGGCGTCAGCACTTACTCCTGCAGCTTCCAGCAAAGTGCTCAAGCGGACTCCTTCATAGCTCATGAGCCCTTTTTTTGGATGCTCAGCCGAGATTTGAACAACTTCCAACGCATGCAAATCTGCATCAGACAATGCCAATGGAGAAGAAACCAGGCCAGTCAAATTGAAATCTGCATCTGCATCAGTAATGGGTTCAGTGGTGGGTTCGGGCGTCGTTACAGCCGTTTCAACCAACGGGGTTAAGTGAACTATGATTTTCTCGATTGCACCAACCATCTCACCCTTCTCAAGCCCATCTCCAACCAGGCGTAAGGGGAAATATTTTTCAGGAAGTGCGGCACCATCCACTGTATAAGCCACCAGAATCGTATCCACGCGTTTGATCTTTGAAATGTCAAAGGTCACCGTATACCCATCCGTGGCAACCACATCCACCTGATAGCCTGCATCAGCCAACACATCATTGAAAGCCGGCCCCTCATGCTTTACGGCATCATCCACCCGACCGACCAACAGCCAGAGCGGAATACCAGCCCACTCCTGCCCCTTGTCATCCTTCCAGGTTACGCCGTGGCATTTTGGTGAAGAACCGGATTCAAAAGTTGCTCGGTCCATCAATTCGTTAATGGCGCCTTCGAGGTGTATAGTCCACTCTTTGCTGAGGGGTTTAACTTCGATCTTGTTGACAAATTTTACCGACCAGTGACCATCTACGACCTGTTTCGGTTCAGCGCTGACCACGACTAGACGCAAGTAACCATCCAATTGAGGATCAAGCAATTTTCCATCCATCTCGTAAGCGAGCATGGCGGAGGCTTCCATGGGGGTTTTTAACTCATCGCCGGTTCCAGGGTCATATTCGATAAATGTACCGTTCATAATCTGGTCGTACGAAAATGTAATGCTGTATCCATCTACAGCGTAAAGGGTGATCCCCATGGTGGAATCAAATTTTGGATCGGCAGAAACAAGATCCTTTAATGTGACACCCTTGAACGCTGTTGGAAGAGTGATCTTGCCTGTGCTGGATTTTATTCCTGCTTGTCCTTCTGTGGCTGGCAGTACTTTAACTTCAGCCAGCGTCATGGAAGTGCTAGTTCCATCAGAGGCGAGGAATTCAAGAATTGGGGTTGATGCTTCGGTTTGTGCAACTGTTATAACTGGGGCTTCTGTTTCCGTCACATTTGCTGATGAACAGGCACTTAACAACAACGAAAAAATGAAAATACAGATAACGATTAGCGTTGCTTTTTTTAACATATCCTTCTCCTCTAGTTATGATTAATCTGTATAACTGTACCTGTACAGTACGAATACTAATATAGAGATATTCTCTATCTTTGTCAAGTGCTCTTTAGATTAACAAATAAAAAGAACGCCAGAAGATTCTGACGTTCCTTGTTTTGCGCTTGAAAATGATCTCAATCATCTGTTTTTGGAAGGTAGTGCCCCTCAACCCATTCTTCTCCATTTTCTCCGATTTCTTTTTTCCAAACTGGAACAATTTCTTTTAGACGATCAATTCCATATCTTGCTGCATCAAAAACGCCAGTATCGCGATGAGCGGCAGTGCAGCCGATTAGAACTGTCGGCGTTTGTGGCATTAGCTTTCCAATCCGCTGCACGATGATGATTCCCTCAACCATGGGCCAACGTGAACGGATTTCATCCGCGATTTGTCTCATTTTCTCTTCAGCCATGGGCTTATATGCTTCGTATTCAAGGTAGTCTGTATTTCGCATCTCTCGCGCAGTCACTCCACGGACAATTCCAGTAAATAACACAGCAGCACCAGTGCTTGACAAAGTGATCTCTTCAAGCAGGGCATCGATATCAAGTTTTTCTTCTGTTATCGCTATTACTAATGGGAATTCATTCATTTATACTTCATCACCTCATTAACAATATCGCCGGATCTTCCCCCATGTTTTTCGATGAGTCGGATGTTTTGAATGCACATCGTTTTTTCGACTGCCTTCGCCATATCATATATTGTCAGTGCCGCAACCGAGACTGCAGTTAATGCTTCCATTTCAACGCCAGTCTTACCTGTTACTTTTACGGTTGCGGTAATTACTATTCCCGGTAACTGGTCGTTTATTTGCATATCGACGTCAATTTTTGTAATCGGAAGTGGATGACACAATGGAATTAACTCGGAGGTTTTTTTTGCTGCCTGAATCCCTGCAATTTGGGCGACGGTCAAGACATCACCCTTTTTCATGGCTCCGGCTTTGATCAATGCCAGTGTTTCAGGTTTCATCCTGATTTCTCCACAGGCGATTGCAATTCGTGTGGTTTCTGTTTTTTCACTGACATCTACCATTTTGGCGTTTCCGTTAACATCGATATGAGATAATTCCATTTTCATCATGATCCCTAGAAATGAATTAGCCGCCAATTTGTGACATACATCTTTTATCTGAACAATTATGCGTAACTAATTCATGTCCAATTGGTTTATTTGCCACTGCATTTTTGAGGAAGGAGGTTAAATCAGCACCGGACCGCAGGGCTTCTCGGATGGAGATCTCTTTATCCACTAATAAGCAAGATTTAAGGCAACCATCAGCAGTTAATCTCAACCGATTACACTTCATACAAAAGTGGTCACCCAGGGGAGAAATAAAACCGACTGTGCCGGTTCCGCCCGGGATTCGATATGTACATTCCGGACCACTATTTGCAGAAGAGTCAAGCTCTTCCAAGTTCAAGGAGGATAAAATCTTATGCATTTTTTGAGATGAGAAGTACCGTTCCTCCACGGTTGGTAATCCGGGTCCCCAATCTTCTTGATTCGCAACCGGCATTAATTCAATAAACCGAATATGCCATGGATGATTAATAGATAATTTAGCAATTGGGATGATTTCATCATCATTAAATCCACCAACGACTACCGTGTTAATTTTTATAGGAAAAAGCCCTGCATTTTCTGCTTCAAGTATTCCTTGCCAGGTTTGTTGAAAATTGCCAAATCTGGTAATTTTTTTATATTTTTCAGAATCCAATGTGTCCAAACTAATATTGACTCGCTGTAGTCCTGCTATTGCCAACGATTTTGCCATTTTTTTCAGAAGCATGCCATTTGTTGTAAGGCTTAAGTCCTTCAAACCGGGGATAATTGAAATTTTGGAAATAATTTCCAAAATATCCGGTCTGACAAGAGGTTCTCCACCCGTTAATCGTATTTTTGTGATACCTAAACTAATTGCAGCCTCTGCCAACCTGACAATCTCATTTGCAGTCATCAAATCTTTTTCATCAAGCCAGGTTACACCATTAATAGGCAGACAATATGCACATCTTTCATTGCATCTGTCTGTTACCGAAATTCGTAGATATGTGATGTTTCGGGCAAAAGCATCTATAAGCATGGTATCCTCAGGTTTTCCTGATACTGATTAACCACCGCTCACAGGAGGGAACATTGCGACTTCGTCTCCGAGAGCAATTATTTGATCTTTTGCTGCAAATTCCTGGTTAACTGATACGAGAATATTGCCAGATGAATTCTTAATTTGTGGGTATTGATTAGAAATTTCTGAAAGCAACCTTGAGACACTTACTGGTTCAGAAATTTCAATATTGATTTGTCTTTTACCAATCCGTTCTTTTAATGTTGCAAATAATGTAACTTCAATTTTCATGCTAACTTCACTTGAGTGAGGGATTTGATAACTGAAATTGATTGTACTATTATTTCTCTTTATCCTGTTAATTACAAGATTATTCAAAAATATATCGTTTTATTTATAATCGGCTAAAATTACCTATACTTATGATAACCCTTTTTATTGGATTTTTTCATGGATGATGAATACTTATATCAAAAAATAGCTTCTGCGATTCGGCGCGATATTTCGATTGGACTCTATCAACCTGGAGACGATCTTCCATCCATCCGAAAACTTAAAGAATCTTGGAATTGTACGATAGGCACCATACAACGCGCAATTCACAAATTAGAAGATGAAGGTCTGGTATCCAGCCATGTGGGGCAAAAATCAAAAGTTGTCGCCTCAATTAATGTTCATCCTGCTGATTCTTTGCGTCATGCCAATTTGGTACATCGAGCTGAAACGTTTATGTTGGATACAATTACATCTGGATATTCTCCGACCGAAGCTGAAGATGCTTTCCGGCTCGCCCTTGCAAGATGGCGCAACGTTTCACAATCACAAAATATGCTCAACCAAGAAATCTTGCGTTTCGCAGGAAGTCATGATCTTGCGGTTGCATGGATGGCTACTCACTTTGATGAGATTTCACCCGGGTGCAGATTCCATTTAAATTTTTCAGGAAGTCTTTCTGGATTAATGTCTTTGGCAGAAGGAAAGGCAGATTTGGCTGGATCCCATCTATGGGATGCTGAAACAAATATGTATAATCTGCCTTTTGTAGAGAAACTCTTTCCAGGAGAAAGAATTGTTCTCATCACGTTAGCTCATCGTAGAATAGGTTGGTTTGTAAAGCCTGGAAATCCAAAGGGGTTTACTGGTATTAACGATCTGATTCGAAAAGACATCCACTTTGTCAATCGTAATGTGGGTTCAGGTATGCGAGTCTATTTCGATTCAAAACTGAAAAGCTGTGGATTGAACTCAAAAGATATTATTGGATACGAGAATCAAAAAATGACCCATACGGATCTTGCTATCGAAATTGCCGAAAATCGTGCAGATGTTGGTTTGGGAATTGAAGCAGCTGCAAAAGCGTATAACCTGGAGTTCCTTTTTGAGAATCTTGAGAGATACGATCTAATAATAAGACAAGGGCTATTAGAAAAGACCCCAATAAAAGATCTCATCGCTTGGGTAAAAAGCGATAAATTTCTCCAGGTATTAGACCGGTTGGGTGGCTACGAATCAAGTGAGATAGGAAAAATTCAGCTAATTTAAAAATTGTTTAGGAAACAACACTAAAAATATTGCTAAAAAAACCATGGAAGTTTGATAGCTAATTTCCATTCGTTGTCATATAACAAAAACAAATTGAGGTTTTTGATTCTGGTTTTGCGATTGCTTTGGCATTTGCTTTTGTATTGAGTTCGTTTGATTTAGATTATGGATTTAAAAAATACTCTGACATCTCGCTCGGTATTCCAGTAAACCTGGAGTCATACGAGTAAAGCTCATCAATCAGTTTAACCATTGAATTCATTAAGTCTATTCGATTAACTTATTGAATTGGCATTTTTTATTTCACGCACATGTATAATTTAAAATGAACGTTTCAATCCCATATTTGCGATGTTTAGCATTTCTGTTCTTGTTGCAGTAAAAATTAATCGGCTGATCGTTCCGAACGAGGGAATTTCGAGCATGTCAAAAAATGAACGTGAACAATTAAATAATAAAGAAGAACGCCGATACATAGCAGAGGGATTTCGAGGTATTCTCGCTGTCTTGAACTCCAATGAACCTTTAGAGGCCGTCCTTGATTACATTACTCTTTATGCTCGCCGTCTCTTGGGGGCAGATGCCGTGGCAATATATCGTTTACAAGCTGATACAAATGAATTGAAGATTCAATCATCACATGGTCTAAGCAAAAAATTTCTGAAACACTCCAATATTTTTTTGGGGCAGGGTGCCACTGGGCAGGCAGTGATTCAAGGTAAACCGTTTGCCATCACAGATGTAAGTAAAGCACTTGAAGTATTTGTCCAACCTGTCATGCCGGAGACAGCGATACTATTACAGATTCTCTCCAAGAATTTTCGCTCAGAAATTTCTGTACCACTCATTATTAAACAAGAAGTTGTCGGTACACTAAATCTTTACTATGCCCAACCTCGTTTTTTTGAACAAGATGAAATTGATTTGGCAGTTTCTTTTTGCGATCAGACTGCCTTGGCCATTGAAAATGCCCGGCTGCGTGAACAAACAAAGCAGGAAGCAATTGCTGCGGAACGAAATCGCATTGCACGCGAACTGCATGATTCTGCTACACAAACGATTTTTTCTGCCAATTTGATAGCCGAAGTGTTACCGACTATTTGGACTCGAAATTCATTTGAGGCACAGCTTGGACTTGAAGAATTACATAAACTCACCCAAGGCGCACTTGCAGAGATGCGCACATTATTACTCGAATTACGACCAATCGGTTTGATTGAAACCCAATTGGAGGTACTAATCCAGCAATTAGCCCAGGGCATTTCGGGGCGCATGAATGCAGATATGCAAGTTCATATTGAGGGAGAGGCTGTTCTACCAACCGAAGTAAAGCTGGTTTTTTATCGAATTGCCCAAGAAACATTAAACAATATAGCCAAACACTCTGGCGCTGACAAGGTGGAAATTGAGTTACGGTCTGTTCATTCTATTCCCCCAAGAAAACATAAAAACGCGAATATTGCCCAACAACAATTATCACAATCCGTTTTTATGTCAATCCGAGATAACGGATGTGGATTTGATCCCACATCGGTACTTGGTGAACATTTGGGATTGGGAATTATGCAAGAACGTACCACGAATAATCAATTTTCTTTATCCATTTGGAGTGAACCGGGTAAGGGCACCGAAATCTCTCTGCTCTGGCCAAAGAATGAGTAGCAGAGGAGTGAAGTTATAATGGAAAAGAAGAAAATCTTGTTATTATTGATGATCATGTCAAGTCTGTAGCGGCTTAAGTTTATGTTTTTGTTTGCACTGTATGCTTTTATGGCGATAGGTTAAGCGGAAATGAGGATGTAACTATAAAACCAGCTAAAATGATGTGACCCGATAAAATCCCTTCGAATAAAGATTTGATTGGTGCCAATTAGACTGATAAAAAATGAAAGAAAATGATTAGGTATAACTTGGTGTGTACCAATAAAGGATATTCGACTGTAGAATTATTATTTACGCAAAAGAAAATTGAAATATATTTGGTATCATTTGCGCCAAGTCAGGTCAGAATATCTCCAAATCTGGAGCCTTAGTTATATTCTTGAAAGGAAATATATTATGGACGTTCCACCCATTTCTCATCCTGCCTGGAAAAATATTGTTTCGGGTAAAAATAGATATCAATTCAAATTTCTTGGTACCCAGTTCCTTATGAGATATTTATCTCTCAGGGTCGAAAAAGACTCAACAGCGGATACAATCCAGAGTTCCGCCCAAGAATTGCATGATATTTTTGTTCGAAATGCTGACTTACCTTCTGTACAACGCGATTTGTTCCAAATATTTGGAAAAGATACCATAAGTGGATATATGTACGATATTATCGAAGTCAAAGCTAAGATCACTCATGGCGAAAGATTATTGTTAGCAGGTGATGAGAGTCTTCTAAAACAATTACCGGCCGGAAATTGGATTGGAGGATCAATCCCATACTTTATGACTGACCACGGGGGTGTCTTTACGCGTCATAAAATTTATGTCACCGAGTTGCCTCAGTCTGTTTCAAAGATTTCCATTAAAATCTATAATTTGCAAACTCTCAAAGATATTTATTTAGACATGCCCCCAAATGGTTTTAGCGTCATTATCATGCCGTGTTCATCAAAAACTCATCTTGAATTTGCACTGCATGCTCCACAGTTTCAGGGCTTTGGGCAAAGACCTTTGATTGGTTGGATTTCAGGCGTTCATTTAGATGATTTAGGAAAGATCAATCCCAAAGTGGTTAATGGTCAAACTCAAGATATGCTGGAAGATGGGGCTATCGTCATGCATGCATCCTTGCCCTCCACACAACTCGCCGAGATCGACTATCTTAATATCTTTGAGCCTGGCAACGATGATACGATTACATTTCCAAAAGATGGTTTCCTGGTAAAAGAAGCATATATCAATGGGGTTAAAACCAATTTTGCAGATTATGTCACCCGTCTCAATCTAGACACAAGACTTCCTCTCGTCGCTGATTATTTTGGCGCCATGGTTAATGTTAGTTTTCAAATGGTGGATATGGAAAATCAAGAGGTTAAGTTTTATGCACCCGTTTTCGCGGGCGTATCTTATAAGCATGCCAAACCTTTTGAAAGTTATATTTCGCAATTTAATGCAAAATTGCCAGAACATTTAAACAAACAGCCGGTATTCTCCTGTAACTGCGTATTGAATTATGTATATTCAGAATTAGAAGGTAAAAAAACAGGAGCGATTACAGGTCCAACCACATTTGGTGAAGTGGTTTATCAACTCTTGAACCAAACGATGGCCTATTTAACCATCACGGATCTAACTTCCAAAAAACATACGTGAACCTCTGAATTCAATTAGCTGAATTACACACAACCATTATGAATGAATTGCCGTTAGGAATTTCAATTCAAGCAATCTCTTTAATTTACTCCAATTAAGTGCTTCATCAACAAAGACATACATTTTTTGCCCATTACTCTATGAAGGTATTCGACTCTCATAGTAGCGGGAAATGGACAATGTCCCCCTTGTGGGGATTCAAACTACTGACCTCAGGGCTACGCCAGCACCCAGCGGTGTGATCAAAGATCCTGAATCCGTGCCACATCCCCTGGTTTTTCCGGGTTTGTGCGGTGGATCATGCAAACACGAGCACCTGCTTCTAGTTTGAGTGTAAGCCAAACCGACGAACGCTGGTTCTTGCTTGCCGCCATGCGCGCCTGTGGGGGGCTTGTGTTCTTGAAGTTGGGTCGTAGGCTTCCGTTGGTGACTGGCATTTCCCAGTTACAATACCGGCCATCCTTGCCTTTGTTTCGCTTTCACTCGTTCCACACCTGGNNACTCAAATTTTTGGTTATTGATTTATCCGTACGGCCACAACCAGCGACCGCATGAACTATGTTTTATGAATTTACCGAACCATTCTTTCAGTTATGCTGAGACCAATTTAGGGGCATGGCGTAGATATATTTTCTCGACCAGATAATTGATGGTGAGATTCAAAAATCCATTTACAAAAAAATTTTGATAATTAAGTGGACTTAACAGAGGGTGGAGTACTAATTAATTAGAAAGCACGTAGCAAAGGTGTAAGTTCTTCCATTAGTTCAGCTTCCAAAACTTTCTTTTGTGTTATCCACCACATCAAGGTGTAGACCATCGCGCCGGTGAAGAATTGGGCCATGACCTGAGGGGATGCCGGTAGCGAGACTCCACTTTCGGCATCTTCCTTCAATTTCCGCGTAATATCCAAAGTGATCTGCTTGGATAGAATATCCATAATTGTTGGCAGCATATTGCTCTCGAGTACCGATTGCACTAGTTTTTTATTAGAATTTAGAAAATCCAAGGCATGCTGGATAATACCGAGGTAGAACGATTTTGGACGCGTCTGGTCTGTTTGCTGTTGAATTTGAGCGTCAAACTCGGCTTGTTTCGTTCGAATTACAAAAGCAAAAAAATCAACCTTGTCTGCAAAATGTTTATAAAAGGTGGCTCTTCGCACCATGGCTCTATCGCATAGTTCATTCACAGTGATATTCTCGAACTTTTTTTCACTGAGCATCTGTAAAAAGTTATCAGTAAGTGCCTTATAGGTTTTGATGACTCTTAAATCAGTTTTTTGCTCCACGGCTTTCTCCTTTTTGGAAACACTAAGCAGGGATACGTTAATTAATTGACATTCTAGACTATTTTGTACGTTGTCAAGTTAATCCAAGGGGAGTATATTCCTTTATTGAACAAATGTCAAATAAGTTTCACTGTTACGATATAAGGAGAAGAATGAACATCTATGCTACTATGTACCATGCACACAAGCCTGAGGGAATTGAGAATTGCAAGGCTTATATTGTCGGCGGCGGAATCGCCGGTCTCGCGACCGCGGCCTTTCTGGTGGATGACGCCGGGATGCCAGGTGAGAACATTACGATTTTGGAGAAATCTACAGTTGTAGGCGGTTCCATGGATGGTGCAGAATCCACAAAAGGGTATCTCTGCCGCGGAGAACGAGAGTTGGAACCCTACATGGAATGCCTCTGGTATTTGTGCAGCAAGATACCCTCACTGGAAGAAACCGGTAGAACCGTGCTGGATGAGACCGTGGATGTGAACAAAGATTTCGCCATCCATTCAGAAAGCCGTTTTTTACAGAATCGTGGTCATATTTTTGAAAAAATCCACGATTATCGCATGACAACGAAAACCATTAAAAAGTTTGATAAATTCCTAGCAGAGCCAGAAGAGAATCTAGAAGATGTGTCGATTGAGGGCTACTTCGGCAAAGATAGTGATTTCTTTGACTCTTCAATGTGGTTATGCTTCCATTCCATGCTGGCATTCAAGCCGTATCACAGCGCTCTGGAAGCACAACGCTACCTGCAGCGTTTCGGGTTGGCGAACCGCATCGAGTATCTGGAAGGGATTCTGCATACCAAACGGAATGAATATGACTCGATCATCAAGCCGCTTAAAACCTGGTTGGATGGTTTTGGAGTGAAGGTAACCTATAACTGTTCCGCTTATGATCTTGATCTGGATATGAATTGCAACACTGTCCACGCCATCCATATGCGTATCGGCGACAAAGAAATGACCATTGAAGTCAACGATGAGGACCTTGTTTTTGTGACGAACGGTTCCATGACCACTAACAGCCGCTTTGGCGATAACACCAGTATAGCAGAGACGATATATTCCACAGAAGACCTTGGATTGTTTGAACTGTGGATAAACCTCGCCAGGAAACACGAGAAGTTTGGTCATCCAGAGAAGTTCCTGGGGCAGGTAGACAAGACCAAGTGGATGAGCTTCTTCCTGACCGTCAAAGATTATCCAGAATTCTTCCAGCGCATGGAGAAAATGACTGGCAGCAAACCGGGAACTGGAGGCGCTATAACCATTAAAGATTCTGGTTGGGGAATTTCCTTTGCACTCTATGATCGCGAATATTTCCCCGATCAAGGTAACCGCGACGTTCTCTGGGGCGATGGACTCTTTGGCGAAAGACTGGGTGATTACATCCAGAAAACTATGGCTGAATGCACAGGCAATGAGATTCTCACCGAGTTGCTCTATCATCTGAACATGTTGGATATGTTGGATGATCTATTGGAACACACTTATGTTTCAACCGTCATGATGCCTTATATCACTAGTCAGTTTATGCCCAGAAAAGAAACCGATCGTCCGCGCATTGTTCCAGCGGGCTGCACCAACCTGGCATTCATTGGTCAATATGTTGAGGTTACTGATGATGTTGTATTCACTGTCGAAACTTCGATCAGGACCCCGCTTGAAGCAGTTTATGCACTTACCGGGCTTGATAAAGACATAATCGAGGTCTATCCATCAAAATATGATGTGCGCTATTTTGTTGAACGCTATAAAAAGTTCGGTGGTATCGAGGGGAAAATCACTTTGAAAGACCTTCCAAAGATCAATCTGCTAAAGATACCGGAGATAATAACAGGGCTCCTTGCGCAAATAAACAGTATCCCACCGTATTACAAAATGTATCCGGGTCGGGATCGCACAGTCCCGGATAAAAGGGGCGTCTTGAATCCGCAATTCCCAAAGGATTATTAATCCATATTGCACGAGTGAGGCGAAAATGGTCTTCGAGAAATTATTGTGAGTCTGTATGTCGGGGGTTGTCCTAAAAGTTAGAATGGATAGCCCCCTTTTTTATTAAGGGTAGTTGACTCCGATTGCATCAGCTTGTGTTGTCGTTCTTAATTCTTGTGTTGGGTTTACTCACATTCGTTTACATGAGTTGGAAAAATTGGAACAAGGCTGATATTTTGAATTTTGTTACTCGTAAACAACAAAAAGTGTCGAATTACAAACAATGCATTCCTTTGGGTTTAATTAATTTTGTTCATCGGACACTGTTTTACTGCTAAAAGCCAGAATGGATTCAAACTACTGACCTCCGGGCTACGCCAGCACCCAGCGCGGTGTGAGTTCACATCTTGTTTCGTGTAATTTAGAACTTCAGGTTACTATTTCAGCCAAACCCGCGATGTTTGATCAAAAGGACCCGGTGTGCATAGATTGAAATCTAGAAACAATTAAATATGCTCATTGTTCCAAATCATAGTCAAGATACTTAATACTTCATTTATTCTCTTCTTATTATTTAGTTGTGGTTTACTTTCCGTACTTTTCCCAGACTTCTCCAAAAATAGCCTTCTCGTCCGGTACAACCTCCGGGATGGGGTAGGAGACCCAGGTTGTGTTTATGAAATGCTTCCAATGCACATTCTCGCTGGTGATGTTGCCACCCCAGGTGCCGCACCCCAGAGTCAGCGCGAAGGGCATGCCGTTGTTGTAATTGCCCGAATTGGCGTAGCACTGCACCTGGTTGACCATCATGCGGCTGACTTTGGCCTTCAGCGCCAGTTCCATGATATGTCCCTCATCCTGTGAGTGGATCCCGCAAGAGTGACCGTAGCCGCTGAAACGTGTTATCTGCTTGACGAGGTCGATAGCCCCGGCAAATTCCTGGTATTTCCACACCGTCAACACCGGTGAAAGTTTCTCGCCAGAGAACATATCCTCGGTGCCGACCGTCTCGCCGTTCACCATGATGAATTTGATGTGATCGGCATCTGGCAGACCCGCCAACCGAGCTATCTTTCCGGCCGGCTGGCCGACCACGTTCTTACTTATACTTGCACCATCCGGCCACATCACCACACGCAAGCGCTCTTTCTCGTCCAAGTTGCACAGGTAACCACCCAGCTCTTTGAAACGCTCAAGCATGCGTTCGTAGATCGATTCATGGATCACGACCGAATTCTCAGAAGAACAGGAGGTGGCATTATCAAAGATCTTCCCTAACACGATTTTTTTCGCAGCCTGATCGATGTCTACAGTTTCATCCACGATTACTACCGCGTTGCCCGCACCAACGCCGTAAGCCGGCGTTCCGCTGGAATAGGCAGATTTGACCAACGCCCCGCCCCCGGTAGCCACCACCAGGTCGACCAGTTTCATGATTTCCTGGCTGGCTTCGATGGACGGCTCGTTGATATTCTGGACCAGGTCTATCGGGGCTCCAACCTGTTTTAGACCTTCCCGCACGTAGTCGCATGCCAGCGCACAGGAGCGTTTGGCGCGCGGGTGGGGCGCGAAGATAACAGCATTGCGGGTCTTGAGCATTGCCAGCCCTTTTGCCCCAATGGTGGAGGTGGCATTTGTCATCGGGGTGATCGCGGCGATTAAACCTACTGGTTTGGCAATTTTTTTGATCCCACGCGCGCGGTCTTCTTCAATCATGCCCACGGTGCGCACCCCCTGCAGGTCGCGCAGCGTCCCCAGAATCTTCTTCTGGTGTTTGAGGAGTTTATCTTCATAAATCCCCATCCCGGTCTCGTCGACAGCCAGTCTTGCGCAGGCCTCTGCTGCCGGGCGTTGATAGATTTTCCATCCAACGGCCGCAACCATTTCATCCACTTTCTCCTGCGGCCAATCTTCAATTTCATTCTGAGCCGCGCGGGCGCGAGCGGCCATCTCTTGCAAATTCTCAGGCATTGTTAGCTCCAATCTATAAGATTAAGACGATCTGGTGATATCGGGGTTCGGTAATATGCTTTCGCGTATCAAGGCCACAAATCCGTGCCAGGATTCGACAAATCAATGCAGAGGCCTCACCGAGGCGCAAACAGTATGAATTCATTCATAGATTTCTCATTTTCATCATAAACGCATCCAAAATCACTTCATCAACAGAAATCTCCATCCTATTATTTTTAATTTCATTAAAACCCGTGTTCCTAATAGATTTGTTAAGATTACTTATGGAAAAGTTCTAAATATTCAATCGGGTTTTACCACTTTCGATCAACTATTCGATCGCAACGGTTACTCCCTCCGAAATTGATTTTTCACATGCTTCAACCACTTTTTGGGCAATTATGGCATCATCCAAAGTCGAAAGAGGTTCCCCACCTTTGAGGCATACATCCACGAAATGGGCTACCTCGTTGTTGATGCTGCCCTGGTAGGCAGAATAAGTGTGCGAATGTGCGTAACCTTTCTTAATTTCTACCCAATCCTGGTAGGTATAGTGAGTGGTTCCGGCAGTACCAATCACCTTAACTAAAAATGTCCAGGGATCGGCAGAATAATCATCAGCAGCAAAACTGGCAGACAAGTGCGCCAACCCGCCATTCTCCAATTCGAGCAGGACCATTGCCAGGTCTTCTTGAGTTAGAGATTCATAATGACGGGTCGCCTTCATCGCTGAAACGCGCCTGGGATTACCCACCAGGTACATCATTGTGTAGATATTGTGGGTCAATAAGTGCCGCACGATACCTGGAAGTGTGGAGGCACGCTCTTCAGAATGATGTATGTTATACATTACATAGCAAGAGATTATTTTGCCCAGATCGCCATTCTCTATCAAGCTCTTTGCGCGCTTTAGACTGGCTTCATGGATCATATTATGCCCAGGCATGCAAACCAAACCGCGGTTTTCAGATAAGGCTTTCATCTCCTCGATTTCAGCCACAGTAAACGCCAATGGTTTCTCGACCAGAACATGCTTGCCATGTTCCATAGCCAGGCGTGCATATTGAAGGTGGGTTTCCAGGTTGGTCAATACGAAAACTGCATCAATTTCTGGATCTTTAACCAAATCTTCTGGTGTTTCGAACCATTTACACCCATACTGCTCGGCGCGCTTCATCCCTGTGGAGCAATTGCGGTTCCATACGCCAACCAGTTTTGCGTTAGGCAGAGCTTTGACCGCGATCTCATGAAGTTGTGAAACTTCTCCTGTTCCAATAAAACCAATACCAACGGGTTTATTGTTTTTTTTCTGCATATAGTGCATATTTATTTACTCCGGCTTCGCTAGTCGTCTCAGGAATGTTTCTTTGAGGTTCGTGTCTGTAATGGTTTCTATATCGATGATCTCCAATATACCTGGATAGGCCAGTACCGGAAGAAGAATATCATCAGGCAGGTCATCAATGATTTTCGCGAAGGGTTGGTGTACGAGATCAGATATTTTCTCCAGGGTAACTCGAGACGTTCTTTGTGGCTCGGCGCGATGAGCCGGGTAGCCTCCACCGCGCTCAACACTGAAAATGCGGTCGAATATAAACCTTAAGTTTACATCTCCAGCCCAACCAAAACCCTGGTTCAAAGCTAACGAAATGCAGTTGCCACCGTTAATTTGGGTGAATAGCCATGCATCCAAGGAGTTTAGTATATGTCCGCAGAAAACACCTGGATATTGCATGGCTGAATTTAGATAGCCCTGTCCCGTTCCACAACCTCCAACTACGAAGTCAGCCCTCCGCAGGTTCAGGAGGATCGCTGAGAGCAAACCGGTGTGGATATAGGATAGCTCTGGTTTGACTCCACTTTCAGTCATCCCGGCGTTGATTATGGTATGTCCGCGTCCATCCAAAGCTGCCATGATAGCGGAATTTTTGTCGGCTGCACTGGTCTCATTGATGACAGCTATTTTCATGATTGAACCCTCCAAAAAAAAGTTACTTTTAAGCAGCCGGTTTGCGCTTGGATAAAACCCGCTTGACGGCAGATACGATGTCTCCCACCCCCAACCCGAAGGCATCCATGAGTGACTCGGGATCAGTAGAAGTCCGAGCGAACACATCTGAGAGACCCACTCGAACCATCGGCGTGGGGCAATATTCGCTCAACAACTCAGCTACCGCTCCTCCTAATCCTCCCAGGATGGTATGCTCTTCTGCAGTCACGATCGCGCCTGTCTTTTCGGCCGCTTGAAGTACCAGTTCGTTATCCAATGGTTTTAGTGAAGACATATTGATAACCTGAGCCTGAATATTTTCTGCCGCCAACAATTCGGCGGCGAGCATGCTTCGCCCAACCATCGTTCCTATCGCCAGTATGGCCACGTCACCTCCCTGGCGTAAAACTTGACCTTTACCTATCTTCACGCTAATTCCCAAGGGATTAACTGCCAATGATGCAGCCCGACTCAAGCGAAAATAGACAGGTCCATCATATTCAGCAATCACTGGCACCCAGCTTGCTGTTTCGTTGGCATCCGCAGGTACGATAACGGTCATTTCTGGCAAGACGCGCATCATCGCCAAGTCTTTAATTGCGTGATGGGTAGGACCATCTTTAAAATCTGACAGACCTGCATAACTAGATGCGATCTTCACATTTGTGCGGGCGTAGCACACGCAAGTACGCACTTGCTCCATCGCCCTAAGCGATATGAGAGCGGCGAATCCGTTTACGAATGGGATCATCCCACTCAACGCCAGCCCTACCGCCGTATCGACCATGCAGGGTTCAGCAATTCCAGTGTTTATAAATCGTTCCGGGAAACGTGCACCGAACAGATTGGAATAAGTGGAAGCTGAGGTATCGGCATCCAAAACGACAACTTTTGAATTCACCTCGCCATAGGCTGCCAAAGCTTTTCCATATGCTTCTCTAATTGATAATTCAGACATTTTTTTGTTCTCCCTTGCGATGCGTTATCCTGCAGATGGAGCTAGTTCAGCCAAGGCTTGCGCTAACTGAGCTTGGTTGGGTGGCATACCATGCCATTGGGCTTTATTTTCCATAAACGATACACCTTTACCCTTAGTGGTATGGGCGATGATAACCTGGGGGCCGGAATGGATCTCTTTTGCTGTATCCAACGCTTCGACGACCTGTCTCATATCGTGCCCATTGGTCTCGATCACATGCCAATTGAAGGCGCGCCATTTGTCGATAAATGGCTCGAGGGGCATAATCTCGTGCACAGCCCCGTCTAGTTGAACGTCGTTGAAATCAACTATGGCGGTTAAATTTGCAAGGTGGTACTTGGCAGCAAACATGGCACCTTCCCAGACGATACCACCCTGGCATTCTCCATCACCGAGCAAAGCATAAACGCGGTAATTTAAGTTATTGTATCGAGTTGCCAGTGCGAGACCGGCGCCTATCGCAATGCCGTGACCCAGGATGCCGGAGGTCATATCGACTCCCGGGGTTTTATGTCGATCAGGATGCCCCTGCAAATGACAGGTAAGCTCACCCCAATGTTGTAAGTCTTCGAGGGGAAAATAACCCTTGAGCGCCAGAGCAGAATACAACAGCGCAGAGGCATGCCCTTTGCTGAGGATAAACCGATCACGTTCTGGCATATCGGGTTGCTGTGGATCAATGTGCATGTGGTGGAAATAAAGCGCGACCATTATTTCAGCCCCAGAGAGCGAGCCGCCGGGATGTCCAGCCTGGCGGCGGTAGATCATCTCCAGACTGCTAACTCTGAGCTGGCGTGCTTTTTCTTGCAAGTTTTCGATTAGTTTTTCAGTATGGTAACTCATTTGGAACCTTTCTTGGATCTTTCCAAAAAGAAAAATGTTTCGTTCTTGTTGTAACGAAGAATTATCCCTGGTGCGACCAAGGTTGTTGGTTGCAGAAGTTTATTGCCTGGTGGTTTATGTTTTCTGCCGTCTTCGCATATAATCGAAACTGATTGCGAACAACAACACTAAACCGATAACTACTTTGTGGTAGTAGGGATTAATGTTCAGCATGATCATTCCGTTTTGCAAGATACCTATCAGAACTGCGCCAATTGCAATCCCCAGCACACTACCCGAACCGCCTGAGAAGCTTAATCCGCCCAAAATTGCAGCCGTGATAGTAGTCAGCTCAAACCCTTCTCCTGCGCCGGGATGACCCATGGTCATACGCCCTGCCTGGATCATGCCAACGATGGTGGCACATACGGTTGAGATAACGTAGCTCAAGATAACACGCTTATCCACATTCACCCCAGAAAGTCGTGCTGCTTCCATATTGCCGCCGACAGCGTAGATATGGCGCCCAATATAGGTATAACGCAGGATGAAATAAGTAATCGCCAGAATGATGATATAGATTACCACCGGAACAGGGATCTCACCGAATAAGAAGCCCTGACCAAAATAATTGAATGGGCGGGGCATATCCGTGATTGGAAATCCCATGGTCACAACCAGCATCGCTCCACGAGCTACGCCCATAGATACCAGTGTGATTAAAAAACCATGCATTTTCAACTTGGTGACAAACAATCCATGAATTAATCCGATCAATACACCTATGACGAGAGTCAGGGAGATTCCCAGCCAAATGGGCAATCCATATCTTACGATGAACACCCCCGACATAACGCCACCAACGGCGACGATTGAGCCAACTGACAGGTCAATTCCCCCGGTAAGAATAACAAAACCAATGCCTGTGGCACCAATAGCCAGGATAGCAATATCCCTCGACATGGTTTTGATATTGTCTAGTCCTACAAATCTCGGGTTTATAATACCCGCTATGGTGATTAGAAAAACCACAATCACCAACAAGATCACTTCATTTTGTTTGAAAAAAGCAGTAATACTCTTATTACCTCTTGCTGAGGATGCTTGCGCCATATTAACCTTCAATTTATTGAACATGTTTTTGATATTCATCTTTATTTGTGTCTCCGTGCTTCATAAATATAGTGAATCAATTGGCGGTTGGTGAATCAAATACCAAAAACTTGGTGGCGCAGGTCATGATTTCTTCTTGATCAAAATCCGCTGTATCGAATTCACCGGTTATGCGCCCTTGGCACATCACAATCACTCGATCGCTCATGCCCATGATTTCAGGCATTTCAGACGAAATCATCAAAATTGCCATGCCCTCTTTTGCAAGCTGACTTATCAAAGCATGTACCTCGGCTTTAGCACCCACATCGATCCCGCGGGTTGGTTCATCCATGATTAAAACTTTGGGTTTTGTGGCGAGCCACTTGGCCAAAACCACTTTTTGTTGGTTCCCGCCGCTCAACTCGTTCACTTGCTTTTCCATGCTGGATGTAGCAATATTCAACTTCTTTATATAGTTTTTAACGATCTCATTCTGTTGTTTTAAATTGATCACACCGAACAGGTTCGAGATACGCTGCAAAATTGCAATACTGGCA
This sequence comes from Anaerolineaceae bacterium, assembly GCA_003524305.1. Taxonomy (GTDB): domain Bacteria; phylum Chloroflexota; class Anaerolineae; order Anaerolineales; family Anaerolineaceae; genus UBA6107. Next base: position 157,041 of record DQHW01000029.1, read on the forward strand.
TTTTCTTTCATGTTCATTCCCAGAACCAGTCCCTGTTGTTTGCGGTCTTCTGGCACCCATCCAATTCCATATTTGACAGCGTCAGAAGGGTTGTTAATCTGAACGGGTTCATTGTTTATCAGAATTGTCCCGCTGGTGCGTCGATCTGCGCCAAAGATTAATCTGGCGACATCGGTACGTCCTGCCCCTACCAGACCGGCTAATCCCACGATTTCACCTTTACGAACTGTCAGACTCACATCTTTTACGAGGTTGTTGCCACTCAACCCCCGCACTTCTAAAACAGGTTCCTTTATTTCCTTTTCTATTTTATGGAAGAGCCCCACTTCTCGCCCAACCATTAAACGAATAATCTTCTCCATGGAAGCCTCTTGGATCGGAAGTTCTCCCACCCGTTGACCATCACGCATAACGATTACTCGATCTACTATCTTCATTACTTCCTCAAGCCGATGGCTAACAAATACCACCGACACTCCTTTTTCTTTTAAGCGGTTCATGATCTCGAAAATCGCTTTTACTTCCTTGTTCGAGAGTGCTGATGTTGGTTCGTCCATCAAAATTAAATTAGCATTACGAGATACAGCTTTGGTAATTTCTACCATCTGCTGGGCTGCAACAGTAAGGTCTTTCAAGAGTTTGTTCGGAGGAATATCGACGCCAAGGTCATGTAATATAATTCGGGCGTCCGCTTCCATTTTCTTAAAATCAATCATTCCTAGCGCAGGTATTAGGCGAGGCTCACGATTCAGGAACAGGTTTTCTGCCACACTTAACTGTGGTACCAGAGCAAGTTCCTGATAGATCGTACTGATCCCTAAAGATTGCGAGTCCTGAGGATTTTTTGGGTCAATGCTCTCCCCACGAAAGTAGATCGAACCTTGATCCTTGGTATAAACGCCCGAAAGGATCTTGATCAAGGTTGATTTGCCTGCGCCATTCTCGCCGAGCAGACCGACTATTTCACCAGGGTAGACCTCGAAATCGACATTATCCAAGGCCTGCACGCCGGGGAAATGCTTGCTGATATTGGCCATTCGCAACAAGGGTTGGTGATTCATTCTGTTTTGCCTTTTCATTTACTGGAGTTGATGGTGGCTGTATCGTGAAATGACACAGCCACCATTTACCACATTACAGATTATTGTGATGCGATGCCGATCGAGTTAAGGTAATCTTTGTACAGGTTGATGGTATCAGAGTAAATGACGTCGATTCCGGTGTCAAGATGATCTTTATTATCACCAATCAGGTAAGGTTGTAGTATCTCAAGGGTTGCGTCCTTACCAAGAACAGTCATTACATGCATTATGTAACCACTCAAATAGCCATAGAAGTAAACGCGTTGACCGATCATAGCTTGCACAACACCCTCTTCAGCCAGTTTCTGGGTTTCGGGTTCAGCATCAAAGGCAACGATTTTTACATCACCTTGTTTGCCGGCTGCTTTCACAGCCTGTCCAGCCATCGGACCATTGTAGGAGTAGATGGTGATGAAACCGCTAAGGTCTGGGTATTTCTGTAAGGCAGTCTCAGCGTTGCTCAGTGCTTTTTCCATCTGGACATCATCGTAGAGTGTTTCCAGATATACAATTTTTGATCCTTCCAAACCATCTTGAATACCGCGAATGCGCTCTAAAGCGTTAGTGGCGGTTGCGTAACCGACCAGACCGACCACGGTACCTTCACCGATAATATTGATGGCTGCTTCAGCGGCAGCTCGTCCGGCATTGTAATCAGACATACCAATGTACACAGCGCGTCCACTATCAGAAGCATCAGAGTCGGTTGCGAGGAAGTTGATTCCCTCACCAATTCCACGTGCGACATAGTCGTTTACAGCTTTGGGATTGATGGCAGAGAATGTGATGGCATTGTACTGATCGTTGATGAATGTATCCAACATCGAAAGCTGCGCAGAGTTGGCGTCAGTTCCAGCGGGAGCATTGAAGAACATCGGGACATTTAATTCGGAGGATGCTCTGGAAAGACCAATTTGAGCGGCTGTCCAGAACGGGGTTACTGCATTGGTCAATAAAACATATTTTGCACCAGCAGGTGCTGTCTTGCCTTCAACAGCCGCCTGAAGTTTGGTCACAATTTCAAACAGGTTGTCTGGCTTGTAAGGATTGGCGACAGGTTCTTCAGCAACAACAGGTTCCTCAGGTGCAGCAGTTTGAATTACTGTAACGGTTTCTTTTACAATAATCGTCTCGGGGGTGGGGGCTACTGCGGGGGCGCATGCACCCAAGATCAAACTGACAATGAGTAATAAGGTGATGGGTAGAAGTTTTCTTTTCATTTGTTATTTCTCCTTTTAGATTAATAATCTGATTGAAAAATCTGCACTTGAATTGAGCTTTGTACTTCAATTCCGTCACTTATTTTTTCAGCAAAGCCTCCTTTCCATCACAAATCAACGAAATTCGATTTTTGAATACCAACTGCAGGAATCTACCCACCCGCCATTGGTGAGATCAGTGCGATTGTCTGACCTTCTTCTAATCGTAATGAAAAATCTTGTACTTCTTTCTGCTCTACTATCACAAAGATGGGAGCTAGAAATCGCCCCGTCGTCTTATCCCAAATATCATCCAGCCGATTATCAGGAATTGTCTTGGCTAACTGATTTAATAGATCGATTAGCATCGAGTTTTCTGGAAGGACGAATTCCATTGCACTACTCCCGATTTTGGTTTTGACCCAACCATGTGCTTGAAGCGTTATATTCATTTATTGAGTCCTATCTGCATAACCCTAATAGAATGACTAAACAGGGTAGAGGTCATTGGCAACATCTGCAAGACCCAAATCCAGTAGAACTTGCTTGGACGGTTTGCCGTCATCTTCCCAACCACGAATCTGGTAATACTCGTTCAACTGGAACTCAAGATCCGGTACCACGCCAGCAGCGCCGCCTGCTTCCAGCGGTGTCAGTGAACGTTTTGAAAGTGTGTCATCGGAACGTCTAATGCCACAGCGGTAGTTGTAGGCGCGGTGAAGTGCGTTAATACGGTCGCCGATTAGCAGCAAATCCATTGGGCTAAGTGACCAGCCGGTGGCATAATTAATCAGGGATGCCAAATCAGAAGGTTTTTGTGAGAATGTGGCAAAATAACACAAGACCATTGACGACAGGATGTGCGACCAGTTCTGCGCAAAACGTGTGATACTGGCTTTGCCTTCGTTGCTATGACGGGGGTAGTAGCCCATTAGCCCCCATTCAGGGATTGGGTCTTGCTTGTTCTCGTAAATCGCAGACATGCCATGCAAGTGACACCCGCCGCGCGGACCTGTTGCGTAATTCGATGCCCAGGAGAAAAATGCCCGCGCATCGTGCATTGGCAGTTCAAGCCCTTTGACTTGTACGGCAAAGTTGATTGAATCATTTCCGATTTGGTTGGCCATCAGGCGCGTACCTTGGCCTACAAACTTACCAAAACCTTCACCTTTGCCGATCATTTCGACGAGTTGAATCAAAACTTGCGCATTTCCCCATGTCAATTCCAAACCGCCGGTGTCTTCCTTAGTAATCAAACCTTTCTCATAACATTCCATAGCGAAGGCAATGCTGCTGCCGCAAGAGATGGTATCTATCCCGTAAATATTGCATAGGTGGTTGGCATAAGAGACTGCTTCCAGATCATCCACCATGGTCATCGATCCCAGCGCACCAATAGACTCATATTCGGGGCCAGGGCCATCCATCTTGTAAGCCTGGGTCTCGATCTTTACCCAGCGTGAGCAGGCTATCGGGCAGAAATGGCAGGCGTTGTGAGGCACCAGCATGGTATCGTACATTTTCTTGCCGCCAAGACTGACGCATATCTTCTCATAAGAACCAACCGACCAATTCTTAACAGGTATGTCTCCAACTTGCCAGTTGTTATCCATCACCTCAGGTGTTCCAAATATCCGCAGCATTTTGGTTTCATCACCACGACCGTTGCGCTTATTTATTTCTAAAGCATAACGTTTGAACCCATCCGGATCTGCCAACTCAACCTTCTTGGTACCTCGAACAACGATCGCTTTTAGATTCTTGCGGCCCATTACGGCGCCTGGCCCACCTCGAGCCGGGGCTCTGCCAGTATCATTGACCATACAACTGAATAACGCTCCTGTTTCACCACCTGGACCAATGCACAATACTCTCGCCATATCATCTGCTACTTCAGCTTGAAGTAGGTTTTGGGTTTCATAGGTGTCTTTACCTGTAAGATGAGAAGCAGAGCGAATCTCCGTATTACCATCCTTGATATTGATATAGACAGGTTCTGTCGCTTTTCCTTCGATTACAAGCACATCGTAACCTGTCTGTTTAAATTCAGAACCCCAATGGCCACCCGAACTCGAGTCGCAAAGAATGCCTGTTAATGGAGATTTGAAAACAACCTGGTAACGGCCAGCAGTTCCCATTGATGTCGCAGTGACAGGCCCGGTAGTGATGAATATTTTCGCTTCAATACTCAGGGGGTCAGTTTCTGGTGGAACCTCATCGTACATTAATCTGAGGCCAAGGCCAGATCCACCAATGTAATCACGAAGGTATGTTGGATTCAGGGTTTCTTCGCTTACCAGCCTCGTAGATAGGTTGATGCGCAGAAGTTTTCCATGGTAGCCATTCATTTATATCTCCTAAAATATTTTATGAAGAAAACCCAGCAGGTTGCTGGCAAGATTCTCGGATGATAAGTGATACACCTAGACGATATGAAATTGGTTTTTCGGAGGTCAATTCCTTTGTAATTCGACGGTGGAGCAGATCAATGGATAATTGCGCCATTTCGTTGATGGCAACACCAACCGTAGTAATTGGGGGATTCCAAACAGACATCCATTCAGAATCATCAAAACCTGCCACCGAAATGTCCTCCGGAATGCTAATATTTCGTTGGTTAAGCATGTGTAGAACGCCTAAAGTAATTCGATTATTTGCTGCAAAAATAGCAGTTGGAGGATTTGACAAGTCAAGTAGTTCTGAAACTGCCTGCTCACCATAAGCACGAGAGAAGGAACCGATTTTTATCAAGTCCTGGTCAAGAGCAATGCCAGCTTGCATTATTTTATTTTGATAACCAGTTAGTCGTTCCAACCCGGTAGTTGTACTAGTTGAACCACTTATGAGCGCGATGCGCTTGTGTCCAAGGCCGAGCAGATAAGTGATGACTTGCTGAACACCGCGATCATTGTCATGAAGAACTGAATCTAATAAATTAATCTCGCGTTGACGATTGACTTCAATAATCGGTATTCCAGCCTTTACCATCGCGAGAAGATAATCGGAGTTGTTGCCAATAACTGGGTGAGTGTAAAAAACGCCGTCAACGCATATTTCTTTCAACATACGAAGATAGGCTAAATCTTTTTGCGGATCATCATCGGTGACACAAAGGATCATTTCGTAATCGTACTTGTGTAAAATGGATGACAGTGAACTTGCGATAGAAGTATAGAAAACGTTGGATAAATCAGGAATGACCAATCCAATTAAGTGAGACGATTTGCCTTTGAGACCCTGAGCCATCATATTGGGAAAATACTCCAATTCCTTGGCAGCATTCTCAACCTTGTTGAGAGTCTCTTCGCTAAAGTATCCAGTTTTATTCAAAACCCGAGAAACGGTTGCCGGAGAAAGGCTAGCCAGTTTAGCGACGTCAACAATTGTTGGGGCACCTTTTTTCTTCATCAAAACTCCGGAATAAATAAAGAATTGTTGTATAAATTTTCCATACAAATTTCATAATAAAAACAGATATTGTATGAAATTTTATGGAAACGTATTCATAAATTTTCATACATATTAGCACGAAGGAAATTGAACTTCAATCAGGAAGAATGTCACATTAATTAAATTACATTAAGTAAAAAGCGATCATTTCTGAGCAAATGACTATCCACTAGTGAAGAATTACTTCAATGCCGTAAGAGAAGGGATAGCCCTACTTGATTCTCGAATAATCAAAGACGTGCCGAGGTGGTAGGTCGTTGGTTTGGGTGTAGATTCGGTCTGGGTGATACGATGATGGAGAAGATCCACGGCCAACTGTGACATTTCATTTATGGCAATATCGACCGCCGAGATGGGAGGATCCCAGACAGGCATCCATTCAGTATCATCAAAAGCAACTACAGATATGTCATCCGGGATACGAATTTTTCGTTGACCAAGTATATTAAGTAAACCCAAAGCTATCCTATTGCTGCCTGCAAATATGGCCGTTGGCGGATTTGGCATGTCGAGCAATTCGATTGCAGCTTGCTCACCATATTGGCGAGAAAATGATCCTATCTTGATTAAATCTGGTTCGGGGACAATTCCTGCTTCCGAAAAGGAACTTTGATACCCGGCCAACCGTTCAGAACCGGTTGATATATTGACTGAACCGCTGATCATGGCGATACGCCGATGGCCCAGCCCAAATAAATGGTGTATCACTTGTTTGACGGCTCTGTAATTGTCGGCCAAAACAGCATCCAATAAATCAATTTCTCGCTGGCGATTTACCTCAACAATTGGCAACCCGTTTTTTGCCAAGCGGCGAACATAAGCTGAATTATTACCCTCCGCAGGGTGGGTATACAAAATTCCATCCACTCTTTTTTGTTCAAGAATCTTCAGGTAGGCAAGGTCTTTTTCGGGATCTTCATCAGTGATACAAAGGATCAATTCTTCATTACTTTTTCTTAAAATTTCTAAAATAGAGTTTGCAAGGGATGTATAAAACACATTTGTAATATCGGGAATAATGAGTCCGATAAGACGCGACGGCATACCTTTTAATCCGCGTGCCATCCAGTTCGGAGAATAACCCAATTGGATAACAGCCTCTTCCACTTTTTGCTGAGTTTCAAAGCTAAAATATCCACTTTTGTTCAAAACTCGGGATACTGTAGCCGGGGAAAGACCAGCGTGTTTTGCAACATCAATAATTGATATGGGACTTTTTGTTTTCATAATTTTGGCTCATAATTCAATTTAGTCATTTGTAACCCCGAGTAATAATGGAAACGTTTTCACAAAATATCATTTAGAATAGCACATAAAAAAAACAAAGTCAATATTCAGTTCTGAGAGTTCAGGACGTAGAAAATACACTTGCAATAACTGAGCAATTGTTTAAAGAGAAAGGACTTGACTCAGCATGGACTAGAGTTATTGCTGTAGTTGTTCAACCGGGTATAGACTATGGTGACAATTTTTTTGTTCATTATGATAGAAATCTGGCACATGATCTCTCACGTTTTATTGAAACGCAGCCTTTGATCTACGAAGCTCATTCAACAGATTATCAATCGCCAAAAGCTCTGTCTGGTTTGATTGAAGATCACTTTGCTATATTAAAGGTTGGCCCGGCATTAACTTCTGCATTTCGTGAGGCAGTTTTCTCTTTGGCATTGATTGAGAACGAACTCATTCCCAAAAAACTGCAATCCAATTTAGTCACTGTTATTAATAAAGATATGATCAAGAACCCAAAGTATTGGGGAAAATATTTCAAGGGCAGCAACTTGGAAGTAACCCTGGCTCGAAAATATAGCTTAAGCGATAGAATCCGATATTACTGGATGGATTCTTCTGTTCAAAACTCCTTGAATCGATTGATATTGAACTTAACTGACATTCAAATACCAGGACAAGTATTACATCAATATGGCTTAATTGAAACTGATGAAGCAATCCCTTCCAAAAATTCCATTTCACCGCAAGCAATTATTATAAACAGAATCGATGAGGTATTGCAGAAGTATAGGGTAGCTTGTCAGTCAGAATGAAATATCAAATGAGAAAAAAATTCGAATCCGAAATCATTCCGAATACCAATTAGAATCTGTTACGATAGCCATTGCAAATGTTAAGAAAGTGTAATGATAGTCAGCAATTCCACACAAAGAATTATTTTTATTAAACCCAACAATGTTCTCAATAAAAAAACAAAAAGTTATGGATAGTGACGATATCCAATTATGCAACAGTAACTGACTTTACAAAATTTCATACTTGAAATATAGTAAAGAACTGGGTATACTCTTTCTGAAATCATCAAATGCAATTTAAAAATATTGGAGAATTTATGCTTCTACACGATGAAAGATGTGCAATCGTTGAGTTTGGGCGAAAGTTAATTTCTGCTCAGTTGACTACGGGTTCTGGTGGCAATTTATCGATTATCAATCGAAAAGAAAATTTAATTGCTATTAAACCCACTGGGGTTGACTATCTTATTATGAAACCTGAAGATATTGTGGTCGTAAACCCTGATGGAAAAGTAGTTGATGGTGACTTGCTGCCTTCAAGTGAAATCCGGTTTCACTTGGCATTAATGAAACACCGTCTGGATATTAATGCAGTGGTTCATACACATCAGGTTTATGCAACCACGATTGCATGCATGGGGTGGGAGCTTCCCGCTGTTCATTATCTGATTGGTTATTCTGGAAACAAAGTTCCTTTAGCTCCATACGCCACATTTGGAACACAAGAACTTTCAGAAAACATTGTCAAATCGATTGGTAATTACAATGCTTGTTTGATGGCCAATCACGGGATAGTTGCTGTTGGAGTTGATATCAGTTCTGCATTTGCCACTGTTGAAGAATTGGAACTGGTTTCGAGATTGTATTATCAAACGAAGTGCATGGGAAACCCTCTTATTCTTTCTGATGGTGAAATGATGATTATTGGAGAACGGTTCAAAACATACGGTCAACAGAAACATTAACAAATTTTGAACAAAATTTCAACCATATTATGGTTACTCCCTGAAAATTTATTTGTTTGATTGACTGTGAAAACTGGTCAGAAAGAGAGACACTGAACAATTCCTGGGTGAAGAACTATTTCGATAATCACAAAAATAAATATTGAATACAAAGGAGAATGAAATGAAGAATATTGTTAAAATTTTCGCGTTTGTTGTTGTTGTAACCATGGTCTTTGCAATCGCAGGTTGCGCTACCGCTCCAGTAGCAACTGAAGCCCCTGCTGCCGCTGCAGTTGCCACTGATGCATCTGTCGCCACAGATGCCCCTGCAAAAGAAATCACCATTGGTTTCATCCCAATGACCCTTGAAAATGAATATTTTATTACCATGGTGAATGCAGCCAAACAAGAAGCGGAAAAAATGGGTGTTACGCTGATCGTCCAGGCTGGAACATCCCACGGATCTGCTGAAGAACAGTTGCAAATTATTGAGACTATGATCACTAATAAAGTGGATGCTATTTGTATCGTCCCCAGCAGCTCAGAGAGTTTGATGCCTGCCTTGAAAATGGCTGAAGAAGCTGGTATCCCCGTAATCAATCTCGATACCAAGATTGATGCAGATTTAGTTGCAAGCAATGGTCTCAAGGTTGTTCCTTTCATCGGAACGAACAATTATGACGGAGCCAAAATTGCTGGCGAATATGCCTTAACCTTAACCGGTGGCGCAGGTAAAGTCGCTATTCTCACTGGTATTGCTGGTCAACAAAACGCTGCAGATCGCCGCAATGGTTTCTTTGATGCCATCGATGGTAAATTGGAAGTCGTCGCTGAACAGTCTGCCGATTGGGAAGTTGAAAAAGGCTACAATGCAGCTCAAAATATCATCACGGCTAACCCTGAAATCGTAATGATTTTTGCTGGCAACGACAATATGGCCTTGGGCGCATATCGTGCAGCCAAAGAAGCCGGCAAAGAAATCACTGTGATTGGTTATGATGCTGTCAGCGATGCTCTTACCAGTATCCAAAACGGTGAAATGTCCGCTACTATTGCACAATTCCCCGCTGAAATGGGAATCCAGGGTGTGGATGCTGCAATCGCTTTGATCAATGGCGGCACAATGCCTGATGAAACTTTCACAAAAACAGAATTAATCACTATCGACAACGTTGCTGACTTCGTAACCTATCTTGCTCAATTCAAATAATCCTTCTCTCCAAGAATAGTAATTAACAGATAGTGAATAAAATAAAAGTGCTCTGAATAGTATGTGGACCACAAATAGACCTGGCGTAAGTTATTACGCCAGGTCTACAGAACCCAAGAAATATGAATTTTGATGCTATCATTCAATTCTTTACCATTGTTAAAAAGTCAAGGACATATACTTACGGAGGTATATCATGAATAAACGAATTACTGGTTTGCGAAACCGTTTCTTTGAGATAGTTCCTGAGGTTTGTCCTGAACGGGCACGTTATTTCACCGAATCCATGAAAGAAACTGAAGGTGAATACATTGCATTACGGCGTGCAAAGGCATTTGATAATGTTCTCAATAAAATGTCCATTTTTGTTGCTGATAATGAATTGGTTGTCGGAAACCAGGCCAGCAAACCCCGTTCCGCACCTGTTTATCCGGAATACTCTTATGAATGGATCATCAATGAATTCAATGGCAAGCCTTATCCTCTTGATGAAAGACCTGGCGATCAATTCATTTGTACTGAAGAGACGAAAGATGAGATTCTAAGCTTGTTGGATTATTGGCGTGGAAAGACAGTCTACGAGAATTTACGCAAGAATTTGCCAGAGGAATGTAATCAAGCCTGGAATATGGTTGCAATAGATGATACCTGGGTCTCTTCCGCGGCGTTAGGCAACCATATGGTTGATTTTGAGTGGATATTAAAGGAAGGTCTCAACGGTGTTGTTGCAAGTGCCGAAAAAGCAATAAAAAAATTAGATCTCACTCAACCTGATGCGATAAAGAAGCATTGGTTTTTGGAATCGGTAATTATTTCTAATAATGCAGCCATCAAGTTTGCTAATCGTTTTTCTGATGAATGCTTGTGGCTGGTTAAAACAGAAAAAGATCCAAAACGAAAAGCTGAATTAGAAAATCTAGCCAACATATGCCATAATGTTCCAGCTAATCCCGCAAAAACGTTTTGGGAAGGCATTCAGGCAGTTTGGTTTACATTATTATTGGTGCATATTGAATCAAATGGACATGCAAATTCGATTGGTCGATTTGACCAATACCTCTATGAGTTATACCAAAAAGATATCGCTGAAAAAAGAATTACACGCGAAGAAGCTCTTGAACTTGTTGAAGCCTTCATCATAAAATGCAATGAACTCAATAAGCTGCGTTCATGGCCGGATACATCCATGTTCCTGGGTTACCATATGGCAATTAATTTGGCTGTGGGAGGACAAACTGAAGACGGAAAGGACGCTGTTAACGATCTTTCTTATATCATCTTGGAGGCTTGCGGAGATATAAAACTGTTTACTCCTTCAGTTTCAGTAAAATGGTTTGAAGGCACAGATGACAAATTTATCGAGAAAGCACTTGAAATAGTTCAAGACCATAAGGGTGGAATGCCTGCTTTCTACAATGACAAGGCATTCATCCGAACCTTGGTCGAAATGGGAATCGATAAAAAAGATGCCTGGAACTGGGCTCCCGTTGGCTGCATTGAAGCGACGATACCAGGAAAATGGGATTACGCTGCAAAGGGTCCATGGCTGAGTGTCGGAAAAATTCTTGAAATTACACTTAATAATGGAAAAGACCCCGCTTCTGGAACCACTCTTCTACCTGGAGATGGCGATTTAAGTACTTTAAAGTCTATGGATGAAGTTTTTTCAGCCTTCAAAAAACAACTCCACTATTTTATGGAGTTGCAGGTAATTACCGAACATATCAACGATGAAATGCACAAAGTCATCGATATCAATTCCTTTACCTCATCACTTGTACACGATTGTATCGAACGAGGTTTATCGCTCATTGAAGGCGGTTCTGTTTATTCCGCTGATGGTGGACCTACGGCTGGAACAATTACAGCAGGTGATTCTCTGGCAGCGATTGAATATGTAGTATTTGAAAAGAAGCTTATTACCGGAGCTCAATTGTTGCATGCCCTTTCAACTAATTTTGAAGATACTTCGACTTCACCTACGGGTGCAGAAATTCAACAGATTTTAATTAACAAAGCACCCAAATTCGGCAATGATGACGATAGGGCTGATAAATGGTCCATAAAAGTAGCTGATTTTATTGGTTCCTCATATCGGAAGGATTTCAAAAATTCCCGCTATGGAAAAGGCCCGATACCATGTTGTTACTCATTCAGCCAGAGTCCAGTCACTGGCAATGTAGCATTTGGATCAGCTGTAGGAGCTACACCTAATGGCCGTAAGGCAGGAAAACCTGTCAACAATGGTATTTCTCCTTGTAATGGCAGTGAGGTGAATGGTGCCACCGCCGCGATTAACTCGGTAGCAAAAATGCCAAGTATTTGGTTCCAAAAAGGTGCAATATTCAATATGCGGTTGGGGAATGGTGTTTTGACGACAAAAGAAGGGCGCCAACGCGTCACAAGTATGATCAAAGTCTTTTTTGAAAAATATGGTGAACAAATTCAATTTAATGTTATTGATACTGAGACACTACGTGATGCCAAGCTTCATCCAGAAAATTATCGAGATTTATTGGTCCGTGTTTCTGGATACAGTTGTTTATTTACCCCGCTTGATCCACGTTGCCAAGATGATCTGATTGAACGATTGGAGTTGAATGTATGACAGGTATCATCTTCAGCATTGAGAGATATGCGATAGAAGATGGTCCTGGCATCCGCACTCTGGTTTTTCTGAAGGGTTGTCCATTAATTTGTGAGTGGTGTTCAAACCCTGAGTCTCAACTGCATACACCAGAACTATTGTATTTTGATAATAAATGTGTATCTTGTGGACGTTGCGTGAGTAATTGTCCACAAGGAGCCATTCACCATGATCGAAATTTTGGATTAATTACTGATCTTGATCGATGCACACTTTGCGGATTATGTGTTGAATATTGTTATTACAATGCTCGCGAATTGAGTGGCAAAGAAATGACCGTTGAGCAAGTGATGGGTATTGTCTTACGCGATAAGTTGTTTTACGACAAATCCAATGGTGGTTTGACTATATCAGGTGGTGAACCATTACTACAATCAGCCTTTGTCAGTGAACTTATTGAGGCTTGCAAAATTCAGGATATTAGCACTGCCATTGAAACTTCGCTATATGCCGATGAACAAATTGTCGAACGAACATTGAATAATGTAGATCTAATTTTTGTGGATATCAAACATATTGACATTTTTAAACACCTTGACCACACAGGTGTTAGCAATGAAAAAATACTAAACAATATTCGCCTGATTGACAGAATGAACAAAAATTTCATTATCCGCGTACCGTTTATTCCTGGAGTGAATGATGATATTGAAACGCAGCGACAAATCTATAAATGGGCTGCTCAATTGAAAAACCTGAAACATATTGAAATCCTTCCATACCATCGATTGGGAATGGGAAAGTACCGGGCCTTGGGTAGAGAATATCCAATGGGAGATCTAAAGCCCGTATTAAAGAAAGAGCTTTTATTTCTTTCTGAAATCGGAAAAGAATGTGGTGTTGAAGTAAGAATTGGTGCTTTATAAAAAATTTACTGTCTTAGAGGACTTTGCATGGTAACCCTAACTAAATCAATAAACTGCGTTGCTTTTGATTGTGGAAATTCTTCATTACGTACTGTGGTGGGTGAGTACGATGGGAAAGGCGTGAAAACTGATGTGGTTTCCCAGATTCCAAATTCTTCTATAGAGATTAATGGTCTGTATTATTGGGATATCCTGTATATATTTGAGGGGTTGAAACAAGGTTTAAAAGCAGCGGTTTCGCAATATAAAAAAATAGATTCAATTGGAATTTGCGCTTGGGGCGTTGACTTCGGATTATTGGATGTTAACGGATTCTTACTTTCAAATCCTTTATCTTATAGAAATGGTATTGGTGATGAAGAAATATCCAAATTGAGCGATAGCGAAAAAAAATGGATGTTTGAGCAAACGGGTATTCAAAATAATCGCATCAATTCACTTTACCAGCTTTGTGGCATAAAACGGATCATGCCTGAGATGTATGGAATCTCAAAGCACTTACTTATGATTCCAGATTTATTAGGCTATTTGTTTACTGGTTCAATGAACACTGAATTCACGATTGCAAGCTCAACACAAATGTTGGATGTGAAATCAGGCGATTATCAACCGGAGGTTCTGAATCGATTTGGTCTGGATATAAATTTACTCTTACCAATAAAACAACACGGTGAAGTAACTGGAATCTTAAAGGATTCCATTGCAAAGGAATTGGGAATTGAACCATGCCCCGTGATCTGTGTTCCATCACATGATACAGCGTGTGCTGTGACTTCAGTTCCAACACCGGATGATGATTTTGTCTTCATTAGTTCCGGAACATGGTCTTTAATTGGCACAGAGCTAGAAAAACCTCTTGTCAATCAGATTGTTTATGAACGTGATTTCGCAAATGAAGGTGGTGTTTTTAATTCAATAACCTTGTTAAAAAACTCTGCAGGAATGTTTATTCTCCAATGTATCAAAAAAGAACTAGAAACATCAGGGACGAAACTTGATTGGGATGAAATTGTTAAAATGGCACGAGAATACAAAGGAGAAATTCGTCTTTTTAACCCCAATTCTTCAGAGTTGTTCAATCCAAAGAGCATGATTAATGCGATCCAGAACTTAATCGACTCACATGAGAATTCTACTGAGCAAGTTATAGCGTCTGCTTACACTTCACTTGCGTATTCATATCGCTATGCAATCGAACAAATTCAAGAAATTACCGGAATAAATTATAAGTCACTCTATATCGTAGGTGGGGGTTCTCAAAATGCATATTTGAATCAATTGACTGCAAACATAATTGGAAAAACTGTGGTTGCGGGTCCGAAAGAAGCCACTTCACTGGGAAACATCGGTATTCAATTGGTACATCATATAGGTGATTTTGATTTGAAGGAAATCAGAGAATTAGTCAGGTGTTCTGATGAGATAACTGATTTTGAACCTCAACTATCAATAAATGGCAGCAACAACGATTTATTATTCGAAAAATTTAAATCATTAATTGACTAATTATTGATCAAAATCAAAATGGTATTGTTATTGAATAAAGTTCATCAAAATTGGCGTGGAGTAGGCAAATGAGTGATTATTTACTTGAAATGAAAAACATCTGCAAAGAATTTTCGGGGGTAAAAGTTCTTCGCGATGTGACATTCAATGTGCTGCCAGGTGAAGTCCATGTTCTGCTTGGTGAAAATGGAGCTGGAAAATCAACATTAATCAAGATACTCTCTGGTGCCTACACAAAAACAAGTGGAGAGATTTTTATTGATGGCAAGTCGGCTGATATAAATACACCAACTGATGCATTTGGATATGGCATTGGAGTGATATATCAGGAGTTCAATTTAAATCCCTTCATGTCTGTTTATGAAAACTTGTTCCTCGGGAAAGAATATACCAATTCACTTGGTTTTATTGATCAACAAAGATGTATCAAAGAAACGGAAGTTGCGCTTAAACGGGTAGGTTTGGATGTCTCACCAAAAACGATTGTTAAAACTCTATCTGTTGCACAAATGCAATTGGTTGAAATTGCCAAAGCAATAATGTCTAATGTAAAACTTCTTGTTTTTGATGAACCAACCGCAACACTTACTGAAACAGAAATAAAAATATTGTTTACCATTATTGAAGAGCTAAAAGCTGCGGGTATCGGTATTATTTACATCTCTCATCGGATGAAGGAATTAAAACAAATCGGTGACCGATGTACTGTTTTACGCGATGGTGGATATATCGACACTGTCATATTGAAAGAAGTTGAAGATTGCGACTTAGTAAAGATGATGGTTGGTCGCAATGTTGAACTGAATAAGCGCGAAAATCACTTTAACTCTGAAGAAGAAATTATTCGGGTTGAAGGATTGCACTGTGCAAGGAGAGTAAAAGACGCCAACTTTACTTTACGAAGAGGTGAGATTCTGGGAGTCGCTGGTCTGGTAGGATCCGGACGGACAGAATTAGCAAAGTGTATTATTGGTGAATACAAATCATCAGCCGGCTCAATTTTCGTCAAAGGCAAGAAAGCCAAAATCAATAATCCGTGCGATGCCATGAAATATGGAATTGTATACCTGAGTGAAGATCGAAAAAATGAAGGTCTAATTTTAATGCACAGTGTAAAGACCAATTCCACTCTTTCCAGCCTGGATAAATTCATCAAAGCAGGTTTGATCAGCTTATCAATGGAAAGAGACTGCGCGAATTCTCTAGTCAAGCAGTTCAATATAAAAACGAATGGTTTGGGAATGCTTCTCAAGAACTTAAGCGGGGGGAACCAACAAAAGGTTGTTATTGCCAAATGGGTTAATTCTGGGGCAGATGTTTATATTTTTGATGAACCCACGCGTGGAATTGATGTAGGTGCTCGACAAGAAATTTACAACATCATGGATGATTTGGTTCAAGCGGGAGCATCAATCATCATGATCAGTTCGGATTTGGTAGAGATCATCAGAATGTCAGATAAGGTGCTGGTCATGCATCAAGGAACTGTCACAGGAATATTGGAAAATGATGCTGAACTAAGTCAAGAAAAAATACTAAATTATGCGATCGGGAGAAATTATTAATGGCACAAATATCAATTTTAAAAAGTGGTTTTGATGCTGTAAAAGCATATAGTTTGTACTTGGCTTTTATTATCATCTTTATCGTTTTCTCCTTTCTTAATCCAAATTTTTTGAGTGTAAACAACATTCTGAATATTGTGGTTCAATCATCAATCATAGCAATTATTGCTGTTGGACAAACAATGGTAATTCTAACTTCGGGTATTGACTTGAGTGTTGGTTCTATTGTCGGTGCCGTTGGTGTAGGCGTTGGTATGTTGATGGTTGCTGGAGTATCAATTCCATTGGCCTTGGTTCTCGGTATCTTGTTAGGAGGTGTCTTCGGTGCAATAAATGGCCTCATTATTTCGTATGGCCGTGTGCCGGCATTCATTGGTACATTAGGAATGATGGGAATAGCCCGCGGTATTGCATTGGCTGCAAAAAACGGCGAGCCGGTGTCTGGCTTACCTAAAGCGTTTGAGCTTATCGCTTCAACACGTATTGCTGGAATTCCAAGCTTTGTGTTCTATGTAATCATCATTTTCATAATAATGTTCATTGTTCTTGAACGAACTAAGTTTGGAAGACATATATATGCAATTGGTGGAAATCGTGATGCCGCACGTTTATCAGGTGTAAACGTTAAAATTGTAGAGACTTTGGTTTATATTTTTTCTGGTCTTTTTGCAGGAATCGGGGCAATTTTACTCACAGCCCGTTTAAATTATGCAACACCAACTGCTGGAAATAGTTATGAGCTTGACACAATTGCCGCTGTGGTAATTGGTGGCACGGCACTTTCAGGTGGGCAGGGAAAAATTATTGGGACATTAGTTGGTGCTCTGATGTTGGGTATTCTGCGAAATGGTTTAACCATCCTCAATATATCCTCTTTCTATCAGCAAATTATTATCGGCGCGGTTATTATTATTGCAGTATTTGCAGATAAGATTAAAGATAAAAAAGCAAATTAATTTAGGTTATGACAAATGAAAAATACAACTATTAATTTTTGTTGGCCCTTTCTCAGGTCAAAAAAAAACAGTTGTATAATTATTTGCGCCAGAGTTGCCTCGATCACTAATAATTCAAAATCCATTGATAAAAAAACTGGGGAATTTACAAGCCATGAATGAACGTACTCATTTAATGATTAAGGTTGCTAAACTATATTACGAAAGTGGACTAACTCAAGAAGCTATTTCACGACAATTAAGAATCTCGCGGCCAACAATTTCTAGGTTAATGCAAGACGCAATCGACCAAGGAATTGTCAAGATAACAATCACCCAGGATTCAGAAAGGTTTGCCGAAGTTGAAAAACAGCTTTGTGATATTTATGGATTGCTTGAAGTTATCGTTACTGATATTTCAGATCCAGACTCAAATTCTGAGGTTTCGAAAGATTTAGGAGTTACCGCTGCATATTATTTCAGCCGCATGGTAAAAGATGGTGATGTGATTGGACTGACATGGGGAACAACGCTTTCAGCGATGGTAGACAATTTGAAATCAACAAGAATTCGAAATGTTGTTGTTGTCCAGTTGGTCGGAGGTTTGGGAGAACCAAGTTCAAATACGCACGCAACAGATTTAGTACGTCGAATTTCTCTTACGCTTGGAGCAACAGTTAGGCTAATGCCGGCACCAGGTATTGTTAGTTCAGTAGACCTTGCCCGCTTACTGAGGTCAGATAGGTATATTGCATCAGCCATTGAAGATGTTTCAAAAGTTGATATTGTCTTTGCCGGAATTGGTGGGCTGACAAAAAATGCTTTATTAGTACGTGATGAGACAATCATCACCTGGAGTGAAGTTAGGGCATTAATGGATAGAGGGGCAGTTGGAGAAATCGGTTTACATTTTTATGATATTCAGGGTCATTTAGTTGATTCTGATCTTGAGGAACGAATTATTGGAATTGGACTTGAAGAATTGAAATCAATCAATCGAATAGTCGCAATCGCAGGTGGAAATGAAAAGTTGGATGCAATCCTAGGTGCTATACGTGGAAAATATATTAATACCTTAATTACTGACATATACACTGCAAAAAATTTATTGGATGCAGCAAAATAAAGAATATCCCAAGGAATAATAATGGTATGACCAAAGTCGTTGTAACAATGTCTATTACTGATGAAGAGTTGAATCGTTTAAAAGCCCATTGTGAAGTATTCGTTACTGGCTGGGGAAAAACCGGTATGCGTCTAACATCCTCTGAAATGCAAGAAGAAATATCAGACGCAAATATTGTTTTGCTTGGATATGAGAACCTAACTGAAGATCTAATTCGCAATTCGCCAAAACTACAAATCATTGGTTGTGCTCGTTCTAATCCTGTAAATATTGATATTGCTTGTGCATCAAAATTAAAAATACCAGTGTTATATACCCCCGCTCGAAATGCAATATCAACTGCTGAATATACTATGGGTATTATCATCTCAGAAACCAGAAATATCGCTAAATCATATCATGCAATGAAATCCGGGAGGTTTCTCGGAAAGCCTGAAAAAGATTTTAAGGGTTCAGATCTCAGGCCAGATGTAATTTGGAATTTGGATGGAGAAAGCCCATACAAAGAATTTCGTGGTGTAGAGCTAAATTGTAAAACACTTGGATTGATTGGCTTGGGTAGTATAGGATCAAAGGTTGCTCGACTTGCTCAAGCCTTTGGTATGAAAGTGGTTGCTTATTCATTGAGCAAAGATGCCGAAAAAGCCGAAGCACTTGGGGTTCAATTAATTTCTTTGGATGAGCTATTAAAAACATCTGATATTGTTTCTGTTCACTGCCGTGTTACACCAGAGACTATCGGATTAATTGGAAATCGAGAGATTGAACTAATGAAATCGACTGCTTATCTGATTAATACAGCCAGGGCTGTATTAATTGACCAACAGGCTCTATTAAATGCATTGCAAAATAAAAGAATAGCTGGTGCAGCTTTGGATGTTTTTTGGTATGAACCTTTGCCTGTCAATCATCCATTACTTGAACTGGATAATTTGACGATTACACCTCATTTGGCAGGGTCAACAGTGGAAGTTATCGAGCGGCAATCCAAGATGATCGTTGATGATGTTCTCACCTGGATTGAGGGTGGAATACCGAAATTTGTTTTCAATCCCGATGTGTTATTTTAAGTAGATTTTGAAATAATGTACCCATTTGGTGTGTTAGAAAAATATTAGTAATTATTGTCGGTCCTTCTATTGATTATTTAAAGTCTGAGTAAAAAAATGAACAAAATT
The DNA here is from genome assembly GCA_003524305.1 of Anaerolineaceae bacterium. Classification (GTDB taxonomy): domain Bacteria; phylum Chloroflexota; class Anaerolineae; order Anaerolineales; family Anaerolineaceae; genus UBA6107. Next base: position 176,779 of record DQHW01000029.1, read on the forward strand.
GATCGCACATCTACATCCAAACAAGAAAAATTGGAAACAGCATATTTGTTGGCTTTCGAGTATGAACAGAAATATGGATGCTGTCCGCAATGTGTATTAGCGTCAATTCAAGACGTTATCGGAATTGTGGAGGATGCAACATTTAAAGCGGCTCATAGTTTGGCTGCCGGAGGCGCTATGATGACCGTTGGAACGTGTGGCGCTCTATTAGGTGGCATGTTAGCCTTGAGCTCAAAGTATGGGCGGGAAAGGGAAAATTTCGGTAATGGACCGTATATGCAATCCTACAAACTTGCCAAACAACTTTATGAACATTTTGTCGCTGAGTTTGGCAGTCCAATTTGCGCAAATGTTCAGGCACGATTAATGGGCCGGTCTTTTAATATGTGGGACAAACACGATTATGCCGCTTTTGAAGAGGCTGGAGGGCATCGCGATAAATGCCCAAGTGTTACTGGAAGAGTAGCCATGTGGACAGTTGAAATGTTTCTTGAGTTGGAAGATGAAAACAAGCCATTTTGACCTAATAATGGCTGATGGTTGATTATTACAGGTATAAAATCTATCGACAAATGTAATAATTATTTAGGTGTCGAGAATGAAAGTCCTCAAAAAATGATCATTGTTGAAGTTGGAAGTTTAAATATGGATCTGGTTGTCCAGATGCCTGAGATACCGAAGCTTGGTGAGACTCTTTTAGGGGGAGTATTCAAGATGATTCCTGGAGGTAAAGGAGCAAACCAGGCTGTGTCTGCAGCTCGTTTAGGTGCCAAGGTTTTTATGATTGGCTGTGTTGGTATTGATACATTTGGCGAGAAATTGATAACTGGATTAAGTAATGAAGGCATTGACATCTCGAACGTCTTTTTTCATGCAGAAGAGTCTACTGGTGTAGCCCTAATTCAAGTAGATTCTCAAGGACAAAACACGATTTCAGTCGCGAGCGGTGCTAACTTATGCTTAACCAGCAGTGATGTTGAGAAGGCATTGAAATCAATTGGAAATTTCGATGCTCTTGTAATGCCTCTTGAAACACCGATGGAAACTATTTGGATGGCCACCAAAATCGCCTTCCATAAAGGAGCCAAGGTAATATTAAATCCAGCGCCAGCACAAACCATTGATCCTGCACTCCTTAGTATGATCGATTTTCTGGTTCCCAATGAACATGAAATTGGATTGTTGAATGGAAGTGCACAAAAATCTGATCCTGATATGTTCCAACAAGCAGAAATACTGATTTCGCATGGGCTTAAACACTTAATTGTTACACTGGGCAGTCAAGGATCAGTCTATTTTGATGGGATGACTAAAGAAGGTGTAATATTTCCACCCTATAAGGTGAACACTATTGATACAACTGGTGCTGGTGATTGTTTCATTGGTGCATTAGCAGTAGGTTTATGTGAAGGGAAAACAATAGCATCTGCTGCCGGATTTGCCAGTGCTGCATCTGCAATTTCTGTCACTCGGCTTGGAGCGCAATCCTCACTGCCTACGAGAAGGGAAGTTGAGGAATTTATGGATAAAATTCTTCTTACTTAATTCTCTTCATTTTATAGATACGATCTAACAGAACACAAGAATATTAATCAAGTAACAATAGAGAAGTAACTATTTTAAAAACTCTTATTGTCTTTGGTTTTCAGAAATAGGTTGCGTTTACTTTGAAAAGTAGGTGTTTTTGTTTTCCTAGATACCAGATTATCTCAGCGAAGTGGATTTGCACCATTAATCCATATTCATGAACAGGTCGGTTACTAACCATAGTATGATTAAAAACAAATCATGCAGCTTTAGTAGTAATACTTACAGAATTTCATTATTCGAATAAGGATGTTTTTAGGAGATCTTGAAGCCACTCTTTGAACACTTTAACTTGTTGGCACCAATATACGAATATTTTATCCATCCTAATGACCCAATAAAATTACAATCCTTGATACCTGATAATCATCAAGGGATTTTACTGGATGCCGGTGGTGGTACAGGGCGTGTTTCGCAATATTTGCACAGAAAAGCTGAACATATTATTGTTGCAGATGTATCTTTTGAAATGCTTCAGAAAGCCCAGAGAAAAGCTGGTATCCAGACGGTTCGTGGACAGACAGAGAGTCTGCCTTTTCAAAACAACACTTTTGATTGTATTATCATGGTGGATGCTTTCCATCACGTTGAGAATCAATTTAGAACTGCATCAGAACTCAGGAGGGTGCTCAAGCCAGGAGGGTGGTTAATCATTGAAGAACCAAATATCCGATTTTTGGGTGTTAAATTGATTGCTATTGCAGAAAAAATGGCACTAATGCAAAGTCATTTTCTTGCCCCTGAACATATTGTACAATATTTTGATCATAAAAATTTTAATGTAAAAGTTGAATATGAAGATAAACTTGCCTGGATATGTGTTGAAAAACTTAGATTAAATTGGAATTAATGATAAAAAACCAGTTCATGATTTTCAAACGATGAGGTAATGCTGTGATTGATATCATCAGAATTCTAACTTTTCTAAGAGCAGTAGAGACAATGAACTTCTCTGAAACTGCAAAACAATTACATATTAGCCAACAAACAGTAAGCCAACATATAAAAACTTTGAAGATTCTATATTACTAAAGCGTTTTTGTAAATAGATATAAATTATCCACTTAGTGGAGTTTAAAGATAATTTATTCGATTCTAGCGATTTATTGATTCTGATGAATTACCTTATGGATTTAGCAAACCTCATCACTTCTTCTGCCGCATCTACAATAAAATGAGCGGTCATGCCATATGCTTCACGAAGCACATTTGTATTATCTGATTCACAAAAAGTATCCTTTAGCCCGATACGACGCATTGGGGTAGGTGCGTTTTCAGCCAGACATTCCGCTACCGCACCTGCTAGTCCACCGATGATATTATGATCTTCAATGGTAACAATTGCGCCGGTCTTTTTTGCAGATGCTATTAGTGTGGTTGTATCTAATGGTTTCAATGTATGAACATTAATCAATTCAACCGAATACCCCTTTTGTTCAAGGGTTTTTGCTGCTTCAAGAGCTTCGAAAACCATATCACCAGTGGCGATCAGAGTTACATCGGAACCAGTTTGAAGGATTACTGCCTTCCCAATCACTAAATGGTAACTACTATCATAAAGGGGAGGTTTCTTAACTCGCGAAAGCCGCATATAAACTGGACCTTCTAATTCTGCAATAGCAAAAACCATTTGACGGGTTTCTTCACTATCTGCAGGAACAACAACTGTCATATTAGGTAATGCACGCATCAATGCGAGATCTTCAATTGAATGATGAGAGGCTCCGGCATATCCTAGACTCAGACCACCAGCAGAACCAACAATTTTCAGATTAACCTTCCCGTACGCAACGGTTTGACGCACTTGATCAAAGGTACGCGCAGCCGCAAAAACAGCAAACGTATTTACGAATGGAATTTTTCCGCTCAATGCCATCCCAGCGCCAACTTCTACAGCAGTTGCTTCGGCTAGTCCAACTTCTATCGAACGATCAGGGAATTGCTCGCGAAATAAATCACTCATGCAAGAATCTGCCAGATCGGTTTCAACTGTAACAACACGTGAGTTTTTCCTTCCTAATTCAATCAGGGCAAGTCCATATGCTTTAGAGACATCTATATTTTCAGTTGCCATGATATTGCAACTCCTTTTCGATTTGAGACAATTCGATTAACGATTGTTGATATTGATCTGTTGAGAGGGCAAAATTATGTTCTCCTTGTGTTCGTACAACGGGTAACCCGCGGCCCTTTTCTGTGTGACAAATAATTACTTTAGGCTGATCTGGTATTGTTTCAGACCATTCAAGAGAGTCATGAAGTTGTTGAAAATCGTGCCCCTCAGTTTCATGGACTGCCCAATTGAATGCACGCCACTTGTCGGCTAACGGTTCAATGTCATTGCGGTTTTTCATTGGTCCCCCCGCGGACATTCCATTGCGATCGAGTAGAACTGTCAAGTTCCCCAAATGATGATTGCTTGCCACTTGGATGGCTTCCCAAGTACTTCCTTCATTACATTCAGCATCGCTAATAACCACATATACTCGCCAAGATGATTTGTCCATCTTGCCAGCAATTGCCATTCCTACAGCTGCAGCAATTCCAGTACCCAAGGACCCGCTTGAAATTTCTACGCCAGGGGTTTTAACTCTGCAAGGGTGTCCTTGAAGAATGCTGTTTAAAGACCGGAAGGTGCGCAATTCAGTTAGGGGAAAATATCCTGCTTCAGCTAGGCATATGTAAAGATTAGGAGCCGCGTGTCCCTTACTTAAGACAAATCGATCCCGATCTTTCCAATACGGATTTTTGGAATCATATTTCATCCAATCAAAAAATAATTCAACCATGATTTCAGCAATCGAAAAAACTGCTCCAAAATGCATTTTTAAGTGATCTCGAGCCATATCGATAGTATGCCAGCGCACGCGATAGGCGTAATATTCTAAAAGTGCAAGTTTTTTATCGTCGAGTTTGGTCATTATCAATTGCTCCTTCTTATTTATTGTTTAGTGATTAAATAGTGCTGCACGAGCAATAGATAACCCTTTCATAGCATTGTCAGTTGAGAAAACAAGGTCCATTTCAGTATTGTTTATTCGATCCGCAGAAGCTATCAATAATTTTGTGAATTGCACTGACTCTGCTGTAACTTCGTATGGATCATGCGAATGAGCAACAGTATCAAATGTGACATAACCTTCATAATCAAGACGCTTCAACCAGAAGAACAATTCAAGGAACGCCATGGAATGCACGGTTCCCGGTACAAGATCGGAATCAGCGTGTTTATAATTGTCGTTGAGATGTATATGCCACAGCTTATTATGTTGTGCTAACATGACAGCGGATTCTGCAAGGGTTTCATCGGCAAGTAGGGCATGGCCAACATCGAACAAAACCCCCACATTTTTCTCATTTACATCTTGAATCAAGACTAGCGCTGTTGAAGCGCTATTTACAAATTGGTGAATTTTTGGTTCACGCGCTTTATACTCGATACATAATCGAACATCATCTCGATATTGAGCACAATCGCGGATGCCTTCAACCAGGTAATTCCACTTAGTTTTGTAATCTACTTCAAAATGATAGTCATAACCATCCTGACCAAACCACAAAAGTACCTTGTCGGAACCTAATTCCTTTGCAATGTCCATGGATTCTTTTACACGGTCGATAGCAATTTTCCGAATTTCAACATTATTGGCGGAAAAACTACCATGAACCATATTAGGTCCGCTCGAAAGCCCTGCACCAACCGAAGCGACTTCCAAGTTTAAATCTTGTAGAACAGCCTTGAATTCTTTAATGTTCTCAGGCATGTAATTACGTGAAACGTCGACACCTCTCACTCCCGGAATTTTTGCAGCTTGACGTAAAGCCTCAAAGATTTCCGTTGCTTGTCTATAGGTGGTCACACGGTCACGAAAACTTGACCAGGTTACCAGGCCAGCCCCTATGCGAATTTTTGATGATAATGATGAGTTCATATGTATGAATGTTCTCCTTTAATTTCGGATTGATAATTAATAGAATTGGAGTGGCTATTTTTCAACATATTCGCATCTAGGGGTAATCAAGGTTAAGAGGGCATCGAGAATAGCAAATTGGGCCACTCTCGTCTGAGCTGAATTAGCGGCCAGGATTCCTCCGGGAGCAGGAGTGATTAACCGGATATCTGATAATTCGGTCACCTGCGTCCCTGCAAAATTTGTTAAACAAATTACGATTGCCCCATTTTCCTTGGCTGCTGCCAGTGCATCCACAACACTTTTTGTCGATCCAGTAAATGAAATACCAAAGGCAACGGATCCGCTTTGAACAATGGAGGCTTGAGCTATTTGCGAAAATGGCTCAGATTGAGCATACGCAGGGTACCCAAGTCTTAGGAGTTTAAATGCCGCATGTTGCGCAACACGAATGGAACCACCAGCAGCAAAGAAATGAATACAAGTAGATTTTTCTAAGGCGTCGGCAGCGCGACCCAATTCTTCAATATCAATCGCTGTAGTGAGCATTTGTAATGCCTGTGAACATAATGCGACGACTTGTGCTAGGGCTTCAGTTGGGGTGTTCGGCTGAGTTGAGACACTTGAGTTTCCTGCAGTTTGAGAATTTACAAGTTCTTTCTTTAAAGCGTCTCGAAAATCTTTCAAGCTTTCATACTCTAATTTCTGAACAAATCGTATTACTGATGCTTCGCTAACGTCGCTATGTCGCCCCAACTCACGAGCGGAACTCGTTGCAACCAATTGGGGATGATTAATCGCAAGACCGGCGATAGCATGATCTGCCTGCGTAAAGTGAGGTGTGAGTGTGAAAATTCTCGCAGTACAAGATAATTCCGGGCTAAATATTTTCGAGGATTGATTTTTTCCCATAATAGTCTTTCCTTTAAAAATTATCGATTTTTTCTTTTCCATTTTATAATACTTTATATGTTACAAGAAGTCAATGATTTATGTAACAAAAATAGCAAAATACCCATAAAAACACATCAATTTCCAGTATTTGTTACATAAATACTTGACATTAGGTAACAATTCATGTAGACTACTAATATCATATCGCTGGATAAATAACAGTTAAGCTTTTTTGCCAAATGGAAAGAATTTTTTATCCACATGGATGTTCTGTTTGGATAAACGGAGATTTTGAATGTCTTCAGCTTTTTTAGTAGGGATCGACATTGGCACTACCTCAACCCGGGTTACGATTTATAACCTCGAAGGTGTTCAAATCGTCGAAGCGCATTCTCCACATATCGCAACCTACCCCTTTCCAGGTTGGGCAGAGCAAGATGCAGAAGAATGGTGGAACAGTGTTTGTATAGCATCAAGAAATGCAATGGCACATTTTCCATTTCCTAAAAACGCCATTAAAGGAATTTCAGTAACATCGATGAGGCAAAGCTTTGTATGTCTAGGAAGAGATATGAAGCCTCTACGTCCTGGAATATTATGGTATGACACACGGCATGCACTTCAGGTTGATTGGGTAAGTTCAAATATTGGCAATAAGACAGTTTACAAAATGACGGGTTCACCTCCTGGTCGGCGTGCCATATATAAAACAATGTGGCTAAAAGAAAATGAGCCCAAAATCTATAATGAGACAAAATATTTTGCTTTTATACCTGATTTTGTGCTTTTCCGTTTGACTACAGAGCTAACTACGACACCAGGAACTTCATTTGCTTCCGGGTGCCTAAATGTTTCCAATCCGACTCAATGGGCACGTGGTTTTATCGAAGATTGCGGGATTGATCCTGATAAGTGGATATCTAACCTCCAGTTGCCAGGAAAAGTTGCTGGGTATGTTTCTTCTGAAGCGTCTACACAAACTGGTTTCTCAATTGGTACACCGATAATTCTTTCTGCTGGTGATCAAGCTTGTGGTAATTTGGGTATAGGAGTATGTAGACCGGGGATGTTAGGAATAAACGGTGGCACATCCTGCGCATTGCAAACTCCCTCAGAAAGTCTTCCAATGTGCGAAGACATGAGTTACTTTGTGGATTTTAGCCCGATAGGTAATTATGTGGCTGAAAATGGGATCACAAGTGGGACTGCGGCATTAACCGAATGGTTCCTTGATGGTTTTGGTCATCCAGAAAAAGATTGTTCATCAGACGAAAAAGAGTTGTGGAACCGACTATACAGCTTGGTTGAGGCTGCTCCTGCAGGAAACATGGGATTGATGCTAATTCCTTACCTCCGTGGAGCCAATGGTCCTTTATGGGATCCAAGAGCACGAGGTGTCTTGATTGGATTGACGACAAGTCACTCACGTCCACATCTCATGCGTGCCTTGCTTGAGGGATTAGCGTATGAATCACGGCGCATTCTGGAAAGCATGGAAAAAGGAACTGGAACTCAAATTGATTCTATTCGGACCTATGGGGGAGCTTCAAACAGCCCGATTTGGAATCAAATTTTTGCGGATATTCTTGGAAGGCCTGTGAGTGTGACCCAAGATACTTCTCCTGTTTCACTGGGCGCTGCTATCACAGCAGGTTGCGGGGTTGGTTTATTTGATAATTTTGTCGAAGCAGCAAATGAGTTGACAAAGATTCGGGCTGAGTATCAGCCAAATAAAGAGAGATTCTCTTTGTATAACGAATTATATTCTCAAGCTTATATCAAAGTCTATGATCAAGTGAAAGAAGTTGTAAAAACAATTTCCAAGATAATCACACCTGTATCATAAAATGCGAACAGAGTTCAAGAAATCGTTTTTACAGGAGAAAAGCCGTGAAAAGAAAGACGATAAGAATAAAAGAGAAATCAATTGCATTTTCCTCGAAATCGAATTGTAAAAAACTTTTTGTTCATTTAACCAGACAATTTTCGCATACCCGAGGGATTAATTAATGACTTCAGAGAACGCCGTTAATAAAAATAAAAGTGCCCAAGAATTATTAGGCAGGTATAAACGTCAGAAATTCATTAATCGGTTAATGAAGATCGGGAATAAGATTCTTGCATATGTAGTAATGATAGGGTTTACTTTTATCACAATGATCCCGCTCATTTGGATGATTTTGTGCTCATTTAAAACAAATGGTGAGAATCTCTCTTATCCTCCAACTATCTTCCCACAAAAATTTACATTAGAGCACTATCAGCTGTTATTTAAACAGACATCTTTTCTAATTTGGTTTAAGAACAGTTTTATTGTAACTATTTCTACAACGTTTATTGCAATAGTGATAAGTGCCATGGGCTCTTATGCTTTTTCGAGATTTCGAAATAAATTTTTTGAGCTATTTTCTAGACTGGTTTTATTCGCATATATGATCCCTACAGTTTTGATGGTCATTCCGGTATTTATTATTATTCATGCTTTAGACCAATCAAACAAATTAACTGGTTTAGTCATAGTTTATAACGCTTTTCTCATCCCTTATGGTTTATGGACCTTACGATCATACTTCGCAGGGATACCTCATGAGATTGAAGAAGCTGCTTTACTTGATGGATGTTCCCGTTGGCAGGCTTTTACCGTTATTGTGTTACCACAAGTAATCCCGGGCATAATTTCTACTGTTTTATTTTCATTTACAGTATGTTGGAACGAATATCTCTATGCCACAGTTCTACTTTGGTCATCAGCTAATCAAACCTTAAGTGCTGGAGTGGCAACTTTTATGGGTGGTGACGCACCTGCTTCATGGGGATTGTTAATGGCAGCCGGTGTAATGGTTACTATGCCTGTTATTGTCCTTTTCTCTTTGCTACAGAAATATTGGGTTGCTGGCCTGGGAGCTGGTGCTGTCAAAGGGTAGAGATACTTGGATACGGTATATATCTTTGAAAAAACTTTATCAAATATTTGTACCATGGAGGTGCTTATTCAGAAATCATCTATCTGCGTTTTAGCCCAATGATTCAACGATTAGTATCATTCATATCCAATTTTTAAAGGAGAAGAAAATGAAGACTAAGAAATTGATTCGACCATTTGTGATTCTGATTTTAATCATAATGATGAGCATCGTTGCCGCAGGATGTTCAACTCCTACATCAACTCCTGAAATCCAAGAAGTAATTGTAACCAAGGAGGTCTACATAACTCCTGAACCTGCAGTTCTTCCAGAGGGAGGAGTGAAAACAATTCCTTTCATGACCACTGAAACCGATCCGGCTACAGTTGAATTGTTCTTGACAATTATTTCTGAATATGAAGCAGAACATCCGGATGTTCGTATAGACCTTGTTCTTACTGCTCACGGATCTGAAGCAGAAAGATTATTAACAGCACATTCAGTAGGGGCTGAGTTAGGCATCGTTGGTGTTCAGGCAGAATTTGTCGGCGATTATGTGGCTGCTGGCTATTTATTGCCACTTGATAGTGCAGTTGATGCACTTGGTCGAGATCAATTCAAGACTGGGGCAGTATTAACCACAAGTGGACATGATTATGCATTAGGGTATGCAGTTGGAAACAATGGTACTTTATGGGTTCGCACCGATCTTCTTGAAGCAGAGGGGCTTGCGGTTCCCACTACGTACGATGAATTGTTAGCAGCTGCTAAAGCCTTAACCAAAGATACAGATGGTGACGGCGACATTGATATGTATGGCTGGGGTGCCCCGGCTGCAGCAAATGGTGCTACAAACTTCCGATTCGTAAACTTTGTGTGGGCAAATTGTGGTGAATACTTTGATAAAGAAGGCAACTTGGCATTTGATAACCCGAATGTGCTCGTTGCTTTACAGAGATATCTTGATCTCCTTCAGTATGCTCCTCCCGACGTTTCCGGTTGGTCTTGGTATGATGGGATCACAGCGATGGAAGCAGAAAAAATCGCTATGCATCAATATGCTGGTCGTCTTGGTGTCAATGTTTGGAACGACAAACCTGAATTACGCGAAAAATTGCAGGTCATTTGGGGACCATTTGGTGATGTAAAAGCAGGTAAAGGTGGGTACGACTACTTCGCAATTTCTGCTGATGTTCGTTGGCCAGAAGAAGCAAAAGACTTTTTGGCTTTCTTCTACAGCGGTGATAGGTTAGGACGCTTTGATATGTCCGTTCCTGGTCATCTAATTCCTCCAACACAAGAATTAATGGATGCTATGTTAGTCATGGATAACCCCTACATGGCTGATTATAAGGATGATGTTCAAGTTCTCTTTGATACCTCAAAATACTTAAGTTCACCAGATGTGTTTATGGGAGCGTTAGAGACGGATACTTGTACATTTAATCCTGTATACAATCCTATGCCATGGAGTAATGAGATTTTTGGTGAAAGTCCGATAGATGCTCAAATGATCGAAAAAGTTGTTGTGGGTGGTATGTCTCCAGAAGATGCTTGGAAATGGGCATACACAGAAATGCAAAGTATTGCCGATCAATGGAAAGCTGAACATCCAGATTGGACACCAACAGCATCTAATTAATAAAAAATTGTAATTGGGTTGGGAGCCCAACCAGGCTCCCAACCTTTGAGTCAATCATCCTTCATTTTGTAAAAAGATTGAGTTTACTTATGCGCATAAATATTGGAAAAAAACTTGGCGATAAAATCTTCGCTTGGGGCTTGGCTGTACCATCTATCATAGCTCTATCAGTTCTTTCAATTTATCCATTCTTAACAGCAGTTCAATCAAGTTTTTATAATGTAAGTACCATTACCAGAGAAACAACATTCGCCGGCCTTGATAATTATATTTATATTTTAAAATCCGAGTTATTTTGGGAATCATTAAAGCGATCATTTATTTGGACGTTTTCTAATGTTTCTATCCAACTCGTTATAGCAGTTCTAATTTCCTTAGTTCTTCATCAAGAACTAAAAGGAAGAAATTTCGCACGTGGTTTGGTATTAATACCTTATTTGATTCCAAGCATTGTCGTGGCAATTGTTTGGCGTTTTATGTTGAATCCCACAGTTGGCGTAATAAATTACTTATTAGTCGAGATTTTTCACATAATTGATGAACCGATTATGTGGTTAATAAAACCAGAATCTGCACTTTGGACTGTAATCCTGGTAGGTATATGGAAGTACACACCTTTTATGATTATATTAATTTTGGGTCGGCTTCAATGTACACCTCTCGAACTTTATGATGCTGCAAAAATTGATGGAGCAAATACTTTACAAGTTTTTTGGTACATTACTTTTGCGTGGTTAAAACCTGTAATTCTTGTCGCAGCAATGTTAAGGACAATTTGGTTATTTAATCACTTTGATCTAGTTTACTTGATGGCTTTTGGTGGTCCAATGAATACGACAACAACCGTCCCCGTTTTGATATATCGAGCGGCATTTGAAGAAATGCGTATGGGAAGAGCCTCGGCGATAAGTATGTATTTAGTGATAATTTTGCTAATTGCAACTATCGTTTATACCTGGATGTATAACAGGGCTGAAGAACAAATAAAATGTTAAAAAACTTAGAGTTACTCTTTTTAGATTGTTTTTCATTTACAAAATGATGTTATTGGTTATTTTCTCATAATTATCACTTGTTTTTGACTTCATTAAATATGGTTTGGGTCTTCTGAAAGATAAAACGGAATAACTAATCTATTAGGTAGACAGATAATTTATTAAAAACACTTTCACAAGAATTTTAGATTGAATTTGTAAGGAGTCATTTTTATGTCAAAAATTGATGTCAATGGAATAAATTTATGGTATGAGAGCCATGGTAGCGGAACACGGACAATTGTTTTTTTACATGCTTTTGCAGTGACCAGTAAAATGTGGGATTTTCAAATACCTGCACTTGTAGAAGCGGGTTTCAAAGTTATTTGCGTGGATTTACGTGGGCATGGGCAATCTTCTACTCTCACAGGACCTTGCACTCTTCTAGATCTTGCAAATGACATACATCAATTAATTAATAAGTTAGCTCTTCAAAAAGTTAGTTTGGTTGGATTATCGACTGGAGGGAGAGTCGCTACCAAACTCGCATTAACTTACCCTGAAGATCTTTCGGAACTTGTCTTGGTAAGTACAAAGTCAGAACCAGCTTTGGATATTCGCAATGAACTAAAAGAATTATCTGCAATTGCATTAGGTGGTGATGTATCTTCTGCTGTCAAGCAGTTTTATAACAACCATTATCAACGATTTATTGATGTTGCTCCGAAATTAATAGAACAAATGTTATCAACTTGGAATAACAGCAATAGAGATGGTTTTATTGGAGTAGCCGAGGCAATAACAGGAATGGGTTCATTAACCTCAAGAATTCATGAGCTTAAAATGCAGACGCTTTCGATTGCAGGTCAATTAGACCCATCTTGCCAGCCATTTTTAGCTTGGTATGAGCGTTCAATAGTCAATTGTCGAGGCATCATAATTCCTGGCGCTGGACATTTTGTAAATGTAGAACAACCAGCATTATTTAATGAGGCTTTAATCTCATTTCTTAATGATCAGAAATAAAGACATGGAAATTCTTTTTTTTGAGTAGATCAGAAAAACTAAAAGATAAGAATTATCTAAAGCTAATTCTAAAGTAAGGTAACAGAGAAAGAAGCTATCAATTGGTCATGAAAATTGCTTATCACACATTTGCATTTGGTGGACGTTCCTGGTTGCCCTCATGGACTATGGAAGAAACAATACGATTAACAAGTGAACTAGGGTTTGATGGTTTAGAGCTTGGGGCTGTTCGACCACATGGTTTTCCAGATGACCTCAGTTTTGAACAACGTAAACAATTATTAAAGTATGCACAAAAAAAGAAGGTTGAGTTTGCGGCAATCTGCCCCATATCTACGAATTTTAATATTGCTAGTCCAATTGAATGCGAGAGAAATGCTACTAAAAAATATATTATTGATTGTATACATTTAGCTCAAGATTTGGATTGTGCAATCATTCGTGTTGATGGTGGTTGGAGTGTGAAGCCATTCCTGGCAATTGATGGATGGAGCTGGGCAACAGAAGGATTAAGTGCAGTAGCAAAAGAAGCTGAAAAAAATGGGGTTTCTCTCGTATTAGAACCAGTTAATAGTCAACGATCTGACATAGTAACTTCTAGTCATGGAATGGAAAAAATGATACAGAATATTGGCTCAGTTGCTTTAAAACCGATGATCGACTTATATCATCTTCACATGGAAAATGAAAATCCGGTTGAAGTCATTAATCGATTAGGTTCAAAACTTGCCCATATCCACTTCCTTGATGCTCGTAAGGTTGATCGTGCTCGGCTCATTCCGGGAAAAGGTGAATTGGACCTAATAACAATCATGGATGCTTTAACCCGAGTGGGCTACGATCACTGGCTCAGTTTTGAGTTTTGGGGAAATGATCCAATAGCTCCAGGTAGACAGGCAGTCGATTATTTTCATAGCTACCAAGCAAAGAGGAAGCAATTTCAAGGATCATATGTGTAATTTACAGGATAAGTGCGTAATCGTAACTGGCTCCTCACACGGCATTGGATATTCAATTGCCAAAATAATAGCACGCGAAGGTGCCCATGTAGCCATAAATTGCCGTCAAAATGTTGAGGAAGCAGAGAAGGTTGCTCTTGAAATACGGGCATTAGGAAGAAACTCAATAGTTGTTCAAGCTGATGTCACTGATCTTCAACAAGTTCGGTCTATGACCGACACGGTTGTCAATAAATGGGGACGTGTAGATGTTTTAGTGACAAACGTAGGGCATGCTTATTATCATCAAATAGACCGTTTGAATCCAGAACTATGGCATCAAAGCATTGAAGAAAATTTGACTTCACAGATGTATTGCATCCAGGCCAGCTTACCTTACATGATCAAGCAAGGGAGAGGTCGTGTGATTGCGATCAGTTCGATTTCAGCACAACGTGGCAGCCCATCCGGTGATATTGGTTATTCAGCTTCAAAAGCCGCGATTATAGCAATGATTAAGACCCTTGCTCAACAGTATGCCTCTCAACAAATAACATTTAATGCAGTACTTCCAGGGATCATTGACGCTGGGTTGACAAATAGTATGCCATTAGAACGACGGGAACTATTAATTGAAAGTATTCCTATGAGGCGGTTGGGTAAACCGGATGAAATTGGCGAAGCGGTGGCATTCTTGGCATCTGATCAGGCATCATATATTACAGGACAAGCGATTGCAGTAAACGGTGGATTATACATGTAACAAATTGTCAAATCTTTGAAGGAGAGAAATTTGTGAATACACAATTGACGAGTTACCAACACGATATGGTTCTAAGTGAACTATTAGATATTGTAGGAAAAGAGGATTTATCAATTGCGACACCCGATAAATTTGTTTACGCAATTGATCATTACTGGGTGCCTGAAATGTGGTTGGATCGTGGGAAACAACCTGTTTTACCTGATTTCGTGGTTCATCCAGAGTCGCCTGAAGAAGTTTCTCGAATTATGAAACTTGCCAATACTTACAGGATCCCTGTGACCCCCTGGGGTGGCGGTTCTGGATCACAAGGCGGGTCATTACCTGTTTATGGTGGCATCATTTTGGATGTAAAGAAACTAAACAAAATTATTGATATTGATACACGTTCTTTGACAATTACTGCTCAGGCGGGCATTAATGGTGAACATCTGGAATGGGCGGCTAACCAAAAAGGTATTACTGTAGGTCACTATCCAGCTTCGCAACGAGCAAGTACTTTGGGAGGTTGGCTTGCAGCGCGAGGATCAGGAACCTTATCTGCTAAATATGGCAAAGCAGAGGATATGGTGATGTCAATTCAGGTAGTGTTACCTTCAGGAGAAATAATACGAACCTTGCCAACACCAAACCATGCGACCGGGCCAGGATTGATGCAATTATTAGTGGGTAGTGAAGGTACTCTTGGCGTAATTACAGAAGCAACTATGCGTGCTGATCCAATCCCTGAGGAGCGTCGTTTTCGATCATTTCTGTTCTCAAGCTTGGCAGATGGTTTGGAAGCTGGAAGACGCATAATGACTGCCAGAATCCGACCAATGGTAATTCGCGTTTATGACGAGGAATCAACTGTGAAGCAAGTCAAACGCGTTTTAGATTTAACTGCCACAGGTACATACATGGTCGTAGGTTTTGATGGTTTTAAAGATTTCGTTGATCTGGAAGAAAAAAAGGTAATGGAAATTTGCCTAAATATCGGGGGAAAAGATTTGGGGAATGAAGCGGGATGGAAGTGGTGGAATCATCGCTATGATTTCTATTTTCCTCCTCGAATGAAATCACTTCCACGTATGTTTGGAACAACGGATACAGTGTGTACTTATAGCAATATTGAAAAAGTTTATTATGCAAAAAAAGAAATAATCGAAACCAAGTACCGCAAATGGAATGCATACTACCAGGCTCATTTTTCGCATTGGTATCCATGGGGTGTCATGGTTTACGATGAATTCTTTATTGACAAACCTCCACAAGATCCTCATGAAGCACTAATACTCCATAACGAAATTTGGGCTGATTTGGTGCGGGCTTCGATTTCGAACGGCGGCGTTTTGAATGAGCATCATGGAACTGGTATGAAATTAGGTTGGTTAATGCGCGAACAATATGGACCAGCGTTTTCAACATTACAGTCAATCAAAGATGTGATTGATCCGAACGGGATAATGAATCCTGGCAAATTAGGTTTTGCGTTGAAAGGATAGGAATCAATAATGAATATCGATGAACATAATGAAACTATAAAGGCATGCCGTTTCTGCTTGATGTGTCGGCATGCGTGTACAGTAGGCAACGTAACGCAGCGAGATACAAACTTGCCACGAGGTAAGTCAATAGTACTTTTTGCAGAACAAAAGAACCTATTAAGTTGGGACAAACGAGCTATAGAAGTCATGTATGAATGTACAAATTGCCATCTTTGCCGTGAATGGTGTGTATCTGAATATGATGTTGCACCGGTGATGATGGCTGCAAGAGCTGATATTGTAGATATGGGACTGGCGCCTGCCGAAGTTGTCTTAATGAAAGATCACCTCAACAAATATGGAAACCCTTATGGGGAGGCTCAATCGCAACTGGAAGAATGGGAAAAATCTTTACAGAAGAAACCTAAGGCTGACATCTTGTTGTATTTTGGATGCTCTACTGCGTTTCGACGTCCTGAAATGGCTCAATCTGCATACAGCATTCTTAAACATCTTGATGCAGACATGACTATTTTAGAAGATGAGCCGTGTTGTGGTGAACCGTATTATATATTGGGTTATCGAAATGAAGCAAAAAATCAAGCCCAGCGTACTTTGAATCGAATTCGTGAAAGTGGAGCTCATACTGTTGTTACCACTTGTCCGACATGTACACTGTCATTTCGAAAATCATATGAAGAATGGGGCGTAGAAGTACCAAAGGATATCCGATTTATCCACATTAGCGAGTTCATTGCGGAAGAGATGGAAGAAGGAAGACTAAAACTAAACGGATCTCTTCAGAGTAGTGTGACTTTTCATGATCCTTGTAGTTTGGGACGTGAATTGGGGGTTTATGATGCTCCTCGAAAAGTGATAAACGCTGTGCAAGGAGTAGAATTTCGCGAGATGCGGCTCAATCGCAATTTTTCGCCTTGTTGTGGAAACGGTGGGGGTGTTCAGGCTACAAATATCAATATTGCACTTGGTGCAGGTAATAATACCGGTAAAGTCATTTTAGAAACAGGTGCTCAGATACTTGTTACCGCTTGTCCTTCTTGTAAGCAAAGCCTTCAAAAACATGTGCCCGGAATGGAAGTTTTAGATATTGCTGAATTGATTGCGAAAGTTCTTAAATAATTAGATTGGAACTGTGAATTATTGCTTTTGCAAAAAACCTTAAAAGGAGAATTAATCAATGATAATAAACCAAGATACTTGTATTGGTTGTGGGCAGTGTGTTCAATATTGCCCTGTCAGGGCAATTACGATGACTGACCAATCTTTTGCTTTAATTGCGTTTGACGATTGTGTAGAATGTGGTGTTTGCTTACGCAATTCTGATTGTCCTACAGACTCCATTGAACAAAATGATTGTCCATGGCCTCGTTCGATTCGTGTAAATTTCTCAAATCCCTTGGCAGAACATAAAGAAACCCGGATTCCTGGTCGTGGGACTGAAGAAATGAAAACTAACGACGTAACAGGACGATTTAAAAATGGCGAGGTTGGAATTGCTTTTGAAGTAGGTCGCCCTGGAATTGGAGCAAGACTATTTGAAGTTGAAAAGTTAACTGTTGCAATGGCAAGGTTGGGTATTAGGTTAGAACCCAATAATCCATTAACTCATTTAATTGTTGACGAAGATAAAGGTTTGCTGAATCCAGAAGTATTAAATGAGAAAGTTTTATCAGCAATAGTTGAATTTACTGTTCCGATAAACCGCACAGAAGAAGTTCTCATTAGCGCTAAAGAAATTGCTAGCACGATGGGAACGGTTTTTAGTGTTGATTTGATTTGTAAAGTGGAACCCGATGGTTCAGTTCCTGTTGTCCCATTCATTAATAACATGGGTATTCCATTGTCGGAAAATGGAAAGAATAATCTAGGTTTAGGAAAACCCTTATTTATGGAGGAAGTATGACACACACCTTGCACAGGATAGGTACGGAAGAAAACCTTTACAATGATTATGTAGTATTCGCAATGTCAGGAAAAGGGGTCAACGATAAAGATTCTGGTGTAAAAATGCGTCAATTTTTTTCCATTAATCAAAAACACAACCCAATAAATATGGGAGACATGAAAACTGGAAATTGGTTCACCATTCCAGAAGACAAAATCGAAGAAAATATTCAGGATACTTCAATAGTTCATGCCGTTTATAAAGATATGGAAAGTGTTTCTGAAGTAATTAAAGAATTGATTGATGCAGACCTTGGTTTATCGATTGTAGTGAGTGGATTATTAGGTGCAATAAAAGCTGAATGTCAGAAACAAGATTTGAATCCAGCACCTCATACCGTTGAATTTTCTCTGGGAATATTTGGTAAAACCTCACTAATGCCCTCAGATGGAGTTTTAGAAGTGAGTACGATGTGCGGACATGGACAGGTAGCTTTTGGATTGATTGAAGACGCGGTTCGTGAGATTAAAGCCGGTAGAACGACTCCAGAAAAAGCAGCCAAACTATTAACAGAACCTTGCGTTTGCGGAGTTTTTAACCCGGTCCGAGCAGCCGAGTTGTTGAAAAAGATGGTAAGTTAGGTTTTCAATATATACTTTATTATGAATAAAGTAAACTCTTTGGAGTTCCTATGAATCCTGACCGTTTGGTTTTTCCTGATGATTTATATTATGACCAAAAGCATGGTTGGGCATCCATTGATAATAACGTTGTTACTCAAGGATTGACTGATTTTGGCCAATTTATTGCGGGAAATATAATATTCATTGAATTGCCAATAATTGGTAAAGAGATGATTCAAGGCAAAAACCTATTGTCAATTGAATCTGGTAAATGGGTAGGGCGACTACCGGCGATCATAAGTGGAAAAATTATTGCGATAAATGAGGATTTGAGAAGAAAACCGTCATTAATTAACGAATCACCTTATAAAAAAGGGTGGTTCGTTAAAATGGAAATTTCTAACCAGCAGGAAATCTTGAAATTAATGGGTTCTGGTACTGATCTATTAAACGATTTTATAAAAATCGAAATTGAACGATACAAAAATATATTTGAATAAAAAATGCAGTTTTGGAAAATGGTTATAAGTGTAAAATAATTTATCCTTGCCAGGGTCAAGTAAATAATTAAAAAATGTAAAAATTGCGAATATCAATGGGAAGTATCATCAAAATCCGATGGATGATACTTCAGTTTGTGTGAGTCGCATCAAACTAACCTATTTGCTATATCTTGGGCTGATTCGCATATTATTGGAGGGTATTTTGGATTACTACTTTTTAGATGCAGTTTCTTGGGGCTATAGTCAGGCTCTCTACCATGCTGCGGCTTATTTAGGAAGAGAAGCGCTATTTATCCTTCGTCCTTCGACGCCATACGTGTGCATTGGATTCCATCAGGATGCTAACCAGGAAATTGATTTAGAATTTACAACGAGAAATAAAATTCCGGTGTTTAGACGTGATGTAGGTGGAGGAGCCGTTTATCTGGACGGCAAACAATTATTTTTTCAACTAGTTGTTAAGCAAAATCATCGAGGAGTACCATTAATTATTGCGGATTTTTACAGAGAATTCCTTCAACCTGTAATCGAAACATATCGTCATTTTGGTATTCCGGCAGAATATAAACCAGTAAATGATATTATCGCTAATGGTCGAAAAATTTCTGGAACTGGCGCAGCTCAAATAGATAATATGTTAATCTTGGTAGGCAATTTTATCCAAGATTTTGATTACGAAATAATGGCGAAATGTTTGCGTGTTCCTGATGAAAAGTTCCGCGATAAAGTTTTTAAGACAATGCAAGAGAATTTAACAACGATACTACGCGAAACCGGTGGAATCCCTTCAAATAATGACCTTGCAGATGAACTTAGCAAACGATATTCCAAAATATTAGGGAAACTGACACCTAAATTACTGGATACTGAACTTATAAAAAAAGCCGATCAATTACTTACAAAAATGAATAATCCTGAATGGTTAATGGCGAATGACCGACGCCATCCTGATTTGAAGCAGGTTAAGGTTTCCGATGGTGTTTTTGTCATCCAAAAAATCCATAAAACACCCGGGGGGATAATTCGCATTACTGCTGTAAATCAAAGAGGACGTTTGAAGAATGTTCATATTTCTGGAGATTTTTTCTTTTTTCCAGCAAGAAAAATCTACGATCTTGAACAAAAACTTGAAAATGTCTTGGCTGAGGAAAAAAGAATTGATGAAATAGTCAAGGATTTCTATCAAAATCAAGGGATTGAATCGCCAGGTGTTGTACCAAGTGATTTTAGTAAGATAATTATCAATTGAGTCACAAAAACTTAACAATTATATTAAAGCGTAATATTTCTCGTATTCGTGTAGGCGATTAAAAATATTGCGTAAAAGTATAACATTTCCAATGGATGATTTATTTATCAATAGTAGGCCGGATCAAAAGATCCGCCTTCATTCGTTGGATAATTAGAATCAACAATGGTTTCCGATGGTCTAATTATTAATTAATATGAATGGACCGTGGATTCAAACCACTGACCTCCGGGTTATGAGCCTTTTAGGATTTCACTATTGGTTTATATGACTAAAAGGTATTATCCAAGGTTGTTTTGCCTTACTCTTAATTTATAAATTCTTTTTTCAATTAATTTTGTGAAAATCAGTGAAACCTTGATTTCTCCATCCTGTAACAATGGTTATCGATTCAGTAGTTCATTTACAGAATTATTTCCCCCAAAGAAATCGACTCCATTTTCTTTGCCCAAACAATTTCAAACCTGTAAGNNACACAGAACCCAAGTTGGTTGGGGCACCCAGGAATGATCCCAACCAGTGCAGAGCAATCTGCATAAATGATCCATGGCCTTCATACTCATCCAAATGCAGGGATTCGAATATCACACCCCTTGTGGTGCCCTGAACCTACTGATATTACCCCTCGATGGGATTCTCCATCAGATAATAAAAAGAGCGCCCCCGCAGGGATTCGAATATCACACCCCTTGTGGTGCCCTGAACCTACTGATTCGAAGAACAGAAAATTTGTTCTATGTAGTATATATGGGGGTGTTGATCAGATTGAGCCAGTGAATATGGCGGTAGTTGAGCATAAAAAGCATGATTTACACGAAAATTGCACGAAATTGCACGGGCTTTTAGGAGTGGCTGGAAGCAAGAGTTAAGTAAATTCTATAAATGAGAAGGGGATCTCAAGAGAATTAAAGTAATACTAATTGTGATTATAATAATTATGATTCGTATTTTATCAATTATATAAAGTTCTGCATAAAAATTTAAACTTTAAGGACGCGTTCCACGTTGGCAAGAGTTAGTAGGTTCAAGTCAAAACTTGGTTCCACAAACGGACTAACGTCACTCACAATGCTCTCCCAGTTTAAATTTTGTAAACGTGAAAGTACTTGCAATTTCCAGTTCTTCTCGGTCAGAATATCGCTTTTCCAATTGGTCTGAATAAGTGCGTTGTTGAGTAATTCCAGGTTAGGCTGCGGCCAAGATGGATTGCTTAAATACCATAACAAATCGTATATATCACGCCCTTTGGTATAAGGTCTTTGCAAAATGGCATGCAACTTTCCAGATAATAAGGAGGCTTTGTCATGATGATGAAGTTGAAGGACAACAAACCTGCGCACAACCGTTGTTGACAGCCCGGCACCTTGGGGTGGGTTGGTATCTACTTCAATTTTTACTGCAAGCACTTCATTTTGCTGGGGTGAAAGACCCAGTTCAAAAAAAAGACCAGGGAAACGAATGAATGCGCTATGGACTGTTTTTTGATCATTGACTTTCAATTCAACCGAATATCCTTCAGGAGATAACTCTGATCGAATTGCTTGTAAGTAAGAACGGAAATTGTAATTTTGGCGATTTCCTTCAAGTGCAAAGTCGAGGTCTTCGGAGAATCGTCCATGGGAATACAAAAATCTCAAAGCGGTTCCGCCATGGAATGCTAGCGGAATCATGGCACCAGAGCGCTGCAATGATCCTAAAATTCGCGCTTGAATGTATTCTCGAACCAGGTTTCGACCTTCAATTTGGGAGGTAGTTTGATTTACTAGATTTACTAAATATTCTTTCATAGATCCTCAAACTTACTGGTTTCCCCTGAGATTATTCTGGCTATTTGTTTGGCTGCCTTTAACATTTTTGGAGTTCCGAATTTCTCAGACTGTTTCTCTAATAATACTAAATCAAGTTGTTCAGTGTTTTGTAACCTTAATTCATTCAAATAGGCGGCTGAGTTTCCTCCAGTTTGCAGATAGATCAGATCAAGCAGTGCTTTTTCGGGAGTAGCCACCAATGCGCTTTGTTCACCCAAATTAGTCATTCGATATCCAAACAGCAAATCTGTTTTAAGGTGTCGAAATTCATAAATTCCTAATTTCGTTTCCAATTTTTCTGGGCGACCGGTTGAGACAGAGGTTGTAATATTCACAACTTCCGGGATTAGTCCGTAATATGCGAGTGCTGATTGGAGGCTAACATATGAAGCATTTTGCAGTCGATTTGCGACTAGATAGGGGTGGGGTTTGATTTTTTGATAGGGGGGGGCTATTGAGTAAAGTCTCCGCCGTAATTGATAGATACGTCCGCTGTTTACCCAACGACTAAGCTGAAGCCGGACAATTTGCGGATTGATATTCCCGGCAAGGAGCAGGGTGGATTCAAAGACCGGGTGATCACCAACTAGCTTAAGTAACGAATCAAATTCCATTGCATTATATTAGCATATAAGATAAATTAATGCAATTGAATATTAAATTTCTTTTTGAAGACTAAATATAAATGAGTATATCTTTTAATCTTTGAAAGATTTTAGCAAGAATTGTACAATAAAGCCATGGAAGAAACCTCTGACCTTGAGCGATTAATTTCCGAAATTGAAGCTGAATTACAGACTCTTGATCTTCGGCGAAGTCAATTGCAGGAAGAATTATTACATTTGGGTAAGGAATTCCTTCAAAAGAGTATTTCATCTCAACCAAAACTACCACTCGACCAAACCTTAATCAACAACCAATCCTCTCAAGAGGAAAAGATTCGATTGTTCAGATCGTTATTTAGAGGACGAGAGGATGTGTTTCCGCGAAGATTTGAAAGTTCAAAAACAGGAAAATCGGGTTATGCACCAGTATGCAGTAATGAATGGAAGTCTGGTGTTTGCCAAAAACCAAAGCTTTCCTGTCAGGATTGTTTAAACAGAGCATTTGTTTCTGTCAATGATGAAATTGTTCGAAATCACCTCAAAGGGGAAGATCCAAACGACCGCATGGCTAGAGACTTTACAATTGGAGTTTATCCTCTTTTGATTGATGAAACTTGTTGGTTTCTCGCAGTTGATTTTGATAAATCAACTTGGGTTGAAGATGCCAAAGCATATCTTGAAACTTGTAAAAGGTTTCAAGTATCAGCAGCCTTAGAAAGATCGAGGTCTGGAAATGGTGGTCATGTTTGGATTTTCTTCGAAGCACCTGTACAGGTTATCCAAGCGCGGAAATTGGGTACATTGTTGCTGACGAAAACGATGAACCAACGACCAGAAATAGGGATGGATTCTTATGATCGCTTGTTTCCGAGTCAGGATACTTTACCAAGAGGAGGGTTTGGTAACTTAATCGCCTTGCCATTGCAGAAGAAACCACGCGAAAGAAATAACTCTGTCTTTGTGGATCAGGATCTAAATCCATATTTAGACCAATGGACTTTTTTGTCATCGATTCAGAAGATGAATCAACAAGACCTGGAACAAATCATTAAGAATGTTAAAGATGAACAAGATATCACTGGTGTTCGGTCGGTATTCATTGATGAAAATGAGAACGAACCTTGGAAAATCGCACCATCTCGAAAATATAAAGAAACTCCTATAAATGGTCCTTTACCTGAATTTATTTGCTTAGTCATCAGCAACCAGATTTTCATCGAAAAAGAAGGACTTCCTGCACCTTTACGGAATCGTATCGTAAGGCTGGCGGCTTTCCAGAACCCGGAATTTTATAAGGCGCAATCAATGCGCCTATCCACTTTTGGAAAACCCAGAATTATTAGCTGCTGCGAGGAATATCCAAAACATCTTGCCTTGCCAAGAGGGTGTTTTGATGAATTAAAACAATTACTTGATGAATTAAGCATTAAGGTTACTGTTAAGGAAGAACGAGTAAATGGAAATCCCGTCTCTGTTACATTTCAAGGAACTCTGCGCCCTGAACAGCAACTTGCTGTGGATCATCTTGTGAAAAACGATATCGGTGTTCTATCTGCTTCCACAGCGTTCGGCAAAACGGTCATTGGTATATGGCTGGTTGCCCAAAGGAAGGTCAATACTCTGGTAATTGTCCACCGAAGGCAATTAATGGATCAATGGGTAGAAAGTCTCCAGACCTTTTTGGGATTAGGGAAAAAAGAAGTTGGTCAAATTGGTGGCGGAAAACACAAAATCACAGGATTGGTTGATGTTGCCATGATCCAGAGTCTGGTTGACAATGGGACAGTAAATGATTTAGTGGGCAATTATGGACAAATTATTATCGATGAATGCCACCATATATCAGCTGCCAGCTTTGAACTAGTTGCTCGACAAGCGAAAGCCAGGTATATTACTGGATTATCTGCAACAGTTACACGACAGGATGGACACCATCCCATCATTTTTATGCAATGTGGACCAATCCGATATCGAATAGATGATCGCTTGCAAGCTGCAACACATTCATTTTCTCATAAGGTAATTATTCGTAAAACTAAATTTGCGCTTCCGATTCTATCAGATGAAAATCCACGGTTGGGCATTCAAGATATATACGCATTATTAGCCAATGATTCAACCCGGAATCAATTGATCATTGATGATGTAATAAATGAGGTTCATGCTGGCCGATCTCCTGTGTTATTAACGGAACGGCGGGAACATCTTGATTACTTTTCTGACGTTCTAAATGGGAAAATTAAAAATATCATCGTATTATCCGGTGGCATGGGTCGAAAACAACGTGCTTCATTGATGGATAAGTTGAAGACTATTCCGGAGGATGAAGAACGATTGATCATCGCCACAAGTCGATATCTAGGAGAGGGGTTTGATGATGCTCGATTGGACACATTATTCTTGGCATCACCCATAGCTTGGCGCGGAACAGTTTCGCAATATGCTGGTCGCCTTCATAGGAATTATGAAGGAAAAAATGAAGTGATCATTTACGATTATGTAGATGACCAGGTTCCAGTACTGGCAGGTATGTTTGTGAAGAGAAAAAAGGGGTATAAGGCAATTGGGTATGAAGTGATGTAATTTAATAGCCACTTTATTCAAACACAATTAGAATCGCATTTGAAAATAATTCGCCATCTAAAACTGC
Organism: Anaerolineaceae bacterium; assembly: GCA_003524305.1. Classification (GTDB taxonomy): domain Bacteria; phylum Chloroflexota; class Anaerolineae; order Anaerolineales; family Anaerolineaceae; genus UBA6107. The sequence continues at coordinate 202,227 of DQHW01000029.1, forward strand.
CCGTGGAAGATTATACTAATTGCGATTATAATAATCATGATTAGTATAATATAATCCATGTAATTAAGAAGTGAGTGGAGGTATTGATGTTTATCAACCGAAAAGCAGAAATAGAACAATTAAGTCATCTCTATGATTCAGATCATGCTGAACTGTATGTACTTTATGGTCGACGGCGGGTTGGTAAAACTGAATTACTACGCGCTTTTTGTGCTGACAAACCTCATATCTTCTTTATTGCAACACTTAGCAGCGATACTGAGCAATTGGCTACAATATCCCAACAAATCTATGGATTCAGCCACGCTGAATTTCCCGCTGGTTTTACCTTTCCTTCTTGGGAAGCAGCGTTTCGAGCACTGGCCGATCTTCCCATTGAACCCCGTCCGATTATTATTTTGGATGAATTTACTTACCTCATTAGTGGCAATAAAGCCATTCCATCAATATTGCAAAAGGTTTGGGATGAAAAACTGAAAAACACAAACATTATGTTGGTGTTGTGTGGCTCCTATATAGGAATGATGGAAACAGAAGTCATGGGTTATCAAGCTCCCCTTTATGGGCGGCGAACAGCCAGTTCGCTTCTTCGTTCTTTGGATCTGCCTTCCTCCTCGTTATTCTTTCCTAATTATTCCGCTGATGAACAATTTTTAGCCTGGGCAGTTTTGGGAGGAATGCCTTATTACCTGAGAACTTTTAGCGATCAACATGACATTTCTACTAATATTCGTCAACATATCCTGGATGCTCAAACTGGAGTGCTTTTCAATGAACCTCGTTTATTATTGATGGAAGAATTACGTGAACCGCGTAATTATTTTTCAATTCTACGTGCTATCGCCCAGGGAAAGACGCGGTTGAACGAGATAACGCTGGCATCAGGTGTTAGTGAGGTTACTTCTGTAGCCCGTTATTTGGATATTCTTCAGCAAATGCATTTAATTACCCGTCGTGTTCCGGCAACTGAAAACCAACCCGAGAAAAGCAAGAAGGGAATATATCAAATTGATGATCATTTCTTGCGATTTTGGTTTCGATATGTTCAACCCAATCAAAGCGGACTTGATCTAGGGCTAGCAGATGCAATTCTGAAACAACGCATCCAGCCAGATCTGGATCATTTTGTGTCAACTGCATTCGAAGAAGCTGCACAAGAATTTGTTGCTAGATTAGCGCAAGCAGGTGGTCTGACCTTCCTCCCTGAGCGTATTGGAGGATGGTGGGATCGAGAGGCAGAAATAGATGTTCTGGCTATCAGTCAATCTGAAAAGGCAGCCCTCTTCGGAGAATGTAAATGGTCTGTCAATCTGGTCGGAACCAATATTTTAGTGGAACTAAAACAAAAAGCACAAGTATTAATCAGAGATCATGAAATTCAAAGAATTGAATACGCAATATTCGCGCGTTCAGGATATACTCCTGCATTGGAAGAGCAGGCCAAGGTTGAGGGAATCGGGCTATACATGGTGGATTCATTAGTTGGGGAGCATTACAATTCAAACCAATGACCCCTGGGTTACGCCAGCACCCAGCGCGGTGTGAGCAATGCTCCTGAATCCGTTCCATTTGTGCGGCGGGTTCGGCAAACACTTGCACCTGCAGCAAGTGCAGGTGTCAGCCAAACCGAAGAACGCTGGTTATTGCTTGCCCGGCACCCAGCAGTAGTTGATCGATGTGCGTATAATTACCTTTTACGTGGGTTCGTCAAGTCCCTTTTTAATCTTTTTATATTTTTCTTTTTTTATACCCGCTCTAATTAGGCGCGATGTATAATTAATTTTAGAATGTCTGAGCCATTTCTCCTCACAAAACTATATGTCCCATCGCCTCGGGCTAAAATTGTTCTTCGTGCGCGCTTGAACGAGCGGTTGAACGAAGGTCTTTTAGCAAACCGCAAAATAACGCTCATCTCCGCACCCGCAGGCTTTGGAAAATCTACGCTGGTCAGTGAATGGATTGCCAGTTGCGGGCGGCCGGTCGCCTGGCTTTCACTGGATGAAGGGGACAATGATCCCACACGCTTTCTAGTTTATATCGTGAAGGCGATACAAACCATCACGTCAAAAATCGGCGCAGACGTGTTGGCCGCCCTCCAATCTGCCCGGCCACCATCTGCCGAATCACTCCTGACGGCTTTGCTGAATGAGATCGCCGCTCTCCCGGACAAATTCATCCTCGTCCTGGACGATTACCACATGCTTGATTCCAAGTCGGTTGACCAAGCGCTCACCTTTCTGGTGGAGCACATGCCTCCGCAAATGGTTCTGATTATCGCCACCCGTGAGGATCCCCAGTTGCCCCTGTCTCGCTTGCGCGCCCGTGGACAATTGATCGAGCTACGTGCCGCTGATTTACGCTTTACCCCCACCGAGGCCGCTGACTTTCTCAACCAAGTGATGGGCTTAAACCTCTCAACGGATGACATCGCCGCGTTGGAAGCCCGCACCGAAGGCTGGATCGCCGGCTTGCAACTGGCCGCACTGTCAGTGCAGGGACATCATGATGCCGCCAGCTTCATCCAATCGTTCACCGGCAGCCACCGCTTTATCCTGGATTATCTGGTGGAAGAGGTGCTACAACGCCAGTCTGAACGTGTCAGCAGTTTCTTGCTCCAAACCTCTATTCTCGATCAGTTATGTAGTCCTCTGTGCGACGCTGTTACCGGACAGACGGATTGTAAGGAGATGCTGAAAGCACTCGAGCGAGACAACCTGTTTGTCATTCCGCTAGATGACCAGCGTCAGTGGTATCGCTATCACCATCTATTCGCCGATGTTCTGCTCGAACATCTGATGGGGACGCAACCGGAGATGGTAGCTATTCTCCACAGTCGGGCGAGTGAATGGTATGAAAAAAACGGACTACCGCACGATGCCATCCACCATGCGTTGGCCGGCAAGGATTTCGAGCGAGCGGCGATCCTGGTCGAACTGGCAATCCCTGAAACGCGCAGGAACAGACGAGGAACCACGGTCGTGGAGCTTGGCTGGCTAAAGGCTCTCCCTGACGAACTGGTCCGCTTGAGGCCGGTGCTCTGTGTTCACTATGCTTACGCATTATTTCGTGGGGGAGAGGTCGATGGCGTGGAACCCTGGCTGCGGGATGCCGAACGCTGGTTGGACTCGATGGCCGATACGACCGGGATGGTCGTCGTTGACAATGGGACATTTAAACGTCTCCCGGGGATGATTCCCATGCTCCGGGCCGCGCGAGCCCTGGCCCGGGGTGATATGCCCGAGACCGTGAAAAACGCTCGACGGGTGCTCGATCTCGCACCTGAGGACGCCCATCTGATGCTCGGTGGGGCAGCTTCGCAGCTGGGGCTTGCCTCATGGACGAGCGGGGATCTCGACACCGCCCGACGGATGACTGCCGAGGGCGTGGTGAATCTGCGGCTAGGCGGGTTCATCTCTGCCGCCATCGGCGGCGTAATCGTCCTGGCTGATATTCAGATCGCACAAGGCTATCTCCACGAGGCTATGACCACCTATGAGCGGGCATTGCAATGGGCCACGGAGCCGGGCGCGCCAGTCCTGCAGGGATCGGCAGATATGTACGTGGGCATGAGCGCCCTTCAACGTGAGCATAACGATCTAAAAACCGCCATGCAACACCTGCTCACAAGCCAGGCTCTGGGTGAGCTTGCCGGGTTACAACAAAACCCGTATCGCTGGTGCGCGGCGATGGCGCGCATATGGGAAGCCCAGGGCGATCTGGATGGCGCGCTCGACCTGCTTGACCAGGCCGAGCGCCTGTACGATGGTGCCTTTTCCCCGAATGTGCGTCCAATCGCGACGCGGAAGACACGGGTGTGGGTGGCCCAGGGGCGGTTGGGTGAAGCCCTGGGCTGGGCGCATGAGCAGGGCTTGTCCGTTGAAAACGAAATTAGCTACCTGCGCGAGTTCGATCACATCACCCTGGCCAGGGTGCTCCTGGCCCGCTATCTGAGTGACCATTCTGATGGCTCCATTTATGAGGTAATGGGGCTGTTGGAGCGCCTGCTGAAAGCCGCGGAAGAACGCGGGGGGAAGGGAAGCGTGATCGAAATTCTGATATTGCAAGCAATGACTTATTTCGCGCAAGGTAACCTCCCTGTTGCTCTCTTGTCTATGCAGCAGGCACTTGCATTTGCAGAGCCACAAGGCTATGTTCGCATTTTCCTTGACGAAGGACCAAGCATGATGGAACTTCTTCGCGAAGCTTCCGCACGCGGAATTATGCCAGGCTACACAGGCAAGCTACTGGCAGCTTTTGAACCTGGGAAGATGAAATGCAACGACAAACCTGATATATCCTCTACCCTCCCAGTAGGACACCGCGATGGAGAGCCCCTGATTGAACCATTGAGCGAACGCGAATTGGAAGTGCTCAAGCTGCTGCGAAGCGACTTAAGCGGACCGGAAATCGCCCAACAACTGAGCGTGTCGATTAACACCTTTCGCACCCACACCAAAAATATTTTCATCAAACTGGGGGTCAACGATCGCCGGGCAGCTATCCGGCGCGCCGAAGAACTTAATATCATTTAACTAGCCCTAAATAACCAACCCCCACCCCGGCAGGTGTCCTAAAAACATCTGGTGGGGCTTTTTATTTTTCACAAAAAAATCACAACCTCAATCACATCATGTTGTGATGACACCTCACATGATCAAGTCGTATCCTTTAGGCAGATAATCATGGAAAGGAATAACGAGAGACTTTATATGAGTGACAAACCAAGCTCCGATGAAAAATGTAACCATCCACCCTGCTATGAAATCCGTCTCAGGGGACACCTGGACAGTCAGTGGACAGATTGGTTCGAAGGTCTGACTATCACGCTGGATGACAACGGGGACACGCTGATCACCGGTCCGGTGATTGATCAGGCAGCGCTGCACGGGCTGCTTAAAAAAATCCGAGATTTGGGAATTCCGCTGGTATCGGTTTGTCCAGGCCAATCGAAAGAATTGAGTTCATCTGGTTCAAGTAATGGAGAAAAATAATGAATATGACTATAGAAAGTCCCATTGGGAATAATAAAAAGACCGCAAGAATTGCAGGAGCTCTCTACCTGTTTTTCATAATTGCCACCGCCATTGCAAACGTATCCCGCACGAAACTAATCGTACCTGGAGATGCCATTACCACAGCTCAAAATATTCAAGCATCCGAAGGATTTTTCCGTATCGGTTTTTTTAGCGATATCCTTGCTGGTATTCTTTTCCTTTTGGCAGCTTGGGCTTTATACACTTTATTAAAACAGTTAAACAAAAATATCGCCTTATTGTTCCTTTTATTAAACCTGGGCGGTGTCGCTGTGCAGGTTCTAAATATGCTTAATTTATTTTCTGCCACGTTGCTTTTGAGTGGTGCTAAATACTTGAACGTTTTCCAGACCGAACAACTGCAAGCGATGGCAATGTTCTTTCTTAATTTACACGAAAACGGATTTATGATCGCCCAGTTTTTCTTTGCCGCCTGGCTTTTCCCGCTTGGTTATTTGGTTTACAAGTCGGGTTACCTTCCAAAAATTTTAGGCATTGTATTGATGGTTGAGTGTTTTGCCTGGCTTTTGTATCCACTCCAGTTTTTCTTTTTCCCGAGCGTCTTAGTCACTTACCTGAGCTCTGCGGCTGGGTCTATTGGAGAATTCTCGCTTACTCTTTGGCTCCTCATCATGGGTGTCAGGGAACAAAAACCAGCTTTAGTTGAACTTGACTGAGTAACCTACCTACAGCTTTCAAAAAAAGGAGTAAAAAAATGAATTCAATCACTAAAATCGCCAGAACCGCCGGACTGCTTTACCTGCTTTTCGTGGTCACCTCGGTCGTAGCCAATCTATTCGGGAAATTTGTGTTCGTGGAAGCCCCGGTCACGATTGATCACATTTTGACCCATGCGACGCAATTCCGTATCGGTTTTGTGATCAACCTCTTCTCGGTCGTTTTATTCCTTTTGGCAGCCTGGGCTTTGTACGTGCTGCTGAAGCCGGTGAACAAAGATTTAGCCTTATTGTTCCTGTTATTCAATGTTGCCGGTTTTGCGGTCTGGTTATTCAGCTCTCTTTGCCTGTTTGGCAGCCTTTTGATCTTGAATGGGACTGAAGCGATCAAAGCCTTCCAGCCAGATCAACTGCATGCGCTGGCGGTGTTCTTCTTCGGTTTATACAAAACCGGGGTCTTTATAACCCAGGTGCCTTACGGGGTCTGGCTCTTTCCGCTCGGTTACCTGGTCCTTAAATCGGGATTCCTTCCAAAGATCCTCGGCATGCTGTTGATCGCGGATGGCATTTGCAAATTCGTTTATGTCTGCCAGCGCTTGATCCTCCCCGATCTCGCTTTCATAGCTTATCCCTGCACGGTGGTCAGTTTCATCGCTGAAGTCTCACTGGCATTGTGGCTTGCCATCAAGGCTGTAAAACCTCAATTGTCCGTGAATCCGGAATAAAGAAAAGAGTAAAGATGATAAATAAAAAAGGAATCTTGAAAAAGGTATTGGTGCTCACCCTGGTGGGAGGCTTGGCTTTCTGGCTGGCAAACTTCGCGATCTCGCGAACGGCAATCGCCGCGGATTACAGGGTTGCCATGTCAATTTCCTATTACCCGATGCTACTGGAATCCCTGATCGGCGGTTTGATCATCGGGTTGTGGGTCAGTTATCCTCTCGTGCGTTTCTTTAATAGGATTCCGGCGAAAAATCCAGTGATTAAATCAGTCTTCCTGAGTACGCTCATTCTGATCTTCGTCACAATCACACTTGGTGGCCCTTCAAGCTTTTTTGCAACTAACAATGTCATGCAATATTTCATTATTGGTACCGTTTTTAACTTAATCCGCATCACCGCCCTGGGCATGGCGATAGGTTATGTGTGTAAGAGACAGCACAGGGAAGTCAAATCAACCGAAATCGCTGCCAGCCCTTCCGGGTTGGGATAAGGAAACAGTCATGCAGACCAGGGCCACAGGTCTAAGCAAGCAGGAGTCTACCAGCGATTTCTCAAAGAAACTTCTTAAGTTAGCAGTCGCGGGAGGTGCGGCATTCTGGGTCACTGACTTCTTAATGGCAGTATCCCCCATTGCTGCAGCCTATAAGGCCGCGTTCTCATTCTCTTCTCTGCCTGTGGCCCTGGTTGAAGCGCTGGCTGGCGGAATGGTGATCGCATTCAGCATCAGTTTTTTCTTGCTTCGGTTCTTTAGCAGGCTCCCCGGCAAAAATCCCATCTTCAAGGCATTGATCCTCAGCTTTAGCGCAGTGGTCATTATCGAAGTCCTTTCTGCCCTGGGAGACCCGGCTCATGCATTTACCTATCTCGTGCTCGACACAGGGATGAATATTCCAAGGATTCTCGCCCTTGGATGGACGATTGGATTTATGTTTGATAAGCAAAACAGAAAGGTTTAAATATGAAAGCAATCATCTGCCCCAGATACGGTTCGCCGGATGTTCTCAAGCTCCGGGAGGTGGAGAAACCAGTTCCGCAAGAAGAAGAGGTGCTGATACAAATTCATGCAGCCTCTCTCAATTCACGTGACTTGCGAATGCTACGGGCAAATCCGCTTTTTATGCGACTGATGCCTGGAAGCCTTTTTCGTCCCAAAAACAAGATCCTTGGAGCTGACCTTGCCGGGCGGGTTGAGGCAATTGGCAGTAAAGTCAAGCAGTTCAAGCCGGGTGATGAAGTCTTTGGATTCTTGCCAAGTTCAATCGGCAAGGGCACATTTGCTGAGTTTGTGTGTGCCAGCGAAAAACTGTTGACACTGAAACCCGCCATCCTTACCTTTGAACAGGCGGCAGCGATCCCCTTGGCGGCGATGACTGCCTTGCAGGGTCTGCGCAACTATGGAAACATACAGCCGGGACAAAAAGTATTAATCAACGGTGCCTCTGGTGGTGTCGGAACATTTGCCGTGCAAATCGCCAAAGCCTTCGGGGCTGAAGTCACCGCGGTATGCAGCACAAAACATCTTGAATTGGCTCGATCGCTCGGAGCAGATCACATCATTGATTACAAGTTTGAAGACTTTACCCAAAACGGGCTGCGGTATGATCTGATCCTGGCTGTGAACGGATACCATCCCATCAAAGATTACCTGCACGCTTTGAATCCAGGTGGATCCTATGTTGTTGCCGGGGGTTCCATGCGTCAACTCATCCAGGCGGGGAGCAATCGAAAAGGAAATTCTCGAACCGACGGCCAGATAACAAATGTTCTTTCGCTAGTGCAAAGCCAATCGGATTTACTATTCTTAAAAAATCTCGCTGAATCCGGGAAAATTATGCCGGTTATTGATCGTATTTTCCCGTTAAGTAAAATCGTTGATGCCATCTGGTATTTCGAGAAGGAGCATCCCAGGGGAAAGGTCGCGATTCACATGGTCTGATTCTTAAGTCATACTTTCCAACCCTCTAGTGAAAAGGAGAAAATTGAAATGAACGGTAATTTAATGTTGGATCAAATTGAACAAATCGGCGTCGGCCTAGCGTTTATCATCTTCCCACTTGTGTTCGTTTTTGCCTTTGCCGCCCACCCCCGCTTGTTACGCCCGCGACTGCTTGGCCCGGAAGAGCTGGTACGCAGAGCCCATGGCAACAAACTGGTCCATTTTGGGCATGTGTTGGTAACGTTAAATACTAGCCTTCTAATTGTGGTTGCCCTGTACTTCATGAGACTCCTTGGAAATAGTGCCGGTGCCTGGGCTGGTTTTGTCGGTGGAGTGATCGCCATTTTAGGCGCAATTTTTCTGGCAGTGGATAAAGGCGCGCTGTGCCTGACCATGAGCGCATTCGACACTCTACCAGAAAAAACTTTCGAACAAATCATGCCGGGCGTAATGACATTATTTACAAGAAAAGGTTGGTTGAAACTGCTTTGGGGAATTGTTTTTCTACCCATCGGTTTTACCATTCAAGCCATCGCCTTGCTCAAGACTCATACTCTCTCTCCCTGGCAAAGTATTTTGTTTTTGATCGGCGCATTGTTGATGGCTACTCCCGATGGTGTTGAAATCATAAATCTGAGTGCTTCCATCATGATGGCAGTTTCGCTTGTTCCGTACGGATTACAAATCATTACTTCTGCGCTGTAGCTTTTTTAGTAATGATTGGTTGGGCAGTTACTTAAGCTGTGGATCGAGCACCGACCTTAAGGAAACAATAATGAAGACTACAAAACGTAATTTCTGGCTCGATGTGACCATCTTTATGGCTTTGCTCATAACGGTCATTACTGGCTTCTTGCTTTGGCTCGCCATCCCCCACCAGTTGGCAAGTGTTTTTCTAGGGTTTTCCCGCCGCGAATGGGTAGCTGCCCATATCTCTTTTGGGGTGGTGGGGCTAGCTGGAGTTGCCTGGCACATTATCTGGCATTGGGATTGGCTCAAAGCCTTGCGTGGACGTCGCCTCGATGAGATGCCCAACAAAGTGCGCGCAAATCGCGTTATTGATCGCATAATGTGGCTTACTTTTATCGCCACCAATGCTTTTGGAGTAATCGCATGGGTACTCCACTATGGCGACCAGGTTTACCTTGTAAGGATGCCAGATCGCCTCCATGTCGTCTTTGGGGTACTGTGCACAATCTTGATGGTTATTCATCTTGTTTTGCATTGGAAGTGGATCGTATCTACTGGCCAGCGTTGCATTCATGTCAACTTTGGGGTTGATAGAAACATTCAGAAATCAAAAACCTTCAAGCAAGGCTGACGACAGCATGGTATAGAAACAAGGTTTGTGTCAACGGGATCTGCCGCCAAACAGGAATACTAATAATCCGTGGTCTACTAACGTCAAATTGAGTAAGGAATTAAGAGAATGAAAATAATCGTCTTGAACGGAAGCCCAAAAGGTGAAGACAGCATTACCATACAATACGTTGCATACATTCAAAAGCATTTCCCCCAACATGATTTTCGAATTATCCACGTATCTCAACAAATAAAAAAGATAGAGAAAGACCAGAAAGTCTTTCAGGAAATCATTGATGAAATCCGAACTGCTGACGGGGTACTGTGGTCTTTCGGTCTTTGGGTGCTGTGTGTTCCCGCTCAGTATATGCGGTTCATCGAACTGGTTTCTGAGAGGGGGATGGAAGGTGCTTTTGAGAATAAGTATGCCGCTGTAATAACCACATCCATCCATTTCTATGACCATACCGCCCATAATTACATGCGAGCCGTCTGTGAAGATTTAAGAATGAAATTTGTTGATGCCATCTCTTTGGATATCATCGACATGATGAAAGAGGGGCGAAGACGGGAGATACTAATTTTCGCTCAGGGTTTCATCAAGGCTATTCGAGAGCAAGCCGCAACCTCAAAGCTTTTCAACCCACTTGCGTTCAGTGATTTTGCGTACCAGCCGACCGAGCCAGAAACGAGGGTTGACACGAAAGGGAAAAAGATCCTGGTCTTGACAGACACGAATGACAGCAATAGCAACCTGGGGAAGATGATTGCCCGATTCAAGCAATCTTATGCTAGCGAGATCGAGGTGATTAATTTAAAAGATGTCGATATTCGAGGTGCATGTCTAGGTTGCATGCAGTGTGGATATGATTACAACTGTGTCTATCAAGACGGGTTTGCCAGTTTTTATAACCAGCGCGTGAGAACCGCGGATATGATCGTCTTCGCGGGGACGGTCAAAGGCCGGTATTTATCCTCCATGTGGAAAACATTCTATGACCGGGCTTACTTTTGGAACCATACACCGTCTCTTGCCGGGAAACAATTGGGATATATCATTTCAGGGCCACTTCGACAAAATTCAAATCTCATTCAGATCCTCGAAGCCTCGTCTACGGCTCGACAATATGCCAATCACGTCGACATCATTACTGATGAGTGTGAGAACTCGGCAGAGATTGATGCTTTGCTGCAAAGTTTTGCCCGCCGTTTAGTCGTTTGTGCTGAAAAAGGATACCTCAAACCGCTGAACTTTCTGGCTGTGGGAGGGCATAAGGTTTTTAGAGACGACATTTGGGGAAGACTTCGGCCTCTTTGGCAGGCAGATTACAGATATTTTAAGAAACATGGCTTGTTTGACTTTCCGCATAAAGACTACAAAATCAGGATGCTGACTCCAATATTAATGTTGCTTACCAGGATACCTGCCATTAGAAAAAAGTACTATGCCAATGTAAAGAGCTTCCCCTCTGGTAGATTGAAGAAGCTTATTGAGCATGTGGATTAGCAAAAACCGTAATTGTTTTACTATTGCGTCACTATTTAGAGGAAAAAAACAGGAGATTGATATGAGTGATCGAACGAAGACAGCGTTGATTTTGAGCATGACCGCATTATTTATGTTCAGTCCACTGGCAATGAGCATATTTTGGCGTCCAATCCCGCTTTTTCAAAATCTTGGCTTTGAGAGAGGATTATTCGCTCCCCCTTTGGCTTGGGTGCTTGCTATGGTTGTAGCGATCGCCTATGTTTTTTACACCATGAGAGTCATTCCTTTAGTATTAACCAAACAAAAGGAAATTTCGCTTTTCAAACTTGTGGGAATTCTCGCAGCACTAGTCGGGGGCATTGTTGAGGAAGTCTTTTTTAGGCGTTGGCTGATGGATATGCTCATGGCAAGAGATGTAGGTCTCATTCTCCAGATTATCATTTCCGGCTTTGCTTTTGGGTTAGCCCACACCGCATGGATTCTTTTCAAGGGTGACATCAAGTTTACATTTCCGGCCATTCTCTCAACATCCATTTTAGGCATACTTTTGGCTATTATCTATCTCATGGGCGGGCGGAACTTAGGACCATGTATTTTTGCGCACGCAATCATAAACCTTATCATCGAACCGTGGCTGATGTTGTCTTCAGTCTCAGGTAAATGGCGTCATAGCACCAAGACCAGCGGATAGTAGCTCTATTGCTGACCGGATATGTTTTATCGCTTTTTTCACTGGTTATATATATACGCTGCCCAAGTGTTGTCATCTGGGATAACCCGGTCTCCTCTCGATAACTGGCTTGAGTGTTTATATTTTCTGATAATTGCACTTGTCGTAGTTTTGATCTGGAAACCTCAGAAAATGTAACTTAGGATTTGAACCAATTAGGTTTTGAATGTAACTAGGAGCGACCCATGACCGATGTTACCCATCTCTTTATAGGACAATTTTTTGTATTATGGAACATAAAAAACAAAATAGTCGGATTGATTTTAAAACATATATATTTTTTCTTGATCCACAATTCAATATTGTTTGGATTAACCGGTCGTTTATTAAAATTTGCAACAAAGACTTATCATTTTTTGTTGGAAGGGAGATTTATAATTTTTTCTCAAAAACAGACATAAAGTCGACTTTTGAAAGAGTTAAGAAAACTGGAACATCTTGTAATTCTTCCGGAACACTGAAACTTTCTATGCCCATACAAAAAATTTCTTTGAAGGATTGTTATTGGAGTTTTCTTCCATATCAAAATGATAGAAATATGGTTACTGGATTTTTCTTCATTATTCTCAATCAATTATTTGAAAGAGAAGCTTTAACAGGTCTGAAGATATCAACTAAGTACAATAACTAACGATTTAAAAAGTATTAAAATGAACCACCTATTAATAACTATAAGGTGAAAATAAATCCAGAACGGAAAATGTTTTTGGGAAATTGAAATGATAAAGAATAATACCCAAAAACTAATCTCAATCATTAACTCCTATTACTGGACCTCCTACCAATCTTTTTCAACAGTAACCGTGAGTGGACATTGTACCCGTCAGGGTATTCGAAACATTAACCAGATACGCTTTTGCTTTTTCATATGAAAATAACACGGGAATGGTGAAATTCTCTGCACTAACATCTTGTTCAAAGGAACAATTCTATATTTTTGAACGTCGTTAGGTTTGAAGATGAAAAAAATAAAAACTAGTAAAACAGAAAGAAGAAAATAATGAAAAGGATCCTAACAGCAATAATCGTTTTAATTACATTGACTGCATGTTCAACAACTCAGACTCAGGTAATATCTGATAAACCTGCGACGGAAAATCCTCAGGCGGGTATACCAAATCCTGCCTCAGTCTATTGCGAGCAGAATGGTAACAAACTCGAAATTCGTACTGCCGTAGATGGCAGTCAATCTGGAGTATGTGTCTTTCCGAATGGCAGCACCTGTGACGAGTGGGCATATTTCAGGGGAGAGTGTGGCCCTGTATCACAACAAAGCCCGACACCCGCCACGACCGTTGAGGCAACCATAGAAGCAAGTGGCGGCTACATGCCACCTGGTACTTCAGAACCGATTGCCGATTGGTGGGGTGTCATCAAGAGTACTCCTACTGGCGCACAATATGACGACTTCTTTGAGCGACAGGACTTGGGGCTGGAATATATCAACTTTGGTATTAATTCAATGAACGCAGATGTAAAGGTGCAGATCGAAGCTCTTTGTGACACTGGTAAGATCGTGCATCTTTATGGAACATTGTTCAGCAATGTACCTGATTACAATGGTTCACAAGTCCTGATTGATCGGATTGAGGTCGAAGGTAACTAATTATAGAAATAACTTTTCGAGCCCTACATTGTTAGGACGGAATTCTGTGATCTGCTGAAACCTATCGATATGGATAGGTTTTCAGGTTATTAACCTACCGATATTGGTATATTGCAATTGAACTACTGGAATGATACGCTTGACCTATCTCAAGAAGAGAACCATTAAGTAGTCAAAAATATATCTCTTCACAATTAAATAGTTAAAGGAATCAACGCATGTTTAAACCA
>DQHW01000012.1 GCA_003524305.1 Anaerolineaceae bacterium
TGACATATGCATTGACGCGTAAATTTTTATGTGCAATGCAATATTTCAGGCTGTCGATCAGTGCGGTAATCGGGATTTCATCCACAAATACAGGCAGCCAATCTACGATGGTGAAGGTGATGAAGTAAACTCCCATGCCGTCAGTGATGCGGTACCGATCCATGGGATGATTATAGATGAAAAATGATAGGAGGCCTGCGGTCAGCAGGCGCACACTGTCTGAATAATAGGAGGCCTGCGGTCAGCGGGCGCACACGGTCAGGAGACCGGTGCGATCAGGGGAGGCCTGCGGTCAGCGGGCGCACACGGTCAGGAGACCGGTGCGATCCAATACGCCACCACCGGTGGGTCATTATTTCTTGGAATCTTCTGAGAAAAAATCAATTGAACTCTGACAAAATTGGTGTACACTACAATTAATTCTTACTGATAGTTTTCCCATTCGAATAACCAAACAATTGAATATTCGTGTCCTTTATGGAGGCGATGAACCAGGACCTTATTTTGGTCGCTTACCCTCGAATCAGGGGAAAGTCTTGGGGAGCCAGCAGCGAAACCGGCCATATATTGGCTGGTTTTTGTTTTTATTGAGTGTTAAGTCAGGTCAGAAAGGGGGTGATGGGAATAAAACGATACCACTTAGAAACNNGGTTTTGATGAAGCTGGTAATGTCACTGGCTCTGCTGCAGACAACGGATTTGACGAATTTGGCTACAACCGCACTGCGCGCATATTCAGTGGCACATATGGCAGTTGGTGCTTGGAGCAAGATCCCACGGGCGCTTGGTGTCCAGCATACGCTGGAAATTGGTGGAATGACAAGCTGGTAATGAAATGGAATGCTGAATGGGACCGTGGCAATGCTGAGGATTGGAAGAACCCACCGTACAACGCTTGGACAAGCAACATGTCAAATGGCATGTTTACAGGCGGCTCTTCGGGTGAAACCTGGATTTACAAAATCGTTTGGGTAGGGGGTTGTGGCGCTGATTACACCCCATTGGAGAACGGCGGATATTGTATCTGGGGACAGTTTGAGGTAATTTTGAGTCAAGGTACTGTTGGCGGTGAGCATCTATGGGATGTCCTCGCAAAACCTGCTGGTTACGGGGCATACTACACTAATCTTAATCAACTGCCATAGAAAAGTTACCACACTAAATAGAACCATCAAAAAGACCCGGCATTTCACCGGGTCTTTTTGATGATCGCGCGTGGGCTTTCATAGGACAGCCTGGGTGAGGACCAGGGCGACCAAATTTAATAAATCTTTACCTCACAATAATTGGCAAATATATATTATAGAATAAATATTGAACAAATAATCGCCCACTACATGTTATAACAAGCCTTCCGTGTGATATGTCGCTTGATGTACATTGAGGGCCGTAAATGCTCATATTCATAAATGGGAGGCCATCTGATGCCTCTTGCCAATGATTGCCACTGTCATAGGATACATACATTCCTTCATACTTTGATCCAATCCAAATAGTGTTTGGAGCCATTGAGTCAAATATAGCGCTCTGTATGGTAATAGGGGCTACAGTGTAAGGAAGGTTCGAATTTATACTGTGCCAATTGAGACCGCCGTCGTCTGTTCTCCAAATTCCGTAATAATCAGCTCCAAAAATAACCATTTGATCTGGATTGTAATTATTGATGATGATGCGGTTTTCCTGAATGCTTGAAATTTGAGACCACGTTTTTCCAGCATCGTCACTTCGATAAATACCTTCCGATGGGTTGGTTGAAAATCTGCGTGCTCCAAATATTATATTTGGAGATGTTGGATGAACTGCAAGATCATGGAAAAAAGAAGATGAAATTAATTTCCAGGTTTTCCCTTCATCCATACTTTTATAAGTCCCAGTAATACCACCTGTTTGACCTGCAATTGTGGTTGTATACACTACGTTAGGATTGGTAGGGTCTATTTCTATATCAAAAATGGTAAGCTTTGGTAGTACATTTATCCAACTTTCCCCACCATCTTCTGAACGATAAATACCTCCTTGATAATATGTCTGATTAAAACCTGCAAATACTATATTTGGTGTTGTTGGATGGACAACTATTGTATGTATATCTTCCTTTTCATCAACCGCTCCTAAATACCGCCACGTTAAACCATAATCCGTGCTATTATAAATTCCATGGGGTATAGCCGAATCGTTTGCTGAATCAATGTTTCCCACATATATTATATTTTTATTACTTCCTCCCCATGCAACAGTCTCCACCCAAGGTATGAAATAAGGGTATCCATCAATGCTTGGTATAATTTCAAATGGTGGTTGACGCAATACCCAAATTGTGCTTTCTCTGTCAATAGCTTGTCCAAAGGTAACTCTGAAGAAAATAACGCTCGTTATTGCGACGAGTAATAAAAATTTTATCAATAGGATGAATTTCTTTTGCCTTGTACTCATCTTTTGATTATTAACCTTACAATACAAAAATTAAATTATCCAACGGTGCGTCGGCTAGAGATAAACCCAATGGAGTTTGAGCAAAACGTTAGAAAAGTGTCTTAACTCACTGTCCATTTTTTGGGGTGAAGTCCACGAACAACCTAAATTGAACAAACCGTCCTGGCTAAGAGTTCTTAGCCTTGGTACTTATCCCACCTATCTCAATACATTTGTTATCATATTTACCAAATATCGTAATTGTATGGGTAATAAAAAAACAGGGCAAGTGAAAGTTTATATTAATTTATAAATTCGTGCTTTGATCGCGCCAGTCATAGACCGAGCGCGCCGCCCTATCATAGCTCCCGCCTTTTGTCATTGCGACCGGAGCGGAGCGCAGGGAAGCAATCCACCTCGCTCAACCAGCGACCTGGTCCTGAGCCCAGTGCCATTGCCGGTTAGCGCAGATTGCTTCGTTCCTCGCAAGGACAAAACAACCCCCTTTGCCTGAGCTTTATGTTTTGCAATCCGTTGGAATGCGAAATTCCTATTGTCGCTTGACAGATTAGAACATTTATCCTATATTTATGCCATCTTGCACCTTAACAACCTGTCTCTATCGCAGCCTGAATTATTCGTTTCTAATTTTTTTTACGAAACGAATACGAATACCCTGACCCCCACCTGTAGAGTGCCGTTGTAGCACACCGCCACATTTAGGCAAAAAAATACCAATAGTTGAGCCATTCGTTTCATTCGTTTTCTANNGGGTATGTCCCGGACTGTAATTACCTTGCTCACCGACTTTGGTCTGCAAGATGAATTTGTTGGCGTGATGAAGGGCGTGATCTGGGGGATTGCGCCGGACGTCCATATCGCCGACATCACGCACGCGGTGCCGCCGCAGAATGTGGTGCATGGCGCGCTGCTGCTGGGGCGGGCGTACC
>DQHW01000047.1 GCA_003524305.1 Anaerolineaceae bacterium
TGCGCCGCAAGGAAATCTCCAGCGTCATCACCGGCGCCACCCGCCTCGAACAATTGGACGAGAACCTTGGCGCTTCCGAAGCCTATGAAAAATTCACCGAGATGGATATTGACCGCATTTTTGCCTGTCTTGGCAATTACCAGGAGTAAGCATGACCGAAAAGAAAACCACTAAAGGCACAATCAAGGTTCAATCCTTCGGCCCATACTTGGTGGAAGGCGAGATTCCGCTGGTGCACAAGACCCAGATTGTCTCTGAGTATGGCGAACCGTTAAACTGGAAGACCGACGAAGTACTCAAGACCGAAGGCCCTTACGAACTCTGCCGTTGCGGACATTCGCACGATAAGCCTTTCTGCGACAGCACCCACTGCGAATGCGATTTTGACGGCACCGAAAAAGCGCCCACTGACAACTTCGTTGACCGCCAAAGAATCAAAGAAGGCGGCACTGGCATCGTGGTGAAATCCGATTTCACCCTGTGCATGGATTCGGGTTTCTGCGGCAACCGCCTCACCAACATCAAGAAGATGATCGCGGATACCGCTGAACCCAAGGTCCGCGCCGAGATCATGGCCATGATCGACCGCTGCCCCTCCGGCACCTATAGTTACGCCATGGATAAAGACAGCGAAGACATCGAAGCGGATTATCCCGTGCAGATCGCCGTTACCACCGAGATTACCTCTGAAGGCCCCATTGAGGGCTCGCTGTGGGCTACAGGCTACATCCCCGTCGAGCGCTCTGATGGAAAACCCTTCGAAACCCGCAACCGTGTCACCCTATGCAACTGCGGTGAATCCGGCAAGAAACCCCTCTGCGACGGCACGCATAGACATATCCAGGAAGAAGCCTTAAAGAAAGCGAAGCAGTAGTTGGAATGGAATCAAGGCCACCTTGACAAGGTTGCTTAATACCCTTGTCAAGGTGGCCTTTTGACACTTTATACAAACAACAAAGGCCGCCGACAACCGGTGGCCTCTGCACTTCCTAATCCCTAATTACTAATCACTGATTTTACCCCCTCAACTTCGCCTTAAACTCATACTCCATGCGCTTGATGATCTTGTTGCGCAGCGCGGATACTTCTGCCGCCTCGAGCGTACGGTCGGGGGCGATGTAGGTCAGTTTATAAGCCAGGCTCTTCTTGCCCGCGCCAATCTGCTCGCCGCGGAAGATATCGAACAGCTTTACATCCGCCAGCAGTTTGCCGCCAGTCTGACGGATCAGCGCTTCGGTTTTTTCGGCGGCCAGCTCTTCATCTAAAATAAATGCCAGATCCTCGATCACCGGCGGAAATACCGGCACATCCACCGTCTGGTAGAGCGGTGGCACCAGCTCGAGCAGCAGGTCAAGGTCAAACTCGGCCGCCTGCACCGGCGCCTTGAACGTGGTGGGGAAGTCATAATTGCCCTTCACCTTGGGGTGCAGTTCGCCCATCACACCAATCTGCTTGTCGCCCACCAACACCTTGGCGCACTTGCCCGGGTGATAGCTGGGATGTTCAGCAGAGACATAGCTGACGCCGTCCAGACGTAAGCCCTGCAGCAGACCGTTTACCACGCCCTTCAGGTCGTAGAAATCCATGGCGCCGGTATCTGCAGCCTGCCATCCAACCGCGGATCGCGCTCCGGCAAGCACCACTGCCAGGCGCTTTAACTCATCCGGCAGACCGCTCGGGTCTTCACCAGATAAGAAGATCGGACCAACTTCAAAGAAGGCTAAACGTTCTCTAATGCGCGAATTATGTTCGGCCACATCCAGCACACTGGCCAGCACACTGTGGCGCAAAAATCCTTTTTCATAGGCCAGCGGATTGGCAATTTTCACATAGGGTTTGTTATCCTGCTCGGCGTCAGGCGAAATGCGTTTCGCCTCCCGCTCTGGCGTGGACCATCTGTAGCTGATGGCTTCCTGCAAGCCCAGCGCCACCAACAGGTCTCGCACGCGCTCTTCTTTCACCAGCACGGGGTTGCCGATTTGCGGCGGCAGAGTGTCAGCCATGCGCGTTTCGGGGATGTTGTCATAGCCGTAGACGCGGGCGATCTCTTCCACCAGGTCGGCCTTGCCCACCACGCCCTCGTTGATATCCAGGCGGTGGTCGGGGCAGGTAGCCTTGACGGATGTGCCGCTCACTTCCACTTTAAATTCGAGTCTTGCCAGCAGTTCGGCCATCTTCAAAGCCGGGATGTCGATGCCCAGCAGGCGTTTGACGTCTTTTTCAGTCACTTCCACCACCGGGTCTTTCGCCGGCAGCGGATAGGCATCCACCAATCCGGGGGCCACTTCGCCTCCCGCCCAGGTGCGCATGAATTCGAGGCAGCGTCTTTGCCCGCGTTCGGCCATGGCCGGGTGCACCCCGCGCGACATGCGGTAAGAGGCTTCAGAGTTCAGGTTGTGCGCCTTGGCCGTCTTGCGGATGTTGATCATGTTCCATACGGCGCCTTCCAGCAGCACGTTGGTGGTCTCATCGCTCACTTCGGTTTCTTCGCCGCCCATGATACCGGCGATTGAGAGCGAACCCGCTTCGTCGCACACCAGGGTGGTGAAGGGGTCCAGCTTGCGTTCAATGCCGTCAAGTGTGGTGATTTTTTCACCTGCTTTTGCCGCGCGGGTGATGATTTTCACCGGTTTGCCGACGGCACGTCTCACGAGTTTGTCATAGTCAAAGGCATGCAGCGGTTCTCCCAGTTCGATCATGGTGTAGTTGGTGGCATCCACGATGTTGTTGATGGCGCGCATGCCGTACATCTTCAAACGGCGCTGCACCCACTCGGGGCTGGGGCCGACCTTGACGCTGCGCACCAGTCCCGCGGTGAAGCGCGGATTATTCTTCGGCTCGGTTATTTCGATGGTGCAGAAATCCGCTTTGCCGGCGGGGGGCTGCTCATCCCATTTGGGCAGTTTGAGCGGTTTGCCGGTGATAGCTGCGATCTCTCGCGATAACCCTAAAATGGATGCGCAGCGCGCAAACGACGGCAGCAGGTTCACCTCAATCACCGCATCGCCCAATACGTCGGCCAGCGGCGTGCCGGCTTTGACGTCGTCGGCGAGGAACATGATGCCCTCGTGTTCTTCCGAGATGCCCAGTTCTTTTTCGGAGCAGACCATCGAGTAGGAATCCACTCCGCGGATCTTGGCGGGCTTGAGCGTGGTCAGCACCAGACCTTCGGCGTGTCCGTCGTAGATTTGGGCGCCTTCCTTCGCATAGGCAACCATCAGCGGCTTCGCAAGCGGACCGATGCCCTTGAATTCAAACAGGTTCGGCGCGCCGGTTAGCACCAGGTGTTCGCGTTCGCCGTCAAACAGCTTGCACAGCGTCAGGCGATCCGCGTTGGGGTGGGGCAGCACCTCGCTGATCGAGGCGGCCACGATCTTCTCGCGATCCCATTCCAAACCGGTCACCTTGGCATCCAGCGTGCCGGGCGCGGGCATGGGCAGACCGATGATCTTCACTTCCTCAACTTCCATGCCGGCCATCGTGATCAGGTGCGCCAGTTCCGCCAGCGGAAGGTCAATGTCAACAAACTCTTTAATCCAGGATAAGGGGGCTCGCATATTCACTCCATGATTCGTGTATATCTAGTCGTTAACTTATATCGAGTGCCGAGAACCGAGAACTGAGAATCGTAAAAAACAATAGCTCTAATTACTCTAAATTTTCTTCCATATCTCAATTGAACTTTACGGTTCTCTAATTTCTGTTCTCTGCTCTTGTAATTTGTTCTTGACGGTTCTCTAATCCGCGATCTTTGCGCACCCGAGCGCTCTTTGCGAGAGGTGTCAGTTCTCTACTCTCTGCTCTTTTAGAATTGCTCCAAAAACCGCAGATCATTCTCCCAGAAATAGCGGATGTCATTGATGCCGTATCTCAGCATGGCAATCCTCTGCGGACCGAGGCCGAAGGCGAAACCGCTGTAGCGTTCGGGGTCGTAGCCGCCGTTGCGCAGCACGTTGGGGTTCACCATGCCGCAGCCACCGATCTCAAGCCAGCCGCCGCCGCACACCGCGCAGCCTTTGCCGCGGCAGAGGAAACACTCCACATCGAACTCCGCGGAGGGTTCGGTGAAGGGGAAGTAGCTCGCCCTGAAGCGCGTACGCACGTTCTGCCCGAACAGGCGTCGGGACAGGTCGGAGAGCGTGGCCTTCAGATTGCTGAAGGTGATGCCTTCGCCCACCGCAATGCCTTCGATCTGGTCGAACTGCGTCTCGTGGCGCGCGTCCGTCTGCTCGTAGCGGTAGCACATGCCCGGCAGCACCAGGCGAATGGCAGGCGGATTCTCGGGGTTGGTGGCCGCATACTCGCGCATCGAACGCACCTGCCCCGGGGAGGTGTGTGTGCGCATTACAATAGGATTGTCGCCGCGCTCACCGGCCTCTACAAAATAAGTATCCTGCATATCGCGGGCGGGGTGCCCCACGGGGAAGTTCAACAGTTGGAAGTTATACTCGTCCGTTTCAACCTCGCGCGAACGGTAAACCTGAAAGCCCATCTCGCCGAAGACGCGATAAAGTTCACGCAGCATCTGCGTATCGGGGTGCAGCCGCCCGGGGGTGAGCGGACGTCCCGGCAGGGTCACATCCAGTTTTTCGCTGGCGATCGACGCCGCCAACGCGGACTCTTTAATGCTCTCGCTGCGCTCGGCCAAAGCAGCCTCCAGCGCCACCTTGACGCGGTTGGCGGCTTGCCCCACCTGCGGACGCATCTCCGCGGAGAGCTTGCCCATCGCCTGGAAAGCCTGCGTGATGGCCGTGTTCTTGCCAAGATATTGATTGCGCCAGACCAGCAGAGCCTCTTCAGCGGCCACCGACTTTAAATCTTCAAGCCCTTTGGCCAGAGCATCTTCCAGTTCTTGCAGCACGTTCTCTTCTGCCATTTTCATCTCCTGCTCATTAAAAAAATACACCCATCCCTTAAAACGGGACGGGAGACATTTCCCGCGGTACCACCCGGCTTGGCCGCCAAGCGGCCCTCTTGTTCCGACGTTCATTCTGTCGGTCTCCCTTATAACGTTGAGATTACGGTTCCAACTACTCAGCCGTGGATCGAGTAAAGGTTTTACGGTTCTCTGCTCTCTACTCTCGGTTCTCGGCTCTTCCCTGGAACGGCTCAAGAGGGAACTTCACCCGATTTTCACTGAACGGGCTCTCAACTAATACCCGAATCTCTGTCAGTTTCGTCCGGCCTACTTTCCTCCGTCACTGCCTATGCTGGTATTATATCAGTATGGTGATTAAGGTTGCAAGATTGAAAAGGTATATAATTGTACAAACGGAGGAAAAATGGCTAGGAAAACACATCATGTTGTTCCAAATCCTGATGGCGGATGGAGTGTAAAGAAGGGTGGGGGTGAAAAAGCATCCAAGAATTTTGAAACTAAAGAACCAGCTGTAGAATATGCAAGGGAAATTAGTAAGAATCAAAATTCAGAATTAGTAATTCACAAAAAAGATGGCACTATACAACATTCCGATAGTCATGGAAAGGATCCAAACCCGCCGAAGGATACAAATTAATGGGTAAAAAAGATGTTTTTATTAATTGCCCTTTTGATAATGAATTCAGATCTCTTCTTCGAGTGTTAATTTTTACAATAATATTTATTGGGTATGTTCCAAAATTAACTCTTGAAAAGTCGGATTCTAGTCAAACACGTATTAGTAAAATCACTGAATTGATTTCGGCTTCAGAACTTGGTATTCATGACCTAAGTAGAATAAAAGCAACTAAAAAAGGGGAGTTTTTTCGTTTAAATATGCCATTTGAATTAGGCATGGATTTTGGAAATAAATGTTATTCTGCTGACAATAAAGAGAAGAAAATTTTAATACTTTGTTCGGAGAAGTATGACTATCAAAAGGCATTATCAGATTTGGCTGGTTGCGATATTAAGTCACACAATAATGTGGAAACCCAACTTGTAAAAGTTTTACGTGAATGGTTTCATGAAACTGTTGGAGTCGAGGACATTACAGGACCAACAGGTATTTGGTATAAATATACTGACTTTTTATCTGAACTAGATACTTCTTTCATTAGAAAAGGGTTTTCTGAAAAAGATTTATTAGAACTACCAATTTCCGAATATATAAAGTTTGTAAAAAAATGGGTAGAAGATAACTAAAAAATGGTTTAATTAGTGAGGTTTAACACAATAATTATTACCAAACAGCCGATTTTATTACCAAGGCGGTTGGCCATCAACATCAATTTTTGATGAAAGAATTCCATAAGAATTGTTTACAAAAGACAACAGGTGATTAAAAGAGAGGGGTAATTCTTGAATTACATCAAAAGAAAATGGACTACTAATATTTCTCGGATCTTCGCGAAGGTATATTTTCCAACCATCTGATAATGTGGGTGTTACAGAAATCTTTGCGTAACCATCATGGACAAATCGATTTCGGTGTTTTAGTATTTTTCGACCATTGATATTTTCATAATTTATTATTTCATTTTCGATTTCGATAACTTTTGTAGGATTATTTTTGTTGTCACTCATTTTCTTTACTAATTGAATCCAATCAATATTAGGAATGCCTAAATTGTAAAAATTGTTGATTTCACATGAAAAACGGTCAAGAATTGTTCCAAAAACCGCCAGATAGCTGTAAAGGCGCATATAAACCACGATATCTCTAAAATTTACATCATCCTTAGTAGGAATGATACAGTTACCTGAAAAATGATAATCACTTGCCTGAAAGCCTATCATTGAATTTTTATAATCCTCCATAGATAATGCCCCACCCATATTAGGCGTTATCTCAATTGAAGGAATGGTGGAATAGGTAGCAGAACCACTTGTATTCAAAATTATTCGTTGCGGTGAATAGGTTTGAAATAGCTGAAAATTGTTTGATCGTTGTGCCGTATGTATTTTATTTTGAAAATCCAATAAAGCTTGATTATATTTTAATATTTCCTTTTCAAAATCCTGTAAATTATCTTTTGCAATTAATAAGCATGTTGTTAAGGGGACAGAGTCAAGTTCTCTCACAAAATCATCTGGTGTTGATAATTTATCGTGTAATATCTGTTGATTCAAAAAATCATTTTTATAGTATTCGCTAAAAAATTGGCCATCCATAATCCCTCTTTTTATCAAATAGGAAAATCTAATATTATTAGCTATTTTAAAATGGTTCAATTGGTGTTATAACTCCGGTTCTTGTTGCTTTACGTCTTAGCTCAAACATCTCAAAACATTCGGCAACATCAACGTATTTTAGATTATTGAAATCAATACTTTCCCATTTTCCCCTGACGACTTTAATACTAATTAAATATTCATCAACGATCTTTGCAGTCTTTTTGTCTGTCCTTTGAGAATAAGCAGACAAAACAACCTCACGTATTGTTGGTAATGCCATAAATACTTCACCTAGTATTCTGAAACCTATGGCATGGATATGAGTGTAGTAATTTATTCTACTTTGGGTTTCTGAAATATCTTTGTAAAGAATTCGGAACTCTTTTTTGCTTACGATAGCTTGTTGTTTTGGCATATCCTCTATTTCAGGTAAATCAACGTCCAGCATAACCTGCCTGCCATCTGTTGAGACCTCAAAAGAGATGTTTGTTTCTCTTGGCCAAACTATGGATTGTAAAGATTCAGTTAAGAACTCTTGCATAGCAAGAGGGTCCTTAAGTCTATCTTCTTCAATGAATTTCCTTCGTTTTTCTTGTTCACCATCAAAATAGTTCTTTGCAATCTGAAAATCTGAAAAATTCTTTTGATACTCACTTAATTTTTCTGCGTAATCCGCTTCAAAAACCTTTTTATGCTCATGCCATCGAATTGTTGCGTTTTGAAAATCTATTTGTTTCTTAGAATTCCTCTTATCTACTTGGTTTCGAAAAAATGCAAATCGTTTAGCAAAAAAGCCGTAGGGTTTTGGTATCGGTGGTGTTGGCATTAGCTCAGGAAAAATGCTAGATGGCTCAACAGGAGGAATTACTTCATAAGGTACAGATGTAAATGTAATTTCAGTGTCAGGTGAAGGTGTTGTGAGATGAATATTGATAAGATCACTAGTTTTCTGATTGATTTCAGCGCAATTTTCTTCCAGCCAATTAAATAGTACTTCTTTATTCTGTTTTTTTGCTTGAGTTATAAAATGATCGGGTAGTAGGTTTCCTTTATCATCCTTAAAAATAACATTTCCGTCATCTCGTAAGGCTAAAGATAGACTCATTTGAACAATATTTGAGTTGTTTCTATTTAATTGAGTTCTTGTTTGGTTTTGAGTTTGACTTCCACCTATTTTTGTTCGATAACTGATTCCGGTTCCAGTTATTCCTACATTGCTATAGACTCCTCGACTACCGAAACTAACAGAACTTCCCCGTGGGCCAACAGTTAGACTTCCGCTCTTGGCACCGAAATTTACTCGAACACCAGGCATAAGCTTAATGGATTTTCGAAATCTTATAGACATATCCCCTCCAGCAATTTGATTATTATCAATGATTAAATTCTTTATCAACCAGTAAGAAGTTGGAATACTTACCCCACAGATAATTATAGGAATATTAATGAGTAAGTCAAATATTTTCTCCAGTCCAAAAATCCGCATCGCGGGTCTGGTAGGGGCGCATTGCATGCGCCTTCGTTAACGCCAACCTGCACCGCGTCCACATGCCTGCTAAATGACATCGTCCAGAGGGCTACCATGGCTATCATGTGCCGTGTCCACAAATCCGTATCATGGGTCTTGTAGTGACACAGCGCGCTGTGTCCTCGTTAACGCCAACCCGCACCGCGTCTAAATAAATGTAAAATGGCATCGTCCAGAGGGCGCGGCACGCCGCGCCCCTACCATGGCTATCGTGTGTCGTGTGCATAATTTCCCTTTGCCGATCTGGTTCGAAGAATTAGTAATTAATCGTTTTTTGAAAAAAATGCGGGAACGAATCAAACGGATCGGTCTTTCGGGATGCTGAATGCAACCGGATTTTCACGACCATAATACTTTGATGGTAAGGGGTATTCGAACCTTTTTTTTGGAGATTCGAATACCCTGTGATCGTCTGGTGAATGCATGGTTCAATATATTCAGCTTTTAAAGAACTGTTAGCCGATAATAAACCGATAAATTGAGCGTACCGCTATTGGGATATGGAATGATAGAATATAAGTTCTAGATTGTCAAGGGGTAGATAGTTAGGGTAGATAGTAAGTTATTCAATAAGTTTTTAATATGGCTATGCAGTGGCAGATTCGCGATCTGATCACAAAAACTGAATAATTGATCCAGTCCATAAATATGCACCAAGGGTCTGGTAGCGGCGTCCGGTTGGACGCCCACGATAATGCCAAACCATATTCGAGTCCACATGCCTGCATAATGGCGTCATTTAGGGCGTATGCAATACGCCCCTACCATGGCTATCATGTACCATGTCCACAAATCCGCATCGCGGGTCTTGTAGGGACACAGCGCGCTGTGTCCTCGTTAACGCTAATCCGCGCCGCGTCCACATGCCTGCAAAATGACATCGTCCAAGGGGACACGGCTCGCCGCGCCCCTACAATGGCTATCGTGTGTCGTGTCCTCGTTAACGCCTACCCGCATCGCTTCCACATGCCTGAAAAATGGCATCATCAGCCGGACACGGCACGCGCCCAAGGGTGTGCAAAGACCGCGACCGTGTCCCTACCATGGCTATCGTGTGTCGTGTCCACAAATCCGCATCAAGGGTCTTGTAGGGACACAGCGCTGTGTCCTCGTTAACGCCAACCCGCATCGCTTCCACATGCCTGCAAAACGACATCGTCCAGCGGACACGGCACGCGCCCAAGGGTG